>NC_011071.1:3124166-4505000 GCF_000020665.1 Stenotrophomonas maltophilia R551-3 | reverse complement strand
CTAGGAAAACGCTCTGGAAAGAGCGGCCATAGAAGGTGATAGCCCTGTATCTGAAAGGGCCATTTCAGTGAAGACGAGTAGGGCGGGGCACGTGAAACCCTGTCTGAACATGGGGGGACCATCCTCCAAGGCTAAATACTACTGACCGACCGATAGTGAACCAGTACCGTGAGGGAAAGGCGAAAAGAACCCCGGAGAGGGGAGTGAAATAGATCCTGAAACCGTGTGCGTACAAGCAGTAGGAGCTCCGCAAGGAGTGACTGCGTACCTTTTGTATAATGGGTCAGCGACTTACTGTTCGTGGCAAGCTTAACCGTATAGGGGAGGCGAAGGGAAACCGAGTCTGATAAGGGCGCATAGTCGCGGGCAGTAGACCCGAAACCGGGTGATCTAGTCATGGCCAGGGTGAAGGTGCCGTAACAGGTACTGGAGGCCCGAACCCACGTCTGTTGCAAAAGACGGGGATGAGCTGTGATTAGGAGTGAAAAGCTAATCGAACCCGGAGATAGCTGGTTCTCCTCGAAAGCTATTTAGGTAGCGCCTCATATGTATCCTCTCGGGGGTAGAGCACTGTTATGGCTAGGGGGTCATCGCGACTTACCAAACCATTGCAAACTCCGAATACCGAGACGGACTGTATGGGAGACACACGGCGGGTGCTAACGTCCGTCGTGAAAAGGGAAACAACCCAGACCCACAGCTAAGGTCCCAAATTTTGTGCTAAGTGGAAAACCATGTGGAAAGGCACAGACAGCCAGGAGGTTGGCTTAGAAGCAGCCACCCTTTAAAGAAAGCGTAATAGCTCACTGGTCGAGTCGGTCTGCGGGGAAGATTTAACGGGGCTAAGCACAAAACCGAAGCTTGGGGTGCATAACTTTGTTATGCGCGGTAGAGGAGCGTTCCGTAAGCCGTTGAAGGTGGATTGAGAAGTCTGCTGGAGGTATCGGAAGTGCGAATGCTGACATGAGTAACGATAATGCGGGTGAAAAACCCGCACGCCGAAAGCCCAAGGTTTCCTTGCGCAACGTTAATCGGCGCAGGGTGAGTCGGCCCCTAAGGCGAGGACGAAAGTCGTAGTCGATGGAAAGCAGGTTAATATTCCTGCACCTCGCGTAAGTGCGATGGAGGGACGGAGAAGGTTAGGTGTACCAGGCGTTGGTTGTCCTGGGGAAAGGCGGTAGGTTTGGATCTTTGGCAAATCCGGGATCCTTTAAGACCGAGCACCGAGACGAGCCTTTATGGCGAAGTCACTGATACCACGCTTCCAGGAAAAGCTCCTAAGCTTCAGCTTACGCAGACCGTACCGTAAACCGACACAGGTGGGTAGGATGAGAATTCTCAGGCGCTTGAGAGAACTCGGGTGAAGGAACTAGGCAACATGGCACCGTAACTTCGGGAGAAGGTGCACCCTTTTTGGTGGCTCGTGCGAGCTATAGCTGAAGAGGGTCGCAGTAACCAGGCCGCTGCGACTGTTTATCAAAAACACAGCACTCTGCAAACACGAAAGTGGACGTATAGGGTGTGACGCCTGCCCGGTGCTGGAAGGTTAATTGATGGGGTCAGCCGCAAGGCGAAGCTCTTGATCGAAGCCCCAGTAAACGGCGGCCGTAACTATAACGGTCCTAAGGTAGCGAAATTCCTTGTCGGGTAAGTTCCGACCTGCACGAATGGCGTAACGACAGCGGCGCTGTCTCCACCCGAGACTCAGTGAAATTGAAATCGCTGTGAAGATGCAGCGTTCCCGTGGCAAGACGGAAAGACCCCGTGAACCTTTACTATAGCTTTACACTGAACGTTGAGTTCGTCTGTGTAGGATAGGTGGGAGGCTATGAAACTGTGGCGCTAGCTGCAGTGGAGCCATCCTTGAAATACCACCCTGTCGTGCTTGACGTTCTAACCTGGGCCCATTATCTGGGTCGGGGACCGTGTATGGTGGGTAGTTTGACTGGGGCGGTCTCCTCCTAAAGAGTAACGGAGGAGCTCGAAGGTACGCTCAGCGCGGTCGGACATCGCGCACTGTGTGCAAAGGCATAAGCGTGCTTGACTGCAAGATCGACGGATCAAGCAGGTAGGAAACTAGGACTTAGTGATCCGGTGGTTCTGTATGGAAGGGCCATCGCTCAACGGATAAAAGGTACTCCGGGGATAACAGGCTGATACCGCCCAAGAGTTCATATCGACGGCGGTGTTTGGCACCTCGATGTCGGCTCATCACATCCTGGGGCTGTAGTCGGTCCCAAGGGTATGGCTGTTCGCCATTTAAAGTGGTACGCGAGCTGGGTTCAGAACGTCGTGAGACAGTTCGGTCCCTATCTGCCATGGGCGTTGGAGATTTGAGAGGGGCTGCTCCTAGTACGAGAGGACCGGAGTGGACGAACCTCTGGTGTTCCGGTTGTCACGCCAGTGGCATTGCCGGGTAGCTATGTTCGGAAGCGATAACCGCTGAAAGCATCTAAGCGGGAAGCGCGCCTCAAGATGAGATCTCCCGGGGCACAAGCCCCCTGAAGGAACCATATAGACTATGTGGTTGATAGGTCAGGTGTGTAAGTACAGCAATGTATTGAGCTAACTGATACTAATGATCCGTGTGGCTTGACCATATAACCTCAAGTTGCCTTGGCTTTACGACAGCGTCGTAAGAGCATCCAAGTGCACGCTACGTCACAAGAACTATGCGAGGCTGGCGCCTTGTCCTCCGGGACGAGTGCGACTCTCCAAAAGCCTCCCTGGTGAAATTAGCGCTATGGAACCACCCGATCCCATCCCGAACTCGGAAGTGAAACGTAGCTGCGCCGATGGTAGTGTGGCCTAAGCCATGCGAGAGTAGGTCATCGCCAGGGTTTATACCCAAAACCCCGCTGCTCACGCAGCGGGGTTTTTCTTTGTGTCCCGGATAATGATTCGGGGATTATCTTCCGATGCGGGATTGCGCCTTCGGCGCAGGGCGCAGGGATAAAGCTGCCGGCCAGCGGCCGGCACTACCTGCAGATCCAGGCCGCGTGCGGATGGATTGTTCCCGGGAAGAGCGGCGCCAACCAAGGTTGGCAGCTACCCACGGCAGGCTGACCGGCAGCAGATCCACGCCATGCGTGGATGCTCTCCGCGCCGGAACTCCGATGGCAACCAAGGTTGGCAGCTACCAGCGGTAGCCGGCGCTGGCGGATCCAGCGACTCCGGCAACCACCTTTTCCTGACCCGTCACGCAGAACACGCAAAGAAAGACGGCGCCCTGCGGGCGCCGTCCTCATCAGATCGGGTTGTTGGTCGCGATCAGGCGACCAGGGCAATCCCCTGCGGTGACTGCTGGCGGAACACCGATACCGCTTCGGTCAGCGTTCCGGCCTGCGACTGCAGCTCGCGCGCCGCGGCGGTCGCTTCCTCCACCAGCGCAGCGTTCTGCTGGGTTGCCTGGTCCATCTGCACCACGGTCTGGTTGATCTGTTCGATACCGATCGACTGCTCCTGGGAGGCGGCCGATATCTCACGCATCAGGTGACTGACGTTCTCCACGCCGCCCACGATGCCCTGCATGCGCTGGCCGGCGTCGGCCACCTGCTGTGCACCGTCGCCGACCTGGCGACCTGCTTCGTCGATCAG
Organism: Stenotrophomonas maltophilia R551-3; assembly: GCF_000020665.1. Classification (NCBI taxonomy): domain Bacteria; kingdom Pseudomonadati; phylum Pseudomonadota; class Gammaproteobacteria; order Lysobacterales; family Lysobacteraceae; genus Stenotrophomonas; species Stenotrophomonas maltophilia. The sequence continues at coordinate 4,501,403 of NC_011071.1, read as the reverse complement.
CTTCTTGATCTCCTGGGCTGCAGCAGCCGAACGTTGTGCCAGGACGCGAACCTCGCTGGCGACCACGGCAAAGCCGCGGCCCTGCTCGCCGGCCCGTGCTGCTTCCACCGCGGCGTTCAGTGCCAGGATATTGGTCTGGAAGGCGATACCGTCGATGACGCCGGTGATGTCGCCGATCCGCTTCGACGCGCCCTCGATGGCCTGCATGGTGTCGACCACCTGCTGCATCGCGGCGTTGCCGTCGCTGGCCGCGCTCTGCGTGGCGGCCGCCAACGTACTGGCTTCCCGCGCGTGGGCGGCGTTCTGGCGCACCGTGGCCGTCAGTTCCTCCATCGATGCCGCGGTTTCCTGCAGGTGCGCGGCCTGACGCTCGCTGCGTTCGGACAGCGCGCCGTTGCCGGCGGCAATCTCGCTGGCTGCGGTGCTGATCGACGCCGCGCATTGCTGGATGTGGCCGACCATCCGCGCCAACTGCCCGGCGGTGGCATTGGCGTCGCGCTGGATCGCAGCGAAGGCACCGTGGTATTCACCGTGCATGCGCCGGTCGAGATCACCGTTGGCCAGGGCCGAAAGCATCTGCCGCACTTCATCGATAGTGCCGCCCAAGGTATCGAGCAGCTGATTGATGCCACCGGTCAGCCCATCCAGGAAGCTGGCGCCCTCGCTGGCCTGCAGGCGCTGATCGAGATCACCCGCGGCAGCTGCAGCGACGATGCCGGCAACTGCGTTTTCCAGGGCCAGCTCATGGGTGCGGTCGTGCCACTCCACGGCGAAGCCCAGCCGCGCGCCCTGCGCGTCGAACACCGGGGTGACTACCTGTGCGAAGTGCACCGGGCCGATCTGCACCTTGCCGTTGTGGGTCACCTGCAGGCCGTTGAGGATGGCGCGGATGCGGTCAGGGTTGGCATGGAAGCGATGGATGCTGCTGCCAACCAGGCGTTCGGCGTCGAAATCGGGAAACGCCTGGCGCAGGGTGGCCTGCTGGTTGCGCAGCAGGGCCACCACCGAGCGGTTCACGTAGCGGATCACGTGATCATTGTCGGCAATCATCATTGCCGTGCGCGATGCATCCAGTGCCTGGCGGATCTGTGCGTTCTCGGCATTGGCCTCTGCTTCGCGGCCGCGCTGCGCCTGCACGTGGCGGGCGGTATCGGCCAGCGCGTGCGCCAGCGAGCCCGGGGCATAGGCGCTCGTGTCCGTGTGTGCACCGAGATCGGCGCCGGTGGCGATATCACGCGCGAGCGCGGCCAGTCGGCGTGGACCGTGGCCGAGGGCTTCGGTCTGCTGGCGCAGGCGCAGCGCGACCTGGCCAAGGAACAGGGTCAGGCCGGCCAGCAGGGCGGCCGGCAGCACGGTCGGCAGCACCGCAGCGCCATCCAGCATCGGCGCCAGCAGTGCGAGCGTGCCGACACCACCGGCCAACCACACCGGCAGGCGATCGCGATGACCCAGCAGCGCGCCCAGCAGCAGTGCAATCGGCAGCGCCGGCGACAGACCGGTGATCGCACACAACAGCGTCAACTGCAGTGACAACAGCAGCGCCAGGCCATTGCGGGCGATGGCCTGACCCGCCTGCGGGCCAGCAAGCCACACGGCAGGCAATACCGCGACGGCGGCCAACGAGGCGCTCAGCACCTGCGGGCCGCGCACAGCCAGCAGCAGGCCGGCCACGGCCAGGGCCGCACTGCCAAGCAGAAGGCGACGATCAGCACTGCGCGCGAGCTGCTGCAGATGTGGCAGGCGGGCGGTATCGGGGGGGCGGGAAGATGCAATGGACATCGGCGACTCCTGGATCAACAAACGACAACGGCCATGCCCTGGTGCACGCGCAACGGCGTGGTCATGGCATGGACCGGGAATTGGGGGAATGCGACGCGATCAACGCCGCAGCGACGGCGCGCCGTGACCCCATCCTGTGGGTGACGGTGCAGTAAAGCGGGCATGCGGACTTCCTTGCAGAACCAGACACACGCCGCAGGCCCGACCGGACCCGCGTGCCGCGGGCGCAGGGGCCCGCAACTGGTGTATCGGCCGCAGGCGCGCAGAGTGAAGTGCGCGCCGGTCCGGACTCAGCCGGCGTTGTCGTTGTTGAAGAAGCGCAGGATCACTTCGGCGATCCGTGCCGGGTCTTCCATATGCAGGTGGTGGTTGCCGGGAAACACCGCCAGCCGTCCATCACGCAGGTGCCGCAGGCGATCACTACGCATCGGCTCCGGATAGTAGGACTGCGCCGGCGTGGCATAGATCACCTGTGTCGGGCAGGCGATGGCCTGCAGCAGGTTGTCGATCTGGCCTTCGCTGAGGCGGATCGCGGTGGGCAGCATCAGGCGTGGATCACTGCACCAGCGGTAGCCGCCTTCCACGGGTTCGACGCCGCGTTCGACCAGCAGCCGTGCGCAGCCTTCGCTGAGCTGGTTGGTCATCATCCGCGCGCGGATCGGTGCGGCCAGGTCGGGAAATACACGCAGCTGTTTGCGGGCCAGGCCACGGGTGGCATTCACATGCTCGCGCAGGCGGTTGGCGGTTTCTTCCTCGGGCCCGCGCAGGCCACCGAGTGCTTCGATCGCCACCAGCCGTTCGATACGGTCGCTGACCGACGCGGTGAGGCTGGCGATGCCGGCGCCCATCGAATGGCCGAGCAGGGTGAAGCGGTCCCAGCCCAGCGCATCGGCGACATCGAGCACGTGACAGATCGCGGCTGCGGTGGTGTAGCTGGCACCGGCCGGCAGATGCGCGCTGTGGCCATGGCCGGGCAGGTCGATCGCCACCAGCTGCAACGATGACAGATGGGGTGCCAGCGGCATGAAGCTGGTCGCGTTGTCGAGCCAGCCATGCAGGGCCAGCACACGCGGGCCGTCGCCGTGGTTGCGCAGGCCGGCGACGCGGGCGCCACCCACCTCGAGCTCAAACGGCTGCAGGCTCATGCCAGTGACGCCACGGCCAGCCGTGCCAGCGCACGCGCGTGATCCGGTTCGGCGTTGAGGCACGGGATATAGCGCATCGTCGCGCCGCGTTCGGCCAGCGTTTCGGTGAAGCCCATCGCCACTTCTTCCAATGTTTCCAGGCAGTCGGTGGCGAAACCCGGGCAGACCACGTCGATCTGCTTCACGCCGGATTCGGCCAGCGCCCACAGACTGGGCTCGGCGTACGGCTGCAGCCAGCGTTCGCGGCCGAAGCGCGACTGGTAGCCGAGTTGCCACTCGTCGCTGGCCAGGCCCAGTGCATTGGCGATGGCACGTGCACTGGCCTCGCAGCGCTGCGGATACGGGTCACCGCCATCGGCCAGGCGCTGTGGGATGCCATGGAAGGAGAACATCAGCGTCTGGCCGCGGCCCTGCTGCTCCCAGTAGCGCCGGATGGAGCCGGCAACCGCCTCGACCCAGCCCGGATCGACCGAATAGTCGCGGACCAGGCTGACGGTCACTCCCGGGTTGCGGCGCTGCCAGGCATCGACACGGTCTTCGACCGAGGCGGTGGTGGTCGTCGAGTACTGCGGATACAGCGGCAGCACCACGATGCGACGCGCGCCTTCGGCGGCCAGGCAGTCGAGCTCGCTGCCCAGTGCCGGTTCACCGTAGCGCATCGCATGGCGTACCGTCAGCGACGGCAGCAGCGCCTGCATGGCCTGCGCCAGCTGGCGGGTGTACACCATCAACGGTGAGCCGTCGGGCAGCCAGACCTGGGCGTACTTGGCCGCCGAACGGCTGCTGCGCAGCGGCAGGATCAGGCCGCGCAGCAGTGGCTGCCACAGCAGCGCCGGGATCGAGACCACGCGGGGGTCGGACAGGAATTCAGCCAGGTAACGGCGTACGGCAGGAGCCGTCGGCGTCTCGGGCGTGCCTAGGTTGACCGCCAACACGGCGGTATCGGGTGCGTCGAGCATGGTGGCTATTGTCGCCGATCCGATGCCGCGCCGGGATGCAGGGTTCGGATTGCAGGCATAGCCCACGTCAATGTGAGTGGGCAACGCTCATTGGCGATTCATGGCAACACTATTAATTTCAGTCACTTGCTATATCTTCCTATGGACTGACTTCTGGAGCCTGCCATGCGTCGCCCGATCCAAGCCCTGCTGATCGCCGCCACTCTGCTGTCCAGCCAGGCCATGGCCGGACCGCAGGAAGACCAGCGCGCCCGCAATGCGGTACGTGTGCTGGCCGAAATCCAGGGAATTCCTGAACAGGGTATTCCTGACAAATTGCTGGACGAAGGCCGCGCCGTCATCGTCATTCCCGACACGATCAAGGCCGGTCTGGTCATTGGTGGTCGCCGTGGGCATGGCCTGATGTCGGTACGCATGCCCAACGGCGCCTGGTCCAACCCGGTGTTCATCAAGCTTACCGGTGGCAGCATCGGCTTCCAGGCCGGTGTGCAGTCCTCCGACGTGGTGCTGGTGTTCCGCAACGACCGCAGCCTGGACAATCTGGTCAACGGCAAGTTCACCCTTGGCGCCGATGCCGGTGTCGCGGCGGGCCCGGTTGGCCGCAATGCCGCTGCTGCGACCGACGGCCAGCTGAAGGCCGAGATCTGGTCGTGGTCCCGCGCCCGGGGCCTGTTCGCCGGTGTTGCTCTTGATGGTGCGGTGCTGCAGATCGACGATGCCGCCAACCTCGACGCCTACGGCAGCAACACCACACCGCGGATGATCTTCGAAGGCCGTGCGGCGGGTTCGCCGTCGATGGATGTGGTCGCCTTCCGCGACCGCCTGGAAGAGGCCACCTACGCCGCTCGCAACAACCGCAACGGCAACGGCAATGGCGGCAACGCCCCGCGCCCGGCAGCCGCCCCGGCTGCCGCGCCGGCGCCTGTTCAGGCAGCGCCGGCCGCGCCGGCCGAAGCCACCACCGCGCCGCTGCAGAACGTGCCGCAGACCCCGCCGCCGCAGCAGCAGGGCTTCCAGCCGGTCACCGACGGTGAAATCCGCACGGAAACGCTGGGCGGAAACTGACTTTCGTCACGCGCGCCGGCTAACACCCGGTGCGCTATGCTCGACAGCCTGATCACTAACGTAACGAGCGTCTTTATGGGCAGTTTCAGCATCTGGCATTGGTTGGTCGTGCTGGCCATCGTCCTGCTGGTGTTCGGCACCAAGCGCCTGACCAGCGGCGCCAAGGATCTCGGTTCGGCGGTCAAGGAATTCAAGAAGGGCATGCGCGACGAGGACAAGCCGAACGCGCAGCTGGGCGATGAATCGCGCAGCCAGGATGCCTCGCGCACCGCGCAGGACGAGCACGACCGCACCCCACGCTGATCCGGAGCGGTTGCGGTGTTTGATATCGGCTTCAGCGAACTGCTGGTGATTGCGGTGGTTGCCCTGGTGGTGCTCGGTCCTGAGCGCCTGCCCAAGGCGGCCCGCTTTGCCGGCCTGTGGGTACGTCGTGCCCGCAATCAGTGGGATTCGGTGAAACAGGAACTGGAGCGCGAACTGCAGGCCGAGGACATCAAGCGGCAGATGCAGGACGTGCGCCAGGGCATGCAGGACACCGAGAACCAGTTGCGTGCCAGCGGTGAAGCAATCCGCCGCGAAGCGCAGCAGGCGCAGCAGCAGGGCGATGACCTTGTGCAGGAGGTGCGTACACCCGCACAGGCGGATCTGCCGCCACACCTGAGCCAGCCGTCCGAGACCGATGCGCCGGCACAGGACAGCGGACCGGTTTCGACCACGGCTGCTACGGAAGGCGTTGTTTCTTCAGGGGCCGTTCCTGCCACGTCCGCTGAAGCCGGCCCGACGCCGCCGACGCAGAGCACGGAGCGTCATCCATGAGTGAACAGGACTTCGGCGAAAGCTCGCTGGTCGAACATCTGGTGGAACTGCGCGGACGCCTGGTACGCGCGCTGCTGGGCCTGGGCGTAGTGCTGCTGGGCCTGCTGCCATTCACCCAGAAGCTGTACAACGCCTTGGCCGAACCGCTGGTCTCGCAGCTGCCGAACGGGCAGACGATGATCGCCACCAACCCCGCCGGCGCCTTCTTCGCCCCGCTGAAGTTGACCTTCTTCGTCGCCCTGTTCGTGGCGGTGCCGTGGCTGCTGTACCAGCTGTGGGCGTTCGTCGCCCCGGGCCTGTACGCGCGCGAGAAGCGCCTGGCGGTGCCGTTGCTGGTGTCGTCGGTGCTGCTGTTCTACGCCGGCTGTGCCTTCGCCTACTTCCTGGTGCTGCCGGCGGTGTTCCACTTCCTGACCACCTTCAGCCCGGACGTGATCGCGATCACTCCGGATGCGAACGCCTACCTGGACTTCGTGCTGGCGATCTTCTTCGCTTTCGGCGGCAGTTTCGAACTGCCGGTGGCGATGGTGATCCTGGTGCTGCTGGGCTGGGTGACGCCGCAGCAGTTCAAGGAAGGCCGCGGTTACGCGATCGTCGGCATCTTCGTGGTGGCGGCGGTGCTGACCCCGCCGGACGTGGTCTCGCAGCTGATGCTGGCGATCCCGATGTGCCTGCTCTACGAACTGGGCATCCACGCCGCACGCTGGCTGGTGCCGTCGTCGGTAGTGAAGAAACCCGCCGCCTGATGCGGTAGCGCCGGGCCGTGCCCGGCGTGTCTTGGTTCTCGATGCGATGCCGCCCGCCGGGCATGGCCCGGCGCTACCGTTGAGCGACCGTCAGGCGTGGAACACGTCGCTCGAGGTCGGCGTGGTCGGAATCGGCGGGGCCGCGCGGCTGCCGCGGTGCACGAACATCTGCTTCCACGCAGCGTAGACCGCGCCGACATACAGCGGCATCAGCACCGTGGTCAGCACCAGCTGGGCGATGAAGGCCGCGGCGAGCGGGCCACCGATCAGCATCGCGACCTGGATCACGATCACGAACAGGATGTACATGCAGAACGCGGCGATCAGGCCGAGCGCGGCGAACACGAACATCGCGCCGATGTTCTCGATGCAGCCCTGCAGGCTCAGGCGCAGCGCATGCATGCCGCTCTGCTTGTCGAACACCACCAGCGCCGGCTGGGTGAACATCGCCAGCGACAGCGCCACCGCGCTCAGGAACACCAGCAGCATCCACAGCGCGATGCGCTTGGCCGGCAGGTTGGCGACCAGTGCGGCCGCGTCGTCCGGCTTGATCTGCTGGCCGCTGCGGCTGATTTCTTCCATCTTGGTCATGACCTCGCTGAAGGCGGTGAAGCCCTCGCGGCCGATCATCATGAACAACAGTGCGCCCAGCAGCAGCACCGCCAGCACCTGGATCGCCAGCGGCACCAGCAGGTGGCTGACGCGGTGGTCGCGGATCGGCTGCAGCAGGTGCGAGGCCAGGCCCGGGCGGCCTTCGTCGATCTCGCCCACGGCATAGAGCATGCCGCCGAACATGATCGGCGAAATGGCCAGGGTCATCAGCTGCACGGCCATGCCGGCGGCACCGGGAATCAGCGTCGACAGCAGGGTCACCACCCAGCTCACCAGCAGCCAGGTCAGGCCGATCCGGGCCAGCTGCAGCGGCGCACGCCGGTACAGGGAGAACGTATCGAGCAACCATTGAGCGCCCGCCGAGGCCGGCAGCTTGCGAATCTCTTTCATGGACATCCGGGAGGGACAGAAAGGGGGCCGGGCAGTCACCCGTGCCGCCGATTATCCCTGTTTTGTCGCCGGCTGGGCTGAAGACAGCCGCGCCTGGCGGACGAAGCGGCGCAACAGCTGGCGGGCCAGCGGTGCGGCACTGACCGCACGCTCGATGCTGCGGGCGCAGCCGCCGTGGCGGCCGATGCAGTCGGCGCGGGCACGCACGTAGCCGCGCATGTGGTGGGTGGCGAACTCGGGATGGAACTGCACGCCCCAGGCCTGGCGCCCCCAGCGGAAGGCATGGCAGCCGTCCAGCGGAGAGCGCGCCAGTACCTCGGCACCGTCCGGCGCGCGCAGCACCGTCTGCAGGTGGGTGGCATGGGCGGCGAAATGCTGCGGCAGGCCCTGGAACAACGGGTCCTGCGCGGCCTGCGGCTGCAGTTCCAGCTCGATCGTGCCGGACTCGCGGCCGGCCGGGTTATAGGCCACCTCGCCGCCCAGCGCGTGCGCCAGCAGCTGGTGGCCGTAGCAGATGCCGAACACCGGCAGGTCGTCGTGGGCGGTCTGGCGCAGCCACGCTGCACTGCGCTCGCTCCATTCGGCATGGTCGGTGACGAAGGCAGCCGAGCCGGTCACCAGCACGCCGGCGAAGGCATGCGGGTCGGGCAGGTCACCACCGTGTTCGACATCGACCACCACCGTCTCGTGCTCTTCCAGCCCGGCGGCAACGCGGATCCAGTGCGGGAAGCGCCCGTAGCGGCGCAGTGACGGCACCGGGCGGCCGGTTTCAAGGATCAGGAATGGGGCTGGGTTCATCCGGGGGCGGCAGGACTGACAGGACTTCCTCGATTGTAGTCAGCCCCTGCGCCACCTTTTCAAGCCCGGCCTGACGCAGGGTTCGCAGCCCTTCAGCCCGCGCGGCGCGGGTGAAACCGGCCAGATCCATGTCGGCGCGGATCTGCCCGCGCAGCCGCGAACCCAATGGCAGCAACTCATACAGGCCGATGCGGCCGAGGAATCCGGTGCGCCGGCACTCCAGGCAACCGACCGGCCGACAGGGCGTGGCGGCATCTGGATATGCAGCATGGCTATCAGCCAGCACCGCCCAATCGGCCGCGCCGAAGCTGTGCGGTTGCTTGCAGTGCGGGCACAGCGTGCGCACCAGGCGCTGGGCAAGGATGCCGTTGAGGGTGCTGGCCAGCAGGTAGTGCGGCACGCCCAGGTCGAGCAGGCGGGTGACCGCCGAGGGCGCGTCGTTGGTATGCAGGGTGGACAGCACCAGATGGCCGGTCAGCGAGGCCTGCACCGCCATCTGCGCGGTTTCCAGGTCGCGGATCTCGCCGATCATGATGATGTCCGGGTCCTGCCGCAGCAGGGTGCGCACGCCGCTGGCGAAGTCCAGGTCGATATTGGTCTGCACCTGCATCTGGTTGAACTCGGGCGCGATCATCTCGATCGGGTCCTCCACCGTGCACACGTTCACGTCCGGCGTGGCCAGGCGCTTCAGCGTCGAATACAGGGTGGTGGTCTTGCCCGAGCCGGTCGGGCCGGTCACCAGCACGATGCCGTGCGGGCGTTCGACCAGTGCATTCCAGCCCGCCGCCTCCTGCGGGCTGAAACCGAGCTGGTCGATGCTCTTGAACGCGGCATCGGGGTCGAAGATGCGCATCACGCACTTCTCGCCGAAGGCGGTGGGCATGGTCGACAGGCGCATCTCGACCTCGCGGCCGCCCGGCGAACGGGTCTTGATGCGGCCATCCTGCGGGCGCCGGCGTTCGGCCAGGTCCATGCGGCCGAGCACCTTGATGCGGCTGACCACCGCGGTCATCACCGCCGGCGGTACCTCGAACACCTTGTGCAGCACGCCGTCGATGCGGAAGCGCATGCGCCCCATTTCGCGGCGTGGCTCCAGGTGGATGTCCGACGCGCGCTGCTCGTAGGCGTACTGCAGCAGCCAGTCGACGATATGCACGATGTGCTGGTCGTCGGCGTTGACGTCGCCGGTGCGGCCCAGCTCCACCAGCTGTTCGAAGCTGGGCAGGGTGGTATTGGCTTCGCCACGCACGTCGCCTCGGGCGCCGCGCACCGAACGGGTCACCCCGTAGAACTCCATGGTGTAGCGGTGCAGGTCCAGCGGGTTGACCACCGCCAGTTCGATGCGGCGCCGGGTCAGGTGCTGCAGGTCACGGCGCCATTCCTGCACCAGCGGCTCGCTGGTGGCCACCAGCACGCGCTCGGCATCCACCGCCAGCGGCAGGAAGCGGTGGCGGCGTGCATAGGCATGCGAGACCAGTGCGGTGACGGCGGCAACGTCGACCCGGGTCGGATCGATACGCAGGTAGCGGCTGCTGGTGCGCCGCGCCAGCCACTCGGTGAGGCGTTCCAGGGTCAGTTCGCCGCCGCCGCTGGCCGCCAGCTTGAGGTTGGACAGCAGCACCAGCGGGTGCACTTCACTGGCATTGCGCGCGCCTTGTGCGGAAAACCGCATGCGTTCGCGCTCCTGCTCGGCCACCAGGCCATCAGCGATCAGGGCCGCGCCCACCTGTTCGAACTGCAGGCGACCCCACGGCAGCGGTACGCCGCCAGCCTCGCCGGGCGTGCCCACCGGCAGCCGATGTTCCATCTGCCTGCTCCTCCCGGGTACGGAATGCCCCGCAGGTCGGCCGCTATACTAGCGCACCCCCTTGCCGGCCAAGACTCGTACGCATGTCCGCGACCCCGACCGTTCCGATCACTTTCCAGGGCCTGATCCAGACCCTGAACCAGTTCTGGGCCCAGCAGGGCTGCGTGCTCATCCAGCCGCTCGACCTGGAGGTGGGCGCCGGTACCTTCCACCCGGCCACCTTCCTGCGTGCGATCGGTCCGGAGAGCTGGAACGCGGCCTACGTGCAGCCCTCGCGCCGCCCGACCGACGGCCGCTACGGCGAGAACCCGAACCGCCTGCAGCGCTACTACCAGTACCAGGTGGCGATGAAGCCGGCGCCGGACAACATCCAGCAGCTGTACCTGGATTCGCTGAAGGCACTGGGCATCGATCCGCTGGTGCACGACCTGCGTTTCGTCGAGGACAACTGGGAATCGCCGACGCTGGGCGCCTGGGGCCTGGGCTGGGAAGTCTGGCTCAACGGCATGGAGGTGACCCAGTTCACCTACTTCCAGCAGGCTGGTGGCCTGGAGTGCCGCCCGGTGCTGGGCGAGATCACCTACGGTCTCGAGCGCCTGTGCATGTACCTGCAGAACTGCGACAACGTCTACGACCTGGTCTGGACCTACGGCCCGGACGGCCAGCCGGTGACCTACGGCGACGTCTACCACCAGAACGAGGTGGAGCAGAGCACCTACAACTTCGAATACGCCGACGTGGAAGAGATGTTCCACCGTTTCGATGCCTGCGAACGTGAAGCGCAGAAGCTGGTGGAAGTGAACCTGCCGCTGCCGGCCTACGAGCAGGTGATGAAGGCCAGCCACACCTTCAACCTGCTGGATGCGCGCCGCGCGATCAGCGTGACCGAGCGCCAGCGCTACATCCTGCGCGTGCGCGCGCTGGCCCAGGCGGTGGCCAAGGCGTACTACGAGCAGCGCGAGAAGCTGGGCTTCCCGGGCGCGAAGAAGGCCTGACGGCCGCTCTCCCCCTTACTCCGGGGCGCCGGACGCGTCGCGCGCTGCACCCCCACCACAGGATTGAAACGATGAGCCAACTGTCCCCCCTGCTGATCGAACTGGGCACCGAAGAGCTGCCGGTCAAGGCGCTGCCGGGCCTGGCCCAGGCCTTCTTCGATGGCGTTGTCGACGGCCTGCGCAAGCGCGGCGTCGCACTGGAACTGGGCGATGCGCGCCCGCTGTCGACCCCGCGCCGCCTGGCCGTGCTGCTGCCGGGCGTTGGCCTGGAACAGCCGGAACAGCACAGCGAAGTGCTGGGCCCGTACCTGAACATCGCGCTGGATGCCGAAGGCCTGCCGACCAAGGCCCTGCAGGGCTTCGCCGCCAAGGCCGGGATCGATTGGACCGCGCTGGAGAAGACCAGCGACAACAAGGGTGAGCGCTTCGTGCACCGCGCGGTGACCCCGGGCGCGAGCACTGCCAGCCTGCTGCCGGAGATCCTGCGCGAGGCGATCGCGGCGATGCCGATTCCCAAGCCGATGCGCTGGGGCGACCACGCCTGGGGCTTTGCGCGCCCGGCGCATTGGCTGGTGCTGCTGCACGGTGCCAACGTGGTTGAAGCCGAGTTGTTCGGCCTGCAGGCCGGTCGCGTCAGCCGTGGCCATCGTTTCCACCACGACCAGGCGGTGTCGCTGGCACAGCCGCAGGACTACGTTGAAGCCCTGCGCGCCGCCTTCGTGCTGGTCGACCCGAGCGAACGCCGTGCGCGCATCGTCGCCGAGGTCGAGGCCGCCGCGGCCAAGGCCGGTGGCAGCGCCCGCATCACCGACGACAACCTGGAGCAGGTGGTGAACCTGGTCGAGTGGCCGTCTGCAGTGCTGTGCAGCTTCGAGCGCGCGTTCCTGGCGGTGCCGCAGGAAGCGCTGATCGAAACGATGGAGATCAACCAGAAGTTCTTCCCGGTGCTGGATGACAGCGGCACGCTGACAGAGAAGTTCATCGGCATCGCCAACATCGAATCGAAGGATGTGGCCGAAGTGGCCAAGGGCTACGAGCGCGTGATCCGCCCGCGCTTCGCCGATGCCAAGTTCTTCTTCGACGAGGACCTGAAGCAGGGCCTGGTGTCGATGGGTGACGGCCTGAAGACGGTGACCTACCAGGCCAAGCTGGGCAGCGTGGCCGACAAGGTGGCACGCGTGGCCGCCCTGGCCGAAGTGATCGCCCCCCAGGTCGGCGCCGACGCCGCGCAGGCCAAGCGGGCCGCGCAGTTGGCCAAGAACGACCTGCAGTCGCGCATGGTCAACGAGTTCCCGGAACTGCAGGGCATCGCCGGCCGCCACTACGCTGTGGCCGGTGGCGAAGCGGAGGAGGTGGCGCTGGCCATCGACGAGGCCTACCAGCCGCGTTTCGGCGGTGACGACATCGCACTGTCGCCGCTGGGCAAGGTGCTGGCGATTGCTGAACGTGTCGACACGCTGGCCGGTGGTTTCGCCGCAGGCCTGAAGCCGACCGGCAACAAGGACCCGTTCGCCCTGCGCCGCAACGCGCTGGGCCTGGCTCGCACGATCATCGAAAGCGGTTTCGAGCTGGATCTGCGCGCGTTGCTGGCCAGCGCCAACGCCGGCCTGGCCGCGCGCAACGTGCAGGCCGACGTCGGCGAGCTGTACGACTTCATCCTCGACCGCCTGAAGGGCTACTACAGCGACAAGGGCGTGCCGGCCACGCACTTCAACGCCGTAGCCGAGCTGAAGCCGACCTCGCTGTACGACTTCGACCGCCGCCTGGATGCGATCGGCACCTTCGCGGCGTTGCCGGAAGCCGAGGCGCTGGCTGCGGCCAACAAGCGCATCCGCAACATCCTCCGCAAGGCCGAAGGCGACATTCCGGGCCAGATCGACCCGGCGCTGCTGCAGGAAGACGCCGAGCGCGCGCTGGCCGAAGCGGTCACCGCGGCCATCGACGACACCGGCACCAGCCTGCAGCAGAAGGACTACGTGGCCGTGCTGGCACGGCTGGCGCGGCTGCGCCAGCAGGTCGATGCCTTCTTCGATGGGGTGATGGTCAATGCGGACGATCTGGCGCTGCGTGGCAATCGTCTTGCGCTGCTGACGATGCTGGGCGAGCGCCTGGGCAAGGTGGCGGCGATCGAGCATCTGTCGAGCTGATGCCGGTATCGGTAGTGCCGGCCGCTGGCCGGCATTGCCCCGCGCACCCAATCGCCGGCGGATGTCCATCGGGGTCATTGCCGGCATCGGGCACGATGCCGGCATCCTCCCCTGCGATCACGATGATCGCCACAAAGGCGCGTATTTTGACCGCCACTTAACAACCGATCCCCAATGACGTGATGCATTTCGCATCGTCACCTCCGGTCGGTATGCTGTGCCGCATGCAGCCAAAGAAATACGCCCTGCCGCTGATGGTCCTGACGCTGGCCGCCACCTCCGTGGCCCATGCGCGCGGCACCATCGACAAGGTGGACATCAAGGGATTGGACAAGGGCGACGACGCCGCAATCATCGAGAACATCCAGGAATCGCTGTCGCTGTACGACACGATCGGCAAGGAACAGGGCGAATCGCGCCTGGAGTACCTGCTGTCCCAGGCCGAGCGGCAGACCCGCCAGGCGCTGGAGCCGTTCGGGTACTACAACCCGGTGATCAAGGTCGAGGCGCCGCGCGAGGACGAGCACGTACGCGTGCTGATCCATGTCGACAAGGGCACCCCGGTGACCGTGCGCCGCGAGCACATCGACATCACCGGCCCGGCGATGTACGACCAGTACCTGCAGGACGACCTGGCCAAGTTCAAGCCGCGCAAGGGCCAGCGCTTCGTGCATACCCAGTACGAGGCCAGCAAGATCACCGTCACCCGCCGCCTGGCCGAGCGCGGTTACTTCGACGCCGACTACACCCAGCGCCAGGTGCAGATCACCCGTGCCGACAACGCTGCCGACATCGACCTGACCTGGGACAGCGGCCGCCGCTACAACATGGGCCCGGTGCGTTTCGAGCAGGACTACTTCGTCGACAAGCTGTTCGACCCGCTGGTCTACTGGGACCAGGGCAGTTACTTCCACGAGGGCAAGCTGGACCGGCTGCGCGAGTCGCTGACCAAGCTGGACTATTTCAGCGTGATCGACATCCAGCCGCGGCCGGACCAGGCCGACGAGAACGGCGATGTGCCGGTGGACGTGAAGCTGACCCGCGCCAAGCGCACCATCTACACCGCCGGCCTGAGCTACGGCAGCGAGAGTGGCCCGGGTGTGCGCGGTGGCATCGAGCGGCGGTGGCTGAACAACCGCGGCCACAAGATGAACACGCAGCTGGACTATGCACAGAGGCGCAAGAGCCTGGTCACCAGCTACCGTATTCCCGCCTTCAAGTGGCTTGATGGCTGGTACACCTTCGCAGCCAGTGCCTATGACGAGCAGACCGATTACATCGACCTGCGCAACTTCAAGCTGATCGCCAGCCGCAGCGGCGAGATCAACGAGCACTGGACCGCGATCGCCTCGATCAACGCGCTGCGTGAGCGCTGGCGCTATGCCTCGGGTACCGAGTTCACCGACGCGGTCTACAACACCTCGACGCTGGTCTACCCGCAGATGGTGGCCGACTACGTCAACGTCGACGACGAAATGTTCCCGCGCAAGGGCATCAGCGGTACCGCGACAATGCGTGCCGGCGTCGAGGGCGCCGGCTCGGATACCAGCTTCGTGCAGGCCAACGCCGTGCTGCGCTGGTACATCCCGGTGGGTGAAAGCAACCGCCTGATCCTGCGCGGCGAAGGTGGCACCACCTGGACCAGCGATCTGGTGGCGATGCCGCCCAGCCTGCGCTACTTCGCCGGTGGCGACCGCAGCATCCGCGGCTACGCCTATCGCGAAGTCGGACCGCGGACCCCGGCACCAGACAAATACGCGCTGGGTGCCAAGAACCTGGTGATCGGCTCGGCCGAATACGAGCACTACTTCAATGGCGGTCCGTGGGGCGCGGCGGTGTTCGTCGATACCGGCAGCGCCTTCGACAACACCATCGATCTGCACACCGGCGTTGGCTTCGGCGTGCGCTGGAAGTCGCCGGTGGGGCCGGTGCGCGTGGATATCGCGCATGGCCTGAACAACCCGGATTCGCAGTTCCAGCTGTACCTGAACATCGGAGCGGACCTGTGAGCACGCCCGCACCGACCCCGAACACGCCGCCGCCGCGCGTGCGCTTCTACCGCCGCCGCCGCTTCTGGGCGTGGTCCGGCGCCGGCGTGGTCGGCCTGGTGCTGCTGGCCCTGCTGGCGGTGTACTGGCTGCTGCAGACCGTGGCCGGACGCGATGTGCTGCTGGCACAGGTGGTGGCGCGGCTGCCGGTGGGCGCCAGCTTCACCTGGGACAAGGTGGACGGCCCGGTGGCCGGCCCGCTGACCCTGTACAACGTCGACTTCCGCTACGACGACATCCATTTCCATGCCGAGCGTGCACACCTGGAGCCGGACCTGCGCCCGCTGCTGGGCCGCAAGCTGCTGCTGGACAAGCTGGAACTGACCAACGCGACGTTGAACCTGGCCAAGAGCGACGAGCCGTTCAAGCTGCCGTCGTGGCCCGATTCGCTGCCGCAGATCGAAATGCCGCTGGCGATCCAGGCCGATGCCATCGCCATCGACGGCTTCCGCATCAGCCAGGCCAACGAGCCGGTGATCGACATCAGCCGCGTGCGCGGCGGCATCGAGATCGCCAATGGCGAGTTCCAGGCACACAAGCTGGTGGTGGACAGCGACATGGGCAATTTCACTGCCCAGGGCCGCTACATCCCGGCCAAGGACTACGACACCGATGTGACCGTCACTGCGGTGCTGCCGGCGCCACGTGGCCGCACTGCCGCCACGATCGGCCTGGTCGCGCGCGGCGACCTGTCGCACATGGAGGTGGCGGTGGCCGGGCGTGCGCCGAAGCCGCTGCACGCGATGCTGGTGTTCGATGGCCGTACCGATCCGAGCTGGAGCGCCAGCGTGCGCAGCGACGAGCTGGATCTGGCGCTGCTGTCACCGGCACTGGCGGGTTCGGCAATTGCCCCGCTGGCGCTGGACTTCACCGCCGCCGGCAAGGGTGGCAATGCCAACCTGCGCGGCAAGGTGAAGCAGGGCGATCAGGAACTGGAGCTGGCACCGTCGGTGGTATCGCTGCAGGACCAGGTGTTGAAGGTCTCGCCGCTGCTGGTGAAGGGCTTCGGTGGCGAAGCGCGCTTGGAAGGTAACGCCGATTTCAGCCAGGAAGACCAGCAGAAGCTCAACTTCTCGGTGGTCGCGCATGACCTGACCTACGTGCCGGCAGCGGATCCGAACACCGCCGGCAGTGCGCCGGTACCGGTGACCCTGAAGGAAGCACGTTTTGGCCTGGCCGGTACCCTGAAGGCCTGGGCGGCGATCGGCCGTGCCGAAGTCGAGCGCGAAAAGCAGAAAGCGCAGCTGCGCTTCGACGTGCGTGGCAATGATCAGGCTGCTGAGATCCGCGAACTGCAGGCGCAGACCCCGGGCGGTCAGCTGCAGGTGGAAGGCAAGGTGGCCTGGGCACCGCAGCTGGACTGGGATGCGAAGGCCACGCTGAAGGCTTTCGACCCAGGCTACTTCGCGCCAGGCTGGGATGGGCGCCTGTCCGGCAATCTGGCCTCCAAGGGGCGCCAGCTGCCACCGCCGGCCAACGCGCCGCCGGGCACTGCCGGCACGCTGGAAGCCACGGTGGACCTGCCGTCGCTGAAGGGCATCCTGCGCCAGCGCAATCTTGATGCGCAGGGCAAGTTCGCGCTGCAGGGCGAGCAGGGCCAGGGCGATCTGAAACTGTCGCTGGGCAGCAGCCGGGTGACCGCTTCGGGCAAGGTCGGCGATCGCCTCGACATCGACGCGCGCTTCGAGCCGCTGCAGCTCAGTGACCTGCTGCCGGGTGCCGATGGTGGCCTGCGTGGCCAGGTACAGGTGAAGGGCCCGCGCGATGCGCCGGACATCACCGCCGACCTGGTCGGCAACAATCTCAACTGGGATGGCTACGGCGCCGAGAGCGTGAGCATCAAGGGCCGGCTGCCGTGGCGGGGCGACAGCGGCACGCTGGCGATCCAGGGCCAGCAGGTCAATGCCGGCATGCTGCTGGAGCGGCTGAACATCGACGCGCAGGGCAGTGTCTCCAACCTGCGCCTGGCCGCGCAGACCCGCAACGAGCTGGGCGCGGTCGAACTGCAGGGCAGCATCCGCCAGCAGGGCGCGCAGTGGCGTGGCGAGCTGGCCGCGCTGCGCATCGCACCGGTGAAGGGCGATGCCTGGTCGCTGCGTGCACCGGCGGCGTTCGCGATCAACGGCAGCAACTACACGCTGGGCGAAGCCTGCCTGGCTACTGCCAGCAGCGGTGCCTTGTGCGC
The DNA here is from genome assembly GCF_000020665.1 of Stenotrophomonas maltophilia R551-3. Lineage (NCBI taxonomy): Bacteria > Pseudomonadati > Pseudomonadota > Gammaproteobacteria > Lysobacterales > Lysobacteraceae > Stenotrophomonas > Stenotrophomonas maltophilia. The sequence continues at coordinate 4,483,911 of NC_011071.1, read as the reverse complement.
CCAGGCCAACTGGCCGCGTGAGGGCCTGGTGGTGCGCAGTGATGCGCTGCCGCTGGCGCTGGTGCAGCCGTGGTTGCCGCCGCAGTCCGGCCGCCGCATCTACCTGCGTGGCGATGTCAGCCTGGACGCGCAGATCCGCCCGCGCGGCAACGCCTGGGAAGGCCATGTGGAAGTGCGCTCGAAGGAAGGCGGCGTGCGCCTGGGCGAGAACCGCAACACGGTGGGCGACACCACCCGTGGCGAACTGGTGCGCTACGACCAGTTCTCGCTCAAGCTCGACATGACCCCGGCCAGCATCAAGGGCTACCTGGGCATGGGCTTCCAGGGCAACGGCTTCGTCGATGCGAAGATGCAGACCGGCTGGGAAGCCAGCGCGCCGTTGAACGGCGAGCTCTACCTCAACATGTCGCGGCTGTACTGGCTGGAGCTGTTCTCGCCGGACATCGTGCGTCCGACCGGCCTGATCGAAGGCCACGTCAGCCTGCGCGGTACGCGCGGCCAGCCGTCGCTGGGCGGCGACGCGCAACTGAGCAACTTCAAGGGCGAATTCCCGGCGCTGGGCCTGACCTTCGATCAGGGCAAGGGCAGCTTCGTGGCCCAGCCTGATGGTTCGGCCAAGATCACCGCGCAGGCCAATTCCGGCCAGGGCACGCTGTATGTCGATGGCGGCCTGTCGTGGTTCGGCGATGCGCAGCCGCTGCAGCTGAAGATCCACGGCGACAACGTGCTGCTGTCCAACACCAGCGAGCTGCGCATCGTCGCCAATCCCAATCTCGACTTCACCCTGGCCAAGGCCGCGATGGAACTGCGCGGTACGGTGCATGTGCCCGAGGCCGACATCGACCTGGAGCGCCTGGACCGTGGCACCTCGGTGTCCGAAGACGTGGTGGTGCTGGATCCGGCCGATCCGGAAGAGTCGCGCACCTCGCCGCTGGACATGGAGCTGACCGTCAGCCTCGGCGACAAGGTGAAGATGACCGGCTTCGGCCTGAAGGGCGCGCTGACCGGCAAGATGCAGGTCTGGGCCAAGCCCGGTCGCGAGATGACCGCCAATGGCGGGCTGGAAGTGAGTGGTCGCTACAAGGCCTATGGCCAGGATCTGACCATTACCCGCGGCAACCTCACGTGGAACTACAACGCGGTCTCCGACCCGCGCATCAACATCCGCGCCGAGCGCCGGATTGGTGATGTCACCGCGGGCATCGACGTGACCGGGCGGGCGCAGCAGCCGCGTGCGGATGTGTGGTCCGAGCCGGCGATGTCGCAGTCCGAGGCACTGGGTTACCTGGTGCTGGGGCGCAGCCTGACCGGTGCCAGCAGCGACCAGACCCAGCAGGTCAATGCGGCCTCGGCGGCGCTGTCGGCAGGCAGTGGCCTGTTGGCTTCCCAGCTCGGTGCCAAGTTGGGTCTGGATGATGCCGGCGTGAGCCAGTCGCGCGCGCTGGGTGGCTCGGTGATCGGTGTCGGCAAGTACATCTCGCCCAAGCTGTACGTCGGCTACGGCGTGTCGCTGGTCGGTGCCGGTTCGGTGATCACGCTGAAGTACCTGCTGCGTCGTGGCTTCGACGTGGAAGTGGAATCGAGCACGGTGGAAAACCGTGGGTCGATCAACTGGCGGCGGGAGAAGTAACCCGCCGCGCGATCTCTGTAGAGCCGAGCCCATGCTCGGCTTCCGCGCACAGCGCGGGTTGGGGGGCGGGCAGAAGAGCAGCCGAGCGTGGGCTCGGCTCTACAGGTACGTGCCCCCAACCATCGGCCGTTGCCCCATCCGGCCCCAGCGGCTATGGTCCCGGGCTGTTCTGTCGTACCGGATTGCCTCATGTCATCACGCAAAGCCCTTCCTACCGCCCTGGCCCTGGGCCTGACCCTCGCCGCCGGCGCCCACGCCGATGAAGGCATGTGGATGCCGACCCAGCTGCCGGAACTGGCCAAGCCGCTGCAGGCCGCAGGTTTCAAGGGCAATCCGGCCGACCTGGCCAACGTCACTGCGCCGCCACTGAGCGCGGTGGTGCGTGCCGGTGGTGGCACCGGCTCGTTCGTATCCGCCGACGGCCTGCTGCTGACCAACCACCACGTGGCGATGGGCGTGATCCAGTACAACAGCTCGCCCGAGCACGACCTGATCAATGGTGGCTTCATCGCCAAGGGCCGCGCCGACGAGCGTCCGGCCAACCCGGACTTCCGCGTGCTGGTCACCGTCGGCTTCGACAAGGTGACCGACCAGGTGCTGGCGCAGGCGCGTGGCAAGACCGGCCGCGCCTACTTCGATGCCGTCGATGCGGCCAGCAAGCAGATCGTGGCCGAGTGCGAGAAGGACGGCAGCGTGCGCTGCTCGGTGGCCAACATGTACTACGGCACCGACTTCTACCGCATCGCCCAGCTGGAACTGAGCGACGTGCGATTGGTCTATGCGCCGCCCCGTGCGATCGGCAACTACGGCGATGAGATCGACAACTTCATGTGGCCGCGCCACACCGGCGACTTCACCCTTCTGCGCGCCTACGTTGGCAAGGACGGCAAGCCGGCCGCCTACAGCAAGGACAACGTGCCCTACCAGGCGCCGGCGCACCTGCAGATGTCGGTGGAAGGTCCGAAGGAAGGTGACTACGCGATGCTGGCCGGTTACCCGGGCATCACCTATCGCCACCGTACCGCGGCCGAATTCGCCGGCCAGATCGATACCGTGCTGCCGCGCCGCGTGTCGGTGTTCCAGCAGATGATCGACACCATCGAGGCCGCCAGCGCCAAGGACGCGCAGGCGCGCACCCGCTACGCCTCGCAGCTGCAGTCGCTGAAGAACAACCGCAAGCGCGCCGCCGGTGAGCTGGAAGGCCTGTTGCGCAGCGACGCCAAGGCCCAGCGTGCCGCCGACGAGACGGCGATGCTGGCTGCCACCGACCGCAAGTACCAGGGCGACATCAAGGCGTTGCTGACCAACTTGTCGCAGGGCGCGGCGGTGGGCGAACGTGACCTGTTGCTGGACCAGATGGCCGCACAGAGCCAGCTGCTGCGCTCGGCGCTGCTGCTGGAACGCCTGCGCATCGAGTCGGCCAAGCCGGACGCGCAGCGCGAGAGCGGTTTCCAGCAGCGCGACCAGGCGATGATCGAAGGCGTGCTCAAGCAGGTTCAGCGCCGTTACGCGCCGGAGGTCGAGAAGGCGCTGCTGACCACCCTGCTGACCCGCTACCAGCAGCTGCCGGACGCGCAGCGCGTGGCCGAGTTCGATACGGCCTTCGGCCGTACCCCGGAGCAGCTGGCCAAGGCACTGGACACCCTGTACGCCGGCACCCAGCTGGGTGACGAGGCGCAGCGCCTGTCGCGCTTCGCTGCTGCACGCGAAGGCAAGGCACTGGCCGCCGATCCGCTGATCGCCGTGGCCGGCCCGCTGGTGGCCGCGCAGCTGCGCATCGAGAACGAAAGCAAGACCCGCGAAGGCGAGCAGCTGCGCCTGCGCCCGGCCTACATGCAGGCGCTGTTCGCCTGGCGTGCCAAGCAGGGCCGCGCGGTGTACCCGGATGCCAACCGCACCCTGCGCATCAGCTACGGCAAGGTCGAGGCGCTGCATCCGCGCGACGGCGTGACCTACTCGCCGGTGACCACCGTGGCCGGCATCGTCGAGAAGAACACCAACGCCTATCCGTTCGATGCGCCCAAGCCGCTGCTGGCCGCGATCGCCAAGGGTGACTTCGGCAGCACCGCCGACCCGGCGCTGAAGACCCAGACGGTCAACTTCCTGACCAACCTGGATACCACCGGCGGCAACTCCGGCTCGCCGGTGCTCAACGCCAAGGGCGAACTGATCGGCCTGAACTTCGACAGCAACTGGGAATCGGTCAGCGCCAGCTGGTGGTTCGACCCGCGCTACAAGCGCGCCGTGCACGTGGACATGCGCTACCTGCGCTGGCTGCTGGCCAAGGTCTACCCGGCGCCGGAACTGCTGAAGGAAATGGGCGTGCCGGCCCAGTAAGAAGCCGGCCACGACCAATGGTCGTGGCCCGCACCGCGTAGGCCCCCACCTTGGTGGGGGTGGTTGTCCCCAACGAGCCCGCACCCCCGGCCACGCCTGGCCTACACTGCGGGTTCTTCCGACGGAAACGCGCGCGTGGTCTCCAGCTGGATCCTGCTGCTGGTCTCGGTTGCCTATGCCGCGCTGCTGTTCGGCGTGGCGTGGTGGGGTGACCGTCGGCCGATGTACCCCGACCGGCCGTGGCTGCGGCCGGTGGTCTACAGCCTGGCACTGGCCGTGTACTGCTCGTCGTGGACGTTCTACGGTGCGGTCGGTACCGCCGTGCGCAACGGCGTGGGCTACCTGCCGATCTATATCGGTCCGTTGCTGCTGCTGTTGTTCGGCTGGCGCATCATCGAGCGCCTGGCGCTGATCGCACGCAGCCAGAACGTGGTGTCCATCGCCGACTTCATTTCTTCGCGCTTCGGTCGCTCGCGGCGGCTGGCGGCGCTGGTGGCGATCATCGCGCTGATCGGCATCATTCCGTACCTGGCCCTGCAGTACAAAGCGGTGGCAATGAGCCTGCAGGTGCTGACCGGCAACACCGGCCCGACCGGCTTCTTCAGCGATCCGGCGCTGTACGTGGCGCTGCTGATGGCGCTGTTCGCCACCCTGTTCGGCACCCGCCAGGTCGACGCTACCGAGCACCACCACGGCATGATGCTGGCCATCGCGCTGGAGTCGGTGATCAAGCTGGTAGCGATGGTGGCCGTGGGCGTGTTCGCCTACGTCTGGCTCAGCGACCGCAACGAGGCGGTGGTGGAGTCGGTGCATACACTGTTCACCGGGCTGCCGCCGGTGGGCTTCATCTCGCAGACCCTGCTCAGTTTCCTCGCCATCATCTGCCTGCCGCGCCAGTTCCACGTGGCCGTGGTCGAGTGCGGTGACGTACGCGATGTGCGCCGCGCGCGCTGGATGTTCGGTGGCTACCTGGTGCTGATCTCGGCGATGGTGCTGCCGATCGCTACCGCGGGTGTCAGCCTGTTCGGCACCGGCAGCAGCGTCGCCGATGATTCGATGGTGCTGGCGTTGCCGCTGGCCGAGGGGCGCAACGCCCTGGCGCTGATCGCCTACGTAGGCGGATTCTCCGCCGCTACCGGCATGGTCATCGTGTCCTCGATCGCGCTGGCCACCATGGTCAGCAACGACCTGGTGATGCCGGTGCTGCTGCGCCGCAGTGGTGATCACCAGGAAGCGGCCGACGTCGCTTCACGGGTGTTGTGGATCCGCCGTCTGGCGATCCTGCTGCTGGCGTTGATGGCTTACAGCTACTACCGCAGCAGCAGCAACGACAGCACGCTGGCCTCGTACGGCCTGATGGCCTTCGCCGCGGTGGCCCAGTTCGCGCCCGGCCTGATCGGTGGCCTGTACTGGCGCGGTGCCAGCCGTCGCGGTGTCGAGACCGGCATGCTGCTGGGCTTCGCCACCTGGCTCTACACCCTGCTGCTGCCTGCGATGACCATCGCCGGCTGGATGGACGACGGCTGGGTACAGAACGGCCCGTTTGGCATCGCCTGGCTGCGCCCGCAGCAGTTGTTCGGCATGACCGGCTGGGATCCGCTGACCCATGGCACGTTCTGGTCGCTGCTGGTCAATGCGGCGACGATGATGCTGGTGTCCGCGCGCTGGCGTCCCGGTGTGGACGAGCGTCTGCGCGCCGCGCCGTTCCTCGACCCGTATGCCGAGCGCCCGTCGGTGGCCGGTGGCTGGCCTGGTCACGTGCATGTGGGTGACCTGCTGGCGCTGGCCTCCCGCGTGGTCGGCGAGCGCCATGCGCGGCGTTCGTTCTTCGAGCAGGCGCAGTCGCTGGGCCGCGAACTGCAATCCTCGGCGCCTGCGGACCGGCCGTGGGTACAGTTCACCGAGCGTCTGCTGGCTGCGTCGATCGGTGCGGCATCGGCACGCCTTCTGCTGACCAGCCTGCTGCGCGGTTCGGGCATGGACCTGGGTGAAGTGGTGGCGGTGCTGGATGAGGCCGGCCAGGAGCTGCGCTTCAACCGCGAGATCCTCTCGACCACGCTGGAGAACATCAGCGCCGGGGTCAGCGTGGTCGACCCGGACATGCGGCTGACCGCGTGGAATCGCCGCTACCAGGACATGTTCGGCTACCCCGACGGCATGCTCTACGTCGGGCGGCCGGTGGCTGACCTGATCCGCTACAACGCCGAGCGGGGTGAGCTGGGCGAGGGCGATATCGAAATCCAGATCAACCGCCGCATCGGCTACATGCGGGCCGGTTCGCCGCACGTGTTCGAGCGCACCCGCAGCGATGGCAAGGTGATCGAGATGCGCGGCCAGGCATTGCCGGGCGGTGGCTATGTGACCAGCTACAACGACATCACCGATTACAAGCACGCCGAACGCGCGCTGTTGGAGGCCAACGAAACACTGGAACAGCGCGTGGCCGAGCGTTCGCACGAGGCCGAAGTCGCGCAGCAGTCGAAGACCCGCTTCCTGGCCGCGATCAGTCATGACGTGCTGCAGCCATTGAATGCCGCACGTCTGTTCGCTTCGGCGTTGCGCGACAGCGATCATGTGAGTGACGAGCAGAAGCACCTGGCCGAACGCGTGGATGCGTCGCTGCGTGCGGCCGAGGAACTGCTTGATGGCCTGTTGGATGTGTCGCGGCTGGATGCCGGCGGCCTGCATCCGGTGATCGGCGAGTTCGACGTGAGCGCGTTGATGCGCGAGTTGGCCGCGCAGTACACCCCGGTCGCCGCCGGTCGTGGCCTGCGCCTGGACCTGTTCGCGCGCCCGGCGTGGGTGCGCAGTGACCGCCGCCTGCTGCGCCGCGTGCTGCAGAACTTCCTCGCCAATGCGCTGCGCTACACGCGCCAGGGCCGCATCGTGCTGGCGGTGCGGCAGCGCGGCGACGAGGTGGAACTGCAGGTGTGGGACACCGGCCCGGGTATTCCCGAGCACCACATGCGGCAGATCTTCGACGAGTTCCATCGCTACCAGCAGCCTTTCGACTGGGGTGAGCAGGGGCTGGGATTGGGTTTGTCGATCTGCCAGCGTATCTCGCGCCTGCTTGATCATCGGTTGAACGCACGCAGCCGCGTGGGCAGTGGTTCGATGTTCTCGATCATCCTGCCGCGGGTGGCACCGCTGCCGGGCTACACCGAGCTGGTCACACCTGCACAGAGCGTAGCCGCGCCAGTGCGCAGTGATTCGCTGGCCGGCCTGCGCGTGCTGTGCGTGGACAACGACGAAGAGATCCTCGACGGCATGCGCGCGCTGCTGGGCCGTTGGCAGGTGCAGGTGATCACTGCCGCCACCGTTGACCAGGCGCTGGAGAAGATCGCCGAGCGCCCGCAGGTGATGCTGGTGGATTACCACCTGCACGACCGCATGGATGGCCTGGATGCGCTGGTGGCGCTGCGCGAGGCGGCAGGCTATGCGCTGCCCGGCGCGCTGCTGACTGCCGATGGTCGCGACGAGCTGAAGCGGATGGCTCGCGAACGCGGATACCGCGTGCTGACCAAGCCGATCAAGCCAGCCTCGCTGCGCGCCTTCCTCGGCGCGCTGCGCGACACCGGCAGTGGTGATGCCTAGATCGCGACTGTAGAGCCGAGCCCATGCTCGGCTCCCGCTCGGGGCGCGGGACTCCGTCGTCGGATCGAAGAGCAGCCGAGCGTCGGCTCGGCTCTACAAATGCAGGTGCCGCGGGGTTCTGTAGAGCCGAGCCCATGCTCGGCTCACGCGCGAAGCGCGGCGTCGCGGAAGTCCTGTTATAGCCATCGCTATACAAACCAGCCCTGCCTGCGCGTTTCGCTGGAAATGCGCCACGCGCGAATCGCGATGCTAAGCTTCGCGTCCCCTTGGGGAGTAGCCGGATTCCTTCGCAGGAATCGTCCACGTCAACATACTCGGCCAGTGCGCCGTGGCGTGGACAACCATGATGGTTGGCGAGACCAGCGGCCCGCGCGCGCAACGTCAGGTTGGGCGCGAGCGCAGGCCGTGCGTCCGTCCTAGCCCGACCTCAGCAGCCGCCCATGTCCCCCATTTCGATCCTCCTGATCGGCTTTGCCATGTCCACCGATGCCTTCGCCGCAGCAATCGGCAAGGGTGCGGCCATGCGCAAGCCGGTGTTCCGCGACGCACTCCGTGCCGGCATCATCTTCGGCGTCATCGAGGCGATCACGCCCATCATCGGCTGGCTGCTCGGCCGTGCCGCCCTGCAGTACGTCGAAGCCTTCGACCACTGGATCGCCTTCGGTCTGCTCGGCGCGCTGGGCATCCACATGATCTACAACGGTCTGCGTCCGGACAGTGCCGAGGAAGACGAAGACCCCTCGCAGCACCACGGCTTCTGGAAGCTGGCACTGACGGGTTTCGCCACCAGCATCGATGCGATGGCGGTGGGTATCGGCCTGGCCTTCATGGACGTGCATATCGGCGTGATGGCCGTGGTCATCGGCCTGTGCACGCTGACCATGGTCACCGTCGGCATCATGCTCGGCCGCGTGCTGGGCAGCATGGTGGGCAAGCGTGCCGAGATCATCGGCGGTGTGATCCTGGTGATCATCGGCGCGACGATCCTGTACGAACACCTGCACGGCGTGGCGTAACGGCCGCCCCTGTAGAGCCGAGCCCATGCTCGGATCACGCGCGTAGCGCGGGCTTAAGGTCAAACGCAGCCGAGCATGGGCTCGGCTCTACAGCGGGGCATCGGCCGACAGGCGATGCGGTGTTGCCCCGATGGAGAGCCTGTCGGGCGCAGCATAGTCTTCGGGCATGTCCAGCCCCGCACTCCGTAATGGCCGGTGGTCGCAGACCGGCAATGTCTATGCGATCACCGCTGTGACATACGCGCGTCGACGCTGGTTCGACGATGAAGCCAACGTCGATCTTCTGATCGAAGCGTTGCGCACAGTAGAGCGGACGGGGCGGACCTTCTCCCTCGCGTGGGTGATCATGCCGGACCATCTTCATTGGTTGATCGAACTGCGACGCGGAACGCTCGCCGGGTGCATGCAGATCCTCAAGTCCAGAAGCGGACGGGCCATTGCCAGGCAGGTGGAAGCCAACGCGCCGATCTGGCAGCCGGGCTACTACGACCACGCGCTGCGCAGCGATGAATGCCTGCGCAAGCAGGCGATGTACATTGCGGCCAATCCGGTTCGTGCTGGGCTGGCTACGTTTCTTGGCGAGTTTCCTCACGCCTGGAGCAGATGGCCTCTGCGGGAGTAGCGCGACCTTCGGCGAACAGCAGCCGAGCATGGGCTCGGCTCTACAAAGGCGGGCTCAGTCTTCTTCCGGCGGCAGCACGATGGCGTCGTCGTCGATGGCCAGCTTGCCGGCCATCAGCACGGCCTGGGTGCGGTTGGTCACGCCCAGCTTGCGCAGGATCGCGGTGACGTGGGCCTTGATCGTCGCTTCGGACACGTTGAGGTCGTAGGCGATCTGCTTGTTCAGACGGCCGGCGCCGAGCATCTGCAGTACGCGGAACTGTTGTGGGGTCAGCTCGCGCAGGCGCTGGCCGACTTCGCGTTCCTCGCTGCCGGTGGGCGGCACGTTGTGCGCTTCCGGCGGCGCCCAGGTCTCACCATCGAGGATGGTGCCCAGTGCGTGGCCGATGGTGTCCGAATCCGCAGACTTCGGAATGAAGCCCAGCGCGCCGTGGTCGAGCGCGCGGCGCATCACCGTGGCTTCTTCGCGCGCGGACACCACGACCACCGGCAGCTGCGGATGCAGCGAGCGCATGTGCACCAGCGCGTTGAAACCCTGCGCACCGGGCATGTTGAGATCCATCAGGACCAGGTCGGCGTCGTTGTGCTGGTCGGCCAGCGCGTACAGCGCTTCCACGCTGTCGGCTTCGAACAGCTGCACGCCGGGGATGACCCGCTGCACGGCGCCGCGCAGGGCTTCGCGGAACAGCGGGTGGTCATCGGCAATCAGGAGGGTGGTCATGGGTCGAGCTTATCGATCAGGAAAAAGAGCGACGTGATGGCAGGTGCAGGACGGGTCGGACACGGCCGGGTCCCTCCTCCCGGCCACGTCCCTGGCGCGTCCTGCGCCTGCGGTCACGCCATCAGCGCACCTTGCGCTCGTCCACCAGCGACGCCACCACCGACGGATCGGCCAGGGTCGAGGTGTCGCCGAGCTGGTCCGGTGCGTTCTCGGCGATCTTGCGCAGGATGCGGCGCATGATCTTGCCCGAGCGGGTCTTGGGCAGGCCCGGCGCCCACTGCAGGTGGTCCGGCGTGGCGATCGGGCCGATCTCCTTGCGCACCCACGCGATCAGCTCCTTGTGCAGCTCATCGGTCGGCGCCTCTTCGGCCACCAGGGTTACGTAGGCATAGATGCCCTGGCCCTTCACGTCGTGCGGGAAACCAACCACGGCGGCTTCGGCCACCTTCGGGTGCGAGACCAGCGCGCTTTCCACTTCGGCGGTGCCGATGCGGTGGCCGGACACGTTGATCACATCATCGACGCGGCCCGTGATCCAGTAGTAGCCGTCTTCATCGCGGCGGCAACCGTCGCCGGTGAAGTAGCTGCCCGGGTAGGTACGGAAATAGGTATCGATGAAGCGCTGGTGGTCGCCGTACACCGTGCGCATCTGGCCCGGCCAGGAATCACGGATGATCAGGTTACCCTCGGTCGGGCCGTCCTTGATCTCGCCATCGGCATTGACCAACGCCGGCTGCACGCCGAAGAAGGGCAGGGTGGCCGAACCCGGCTTGAGATCCATCGCGCCGGCCAGCGGCGAAATCAGGATGCCGCCGGTCTCGGTCTGCCACCAGGTATCGACGATCGGGCAGCGGCTGTCGCCAACCACTTCGTAGTACCAGCGCCAGGCTTCCGGGTTGATCGGTTCGCCAACGCTGCCAAGCAGGCGCAGCGAGGCACGCGAGGTCTTCTTCACCGGCTCCTCGCCCTCGCGCATCAGTGCACGGATGGCGGTCGGCGCGGTATAGAAGATCGACACCTTGTGCTTGTCGATCACGTTCCAGAACCGCGAGGTATCCGGGTAGTTCGGCACGCCTTCGAACATCAGCGAGGTCGCGCCGTTGGCCAGCGGGCCGTACACGATGTAGCTGTGGCCGGTGACCCAGCCGACGTCGGCGGTGCACCAGTAGATGTCGTCCTCGCGCAGGTCGAACACCGCTTCATGGGTGTAGGCCGCGTACAGCAGGTAGCCACCGGTGGTGTGCAGCACGCCCTTCGGCTTGCCGGTGGAACCGGAGGTGTAGAGGATGAACAGCGGGTCTTCCGCGTTCATGCGTTCCGGCTCGCAGATGGCAGGCTGGCTGTCCACCACGTCGTGGAACCAGCGGTCGCGCGGGGCCTGCATGTCCACCGCGCCACCGGTGTGACGCACCACCAGCACGGTTTCGACGGTGTTGGTGCCGGGCAGCTTCAGCGCGGCATCAACATTGGCCTTCAGCGGAATCCTGCGACCACCGCGCAGACCTTCGTCGGCGGTGATGATCAGCTTGCTCTGGCAGTCGCTGACGCGGTCGGCGATCGAGTTCGGCGCGAAGCCACCGAACACCACCGAGTGGATCGCACCGATGCGCGCGCAGGCCAGCATGGCCACGGCGGCGTCGACGATCATCGGCAGGTAGATGGTGACCCGGTCGCCCTTCTTGACGCCGAGGTTGCGCAGCGCATTGCCGAGGCGGCAGGTACGCTCGTACAGCTCGCGATAGGTCACGTGCTGCGCCGGTGCGTCCGGGCCGTCCGGCTCGAACAGCAGGGCGGTCTTGTCGCCACGCGTCTCCAGCTGGCGGTCCAGGCAGTTCACGCTGGCATTGAGCTCGCCATCCTCGAACCACTTGATGTGGAAGTCGGACAGGTCGTAGTTGACGTTCTTGATCTTCGTCGGCTTGCGCATCCACTCCAGGCGCTCGGCGGCCTTGCCCCAGAAACCATCCGGGTCGGTGACCGAAGCCTGGTACTGCTGTTCATAGGACGTCTTGTCGATGCGTGCCTTGGCGGCGAACTGCGGATCGACGGGGTAGATATCAGCCATGGCACCCTCACTTGCACGTTGACTTTGTATGTGCGGTCGCAGCATCGCAGCGACCGATCCCCCTCAGTTTGCCCCATCCACCCCCGCCCGCGTCACCACCTTGCTTAGACCATGGTCGAAAGTGAGCGTCCTGCAGGGCCGGGTTCGACCAATGGCGAATAGCCGGTGTGCGTGAACGCCCCGCAGTCTCGGCTCGACCGTGCCCCACGCGCGGCATCACCTTGCCACTTGGGAGAGAGGGCAACATGAGCCACCGTACGTTGAAAGCCGTGCGCAAACCTTTGGCGGCCTGCCTGTTGGTCGCCCTGGTCGCACCGGGCATGGCGTTCGCAGAGACCGCCAAAGAGAAAGCGCTGGAAGCACGCGTTGCCGAACTGGAACGCCAGGTCCAAGCGCTGCTGTCTTCGCAACAGCAACAGCAGACCCAGATCAGCCAGACCCAGCAGGCCGTAACCGAAGTCCGCACCGTGCAGGCCGAGCAGAAGCCGGTCGCTTCGGTGCCGGCCGGCAAGCAACCGATCCAGGTCACCACCATCACCCCGGGCGCCGCGCCGGGTACCACGGTCAAGATCGGCGGCTTCATCAAGGCCGACTTCCTGGCCACCCAGACCAGCGATGGCCAGCTGGCCGACGACGCCACCGGCCGCTCGCTGTACCTGCCGGGCCAGACCCCGGTAGAAGGCGCCGGCGGCAGCGGCAAGCGTTCGGGCACCGACTTCAACGCCCATGCCAAGTTCTCGCGCTTCAACCTGGGCATCGACAACGTGAGCGAATCGGGCAACAAGGCCGGCGCGTTCTTCGAGATGGACTTCTTCGGCAATTCGCTGGGCAACCAGACCGCCACCAATACCTACGGTGTGACCCTGCGCCACGCCTACATGTACTGGAACAACTGGATGGCGGGCCAGACCTGGTCCAACTTCATGGACGCGGCCGCACTGCCGGAAGCGGTCGACTTCGTCGGCCCCACCGACGGCGTGATCTTCGTGCGCCAGGCGCAGGTGCGCTACACCCAGGGTGGCTTCAGCGTCGCGCTGGAAAATCCGGAAACCACCACCCTCACCGGTACCCGCAACCCGGTTACCGGCGCCTGGACCAATGCCAGCGCCAACTCCGATCGTGGCAGCCTGCCTGATCTGACCATGCGCTACGGCTGGAAGGGCAACTGGGGCACCTTCGGCGTCGGCGGCATCGTCCGTCAGCTGAAGGTCGACAACCAGGCCACCGGCGCCAAGGCCGACAAGGTGGCCGGCGGCCTGACCCTGGGCGGCAAGTGGGTGATGGGTGACAGCGATTCTCTGCACTACCAGCTGACTGGCGGCGAAGGCATCGCCCGCTACATCGGCCTGGGCATCACCGCCGACAGCGCCTACGACGTGGCCCGCGACGAGCTCAACCCGACCGGCGTGCTTGCCGGCTACGTGGGCTGGCGGCATGCGTTCTCGCCGAAGCTGCGCACCAACCTGATCTACGCGCGCAGCGACTACGACAACGACAGCATCCTTGGCCCGCTGGTGACCAAGAGTGTGCAGAGCATCCGCGGCAACATCTTCTACTCGCCGCTGCCCAAGGTCGATATCGGTGCAGAGCTGATGTATGGCCGTCGCGAAGTGGAGAACGGCAACAAGGGTGACATCACCCGACTGCAGTTCACTACCAAGTACAGCTTCTAAGAGCGTGCCGGCCAACGGCTGGCACCTACCGAATTGCGTGCCGACCAACGGTTGGCACCCACCGGCCCAGGCCGGCATCTACAGAGGGAAAGCGTCCCATGTCCAGCACACCCAGCACCGCACACAAAGCGGGCACCCTGACCCAGGGCCACAAGAAGGTCATTTTCGCGTCGAGCCTCGGCACGGTGTTCGAGTGGTATGACTTCTTCCTGTACGGCTCGCTTGCAGCGATCATCGCCAAGCAGTTCTTCAGTGGCGTCAATGAAACCACGGGCATGATCTTCGCCCTGCTGGCGTTCGCTGCCGGCTTCTTCGTGCGTCCGTTCGGCGCGGCCTTCTTCGGCAGCCTCGGCGACCGCATCGGCCGCAAGTACACCTTCCTGGTCACGATCCTGATCATGGGCATCTCGACCTTCCTGGTCGGCGTGCTGCCCAACTACGCTTCGATCGGTTTCGCCGCACCGGTGATCCTGATCATCCTGCGCCTGGCCCAGGGCCTGGCGATGGGCGGCGAGTACGGCGGTGCCGCCACCTACGTGGCCGAACACGCACCGGACGACAAGCGCGGCCTGTACACCAGCTTCATCCAGTGCACGGCCACGCTCGGCCTGTTCATGTCGCTGCTGATCATCCTGGCCTGCCGCTACTTCCTCGGCAACGAAGCCTTCGAAGCCTGGGGCTGGCGTATTCCGTTCCTGGTCTCGATCCTGCTGCTGGGCGTGTCGGTGTGGATCCGCCTGCAGCTGAGCGAGTCGCCGCTGTTCCAGCAGATGAAGTCCGAGGGCAAGGGTTCCAAGACGCCGTTCCGTGACAGTCTGAAGGGCGGCAACCTGAAGCTGATGCTGCTGGTCCTGCTGGGTGCTGCGGCCGGCCAGGCGGTGGTGTGGTACGGCGGCCAGTTCTACGCGCTGTTCTTCCTCAGCAGCATGCTGAAGGTCGATGCCACCACGTCCTACCTGCTGATCGCCGCCGCGCTGGCGCTGGGCGTGCCGTTCTTCATCTTCTTCGGCTGGCTGTCCGACCGTATCGGCCGCAAGAAGATCATCCTGGCCGGCTGCCTGCTGGCCGCCGTCACCTACATCCCGATCTTCAAGGGCCTGACCCACTTCGCCAACCCGGCCATCGAAGAAGCCCGCACCAACTCGCCGGCGCTGGTGGTTGCCGATCCGAACACCTGTTCGTTCCAGTTCGATCCGGTCGGCCTGCGCAAGTTCACCAGCTCCTGCGACGTCGCTACCGCTGCGCTGACCAAGGCCGGTGTGCCGTATGACGTGCAGCCCGCCGCCGCCGGTTCGCTGGCGATGGTGAACGTGGGCAGCGCCAGCGTCACCTCGTATGAGGCTGCTGGCCTGACCAAGGAAGACGGCAAGGCCAAGGCCGATGCGTTCGGTGCGGAACTGAAGACCGCCCTGACCACCGCCGGCTACCCGGCCAAGGCGGATGGCGCCCGCATCAACATCGCCGGCACCATCTTCATGCTGTGGCTGCTGGTGCTGTACGTGACCATGGTCTACGGCCCGATCGCCGCTTACCTGGTCGAACTGTTCCCGACCCGCATCCGCTACACCTCGATGTCGCTGCCGTACCACATCGGCAACGGCTGGTTCGGTGGCTTCCTGCCGGCGATCTCGTTCGCGCTGGTGGCCGGTACCGGCAACCTGTACTACGGCCTGTGGTACCCGATCATCATCGCGCTGATGTCGGTGGTGATCGGCGGCCTGTTCCTGCGCGAGACCAAGGACGTGGATATCACCAAGTAACCGGCGTGCCGACCAACGGTCGGCACCCATCAGGTTTCAGGGGCCGCGGTGCAGACCGCGGCCCTCTTTTTGGTAGTGCCGGCCGCTGGCCGGCAAATGCACGATGTCTGCCGGAGATCCATGGGGCTGCCGGCCAGCGGCCGGCACTACCATTGCGTTGCACAGCACGCCGTATAGTCGGGCCATGATCACCACAACGCCGACCTCCCTCCCCCTCATCCTGCGCGCCCTGCGCAGCGAGTGGCAGTCGCAGCGCCCCACGCTGGACCAGCGCGAAGCCGATCTGCGCCGCCTGCGCGAGGCGCTGAGGCCGCGCTTGGAAGAAATGGCGCAGGCCATCGCCGAGGACTTCGGCCATCGCGCCCACGTTGAATCGAAACTGGCCGATGGGATGAGTGTGCTGTCGGCCATCGACCACCTGCGCCGTCACCTGCGCAGCTGGTCGAAGCCGCAGCGGGTGCGTGCCGGTTGGCGACTATGGCCGGCGCGCGCGCAGCTGCGGCCGACGCCGCTGGGCGTGGTCGGGGTGATCTCGCCCTGGAACTACCCGGTCACGCTGGCACTGGTGCCTTTGGCTACCGCCATCGCCGCCGGCAACCACGTGCTGCTCAAGCCTTCGGAACACACGCCGCGCACCAGCGCGTTCCTGGCCGATCTGCTGGCCAGTGTGTTCCCGCCCGATCGCGTGGCGGTGGTGCAGGGTGGGGCGGATGTAGCGGCGGCGGTGTCATCGCTGCCGCTGGACCATCTGCTGTTCACCGGCTCGACGGCGGTTGGCCGCAAGGTGATGGCGGCCGCCGCCGAGCATCTGGTGCCGGTCACGCTGGAACTGGGCGGCAAGTCGCCGGCCATCGTCTGCCGCGATTTCCCCCTGGACAAAGCCGCAGCGCGGCTGGCCACCGGCAAGTGGTTCAACGCCGGGCAGACCTGCATCGCGCCGGACTACGCGCTGATCGACACCGCGCGCCAGCGCGAGTTCGTGCAGGCGCTGCAGCAGCAGGTACGCGAACGCTACGGCGACTTCAGCGATGCCGACGATTACACGCGCATCATCAATGAAGGCCAGTACCGGCGCCTGCAGGGCTATCTGGCGCAGGCGCGGCAACGCGGGGTGCCGGTGATTCCGCTGGCGCAGGTGGATGAGGCGCGCGCCGACCGCGAGCGCCTGCTGGTGCCGACCGTGGTGCTGGACCCGCCGGACGACCTGGACCTGATGCGCGAGGAAATCTTCGGGCCGATCCTGCCGGTGCGCGCCTACCCGGATCTGGATGCTGCGCTGGCCGACGTACTGTCGCGTGACCGGCCGCTGGCGCTGTATCCCTTCAGCCATGACACGGCGACGGTGGAGCGCATCCTCGGCCAGGTGGTGGCCGGTGGGGTGACGGTCAATGACACGCTGCTGCATTTCGCCGCCGATGGCCTGCCGTTTGGCGGGGTAGGGGCCAGCGGCATGGGCGCGTACCACGGCCGGGCCGGGTTCGATGCGATGAGCAAGCGGCTGCCGGTGCTGTGGCAGTCGCGCTGGGCCGCCAGCGACCGGCTGCGGCCGCCGTATTCGAAGATTGCGGGGTTGTTGAAGCTGTTGCTGCGGTAGTGCCGGCCGCCGGCCGGCAACTGCAGGGTCTTGCCGACGGTTCATGGGGTTGCCGGCCAGCGGCCGGCACTACCGGTAGGTGCCAACCTTGGTTGGCACGCGTGGGCCCGAAGTGCCGACCAGGGGCGGCCTCTACCTAAGCCCACCCGGGTAGAATGGCCCCCATGAAGATCGCCTCGTGGAACGTCAATTCGCTCAATGTCCGCCTGCCGCACCTGGAGCAGTGGCTCAAGGAGTTCGGTCCGGACATCGTCGGTATCCAGGAAACCAAGCTGGAGGACCACAAGTTCCCCGACTCGGCGCTGATCGCCGCGGGCTACCGCAGCGTGTTCGCCGGCCAGAAGACCTACAACGGCGTGGCGCTGCTGTCGCGTGAGCCGGCGCAGGATGTGCAGATCGGTATTCCCGGCTTCGAGGACGAGCAGAAGCGCGTCATCGCCGGTACCTTCGGCGACCTGCGGGTGATCAACCTGTACGTGGTCAACGGCCAGGACATCGGCACCGACAAGTACGAGTACAAGTTGCGCTGGCTGGAAGCGGTCCATGCCTGGATCGCCGAAGAACTGCAGCGGCACCCGAAGCTGATCGTGATGGGCGATTTCAACATCGCCCCGGATGCGCGCGATGTGCACGACCCGGAGGTGTGGAACGAAAACCACATCCTCACCTCCACCGCCGAGCGCGGTGCATTGAACAAGCTGCTGCAGCTAGGCCTGCACGATGGCTTCCGCCTGCACAACGACGAGGCCGGTGTGTTCAGCTGGTGGGATTACCGTGCCGCCGGTTTCCGCCGCGACCTGGGCCTGCGCATCGACCTGACCCTGGTCTCCGACGCGCTGAAGGGCAGTGCGGTGGCTTCGGGCATCGACCGCGAGCCGCGTACCTGGGAACGCCCCAGCGATCATGCGCCAGCGTGGGTGCAGATCGGTTGAACGAACGGGGCCCGACAAATGCCGGGCCCGTTGTGATGCGTCTGCCGGCCAGCGGCCGGCACGACCGCCGCGTCAGCGTATGCTCTTGCGGGTGAACAGGTTGACGATCGCCAGCAGGATCACCGCACCGATCAGCGAGAACAGGAAGGTGCGGATGGTGATCGCTTCGTTGATGCCGCCGCCGAACAGCCAGCCGGAAATCAGCGCGCCGACGATGCCGACCACGATGTTGAGGATGATGCCCTGCTGGGCATCGCGCTTCATGATGATGCTGGCCAGCCAGCCTACGATGCCGCCGACGATCAGCCAAACGATGATGCCCATGATCGAACCTCCGGTGGGGAACTGTGACCAGTTGACGCGCATGGCTGTGAACCCGTCGTGCAATTGCGTGATGGGCGCGTGCGGATGAGCCTGCCAGCCACCCTTGACGGCCCGTGGCGCTTTGGGCCGGTGACGGTCTGGCGGCGCCCGCACGTGCCGGGCCACCGCGGCGAACCGCAGGCGCGGCAGGTGCTGGCGCAGGCGCTGGGCACCGACCCGGAGGCGCTGCCACTGGTTCGCGATGACAAGGGCCGGCCGGAGCTGAGCGGCGCGCTGGCCCACTACGGCACCGGCTGGAGCCACAGTGGCGAGGTGCTGCTGGTGGCACTGGGCGAGGGCGTGCGGTTGGGCGTCGACCTGGAGCTGCTGCGGCCGCGGGCCCGCCTGATGGAGATCGTGCAGCGCTTCTTCCACCCCGAGGAAGTGGCCTGGCTGGAAAGCCTGGACGAGGCCGGGCGCGAGCACTGGTTCTTCCGCGTGTGGTGCGCCAAGGAAGCCATGCTGAAGGCACACGGGCAGGGCATCTCGTTCGGCCTGCACCGCCTGCAGCTGGCCCCGGGGGCCGATGGCGCCCTGCACCTGCGCTGGTGCGACCCGGAACTGGGCGTGGCCGCGCGCTGGCATCTGCACGAATGGCAGGCCACCGGGCAATTCCGCGCTGCTCTGGCCTGGTATCCGCACTGAAGCGGGGAATCAGCGCGCAAAACCGGCGATAATGTCGGCATGAGCGAACACCCACTTCCCGCCAGCGTGGCTGCCACGCTGGAACAGGGCCTGGCCAGCATGGGCCTGGACGCCGCGCTGGCGCCGCCGCTGCTGCGATACCTGGCCCTGCTGCACCGCTGGAACGGCACCTACAACCTCACCGCCATCCGCGACCCGCAGGAGATGGTCACCCGCCACCTGCTCGACTCGCTGGCGATGCAGCCGTTCGTGGCTGATGGCAGCCTGGCCGACCTCGGTACCGGTCCCGGCTTGCCCGGCATCCCGCTGGCGATCGCCTGCCCGGGCCTGCAGGTCACCCTGGTGGAGAGCAACGGCAAGAAGGCGCGCTTCATGCGCGAGGCCGTGCGCCAGCTCGGTCTGGGCAATGCCCGCGTGGCCGAATCGCGCGCCGAGGCGCTGGACGAAGCTGGCCACTACGACCAGCTGACCGCGCGCGCGATGGACACCCTGGCGGGCATCGTCCGCGTTGGTGGCCACCTGCTGCGCCCCGGTGGCGTGCTGCTGGCCATGAAGGGCGTCTACCCGCATGAAGAGATCGCGGAGCTGCCGGCTGGTTGGCAGGTGCGCGAGGTGACCCCGCTGAGCGTGCCCGGCCTGGCCGGCGAACGCCACCTGGTCACCGTTACAGGTCCCTGATTCCCGTCGCCAGCCCCTTGTGGAACAACGGGTTGGCGATTCACGATTTCCGCAAGGGGCCGGTTGTACGCATAATGACCGGTCCCAGCACACGTCGACGAGGCACACCCGCATGGCCCGCATCATCGCCATCGCCAACCAGAAGGGTGGCGTCGGCAAGACCACGACCGCCGTCAACCTGGCCGCTTCCCTGGCCAACGCACCCAAGCGCGTGCTCTTGGTCGACCTGGATTCGCAGGGCAACGCGACCATGGGCAGTGGCGTGGACAAGCGCGAGCTGGTCTCCTCCACCTACGATCTGCTGCTGGGCGAGTCCAGCGCCGCCGATGTGCGCGTGCAGACGGCCGAAGGCTACGACCTGCTGCCGGGCAACATCGACCTGACTGCGGCCGAGATCCAGCTGATGGCGCAGAGCGAGCGCGAGCAGCGCCTGAAGCGTGCGCTGGCGCCGATCCGCGACGAGTACGACTACATCCTGATCGACTGCCCGCCGGCGCTGTCGCTGCTGACGCTCAACGCGCTGGCCGCCGCCGACTCGGTGATCGTGCCGATGCAGTGCGAGTACTACGCGCTGGAAGGCCTGAGCGCGCTGGTGGAAACCATCGAAGCGCTGCGTGCCAACCTCAACCCGGCGCTGGAGATCGAAGGCGTGCTGCGCACCATGTTCGACGTGCGCAACAACCTGGCCAACGCGGTCTCGGCCGAGCTCACCGAGCACTTCGGCGACCGCGTGTTCCGCACCATCGTGCCGCGCAACGTGCGCCTGGCCGAGGCACCCAGCCATGGCCAGAGCATCGTCGGCTACGACCGCGCCTCGCGCGGTGGCGTGGCCTACCTGGGCCTGGCCGGCGAGATCATCCGCCGCAACAACGAACGCAACAAGGCCGGCAAGGCCGTGGAGACCGTCTGATGACCAGCAGCAAGCCGGCAGCCAAGAAGCGAGGCCTCGGCCGTGGCCTGGATGCCCTGCTGGGTCCCAAGGGTGCGGTCAGCCAGGTGCAGGCCAGTACCGCGGTGATCGAACCGTTGCCGGGTGAAGTGCTGCGCAAGCTGGCCGTGGGCCAGCTGCAGCCGGGCAAGTACCAGCCGCGCCGCGAGATGGACGAGGGCAAGCTGTCCGAGCTGGCCGACTCGATCAAGTCGCAGGGCGTGATCCAGCCGATCCTGGTGCGCCAGCTGCCGGCGGGCAACTACGAAATCGTCGCCGGTGAACGCCGCTGGCGTGCGTCTCAGCTGGCCGGCCTGGACGAAGTGCCGGTGGTGGTGCGCGAGCTGGAAGACCGCACCGTCATCGCGATGGCGCTGATCGAGAACATCCAGCGCGAAGACCTCAACCCGCTGGAAGAAGCCGAGGCGCTGCAGCGCCTGATCAGCGAATTCACCCTGACCCATGCCGAGGCCGCCGAGGCCGTCGGCCGCTCGCGCGCGGCGGTGTCCAACCTGCTGCGCCTGCTGGAGCTGCCGGTGGCGATCCGCCTGCTGCTGGAAACCCGCCGCCTGGAAATGGGCCACGCCCGCGCGCTGCTGACCCTGGCCCCCGAGCTGGCCGGCAAGCTGGCGCAGGAAGCGGCCGATGAAGGCTGGTCGGTGCGTGAGGTCGAGCGCCGTGCGCAGGCCTTCGCCGCCGGCAAGGTGCCGAGCAACCGTCCGGTGGCCACGCCGAAGGTGCAGCAGGCCGATATCGCTTCGTTGGAAACCGAGCTGTCCGAATCGCTGGGTGCCAAGGTGGCGATCAGCCACGGCCGCGGTGGCAAGGGCAAGCTGATCATCCATTACACCGACCTGGATACCCTGGACGGTGTGCTGGAAAAGCTGCGCACGCGCCAGGGCTGAGCCCGGCGCAGTGACAGGGGTGCGGCCTGTTCCCGCCGCGTCCTGTAATTGACAGGGAACGCACCGCCGCGCGCGCCGGGGGATGCACTGCTCTCCGGCCCGTGGCCCATCCAGGGAGCAGGACATGACCATTGAAGTAGACAACGTCAGCCCGGGCGGCAGCCCGATCCTCGTGCACAGCCGCGAGAAGGACTTCACGCCGGCGCACGGCGAAGAACACATCGAGGCGATCAGCGCGCATATCGAGCGCCATCTGGGGCCCGTCTCCGGGGTCTTCCACGAAATCATCTCCGACATCGTGCATATCGATGTGCACGTGGTGCCGGCCACCGAAGCCCATCCTTATCTGCGCCTGGTGACCTCGGGCATGAGCGATCTGCCGATGACCCTGCCCGAAGGTGCACCCGGCTCGGCGTACATGGAGTTGATGGTGACCCTGCCGGCCGACTGGCCGATCAGCGATGGCGCCTTCGAGGATGAGCGCAACTACTGGCCGGTGCGTCTGCTGAAGACGCTGGCGCGGCTGCCGCACGAGTACGACACCTGGCTGGGCTTCGGTCACACCATTCCCAACGGTCATCCGTCCGAGCCGTATGCCGATGGCGTGGGGTTCGACGGGGCCATCGTGCTGCCGCCGGTCACCACTCCGGACGACTTCGGCTCGCTGGAGCTGGACGATGGCAAGATCATCCAGTTCATGGCCATCGTGCCGCTGTATCCGCAGGAGATGGACCTGAAGCTGAAGAAGGACGCCGAGACCCTGCTGGACCGTTTCGACGCCAAGGACATCAAGGATGTGATCGAGCCTGGCCGCGTCAACGTGGCGAAGAAGCGTTTCGGTTTGTTCTGAGGCCGGTAACATCAGGGGCCTGTACTTCTGCTTCCAGGCCCTGCCATGACCATCCTGCTCACCGGCGCTGCCGGCTTCATCGGTGCCTACACCGCCCGCGCGCTGCTGGAGGCCGACCAGTCCGTGGTCGGCCTGGACAACTTCAACGACTACTACGACCCGCAGATCAAGCGCGACCGCGTGGCCGCGCTGTGCCCGACGCTGGACCTGCGCACCCTCGACCTGACCGACCAGCAGGGCCTGGCCGCGCTGTTCGACGAGGTGAAGCCGACGGCGGTGATCCATCTGGCTGCACAGGCGGGCGTGCGCTATTCGCTGGAAAACCCGCAGGCCTACGTCGACAGCAATCTGATCGGCTTCGTCAACATGCTCGAGCTGTGCCGCCACCGTGGCGTGCAGCATCTGGTGTATGCCTCCAGCAGCTCGGTCTACGGTGATTCGGCCACGCCGCCGTTTTCCGAAGACCAGCGCGTGGACCAGCCGCGCTCGCTGTACGCGGCGACCAAGGCGGCCAACGAGCTGATGGCCTACACCTACGCACAGCTGTACGGCCTGCATGCCACCGGCCTGCGCTTCTTCACCGTGTATGGCCCGTGGGGCCGGCCGGACATGGCGCCGCTGCTGTTCTCGCGCGCGGTGCTGGCCGGGCGGCCGATCGATGTGTTCAACGAAGGCCGCATGCAGCGCGACTTCACACATGTCTCCGACATCGTGGCCGGTATCCTCGGCGCGCTCGCGCATCCGGCCGATGGTCCGGTGCCGCACCGGGTGTTCAACCTCGGCAACCATACGCCGGTCGAGCTGGAGCGCTTCATCAGCGTGATCGAGCAGGCTGCCGGCCGCCCTGCGCAGAAGGTCTACAAGCCGATGCAGCCGGGCGACATGGTGCGCACGATGGCGGATACCCGGCGTGCACATGACGCATTCGGCTTCGACGCGGTGACCCCGATCGAAGCGGGGCTGCCGCCCGTCGTGCAGTGGTGCCGCGAGTATTTTGGCGACCGCGCCTGAGGAGGGATCCTCACACAGCCGGATTCATCTTCGGATAACCTTGGCTTCGGAGAATGCGCGGTCTTTGTTCCCTCTTGGCCGAGTCCCCCCATGAGCCAACCCGAGCTTTCCGTCGTCGTCCCCGTGTTCAACGAGCGCGACAACGTCGCGCCACTGGTGGCCGAAATCACCGCTGCTCTGCGTGGCCGCTTGCCGTTCGAGATCGTCTACATCGATGACCACTCGCGCGATGACACCCTGGCAGTGCTGCAGGGCCTGAAGGCCACCACCCCGGAACTGCGGGTGCTGCACCACGTGAACCAGAGTGGGCAGAGCACGGCGGTGCGCACCGGCGTCAAGCACGCCCTGGCGCCGTGGATCGCGACTCTCGATGGTGACGGGCAGAACGATCCTGCCGACATTCCCAAGCTGCTGGCTGCACGTGATGCCGCAGCGGCGCAGGTGAAGCTGTTCGCCGGCTGGCGCGTCAACCGCCAGGACAGCGGCAGCAAGCGCTGGGCCAGCAAGTGGGCCAATGCCATCCGCGCACGCATGCTGCGCGATGACACCCCCGACACCGGCTGTGGTATCAAGCTGTTCGAGCGCAGCGCGTTCCTCGACCTGCCGTATTTCGACCACATGCACCGCTACCTGCCAGCGCTGATGCAGCGTGCCGGCTGGAAGACCACCAGCGTGCCGGTCAACCATCGCCACCGTACCGCCGGCGTTTCCAAGTACAACAACCTGGGCCGTGCGCTGGTCGGCATCCGTGACCTGCGCGGCGTGGCGTGGCTGATCACCCGCAGCAAGCGCACCGCGGTGGAAGAGCGATGATGGGCCTGGCCCTGCACTGGCTCGACCAGCCGCTGACCTGGCTGTACTGGACCGGCCTGCATGTGACCGGCTGGAAACTGATCGGCTACACCGGTGCGCTGATGTTCGGTGGGCGCTGGCTGGTCCAGTTCGTGGCCTCCAAGCGCGCTGGCAAGCCGGTCATCCCGCGCCTGTTCTGGTACATGAGCGTGGTCGGCAGCCTGATGACGCTGAGCTACTTCCTGTTCTCGGCCAAGCAGGACTCGGTGGGCGTGCTGCAGAACCTGTTCCCGGCGTTCACCGCGCTGTACAGCCTGCAGCTGGACATCAAGCACCGCGGCTGGAAACGGGACAAGGCCAGCCACTGAGCGCCCGGTAGCGCCGGGCCATGCCCGGCGGCTGTATCCGTTGGCCGCGCTGCGCGCTCGCGGGGCATGGCCCCGCGCTACCACGCGCCTTCGGCGCTGGGGTCCCGGCCTGCGGCCGGTCCCCGGTCCTGCCTGCTGTGGGTAGAGTCGACTGTCAGTCGACTATTGCGCGCAGCGCGGGGTTTGCTGTGTCTGGCGGAAGAGCAGCCGACTAACTGTGTAAACCCACTACGTTGTTCAGCCGTACTCTTGA
Organism: Stenotrophomonas maltophilia R551-3; assembly: GCF_000020665.1. NCBI lineage: Bacteria > Pseudomonadati > Pseudomonadota > Gammaproteobacteria > Lysobacterales > Lysobacteraceae > Stenotrophomonas > Stenotrophomonas maltophilia. The sequence continues at coordinate 4,459,175 of NC_011071.1, read as the reverse complement.
GATAGGTGGCTGGCCGCCGATCGCCATATGGGGACGGTGCCAGTTGTAGTGGTGCAGCCATTGGTTCAACACGGAATTGCGCTGGTCCGAGGATGCGTACTCGCAGGCGTAAGCCCACTCGCGCAGGCTGGTCTGGATGAAGCGCTCGGCTTTGCCATTGGTCCGCGGCGTGTAGGGCTTGGTTCTGATGTGCTTGATCCCAAGGGATTTGAGCAGCTTGGCAAAGGCGGTAGAGCGATAGCAGGCACCGTTGTCGGTCAGGATCCGCTTGAAGGTGATTCCCAGGCTGGCGTAGTACTCCAGAGCGCCCAGCAACGCCTGACAGGCGGTTTCGCCCTGTTCGTTGGGGTGGACGCTGCTGAAGGCGACCCGGGAGTGATCGTCGATGGCCACGTGGACGTAGCCCCAGCCACCGCCGGCGGCGTTTCCCCTGCGCTTGGCATCGGTTCTGTGCCCTGGCCGCTGGAAGTTGCCCAGCTTCTTGATGTCCAGATGCAGCAGCCCTCCGGGCTGATCGTATTCGTATCGGATGACCTCCTTGGGCGGATCAAGCCGACACAACCGATTGAGGCCGTGGGCGCGCATCAGCCTTGAAATCGTACTGTGGCCGACCCCCAGCGCCTTGGAGATGGTCAGGTAGGTCTGCCGCTTACGGCGGTGCTCCTTGATTTGCTCGACTACCGGAGCAGGTGTGGCATGCGGCGTCTGGTGAGGCCGTGAGCTGCGGTTTTCCAGGCCCGGTGCCCCGAACTGGCGGAATCGGGCCAGCCACTTGTAGGCCGTACGCACACTTACGCCACACGCTTGAGCTGCTTCTTCCGGGCGTAGGCCCTCGTGGAGGATGCGGCGGACCAGAAGCGCTCGACTAAACGGCGTCAAACGGGCATTTTTATGATTGTTCATCCGGGCTCTTTGGGGACTGGAACGGTGTGGTAACCACCATTTTCCAAAGATGTCCCGGATGAACAACCTACAGAGAGATCACAACTAACAGTCGGCTCTACCACGCGCCTTCGGCGCTGGGGTCCCGGCCTGCGGCCGTCCCCGGTCCTGCCTGCTGCGCAGGCAGGACCTTCGTCCCATGCCACGGGCGATGGGCGGTGCCATGATCGGGGTCTGCCTTCCCGGGAACCTGTGCTCGTGAAAACCCGTCTTGCTGTCGCCCTGCTGCTCGCCCTGTCCACCCCCGCCGTGGCCCTGGCCGCACCGCCCGCCGCCGCCGCACCGGCCAGCGTGGCCACCGAATCGCCCGCCGATGCCGCCTTCCGCGCGCTGTACGAAAAGGAATGGAAGTGGCGCCAGCAAGGCGGTGGTGAGGCCAGCGAGGACGAAGACGCCCCGGCCAACGCCACCCGCATGCCCGACGTCGGCCCGGCCGCGCAGCAGGCGCGCCTGAAGGTGTGGGATGAAACCCTCGCTGCGCTGAAGAAAATCGACCCGAAGACTCTGTCGCCCGACAACCAGGTCAACTACGCGATCTACCGCGATCAGGTGTTCAACCTGGCCGAAGAAGTGCGCCTGCGTGGCTACGAGATGCCGTTCAACGCCGACTCCTCGTTCTGGTCCAACCTGTCCTTCATGGCCCGGCGCGAGATGAAGACCGTGCAGGACTACCAGAACTACATCGCACGCCTGAACGATGTACCGCGTTACTTCGGCCAGCAGACCGAAAACATGCGCGCTGGCCTGAAGCGCGGCTTCAGCGTGCCGCGCGCGGTGCTCGATGGCCGCGAAGTGTCCATCGCCACCGTCGCCGAGCTGATGGATCCCACCGAGTCGCCGCTATACGCACCGTTCAAGAAGCTGCCCAACAGCATTCCGGCCGCAGAGCAGGCCAGGCTGCAGGCGCAGGCGCGCGAAGCGATCAGTGGCAAGGTCGTGCCGGCGTTCCAGCAGCTGCGCACCTTCTTCGTCAACGAATACGTGCCTCAGGCGCGCACCACGCTGGCCGCCGAAGCGATGCCGGGCGGCAAGGCGTACTACAAGCAGCAGATCCACGAATACACCACGCTGGACCTGTCGCCGGACGAGATCCATCGCATCGGTCTGGATGAAGTTGCACGCATCCAGAAGGAAATGAACGACATCATCAAGCAGGTGAAGTTCAAGGGCAGCTTCGCCGAGTTCCTGACCTTCCTGCGCACCGATCCGCAGTTCTATGCCAAGACGCCGGAAGAGCTGCTGTCGCGCGCCGCATGGATCTCCAAGCGGGCCGATGGCCAGCTGGGCAAGTACATGACGTTGCCGCGCGCGCGCTTCACCATCGTGCCGGTGCCGCCGGACATCGCGCCGTTCTGGACCGCCGGCCGCGGTGGCATGGGCACCTACTGGCTCAACACCTACAACCTGCCGTCGCGCCCGCTTTACAACCTGCCGGCGCTGACCCTGCATGAGTCCGATCCGGGTCACGCACTGCAGGGTGCCATTGCCGCCGAGCAGAAGAACCTGCCCGAGTTCCGCCGCAACGCCTATATTTCCGCTTATGGCGAAGGCTGGGCGCTGTACTGCGAGAAGCTGGGCGTGGAAATGGGCATCTACGAAACCCCGTATGAGGATTTCGGCCGCCTGACCTACGAGATGTGGCGCGCCACGCGCCTGGTGATCGACACCGGCGTGCACAGCAAGGGCTGGAGCCGCGAGCAGGCCTTGGCCTACCTGCGTGACCACACCGCGCTGAGCGAGCATGAAGTGACCACCGAAGTGGACCGCTACATTTCCTGGCCGGGCCAGGCGCTGAGCTACAAGCTGGGGGAGATCGCCATCGTGCGCCTGCGTGCGCAGGCAGAGAAGGAGCTGGGCGACAAGTTCGACATCAAGGGCTTCCACGACACCCTGCTCAAGCAGGGCTCGGTGCCCCTGCCGGTGCTGGAACAGCAGATCCAGGCCTACATCGCCGAACGCAAGAAGGCCTGACCGTGCAAGGGTAGTGCCGGCCGCTGGCCGGCAACCCGCATGCACCGCAAACGTTCGACATTGCCGGCCAGCGGCCGGCACTACCAGGGATCGGAAAACGGGGTCGGATCGCACGATCCGACCCCGTGGTCTTTCAGCCCACCGCCCTTGGCTTGGCCACGCGTGCTGCAAAGGTCGGCAGCACCAGCAGGGTCAGCACGGTGGCGGTGATCAGGCCACCGATTACCACCGTGGCCAGCGGCTTCTGCACTTCCGCACCGGAACCGCTGGCGATCGCCATCGGAATGAAGCCGACGATCGCCACCAGCGCCGTGGTCAGCACCGCGCGGATGCGGCTCGACGCACCGTTGATCGCCGCCTGCAGCGGCAGGTCACCGGCATCCAGGCGCTCGCGGATCGCCTGCATCAGCACCAGGCCGTTCAAGGTGGCCACGCCGGAGACGGCGATGAAACCAACCGCCGCCGACACCGAGAACGGCATGCCACGCAGCAGCAGCGCAAGAATGCCGCCGACCAGCGCCAACGGTACGCAGCTGAACACCAGCACGGCTTCCTTGCCGCTGCGCAGGGCCATGAACAGCAGGCTGCCGATCAGCAGGAACACCACCGGCACCACCGTCGCCAGCCGCTTCTCCGCGCGCTGCAGATTCTCGAACTGGCCACCCCAGGTCAGGTAGGCGCCTGGCGGCAATGCAACATCAGCCACCGCCGCCTGTGCCTCGCCGACGAAGCCGCCCAGATCGCGGCCACGCACGTTGGCCTGCACCACCACACGGCGGCTGCCGTTGTTGCGGCTGATCTGGTTCGGTCCTTCGCTGACCGTGATGCGCGCGACCGACGACAGCGGAATCACCAGCCCCGCGGGCGTGGCGATCGGCAGCGAGGCCAGCTGGTCCGGATCATTGCGCGAGGCATCGTCCAGGCGCACCACCACGTTGAAGCGACGGTCGCCTTCGAAGATCTTGCCGGCGGCGGTACCACCGATGCCGGTGGCCAGCGCGTCACTCACATCCGCCGCGGTCAGGCCGTACTGCGCCGCAGCCACGTGATCGATCGCCACGTTGAGCGTGGGCAGGCCGGAGATCTGTTCGACCCGCACATCGGCCGCGCCCTCCACCGCGCGCAGCTTCAGCGCCACCTGGTCGGCCACCTTCTGCAGCTGGCTGAAGTCATCGCCGAAGATCATCACCGCCAGATCGGTACGCACACCGGAAATCAGCTCGTTGAAGCGCAGTTCGATCGGCTGGCTGAACTCGAAGCTGTTGCCCAGCTGCTGCCCGGCCAGCTTTTCGAAGCGTGCCACCAGTGCATCCTTGCCCAGTTTCGGATCCGGCCAGTCCTTGCGTGGCTTGAGCACGATCACGCTGTCGGAGATGTTGGTCGGCATCGGATCGATCGCCGCCTCGGCGGTACCGGTGCGCGAGAACACGGTTTCCACTTCCGGCTGCTTGGCAATCGCCTTTTCCAGTGCCAGCTGCATCGCCAGCGACTGCTCCAGAGACGTCGACGGCACGCGCAGGGCCTGCATCGCCACGTTGCCTTCGTCCAGCGTCGGCATGAACTCGCGGCCCAGCAGCGAGAACGAACCAATGCCCACCACCACCATCATCACCGTGCCTACCACCACCGTGCGCGGATGGTCCACGGCCTTGCGGATCACCGGTTCGATGCGCGCGCGCAGCACGCGGATCAGCTTGGTTTCGTGCTCGCCATCATCGGCATGCGCATCGCCATCCTTCACCTTCGGCTCGCGCACCAGCAGCGCGGCCATCGCCGGCACGAAGGTGAAGGAGAAGATGAAGGCACCGATCAGGGCCAGCATGAACGTGGCCGCCATCGGGTGGAACGTCTTGCCCTCCACGCCTTCCAGGGTGAGGATCGGCGCGAACACCAGCAGGATGATCAACTGGCCGAAGGCCGCCGGGCGTGCCATCTTCATCGCCGAATCGGCGGCCACGCGCAGGCGTTCCATCGCGGTCAACGCACGACCCAGTTCGGCGCGGCGCTGGCCCAGCATCAGCAGCGTCGATTCGACCACGATCACCGCACCGTCCACCAGGATGCCGAAGTCCAGTGCACCCAGGCTCATCAGGTTGCCGCTGATGCCGAAGCGGTTCATGCCGATCACTGCGAACAGGAACGACAGCGGAATCACCAGCGCGGTGATCGTTGCTGCACGCAGGTTGCCCAGCAGCAGGAACAGCACCACCACCACCAGCAGCGCACCCTCGGTGAGGTTCTTGGCCACGGTCTTGATGGTCGAATTGACCAGCACGCTGCGGTCCAGCACCGGTGCCGCCACGATGTCGGCCGGCAGCGACTTGTTGACCTGTTCCAGGCGCGCGGCCGCGGCCTGGGCCACGGTGCGGCTGTTGCCGCCGGCGATCATCAGCGCGGTACCCAGCACGGCTTCATGGCCGTTGCGGCTGGCCGCACCCAAGCGCGGTGCGCGGCTCAGGTCGACGTCGGCCACATCGGCCACGCGCACCACCACGCCATTGCGGGTGGCTACCGGGGCCTGTGCCAGATCGTCGGTGGTCAGCGCCAGGCCGTCGGCACGTACCACCAGGCCTTCGCCGGCACGCTGTACGAAACCGGCACCGGCCTGCACGTTGGAACGCTGCAGGGCAGTGACCAGGTCGGCCAGGCCGAGTCCGTGCGCGGCCAGCCTCGCACTGTCCGGATGCACGCCGTATTCCTTGACGTAGCCGCCGACCGTATCGACGCCGGCCAGCCCCGGGCTGGAACGCATCTGCGGCGCGATGATCCAGTCCTGCACGGTGCGCAGGTAGGTCGCACGTTCTTCCGGCGTACGCAGCAGGTTGCCTTCCGGCGTGCGGTAGACCTCGCCGGCCTGCCAACCCGCTTCACCGGGCTTGGCCAGCTTGGCCGGATCGAACGCGGTGAAGTCCACGGTCCACATCAGCACCTCGCCGAGGCCGGTGGTGACCGGCGACAGCATCGGCGACGCGCCATCGGGCAGGTCTTCCGATGCTTCGCGCATGCGTTCGGCTACCTGCTGGCGGGCGAAGTAGATGTCGGTGGCATCGGTGAAGATCGCGGTGACCTGCGAGAAGCCATTGCGCGACAACGAACGGGTGGTGGTCAGGCCGGGAATGCCGGCCAGCGCGGTTTCCAGCGGGTAGGTCACCTGCCGTTCGATCTGCTCCGGCGTCAGCGCCGGTGCCACCGTGTTGATCTGCACCTGGCGGTTGGTGATGTCCGGCACTGCGTCGATCGGCAGCTTGCCCAGCTGGAACAGGCCCATGGCGGCGATCAGCGCCGCCATGAACACCACCAGCCAGCGGTGGCGTACCGCTGTTTCAATGATCAGCTTGAACATGATCGCCTCCTCAGTGGCCGTGCTCGGCTTCGCCCTTGGCCAGTTCGGCCTTGAGCAGGAAGGCATTGCTGCCAACGATGCGCTCGCTGCCGGTCAGCCCACCGAGGATCTCGATGCGGTCGCCGGCACGGCGTCCGGCCAGCACCGGCTGCGCCTTGAAACCGCCTTCGACGGCGACGAACACTGCACTGCTGCCGTCGACGTTCTGCACCGCATCGGCCGGCACGCTGAGCGAACCGTCCTGGCCTTCGGTGACCACCACCGCCGATACCGGCGAACCGGCCGGCGGCAAGGAGGCGTCCACCGGCGTGGCACGGATCACCGCCACGCCGCCCTGCTGGCGGACATCGGCGGCCGAACCGGTGACGGTGGCGGTGAAGCTGCCACCCGGCACGCTCACTTCCAGCTTCATGCCGGGCGTGACCTGCGCGGCCAGCGCCGGCGGCGCGGTGAACACCAGTTCGTTCATGCTCGGATCGGCGACGTCAGCCACGGCACTACCGGCAGCGACCACGCCGCCCGGTGTGACCTGCACGTTGCCGACGATGCCGGCCACCGGGCTGGTGATGCGTACGCGGCCACTGGCATCGGGCGCACCGTTGGCGGCGGCCTGGGCCTGCGCGGCGGCCGCCTGGGCCTGTGCCGCCAGCGAACGCGCGCGCGAGGTTTCCAGCTCCTGGCGGGCGACCACGCCCTGGTCGACCAGCGCCTTGTCGCGACCGTAGGCCAGGCGTGCGGCCTCGGCTTCAGCCGATGCGGCCAGCGCATTGGCGCGGAACACCGCTGCCTCGCCACTGACCACGATGGCCAGTGCCTGGTTCTGCTTCACCGCCGTGCCCGGCGCGACCAGCACGCGTTCGACCCGGCCGGTCACCGTGGATGCCACCGAGGCACGTGCGCCCACCGACGGTTCGACCCGGCCGGACAGGCGCGTGGAGCCACCGCCACCACGGCCGATGGCGACCACCTCGATACCGGACGCCTTGATCTGTTCCTGGGTCAGCTGCACCACGCCTTCATCGGCGTCGGCGGGAGCCTTGGCGGTTTCCGCCTTGGCTTCCTTGCTGTCGGCAGCATGGCCGTGGCCATCATCGTTGCCTGCCTTGGCGGTGGTCGCATCCACCGTTTCCGGCGTCTGCGCGTTGCCGGCGCAGCCGGCCAGGAACACGGCCAGCAGGACGCCGCCGATCAGCGGAAAAGTACGGGAGAGAGTCATGGGGCCTCCACAAAGGGGGCGCGCCCTTCAAGGCGCGCAAGATCGATTTCGGCGCCGACGCGCGACAGGCGTGCGTCCACGGCGGTGCCGCGGGCGGCGATGAGGGCGCTGCGCGTGCTGCGCAGTTCCAGCTGCGAGATGCGTCCTGCGTCGAAGCCGACCCGGGCCAGCCGATACGCCTCCTCGGCAGCGACCACGCTTTCGTCGGAGGCACGGGTGCGGCTGCCGGCGGCCTTCAGTCCAGCCACGGCGGAGAGGCGCGCGGCCTCGCTGTCACGGCGTTGCTGGTCCAGACGGGCTTCGGCCGCGCGCTGGTCGGCATTGGCGGCGCGGATGCCACCGCGGTTACGGTCGAACAGCGGGATGCTGAGGCTGACCCCGAGGTTGTAGGCGCGCTCGCCGCCCTCGCGGAAGCGTGTCTGTGCGGCAGTGACGCTGAGGTCGGGCAGGGCGCGCTTGCGCTCCACATCGACCAGCTTGCCCGCTGCATCGGCTTCGGCCTCGGCGATGCGCACCGCCAGCGCGGCATCGGTGGCGCCACGCGGCAGCGGCGGAGCACGGTCGAGCAGGCTGTTGTCGATCGACTGCACCGGTGCATCCAGCAGCGCGGCGCCAGCCAGGCGGGCCAGTGCGGCGTCGCGGAAGGCCTGTGCCTCATCCAGCGCGGCGCTGGCGTTGGCCACTTCGCTCTGCGCCTGCACCGCACGCAGCTGCGGCTCGCGGCCCTGCTTGACCATCGCGTTGACGGCGTTGGCGTCGTCGCGGGTGAGGGTCAGTGCCTCTTCGGCCAGGCTGTAGCGGCGCAATGCACTTTCCGCCTGTGCATAGACCACCGCCAACTGGCTGGCCACATCGCTGCGGCTTTGGGCGCCACGCAGGTTGGCCGCCTGTGCCTCGGCGCGGGCGGCACGGACGCGCGCGCCGCGCTGGCCCCATACCTCCAGGGGCTGGGACAGGGTGAGCACGGTATCGGCCTTGCCCATGCCGCCATAGGAGCCGGTGCCCCACGCGTTCTCGGCGGAGTAGGAGAGGGAAGGATTGGGCAACGCACGGGCCTGGTCGGCACGGGCATCGGCGGCTTCGGCCAGCGCCGCGCCGACACGGGTGCCGGGCAACTGGTCGAGGCGTTCAAGCAGGGTGTCGTAGGAAGGGGCGGCTTGCGCCGACGCCTGCATTGCCGGGGCAAGGCCCAGCAGTACAGCGACGACCAGCCCGGCCGCGCGCGGCGACCGAGGTGTCAGGATCGACATAGGGGGATTCCGGTTGTGAGTGAAACGGGAGCCCGCGATTGCGGGACGCGCTCAACTCACGCCCGGGGGGGACGCGTCAATTCATCCTGGGCGACCGCATAGGTCGCAACGTCGCCGGCATTCATCCAGCGCGCCGGCAGCGGCGTACCGAAGGCGGCGAAATCGTTCGCCGGCAGGCTCAGCGTGGAGTGGTGGCAGTGGTTATGCGTGCAGGCACCCGTGTGCTTGCTGTCGCTGTCACCGCCTGCATCGTCCGCGAGGGATTCGACATGGGCGCTGCTGGCATGCGGTTCCACCGCACACACCAGTGCGTCGGCCACCGGCACGACCACGAATGCCGCCATCAGCAGCATCATCAGGTACGTACGCAGTTGGCGGGTGATCCGGCGCATGGAGGGGAGGCTAGCAAGCGGTTTTCGCCGGATACAATATCAATGGCCACCTCGGGAATTCGTCGGAACCTCCCGTTCAGGTGCGCCGGGTGTGGGGTCGGATCCCGTTCCTCTGGAACGGGCTGGCCCCGGCACATTGCTGCCGGCCAGCGGCCGGCACTACCGGTCTGCAGGCAGCTTCGCGATCACCTTGATCTCGAACTGGAACCCATACAGCCAGGTCACGCCGACTGCCTTGGTAGGTGTCGACCTTGGTCGACACGCTTTTCGACCCCCGACACATTGCCGGCCAGCGGCCGGCACTACCGGTCTGCAGGCAGCTTAGCGATCACCTTGATCTCGAACTGGAACCCGTATAGCCAGGTCACGCCGACTGCCCTGGTAGGTGTCGACCTTGGTCGACACGCTTTTCGACCCCCGACACATTGCCGGCCAGCGGCCGGCACTACCCGTATCACGGCAGCTTCGCGATCACCTTGATCTCGAACTGGAATCCGTACAGCCAGGTCACGCCGATGCCGGTCAGGGTCGGGTGCGGCGCCTCGCCCCAGTACTCGGGCACGATCGCCCAGGCCTTCTCGAAGTTCTTCTCGGGGTCGACCAGGAACACGGTCACGTCGACCACGTCATCGAAGCTGCAGCCGGCGGCAGCCAGTACCGCATTGAGATTTTCGAAGGCGCGGCGCACCTGCGCTTCGAAGTCCGGCTCAGGCGAACCATCCTCGCGGCTGCCGACCTGGCCGGAGACGAACAGGAAGCCATTGGAACGGATCGCCGGCGAGTAGCGGTTGCGCTCGTACAGGGCCTGGCGGCCGGCGGGGAAAACGACATCGCGCTGTGACATGGGAAGGAACCCGTGGGAAAGAACGCCATCCTCCCCGCCAGCGCTGTCTGGATAAACCGCGATGATCGGCCTAGATTGATTGCCAATTCCAAACAATCATGGCCAGCCATGGACCGTTTCGAGGCGATGCGCGCCTTTGCCCGGGTAGTGGAAACCGGCAGCTTCACCCGCGCCGCGCAGACCCTGCAGATCAGCCGCACCACGGCCACCCAGCTGGTGCAGCAGCTGGAGGCGCACCTGCGGCTGCGGTTGCTCAACCGCACCACGCGCCGGGTCAGCGTCACCGCCGATGGCGCGGCCTACTACCCGCGCATCGCCCGCCTGCTGGCTGAGCTGGAAGAGGTGGAGGGCGGACTGGGCGATGCCGCCACGCAGCCGCGTGGGCGACTGCGCGTGGATGTGCCGGGGCCCTACGCGCGGCTGCGGCTGGTACCGGCGCTGCCGGATTTCCAGGCGCGCTACCCGGAGATCCAGTTGGACATCGGCGTGAGTGACCGCGAGGTCGACGTCATCGCCGACAACGTCGATTGCGTGATCCGTGGTGGCACCCCGGCCGACCCGGCGCTGGTGGCGAGGCCGCTCGGCGCGCTGCCGATCGGCTTCCATGCCAGCCCGGGCTATGTGCAGCGTTTCGGGCTGCCAGCCGACCCGCGCGCGCTGGAAGGTCCGGATCACCACATGGTCGGTTTCCTCAGCCCGCGCAGTGGCCGCGCCCGCGTGTTCACTGCACAGCGTGGCGATGAGCGCGTTGAGGTGCAGGGCCGCTATACGGTCGGCTTCGACGACGGCAACGCCTATCTGGCGGCTGCATTGGCAGGGCTGGGCGTGGTCGCGCTGCCCAGCTACATGGCCGAGCCGCACCTGGCGCGCGGCGAGCTGCTGCCGGTGTTGCAGGACTGGCAGCTGCCGCCGATGCCGATGCACGTGATGTTCCCGCCTAACCGGCACAAGAGCCAGCGTCTGCGGGTGTTCATCGACTGGGTGGTGGAGGTATTGGGGTGAAATCCGCTTATCTGTAGAGCCGAGCCCAGGCTCGGCTGCTTCTGGCTGCAACGTTCAAGGCCCGCGCTTCGCGCGTGAGCCGAGCGCGGGCTCGGCTCTACAGGGGGCTTCCTGCTGCAGGCATGCGAAAATCACCACAGCACGCAACAGGAAACAGCAACACGCATGAGCCGCATCGTCGCACTGGATACCGAAACCACCGGCATCTCCCACCGCCTGGGGCACCGGGTCATCGAAATCGGTGCCGTCGAACTGATCGATGGCCAGCTGACCGGTCGCCAGTTCCACACCTACCTGCAGCCGCAGCGCAAGGTGGACTGGGGCGCGCAGCGCGTGCACGGCATCAGCGACGCGATGCTGGTGGGCAAGCCGCTGTTCTCCAGCAAGGCTGCCGAACTGCTGGATTTCCTGCGCGGCAGCGAGATGGTCGCGCACAACGCCACCTTCGATGTCGGCTTCCTGGACAACGAGCTGCGCCTGGCGGGCATCCCCGGCACGCTGGCCCAGCATTGCCGCATTACCTGCAGCTTGAAGCTGGCGCGTGGGCGTTGGCCGGGCCAGGGCAACAAGCTGGACGATGTGCTGCAGCGCCTGCGCATCCCGGGTAACCGTGGCCTGCACGGCGCGTTGAAGGATGCCCATCTGCTGGCCCAGGTGATTCCGCACCTGCGTTGAGCTGGCCTGGTAGCTGTAGAGCCGAGCCCATGCTCGGCTGCTGCGCCCCGGAAGGACCGAGCCGAGCATGCGCTCGGTTCTACAGGGGGAGTGGCCGTCGCGTTCAGCCCCAGCCTGTGGGTAACTTGCGCAAGTGCTTGAACCCGTGCATAATGCGCGGCTCGCTGTGTCCGGTTTTCTACCGGGCGGCGTCCCCGGGAGCACGTCCCCGGCCGCCCAACGCCAGCGTAACCCTTTGATTCTCTTGACGTGTGGTGGGCAACCATCGAGGCCGCCGTCTCCCGGGCTACGGGCTGACACAACTTACTATCGAGGTGCGCCATGTCCCGCGTATGCCAGGTTTCCGGCAAGCGAGTGCAGACGGGTAACAACGTCTCGCACGCCAACAACAAGACCCGTCGTCGTTTCCTGCCGAATCTGCACGAGCGCCGCTTCTGGGTTGCCAGCGAAAACCGCTGGGTGAAGCTTCGTGTTTCCGCGCATGCACTGCGCACCATCGACAAGAACGGTATCGATTCCGTTCTGGCTGAGCTGCGTGCGCGCGGCGAAAAGGTCTGAGGAGTAGACGATCATGGCAGGCAAGCGCGATAAGGTCCGTATGATTTCGACCGCTGGTACCGGTCACTTCTACACGACCGACAAGAACAAGAAGAACACCCCGGGGAAGATGGAATTCTCCAAGTACGATCCGGTCGTGCGCAAGCACGTCCCGTACAAGGAAGGCAAGATCAAGTAATCCGCAAGGATTGCTGATCCCCGCGAAGAAACCCGCCCTTGTGGCGGGTTTTTTCATGCCCGACGGTGGGGCCGGTGGGTGCCTGTGGGTGCCTGTGGGTGCCGACCGTTGGTCGGCACATTCCCTCCACCCCCGGTAGGTGCCAACCTTGGTTGGCACACGGCTTCAAAGCAGTCGAGCGCGGCTCGACTCTACACACCCCGCTGGGCAGAATGGCCCATCACCTCCCGACGGGCGACGCGATGCTGTTCGAGTGGTTGCTGGGTTCCTACCTGCTGCTGATCGACTGGCTGATCCGGCTGGTCGCGCTGTGCTGGATCCCCACCCGCACCACGCCGGGGGCGGCGCGCAGCTGGCTGCTGCTGGTCGGCTTCGTGCCGCTGCTGGGCCTGCCGCTGTACCTGCTGTTCGGCCACCCGTGGCTGTCGCGCGAGCGCATCCGCCGCCAGGCCGAGGCCTCGCAGGTCATCCGCGAAGAACAGGCGCTGCAGCATCGCCTGCGCTGGACCCCGCAGCCAGACACCGCCTGCGCCGAGATCGTGCCGCTGGTGCAGCGCCAGGGCGACTTCATGCCGGTGCACGGCAACGCGGTGGACCTGTTGACCGACTACGACGAATCGCTGCACACGCTGATCGCCGACATCGACCAGGCTGAAGACCGTGTGCACCTGCTGTACTACCTGATGTTCGATGACGCGGTGGGCGAGGCGGTGGTCGAGGCACTGCAGCGAGCAGCGGCGCGTGGCGTGCAATGCCGCGTGCTGCTCGACGCGGTGGGTGCCAAGCGCGGTCTGCGCGCCTATCGCAAGCGCCTTGAAGCGCGTGACATCGAGGTGCGCGCGATGCTGCCCGGCGGCCTGCGCTGGCGCCGCAGCGGGCGCATGGACCTGCGCAATCACCGCAAGATCGCGGTGATCGACAACGAAGTGGCCTACGTCGGTTCGCAGAACCTGGCCGGCCCCGGGTTCGTGCCCGGCCACCCGAACCGCGAGCTGGTGGCGCGCGTGCGCGGCCCGGCGGTGGCGCATCTGGAAGCCGTGTTCGCCAGCGACTGGTACATGGAAACCGGCCAGCGCCTGGACGTGATCGCCGACGTGCCCGAGTGCAGCGACGACATCGCCACCCAGCTGCTGCCCAGCGGCCCGGCCTACCCGTACAGCAACGCACGCGACGCGGTGGCGGCGCTGATCCACCTCGCACGGCGCCGGCTGGTGATGGTCACCCCGTACTTCGTGCCCGACGAAGCCACGCTGAGCGCGCTGCGCATCGCGGCGTTGTCCGGCGTGGACGTGCAGCTGATCCTGTCGGCCAGCAACAACCAGCGGCTGACCTCGTGGGCGCAGGAGGCGTACTACGACGAACTGCTGCGTTGTGGTGTACGCATCGCCCTGTACGAACCACAGTTCCTGCACGCCAAGCACATGAGCGTGGACGAGGACATCGCCGTGCTGGGCTCGATCAACATGGATATCCGCTCGTTCGCGCTGAATGCCGAGATCGGCCTGATCTGCTACGACCACGCGCTGGTGAAGCAGTTGTGCGAGATCGAGGATGGCTATCTGCGTGAGTCGCGACAGCTGGATCTGCAGCAGTGGCGCAGCCGCCCCACGTGGCGGCGTAGCCGCGAGGGCATCGCACGCTTGGCCGATGCGTTGATGTAAGGCAATGCCGGCCGCCCATTTCGGCAATCCGGCCTGTCATCGCCGATGGCCTACAATCGGCACATGACTGATTCACCGCGTAATGGCGAACTGGACCTGGCAATCATCGGTGGTGGTGCGGCCGGGGTGCTGGTGGCGATCCAGGTACTGCGCCAGGCCAAGGCGCCGCTGGCGCTGGCCATCTTCGAACCCGCCTCGCAGCTGGCCCAGGGTATCGCCTATGCCACGCCGTGGCCGGAGCACCTGCTGAACGTGCCGGCGGCGAAGATGAGTGCGTTTGCCGACCAGCCCGGCGATTTCCTCGACTACCTGATGGCCGCCAATGCCTACCCGGGCGAGGCGCGCGAGGTGCTGGGCGAGCGCTATGTGTGCCGCCACTACTTTGCTGCCTACCTGCAGCAGCGCCTGCAGGAGGCCGCTGCGACCAGCCCGGCACAGCTGCAGGTGATCGCGCAGCCGGTGCTGGGCCTGCAGCCGGATGACCACGGTTACCAGCTGACACTCGGCGATGGCCAGACGCTGCACGCCGCACAGGCCGTGCTGGCCACCGGCAACAGCATGCGGCCGCTGCCGGTAGCCGGTGCCGAGGCACTGCCTGCGGATGACGTGATCGAGGCCTGGGACTACGACGGCGTGCGCACCCTGGCCGGCGAACAGGCTGTAGCCATTGTCGGCTCCGGCCTGAGCATGGCCGACACCGTGCTGGCGCTGGTCGCCGCCGGCCACAGCGGACCGCTGCATGTGATCTCGCGCCATGGCCTGCTGCCGTTGCCGCACGCGCATGGTGGCCTGCCCACGTTCGACCCGGCCACGCTGCTGCCGATGAACCTGCGCCAGCGCCTGCGCGCGTTGCGTGGGTTCGCACGCCAGGCACAGGCCGACGGCCTGCCGTGGCAGGGCGTGATGGACCGCATCCGTCCGCACGGGCAGGCGCTGTGGTGCAGCCTCGATGGGGCGGACCAGCGTCGCTTCCTGCGCCATGTGGTGCGCTATTGGGACGTGCATCGCCACCGCATCGCCGAAGAAGTGGATGCGCAGCTGCAGTCCCTGCAGGACAGCGGCCAGCTGCGTATCCACCGGTCCCGCCTGCAACGCGTCTGGCGCGACGGCAATGCGCTGCAGCTGTCCGGCCGCGATGCCTCGGGCAATGAACAGCAGTGGACGATCAGCGGGGTGATCAACGCCACCGGCGTGGAGACCCGCGCCAGCGCGCTGCGCAATCCGTTGCTGCAGCAGCTGCAGGCCGATGGGCTGGCGCGCCCCGGCCCGCACGGGCTGGGCCTGGACAGCACGGTGCCGGGCGATCGCCTGTGTGCCGCCGGTGGCCAGCCGCAGGCACGGCTGGGCGTGCTCGGCAGCCTGCGCATCGGCAGCCTGTGGGAAAGCCTGGCGGTGCCTGAACTGCGTCAGCAGGCGCAGGCACTGGCAACCCAGGTGGTCGCAGGAGCCGCGACGGCGATGCCGTAAAATGGGGGCATGGATGTCTCCCACCTGCTTGATGGCCTGAACCCGGCCCAGCGCGAAGCCGTCTCCGCTCCCCCCGGCCACCACCTGGTGCTGGCCGGTGCCGGTTCCGGCAAGACCCGCGTACTCACCCACCGCATCGCCTGGCTGCATGAAGTCGATGGCGTGCCGACCCACGGCATTTTCGCGGTGACCTTCACCAACAAGGCGGCCGGCGAAATGCGCCACCGCATCGACGCACAGCTGCCCAATGGCAGCCGCGGCATGTGGATCGGCACCTTCCATGGCCTGGCCAACCGCCTGCTGCGCCTGCACTGGCAGGACGCGAAGCTGCCCGAAGGCTTCCAGGTCATGGATTCGGACGACCAGCTGCGACTGGTCAAGCGCGTGGTGCAGGCGCTGGAACTGGATGACGGCAAGTACCCGGCCAAGCAGATCGCGTGGTGGATCAACGCGCAGAAGGACGAGGGCCGCCGCCCACAGCACATCCAGCCCGAACCGCACGACGCGTGGCTGGAAACCATGCGCCAGGCCTACATCGAGTACCAGGCACGCTGCGACCGCGCCGGCCTGGTCGACTTCGCCGAGCTGCTGCTGCGCGCGCATGAGCTGCTGCGCGACAACCCGGCGTTGCTGTCGCACTACCGCGCGCGCTTCCGCGAGATCCTGGTAGACGAGTTCCAGGACACCAATGCCATCCAGTACGCCTTCGTGCGCGTGCTGGCCGGCGATTCCGGCCACGTGTTCGTGGTCGGTGACGATGACCAGGCCATCTACGGCTGGCGCGGTGCCAAGGTCGAGAACGTGCAGGGCTTCCTGCGCGACTTCCCGGGCGCGCAGACCATCCGCCTGGAACAGAACTACCGCTCCACCGCCAACATCCTCGGTGCCGCCAACGCGGTGATCGCGCACAACCCGGATCGCATCGGCAAGGAACTGTGGACCGACAGCGGCGACGGCGAGCCGATCGACCTGTATGCCGCCTACAACGAGATGGACGAAGCGCGCTACATCGTCGAGCGTGCCCGCCAGTGGGTGCGCGACGGTGGCAGCTACACCGAAGTGGCCGTGCTCTACCGCAGCAACGCGCAGTCGCGCGCGCTGGAAGAAGCACTGCTGAGCGAGCAGGTGCCGTACCGCGTGTATGGCGGCATGCGCTTCTTCGAACGTGCCGAAATCAAGGACGCGCTGGCCTACCTGCGCCTGCTGTCCAACCGCAACGATGACGCGGCGTTCGAGCGCGCGGTCAACACGCCGACGCGTGGCATCGGCGACCGCACGCTGGACGAAGTGCGCCGCGAAGCGCGCGCGCAGGGTATTTCGCTGTGGGAAGCGACCATGCTGGTCACCCAGGGCAGCGCGCTGGCCGCACGTGCGCGCAATGCGCTGGCCGGCTTCCTGGTGCTGGTCAACGAGCTGCAGGCGCAGACTCTGCACATGACCCTGGCCGAGCGCGTGGACCACGTGCTGGCGCGCTCGCAGCTGCGCGAGCACTGGAGCAAGGAAAGCCGCAACGCGCTCGATTCGGAATCGCGCACCGACAACCTCGACGAACTGGTCTCGGTGGCCTCTCGCTTCGTGCGCCGCGCCGACGACATCGAGGAAGTGGGCGAGGACATGGACGAGCTGGTCGCATTCCTGGCCTATGCCGCGCTGGAGGCCGGCGAGGGCCAGGCGCAGGCGGGCGAGGAAGGCGTGCAGCTGATGACCCTGCACTCGGCCAAGGGCCTGGAATTCCCGCTGGTGTTCCTGGCCGGCCTGGAAGAAGGCTTGTTCCCCAGCGCACGTTCGCTGGAGGAAAGCGGGCGGCTGGAAGAAGAGCGCCGCCTGGCCTACGTGGGCATCACCCGCGCACGCCAGAAACTGGTGCTGAGCTACGCCGAATCGCGCCGCATCCATGGCCAGGACAACTACAGCCTGCCGTCGCGCTTCCTGCGCGAGATTCCGCGCGAGCTGCTGCACGAAGTGCGCCCGAAGGTGCAGGTCTCGCGGCCGGCCTCGATGGGCGCCAGCCGGGTGATGGGCCATGCCTCGATCGAGGCACCGCCGCTGAAGCTCGGCGCACTGGTCACCCATCCCAAGTTCGGCGAAGGCATGGTGACCGACTACGAAGGCAACGGTGCCCACGCCCGCGTGCAGGTCGAGTTCGCCGATGCCGGCAGCAAGTGGCTGGTGATGGCGTATGCCAACCTGACGGTGATCTGATCAACGTCAGGGGTCGGATCCCTCCCACAGGGAGGGCTCTGACCCTGGTGCGGAAAAACGCTGCCGAGCATGGCTCGGCTCTACAAGGGCGAGTACTCATGACCCGCAACGTGCTCTTCCTCTGCAGCCAGAACCGCCTGCGCAGCCCCACGGCCGAGCAGGTATTCGCCGATTGGCCGGGCATCGAGACGGCCTCGGCCGGGCTGCT
Organism: Stenotrophomonas maltophilia R551-3; assembly: GCF_000020665.1. Taxonomy (NCBI): domain Bacteria; kingdom Pseudomonadati; phylum Pseudomonadota; class Gammaproteobacteria; order Lysobacterales; family Lysobacteraceae; genus Stenotrophomonas; species Stenotrophomonas maltophilia. The sequence continues at coordinate 4,441,266 of NC_011071.1, read as the reverse complement.
GGCTGACGCCGAAGAAGTGCTCAGCCCGGAGCTGCTGCAGTGGGCCGATCTGGTCTTCGTGATGGAAAAGGCGCACCGCAACCGTCTGTCCAGCCGTTACAAGGCCTGGTTGAACGGCAAGCGGGTGATCTGCCTGGATATCCCGGACGACTACGACTACATGGACCCGGTGCTGGTGGAGCTGCTGAAGCGCAAGGTGGCGGCGTTCCTGCGTTGACGGGCTGTTGTAGAGCCGAGCCCATGCTCGGCTGCTTCTGGCTGGAAGAACAGCCGAGCACGGCTATGCCGGTCGTCCTGACCGGCACCCTTCGGGCCGTCGCAGGCGACGTTGGCAGCGGCTCCTGCCGCTACCTTCGACTCTACAATGGGGCCTGACATCTTCCAGGAACGCCCCGATGACCGAACCCACGCTGCACGTCACCGTGAAGTTGAACGCCAAGCTGCAGCCCGAGCATCGCCATGAGCTGTTCGAGGATCCGCTCGATGCGTTGCTGCAGGCGGCCGAGGTCGGCGGGATCACTGGCGGTGGCACCGCGATGTCCGACGAGGGCGAGGTCGAGTACGGCGATATCGAAGTGGCGCTGGTGGACGCTGCGGGCGTGCCGAAGCTGATCGACCTGCTGGAGCAGCTGGGCGCGCCGAAGGGTTCGCAACTGCAGGGTGCGGGCGACGCTGATCGAGGCTTCGGCGTGACCGAGGGCCTGGGCATCTACCTGGATGGCCTGACCCTGCCGGACGAGGTCTACGAGCAGTGCGATTCCAACCACGTGTTCGAGCAGTTGTCCGAGCGCATCGATGGCCTGGGCGAGATCTGCAGCTGGTGGCAGGGCCCGACCGAAACGGCGCTGTACATGTACGGCGAATCGTTCGAGGCGATGCGTGATGCGATTGCTGAATTCGTCGGCAGCTACCCGCTGTGCCAGAACGCACGCGTGGTGCAGATCGCCTGAGGGCAGAAAATGTAGAGCCGAGCCATGCTCGGCTGCTTCTGGCGGGAAAAGCAGCCGAGCATGGCTCGGCTCTACAGAAGAGCGTTATCGGCCGGCTGACTGCCGGGCGTTGTCACGCAGCGCCATGTCCTTGCCCAGATGATAGCCGCCGTAGAACAGCACGAAGGCGGCGATGAGGCTCCAAAGGATGATCCTGAGGGGGCTTCGTGGTGTCGGCTTGCTGTCCTGCATGGGCGTTCTCCCAGGGCGGCGCGGTGCCGCTGGTCAAGCATGCGCTGCGGTCAGGGGGTGTGCAAGCCGGCGGTGCGCACACGCCGCTGCGCCGCGCCGGATTGATCCTGCTCAAGGCGCGCCCTGCACATCCGGTGTGCAATGGTGTCGTTCCCATCTGGCAGATCGCTACGGAGCCCCACCATGTACAAGCGCATCCTGATTGCCACCGACGGATCCGAGCTGGCCGACAAGGGCCTGGCCAAGGGTCTGGAGCTGGCCAAGGACCTCAACGCCGAGGTCGATATCGTGACCGTTTCCGAGCCGTGGGCCGTCGGCATGTACGACGCCATGGGCTGGAGCGTGGGCTACATGAACAGCCCTGAATACAAGGCCGACCGCGAGGAAGGTGCGCAGAAGGTACTGCAGCCGGCGCTGGCCAAGGCTGCCGAGCAGGGCATCACCGCCAACCCTGTGCATGTGCTGGACCGCTACGCCGCCGACGGCATCATCGAGACAGCAGGGGAGCGCAACAGCGACCTGATCGTGATGACCTCGCATGGCCGTCGTGGCGTGACCCGCGTGCTGCTGGGCAGCCAGACTGCCGAAGTGCTGGCACGCAGCACCCTGCCGGTGCTGGTCATCCGCTGATTCAAGCGTTCCCGGGGAGGGGACCCGACGCCGGCCGCAGGATGCGTGCCGGCGTCATCTTTTGTGGGCCGTGGCGATTGCCTTGTTGGGGTCGGATCCCTTTCCGCAGGAAAGGGCTCTGACCCCCGATCACATCACCAGCTGTACAGCTTCCAGTACACCGGCGACACGCCGTCCTTGTCGTTGTCGAAACGGCCATCGCCGTTCTTGTCGTACATGTAGAACGGTGCGCCGCGCGACGGGGTCACCTTGACCATGCGCAGCTGGCCGGACACACGGTATTCCTCGATCGTGTCGCCGTTGTCCATGGTGCGCTTGGACACATCCGCGCCCTTGACGTCCACCGGGGGAGCGCCGGCGCCGCCCAGGCTGGCGCAGCCAGCGAGCAGGAGCACGGAAGCCAGCATCAGGGTCTTCATCGGCGGGGGCCTTTGCCTGGAAAGAGCCTTGATTATGCCCCATCGCCGCGGCTGTGCCGTGTCGTCGCAGTGCAGGCACGGGCGCGTAGAATCGACCCATGAGCAGATTAGTCCTGATCGACGGGTCCAGTTACCTGTACCGCGCGTTCCACGCGCTGCCGCCCCTGTCCAATGCACAGGGCGAACCCACCGGCGCGCTGTTCGGCGTGGTCAACATGCTGCGCTCGACCCTGAAGGAGCGCCCGGCCTACGTGGCGTTCGTGGTCGATGCGCCCGGCAAGACCTTCCGCGATGACCTGTACGAGCAGTACAAGGCCAACCGCCCGCCGATGCCGGACGAGCTGCGCAGCCAGGTTGAACCGATGTGCCGCATCGTCGAAGCGCTGGGCATCAGCATCCTGCGCATCCCTGGCGTGGAGGCCGATGATGTGATCGGCACGCTGGCCCTGCAGGGCGTGGCGCAGGACCTGAAGGTGACCATCTCCACCGGCGACAAGGACTTTGCCCAGCTGGTGCGCCCGGGCATCGAACTGGTCAACACCATGACCGGCAGCCGCATGGATTCCGATGCGGCGGTGATGGAGAAGTTCGGCGTGCGCGCCGACCAGATCATCGACCTGCTGGCGCTGATGGGCGACACCGTCGACAACGTGCCGGGCGTGGAGAAATGTGGGCCGAAGACCGCCGCCAAGTGGCTGGCCGAGTACCAGCACCTGGATGGGGTGATGGCGGCCGCGCCGACCATGAAGGGCAAGATCGGCGAAAACCTGCGCGCCGCGCTGGAGCGCCTGCCGCTGAACCGCGAGCTGGTGACCATCCGCACCGACGTGGAGCTGGAGGCCAGCCCGACCACGCTGGCCCTGCGCGAGCAGGACGTGCCGGAGCTGACCGAGCTGTATGCGCGCTATGGCTTCACCCAGGCGCTGAAGGAGCTGGGTGCACCGCTGCCGGCGCCGACGGCCGCCAGCGAAGCAACGCCGAGCCTGCGTGGCACCGCCGCTGGCTTCGCCCGGGGCAGCGCCGAGGCACCGGCAGCGGGCACGCTGGATCCGGCCCTGGCCGCGCCGGGTGAATACGAGACCGTGCTGACCGCCGAGCAGCTGCAGGCCTGGGTCGAGCGCCTGCAGCAGGCGGACCTGATCAGTTTCGATACCGAAACCGATGCGCTGGACGCGATGCGTGCGCGCCTGGTGGGCATCAGCCTGGCGGTCGAGCCGGGCAAGGCCGCCTATATTCCGGTCGGCCACGATTACCCGGGCGCGCCGCCGCAGCTGCCGATGCAGCAGGTGCTGGACGCACTGCGCCCGGTGTTGCAGGACCCGGCGAAGAAGAAGCTGGGCCAGCACGGCAAGTACGACCTGCACGTACTGCGCCGCCACGGCGTGGAGGTGCAGGGCTACCACGACGACACCATGCTCGAGAGCTTCGTGCTCAATTCCACCGCCACCCGCCACGACATGGATTCGCTGGCCCTGCGTTACCTGGGCTACAACACCATCAAGTTCGAGGACGTGGCCGGCAAGGGCGCCAAGCAGATTCCGTTCTCGCAGGTGGGCATCGACGAAGCCAGCCGCTACGCGGCCGAGGACGCCGACATCACCCTGCGCCTGCACCGCGCGCTGCAACCGCAGCTGCTGGCCGAGCCGGCGCTGGACAGCGTGTACCGCGACATCGAGATGCCGCTGGTGCCGGTGCTCACCAGCATCGAAGCCAATGGCGTGCGGATCGATACCGTCGAGCTGCGCCGGCAGAGCCAGGACCTGTCCTCGCGCATGCTGGCCGCGCAGCAGAAGGCCACCGAGCTGGCCGGCCGCAGCTTCAACCTGGATTCGCCCAAGCAGCTGCAGGCGGTGCTGTTCGATGAGCTGAAGCTGCCGGCGGTGGTGAAGACCCCGAAGGGCCAGCCCAGCACCAACGAAGAGGCACTGGAGGCGATTGCCGACCAGCACGAGCTGCCGCGGGTGATCCTGGAGTACCGCGGCCTGGCCAAGCTGCGCAGCACCTATACCGACAAGCTGCCGGAGATGGTCAATCCGGACACCGGCCGCGTGCATACCAGCTACCACCAGTCCGGCGCCGCCACCGGCCGCCTGTCCTCGTCGGACCCCAACCTGCAGAACATCCCGATCCGCACCGAGGATGGCCGCCGTATCCGACGCGCATTCATCGCCCCGGAGGGCTTCCAGCTGCTGGCGGCCGACTATTCGCAGATCGAGCTGCGGATCATGGCCCATCTGTCGGAAGATCCGGGCCTGGTGGGCGCCTTCGAGCAGGGCGCCGACGTCCACCGCGCCACCGCCGCCGAGGTGTTCGGGCGCACGCTGGAAGAGGTGACTCCGAACGAGCGCCGCGCGGCCAAGGCGATCAACTTCGGCCTGATGTACGGCATGAGCGCCTTCGGCCTGGCCCGCAACCTGGGCATCGACCGTGGCCAGGCGCAGGACTACGTGGCGCTGTACTTCAGCCGCTACCCGGGCGTGCGTGATTTCATGGAGCGGATGCGCCAGCAGGCCCGCGACCAGGGCTATGTGGAAACCCTGTTCGGCCGCCGCCTGTACCTGAACGACATTCATGCACGTAACCAGGGCCTGCGCGCCGGTGCCGAGCGCGCCGCGATCAACGCGCCGATGCAGGGCACCGCCGCCGACATCATCAAGCGTGCGATGGTGGACGTGGACCAGTGGCTGCGTGACAGCGGCGCGCCGGCACGGATGATCCTGCAGGTGCACGATGAACTGGTGTTCGAAACCGAAAGCAGTTTCGTCGAGGAGTTGCGTTTGCAGGTGGTCGAGCGCATGTCGCAAGCGGCCAAACTGCGGGTGCCGCTGGTGGTCGATACCGGCATCGGCAACAACTGGGACGAAGCACACTGAGGGTGTTTCAGGCCGAAAACGACGTGAATTCGTTCATTCGTCAGAGGTTTCTGACTCGATCATGAATGTTGCCCTGATGGAGGTTCATTAAATTGGGCCCCTTCACGAACCGTTAGTGTTCGGAGTGCTTCTATAACTCTCGACAGGCGCAACGCCTGTTGTGGATCTCTCCCATCCCCTGGAGCAGATCTCGGAACGGGGACTCCTCCCCAAGTGCCCGTTCCCCGGCCCCGTTGACCTCCCCCTGGTCAGCGGGGCTTTTTATTTGTGCCGTTGCCAGATGACGTGGCCTGCGCCACGCTGGGCCACCGCTCCGCAGGGGAACCCGCAATGCCCGATCTGTTCTCACTGGCGATGCCGTGGTGGGAGTTCATCCTGCGCGCGGTGGTGGTCTACGTCGTGGTGCTGGGCATGGTCCGGCTCAGTGGCAAACGTCCGCTGGGGCAGATCACCCCCTTCGACGTGCTGCTGGTGGTGCTGCTGGGCAATGCCGTGCAGAACGCACTGCTCGGCACCGATACCTCGCTGGGCGGTGGCTTGTTGCTGGCCGCGACCCTGATCCTGCTCAACTACGGCGTAGGCTGGGTGAGTACCCGCAGCCGTCGCATCGAGCGCCTGGTCGAGGGGGAACCGGTGGTGCTCGCGCGCGATGGGCGCCTGTTCGACGCCGTTCTGCGACGCGAGCAGGTCACCCGCGCCGATTTCGAGGCCGCGATGCGTCAGCAGGGCTGCCTGGGCGTGGAGGATGTCGAGCTGGCCCTGCTGGAGATCAACGGGCACATCACCATCATCCCCAGGAAGAGCACCTGACCCTGTAGAGCCGAGCCCATGCTCGGCTGCCTTGCGCCCAGCTCTACAGGTGCATGAGCCTCAGGGCGCGGCTTCGGCCTTCAGCGCCGGCCAGTTGCGGGTGGCGTCCACATCACAGGCCACATGCGTGCCCTTGCCATCCTTCGCGCAGAGTGCCGCCATGGCCTGCGGGATCTTCGGGTCGGCGGTGTGCGAATACACCGCTGCCAATGCCAGGCACCCTTCGCGGACACCGGCGCCGCACAGCGTCTCGAAATAGGGCAGCGACGCGGCCCATTTCTCGGCCTCGAACAGCGCTTCGCCGGCAACCTTGCAGCCGAGCAGCTTGCCATCGGCGCAGCAGGCCTTGGCACCATCCTTGCGGCCCAGGGTCGGGCAATCCAGTGGCAGTGGAATTTCCACGAACGCCACCGGCGGCTTGCAGCTGGCATTGCCTGCGGCGAGCTTGCGCTCGTAGTAGGCGAAGCGGTTGCCGCCGTCGACGCTGGCGAGGTTTCCGTTCTTCAGCGGTTGCAGCACGAAGTCGCTGCCGACATCGGGACGGATGAGGATGCGGCCGTCCTGCAGGCGCGCGCGCAGGCGCTGGTCGCGGCCCTCGGCCTCAACCAGGCCGGCATCGAGGAAGCGCAGCTGCGAGAGCACACCGTACTCGGCTTCATAGCTCCCACACGGCAGCGCAGTGGCCGGCACCGGAGCCAGTGAAGCGACCGGCGCAGCGGCCAGGCTGGCAAGCGCCTTGGCGCGGCCGCAGGCCACGCCGTCCGCGCGCTGCGCGCACGACAGCTGCAGCGCTTCGTGGGCCTGCAACAGGCGCCCGCCACTCCACAGCACCTCGGCAACGTCGGCGCAGAAGGTCTCGCCGTGCTGCTGCCGGCACAGTGCGGCCAGCTCATCGAGCTGCGCGGACGGCAACACGGGATCAACCGAATGCTGCAGCCCGAGCAGGGACTTGCCGATCATCTCCAGCCCGACCACCTCGGCGATCGCCCTGCAGCCCTCGGCGTTGAAGGACGCGGAATCCTCCTTGCAGATCTCCGGCTTCGGCGGCTCGGCCCGTGCAGGCGCCGGGGCAGCGTCCTTGGCCTGCTGCTGGTAGGTCTCCAACAGCTGGGAGCAGGCCGCGCCCACGCCCTCGGCACACCAGGCGTGCAGCTTCACCGGTGCGGCCTCCGGCAGCGCCTCCAGGCACTCTGAGGTGTTCATCACGCAACCATCTTCGATGGGCTCGGGCATCGTCTTGCAGGCGGCGGCGTGCTCACGGGTGAACTCGCGATAGGGCGTGTTGATCGTGCGGTCGTTGTCCGAGAAGAACCAGTTTTCCAGGCGTCCCGTGGACAGGTTGCCGGTGCCGAGCACGTCTTCCTGGCGGGCGATGCGCAGCTCCTCGGTGGCCTGGTAGGGGCCGGACAGGAAGGCGTGGCCTTCGCTCTCGATGGTCAGCGTGATATTGCCGTCGCTGTCCTTGTAGGTGCCGCAGGCCATCGATTGCGCGGCAGCCGGCAGACTGGCCGAGGCGAGGGCGAGCAACAGCAGGGGGCGCCAGCCCGCAGCGCGGGGACGGAGGGGAACAGCAGCAGGCATGACGTCATCCTTGAAGAAGAAAAACACGACCCGTCCGATACAGGACGGACCAGGCAGGGGAAAGCACCACGCCTCAGGCGTGGTGCCGGAAGATCAGAGCCAGTCGCGCGGCACCAGGTAATCGGCCAGGCGTGCCTCGGCGCTGCCCGCTTCCGGGTTGAAGCCGTACTCCCAACGCACCCGCGGCGGCAGGCTCATCAGGATGCTTTCGCTGCGGCCACCACTCTGCAGGCCAAACAGCGTGCCGCGGTCGTAGACCAGGTTGAATTCCACATAGCGGCCGCGTCGGTACAGCTGGAACTCTCGCTCGCGCTCGCCGTAGGCGGTGTCCTTGCGCTGCTGCACGATCGGCAGGTACGCATCAAGGAAGCCATCGCCGACCGCACGCAGATAATCGAAATCACGCTCGAAGTCGCCGTGCAGGTCGTCGAAGAACAGGCCGCCGACACCGCGTGTCTCGTTGCGATGGCGCAGGAAGAAATACTCGTCGCACCAGCGCTTGTGCGCAGCGTAGCGCTCATCGCCGAACGGTGCGCACAGGTCGCGCGCAACCCGGTGCCAGTGCTGCACGTCCTCGTCGAACGGATAGAACGGGGTCAGGTCGAAGCCGCCGCCGAACCAGCTGGCCACCACCTCGCCGTCGCGCTGCGCCTGGAAGAAGCGCACGTTGGCATGGGTGGTCGGCACGTAGGGGTTCAGCGGGTGAAACACCAGCGACACGCCGGTGGCGCGCCAGGAGGCGCCAGCCAGTTCCGGACGGTTGGCCGAGGCCGAGGGCGGCAGGCGGCTGCCGGCCACGTCGGAGAAGCCGATGCCGGCCTGTTCGAACACCGCACCGTCGCGCAGCACGCGGGTGCGCCCGCCACCGCCCTCGGCACGCTGCCACAGGTCTTCCTGGAAGCGGGCCTGGCCATCGGCGGCCTCGATCGCCGCACAGATGCGGTCCTGCAGGTCGGTGAGGTAGGCGCGCACGCGCTCGAATTCGTTCATGGCGCGTACTTTACCGCAGGGCCTGCCCGAAGCTGCGGACAGGCCCTGGCCGGCTCAGCGCTTGCGGTTGGAGTTGCGCGGCGCTGGAGTGTCGTCCTCGGCTGCCTCATCAACCGCCTTCTGCAGGGCACCACCCAACGTAATCAGCTCCCAGTTCTGGGTGCCGAGCACGTCGCAGGCCACATGCAGGCCACTACGGTCGGCCTTGCACAGCTGCTCCAGGGTTGCCCGTGCGTCCAGTTCCGCGCCGTTGCCCTGCGCGGTCACCAGGTTCTCGCACCCTTCGCGCACGCCGGCGCGGCAGACCGTGGTGTAGTGCCCGGCGGCCTGCAGCCAGTTCCCGGACAGCGCAAGGCGGTTGCCGAGAATGTTGCAGCCCTGCAGCTTGCCCTGCGCGCAGCAGGCTTCGGCACCGCCCTCGTTGGCCAGCGCCAGCGGGCAATCCTGTGGCAGTGGCAGCACCTTGAACTGCTTCGGTGCACTGCACCGGGTCGGGCCCTCGCCGGTGGGGACGAACACCTGGAAGCGGGTCCAGTTATCCAGGCCCAGCAACTGGCCGCCGGGCAGCGGGCGCAGCACGAAGTCGCCGTCCCGGTCGTGGTGGATGCGGATGTCGCCCTTTTCGACACGTGCGCGAAGATGGCTGCTCCAGCCAACGCCAACCAGGCCGGCATCGCCGAAGTCCAGCGTGTCCATCAGGCCGCCGTCGGACCGGTAATTGCCGCAGGGCAATGCTGTCGCGGGCTGCGGTCGCAGCGATGCGCCCACCGCCTGCAACGCCGGCAGGCGCTCGCAGGTGGCGGTGTCGTTGCCGGGGGTGCAGGCTGCAGCCAGGGCCTGCACCGCCTGCTGGGGATCTCCCGCGTCCCAGGACAGCTCAGCCACGCGGGTGCAGAAGCCGCCGTGCGGTACCTCGCGGCACAACCGCAACAACTGTTGCCGCCGCTCAGCTGGAATGATCACCGGCACGGTCGGTGCCGTCATCGTTACCATGGCTTCGGTCATGGCGGCCGTCATCGCGGCCTTGACCAGCTGCTCCTGCACTGCCGGGTCGGCCTCGAGTGCGGCGGCACACGCCGGGGTTCCCTGTTCGAAGCCACCGTTGTCACAGGCGGCGGGGAGTTTGATACCGGACAAGACGGCGTCGAGCGCTGCCTTTGCCAGGGCGGGATCGGCCTCGACCGTGGGTTTGGCCTCCTCGTGCCAACGATCGGCCAGTTGCAGGCACATGCCGGGCACGCCTTCCCGGCACCCTGCTTCCAGCGCGGCCGGGGTCGCTTCGCGACGGTTGTCCAGGCACGCCGCCGCATCGGCCAGGCAGCTGCCATCAGCCGGCGTGGCGGCTGCGGCGCACTGTGCTGGCGCCTGCAGGAGGTAGACCGTGCCATCCACCTCGACCGTGCGGCCACGATCGCGCACCTGCAGCGCGCTGGGCAGGCCGTACTCCAGGTTCACCAGCTGCAGCTTTCCGTCGATCTGCTGGAACGCGACCGGAGACGGCGCACTGCCGAAGTGCTTCTGCTCGCCGCGGTTGGGTGAGCTGATGCGCAGCGTGCTGCTGCCTTCATCGGCCTTGAACAGGCCGCATTGCGGCGATTGTGCGGCAGCCATCGGCGCGGCCAGCAGCAACGCCCAGGCCAGCCAGCGGCGGCGCGGTGCGGGTGAATGCATGTCGTCTCCTTGACGATCGAACGGGAAGCTCCTGGCGCTACGGCGAACCCTGGCCCTCGCGCGGGGGCGTGCATTGTGCCGTGCCGGGCACGAGCTGGTAACGCTGGTAGGCCGTCTGGTTGTCCATGCCGAGCAGGTCGCCATTGCCGAGCTGGCGCAGCACAAGGGTTTCGCCGTTCTGCTGCAGCTGGACGGCGCCTTCGTGCAGGCGGGCACGCGCGCCATCACCGAAGTCGAGCATGTCGATCACCCCACCGTCGGCCTGATAGCGGCCGCACGGCACCCGCTGCAACGGCACCAGGCGCAGGTCGGTGCCGAGTTCACGCAGCGGTGCGGTACGTTCGCAGGCAGTAACGCGTCCCGCATCGCAGACCACCTGCAGGGCCTGCACTGCCAACGCAGGTTCCAGCGCGTTCAATTGCTGCGCGGCCACTTCCACGCAGAAGCGGCCATTGCGGTGCTGCAGGCACCGCTGCTGCAGCTGATCGCGAGCAGCGGCCTGAAGCGGCGAACCCAGCGTGTCTTCGTCTTCCTGCTGCAGGCGTTGATTCACCCGCTGCATGGCGGCAGCCAATGCATCATTCGTCAGCGCCTCGCAGGCCTGCGGGTCATGCCCGGGCGTGTGTTCGCGGCAGGCAGGCGGGCGTTCAAAGCCCGTGGCACCGACGTCGTCGGTGGCCTTTGCTGGGCTGCCATCCCGCAGTTGTCGCAGCAGCGCCGAGCAGCCCGCGCCAACGCCTTCGTCGCACGCGCGCTGGATTTGGCCGGGCGAAGCCGCGGGCAGCTGCGCAATGCAGTGGCTGCCGGCGGCGCGGCAGCTGCCGGCAATCGCGGCGGGTTCGCTGGCGCAGTCCCGGGACTGGCGCAACGTGTAGACCACCACAACCTCGTCTTCGATGCGCTGCCCATCGGCACTGATCCGGACCGGCAGTGCCACGCCATCGTCGAGCATGACCAGGCGGGTCTGCGCCGCACTGCGATCGACCCACAGCGGCTCCGGCTCGCTGCCGTCGTCGTGGCGGTAGCCGGTGCTGGGTGATGTGAACACCAGCGCCATGCCGCCGTCGGTGCTGCGGTACTCGCCACAGCGCAGCGCATCGGCGGCGGCAGGCAGCGCGGCGAACAGCAGCAGCGCGGGGAGAAGGGTCAGCAAGCGCATGCGACGGTCCTTGTCGAGCAGAGGAGGGGAGGGGCTCAGTGGAAGCGCGAGCGGATGTCTGCTCGCAGCAGGCGCCAGGCCAGCCAGCCCTGCAGGCCGAGGAACAGGATTGAGGTGCCGACCACGGTCAACGTGATCAGCCAGCGCTTCACCTGCAGTTCCTGCACCAGCCCCGGTTCATCGGTCAGAAGCGGGATGAGGTCGCGCATGAACACGTCCAGCCACCCGGCGATCGCGAAGTTGGTCAATGCGCTCAGCAGCAGTATCGCCACGAAGCTCCACAGGCCCCAGCGACGCTCGCGCAGCAGTCCCCAGCTGGCCAGGGTCGAGGCCAGGCACAGCAGTGCGGCGATCATCGACGCGCCCACCGGGTGCGCCAGCAGCCAGGTCAGGCTGTGCACCTGTTGGTGCTGCGCTTCATTGGCCAGCAGTTGCCAGAGCGGGAGATCGTGCAGCGGCCAGAGCAGCAGGCCCTGCAGCACGAAGTAGACCGTCAGCAGCAGTGACAGCCAGAACGAAGCCTGTCCGATCGGGCGCACCCAGGCGTAATAGGCTGGAGCGGCAGGCGAGGGAAGCGGCGGGATCGGCACTGACATCCGGTGTCCTTGCAGTCGTCACCCGCGCGATCAGCGGGCCGTCACCCGGGTGGCGACGGCCGGCAGGATATGGTGTTCGCTCAGCGGTGCCAAGGGCAGGCCGTGCGGCGGCTGCAGCGGTACCCAGGCCAGTTCGGCGATCTCCGCGCGTGCCTGTGGCATGCCGTCCACCCGCACCCACCATGCCTGTGCCTGCACGCGGTGACCGGGTTCGTTCACCGCCCAGTCCTCGAAGTGGCCCAGCGCGATGGAGGCATCGGTGCGCAGCTGCACGGCGAGTTCCTCGTCCAGCTCGCGGGCCAGCGCCTGCAGCGGTGCTTCGCCGGGTTCGGGCTTGCCGCCCGGCTGGATGAAGCGGCTGGCGCCGTGCTTGCGCACCACCAGCGCCCGGCCGCGGTCATCCAGGATGACCGCGGCCACGATGTGGATCGTGGCCGCGGCGTTGCTCACTTCAGGTTCTGCTCGAACAGCTTGAGGATGCGCTTGTACTGGTCCAGCCAGGAATCGGCGCGCACGTAGCCGTGGCGCTCCAGCGGGTACGGTGCGATCGACCAGTTGTCCTTGTGCAGTTCGATCAGGCGCTGGGTGAGGTTCACCGAGTCCTGGAAGAACACGTTGTCATCCATCATGCCGTGGGCGATCAGCAGGTTGTCCTGCAGGTTCTGCGCGTACTCGATCGGCGAGGACACGCGGTACGCCTCCGGATCGATGTCCGGGGTGTTGAGGATGTTGCTGGTATAGCCGTGGTTGTACTGGTGCCAGTCGACCACCGGGCGCAGCGCGGCGCCGGCCTTGAACGTGCCCGGCGAGCGGAACAGGGCCATGAAGGTCATGAAGCCGCCGTAGGAACCGCCGTAGATGCCGGCATGATCGCGGTCACCCTGCTGGGTATCGACCAGCCAGTCCAGGCCGTCCTTGTAGTCTTCCAGTTCCGGGTGGCCCATGTTGCGGTAGATCGCCGTTCGCCAGTCGCGGCCGTAGCCCTCGCTGCCACGGTAATCCATGTCCAGCACGATGTAGCCCTTCTGCACCAGCAGGTTGTGGAACATCTGCTCGCGGAAGTAGGCCGGGTAGCGCTGGTGCACGTTCTGCAGGTAGCCGGCACCGTGCACGAACATCACGATCGGGTACTTTTTGCCGGGTTCCTTGTTTTCCGGTTCGTAGTACTTGGCCCAGACCACGCCGGCACCGTGCTTGGACGGCACCGCCACCAGCTTCGGCTGGATCCACTGGCGCGCCTTGTAGTCGGCAGTGCGGGTGTCGGTCAGTACGCGGGCCTGGCCACCGGTGCTCGGCAGCACGGCCAGCTGCGGCGGCAGGTAGGCACCGGAATAGCGCACCAGCAGCTGCTGGCCGTCCGGCGACAACGAGAAGTCTTCCACGCCGTTGAGGCTGGTCAGCTCGCGCACCTGGCGGTTGCCGGTGTCCACCGCGCAGACTTCGTAGTCATGCGGTGCCTGCTGGTTGCACAGGAAATAGAAGCCCTTGCCATCGGCCGACGGCACCGGCGCCGAGGTTTCCCACTTGCCGCTGGTCAGCGCCTGCGGCTTGGCTGTGCCGGCCTGGGTGTACAGGTGCGAGAAGCCCGATTCCTCGGACAGCAGCCACAGCGTGCGGCCATCGGCCATCCAGCCGAAATCGTTGAAGCCCCAGTTGATCCAGCCGCTGTCGGTCAGGCGATGGCGGTTCTGCACGCGGCCATCGGTAGCGTTGACGCTGATGATCCAGCGGTCCTTGTTGTCGTTGGCACGCAGCATCACCGCGGCCTGCTGGCCATCGGGGCTCCAGCGGATGCCACCGCCCATGAAGTCGCTCATCACCTGCAGGCTGCGCTCGCCCTTCAGCGCGTCCTTGCCGGCCTTGCGGCGCAGCTCGGCCAGCGGATCGGTGCTGATGCCCGGCAGGCCGGCCAGCGAGACTTTCTCGGCCTTGCCGGTGCGCACGTCCACGTACCACAGCGTGTGCGGCTCGAAGCCGTTACGGCCGACGCGGGTGCGGGTGTCTTCGGTTTCCTCGTAGCCCGACTCGGTCACGTACAGCGGCATCTTGCCGCCACGGCCGTCATCGAAGTCCTTCGGCTTGGTCACCACGACCAGGTGGGTCAGGTCAGGCGACAGCACGCTGTCGGCGATCTCCACGTCGGCGCCCAGGTACACCGGGCCCGGCGCGCGGGTCGGGTCAGCCTGGCGCCAGCGCTGGTCCTGGTCCTTCAGTGCTTCGCGCTGGTCACGGTCGCGGCGAAGGGTTTCCAGCGTGCGCAGCTGCTGGTCGCGCAGCACGTCGGCCTTCGGCGGCGTACGTGGGTCCTTTTCGGCCTTCAGGCTGGCCACCTGCTGCACGCCGCTGGCGGCGGTCCAGTGGAACCAGTTCTGGCCGACGCGCCAGATCACGCCATTGTCGGCGGCGAAGTTCACGTTGCCCGCGCGCTCGTTGCTGCGGGTCAGCTGCGTCAGCGCGCCGCTGCGCAGGTCGCGCACGAACACGTCGCCATTGCGGACGAAGGCGCTGCGGCTGCGGCTGCGGTCGTAGACCGGCTCGGCCACGTCCAGGGTGCCGCGCTGGTCATCGGCCACCTGTGCGGCCACGCCACCCGCCACCGGCTGGCGGAAGGTATCGCGCACCGGGCTGCCGCTGCGCTTGAGCTGGTATTCCACCTGCTGGCTGTTCCACGACCACCAGGCCTTCTCGACCGGCGGACCGATCCAGTCCGGGTCGGCCATGGCCTGTTCGATGGTGATCGGCGTCGGCGCGGCATGCGCAGCCGGTGCGGCCAGCACGGCCGACAGCAGGAGGGACAGGGGCAGCACTCGGGACATGGGCGGACAGCACCAGTAGAGGAAACCGGGCAAGGGTAGCAGCCGCCCGGGCCGGGGGAGGGGGCCACAGGTCATGGCAGCGGGATTGGCAAAGTGGTGCAACCGGTTGCCGGGCTTGCGCATCCATTCTCCTGAACCCGCATCATCCACCGAACAGGAGCCCGACCATGCAGGAACTGATCCCGATCACCCTCTTCATCTGCATCGCCTACGCGATCCACGCCATTGCCGATGCCCGCGCCCGCAGCAAACTGGTCGCTCCCCATGTGCCGGAGGAAGTGATCCGCTCGCTGGCCATGCTGGAGGAAGAGCGCCGCCGCCAAGGCGCATTGCGCTGGGGCATCAGCCTGGTCTGCCTGGCGCTGGCCATGGCCCTGCTGGAAGCCATCGGTGCCCGTGACCTGACCTTCGGTGCCGCTGCCGCAATGGTGGGCAGTGCCGGCCTCGGCCAGCTGCTGGCCTGGCACTTCACCCGTCCCGTCGCGCGCAAGGGCTGAGCCAGGACATGCCACGGGCACAGGGGGCGCCCCGCACATGAGCCTGCTTGGCGACGCACTGTCGGCATTGAGGGGTCGTGACCGGCAGGACACAGCAGCGGCCGCACCGGCTGTTGAACCGCTGGATGCGGACCAGGCCCTGGTACGGGCCATCATCGATGGCTCGCAGGCGGCGTTTTCGCAGCTGGTCGAGACCCACCAGCGCACCTGCGCGCATGTGATCGGGCGCATGGTCGGCGACCGCGACCAGGTGGCCGACCTGCTGCAGGAGACCTTCCTGGCCGTGTTCCGCCAGCTGCACCGGTTTCGCTTTGAATCCTCGCTGCGCACCTGGGTTTCCCGGGTGGCCTACACCTCCGCGCTGCAGCACCTGCGCCGGCGGCGGCTGGAGGCGCAATGGATGGTGGCGGTGGAGGTGCCGGAGGAACTGGGGATCGGCGATGAAGGCCCGGGGCCGGCCGAATTCAGCGAGGCGCTGCAGGCCGGCCGCCATCTTGGCATCGCGCTGGAGCGGTTGAGTGCACCGCAACGATTGATTGTCGGCCTGCACTATCTGGAGGACTTCGACCTGGCCGAGATCGAGCAGGTGACCGGGCTGGCACGCGGTACCATCAAGATCCACCTGCACCGCGCGCGCCAGGTCCTGAAGCAGGAACTGACGCGGCATGCCGCCGCCGGAGAATTGCTGTGAGCCCATCGACTGACCCTCGCGATGCGGAAGAACGCGCGCTGGCGCAGGCGTTGCGTGAGCAGACGCAACAGGAAGAAACGCCGGATGTGAGCGAGGCGCTGCAGAAGCGCATTGCCGCAGAGTCGCGTGACAGTGGCGTGGGCTATGTGGTGGTGCAGGTGGTGTTGCTGGGGGCGTTGGTGGCGGCGGCTGTCTGGTATTTCTGGGTCTAGGAAAGCACTGACGCCTGCACCTGATTCTGGACGCTTTTTCCTCCAACACCCGATCAGATGGCCAGGCATCGGGCGTTGTCTGCAAATCGACAGTTGGTCTTCCGCGTCAGATTCCGTCACCTCGGTCTCGTCATCAGTGTCGGTGGCTCTATCCAGGACCTACGAGCTGCGTGTGTTTCCTGAGGAAAGTTGCAAATTCCATGTCTCCACTTGAGGCGCAGTTTCACAATCAGAGATTCTCAACCATCAGTTTCCAGGGGTATGGAGTGAGAATCACATGGACAGGTGCGCGAGTAAGCCAATGCCGGATGCAGTTGGATGATGCTCTACTACATCCAGCTTTCGCTCGCCCGATTCAAGCAGCGAATCGGCACTCATCTGGCAATCGCTCTCATGCTGGGTGCGGGGGTAGGGATCACCACCGTGATGCTTTCCATTGTTCTCCAGGCATCGTCGGATCCCGCTCCAGGCCGGAGCTCGGCATTGTTCCGCCCCTACCTTGACGCGCGTCCAGATGCACTGCGCAGTGGCTCTCCGGATCCTGGCCAGGCACTGACCTGGCCAGACGCGAAGGTGCTTCTGAACCAAGGCCGGACGTGGAAGCAGGCAGCAATGGCAGGGGGCGCGGTGACGCTCTCCCGGCCGGGAGAGCCCAGCGCAAGACTGCGTGCCAGGTTCGCCACGTCCGAAGTCTTCAGTGTCCTTGGCATTGCCGTTGTTCAAGGGCGCGCATGGACCGCCGAGGAGGGGCATGCTGCGAGCCGAATCGTGGTTCTGTCGCGTGCGCTCGCAGCGCGCGAGTGTGCACAGGACTGCGTTGGTCATCGGTTGGAACTGGGTAGACGCGCCTACACCGTGGTGGGTGTCGCGGAGGATTGGCATCCGGTGCCAATGTTTCAGGGAGATCTCACACGCAGGCCGTTTGTGGAACCTGACGAGATCTACCTGCCGGTTGAAACCGCAATCGCAGACAAACTGACTGTTGTGGACGGGACGGCGATCTGGGGTGGTGACCAGGACACGGATCCTGCAGGGGCCAATGTTTCCTGGCTTCAATTGTGGGCGTGGCTGCCCACCGCAGATGATGTCGCCGCTTACCGCGCGAATCTGAACGCCTATGCGCAGGAGAAGGGGCTTCGGATCGAGCCAGGCGCCCAGCAGGTGGCACTCTGGCCGTTGATGGATTGGCTGGACAGGCTGGGATTGGTTCCGGAGCAGGCCAGGATGCAGCTTCGGTTGTCGCTGATCCTTCTCGGCGTGTGCATCGTCAACGCGGCGGCGCTGCTGAGCTTCAGTCTGGGGCGCCGTCGGCGGGAGCTCGCGATTCGACGTGCACTGGGAGCGCGACGCCGAGACGTGTTCATCCAGCTCATGTGGGAATCCATCGCGGCGGGCGTCGCAAGCAGTGCGCTCGCTGTCGTCACCTATACGCTGGGAATCCGGGTGGTTGCTGCGGGAGACGTTCTGCCCAGCGCGATAACAGCGATGCATGCCGGAGCAGTGCTGATGGCGGTTGGTCTGGGAGTCGTCACGACGCTGCTCTGTTCATTGGTCCCATCGTTTGGAATCTGCAGGGTCAGCTCACTGTCGAGTGCCTTCGCGAAGGGGGCTGCCTGAAATGTTCGAATCAATGAGGGAGACTCGACGACATCTGGGAAGCGCCGCACTGCTTGCAGTGCAGGCTGCGCTTGCAAGCCTGGCATGTGCGTTCGCACTGCAATCTGTGCTGGACAGCTTCGCCAGATTGAACACCCGCAGCATCCGGGACGCAGTATCGATTGGTGTGGTCAGGGTCTCGGATGTCGAAGAAGGCGCTGATGCTGCAGTGCTGCGGGCAGACCTGTCCGCGATCCGGCTGCCCGGTGTTCAGGACACGGTTGTGAGCGACGCTGTTCCGTTCGGGGGAAGAGCCCATCGATACGGCGTGTGCACCAGCGAGTCGGCCATGGCGTACTCGATGAACGCGGGTACGACAGACGTTGCTGGATGTGATCGCATTCCCGTGGCAACTGCCAGCTCTGGCTTGCTGGCGATGCTGGGCGCGGGAATCGTCCTGGGACGGGATGCCACAGAGGACGACATGGCTGAAGGTGCTCCGATAGTGCTGATCAGTGAAGCGCTGGCTGCCCGTCTGTTCGGAACGGAGAGTGCTGTTGGCCGCCACCTGTATTTCGGCCCCGGCAGCAGCCGGGTCATCGTGGGCGTATTTGCGTCTGTTGCTGGACCGGCACCAGGAGGCAATGAGCGGGACTCGCAGTGGGCGCTGCTTCCGGGCCTTCCCACGGGCGCCAGTCGCTATTATCTGGCGAAGTGGAAGTCGGAGGTTGATCGTTCATCGCTTGATCGCACTGTCGATGCGCTGCAGCGGCCCTATCGGATCGTGAATTCGACCGGTGTCGAGACGCTGGCGGGATATCGCGACGCCTACGTCAAAGCTGATCGCTTCGCTACGACCGTGCTCGCGGTCATGACGGCCATCGTTCTCGGTGTGCTGATGGCCGGGGTTTCCGGAGTCGTAGGCGCCTGGCTTGATCGGCGCCGGCACTCCATTGGGGTTCGACGGACACTCGGTGCTCGCGGCTCAGTGATCTTTGCCGAAATCATGTTCGAAGTTTCACTGTTCACCACACTGGGCGCCCTGCTCGGCGCGTTGTCGTTGCAGTGGATAGGGCCGCCACAGGATGGCATCACAGGTTCACTGTGGTTCTCGATATCGAGCGCTGTCGTACTGGTGATGGCGGCCTGCTTGACTGCATTGGTACCCCGGGCCCTGCGAATCGCCAAGGAGCCGCCCTTGACCTTGCTGAAGCCCCTGTAGCCCGTTCATTCTGTCATCCAGCTTCCCTGCGACAAAGTGAAGCAGCGCGTCACCCGGTCGCATCCCGTTTTAACAATATCCACCTAAAGTGGTGCGGTATCCCACCGGCAGCTGGCAGGAGGCGTCCCTTGGACGCGTTGTTGTTGTCCCGGATCCAGTTCGGATTCGTCATCAGTTTCCACGTGCTGTTCCCCGCCTTCACCATCGGTACGGCCAGCTGGCTGGCCTTCATCGAATGGCGGTGGCTGCGCACGAAGTTGCCCGTGTGGCGCGAGCTGTATTTCTTCTGGCAGAAGATCTTCGCCGTGTCGTTCGGCATGGGCGTAGTCAGCGGCATCGTCATGGCCTTCCAGTTCGGCACCAACTGGCCACGATTGAGCGAGGTGGCCGGTACGGTCATCGGTCCGTTGCTGACCTATGAGGTGCTGACCGCGTTCTTCCTGGAAGCCAGCTTCCTCGGCGTGATGATGTTCGGCTGGGGCCGGGTCTCGCCGCGCCTGCATTTCTTCTCCACCTGCATGGTGGCGCTGGGCACGCTGTTCTCCACGTTCTGGATCCTGTCGTCCAACAGCTGGCTGCATACACCGGCCGGCTACGAGATGGTCAACGGCATCGTGCATCCGGTGGACTGGTGGCAGGTGGTGTTCAACCCCTCGTTCCCCTATCGCCTGGCCCACATGGCGCTGGGCTCGTTCATCACCACCTGTTTCGTGATCGGTGGCGTCGGCGCGTGGTACCTGCGCAAGGGCACACATGTCGAGGCCGGACGGCGCATGCTGATCGCGGCGGTGGCGTTCGCCG
The DNA here is from genome assembly GCF_000020665.1 of Stenotrophomonas maltophilia R551-3. NCBI lineage: Bacteria > Pseudomonadati > Pseudomonadota > Gammaproteobacteria > Lysobacterales > Lysobacteraceae > Stenotrophomonas > Stenotrophomonas maltophilia. The sequence continues at coordinate 4,421,521 of NC_011071.1, read as the reverse complement.
CACTGACCGTGCCGGTACAGATCTTCGTCGGCGACATGCATGGACTGAACACGCTCAAGCATCAGCCGATGAAGATCGCGGCGATGGAAGCGCACTGGCATGAAACCCAGGAAGGCGAGGGCGTGCCGCTGGTGGTGTTCGCGCTGCCGAACGAGAAGGAAGAGCGCAACGACTTCGAAGTGGCGATTCCGAAGCTGGGCAGCGTGATCCTCACCCACAGCCTGGACGGCACCTTCGATCCGCTCACCTCGGTGCCGGCCAGCGAGCGGCCGCCGGTGACGCCAGTGTTCTTTGCCTTCCGCATCATGGTCGGGCTGGGCACGTTGATGCTGCTGCTGGCCTGGGTGTCAGCGTTCCAGCTCTGGCGGAAGAAGCTGCTGGATTCGCCGTGGCTGCTGCGCGGCTGGAACTGGATGCTGCCGAGCGGCTTCATCGCTCTTCTGTCGGGCTGGTTCGTCACCGAGATGGGGCGCCAGCCGTGGGTGGTGTATGGCGTGCTGCGCACCGCTGATGCGGTCGGCCCGCAGAGTGCGTGGATGACTGCGTTGTCGCTGGGTGTCTATGTGGTTGGCTATGCCTTCGTGTTCGGCTGGGGCATCTGGTACCTGGTGAAGATCCTGCGCCATGGGCCGCAGCCGTATGCCGAGGGGCCGTCGCTGGACCACGGCAGCCACACCCCGGCGCGTCCGTTGTCGGCGGCCGATGAACCGCTGGAGGAGCGCTGACATGGACCTGATGACCTGGCTGCCGGTGGCGTGGTTCGCGGTGATCGGCTTCGGCGTGCTGATGTACGTGGTGCTGGACGGCTTCGTGCTCGGCATCGGCATCCTTGCCCCGTTCGCCGAGGACGAGGAACAGCTGGACCTGATGATGAACACCGCCGCGCCGATCTGGGACGGCAACGAGACCTGGCTGGTGCTCGGTGGCGCCGGCCTGCTGGCGGCGTTCCCAAAGGCGTATGCGGTGCTGCTGTCGGCGCTGTACCTGCCGGTGCTGCTGCTGGTGGTGGCGCTGGTGTTCCGCGGTGTGGCCTTCGAGTTCCGCTTCAAGGCGCATCGATCGCGCCGGCTGTGGAGCGTGGCGTTCGGCCTCGGTTCGTTGTTGGCCACGTTTGCCCAGGGCGTGATCCTCGGCACCCTGGTGCAGGGCATCCCGCTGGTGGACGGTGTCTATCAGGGCGGGCCGTTTGCCTGGTTCAGCCCGTTCGCGATGCTGACCGGTGCCGCGCTGGTGGCCGGCTATGCGCTGCTGGGCAGCACCTGGCTGATCCTGAAGACCGAGGGGCGCGTGCAGGCGCTGGCGCGGCAGATGACCCGGCCACTGGTGGTGGCGGTGATCGCGGCGATGGGCCTTGTGAGCAGCTGGCTGCCGTTCCTCGATTCGCGGTTGATGGATCGCTGGTTCAGCGACGGCAACTTCTGGTGGCTGTCACCGGTGCCGCTGCTGACCCTGGTGGTGGCCGCCGCGCTGTGGCGCAGTGCCACTCACCCGCGCCGTGACCTGCCGCCGTTCCTGCTCAGCCTGGCCCTGTTCGTGCTCGGCTTCCTCGGCCTGGTACTGGGCATGTGGCCTTATCTGCTGCCACCGTCGATGACCCTGTGGCAGGCCGCCGCGCCGGCGTCGTCGCTGGGCTTCACGCTGGTCGGGCTGGTCATATTGCTGCCGGTCATCCTCGGCTATACGGCGTGGTCCTACCGGGTATTCCGCGGCAAGGTGCACGCCGACACCGGTTACCACTGATCGATTGAACACGGGGCCTGCCGTTGCCGGGCCCCGTGTTGGGGAATGTGAAACCTGCACACCCTGCGCGGGACGTGCTAGCGTGCGCTCCTTTCCGGCGGCCAGGGGGGCAGCCGGCGACGTCCTGGACGGACGCACGGCTGCAGGAACGGGGGGCCGCCGCGCGTCGCTGTAATGGCTCGTGCCTATCGTTCTCCCGTTGAAGCACCATCGCTAAATGATCGAATTCTCCATCGTCGACTGGGCTGCCTGGGCGCCCGGCCTGAGTGAGCGTAGCCAGTGGCTGGGCTGGGCCGATGCGCCGTACCTGCCGCATGGCGCGGACACGCCGGCGCTGGCCGAAGTGCCGGCGATGCAGCGCCGCCGCATCGAGCGGCTGGGCCGGATGGCGATCCAGGCCGCGTGCTGGTGCGAGGACGGGCAGGGCGCCGACAGTGACGTGCCGCTGGTGTTCGCCAGCCGCCACGGCGATGTCGCCCGCTCGATGGACCTGTTGGGTGCGTTGGCCGCCGACGAGCCGTTGTCGCCGACCGGATTCGGTCTGTCTGTGCACAACGCGATCGCGGCGCTGTACTCGATCGCCCGCGGCCACCGCGGCAACTACCTGGCGCTGGCGGCGGGCCAGGCCACCGTGGAGACGGCCTGCCTGGAGGCCGTCGGCCTGCTGGCCGACGGTGCCCGCGAGGTGCGGGTGGTGGTCTATGAGTCGCCACTTCCGGAAATTTACGCGACGTTCGCCGACGAACCCGACCCGTTCTTTGCCTGGTGCTGGCGCCTGACCGCCCCGGCAGAGGGCCGACCGACGCTGTCGCTGCAGTGGCAGCAGGCCGACGCCCAGGCCAGCACTGCGCCCGGCCTGCTGCCGCATGCGCTGGACCTGCACCGGTTCCTGTTGTCCGGCGCGCCGGCGCTGGAACACGTGGCCCACGGCCAGCGCTGGCGCTGGAGCCGCCGTGGCTGAGCTGCTGCGCCGCCTCGACCATGCCTGGCGGGTGTTTGGCACCGGCCTGAGCTTTGTCGCATTTGGCCTCGGCGGCCTGCTGCTGGGCGTGCTGGTGATGCCGGTGCTGCTGCTGATGCGCGACCCGGTGGTCCGCCGCCGCCGGGCCCGCCGCGTGGTCCAGGCCGCCTTCGCCAGCCATCTGCGGCTGATGCGCGGGCTGGGGGTGATGACCTACGAGATCGAGGGCGGTGAACGCCTGCAGCGCGACGGCCTGCTGGTGCTGGCCAACCACCCGACCCTGATCGACGTGGTCTGCCTGATCTCGCTGCTGCCCAACGCCGACTGCGTGGTCAAGCGGGCCGTGGCCTGCAACCCGTTCATGCGCGGTCCGGTACGGGCCGCCGGCTACATCTCCAATGACGACGGCGCCGGCCTGGTCGATGACTGCGTGGCCGCGGTGCATGCCGGCGGCACCCTGGTCATCTTCCCGGAGGGCACCCGCAGCGTGCCAGGGCAGCCACCACGGCTGCAGCGCGGGGCCGCCAACATCGCCGTGCGGGGCCGCCTGGACGTCACCCCGGTGCGGATCACCTGCAGCCCGCCAACGCTGACCAAGGGGCAGAAGTGGTATCGTGTCCCCTCACGTCGCTTTCACGTTCGGCTGCAGATCGGCGAAGATATCCCGATCGCGCCATTTCTGGCCGAAGACGACTCGCCAAGGGGGGATGCCTTGGCAGCCCGTCGCGTCACCGAGCACCTTTCTCGTTATTTCGACCTGTCTGGAGATCCGAACCGTGCAAGCACTTGAGCACGAGATCAAGGAATTGATCATTTCCTCCCTTTCGCTGGAGGACATCACGCCGGAGGACATCGATCCGACCGCCCCACTGTTCGTCGAGGGTCTCGGCCTGGATTCGATCGACGCGCTGGAGCTGGGCCTGGCGCTGCAGAAGAAGTACGGTGTGAGCCTCTCGGCCGATTCGGAAGAAACCCGTCGCCATTTCTCCAGCGTGCGCGCGCTCGGCGAGTTCGTCGCCGCCCGCCAGTCGTAACGGTGCCAGGACCTGCCATGACCAAGAATGAACTGTTCGAACGCATCGTCAGCATCCTGACCGACAGCTTCGAGATCGAAACCGCCCGGATCACCCCGGAGGCCCGCCTGTACGACGACCTGGACATCGACAGCATCGACGCGGTCGACCTGATCGTGCAGCTCAAGCCGCTGCTCGGCCGCAACCTGCAGCCGGAAGCGTTCAAGGCCGTGCGTACCGTGCAGGACATCGTCGATGTGGTGCACAGGCTGCTGCCGGACCAGGCAGCAGCCTGACCGCAGCGCCGGCGGCTCCACCATGGCACGCGCACGCACGGTCGTGGTGGCTGCGATCTCGCTGGCCTACCCGGTGCTGGTGTACCTGGCGATGGGCCGCTTCGAGCCACGCTGGCTGTCGCTGCTGCTGTTCACCCTGGCCCTGCTGCGCGCGCTGAGTACGCGCCAGCCGCTGTGGTGGGCCGCGGCAGCCGGCACCGGCCTGCTGGCGGTGCTGGCCACCGTGCTCAACCAGGCCCTGCCGCTGAAGCTGTACCCGGCGCTGGTCAACGCAGTGATGCTGGCGGTATTCGGCACCAGCCTGCGTTTCGGCCCGCCGCTGGTGGAACGCCTGGCTCGGCTGCAGGAACCGGACCTGCCCCCGTTCGCGGTGGCCTATACCCGCCGCGTCACCCAGGTGTGGTGCGGCTTCTTCGTTCTCAACGGCAGCCTGGCCCTGCTGACCGCGCTGTACGCGTCGGACCGGGTCTGGATGCTCTACAACGGATTGTTGGCGTACGTGATGATGGGCGTGTTGTTCGCAGGTGAGTGGCTGGTGCGGCGGCGGGTGAAGGCGGCGCACGCGCATGGCTGAGTGGATTGCTCTGGACCGGCTGCTGCTGGAGGCGCGGCCGCATCGAAGCGTTGGCGTCTGCGATGGCGAGGTGATCGACCACGCCTGCTTCCGCCAGCGCGTACTGGCCTGGCGCGCCGCGTTTGCGGCGGCCGAAGGCCGTGACTGGGCCTTGTATTTCGATGATGCGGTGGCCTTTGCCGCTGCGTTGTTCGGTGCCTGGCATGCCGGCAAGCGGGTGTTCCTGGCCGCCGACAACCTGCCGGCCACGCTGCAGGCGCTGCAGCCGCAGGTGAGTGGTTTCGCAGGCGACGTGTCCGCCGATTACCGCCCGCTGGCGGCGCTGGGCGCCACATCGGACGAGGGTCTTCAGGCGCTGGACGAGCGCGCCTGCGAGCTGTGCGTGTTCACCTCCGGCAGCACCGGACAGCCCAGTGCGATCAACAAGCGCATGGACCAGCTGACGCGCGAGGTGGACGCACTGCAGGCTGCGTTCGGCACGCAGCTGGAAGGCGTGCAGGTGCATGGCACGGTGTCCCACCAGCACATCTATGGCCTGCTGTTCCGCGTGCTGTGGCCGCTGGCCGCCGGCCGCCTGATCCATCCACGCCGGTTCTTCCATGAGGACCTGGTGGGCGCGCTGGCCGGTACCGACACGGTGCTGGTCGCGACCCCTGCCCACCTCAAGCGCCTGCCCGAGCAGCTTGACTGGGCCAGCCTGCATGGCCGCCTGCGTGCGGTGTTCTCCTCTGGCGGCCCGCTGCCGGAAGAAGCCGCACGCCAGGTGCGTCAGTGGCTGGGCGTGGCCCCGACCGAGGTCTATGGCAGCAGCGAGACCGGCGGCATCGCCTGGCGCCGCTGGGACACCGACCTGCCGCCGTGGCAGCCGCTGCCCGGCGTGCAGTGGCGCATTGAGGAGGGCTGCCTGGCGGTGGCCTCCGCACATCTGGAAACCCCGGATTGGTGGCGTACCCAGGACCGCGTTGAAGCGTTGGCCGATGGCCGCTTCCGCCTGCTGGGCCGCGCCGACCGCATCGTCAAGATCGAAGAACGCCGCGTTTCACTGGATGCGCTGGAACGTGCGCTGCGCGAAGACGCCGAAGTGGATGACGTGCGCGTGCTGGTGCTGCCCGGGCAGCGCGAGCAGCTGGCCGCGGTGGTGGTACCGGCCGATCCGACGCTGCTGGAGGGCGGTGAGGCCGCGCGCCGCGCGCTGGGCCAGCGCCTTGGCGCACGCCTGGCACAGGCTCATGACGCGGTCACCCGACCGCGCCGCTGGCGGCTGGTGCCGGCGTTGCCGATCAACGCACAGGGCAAGGTCACCCAGGCGGCACTGGCAGCGCTGTTCCAGCCGCTGATGCCGGTGCCGGTCTGGGATCACCGTGATGCTGCCAGCGCCACGCTGCGGATGACTCTGGACCCGGCGCTGCGACCATTCCAGGGCCACTTCCCGCAGGCGGCGATCCTCCCCGGCGTGGCGCAGCTGGACTGGGCGGTGCGTTTTGGCCGCCAGGTGTTCGCGATGCCGGCAGCATTCCTGCGCATGGATGCGGTGAAGTTCCAGCACGTGGCCCGCCCGGGTGAAGAGCTGACCCTGCAGCTGGACTGGGATGCCACACGCAGCGTGCTGGCCTTCCGTTACACCTCCAGCCACGGTGTGCATGCCAGCGGCAAGGTGGTCTTCGCCGATGCGGACTGATCCGGCCGTTGCCGGTGCCGCGTTCGCGCCACTGGTGGTGATTCCCGTCTACGACCACGAGCATGCCATCGCGGCGGTGGTCGACGGCGTGCAGGCCGCCGGCCTGCCGTGCCTGCTGGTCGACGATGGCTCGCATGAGGCGTGCGCGGCAGCACTGCGTTCGCTGGCACAGCGCCAGGGCGTCGACCTGCTGCGCCTGGACATCAACCAGGGCAAGGGCGGGGCGATGCTGGCCGGTTTCGCCGAAGCCGGCGCGCGTGGCTACAGCCACGTGCTGCAGATCGATGCCGACGGCCAGCACGATACCGCTGACCTGCCACGCTTCATCGAAGCGGCGCGCGCCCATCCCGAGGCGGTGATCTGTGGCATTCCGGCCTACGACGCCAGCGTTCCCAAGGCGCGTTTGTACGGCCGCTACGCCACCCACATCTGGGTCTGGATCAACACGCTGTCGCTGCACCTGCGCGACACCATGTGCGGCTTCCGCGTGTATCCACTGCCGCCAGTGCTGCGCCTGGTCGGCGAAGAGACCATCGGCCGGCGCATGGATTTCGATACCGAAGTGATGGTGCGCCTGTACTGGCGGCAACTGCCGGTCGAGCACCTGGCCACGCGCGTGACCTATCCATCCGATGGCGTGTCGCACTTCGATGTGTGGCGCGACAACGTGCGCATCAGCCGCATGCACACCCGCCTGTTCTTCGGCATGCTCTGGCGCGCACCGCGCCTGCTGTGGCGCCGCCTGCGGGGACAGCACTGAGATGGCGGCCGCGCAGGGTGCCCCGCACTGGGCCGACATCGGCGAATCCACCTCGGTGGCCGGCGTGCTGTTCCTGTGCTGGGTGCACCGCTGGTTCGGGCGCTGGCCATTCCGCCTGTGCGTGTGGCCGGTGGTGGCCTGCCATTGGCTGGGCAACCGTGTCGGTCGCCAGGCCTCGATGCAGTACCTGCAGCGGCTGCAGGCGCACAGCGGCGTGCTGGGCCGTGCGCCGACCCGGCGCGACAGCCTGCGCCACTTCTTCGCCTTCGCCGACACGATGCTGGACAAGATCCTCGGCCTGGGCGGGCGCTATCCGGCCGAACGCATCCATCTGCATCGCGACCTGGTGCTGGAGAAGATCGCGCGCCGCGAAGGCGGGCTGATCCTCACCGCGCACATCGGCTGCCTGGAACTGTGCCAGGTGCTGGCCGAACAGGTGCCGGGTTTCCGCATCACCGTGCTGGTGCACACCGCGCATGCACAGCGCTTCAACCGCCTGCTGCAGCGGCTGGACCCGCTGGCGGCGGTGGAGCTGGTGCAGGTAACCGAAATGGGCCCGGCCACGGCAATGATGCTGGCCGAGCGCGTGGCGGCCGGTGGCTTCGTCGCTATCGTCGGCGACCGCACGCCGGTGCAGGGCGGCCGCAGCGTCACCGCCGATTTCCTTGGCCACCGCGCGCCGTTCCCGATCGGCGCCTACGTGCTCGCTGCCGCGCTGGGCTGCCCGGTCTACACGATGGCCTGCCTGCACCAGGGCGAGGGCTATCGCGTGGCATTTGAACAGTTCGCCGACCGCATCGTGCTGCCGCGTGGCTCGCGCGACGCCGCGCTGGCCGAACAGGCACAGCGCTTCGCGCGCTGGCTGGAACTCCAGGTCATCCAGTCCCCGTTGGACTGGTTCAATTTCTTCCCCTTCTGGGATCAGGCTCCGCATGACGACTGACGCCGTACCCGTGTGCCGCTTTGGCGATGCACCGTTGACCATTGAAGACGTGGTTGCCCTGGCCCAGCGCCAGTGCGACGCCGCCCTGAGCGACGCGCCGGTGTTCCGCGCGCACATCCAGCGCGGTGCCGACTTCCTCGACCGCCTGCTGCGCGAGGACGGTGTGATCTATGGCGTGACCACCGGCTACGGTGACTCGTGCACGGTGAACATCCCGCCGGCGCTGGTGGCTGAGCTGCCGCACCACCTGTACACCTACCACGGCTGTGGCCTGGGCCGTTACCTGGACCCGGTCGAGACCCGTGCGGTACTGGCCGCGCGCCTGGCGTCGCTGGTGCGCGGCATGTCCGGTGTCAGTGTGCCGCTGCTGGAAGGCCTGGCCACGCTGCTGCAGCACGATGTACTGCCGATGATTCCGGCCGAAGGCTCGGTCGGTGCCAGTGGCGACCTGACCCCGCTGTCGTACGTGGCCGCTGTGCTGTGCGGCGAGCGCGAGGTGCTGCACGACGGCCGCGTGCAGCCGGCGGCGGATGTGCTGGCGAAGATCGGCATGACCCCGCTGAAGCTGCGACCGAAGGAAGGCCTGGCGATCATGAACGGCACCGCGGTGATGACCGGCCTGGCATGCCTGGCCTGGCAGCGCGCCGATTACCTTGCGCGCATGGCCACGCGGCTGACTGCGTTCAACGTGCTGGCCAGCGACGGCAACGCGCATCACTTCGACGAAACCCTGTTCGCCGCCAAGCCGCACCCGGGCCAGGGCCGCATCGCCGCGCGCCTGCGCAGCGACCTGCACAGCGAGCGTCCGCCGCGCAATGAACAGCGCCTGCAGGACCGCTACTCGCTGCGCTGCGCGCCGCATGTGATCGGCGTGCTGGAAGACAGCCTGCCGTTCCTGCGCCAGCTGATCGAAACCGAGCTGAACAGCGCCAACGACAACCCGCTGATCGACGCCGATGGCGAGCGCATCCTGCACGGCGGCCACTTCTACGGCGGCCACATCGCGCTGGCGATGGACACCCTGAAGAACACCGTGGCCAACGTCGCCGATCTGCTCGACCGGCAGCTGGCGCTGGTGGTCGACGCCCGCTACAACCATGGCCTGCCGGCCAACCTGTCGGCGGCCACCGGCCCGCGCGCAGCCATCAACCATGGCCTGAAGGCGCTGCAGATCAGCGTTTCGGCCTGGACCGCCGAAGCGTTGAAGCAGACCATGCCGGCCAGCGTGTTCTCGCGTTCCACCGAATGCCACAACCAGGACAAGGTCAGCATGGGCACCATTGCCGCGCGCGATTGCCTGCGCGTGATCGAGCTGACTGAACAGGTTGTGGCCGCGATGCTGGTCGCTGCCCGCCAGGGCTTGGCGCTGCGCGAACGGGTTGGCCTGAACGCGCAGCTGCATGGCAGTCTGGCCGACATGTACGCCGACCTGGGGCAGCGCATCGCCCTGGTTGAAGAAGACCGCGCGCTGGATCGCGAACTGCGGGAGCTGCTGGTGGAGATCCGCGCGCAACGTTGGGAGCTGTATGCCGGTGAATGAAGCAATCGAACGGGTCGGCGAGATTGCGCTGACCCCGGCCTTCCATGACTGCGATCCGATGAACGTGGTCTGGCATGGCAACTACTTCAAGTACTTCGAGATCGCGCGCTGCGCGCTGCTCGGGCGCTACGACTACGACTACCCGCAGATGCTTGAATCGGGCTACCTGTGGCCGGTGGTCGATGCGCGGGTGAAGTATGTGCGCCCACTGCTGTTCAACCAGGCCCTGCGCGTGATCGCGCGCATCGTGGAATGGGAGAACCGGCTGAAGATCGAGTACGAAATTATCGATGCGCAGAGCGGCCAGGTGCTGACCCGTGCGATGACCATCCAGGTCGCGGTGGACGCGGCCAGCAAGGAAATGTTGTACCAGTGCCCGCCGGTACTGTGGGAACGCCTGGGAGTGCCCGCGCCATGAACCGAGCGAACCGTTTTGCGCGCGCACTGCTGTGCGCGTTGCTGCTGCTGGCCGCACCGCTGGTGCAGGCGGCCGACCCCGCCATCGATGCGATCACCCAGGCGGTGGCGCGGCCGGACGTGCTGCGTGGCCAGTTCAGCCAGGAAAAGCAGGTCAGCGGCTTCAAGAACCCGCTGCGCTCGCAGGGCCGGTTCGTGGTCGCGCGCCAGCACGGCGTGATCTGGTCCACGCTCAAGCCGTTCCCCTCCGAGGTGGTGGTCACCGCCGACCGCATCCTCAGCCGCCAGCGCGATGGCAGCGCCCGCGTCGAACTCGATGCACGGCAGCAACCGGCGATGCGTTCGGTGAACGCGATCATGTTCGCGCTGATGAGTGGCGACGTGCAGGCGCTGTCCAGCCAGTTCAACGTGGCGGCCAGTCGTGAAGGGCAGGGCTGGCGGCTGCGGCTGACGCCGAAGTCGGCGATGCTGGCCAAGGCTTTCGAATCGCTGACCCTGCAGGGCGACCGCTATGTGCGCCAGGTCGAGATCGTGGAGGCCAACAAGGACCGCACGCAGATCCAGTTCAGCGTGTTGAGCGAGACGCCGGCCACGCTCAATGCCGACGAGGCCCGCCGCTTTGAGTGAGGCCGCGGCATCGAACGCACCGGACCGGTTGCGACGCTGGTGGCACTGGCTGGGCATCGCCTGGCTGCTGGTGCTGGTGGTACTGGGCGCGCAGCAGTGGCACCTGTGGAGCCAGCAATCGCGGATCGACACCGACATCCTCGCCCTGCTGCCGCAGGATGCACACGACCGCCTGTTGAGCGATGTCACCCGGCGCATCGCCGACGGCAGCTCGCGGCAGGTGGTCGTGCTGCTGGGCAGCAAGGACGGTGCTGTCGCCAAGCGTGCGCAGGCGGCTTTTGCCGCAGCCATGGCCAAGGACGCCGATCACGCCCTGCTGGTACCCAGCGGCTCGATCGAAGGCTGGTTCGATGAGGCGCGCGCGTTCTACGCGCCGTACCGTGACCGCCTGCTGACACCTGCACAGCGCGAGCAGCTGCAGGGCAGCGAGCCGGGCGCGTTGGCCGAACAGGCGTTGGCCGCGCTGTACGGCCCGATGGGCGCGCCGCGCCTGACCGACTGGCGGCAGGACCCGTTGTCGCTGTGGCCGCAGTGGTGGCAGCAGCAGGCGCAGGGTTCGGGACTGCGGCTGGGCGATGACGGCCTGCTCGAAGCCGAGGACAAGCATTGGGCCGCGCTGCAGTTCGACACGCCGGGTTCGGCGTTCCAGCTCGACGGCGAACGCCATCTCGATGGCCTGCTGGAACGTGCCGGGCAGGCAGCAAAAGCGGCCGCTCCGGATCTGGAGATCCTGCATGCCGGCGTGCCACTGCACGCCGAAGCGGCCGCGGTGCAGGCCAACCAGGAGATCAACACCATCGGTTGGGGGTCGCTGGCGGCGGTGCTGCTGCTGGTGTGGCTGGCATTCCGCTCGCTGCGGCCGATCCTGCTGGTGGCCGCCTCGCTGCTGATCGGCTGTGGTGTGGCGCTGGCGGTGACCGTGCTGGTGTTTGGCAAGGTGCACGTGCTGACTCTGGTATTTGGTGCGTCGCTGGTGGGCGTGGCCGAGGACTACGGCATTCACTGGTTCGCCTCGCGCCAGGCCGAGCCGGCCGATCGTCGCTGGAAACTGCTGCGGCATCTGCTGCCTGGCCTGTGGCTGGCCCTGCTGACCAGTGCGCTGGCCTACCTGGCATTGGGCCTGGCCCCGTTCCCGGGCCTGCGCCAGATGGCGCTGTTCTCGGTGGTCGGCCTGGCTGCCGCCTTCCTCACGGTGATCTTCTGGTTCCCGTGGCTGGATGGTGGCGAGATCCGCCAGACCCGCTTCTCGCAGTGGCTGGGCAACACGCTGGAGCGTTTCCCGCGCCTGCATGGCCGCCGCGCGGTGACGATGTTCGTGGTGATCACGCTGGCACTGTCTGCCATCGGCATCGCGCGCCTGCAGAGCAACGACGACCTGCGCAGCCTGCAGTCGTCGCCGCCGGCATTGATGGCGCAGCAGATCCGCCTGAGCCAGTTGCTGGGCATGCCCAGCCCGGCGCAGTTCTACCTGGTGCAGGGTGCCGATGCCGCGCAGCTGCTGCAGCGCGAAGAAGCGCTGACCGAACGCCTGCGTGTATTGGCCAACGACAAGCGCATTGGTGGCTATCGCGCGATCAGCGATTGGCTGCCGTCGCCGTCGCGCCAGCAGGCCGATGCCGCGCTGACCGCGAGGGTGGAACCCAGCGTGCTGTCGGCCGTGTCCGAGGCCGTGGGCGAGCCGCTGCAGCGACCGCAGTTCGCGGCCGCACCACTCAGCGCCGAAGCCTTCCTGGCCTCGCCGGCGTCGCAGCCGTTCCGCCACCTGTGGGTGGGCGAGGTCGGTGGGCAGATGATCAGCGTGGTGATGGTCGATGACCTGTCGCGCGCCGATGCGCTGGCCACCCTGCAGGGCGCGGCCGAAGGCCTGCCGGGTGTGCGCTGGGTGGACCGTACTGCCGACTTCTCCACGCTGCTGGGCCACTACCGCAAGCTGATGGGTGGGCTGCTGCTGGTCGGCATCGCGCTGGTGTTCGGCGCGCTGTGGCTGCGCTACCGCGGCCAGGCCTGGCGCGTGTTCGCGCCGACCCTGATTGCCGGTGCCTTGACCCTGGGCCTGCTGGGTCTGTTCGGCCAGCCGCTGCAGCTGTTCAACGTGCTGGCACTGATGCTGCTGCTGGGCATGGGCATCGACTACGGCATCTTCCTGATCGAGCACCGTGGCGATGCCAGCGCCTGGCTGGCAGTGTGCGTGGGCGCGGCCAGCACCTGGCTGTCGTTCGGCCTGCTGGGCCTGTCGCAGACCCCGGCGCTGCGCGCGTTCGGCCTGACGCTGCTGTTCGGCATCGGCCTGGTCTGGCTGATCTCGCCGCTGTTCCGGCCGCCGCCACATGACCTGCCGCCAGCTTGAACCTGTCTTCTGACTTCCTTCTTTCCACCTGATCGAGCAACAAGGACGCACCGATGAATACTGCTGTGGATGCTGTCGAACGTACTGAAATCCTGATCATCGGTGCGGGCCCGGCCGGCTCGGTGGCCGCGGCGATGCTGCGCCAGCAGGGCCGCCAGGTGCTGATGCTGGAGCGCCAGCAGTTCCCGCGTTTCTCCATCGGTGAAAGCCTGCTGCCGCAGAGCATGGAGTACATCGAGGCTGCCGGCCTGTTGCAGGACGTGGTCGAAGCGGGCTTCCAGCACAAGAACGGCGCGGCCTTCGTGCATGGCGAGGCGCGCACCGCGTTCGACTTCAGGAAGAAGTTCTCGCCGGGTTGGGGCACGACCTACCAGGTGCAGCGCGCCGACTTCGACAACGTGCTGGCGCGCGGTGCCGAACGCATGGGCACCACGCTGCGCTTCGGTGATGAAGTGCTGTCGGTTGAAGCGGGCGAGCAGCCGGCGGTGACCGTGCGCCGTCCGGACGGCAGCGAGTACCGCATCGAAGCCGATTTCATCCTCGATGCATCCGGTTTCGCACGCCTGCTGCCGCGCCTGCTGCAGCTGGAATCGCCGTCCAACTTCCCGGTGCGCGGCGCGATCTTCTGCCACGTGCGGGACAACATTCCGGCCGAAGCGGACTTCGATCGCAACAAGATCCTGATCACCACCCATCCCGAGCACATCGACGTCTGGTACTGGACGATCCCGTTCTCCAACGGCTGCTGCTCGCTGGGCGTGGTCGCCGAGCCGTCGTTCTTCGAACGCTACGAAGGCGACGACCTGCAGAAGCTGCGGGCCATCGTCGGCGAGGACCCCAACCTGACCCGGCTGCTGGCCAACGCCGAATGGGCGGTGCTGCCGGTGCGCCGCATCACCGGTTACTCGGCCAATGTCAGCTCGTTGTGGGGCCCGGGCTACGCCCTGCTGGGCAATGCCGGCGAGTTCCTCGACCCGGTGTTCTCCTCCGGCGTCACCATCGCCTTCAAGTCCGCGCAGCTGGCCAGCGAATGCCTGGCGCGCCGCTATGCCGGCGAAACCGTCGACTGGGAAGCTGAATTCTCGATCCCGCTGCGTGCTGGCGTGAAGACCTTCCGCCGCTTCGTTGAAAGCTGGTACGAGGGCGGCTTCCAGAAGATCATCTACCACCCGCAGCAGCAGCCCGAAGTACGCGACATGATCAGTTCCATCCTGGCCGGCTACGCCTGGGACACCAACAACCCGTATGTGGCCGACGAAAGCGGCCGCCGCATGCGCGTGCTGGAGCAGCTGTGCAGCGCCTGATCGCCCGTACCGCGGCCGTGCTGCTGTGCCTGGTGCTGGCCGCCTGTGCCGGCCGCATGCCCAAGCCATTGGTGGAACTGCCGCCGCTGCGCCTGTCGCCGGCCAGCCTGCCGGCGCCGCTGGCATTGCAGCAGCAGCTGCATTTCCGTTTCGGTACGCATGAGCGCGACCTGGATGCTCTGCTGGAAGCCGATGCGCAGCAGGTGCAGCTGGCGGTGCAGGCGATGGGCCAGACCGGCGTGCGCCTGCAGTGGGACGGCCAGCAGCTGACCCAGCAGCGCGCACCGTGGCTGCCGCCGCAGGTACGTGCCGAGCGTGTGCTGGATGACCTGCAGTTCGCGCTGTGGCCGACCGCGGCCATTGCCGCCGCGCTGCCGGCCGGCTGGCAGGTCAGCGATGACGGCCGACAGCGCAGCCTGTCGCGCGACGGCACGGTGTGGCTGCAGCTGCAGCGCCTGGACGATGGCAGCGTGCAGCTGGACAACCGCGCCGAAGGCTATGCGCTGCGCATCGAATCGATCGACATGGCCGGGCAGGACCGATGAGTGCACCGATCTACCTGAACGACCTGGGCGTAGTCTGCGCGCTCGGCGATGGCCGCGCCGCGGTCGCGTCGGCGATGTTCGCCGATGTGCCGGGCGGGCTCAGCGACAACGACAGCCTGCTGCCGGGGCGCACCCTGGCGCTGGGAGAGGTGCGCACGCCGCTGCCGGCGCTGGAGGACCTGCCGGTGGCCCTGCGCGGGCGCAACAACGCCCTGCTGGACGTGGCACTGGCGCAGATCGCACCAGCGGTGGCCGCCGCGATCGCCCGCCATGGTGCCGAGCGTGTGGCGGTGGTGCTGGGCACCAGCACCTCGGGCATTGGTGAATCCGAGCAGGCCCTGCGCACCCACGCCGAACAGGGCCAGTGGCCGCAGGGCTTCGATTACGCCCAGCAGGAAATGGGCACCGCCGCGCAGTTCGTGCGCCAGCGCAGTGGTGCACAGGGGCCGGCATGGACCCTGTCCACCGCCTGCTCGTCCAGCGCCAAGGCGCTGATGTCGGCCGCGCGCATGCTGCGCGCCGGCATCGTCGATGCGGTGATTGCCGGCGGTGCCGATTCGCTGTGCCGCTTCACCGTGGCCGGCTTCAGCGCGTTGGAATCGGTGTCGGCACTGCGCTGCAATCCGTTCTCGCAGCACCGCGCCGGCATCAACATCGGCGAGGGCGCCGCGCTGTTCCTGCTTACCCGCGAGCCGGGTCCGGTGTGCCTGGCCGGGTGGGGCGAATCGGCCGATGCCCATCACATGTCCGCCCCCGATCCGCAGGGGATGGGGGCCATCGACGCCCTGCAGCAGGCGCTGCTGCGCGCCGGCTGGGGTGCCGACGAAGTGGATTACGTGAACCTGCATGGCACCGCCACCGGGCACAACGATGCGATGGAAAGCCTGGCGGTCTCGCAGGTGCTGGGCAATGGCGTGCCGGCCAGTTCGACCAAGCCGCTGACCGGCCATACGCTGGGTGCCTCGGGCGCGATCGAGGCGGCGCTGTGCTGGATCCTGCTGGCCGAGAACCCACAGCAGCAGCTGCCGCCGCACTGGTGGGACGGCGTGCCCGACCCCGCACTGCCGGTGCTGCCGCTGGTCGCGCCGGGCTCCTGCCTGGCGCAGGCGCCGCGGCGGGTGCTGAGCAATTCGTTCGCCTTCGGCGGCAGCAATGCCGTGCTGGCACTGGAGCGTCGATGAACACGCTGTACGCGATCGAAGACGTGGTGCCGCATCGCCAGGACATGTGCCTGCTGGAGTGCATCACGCAGTGGGACCAGGACGCCCTCGAGGCCGAACTGGTGGTGCCCGAGGCCGGCCTGTTCGTCGAGGATGGCCAGGTGCCGGCATGGGTCGGCATCGAATACATGGCGCAGGCCATCGCGGCCTGGGCCGGCTGCCGCGCGCGTGCGGCCGGCAAGCCGCCGCAGCTGGGCTTCCTGCTCGGCAGCCGCCGCTACAGCAGCGCGCGCAGCAGCTTCCCCAGCGGTTCGCGGCTGCGCGTACAGGCGCGCTGCGAGCTGTTGGGTGACAATGGATTGGGGATGTTCGCCTGCCGCATCCTGGCAGGTGAGGACGAATGGGCGACAGCCAACGTGTCGGTGTTCGAACCGGCCGACGCGATGGCCTATCTGGAGAGTGGACAGGCATGACAGGGAATCGAAGCGTGCTGGTGACCGGCGCCAGCCGGGGCATCGGCCGGGCCATCGCGCTGCGCATCGCGCGCGATGGCTTCGACGTGGTGGTGCATTGCCGCAGCCGCCTGGAAGAGGCACAGGCCGTGGTGGCCGAGATCCAGGCCATGGGCCAGCAGGCCCGCGTGCTGGCGTTCGACGTAGCCGACCGCGAGGCCGCACGCGCCGCGCTGGAGGCTGATGTCGAAGCGCACGGCGCGTACTACGGCGTGGTCTGCAATGCCGGCATCGCCCGTGATGGCGCCTTCCCGGCGCTGTCGGCGGAGGATTGGGACCAGGTCATCCACACCAACCTGGATGGCTTCTACAACGTGCTGCATCCGCTGATCATGCCGATGGTGCGGCGGCGCAAGCCGGGCCGCATCGTCACCCTGTCGTCGGTGTCCGGGCTGGCCGGCAACCGCGGCCAGGTCAATTACAGTGCCGCCAAGGCCGGCATCATCGGTGCCACCAAGGCGCTGGCGCTGGAACTGGCCAGCCGCCAGATCACCGTCAACTGCGTGGCCCCGGGCCTGATCGAGACCGAAATGCTCAATGATGAAGTGATCGAACACGCGCTCAAGCTGATTCCCGCCGGCCGCGTCGGTCGTCCCGACGAAGTGGCGGCCACGGTGGCGTTCCTGCTGTCCGAGCCGGCCGGCTACATCACCCGCCAGGTGATCTCGGTGAACGGAGGCATGCTCTGATGGCCGCCGATCGTCGCGTGGTGGTCACCGGTGCCGCCGCCATCAGTCCGCTCGGCCACGACTGGCCCACCATCGAAGCGCACCTGCGCAGCTGCCGCAATGCCGTGCGCACGATGCCCGAATGGGATGTCTATGCCGGCCTGAACACCAAGCTGGCCGCGCCGGCGCAGGACTTCGAGCTGCCGCCGAACTACAACCGCAAGACCACCCGCTCGATGGGCAAGGTCGCGATCATGTCGGTGCGCGCCACCGAGATGGCGCTGCGCCGGGCCGGCCTGCATGAACACCCGGTGCTGCGCAGCGGCCGTACCGGCGTGGCCTACGGCTCGTCCTCGGGCAGCCATGAGGCCACCGGCGAATTCGGCCGCATGCTCAACGAATTCACCACCGACGGCATCAGTGCCACCACCTACCTGAAGATGATGAGCCACACCGCGCCGGTCAACATCGGTGTGTTCTTTGGTTTGTCCGGGCGCGTCTACACCACCTCCAGTGCCTGCACCTCGGGCAGCCAGGGCGTGGGCGCGGCCTACGAGGCCATCCGCAGCGGCAAGCAGACGGTGATGGTGGCCGGCGGTGCCGAGCAGCTCGATGCCACCGCTGCGGCGGTGTTCGACACCCTGTTTGCCACCAGCGTGCGCAACGATGCGCCGCAGACCACGCCGCGCCCGTTCGATGCCGGCCGTGATGGCCTGGTGCTGGGCGAGGGTGCCTGCACGCTGATCCTGGAAGACCTGGAGCACGCGCAGGCGCGCGGTGCCACCATCCTTGCCGAAGTGGTCGGCTACGGCACCAACAGCGATGGCCAGCACGTCACCCAGCCCAGCGCCGACACCATGGCCCAGGCCATGCGCTTGGCGCTGGAGGATGCCGGGCTGGACGCGGCACAGATCGACTACGTCAACGCCCACGGCACCGCCACCGATCACGGCGACATCGCCGAGACCCAGGCGACCGCGCAGGTGTTCGGCAGCCGCATGCCGATCAGCTCGCTGAAGAGCTACGTCGGCCACATGCTGGGTGCCTGCGGTGCGTTCGAGGCCTGGATGAGCATCGAGATGATGCGCGCCGGCTGGTTCGCCCCTACGCTGAACCTGGCCGAGGTCGATCCACGCTGTGGCCAGCTCGACTTCATCACCGGCCAAGGCCGCGAACTGCAGGCCGAGTACGTGATGAGCAACAACTTCGCCTTCGGCGGCATCAACACCTCGCTGGTGTTCCGCCGCTGGAGCGAGTGATCCACCGCCCCACCGCTGCTGTTCCCGCAACCTACCCGCACCCTCGACAAGGAGATGTTCCGATGCGCCGCACCCTGATGATCGCCACGGCCACCGCGCTGCTGGCCCTGACCTCCACCGCCTCCGCCCGCGACACCCGCGTGGAGCAGTCCCTGCAGGAACTGGTCAGCTCGCAGGCTGCCAAGGACGCCGGCATCGACGGCAGCGTCCGCTTCTACCTGGCCGGCCAGCCGGTCAGCGTGCAGCAGCGCCTCGGCGAAGACGTGACCAACAAGAAGACCAACGCCGCCAACAAGAGCGACGCCGAGGCCTGCCGCTGGGTTGCGCTGTCGGCGCTGCGCGCGCTGCAGGACGGTGCCAAGTCGCGCGGTGCCAACGCCGTGGTCGACATCGTCAGTTACTACAAGAAGAACGAGTTCAAGAGCAGCACCAATTACGAGTGCTACGCCGGCACCATCCTCGCCGGTGTCGCGCTGAAGGGCACCTACGCCAAGGTCAAGTAAGCGCCCGTGCGGCGGCGGCGTTGGCTGAACGCCGCCGCCACATTGCTGAATCCCGCCGGGGAAACGCCGCCGATCACGCCGCCATCGTCGGCTGACGGCTTTCCCCGGTGTCGGCTTTCCGACACAATCATGGCTCTTCCCGGGTTATCGTCCCGCGGACATGCACGCCTACGTCTATAAAAGCCAACTCAAGCCAGACACCTACGTCTACGTCCCCCGACGCGATGATTTCAGCGCGCTGCCCGCGCCGCTGCTCACCTCGCTGGGGGCGCTTACCTTCGTCCTGGACGTGGCCCTGGAGGCCCGGCGCCGCCTGGCCCAGGCTGATCCGGACAAGGTCCGCAGCGAAATGAATGAACGTGGTTTCTACCTGCAGGTACCGCCATCGGTGTCCAGCCTGATGCCGCGACACTATGACTGACGCCTCCCGTCCGCGCGTCCTGTCGATCGCCTTTGCCGTGGGTGCCGTGCTGGCGCTGGGTGCCGCTGTGGGCGGCATTCCAGGGGCCATCCTTGCCGCACTGGCGCAACCGGCGTTCGCGCTGGGCGTGTCCTGGTGGCGGCGCAGCCGCGCGCTGCTGCCACTGAAGGTGGTCGCGCGCCAGGACCTGCCCGCGCTGTTGGCGCTGTGGGCCGCCGCACCGCTGCTGCTGGCGCTGCTGCTGGCCTGGCCGCTGGCGGCGCTGCGCGACAGCGGCAGCCTGGCTGCGGTGCTGGGCCTGAGCGTGCTGGTCAGTGCCGGCCTGCTGGCAGCCTGGCGCACCTGGCCGTTGTGGAACGATGTTGAACGGCTTGATGGCAGCCTGGCCCAGCATTGGCAGGCGCTGGCCGGGCGCGACCTGACCGCCTGGCGTGGCCTCGGTGTGGCCGCGCTGGTGATTGCCCTGGCGGCACTGGTGGTACTGCCGGCCTGGCCGGACCTGCTGCCGGAAAGCGCGCGTTGGCCCGCCACATTGGCAGTGCTGGTGCTGTCGCCGCTGCTGCACCTGTTGTTGCAACGGGTGGCGCCGGCGCCGTTGGTGTCACTGCGTGCGAGCCCGTTGGCCACGGCCAGCAGCGAGCACGAACCGATGTTCTCCGCCGCGGTCGAAACCGTGCCGCTTGAGGCGATGGCGCCGCAGGAGCTGACTCCGGCGCTGTATGAAGCCGCGCGCCATGGCCGCATCGACCGTGGCCTGCAGCTGCTGCAGGCCGGCGCCGATCCCTATGCGCTGCCGGACCCGAACTGGCGCGACCAGCGCAGCCTGGCGGTGCTGGCCGCGGTGCTGCCGGACCTGCGCCTGCTGCGCGAACTGATTGGCCGCGGCGTCGACGTGAACGCGCCGCACCGGGGCATGACCCCGCTGCTGGCCGCCACCCGCGACAGCTGGCACGGCCGCCCGGAAGCGGTGATGACCCTGCTCGCCAACGGTGCCGATTCACGTGCCACCGACAGCGATGGCAATACCCCGCTGCACCATGCCGCGCGCAGTTCCGACCCGGGCGTGGCCGCGCTGCTGCGCGATGCCGCTGCCGAAGTTGATGCACTGAACAGCGACGGCTGGTCGCCGCTGGCGGTGGCCTGCCAGGTCGGTAACTGGCGCCTGGCCCGCTTCCTGCTGGAGCGCGGTGCGCGCAGCGAACCGGCCGAGGGTACGCCGGTGCTGCTGGCCGCCGCCGCCACCGAAGACGATGATCCGGCCGGCGTGCAGCTGCTGCTCAAGCACAAGGCCCGGGCCGATGCCCGTGACCGCCAGCGCCGCAGCGCGCTGCATGAGGCGGCACTGGCCGGCCACGTCGAGATCATCGGCGTGCTGCTCGGCGCTGGCGCCAACCTGGAAGCGCGCGATGCGCTCGGTCGCACGCCGTGGCTGGAAGCGGCCCGCGCCGGCCGCGCCGGTGTGATGGAACACCTGCTGCCGCACAAGCCCGACCTGGTCGCGGTGGATGGTGAAGGCCGCAATGCGGTGCAGCTGGCCGTCATGGCCGAGGATGTCTCGCCGCTGCTGATCAAGCGCCTGGTCGATCTGGGCATTGCCGCCGATGCCACCGATCCGGTCGGCCGCCGTGCGGTGGACTACGCCGCCGAAGCCGGCCGCTGGGCGATCGTGGCCCTGCTGGACCCGTCCTATCCGTTGCCGGCCGCCGTCAGTGATGGCCTGGCCGAGCGCGGCGAAGCCGCCAGCGCCAGTGGCCTGCTGCCGGACCGCCCGCCGTTGACCCTGCTGCGCGAGGCGCTGGGCTTCGGCAACACCGACGGCATGGCCGCGCTGGCCAAGCTGTGCCAGCCGGAAGAGCTGGGCGGGCTGCTGCTCGACCCCGAACTGGCGCTGGAGCCGGCCGCGGTCGATTGGCTGCTGGCCCACGGTGCGGATCCCTATGTGCGCGACGCTTGCTCCGATACGCCGATGTTCGCGCTGCTGTCGCGCGGCATCGATGCAGTGCCTGCGCTGCAGGTGATGCTGCAGCGTGGCCTGTCACCGGCCGGCCGCGGTGGCCTGGCGCGCTTCCTTGCCGCCTGCGCACAGCACGACCAGGCCGCCCGTGGCCTGGAACAGCTGGCACTGGAACTGCTGGAACGTGGCGCCGATCCGTTCGCGGCTTCGCCGGCGGGCGATCCGCCGTTGTCGCTGGCGGTGCGCCTGGGCTGGCTGCGCCTGCAGCAGGCCCTGCTCAAGGCCGGGGTCGACCGCGAAGCGCGCGACAGCCACGGCATGACCGCCCTGCATCTGGCTACCGCACTGGCCCGCGAAGGTGCGCTGAAGCTGCTGGTGCAGCACGGCGCCTCGCCGGAAGCACGCGCTGCCGATGGGCAGACACCGCTGGGCGTGGCGCTGTCGATCGGTCGCCGTGACCTGGCCGACTGGCTGGACTGGCGGGTGTGGCCGTTGCCGCGCCGCACCCTGCGCGAGGCCGATCTGCCGGCCGCTGCGATGGCCGGTGACGTCGATGCGGTGCGCCGCCTGATCGATCTGGGATTTGCCGTCGACGCGGTCGATGCACAGGGTTGCACCGCGCTGCTGCGTGCGGCCGGCGGTGGTCATCTGGCAGTAACCGACCTGCTGCTGGCACGCGGCGCCGATCCGCAGCACGCCGCTGCCAGCGGTGCGACGCCACTGTCGGCCGCGGTCAGCATGCGCCAGGTGGACATCGTTTCGGCCCTGCTCGACGCCGGCGCCAAGCTGGAACACCGCCTGCCGGGCGGGGTGACCGTGCTGATGCTGGCCTCGGCGCTGGGCCTGCCGGACATCGTCGCGCGCCTGCTCACTGCCGGTGCCGATGTGCATGCCGGTGACGCGCAGCAGCTGGGCCCGCTGCACTGCGCCGCGCTGTACGGCTTCAGTGCCCGCGACCGCTCGCGCCTGCTGGCCCTGCTCGATACCCTGTTGCTGGCCGGTGCCGAACCGGACCAGGCCGCCGCGGGCTCGGTCACGCCGCTGCTGCTGCTGCTGGGTGCACGCGCCGAACCGGGTACCGCCTGCGACGAGCAGGTGGTGATGGCCGCAGTGGAGCGCCTGCTGGACGAGGAGGTGAGCCTGGAGGTGCGTGATCCTCGTGGCTTCGGCCCGCTGCATCTGGCTGCCCTGCACGGCCTGCCGCTGCTGGTGCAGCGCCTGTTGCGCGCCGGTGCCGATCCGGAAGTGCGCGACAGCCTCAACCGCAGCCCGCGCGAGATCGCGGTGATGCGTGGCTTCATCGACGTGGCCGGCGAGTTTGAACCGCGCGTGCCGGGCGTCTCGTCGATGGCCCGGTTCCTGCGCGACAACGGCTGACAGGCCGGGGTCGGATCCCTTTCCAACGGAAAGGGCTCTGACCCCAACACCGCGCTGCGGGAATCTGTAGTGGGTAGTGCCGGCCGCTGGCCGGCAACCTCATGAAACCTCCGGGATCCCGAGGCTGCCGGCCAGCGGCCGGCACTACCGGGTCCACCATCCATCGGGTGGGTGCCGACCGTTGGTCGGCACACTGGCTGGCTGTCACCGCTCCTTGTCGCCGTCACTTTCCGCGTCGGCTTCAAACAGGTGCATCAGGTCGTTGCGTGCATCGCGCGAGGTCTGGATCACCGCGGCCTCGTCGTCGTACACCAGATACTGGTCGCGCAGCAGCTGCTCGTCGTGCTCACGGAAGCGCTGCACGTGGCGTTCGGCCACTTCAGGTGCAACACCCAATGCGGTCAGCACGCGCCCGCTCATTTCCAGGCTGGTGCCGAACACTTCGCGGAACGGTTCGGCCGACATGTCCATCAGGCGCCACGCATGCTGGCGGTTGCGTGCACGCGCCAGCACCTTCGCGTCCGGGTACAGCCGGCGCACCATGCGCACTGCACGCAGGTTGGTCTCCGGGTCGTCCACGGTGATCACGAACACATCGATGTGTTCGCCGCCCGCAGCGCGCAGCATCTCCGGCCGGGTCGGGTCGCCGTAATACAGCTGGTTGCCGAAGCGGCGCAGGTCGGCCACGGTATCGGGGTTCGCTTCCAGTGCCACGAACGGCACCTTCTGCGCGGTCAACAGGCGCGCGATGACCTGGCCGAAGCGGCCCATGCCGGCAATCAGCACTTTCGGCCGGTTGTCCGGCGCCACCTTGTCGGCCTCGGCTGCCTCGCGCGGCGTTGCCTTCTCCTGGCCGAGCAGCTTGAGCAGCGCGATCATCAGCAGTGGCGTGATCGCCATCGACAGGCCGACGATCGCCACCAGACGGTCATGGTTGGCGCTGCCCAGCAGGTGCGCGCGCTGCGCTTCGTTGAACACCACGAAGGCGAACTCGCCGCCCAGCCACAGCACGCTGCCCAGTAGCAGCGAGTGCCGTGAACTGAGCTTTGCGATGCGCCCGATCACGTACAGCAGGCTGAATTTGACCACCAGCAGGATCGCCACGCCGGCGGCGATGAGCCACGGCTCGGCAACGATGCGGTCGAGGTCGATGCCCATGCCCACCGCAATGAAGAACAGGCCCAGCAGCAGCCCCTTGAACGGCTCGATCTGCGCTTCCAGTTCGTGCCGGAACTCCGAGTCGGACAGCAGTACGCCGGCCAGGAACGCGCCCAGGCTGGGGCTGAGGCCGGCTTCCTGCATGAACCAAGCGGTGCCGAGCACCACCAGCAGGGCAGTGGCAGTGAAAACTTCCGGGCTGCGGGTGCGCGCGATGATGCTGAACACCCTGCGCAGTACCGGCCGCCCGCACAGGATCACCACCGCCAGCGCACCCAGCGCCACGGCCGCATCTTCCCAGCGCAGCGTCTCGTTCTTCACCCCGCCCAGCAGCGGGATGGCCGCCAGCAGTGGAATCGCGATCAGGTCCTGGAACAGCAGGATGGCGAACCCGAGCCGGCCATGGTCGCTGTTGATCGCCTTGTGTTCTGACAGCAGCTGCAGGCCCACCGCAGTGGATGACAGCGCCAGCGCCACGCCCACCACCAGCGCACTTTTCCATTGGAAGTGGTCGAGCAGCAGCAGGCCGCCCAGCACCAGCCCGGACAGCGCCACCTGCGCCGCACCGGCACCGAATACCGAGCGTCGCATTACCTTCAGGCGCGCGGGCGACAGCTCCAGCCCGATCACGAACAGCAGCATCACCACGCCGATCTCGGCGGCGCCGAGGATGCGATCGGCGTCCTGCACGAAGCCCAACCCGTCCGGGCCCAGTACCACGCCGGCCGCCAGGTAGCCCAGCACCGCGCCGAAGCCGAATTTCTTGAACACCGGCACGGCGATGACCGCCGCCAGCAGCAGCACCAGGGCCAGTTCCAGACCGCCGCTATGCATGGGAATACCTGGTCATCGGGAAGCCGCTGCGCGTCCGTTCGGGTAGGAAAAGCGTGGCGAGCGCCACCCGGCCATTATGCGCGCCGCTCCGTGCAGGCACGAGAACGACCTGCGGGGCCGGGCCACGCCGCGCGGCGCGGGTTGACCTGCAATGTCGCCGGGTCCAGACTGCCCGCCGCTGGCGGCGCGTCCGCCAGCACACGCATCCCGGAGTCCCCAACCCATGTCCAGCGACAGTAGAAGTCGACCTCGTTCGACGCCAGCGATGGCCACCGCCTGACATCGGGACGGTTTGCCTGCGTTGGCGTTGCGCGAGGTCGCACCCCCACAAGGCAATCCGATGAACCAGAAGCAATTGCTGCGCCCGGTGGCCGATGCCGCCACACTGGCCGCACCCCTGGCGAACTACAACACCGCCGACGCGGTGGAATTCCTCAATACGCTGGAACTGACGCGCGCCGCGGAAACGCTGGCGGCGCTGTCATTGCCGCGCGCGGTGAAGATGCTCGAAGCACCGGAGCTGCACCGCAGCGGCGAGCTGGTGGCCGCGCTGCCGCCGGCACGCGCCGCGGCCCTGCTGGGGCTGATGGCCGACGACCGTGCCACCGACATCGTCCACGAGCTGGACGAAGAAGAACGCGCGCGGCTGATCCCGCTGCTCGGCACCGATGCCCGCCAGGCCATCCAGAAGCTGCTCAGCTACCCGCCGAACACCGCCGGCGCGCTGATGACCACCGAGTACGTGGCGGTACCCGCCAGCTGGACCGTTGCGCAGACCCTGCAGCACATCCGCCAGGTCGAGCGTACCCGCGAGACGGTGTACGCGATCTACGTGCTGGACCCGGCCAGCCAGCAACTGCAGCAGGTGGTGACCATGCGCCGGCTGATCACCGGCCTGCCCGAGGAGTCGATCCTGGACGTGGCCCAGGTCAATCCGCCGGTGACCGTGGATGCACTGATGGACCAGGAGGAAGTGGCGCGGCTGATCCGCCGCCACGATCTGCTGGCGATTCCGGTGGTCGACGCGCAGCAGCAGATGCTTGGCATCGTCACCGTCGACGACGTGCTCGATGCGCTGATCGAAGAGTCCACCGAAGACGCGCACAAGTTCGGCGGCATGGAAGCACTGGACAAGCCGTACATGCAGATCGGCTTCTTCGAGATGCTGCGCAAGCGCGCCGGCTGGCTGAGCGTGCTGTTCCTGGGCGAAATGCTGACCGCCAGCGCGATGCAGCATTACGAGGATGAACTGGCGCGCGCGGTGGTGCTGACCCTGTTCATTCCGCTGATCATGAGTTCGGGCGGCAACTCCGGTTCGCAGGCCACCTCGCTGCTGATCCGCAGCCTGGCATTGCGCGAGCTGCGCCTGCGCGACTGGTGGAAAGTGGCTCTGCGCGAGGTTCCGACCGGCATGGTGCTGGGCGCCATCCTCGGCTGCCTGGCCATCGTACGCATCGTGATCTGGCAGCTGGGTGGCCTGCACGACTACGGCGAGCACTGGATCCTGCTGGCGATCACCATCGGCGCGGCGCTGGTCGGCATCGTCACCTTCGGCTCGCTGTCCGGCTCGATGCTGCCCTTCATCCTCAAGCGGCTCGGCTTCGATCCCGCAAGTGCCTCGGCCCCGTTCGTGGCGACCCTGGTGGACGTGACCGGGCTGGTGATCTATTTCAGCATCGCCGCGATGATCCTGCACGGCACGCTGCTGTAACAAAAAGGGGACGGAGGGGATTAAGTCGTTTGTGGCACAAACGACTTAATCCCCTCCGTCCCCTTTTTTGGGTACCGTAGGCGCATGAGTACCTACCACCTGCAGTCCGTGTTCCGTCCGCAGTCGGTCGCGGTGATCGGCGGCAGCCCGCGTCAGCGCTCGGCCGGACGTGCGGTGATGCGCAACCTGCGCGGCACCGGCTTCCCCGGCAAGGTGGCGTGGATCAACCCGCGGCATGCCGAAATCGATGGCATCCGCACCGTGAAGCGGCTGAAGGACCTGGACTGGGTGCCGGATCTGGTGGTGATCACCGCGCCGGCGTCGATCGTGCCGCAGGTGGTGCGCACCGCTGCCGAACGCGGCGTGCAGGCCGCAATCATCCTCACCGCCCATCTGGGTGACGGCCCGGGCTCGCTGTCGGCGCAGGTGGAGGCGGTGGCGCGCAAGCATGGCCTGCGCATCCTCGGCCCACACTGCCTGGGTGTGATTGCACCGCACGCACGGCTCAATGCCAGCATCGCCGCGCACTTCCCGCAGGCCGGTGATCTTGCGTTGATCTCCGAATCCTCGGCCATTGCCGCCGCGCTGGTGGAGTGGGGCGTGGCGCGCTCGGTCGGGTTTTCCGCGGTGGTCTCGCTGGGCGACACGATGGACGTCGACTTCGGTGACCTGCTCGACTACTTCGCCACCGACTACCGCACCCGCGCCATCCTGCTCTATGTCGAGCAGATCAAGGATGCGCGCAAGTTCATGTCGGCCGCGCGTGCCGCCGCCCGCGCCAAGCCGGTGGTGGTGGTGAAGTCCGGCCGCGCCGAGCGCGTGCAGCCGGGCAGCCGCGATACCCATGTGCAGGCCCTGGCCCGCGCCGACGACGTGTATGGCGCCGCGTTCAACCGCGCCGGCCTGCTGCGCGTGGGCGCGCTGGACGAACTGTTCACGGCCGCCGAATCGCTGGGCCGGTTGGGGACCTTCCCCGGTCGTCGCCTGGCCATTCTCAGCAATGGTGGCGGTGTCGGCCGCCTGGCCGTGGACCAGCTCATTGCACTGCGTGGCACGCTGGCCAACCTGTCCGACAGCACGGTCGAGAAGCTCGACGCCGTGCTGCCGCAGGGCTGGTCGCGCAGCAACCCGGTCGACATCGTGGTCGACGCCGATGGTGACCGCTATGCCGCCGCCATCGAGGCGCTGCTGGCTGACAACGAGAATGATGCGGTGATGGTGGTCAACGTGCCGACCGCATTCACTTCATCCGCAGACGCCGCACAGGCGCTTACCCGCACGCTCGGACTGCGCCCGCGCCATCACCGCGACAAGCCGGTATTCGCGGTGTGGCTGGGCAACGATGACCAGGCCACCGCCACGCTCAACGCGGCACGGGTGCCGACCTATCCGACCGAGGCCGAAGCGGTGCGCGGCTTCCAGCATCTGGTGCGTTACCGCGAAGCGCAGAACGCGCTGATGGAAACACCGCCCAGCCTGCCGCAGGACTTCAGTGTCGACGCGGCGGCCGCACGCGCGCTGGTCGATGCGGCATTGGCCAACGGCCAGCAATGGCTGGACCCGTTGGCCACCCACGAACTGCTCAAGGCCTACGGCATTCCCTCCGCGCCGGTGATGCATGCGCGCGATGCGCACGAGGCAATGGACCTGGCGCAGCCGTTGCTGGAGCGTGGCGCCAGC
Organism: Stenotrophomonas maltophilia R551-3; assembly: GCF_000020665.1. Classification (NCBI taxonomy): domain Bacteria; kingdom Pseudomonadati; phylum Pseudomonadota; class Gammaproteobacteria; order Lysobacterales; family Lysobacteraceae; genus Stenotrophomonas; species Stenotrophomonas maltophilia. The sequence continues at coordinate 4,393,539 of NC_011071.1, read as the reverse complement.
GTGGCGCTGAAGATCCTGTCGCCGGACATTCCGCACAAGTCGGAAGTGGACGGCGTGCGCCTGAACCTGTCCACGCTGCCGGCGGTGCAGAGCGCGGCCAACGCGATCCTGTCGCGCGCACGCCAGCTGCGGCCGGATGCGCGCATCGATGGCCTGCTGGTGCAGCCGACCATCGTTCGCCCGAAGGCGCGCGAGTTGATCGTCGGCATTGCCGATGACGCGACGTTCGGTCCGGTGATCGTGGTCGGCCGTGGCGGTACCGCGGTTGAAGTGATCAATGACAAGGCGTTGGCGCTGCCGCCGCTGGATCTGCGCCTGGCCCATGAGCTGATCGGCCAGACCCGTGCCTCGCGCATCCTCAAGGCCTATGGCGATGTGCCTGCCGCCGACGAGCGCGCACTGGCCCTGGCGCTGGTCAAGCTGGCGCAGCTGGCCGCCGACATTCCCGAAGTGCGTACGCTGGACATCAATCCGCTGCTGGTCGACGGCAAGGGCATCCTCGCCCTCGACGCACGCGTGGCGGTGGCGCCGTCGCGCATCCTGCACAAGGGCCGTGGCCATCCGCGCTTCTCGGTGTTCCCGTACCCGAAGGAGTGGGAGCGCACCATCGAACTGTCCGATGGCGGCCGCGCCTTCGTGCGTCCGGTGCGGCCGGAGGATGACGCGTTGTTCCGTGCGTTCTTCGCCCGCGTCAGCGACGAGGATCTGCGCCTGCGCTTCTTCCAGTCGGTGAAGCACTTCAGCCACGAGTTCATCGCGCGCCTGACCCAGCTCGATTACGCACGCTCGATCGCACTGGTGGCGATCGAACCGCGCAGTGGCGAAATGCTCGGCGCGGTGCGCCTGCACGCCGATGCCGATTACCACCGCGGCGAGTACGGCATCCTGATCCGCTCGGACCTGAAGGGACACGGCATCGGCTGGCGGCTGATGGCAATCATGATCGAGTACGCCAAGTGGCTGGGCCTGGACGTGGTCGAAGGACAGGTGCTGCGCGAGAACAGCACCATGCTGGCGATGTGCCAGAGCCTGGGCTTCAAGACGAAGCTGGACCCGGATGACCCGACGGTGATGGTGGTGACCCTGCCGGTGCAGCAGGTCGAGGTGCCGGCGGCACCGCTGTAGAGTCGAGCTCGCTCGACTGTTGCCATCGAAAGCAGTCGAGCAAGCTCGACACTACGACCAGGCTATCGCATCGGTTCCACCACCACTGCCGTGCCGTAGCACAGCACTTCGGTCAGCCCGGTCATCACATCGGTGGCGTCGTAGCGCATGCCGATGATCGCGTTGGCGCCCAGCTGCCGCGCGTGCTTGACCATGTCGCGGTAGGTTTCCTCGCGAGCCTGTTCGCACAGTTCGGTGTAGATGGTGATGTTGCCGCCGAAGATCGTCTGTATACCGCCGAGGAAATTGCCGACGATCGAGCGCGAGCGCACGGTGATGCCGCGTACCACGCCCAGATTGCGCACGATGCGATGGCCCGGCAGCTCGAAGGCGGTGGTGACCAGCGAGTCGTCGAAGCGCAGCGCAGGCGGGGAAGGGGTACCGCTGTTGTAGGGGTCTGCCATGGTCGCGTCCGTATCGTTGCCTTCTGTAGAGTCGAGCCATGCTCGACTGGCTGTGGAGCAGTCGAGCAAGCTCGACTCTACAATGCAACCGCCCGTTGCAGCATGGCTCCGTCACCGTGATGGCGCGACAATAGCCCCATGACCGACCGTATTCCCCTGTTGCTACTGCCCGGCCTGCTCAACGATGCCGAGCTGTGGCGCTCACAGTTGGCTGATCTTGCCGACATCGCCGATTGCACGGTGGGCGACCAGACCCGCGGTGAAACCCTGCAGGCCGTGGCCCAGGATGTACTGGCTCAGGCGCCGGAGCGCTTTGCGCTGGCAGGTTTCTCGCTCGGCGGCTTCGTCGCTCAGCAGATCCTGCGCATCGCGCCCGAGCGCGTGCTACAGCTGGCGTTGATCGATACCTCGATCCATGCCGATTCGCCGGAACGTGCCGAGCAGCGCCGTAGCCAACGTGCCAGCGTGCGCCTGCCGGGAAAATTCCACGGCTTCGGTGACGCGCTGATGCGAAGCTACATCGATGCCTCGCGGCTGGATGACTACGTGCTGGTGCAGCGTGTGCGCGACATGACCGCTCGCCTGGGGGCGGAAGTGTTCCTGCGCCAGAGCGCGCTGGAACGCCGTGATGGCCATGATGTGCTGGCTGGCTACCGCGATCCATTGCTGATCGTGTGCGGTGCGAACGACCGAATCACGCCGCTGGCGGTGAGCGAGGAGGTGCACGCCCTGGTGCCGCATTCGCAGCTGGTGGTGGTGCCCGATTGCGGGCACCTGGCACCGATGGAAAAGCCGGACGAGGTCAGTGCGGCGATGCGTGGATGGTTGCTGCAAGGCGAGGGATAGCTCTGCCTTTGGTAGGTGCCGACCTTGGTCGGCACGATGTGTCATCGACTGACCAGAGGTCGGTACCGACCAAGGTCGGCACCGACCGATTCCGATCCGTAACCGCGGTTGGCCTCAATCCCAGGCCGGGGCAATCCCTTCCGGATTCGCCAGGCGATGGCCACGATCCAGCTTGGCGATCTGTGCCATGTCTTCGTCGGTCAATCGCACGGCCGCTGCTTCCAGGTTGGCTGCCAGGTTCTCGCGCTTCGTCGACGACGGGATCACCGAGAAGCCCTGCTGCAGCGCCCAGGCCAGCGCAACCTGCGCCGGGGTGGCCTGGTGACGGCCGGCAATGGCCTGGATCACCGGGTCCTTCAGCACTTCGCCATAAGCCAGGCTCATGTAGGCGGTGATGTGGATGCCGTTGTCCTGCAGGAACTTCACCAGCAGGCGGTTCTGCAGGTACGGGTGGATCTCGATCTGGTTGGTGGCGATGGCTTCGGCACCGAGGATCTCGATCGCCTTGCGGGTCTGCGCGATGGTGAAATTGGAGATGCCGATCGCCTTGGTCAGCCCCTGCGCCTTGGCTTCGGCCAGTGCCGGCAAGTATTCCTCCATCGGCACATCGACCTTGCCATTCGGTGACGGCCAGTGGATCAGCGCCAGGTCGACGCGGTCGGTGCGCAGCTTCTCCAGGCTGGTACGCAGGCTGGCCAGCAGCGCATCGCGCTTGAACTCGGTGATCCACACCTTGGTGGTCAGGTACAGATCATCACGCGACACGCCGGACTCGGCGATGGCCTGGCCGACTTCGGCTTCGTTGCCGTAGATCTGCGCGGTATCGATGGCGCGGTAGCCGACCTCCAGCGCATTGCGCACCGAGTCGATCACGGTCTGGTCCTTCAGGCGGAAGGTGCCGAGACCAAAAGCGGGGACAGTCATGGGAAGCTCCAACGGGGGGAAGGGAGTAGCAGAGGGAAGAGGGTAGGACAGGCACCGTATGCATGCCGGCAACGGTGCATTGCATGGATCAATGCGCGGTGGCGGCAATGCCGTCGGCGCGGTGGTCGACGCCATCGCGGCGGTCGAGGCGGCCACTGAGCACGGTCAGCGCGTAGGCCAGTACGACCACCAGCGCGCCCAGCCATGGGGTATGCATCAGGCCGATGTGCTCCACCACCAGGCCGCCCAGCGAGGCGCCCATGGCGATGCCGACGTTGAACGCGGCGATGTTCAGGCCTGAGGCCACGTCGGTGGCCTGCGGTGCATAGCGCTGCGCCTGCTTGACCACGTAGACCTGCAGGCCGGGCACGTTGCCGAACGCTACCGCACCCAGCGCCAGCACCGTCAGCAGCATCAACCAGGTGTTGTAGGCAGTGAACGTGAGCACGAACAGCACCAGTGCCAGCAGTCCGAAGATGCGCTTCAGCGCGGGCACCGGACCCAAGCGGTCGGCCATGCGCCCGCCCCACAGGTTGCCGATCGCCACCGACACGCCGTACACCAGCAGCACCAGGCTCACGGCGTTGGCCGGAAGGCCGGTGACGTCCTGCAGGATCGGCGCCAGATAGGTGAAGGCCAGGAAGGTGCCACCGTAGCCCAGCGCGGTCATCGCATAGACCAGCAGCAGGCGTGGCTGGCCGAGCACGGCCAGCTGTTGACGGAGGCTGGCCGGCGCACTCTGCGGCAGGTTGCGCGGAACGAACAACAGCGCGCCGATCAGTGCGACCACGCCGAGGCCGGCCACCGCCAGAAAGGTCGCGCGCCAGCCCAGATGCTGGCCGATGAAGGTGCCCAGCGGCACGCCGGTCACCAGTGCCACGGTCAGGCCGGTGAACATGATGGCGATCGCACTGGCCGCCTTCTCCTTCGGCACCACGGCGGTGGCGATGATCGCGCCGATCGAGAAGAACACGCCGTGCGCCAGGCCGGTGAGGATGCGGGCGATGATCAGCGAGGTATACCCGGGTGCCATCCAGGCGACGACATTGCCGAGCGTGAACAACACCATCAGCGCCACCAGCAGTTGCTTGCGCGGTACGCGTCCGGTCAGCGCAGTCAGCACCGGCGCACCGATGGCCACGCCCAGCGCGTACAGCGAGACCAGAAGGCCGGCCGAGGGCAGGCTGACCTGCAGGTCGCCGGCGATGGTCGGGATCAGGCCGACGATGACGAATTCGGTGGTGCCGATGGCGAAGGCGCCGAGGGTCAACGCCAGCAGGGCGAGGGGAATGCCACGGGTCATGACAGGGTCCAGCAGGAGGAAGAGGCTGCGCAGTCTGCGCCGCCGACCTTTGCCGAAAAACCGGTCTTCACGCCAATCACTATTGCCGTGCAGTCAATAATAGGGACATGAAGACCACTCTAGATGAAATGCAGGCGTTCCTTTCGGTGATCGACAGCGGCTCGATCAGTGCCGCCGCCGAGCAGCTGGGGCAGACACCCTCGGGCGTGAGCCGCGCGCTGGGGCGGCTGGAGGACAAGTTGGGGATCACCCTGCTGACCCGTACCACCCGCCGCCTGCACCTGACCGCCGAAGGCGAGGCGTTCCTGCGCCATGCGCGGGCGATCATCGATGCGGTGGAATCGGCCGAGGAACAGATGGCGGCGCGCCGCGAGCGCCCGGCAGGGCGCCTGCGCGTGGATGCGGCGATGCCGTTCGTGCTGCACGTGATCGCGCCGCTGGTGGCCGGCTATCGCGCGCGTTACCCGGAAGTGCAGCTGGAGTTGAACAGTTCCGACCGCTACATCGACCTGCTCGAACGGCGCACCGATCTGGCGATCCGGATCGGCCCGCTGGCCGACTCCACCCTGCATGCGCGGCTGCTGGGCCGCTGCCAGCTGCGGCTGGTGGCCAGCCCGGCCTACCTGGCCAGGCACGGCGAACCGGCCAGCGTCGCCGCACTGGGCCAGCACACGCTGCTCAGCTTCAACGAGCCGGAATCACTCAACCGTTGGCCGCTGCCCGGAGAGTCGGATGGGCTGCTGCTGGTGCGCCCGGATATTGCCGTATCCAGTGGCGAGACGCTGCGCCGGCTGGCGGTGGAAGGCGTGGGCATCACCTGCCTGTCCGACTTCGTCACCGATCGCGACCGCAGCGCCGGCACCCTGGTGCAGGTGCTGGCGGCGCAGACGCTGGATGTGTACCAGCCGATCCATGCGGTGTACTACCGCAACACCGCCGTGTCGTCGCGGATCAGCTCGTTCGTGGATTACCTGGCCGACGCGATGGCGCAGAGCGACTACGTGCGCTGAAGTTGCCGGCCAGCGGCCGGCACTACCGCACGCGCCGGTGGGCGCGGCCGCTCTGGTGGGTGCGGACCGTTGGTCCGCACTGATCCTGCCGTCGCCCGTCCAACGGTCGGGCGCTACCCATGTGGCGGCGGACGCTGCCGGCCTGCGGCCGGCACATCGCACGGGTAGTGCCGGCCGCTGGCCGGCAACCGGATCACTCAGGCCGCACGCGCCAACGCGTCCTTCGCCGCTGTTGTGGTCGACAGATCGAACACATCCACCGCGTCGATCAGTCGGTTCGCCTGTTGTTCCAGGCTGCGTGCGGCGGCACTGGCTTCCTCCACCAGCGCGGCGTTCTGCTGGGTGGTGCCATCCATCTGGATCACGGTCTGGCTGACCTGCTCGATACCCGCGCTCTGCTCCTGCGAGGCCGCCGAAATCTCGGCCATGATGTCGGTCACGCGCTGCACCGATGCCACGATCTCGGCCATGGTGTCACCGGCCTCGCGCACGCGCTGCGCGCCGTGGCCGACCTGCTCAACCGAGGCTTCGATCAATGCCTTGATCTCCTTCGCGGCCGCCGCCGAGCGCTGCGCCAGCGTGCGCACTTCACTGGCGACCACCGCGAAGCCGCGGCCCTGTTCGCCGGCCCGCGCGGCTTCCACTGCCGCGTTCAGCGCCAGGATGTTGGTCTGGAATGCGATGCCATCGATCACGCTGATGATCTCGGCGATCTGCCGTGACGAGGTCTCGATCGCACCCATCGTCGCCACCACTTGGCCGACCACGCTGCCGCCCTGCGAGGCGACCGTGTGCGCGCCGATCGCCAGCTGGTTGGCCTGGCGTGCATGCTCGGCGTTTTGGCGCACGGTGGAGGTCAGTTCTTCCATCGATGCTGCAGTCTCTTCCAGATTGGCCGCCTGCTGCTCGGTACGGCGCGACAGATCATTGTTGCCGGCGGCGATCTCTGCAGCCGCAGTGTGGATGTTGCCGGAGGCGTGCTTGATGTCGGTGACGATGGTCGCCAGCTGCGCGGCAGTGGCGTTGGCATCGCCGGCGATGCGCGCGAACACGCCCTGGAAATCGCCGTGCATGCGCGCGCCGAGGCGACCATCGGCGATCGCACGCAGCATGCTGGAGACCTCGCCGAGGTTCTGCTCGGTGGTCTGCATCAACCGGTTCAAGCCATCGACCATCGCGCGGAAGTCATGCTCGAAGCGCGCGCTGTCGCCACGCTGGCTGAAGTCACCGGCGGCAGCGGCTTCGGCCAGGCGGCGGATCTCGCCATTGATCATGCCGAGATTGACCTTGGCGGTATTCAGCGCGTCGGTGATCACGGCCTTCTCGCCCGGCAGCCGCTCCATGTCCTGGCTGAGGTCACCGATGGCGTAACGGCCCATGATCGCAATCGCGCGCAGCTTTACCTGGATGTGCGCATCGACCAGCGCGTTGCTGTCGGCGACCATTTCGCCGAATGCGCCGGGGAAGGCACTGGCGTCCATGCGGTGGCTGATGGTGCCGGCTTCATGCGCCTGTGCCATCGTGGCCTGCGCATCGAGCACGCCGCGCAGTGTGGACTGCACCGCCTGCATGGCCTGCGCGAGCCGACCGATCTCATCGCGGCTGCGCACCTGCACAACATGCTCCAGATCACCGGCGGCCACTGCGCGCGCAGCGGCCTCCACCGCCAGCACCGGCTGCACCACCGCACGCCGCAGCCACCAGCCCAGCCCCATCAGCAGCAACACGGCGGCCAGCACGGTCAGCGCCGCGCACAGCAGCAGCGTCTGCCGCGCCTGCTGCGAACGGGCCGCTACCGCCGCTTCGGCCACCTGCGTGGCGTGCGTACTCAACGCATCCAGCGCGGTTGCCACCGGGCGGTCCTTGCCGCGCACGAGATTGTCGCCGGCGGCGGGATCGTAGCTGGCCTCGGCGAATGCCTGCAGCGCCGCGTGATAGTCCTGCTGCAGCTGCGCGTGCAGGCCGATGAACGCTTGCGCCAGTTCGCGCGTGCGTGCATCCGGGCTGCTGACCAGGCCCTTGGCCAGCTGTTCGACCAGACGGCCCTCGCTGTCGAAGGCGTCCAGGTGGCGCTGGCGCAACGCGTCGTCGTGGCCACGCAGCAGTACGTTCTTCCATTCCTGCACCTGCCCGCGGAACTCGCGCTGCAGGCGCTCGGCGTCGCGGCTGTGGGCGACTTCGGGCGGAACCTCGGTGGACAGTTTCAACCAGGCGGAGGCGAGGCCGGCCAGAGCACACAGCAGGACCACGGCCAGACCAACGGAAACCGCGCCGAGCAGCTTGGACTGCAGGCGCGGAGCACGGACAGACGCATTCATGTGGAAGGACTCTCGGGAAGGGGCAATGCGGTATCGACCCGATGCGCATACCCTGAAGTGGGATGCGCATCACATTCGCGTTTCGTTTAGTGATGTGAAGAAACTATTTCATAGGACAGATGTGTCCATATGGAACGAAAGCAGACCCTCGACAGAGGAATTAAATGTAACTATTGTCGTTACATGAAATCCGCGAGCCCGCTTTCTGACGCCCTGCATGTGATGGCGCACCTGGTCGGCCATGCCGCACCGCGTACGTCCGAACAGCTGGCGTCGTGCCTGCCGACCCATCCGGTAGTGATCCGCCGCCTGCTGGCGCAACTGCACAGGGCCGGCCTGGTGCGCAGCACGCGCGGCCATGGCGGCGGCAGCGTGCTGGCCCGCGACGCCGCAGCGATCACCCTGCATGACATCTACCTGGCCGTGGGTGCACCGCCGCTGGTGCAGGTCGGTGCCCGCGATTCCGGTGGTGGCTGCCCGATCCAGCAGCTGGTCAACAGCGCCCTGCTCGAAGGCGCGCGCGAGGCGCAGCGGCTGCTTGAGCAGCGCCTGCAGGCGACCACGCTGGACCAGCTCGGCGCCGACTTCGCCCGCCATCTTGCCCATCACCGTTCCCTGGAAGGTCACCATGAATCCTGATGTGCTCATCGTCGGCGGCAGCTATGCCGGCATTGCCGCCGGCCTGATCCTGGCCCGTGCCCGTCGCCCGGTCACCGTCATCGACGCCGGTTCACCGCGCAATCGTTTCGCCAGTCATTCGCACGGGGTGCTGGGGCTGGATGGCATCAGCGGCGCCGAGCTGCTGAAAACCGCGCGCCAACAGCTGCTCGACTATCCCACGGTGCGCTGGGTGCATGCCGAAGTGGAGCACGCCCGCACCACCGCCGAAGGCGTGGAAGTGCGTACCGCCGATGGCCAGGTGCTGGCCGCGCGCAAGCTGCTGCTGGCAAGCGGCATCGCCGACCAGCTGCCGGAACTGCCCGGACTGGCCGAGCGCTGGGGCAGCACTGTGCTGCACTGCCCCTACTGCCACGGCTACGAAGTTGGTGGTGGTGCCATCGGCCTGCTCGGCGGCCATCCGATGTCCGCCAGCAAGGCGCCGCTGTTCGCCGACTGGGGCAACGTCACGTTCTTCAGCATGGGTCTGGAGATCACCGATGAGGAACACGCCGCCATGCAGCAGCGCGGTGTGCGGATCGAGACCTCGCCGGTGCTGGGCGTACACGGCGACCAGCCGACCTGGCTGGAAGTGGAGCTGGCTGACGGCCGCCGTATCGCACAGCGAGCGTTGTTCGTGCCGGCTACCCAGGCGATGGCCACGCCGCTGGTGCAGCAGCTGGGCTGCACATTGGTCGAGAGCCCGCTGGGCGTGTTGATCGAGGTCGACATGATGAAGCAGACCTCGGTGCCGAACGTATACGCCGCAGGCGATGCAACCACCGTCGGCAACATCACGTTGGCCGCTGCCGAGGGCGTGCGCGCGGGGATCGGCGTGCATCATGCGCTGGTGGCCGAGGACAGCGTGCCGCGCTGATCGCTGCACAGGTAGCCGCCGACCTTGGTCGGCGCCTTTGCATCCACGCATGGCGTGGAAGAGCAGTCGAGCAAGCTCGACGCTACGGATCCCGGGCATCCATTCGCCCGTGCCCGTCGAGCAGGTGCCGGCCGAGGCCGGCACCGTTCCATCACCCCTTCACGCACAGCACCTGGCGCAGGGTGTGCACCACGTCGACCAGGTCGAGCTGCGCGGCCATCACATCGTCGATCGACTTGTACGCCGCCGGCGACTCGTCCAGCACGCCGCTGTCCTTGCGGCATTCCACGTGTGCGGTGGCCTCGCGGTGCTGGGCCAGCGTGATCTGCTGGCGCGCAGCGCCACGGCTCATTACCCGGCCGGCACCGTGGCTGCAGCTGTGGAAGCTGTCCGCGTTGCCCTTGCCACGCACGATGTAGCTGCGCGTGCCCATGCTGCCGGGAATGATGCCCAGCTCGCCCTCGCGGGCACTGACCGCGCCCTTGCGCGTCACCAGCAGCTCCTGGCCGTGGTGCGTCTCCTTCTGCACGTAGTTGTGGTGGCAGTTCACCGCCATCGCCGCCAGCTGGAACTTCGGCAGCCGGTGGCGCATCTCGGCCAGCACCCGCGACATCATTGCCTCGCGGTTCTGCCTGGCGTAATCCTGCGCCCACGACACTGCTTCGACGTAGTCATCGAACAGCGGCTCGCCTTCCATGAAGAACGCCAGGTCCTTGTCCGGCAGGTGGAAGCCGAGCACACGGCGCGCAAGTTCTTCGCGCGCCCTCTCGATGAAGTAGGTGCCGATCAGGTTGCCGGTACCGCGAGAACCGCTGTGCAGCATCACCCACACCGTGTCCGTCTCGTCCAGGCACAGTTCGATGAAGTGGTTGCCGCCGCCCAGCGTACCCAGCTGGCGATCCAGCTTGTCGGTACGGATCTTCCGGTGCTTGTCCTTGATGTTCTCCAGGCCGGCGGCCAGCCCGGATTGCACCAACCGGGTATGGATGCTGTCGGGCATGCGGTGGTGCTCGCCGCCGCGCCCATTGCCGACCGGGATGCTGCGCTCGATGCTGTTGCGCAGCTGCCGCAGGTCATCGGGCAGGTCATTGGCACGCAGCGTGGTACGCACGGCGGCCATGCCGCAGCCGATGTCGACGCCGACCGCGGCCGGGATGATCGCACCGCGGGTCGGGATCACCGAGCCCACGGTCGCGCCCTTGCCCAGGTGCACGTCCGGCATCACGGCCACCCACGGCCCGACGAACGGGATCGCGGCGATGTTGCGCAGCTGCTCATGCGCCTGCGCCTCCAGCGGCACACCGTTGACCCAGCCCTTGATCGGCGTGGTGCCCTCGGCGTGCAGCCATTGATAGTTGTGTTGAGTGTCCATGTCTTTGTGTTTGTCCTTGATGGGCCGGCGGCGCGTCCCTGCGCCACCGCGACCCCCTACCTGATCGTCACCAACTGCTTCAGCACGCCATCCAGGCCGCCGAACACGGTGAGCTTGTCGATCTTCTCGGTGACCTTCTCCAGTGCCTCCAGCTCCTTCAAGCGCATCAGCACCGGGTTGTCCTCGATCAGCTTTGCGGTGTTGAGCTGCGAACGCGTGGCGTTGGCCTCCTCACGACGGCGGATCACGCTGGCCTGGGCCTGCTTCTCGGCCAGCACCACACCGTTGAGGATCTCCTTCATCTCACCCGGCAGGATCACGTCCTTGATGCCCACGCCGAGCAAGCGCACGCCGTGGCCCTCGATCGCGGCCTGCACATGCGCGGCGATCTCGCCGTCCAGTGCGGCCTTGTCGCCCAGCAGCTCGTCCAGGCTGCGCGCGGCAATCGCCTGGCGCAGGCCGAACTGCAGCTGCCGGTAGACGAACTCGTCGGCATTGCTGAGCGTGCGGTGTGCACGCACCGGGTCGACCACCTGCACAGTCGCGGCCAGGTTCACCCGCAGGGTCACCTTGTCGCGGCTGAGCAGTTCCTGGCCGGACACGTCCAGCGAACGCGCACGCAGCTCCACACGCTCCACCGACACGTTGCCGTTGAAGTTCCAGAACGCGTGCAGGCCGGCGTCCAGCGTCTGCCGCAGCGTGCCATCGATGAACAGCAGGCCGACCGACTTGCTCGGCACGGTGCTGATCACCGCCACACGCGGCAGCACGCCCAGCTGGCCCAGGCGTTGCTGCACGTCCGCCGCAATGCGCGGCTCGTCACCCAGCGCCATCACGCGCACCTGGGTGTCGACCGAACCCCGCCAGTACAGACGGCGGCTGCCCGGCGGCAGGACTTCATCGATGCGGCCGTTGCGCAGCAACAGGCCGACCTCGCTGGCGCCGACGTTGGCCAGCACGAAGTGCGTGTCCAGTCGTGCGCCCAGCGCCTCGATCAGGCTGTCCTGGTCGTTGCCGGTGTAGGCCGCGCCCTTCGATGCAGTGTGGATGTCCACGTGCGGGCGGCCGCCGAACGGCGACAGGCGGTGCACGCCCGGCAGCAGGATCTGCTGGAAACGACGGTTGCGATACACCAGGCCGCGCTCGCCGTCGCCGATCACGACCTTGATGGTCCAGAACATGGGAGTCTCTCCTTGTATGGCTCTGGTGGTTCGACCCGTTGCGAATGGATCGCCATGACCCGGGTCGATCAGGTCGTGGCGAGGCCGCCTGCACACCACGTGCAGCCAGCGGAAGAGGGCGGCCATCGGCGGACGGTCCGCGCGCGGAGCCTTCGGCGCACCGGCACTGCTGCCATCGTCGTTCCCGGCAGGCAGCACCGGTGCGGAACGTGGCTGGCAGTGGCGGCGGGCCGGGGCCCGGCGTGCGGTCCGTTGCCTTCCACGTTCCTGCCCGCAGGCGACGTCCGTGGACGGCGACGATGGCCGCTGGGGCTTGCGCCCCGGGTGTTGCTTCAAGTCATGACGTGACAGGTCATGTGGTTTGGAGTGGGAATCGAACCCACGACAGACGGATTAGGGATCCGTTGCTCTGACCAAGCTGAGCTATCCAGTTGGGGATCGCGCGGAATCGAACCGCGTACCGGCGAACCGGCGCCTGCTTCCAGCAGGCGATCCAGGCGATGGCATGTCCGCGACCTCCGGCATACGCCACGGCAACGCCGCGCGCACCAGCCCGTGGTGGAAACGGGACCGTTGGAAAATCGAGGGTGCAGGCCACCGACATTATCGCGAGCGATAATGTTTGGGTGCGATGCAGATAATGTCCAGGCGCTGCCGATCGCGCGAAGTAAATCCTTCGACGGGGCAGGAAAAACCTGGCTCAGTGAGCGGCGGGTTGCCGCGCGGGGTGCAGTTCTGGCATCGCGGGTCCTTGTGCCGACGCAAACGAAAACGCCCCCGGGACTTGCGTTCCGAGGGCGTCGTCAAGCCTCGGAGATCGGGGTGGCCGATCTCCGCAGGGCGGGTATCAGGCCGTTGTCAGCTGGTCTTCCTTGCCGAACGCGCGCGCCAGCACGTCCATGCGCAGGCATGGCAGCAGTTTGGCGATGGCGACGGAATGCGCGTTCAAGGAAAGTTTCCATTGGTTGTTGAAACGAGGTGCGCACGATAAACCACGATTTAGTCGCGTGCAACCATTTTGTTCAATTATTTTCTTCGCTGTTGTGCAATGCCGGCCAGCAGCCGGCACTACAACTCAGCCTTCCGCGCTGGCGGCATCCAGCTGTGCGACATCCTGCACGCTCAGCGACACGTTGGCTGCGGCCAACAGATCGTGCAGCTGCTCGACGCTGGTGGCGCTGACGATCGGCGCGGTGATCGATGGTCGCGCGATCTGCCACGCCAGTGCGATCTGCGCAGCGCTGGCGTTGTGCTTGCTGGCCACGTCATCCAGTGCCTGCAGGATGCGCAGGCCACGCGGGTTCAGATAGCGCTTCACCACCGTCTCGCCACGTGCCGGGCTCTTGGCCGCATCGGCCGGCGTGCGGTATTTGCCGCTGAGGAAGCCGCTGGCCAGTGCGTAGTAGCCGATCACGCCGATCTGTTCGCGCTGCACCAGCGGTTCCAGTTCGGTCTCGTAGCCGGCGCGGTCGTACAGGTTGTATTCGGGCTGAAGGGTTTCGTAACGCGGCAGCTTATAGTCGGTGGACACCTTCAGCGCATCGGCCAGGCGCGTGGCGCTGTAGTTGGAGGCGCCGATGGCGCGCACCTTGCCGGCTTCGATCAGGCGGCCGAACGCGGCCAGGGTTGCTTCCAGCGGCGTCGACTCATCATCCTCGTGGGCCTGGTAAAGATCGATGACATCGGTCTGCAGGCGGCGCAGCGAATCCTCGACGGCGGCATTGATGTTGTCCGGGGTCAGGCCGGGGCGCTCGGCCCACTTGGCCACCTTGGTCGCCAGCACCACCTGGTCGCGCTTGCCGCTGCGGGCAAACCACTTGCCGATCAGCGTTTCCGATTCGCCGCCGGCATTGCCCGGCACCCAGGCCGAATACACATCGGCGGTGTCGACCAGGTTGAAGCCGGCATCGACGAAGGCATCGAGCAGGGCGAAGCTGGCCTTCTCATCGGCGCTCCAGCCGAACACGTTGCCACCGAAGGCGAGCGGACGTACATGCAGGCCGGAACGGCCCAGTTCGCGGGTTGCCGTCATGGGCACGGACTCCTTGGGGGAAGTGCTCCAGAATAGAACGCGTTGTGTGACCGCGCTGCGGCGGTGACCACAAAACAGTGTTCCGCGATGCGCACGCAGCTAACGTTTTGTGAACACCTGGGACGCCGCGGCTGCTAGTCTCGCCGCATCTTCCGCTGGAGTCGCTCCGATGATGCCTGCTTCGTCCCTGCGTGGTTGCCGCCTGCTGCTTGCTTCGGCCCTGCTTGCCGCTGTTCCCGCGTTCGCCGCACCGGCCACGGTAGCGCCGGCGAAGATCCAGGTGTCACCGGCCATCGATGCGGCGGTGAAGGCGTCGACCCGTGATGCCAACAACGTCAAGCGCGATGGCTATCGTCATCCGGCGCAGACGCTGTCGTTCTTCAAGGTGGCGCCGGAAAAGACCGTCATCGAGATCACCCCCGGCAACGGCTGGTACTCGGAGATCCTGGCGCCGCTGCTGCACGACAAGGGCCACTACGTTGCCGCCGTGGTCGATCCGATGGCCGTTGCCGAAGGCCGTGGCCGTGACTACCAGCAGCGCAGCCGCGACAGCCTGGAAAAGAAGTACGCCGCTGCGCCGGCCCAGTTCGGCAAGACCGCCGTGGTCGCCTACGATCCGGCCAAGCCGGTGTTCGGCCCGGCCAGTTCAGCCGACGTGGTGCTGACCTTCCGCAACGTGCACAACTGGCGCAAGGCCGGCCAGGCGCAGGGCATGTTCCAGGGCTTCTTCAACGTGCTCAAGCCGGGCGGCGTGCTGGGCGTGGTCGAGCATCGCGCCAAGGCCGATGTGGCCGACGACGATGACACCGGCTATGTCGGCCAGCAGCAGGTGATCGCGATGGCCGAAGCCGCCGGCTTCAAGCTGGACGCGCGCAGCGAGGTCAATGCCAACCCGCGTGACACCAAGGACCACCCGAACGGCGTGTGGACGCTGCCGCCGACCAACCAGCACGACAAGGCCGATGATGCGAAGTACCAGGACATTGGCGAAAGCGACCGCATGACCCTGCGCTTCATCAAGCCGTAAGGGGTGGGCTGGGCCGCAGCCCGGTGAGCACGCAGCGCGGAGTTGGACGGAATGGGTGGCTGCCGGGCAATGCCCGGCGCTGCCGTCAATGGAGTGTCCTGTTGAAGAAAGTGCTGTACTTCGCCTTCGCATTGATGGCGCTGCCGCGGTTGTACGCCTTCGTCTTCCATGCTGGTCACGTGCATGACCTCGTGGCGGCGGCAGGTTTTGCGGTGCTGCTGGTTGGTTGCCTGCTGGACGAACGCGCGCGCAGGACCTGCCCACCGGTAGCGCGGCTGCGGTACCGCGCCAACGCTGCCGCCACGTGCGGCGTCGTGCTGGTGCTTGTTGCGCTGTTGATGGAAAGGAAGGTCTTCGGCTGAGTAGCCGGTGATCGCGGCGGCGATGCGGGAATGGGACAATGCCCCACCTGCCGACTGCCGTGCCCGCAATGCTGATTGCCTTCAACAAGCCCTTCAACGTGCTCTGCCAGTTCACCGACCGCAGCGTGCCGCCGCGGCCGACGCTGGCCGGGTTCGGCCTGCCGCCGCGCGTGTATGCCGCCGGGCGCCTGGACCATGACAGCGAGGGCCTGCTGCTGTTGACCGACAACGGTACGCTGGCGCACAAGCTGACCGACCCGAAGCACAAGGCGGATAAGACCTACTGGGTGCAGGTGGAAGGCATGCCCAGCGACGAACAGCTGCAGCAGCTTCGCACGGGCGTGGTGCTCAATGACGGGCCGACCCTGCCGGCGAAGATCGAGCGCCTCGATCCGGCGCCGTCGCTGTGGACGCGTGATCCGCCGGTTCGCTTCCGCAAGACCGTACCCGACAGCTGGCTGGCGATCACGATCCGCGAGGGCCGCAACCGCCAGGTGCGGCGGATGACTGCGGCGGTGAACCTGCCGACGCTGCGGCTGGTACGCGTGTCGATGGGGCCGTACCGGCTGGACGACCTGCAGCCGGGGCAGTGGCGGCAGATCGGTTGATGCAGAAAGGGCCGGATACCTTCCGGTGTCCGGCCCTCATGTAGCTGATGGGTCAGAGCCCTTCCTGCGGAAGGGATCCGACCCCGGTGGACCTGCAGCTTCAAGGGTCAGATCCCTTCCGCAGGAAGGGCTCTGACCCCGGCAGACTCAGGCGTCGCTGCCGATGTCGCTGTGCTCGTCGACCACGGTGTCGTTGCGGCGGTCGCGCGCATTGATGCGCTGGGCCTGGCCGTTCACCACATGGCCCTGCGCGGCCTTCTTCTTCTGCTGCTTGCGGTACAGCGCATAGCCAAGCAGGCCGACGCCAACGGCTGCGGCAGCCACGGCGACTGCCGGGTTGCGGCGCGCGAACCTGGTCGCGGCCTTGCCGCCAGTCTTCACCGCGCCAATGGCGGCACCGGTCTTGATCCAGTCGGCACTGCGCAGGCTGCCACCGGCGCTCTTGAGGCCGTCGCCGGCGGTGTGGGCCAGCTCCAGGGCGCGCTCCAGAGCGCGGTCGGTGATTACGGTCAGCTTGCTCATGCGGGGGGTCCTTTGCCTCGGGTCGAAGTCCAGTGTCGCGCGTTGCCCGTAAACGGTATGTCAGTCGGGGTCGCACGTGGTGTGACTCTACCGCAGCCATTCAGGATCAGGCAGGGTCCACAGCCGGTAGTGTCGGCCGCTGGCCGGCAACCTCGGAGCACCATGTGGAGAGCATTGCCGGCCAGCGGCCGGCACTACCGGTCAGGTGCCGCGCGGCTTGGCCCGGTGCGTGGCCGTCGCCGTCCACGGATCATCCGGCCACGGATGGCGCGGGTAGCGGCCCTTCATTTCCTTCTTCACTTCGGCATAGGTGTTTTCCCAGAAGTTGCGCAGGTCCTGGGTGACCTGCAGCGGGCGGCCACCGGGCGAGAGCAGGTGCAGGGTGAGCGGCACGCGGCCGTCGGCGATGCGCGGGGTGTCAGCCAGGCCGAACAGTTCCTGCAGCTTCACCGCCAGCACCGGCGGCAGCGGTTCGCCGCTCTCGCTGTCCAGCGCATAGGTGATCGGCCGCTCCAGCCCGGACGGCACGGTGATGCGGGTCGGCGCATGACGCTCGACCAGCTGACGCTGTGACCACTCCAGAGGCGACTTCATCGCTTCGCCGAAGCTGGATTCATCCAGCGCATCCAGTCGCGTCCTGCCGGCGAACGCAGGCTGCAGCCATTGCGCGCGCGTGGCCAGCAGGGCGTCGTCGCTGCAATCGGGCAGGCCGAGCTCGGGCATCCAGCGCCGCAGCGATTCCACCCGTGCCTGCCACTGGCGCAGGCCTTCGGTCCACGGCAAGGCCTGCAGGCCAAGTTCGGCGACCGCATCGGTCAGGGCCTGTGCGGCGTGCTGCGGATCGACCCGGCCGGCCGAGCGGCTGTCCAGCACGATGCGGTCGAAACGGGTCTCGCGCAGTGCCACCAGGGCGCGGCGCTCGCTGTCCCAGCGCACCACGTCTTCTGTGACGAAGCGCTCCGGCCACGCCTTGCGCAGCTGGTCTTCGTCCACCGGTGCTGCACGCAGCAGCAGTGCGTCGCGTGCCTCGAAGCGCAGTTCACTGGCCACAAGCCAGGGTTCGCCGCGCAGGTCACTCAATTCGTGCAGGCGCGTGCTGCGGCCATTGGCCAACAGGTAGCGCAGCGGGTCGCTGGGGTGCTGGAAACCGATGCGGTCGGGGAAGGCGTGTGCGAGCAGGTCACCGAGTTCATGGGCTTCGATGCTGGCCGGCGGTGCGGCATCGCAGCGCAGGCGACGTCGCCACTGTTTGGCGGCGGCATCAATCGCGGCCAGGCCGCTGCGGTTGGCGTCGCCCGGTGCGCGGCCATTGCGGAACGCCGCCAGCGCACGCCAACGCGCCGCCAGCGCGTCACCGCCCTGGCGCAGCGGGTCGCGCGCCTCCAGCAAGGCGGCCAGGTCGGCGGCCAGGGCTTGCGCACGTGCACCGGGCGCCGCCAGCAGCATCGCCGCCATCCGCGGATGCGTACCCAGCGCCAGCACGCGCCGGCCGAGTGCGGTGATCGCGCCGCTGCTGGACAGCGCGCCGAGCCGCTGCAGCAGTTCGCGGGCGGCACCCATCGGGCCGGCCGGTGGCGGATCGAGGAAGCGCAGGTCGCTGCTGCCCCAGGCGGCCAGTTCCAGCGCCAGTCCGGCCAGCTCGACCTGATCGATTTCGGCGCGGCGCTGCGGCTCCAGCCGCTGCGACTGCGGCCACAGCCGCCACGCCACGCCCTCGGCGACACGGCCGGCGCGGCCCGCGCGCTGGTCGGCCGATGCCTGCGCGATGGCCACCACGTCCAGCCGGGTGAAGCCGCTGTTGGGGTCGTAGCGCGGCTCGCGTGCCTGGCCGCTGTCGATCACCACGCGCACGCCGGGCAGCGTCACCGAGGACTCGGCGACGTTGGTGGCCAGTACCACGCGGCGGCGGCCATCACTGGACGCCTGCAATACCCGCGCCTGCTGTTCCACTGGCAGCTCACCGTGCAGAGCCAGCACTTCCACGCCGGCATCCAGCGATTCCTGCAGCCCGGCCTGCACCCGCGCGATCTCGCGCTGGCCGGGCAGGAATACCAGCAGGTCACCGGGATGCTCGGCCAGCGCCTGCTGCACGGCGCGGCGGACCTGCAGCTCCAGCGCCTCGTCGCGGCGCGCCGGGAAATGGCTGACCGTCACCGGGTAGCTGCGGCCCTCGCTGCTCAGGCGCGGCGCATCAAGGAAGCGGGCAAGTCGCTCGCCATCCAGCGTGGCCGACATCACCACCAGGCGCAGGTCCTCGCGTAGCTGCGCCTGCACGTCCAGCGCCAGGGCCAGGCCGAGGTCGCCACTGAGGTGGCGTTCGTGGAATTCATCGAACAGGATCGCGCCGACCGTTTCCAGCATCGGGTCGTCCTGCAGCATGCGGGTCAGGATGCCCTCGGTGACGACTTCAATCCGCGTACGCGCGGAGACCTTGTTCTCGAAGCGGATGCGGTAACCGACGGTGCCGCCCACCTCTTCGCCCAGCTGCCGCGCCATGAACAGTGCGGCGCTGCGCGCTGCCACCCGGCGCGGTTCCAGCATGATGATCTTCCGGTCCTGCAGCCACGGCGCATCGAGCAGGGCCAGTGGCACCTGGGTGGTCTTGCCGGCGCCGGGCGGGGCCTCCAGCACCAGCCGCGGCTGCGTGGCCAGGTGCTGCTGGATCTGCGGCAACAGCGGGGAAATCGGGAAGAGCGGGGCGTTCATGTGCAAAGGATAAAGGGCCACGGCAGCCGCAGGTACAATGCGCGGGCACTTTTCCCCCGCGATGACCATGCACCTGATCGATATCGGCGCCAACCTGACCCACGACTCCTTCGACCGTGACCGCGACGCCGTGCTGGACCGCGCACGGCAGGCCGGCGTGGTGCAGATGGTCATTACCGGCGCCAGCCGCGAGCACTCGCCGCTGGCCGTGCAGCTGGCGCAGCAGCACCCGGGTTTCCTGTATGCCACCGCCGGCGTGCACCCGCACCACGCTGTGGAATACACCGAGGAATGCGATGCCGAGATGCGCGCGCTGCATGCGCACCCGGAAGTGGTGGCGGTGGGCGAGTGCGGGCTGGACTACTTCCGTGACTTCTCGCCGCGCCCGGCCCAGCACCGTGCGTTCGAGCGCCAGCTGCAGCTGGCCGCGGACAATGGCAAGCCCCTGTTCCTGCACCAGCGAGACGCGCATGCCGACTTCATGGCACAGATGAAGAACTTCGAGGGTCGCATCGGCCCTGCGGTGGTGCACTGCTTCACCGGCGAACGCGACGAGCTGTTCGACTACCTGGACCAGGATTGGTACATCGGTATCACCGGCTGGTTGTGCGACGAACGCCGTGGCGCGCACCTGCGCGAACTGGTGAAGAACATCCCGGCCAACAGGTTGATGATCGAGACCGACGCACCGTACCTGCTGCCGCGCACGTTGAAGCCGATGCCGAAGGACCGCCGCAACGAACCGATGTTCCTCTCGCACATCGTCGAGGAACTGGCGCGCGATCGGGGCGAAGACGTGGCGGTAACCGCAGCCAATGCGACTGCGGCGACGCGTACGTTCTTCCACCTGCCCGACGCGGGTTGATCGGGTAGTGCCGGCCGCTGGCCGGCAGCACATCTTGATTGCCGGCCAGCGGCCGGCACTACCGCATCAGATGCCGCAAGGTTGCGAAGCGGCCAGCGCCCGCAGCCCTTCCCGATACGTCGGGAAGCTCGGCTCCCAGCCCAGTGCCCCGCGCGTACCGGTGCTGTCGATGCGCTTGCTGCTCTCGTAGAAGCGCCGCAGCGTCGGGCTTACTGCCGGGTCATCCCACGCCATTGCAGGCGGCATCGCGAAGCCGCCCAGCTGCGCGGCATATGCGAGCACATCCTGCGGCGGTGCGGGTTCGTCGTCGCTGGGCAGGTACAGGCCATTCAAGGCGGGTCGCCGCATCGCGGCGATGATCACCGCCGCCAGATCCTGCACGTGCAGGCGGTTGAATACCAGCCCAGGACGCACTACGTGGCGCGCACGTCCCTGCGCCAGCTGCAGCAGCGCATTGCGCCCCGGTCCATACAGTCCGGGCAGGCGGAATACTGCCGAGGCGATACCGCGCTGCTCCGCCAGCGCACGCCACTGGTCCTCGGCGCGTCTGCGTTGCATGCCGGTCGTTTCAGTGGCATCGGCCACGCTGGTTTCGTTGATCCAGCCGCCGGCCCGATCGGCATAGACCGACGTGGATGACAGATAGCCCACCCAGCGAAGTGCCGGACTTTCCTGCAGTGCCGGCAGCAGCAGACTCAGCGCCGGGTCACCCTCGGCGTCGGGCGGCACGCTGCACAGCACGGCCTCGGCCTGCGCGATCTCATCAAGCAGGGCCGTCGATGGCGTGGCGTCGGCGCGTAGCTGATGGCGCAGCAGCCCATCGTGCGGTGCCGACGCGGGGTCGCGCACCGTGCCGACCACACGTACGCCCAACGCCTGCAGATGCGTGGCCAGCACGCATCCGCTCCAGCCCATGCCGAGGATCAACATCCGTGTGGGCAGGGCGCTGGCCTGCATCGTGTCGCTCACGCGGCGCGCAGTGCCTGGTAGGCCTGCAGGCTGCTGTAGGCGACCTGCAGCAACAGGCCTTCCTGGTCGGCCTTGCGCGCGCGCGCCAGCATGTCGCCGACGATCTGCGCGGCTTCCACCTGCTGGCCGGCTTCCAGATCACGCAGCATCGAGGCCTTCAACGCCGAACCGGCCTGGGTCAGGGTGCCGCGGGCGGTGTCCTGCGCGGCATCGGGAATCGGCTCACCGGCGGCTTCGGCCACGGCCAGGCACTCGTCGTACAGGCCACGCACGATCGCCTCGCCATCATCGGTGGCGACGATGCTGCCGATATCCGCGCGCAGCAGGCAGGTGGCGGCGGCCAGCGCGGTCAGGAAGGTGTACTTGATCCACTGTTCCTGGCCGATATGCTCGCTGGCCAGGTGATCGAGGTTGGCCTGCGCACAGGCGGCGGCGAAGGCACGCACGCGCGTGGAGATCGCACCGCCATCGCGTTCGCCGAAGGTGAGCTTGGCCGGCTTGCCCAAGTGCAGCACGGCGCCGTCGGGGGCCTTGGTGGCACTGATGAAGCACAGGCCGCCGAGCACGGCGTCGCGGCCGAAGCGCAGGTCCAGCGCGTTGTAGTGATGCAGGCCGTTGAGGATCGGCAGCACGGTGGTGTTCGCACCGACTGCCGGCGCGATGGCATCGATCGAGCTGTCCAGGTCGTAGGCCTTGCAGCTGAGGATGACCAGATCGAACGGCTTCTGTGCGGCAAGCGCGGGCAGGGCGTCGGCGGTGACGTGCTGCACCGGGAAGCTGGCGTCGCCGAGCGGACTGCGGATGACCAGGCCGTCGCGGTCCAGCTGGGCGGCGCGTGCGGGGCGCACCAGGAAGGTCACGTCCACGCCAGCCTGAGCCAGGCGACCGCCGAAGTAACCGCCGGTACCGCCGGCGCCGAGGATCAGGATGCGCATTGCACGTTCACCGTTTTCTGGGGAATCAGGAGTGCGATTGTGCCGGAGATTGCGGCCAACGGCGGAGCCCCTCGTGGTGGTTCGCGGAAAGCACTGTTCATTGGGGTAGGCCGGGCGGGTAGGCCGCGCAGGGGACGCTGCAAGTACGTCCCTGTAAGCTCGGTCGCCGCATCCATGCGGCTCACGCCCCTGCGCAACCTACCCGCCCGGCCACGGACATGTTCCGGGCGCGGCCACCACGGAAAACAGATCAAAAGCGAAGGCGGAAGCGGGTCGCTCGCTGCGCTCGCTCGTGTGGAGCGGTGCTCAGGGCAGCTGTTCGCTGAAGTCTTCGGTGTAGCCCAATAGCAGTGTGGTGCGGGTGGCCAGCGTTGCAGCCAGTTGTGCCCACGTGTCGTGCGTTCCGGCAGCGTAGACGCGCTGAAGGTCAGCGACCAACGCGTGCGTTTCTGCAAGTGACGGTGCGCGGTCGCGCTGGAAGCCGAGCCACGACGCACCGAGTCCGAACAGGCGGTAGCCGTATCGCTGCTGAAGGTGCCGGATCAGGGCGTGGTTCTGGAAGAGGTCCCAGTCCGCGCTGAAGTAGCCGTTGGGCACGGTGGCAATCAGCAGGTCATCGCGGGCCACGGGTACCTGCTGCACGCAGACCACGTCATCGATGATGAGATCCGGCTTCGCATTGGCGGCGACCAGCGCCTCGATGTCCTCGCCGCTGCACATCAACGTACCCGCCAGCGCTGTCCACTGCAGCCGATGCGTGGAATGCTCAAGCTGCGCGACGACGTGCGCCAGCAACCGCCCGCGTGCCGCCAACGCATCTTCCGGCGTCG
Organism: Stenotrophomonas maltophilia R551-3; assembly: GCF_000020665.1. Classification (NCBI taxonomy): domain Bacteria; kingdom Pseudomonadati; phylum Pseudomonadota; class Gammaproteobacteria; order Lysobacterales; family Lysobacteraceae; genus Stenotrophomonas; species Stenotrophomonas maltophilia. The sequence continues at coordinate 4,370,627 of NC_011071.1, read as the reverse complement.
CCGGGTCTTCGTCCTCGTACAGCGCGATGCGTTCGTCATCGGACGCGTGCATGCTGGTGTAGCGGCACTGGCCGACATCGTCGAGCGTGCATAGATAACGATGAAGGGGATCAGCCGCCTGCAGCGAGGCCAGGCAACCGAGCACCTCATCCAGCGTAGGCGAATCGCTCAGCAGGACGTGGCTGAACGCATCGATCGGACCATCCGACACGGCCTTGTCCAACGGAATGGAAGTGATCTTCATCGCCACAGCCTAGCCGTAATCCGAAACGAAAAGAGCCAAGCATCGGCTTGGCTCTACAGGAACGCTTCATCCACGCATGGCGTGGATCTACCGTGTCGACCAAGGTCGACACCTACCAGCAGCAGCGGAGAACGCTGTCCCGACAGATCGCAGAAACCTGTCGAAGGCGGGGTGGGTCCGGTTGCGGGGGCGTGAGCCGCATGGATGCGGCGACCGAGCTTACATGGACGTACTTGCAGCGTCCCCCGCAACCGGATCCACCCCGCCAACCCACGGAATGCCAGCTTTTGACGTTGCCGTAGAAGTTGACGTTGACGTTGATTCGGCGGGTGCAGGGCCGCAGGCCCTGCAGGCAACCCTCAGCTGCGCATGCCCACGCCGCGACGCAGCAGCCACAGCGCCAGCGCCGTCAGCACCACCACGAAGCCGATCATCAGCGCATACGCCACCACCACCGGCACATCGCTGCTGCCCAGCAGGCCATAGCGGAACGCATTGACCATGTAGAAGATCGGATTCGCATGCGTCGCCGCCTCGGCCCAGCCCGGCAGCAGCTTCACCGAATAGAACACGCCACCCAGATAGGTCAGCGGGGTCAGGATGAAGGTCGGCACGATCGCCACGTCATCGAACTTCTTCGCGTACACCGCATTGATGAAGCCGGCCAGCGAGAAGATCGTCGCACCCAGGATCACCGTGGTCAGCGTCACCAGCGGATGCGGAATGCGCACCGGGGTGAAGAACATCGCGATGATCAGCACGATCACGCCCACCATCAGGCCTCGCAGCACCGCACCGGCCACATAGCCCCACAGGATCACCCAGTTCGGCATCGGGCTGACCAGCAGCTCTTCCACGTGGCGGCCGAACTTGGCGCCGAAGAACGAGGAGCTGATGTTGCCGTAGCTGTTCTGGATCACGCTCATCATCACCAGGCCCGGCACGATGAACTGCATGTAGCTGTAGCCGCCCATGTCACCCACGCGCGAGCCGATCAGGCCGCCGAAGATCAGGAAGTACAGGGTCATGGTGATCGCAGGCGGTACCAGGGTCTGGCCCCAGATGCGCATGATGCGGGCGACTTCGCGGCGCACGATGGTCATCAGTGCGACGCGGTTGCGCTGGCCGTCGGTCAGCTCGGTGGTGCTCATGCGGGTTTCTCCAGGTTGCCGGTGAGGCGCACGAACAGCTCCTCCAGGCGGTTGCTCTTGGTACGCATCGAACGCACGCGGATACCGGCCTCGTTGAGCGTGGCGAACACGCGGTTGAGGTCCATCGCGCGCGGCATGTCGATGTCCAGCGTGTGCGGGTCCGGCGCGGTCAGCGTCGCTCCCTCGATCACCGGCAGCTGCGCCGGCAGGTCACCGTCGATGTCCAGCAGGAAGCCTTCCACGTCCAGCTTGGCCAGCAGGGTGCGCATCGGCCCCTGCTCGACGATCTGGCCGTGGTTGATGATCGCCAGGTGGCGGCACAGGTACTCGGCTTCTTCCAGATAGTGCGTGGTGAGGATGATCGTGGTGCCGGCGGCATTGATCTCCTTCAGCACGCGCCACATGTCGCGGCGGATCTCGATGTCCACGCCGGCGGTCGGCTCGTCCAGGATCAGCAGGCGCGGGCGGGTCATCATCGCGCGGGCGATCATCAGCCGGCGCTTCATGCCGCCGGACAGCGTGCGGCTCATCACCTGCGCCTTTTCCCACAGGTGGGCGCGCTTGAGTTCCTCTTCGGCACGCTGCTCGGCTTCCTCGCGCGGCACGCCATAGAAACCGGCGTAGTTCACCAGGATGTCGAAGGGCTTTTCGAACAGGTTGAAGTTGATTTCCTGCGGCACCAGCCCGATCAGGCGCATGGTGGCGCTGCGGTTGCGCACCAGGTCGCTGCCGAACACTTCCACCTGGCCCTCGCTGAGGTTGACCAGGGAGCTGATGATGCCGATCAGGGTGGACTTGCCGGCACCGTTGGGGCCGAGCAGGGCGAAGAAGTCGCCCGGGGCCACTTCCAGGGAAACCCCCTTCAGGGCCTGGGTGCCGTTGTCATAGGTCTTGCGCAGGTCGCGCACGCGCAGGGCGGGCGCCGTATCGTTCAGGGAAGCCAAGCTCGAAGCCTTCGCGCCCATGGGCTGGCGCTGGAGAGGGGCGGGGAGGGGCTATTATAGAAGACCCCGAGGGCTTGCCCCGGCTACACACTGTCCCGAAAAGTCGTGCCTGTTCAATTCCCCCTCAAGCTGGTCGGCTGCCGCATGCTGGCCCCGACCGTCGGCCACTACCAGTTCGTGCGTGACGATGGGCAGCCGCTGGATTTCCAGCCCGGCCAGTTCATCCAGGTCCATTTCAGCTACGCCGACGGCACCGAAACCAAGCGCAGCTACTCGCTGGCGACCATCCACGACCACGCGCTGGGCCCGGGCGAGGCGGTGGATATCGCGGTCAGTTTCGTACCCGGCGGCGCCGCCACGGCCCTGTTCGAGGCACTGCAGCAGGGCGGCCAGATCAGCGCGTCCGGCCCCTACGGCCGCTTCTGCCTGAATCCCGGTGACCACAACGCCCGTTACCTGCTGATTGCCACCGGTACCGGCGTCACCCCGTACCGCTCCATGCTACCGCTGCTGGAAAAGGCCATGGCCGAGCGCGGTGTGCAGATCGTGCTGCTGCAGGGCGCGCGCAGCCCGGGTGAGCTGCTGTACAGCGAAGACTTCTACAGCTTCGCCGAAAAGCATCCGAACTTCCGCTATGTGCCGTGCCTGTCGCGCGAACTGCCGGCCGATCCGCACCCGGACGTGCAGCACGGCTACGTCCAGCAGGCGCTGTCCGGCTTCACCCCGGACCCGGCCACTGACATCGCCTATCTGTGCGGCAACCCGGACATGGTCGATGCCTGTGCCGAGCTGCTCAAGGCCGCGGGCCTGGGCAACCCGCAGATCCGCCGCGAGAAGTACGTCAGCAGCAAGTAAGCCAGGGTAGTGCCGGCCGCTGGCCGGCAACCCCATGGCGCCTTGAAATGCTCACCGGAGGCGGCATCACGCCGCCCCCGGTGCCCTGCCTCAGTACGCGATCCAGGCGTCGCGCCAGGCAAAGCCGGTACCCGGGCGGTAGGCATCGGCGTTGATGTTGCACCATGCACCTTCCGGGAACGGGCGGCAGGCATACAGCTTGCCGTCGGTGCCCTTCACCACGGTCTCGCCCGGCTTGTAGCTGCCGAGGCCGGCCGGATACACGAAGTCGAAGTCGCCGCCCGGCGGATCGACCGGATCGATCGGGCCCGGACCGGGTACCTGGGTTTCCAGCTGGAAGCGGTTGCCCGGCTTCAGGTACACGCGGTTGTCGGTGGCCGAGGCGACCGGCGTGATCACGCCGTTCTTCATCACACCCACGCGCGCGTGCTGTGCGCTGGCGTTGACCTTGCGGGCCAGGGCCAGCGGCCACTGCGTCGGGCTGGTCTGGCCAGCGGCCAGCTTGGTTTCCACGCGCTCCAGGTCGTTGCCGTTGGCATTGAACACACGCAGGGTCACGGTGCTGTCCACGTCCAGTGCGCCATTGGCGGTCACCGCGCCGGCATCCTGCCACTGCGGCGGCGGAACCACGCCACCGCCACCTTCGAAGCGCACGTCCATGCAGGTGTAGAACGCTTCCTGCGAATCCGAGCGCTGCCAGGTGTTGTAGATGATGTGCTGGCCACTGCGCTTGGGCAGCGGGCAGTCCAGCTTGTAGACACCGCCTTCGGACAGCGGCACGTTGCCCAGGGTGCAGAATTCCTGCAGGTCGGCCCAGCGCAGCGGGCTGCCCGGCTGCCAGCCGTCACGGGTCACGTAGAACTTCCACTCTCGGGTGGCGTGCGGCGCCGGCGCCAGGAACTCGAAGGTGTAGCGGCCACGCGAATCGGCGCGCACCGGCGTGGTCGGCCAGTCGCTGCGATTCAGATCGAGGCCGCGGTACTTGGGGATGCTGGCGCTGCACAGCTCGCCATCGCGCACCAGGTCGCGGTGGTTGCCATTGGCGTTGCCATGCGCGATCGCGCTCCAGTCATAGAACGGCTGCGCGCCGCCGATGGCCTTGGCCGCGGCACAGGCCGGGTTGGTCGGGTTTTCCGGATTGCCTTCGTGGCACTGCTTCACGCGGCTGAGCGGCTTGGACATGGTGCCGTGGGCGAGGGCGCTGCCGGACAAGGCCAGGCCGGCAACGACGGACAGAGCGAGGACTGCCCGGTGGGACAGGTGCATGCAGGAACTCCTTTGCGAAGTGTTGGAAACCTCGCGCAGTCTTCACATGCAGGGCCGTCGGCAACATCGGACAAGTTTGAAATCGATGAAGGCCGTGATCGATCTGCAACACGGTGCTCACTGTGCCGCCATCCGGGCGAAAGGCGGTGCACTGTGCACCGCCTCCCGCATCACTGCCTCAGTACGCGATCCACGCATCACGCCAGGCCGCGCCTGCACCCGGCCGATAGGCTTCGGCGTTGACGTTGCACCATGCACCTTCCGGGAACGGGCGGCAGGCGTACAGCTTGCCATCGCTGCCCTTCACCACGGTCTGGCCCGGCACGTAACTGCCGATGCCGGCGGGGTATACGTGGTCGAAATCGCCGCCCGGTGACGGCGTGCCCGGGTCCGGCACCTTGGTGTCGAGCTGGAAGCGGTTGCCGTTCTTCAGGTACACGCGATTGTCGGTGGCCGAAGCGGAGGGCGTGATCACGCCGTTGTTGAGCACGCCCACGCGCGCATGCTGGGCACTGGCATTGACCTTGCGGGCCAGCGCCAACGGCCATTGCGCGGCCGCGGTCTGGCCGTTGGCCAGGATCGCTTCCACGCGTTCGACATCATTGCCGTTGGCATTGAACACGCGCAGCGCCAGGGTCGTGCCAACCGGCAGCTCGCCGCGCGCGGTGACCGGGCCGGCGTCCTGCCACTGCGCTGCCGGCGGGGTGCTGCCGCCGCTTCCTTCAAAGCGCACGTCCATGCAGGTGTAGAACGCTTCGGTCGAATCCGAGCGCTGCCACGTGTTGTAGATCACATGCTGGCCACTGCGCTGCGGCAGCGTGCACTGCAGCTTGTAGGTGCCATCGGCCGACAGCGGCGTGTTGCCCAGCGTGCAGAATTCCTGCAGGTCGGCCCAACGCAATGGGCTGCCCGGTTGCCAGCCGTCGCGGGTGACGAAGAAGCGCCAGTCGCGCGTGGCATGTGGTGCGGTTGCCTTGAATACGAAGGTGAACTTGCCGTTGGCGTCTGCCTGGATCGGAGTGGTCTGCCAGTCGCTGCGGTTCACATCCAGCCCGCGGAAGGTCGGGTTGTTGCCGCTGCACAGCTTGCCGTCGGGCACTACGGCCTGGTGGTTGCCGTTGGCGTTGGCCTGATTGATGCCGTTCCAGTCGTAGAACGCCTGCGAACCACCGACGGCCTTGGCGGCGGCGCACGCGGGGTTGGTCGGATTCTCCGGGTTGCCCTGGAAACAGGCATAGACGCGGCTGATCGGCGTGGTCATGGTACCGTGGGCGAACGCGCTGCCTGCCAGGCAGAGGCCCGCAGCGGCGAACGAGGTGGCCAGCAACAGCGGTGTGGATCGGAATGACATGGCGCTTCCTTGTGGTCGTCGAAAGAGAACGGTGACCGCAGGAGCTGCGCTGCACGGCGGACTTTCGGCGGCACCACGGCGAGTATCGAGTCGCGATGCAGGCTGAGGAACCACGGAAGCGCCGATCCGTGACTGTGGGTGTGAAGCCCTTCCCGCCAGCTTCACGTGGGGCTGAACGTATGCGTTGGCGGTCACGCGACAGGCGTGGCATCGATCACGTCGTGGAGAACCTGCTGGGCAATCTCGCGGTCGATCCGATCGGCCTGGCATGAAAAGCAGCCATGTGCCGCGTTGTGCAACTGGACGAAGGCCACCGCTGGGTCGGCGAACAGGGTGTCCAGCTGCGTGGCGACGTCGGTGCCGGCGCAGACCTGCGCAGCCAGCATCAGCGCAGCGTGGTCATAGGCGCGCAGCGAGATCATCCGCCGTTGCACATAGGGAGGTACCTCGCCCGCTGGCAGCACGCAACGGGTCACCCCGCGCTGCACGAAGATCGGACCGGAGGCGTGATAGGGAGAGTGCAGGGGCAGATGGACATGCGACAACAGCAGCAGTTCGCTGCCACTGGGTGGATCGCTCAGGCTGATCCGGCAGGGATGGCCGCCGCTCTCGCCGGCCCAGCGACGCTGGATGCCCAGCGCTGCGAGTTCGCGCTCACTTTTCTCGAACAGGTGCTGGAAGGGGCGGTGGTCGAGGCCACCGAGGTACCAGGTGTGCATGGAGGTCTCCTTGGATTTCCTACGGAGTCTGCGCATGCGTCGCCGGACCTGCTCGCCGTTTTCCGACCCCGCATCACCCCCGGACCGGACAGCGCCATGGGGACTGCACCACAAGGCGCTAAGATGCGCGCGCCGCCCCGGTCGACGAGCGCCGCATGTCCCTGGATTTCCCCACCATCACCGTGCTTGGCTTCCTGCTCTGCATCGGCATCGCCGTGGGGTTCTCATTGCTGCTGGTGGTGCTGCGCGGGCAACCAGTGCTGCGCCTGTGGACCGCAAGTCTATGGCTGCTGACCCTGGGCGTGACCCTGCTGGCGCTGCGACCCTACCTGCCGTTGGCGCCGGCCATACTGGCCGGGAATGCGGCGATGGCCGGTTGCGCGGTGTTGATGCTGCGCGGCGTGGCGCTGCATCTGGAACAGCCGCTGCCGCTGTGGCGGCCGTTGTTGATGGCAGCTGCGTTCATGGCCTGCATCTTCGCCTTCCTGGTGCTCTGGCCGAACCTGCACCTGCGCCTGCAGGTGTTCAGTGTGTTCGCGCTGATCGTCGATGGCTGGATCGCATGGCTGCTGCTGCGACATGCACCGGCGCAGCAGCGCACCAGCTGCCGGCTCGCGGCGGCGGTGTTCCTGGCCGAGGCTGCGCTGTACGCCGTGCGCCTGTTCCTGCCGGTGGCACCCGATGCGGGCGAGGACATCATGCGTACCGGCTCGCCGATGTTCGTCACCTACATTGCCGGGGTGATGCTGGAACTGGCGCGCTGCTTCGCGATGGTGCTGCTGCTGGTCGAGCGCATGCTGGTCGATCTGCGGCATGCCGCGCGCACCGATGGCCTGACCGGCCTGCTCAACCGCAGCGCGGTGCTGGCCGATGGCCAGGTGCAGTTGCAGCGGTCGCGCCGGCAGGGCCGTCCGCTGGCCCTGCTGTTGGTCGACGTCGACCACTTCAAGCAGGTCAATGACCGCTGCGGCCACCTGGCCGGAGACCAGGTACTGCGCCACTTCGCTGACCTGCTGCAGCACTGCGTGCAGGGCCACGATCACCTGCTGGGCCGCTATGGAGGCGAAGAGTTCGTGCTGGTACTGCAGGGACGCACGCAACGCGCTGCGATGGAGCGGGCAGTGGCAATCCGCACCCGCCTGCAGCAGTACCCTGCATTGCTGGCCAGTGGGCCGGTGAGCGTCACCGCCAGCATCGGCCTGGCCATGGACGAGGGCCAGGGTGACCTGTCGACGTTGCTGGCAGCGGCTGATGCCGCGTTGTACCGGGCCAAGGCCGCGGGCCGCGATCGCCTGGTCTGCGCCACGCCGGCGGAGATTTCGCGTCTGCCCATCGCCGACGACGCCGTGCCCGTGTAAGTTGAGTCACATCTTCCGCGGCAGCCCGTCGTGGTTGCCAGGAACGTCCTCCAGGGGAAACGAGCACGATGCACAGACACCACCTCGCGTTGGCCGCAGCGTTAGCCAGCCTGATGCTTGCCGGTTGCAGCCAGTCACCATCACCCGGCGCCGAAGGCGCCAGCGATGCACCCAGCCGCCATTTCGGCACGATCGACTTCCAGCCCTGCACGCTGTCTACAGAAGGCGCCAGCGCCAACGTGGAAGCGCAGTGCGCCACCCTGCAGGTGCCGGAGGACCGGGCCCAGCCCGATGGCCGACGTATCGGCCTGCGCATTGCCTGGCTGGAATCGGGCAGCAGCGGCTCCAGCCAGCCCGACCCGGTGTTCTTCCTGGCCGGTGGCCCCGGCCAGGCGGCCAGCGAAGTGGCGGTCATCGTCGATACCGCGCTGCGCCAGGTGCGCAAGCAGCGTGATGTGTTCCTGATCGACCAGCGCGGCACCGGCGGCTCCAACCCCCTCAGCTGCCTTGGCGCGGATGGCAAGGAACTGGCCATGGACGAGGATGCCGCACCCACTGAAGCGTCGCTGCGCGCCTACGCCGAGCGCTGCGCCGCTTCGCTGCAGGGGCGCGCCGATGCGCGCTTCTACACCACCACCGAGGCGATTGCTGATCTGGATGCAGTGCGTGCGGCGCTCGGTGTGAACCAGCTCAACCTGGTCGGCGGCTCCTACGGTACCCGCGTGGCCCAGCGCTATGCCGGCGCCTACCCGCAACACACCCGCAGCATCGTCATCGATGGCGTAGTGCCCAATGAACTGGTGGTGGGCGGTGACTTCGCCACGACGTTCGAGGATGCGATCGCCCTGCAGTCGGCGCAGTGCCGCAAGGATGCCGCCTGCAGCAAACGCTTCCCGACCGACACCCGCGCGCAGCTGCGCAGCGTGGTCGAGACCCTGCGCCGTGCGCCGGTCTCGGTGGAGTATCGCGACCCCGGCACCAACCAGACCCGACAGGATGTGTTGAGTCCGGACAGCGTGATCGGCCTGGCGTTCGCCTTCTCCTATGTGCCGCAGTATTCCTCGCTGCTGCCGCTGGTGCTCGATGAAGCCGCGCATGGCCGCTATGCACCGCTGGCGTCGCTGGCACGCGGTGCGAACCGCAGCATGGATTTCCAGATCAACCGAGGCATGCAGTGGTCGGTGATCTGCAGCGAGGATGCGCCGCGCTACAAGGCGCCGGCCGAGGACCCGGAGCGACTGTTCGGCAACGACGTGGCCAGTGCCTTCTTCGCGGCCTGCCCGGTATGGCCGCACCAGCCGGCGCCAGCGGCCAATGCCGTGCCGCTGCGCAGCGACGTACCGGCGCTGCTGCTGTCCGGTGAACTCGACCCGGTGACGCCACCGCGCTATGCCGAACAGGTCCTCAAGGGCCTGCCCAATGGCCGCGCGCTGGTCGCCCGCGGCCAGGGCCACGGCACGCTGAGTGCTGGCTGCATGCCGCGCCTGCTCGGCCAGTTCATCGACAAGACCGATGCCAAGGCGCTGGATGCCGGCTGCCTGGACACGCTGAGCTACGTGCCGGCGTTCACCTCGTTCAACGGATGGGAACCATGATCGTCGCCGACAACCTGCACAAGGCTTTCGACACCCGCACCGGCCGCATCCAGGCGGTCTCCAATGTCGGCTTCCGCGCCGAGGACGGCCGCATCACCGGCCTGCTGGGCCCCAATGGTGCCGGCAAGACCACCACCATGCGCATGCTGTACACGCTGATGACCCCGGACCAGGGCAGCATCAGCGTCGATGGTGTCGACGCCGCACGCAATCCGGTGGAAGTACGCCGCCACCTTGGCGTGCTGCCCGATGCGCGTGGCGTCTACAAGCGCCTGACCGCGCGCGAGAACATCGCCTACTTCGGCGAGCTGCATGGCCTGTCGGCCGAGCGCATCCGCGAACGCATCGAAGTGCTGTCGCATGCCCTGGACATGGGTGACATCCTCGACCGCCAGACCGATGGCTTCTCGCAGGGCCAGCGCACCAAGACCGCGATCGCCCGCGCGCTGGTGCACGACCCGCGCAACGTCATTCTGGATGAGCCGACCAACGGCCTGGACGTGATGACCACGCGCGCACTGCGCCGCTTCCTGCTGGGCCTGCGCGAAGAGGGCCGCTGCGTGATCCTGTCCAGCCACATCATGCAGGAGGTGGCCGCGCTGTGCGATCACATCGTGATCATCGCCAAGGGCACGGTGATGGCTGCCGGCAGCGCCGATGAACTGCGTGCGCAAGCCGGCGAATCCAACCTGGAAGACGCGTTCGTGAAACTGATCGGCAGCGAAGAGGGCCTGCACGCATGAGCATGATGACGACCCTGATGACGGTGATGCGCAAGGAACTGCGCGACCTTTCCCGTGATCGCCGCACGCTGCTGCTGACCCTGCTGTTCGGGCCGCTGCTGTACCCGGTGCTGCTGCTGGGCATGGGCAAGCTGGCCGAGAGCCGGGTACGCACCCAGATCGAACAGCCGCTGCAGATTCCAACCATCGGTGCAGAGAATGCGCCGAACCTGGTGCGCTTCCTCGCCGCACAGGGGCTCAATACCGCACCGGCGCCGAAGGACCTGGCCGAGGCCATCCGCAGCCAGGACATCGACGTGGCGCTGCGCATCAGCGATGACTTCGGCAAGGACTGGGCCGACGGCAAGCCGGCGCTGGTGGAAGTGATCAAGGACAGTACCCGCCGTGCCGCTGAAGTGCCCAGTGCGCGGCTGGAAGCGGCGCTGGCCACCTACAACGGCCAGGTCGGTGCGTTGCGATTGATGGCGCGTGGCGTCGACGCGCAGGTAGCGCGGCCGCTGGACGTGGCACGCCAGGACCTGGCCAGTGCCGAGGCCAAGCGCGGCATGATCCTGTCGATGCTGCTGCCGGTGCTGCTCACGCTGACCTCGTTCATTGGCGGTGCCTATCTGGTGATGGACGCCACCGCCGGCGAGCGCGAGCGGCAGTCACTGGAACCGCTGCTGGCCACGCCCGGCTCGCGCAGCGCGATCGTCAGCGGCAAGATCGCGGCTGCCTGCGTGGTTGGCTTCGTGTCACTGCTGCTGACCCTGGTCGCATTCAAGGTGAGCGCACAGATCGCGCCCGGCAACATCGGCCGCCAGTTCAACATGAACGTCGCCTCGATGCTGCAGATGCTGCTGGTGATGGTGCCGATGCTGATGATCGGCACCTCGCTGTTGACCTTCCTGTCGGCGGCGGCAAAGAGCATGAAGGAAGCGCAGAGCCATATGACCTGGCTGATGCTGCTGCCGATGATGCCTGGCTACGCACTGGTGGCGTACCCGCTGAAGAGCGAGCTGTGGCAGTACGCCGTGCCGTTCCTGTCGCAGAACCAGATGCTGTTGAAGGTGATCCGCCATGAGACGATCACGCCGGCGGTGTGGGCCATCTATCTCGGTGCCAGCCTCGGCCTGGCCGCACTGCTGTGGTTCGCCGTCGTGCGCCGTTACCACAACGAGCGCCTGGCGATCTCCGGCTGACCGGAAAAAGGGGACGGAGGGGATTAAGTCGTTTCTGCCTCTCCCATCCCCGCCTTTCGGGGGCGTCCCCGCTTGCGCAGCACCACCGGTCGCCCCAGTGTTTCTTCCACCATTTGCAAGTACGTCGCATTTCCCAATGGATGTTGCGCAGTACTGTGGGCGCGGATTGCAGGCAGGTCGGCGGACGCATTCAGATCCCGCAGGAACTGCGCATAGAGCGTCGTCCGCTGTCGCTTGGTCGGGGCCAGTGCCTGAAAGGCGGGATGTTCCGTCAGCATCGGATCATCGCGGCGCTGCAGGTTTCCATGCACGCTCGACCATGGGTGATCTTCCGCATGGGCTGCCATGCCTGCGCGAACGGGATTGAGTTCGATGTAGCGATAGACGCTGAGCAAGTAGGCATCACTGTCCACCATCGAAGAATGGAATCGGCCCTGCCAGAGAGGTCCGCTGCGCTCATGCCGCTGATTGAACGCCTGGACATAGTTGTTGCCCTGCATCCGCATCGCGTTGGCCAAGCCGACCTGAGTGGAGGGTGTGGCCAATAGATGGACGTGATTGCCCATCAGTACGTATGCGTGCAGCGCGACATGGTGTTTCAGGAAGGCGCCGTGCAACAGATGCAGAAACAACTGGCGGTCTATATCGTCAACGAAGATCGCCCCCTTGTTCACTCCGCGCTGGGTTACATGGTAAGGCTGGCCGGCCAGCATCAGGCGTGCTTGTCGAGGCATGGGAGCTCACGGGTCCGAGGAGCAACCAGCGTGCCGCGGCTGTAACTGCGGAGGGCATCAGGCGATGCCGCGAGATGGTGTGGGGTAGGGCAGAAGCGACTTAATCCCCTCCGTCCCCTTTTCCATACCTTGCAGGCGTCACCCCCATCTCGCGCTTGAACACGGCGATGAAGGCACTGGGTGTGTCGTAGCCCATGGACAGCGCGACGCTGATCACCGGCTCGCCGGACAGCAGGCGTGGCAGTGCCAGCAGCACCCGCAGGCGTTGCCGCCATTGACTCAGCGTCATGTGGGTCTCGGCCAGCCAATGGCGCGCCAGGCTGCGGCTGGACAGACCGCTGCGGGTGGCCCAGTCCTCGATGCTGCGGTTGTCGTGCGGTGCGCGCGCCAGTGCGGCGGCGATCTTCTGCAGTCGCCGGTCACGTGGTTGTGGCAGGGCAAGCGGCAGAGGCGTGCTGGCGGCAATCTCATCGGCGATCACACCGGCCAGTCGTGCCTGCGCAGCATCCAGCGGCCGATGGGGCCATCGCAGCGCACGTATTGTCGCCGCCTGCAGCAGTGCATTGGGCTGGAAAATGCGCGGTGTGGAGGGCAGACCCAGGCAGGCCTCGGCGTTGAAGTACAGGCTCCAGCCATCGAACCCGTCTGCGCTCAGCAGCGCGTGAGGCAGCAAGGGCGGTATCCAGGCGACGTGACCTGCGGGCAGCAGCCAGTGTAGGTCGTCGGCGGCGATCCGCAGCAGCCCCTGCTGTGCACCCAGCAGCTGGCCGCGTGCATGCTGGTGGCGGGCCGTGCGACGCATACCGTGCTGGCGCAGCCGGGCCGCCAGCACCACCGGTCCGTCGGCGGCATCGGCCAACGCGGGGTCGAGTAATACGGTGGTTGTCTGATCTGCCATATCGATTGGCAGTTATACGGCAGAAACGTCGCGTCCGGGCCCCGACACTGGAGCCAACTTCAACGGAGCGCTTCCCTATGCAGCCACAGGACATCCTCCCCGATCACCAGAACGACGTGCAGGTGAACGGCCTCACCGTACGCAAGGGCAGCGTTGGCGCGTTCCTGGCCAGTGTCCGCGACTGGCAGGACCCGGCCAGTGATCCCACCCTCCGCACCACCGCCGAGGCCGACCTGCGCGCACTGTTGCCGGGTCTGCATGCGCTGGGCCTGTTCCAGGTGCTGGCCGCGCGTGATCCGGCGCTGCAACGCCTGATCGACAGCGTCTGCTGAAACGGACAAGGCCCGGACGGACCGGGCCTTGGCGTCATGGAGGGGGCGGAAACGACTTAATCCCCTCCGTCCCCTTTTGGCGGTCAGCCGCCGCCCGGTGCGAACACCAGGGTGCGGCGGGTGGTGACCGGTGCGTTGACCGGCTCGAAGCGCCAGCGCTTGACCGCGTTCAGGGCTTCGCGGTCGAAGACGCGGCCGGGTGTCGCGCGCAGCACTCGGGCGTTGACTACCGAGCCGTCGGTGCCGACGGTGATCTCCACCAGCACTTCGCCGGAAGTGCCTGCGCGCAGCGCCTCGGCCGGATAGCGCGGTGCCGGCGTACTGACCGGGCGCAGGCTCGGTGCCGCCGCTGCCGTGGCCTGGCGTGCGGCACTGGCCTGCTGGGCGGCCGCTTGCTGCTGCTTCTGCTCGGCCTCGCGGCGGGCGGTGGCCTGGCGCTCGGCTTCCTGGCGCTCGCTGTCGCGGCGCGCGGCGTCCTGTTGCGCGGCGATCTGCTTGGCCGCATCGGCTTCCTTGGCGCGTTGCTCGGTCAGGCGCTGCTGTTCGGCCTGCTGCTTGGTCCGGTCTTCGGCGTCCTTCTTTGCCTTCTCGGCTTCAGTCTCGGTGCGCTTGGCCGCGTTCTCCACGCCCTTGGCCAGGCCTTCCTTCAGGCGCGGCAGGGCGGGGGCGGAGGCGTCCACCTTTTCGATCAGCGCCACCAGGCGCTGCGCTTCGGGGTAGTCCTCACGGCCGAGGTGCTGCTCGGCGGCGATCAGGGTGTAGGGCAGCAGATCGGTCAGCGCGCTCTTCACCGAGGCGTCGTCCGGCGTCTTGTCGCGCAGCGCCAGGTAGTACTCGATGGCGTTGTCGCCGGCCGGTGCATACATGCGGTTCTCGCGCAGCGCCTGGCTGGCCGATTCGCGCAGCTGTTCGGTGCCCATCGACTGCACCTTGGCGGCGACCACCGGTGCTGTCGATGTAGCCGCGGCGGGCGTCGTGGCGGGTGCGGGCGCCGGGGTTTCTTCCTTGCCCGAGCAGGCGGCCAGTGCCAGTGCCAGGGCAACCGGCAGCCACCGGCGCGCGGCGGTGATCGTTGAGACGTGCGACATCCTGCTCCCCTCTAGAAGACGACGTGACGTAAATCATTGATATGCATGGCCGGGACCAGCGGTCCGGGCGCGGCAGGGTGACGTTTCCCGACGCCACCGCCGGCAACGGCGAGGGAGCAATCTAGCATCCCGGCCACCGCCGCGTACAAGGGCGATGGCCGGAACAGGGCAGCGGCAATGCGTCGCTGGTGGCCGTTACATCAGTGGTCGTGCGCCTTGTCGTGCGCCTTGCTGTGGCTGTTGGACATCAGCTTGTCGGTCCAGGCGATGCCGATCGCCGACAGGATGAACACGCAGTGGATGATGGTCTGCCACAGCACGCCGTCCGGGGTCAGCATCGAGCAGCGGGCGACACCGATGTTGGCGGCGGCCACGCTCATCTGCTCCGGCGTGCACAGCGGAATGCCACCCAGCGCACCACTGGCGATGAAGGTCTTCAACAGGTGGATCGAGGAGATGCCGATGATCGCCATCGCCAGCTTCACCTTCAGCACGCTGGCGTTGACGTGGCTCAGCCATTCCGGCTGGTCCGGGTGGCCTTCCAGGCGCAGGCGCGAGACGAAGGTCTCGTAGCCACCCACGATCACCATCACCAGCAGGTTGGAGATCATCACCACGTCGATCAGGCCCAGCACGATCAGCATGATCTGCTGTTCACCCATGGAGGCCGAATGCGAGATCAGGTGCCACAGTTCCTTGCCGAACAGGAACACATAGACGCACTGCGCCACGATCAGGCCCAGGTACAGCGGCAGCTGCAGCCAGCGCGAGGCGAAGATCAGCGTGGACAGCGGGGAGAGCGGCGGGCGGTTTGCACTCATGCGGAGGATGCTGCGTTGCGGGGGAGAGGCGAGGTTACCGGCCCGCCGTGACGGTGCCAACCCAACTCTCGCACTAGACTTCGGGTTCCTTTCCGCACCCCGAGCCGCCGCCATGATCGACCTGTATTACTGGCCCACCCCGAACGGCCACAAAGTGACCCTGCTGCTGGAAGAAGCCGGCCTGGAATACCGCATCCACCCGGTCAACATCGGCTCGGGCGACCAGTTCAAGCCGGAATTCCTCGCCATCTCGCCCAACAACAAGATGCCGGCCATCGTCGACCATGCCCCGGCCGATGGCGGCACCCCGCAGAGCGTGTTCGAGTCCGGCGCGATCCTGCTGTACCTGGCCGAGAAGACCGGCCGGTTCCTGCCCAGCGACCCGCGCGGCCGCGTCACCACCCTGGAATGGCTGTTCTGGCAGATGGCTGGCCTGGGCCCGATGAGCGGCCAGATGGGCCACTTCAATGTGTACGCGCCGGAAAAGATCCCCTACGCGGTCGAGCGCTACGACAACGAAGTACGCCGCCTGCACGGGGTGATGGACAAGCGCCTGGCCCAGCACGCCTTCCTGGCCGGCGACGAGTACACCATTGCCGACATGGCCAGCTACCCGTGGATCGGCGCCTACGACAAGCTGCCGGTGGATTTCGCCGCGTTCCCGAACCTCAAGCGCTGGCATGAAGCGATTGCCGCACGCCCGGCGACCCAGCGCGCCTATGCCCTGCGTGAGCAGGTGAACCCCAACGCCGGCAAGCCGCTCAGCGACGAAGAGCGCAAGCACCTGTTCGGCCAGCGTTGACCCAGGACGGTGGTCCAGGGGTCGGATCCCTTTGCAGCGCAAAGGGCTCTGACCCCAGCACCGCAGCATGGGCAGAAGGTCATGCTGTCTTCCCGCACGGGCTTGGTTAGGATGGGGGACGACCGCCCTGCACCCACCGGGGGCGGACCTGCCGTTTGCCGGGACCCTTCATGCGCCACCTGTTCGCTTCGCTCGCCCTCATGCTCGCCACCAGTACTGCCGCCCACGCTGAAAAGCTGACCCTGGAAGCCATCACCGGCCCGCTGCCGTTGTCCGGCCCGACCCTGATGAAGCCGAAGGTCGCTCCCGACGGTTCGCAGGTCAGCTTCCTGCGCGGCAAGGACAGCGACCGCAACCAGCTGGACCTGTGGACCTACGACATCGGCAGCGGCCAGACCCGCCTGCTGGTGGATTCGAAGGTGGTGTTGCCCGGCACCGAGACCCTCAGCGACGAGGAAAAGGCCCGCCGCGAGCGCCAGCGCATCGCCGCGATGACCGGCATCGTCGATTACCAGTGGTCGCCCGACGCGCAGCGCCTGCTGTTTCCGCTCGGCGGCGAGCTGTACCTGTACGACCTCAAGCAGCAGGGCCAGGCGGCGGTACGTCAGCTGACCCACGGTGAAGGTTTCGCCACCGACGCCAAGCTGTCGCCCAAGGGCGGTTTCGTCAGCTTCATCCGCGGCCGCAACCTGTGGGTGATCGACCTGGCCAGTGGCAAGCAGCTGCAGCTGACCCGCGACGGCAGCACCACCATCGGCAACGGCGTGGCCGAGTTCGTCGCCGACGAGGAGATGGACCGCCACACCGGTTACTGGTGGGCGCCGGACGATTCGGCCATCGCCTTCGCCCGCATCGACGAGGCACCGGTGCCGGTGCAGAAGCGCTACGAGGTCTACGCCGACCGCACCGACGTGATCGAGCAGCGTTACCCGGCCGCGGGCGACGCCAACGTGCGCGTGCAGCTGGGCGTGATCGCACCGGCCGCCGATGCGCAGCCGCGCTGGGTCGACCTGGGCAAGGAACAGGACATCTATCTGGCTCGTGTCGATTGGCGCGATGCGCAGCACCTGAGCTTCCAGCGCCAGTCGCGCGACCAGAGGCAGCTGGACCTGGTGGAAGTGGCGCTCGATTCCAACCGCCAGCGCGTGCTCGCCCACGAGACCAGCCCGACCTGGGTGCCGCTGCACAACAGCCTGCGTTTCCTCGATGACGGCAGCGTGCTGTGGTCGTCCGAGCGCACCGGTTTCCAGCATCTGTACCGCATCGACAGCAAGGGCAAGGCCACTGCGCTGACCCACGGCAACTGGCCGGTGGACGAACTGCTGGCGGTCGATGAGAAGGCCGGCAAGGCCTACTTCCGCGCCGGCATCGAGACCTCGCGCGAAAGCCAGATCTATGCGGTGTCGCTGCAGGGCGGTGAGCCGCAGCGCCTGTCCAAGGCGCCGGGCATGCACAGCGCCAGCTTCGCCCGCAATGCCAGCGTCTATGTCGACAGCTGGTCCAACAGCACCACGCCGCCGCAGATCGAGCTGTTCCGCGCCAATGGCGAGAAGATAGCCACCCTGCTCGAGAACGATCTGGCGGACCCGAAGCATCCCTATGCGCGTTACCGCGATGCACAGCGCCCGATCGAGTTCGGCACGCTGACCGCGGCCGACGGCAAGACCCCGCTCAACTACAGCCTGATCAAGCCGGCCGGCTTCGATCCGAACAAGCGCTACCCGGTGGCGGTGTACGTCTACGGTGGCCCGGCCAGCCAGACCGTCACCGACAGCTGGCCCGGCCGTGGTGACCACCTGTTCAACCAGTACCTGGCCCAGCAGGGCTACGTGGTGTTCTCGCTGGACAACCGCGGCACCCCGCGCCGTGGCCGTGACTTCGGGGGCGCGTTGTACGGCAAGCAGGGCACGGTGGAAGTGACCGACCAGCTGCGCGGCGTGACCTGGCTGAAGCAGCAATCGTGGGTGGACCCGGCGCGCATCGGCGTGCAGGGTTGGTCCAACGGTGGCTACATGACCCTGATGCTGCTGGCCAAGGCCTCGAACCAGTACGCCTGTGGCGTGGCCGGTGCGCCGGTGACCGACTGGGGCCTGTACGACAGCCACTACACCGAACGCTACATGGACCTGCCGGCGCGCAACGAAGCGGGTTACCGCGAAGCGCGCGTGCTGACCCATATCGAAGGCCTGCGCTCGCCGCTGCTGCTGATCCACGGCATGGCCGATGACAACGTACTGTTCACCAACTCGACCAGCCTGATGAGTGCGCTGCAGAAGCGTGCACAGCCGTTCGAACTGATGACCTATCCGGGCGCCAAGCATGGCCTGTCCGGTGCCGATGCGCTGCATCGCTACCGCGTCGCCGAAGCCTTCCTGGGACGTTGCCTGAAGCCTTGATTGCCAGCCGGGAAGGAGCCCGCCGATGACCCTGCCACCGCCGATTCCCGCCCATGGCCAGAGGCCTGCCAGCTGGTGGTGCCGACACTGGCGCTGGGCGATGCCGTTGACGGTGGTGCTGGTGCTGGGCGCGGTGGGGGGCGTGGTGACCTGGAGCGTGCTGCGCTGGAGCGAGGCGGCACGCGAGAGCCCACCGATGCGCGAAGCACTGCGCCGCGCCGGTTGCAGCATCGAACTGGTGGAAGCCTTCGGCGAGCCGCTGCGCACCGGATCGATGCCACTGGGCAGCATGCAGACCGCGATCAACGGCCAGCGTGATGTTGGCCTGACCGTGGCCCTTGAAGGACCGCATGCGCATGGTCGGTTGTTCGTGAAGGGCACCCGCAGCGATGACGTATGGGATTACCCGGTGATGTACGTGCTGGGGGAAGACAAGCAGACCTTCGACCTGACCGCGCTTGATGACGACGAGGCCGCACAGGAGTGCGAACTGCAGGCCTGCCGCGAGCGTGGCGACTGCCCACTCACTGCCGTGCTGTGACCTTCGGTCACGCGACCGGGTAAGGGCGACCATGTAGAGTCGACTGTTAGTCGACTGCTCTCCACAAGACGCCTGAAAACCCCGCGCTGCGCGCGATAGTCGACTGACAGTCGACTCTACCCATCAGCCGCGCCGTGACCTCCCGCCGATTGTCGCCGCCGCCCTGAGCGCGTAACTTGCGGGCAACCCTTTGCTGGAGTGTCCCATGAAGCCGATCGCGTTGGCCGTTGCCCTGGCCCTGACTGCCGCCCCGCTGCTGTCCGCACCGCCGGCGCTGGCGGCACCCGCCGCCAAGGCCGCCACCCCGGCCAGCCCCGCCTGGGTCGCCCGCAGCAATGCGCTGGCGCAGATCCTGCTTGATGCGCAGGGACCGTTCCAGCCGGAGGAAACCGGCTTCTTCGGCGTGCCTGGCTACGACGACAAGGTGGCCGATCTTGGCCCGGACAACAGCAAGCGCTATCGCGCCGCGATGGCCAAGGCGCGTGACGATCTGAAGGCGAAGCTGGCCACCGAGAAGGATCCCAATGTCCGCCAGGACCTGGAGATCATGATCCACGCCGCCAGCCAGAACATCGAAGGCAGCGAGCTCAACGAGAAGTACCTGCTGCCCTGGAGCGACGCGCCGCAGACGGTGTTCAGCGGCCTCAACCTGCTGCTGTCCGACCAGGTGCCGGCCGAGCGCCGGGCCAAGGCGATCGACCGCCTCAAGGCCTATGCCGGCCTGCAGCCCGGCGGCACCGCGTTCACCACGCTGGCGCGCCAGCGCTATGAAGAGCACTTGAAGGACAGCAGCCTGCTGCAGCCGACGAAGATCGAAGTGCAGCAGTCGCTGGACAACGTCGAGACCTACATCACCGGCATCGAGTCGCTGCTGAAGAAGTACCAGATCGCCGGTGCCGACGAGGCGATGAAGACCCTGGCCGGGCAGATGAAGGACTACGCTGACTGGACCCGCAAGGAGGTGCTGCCGAAGGCGCGTACCGATGCACGCCTGCCGGCACCGTTGTACGCGTACCAGCTCAAGCAGGTCGGCATCGACATCGACCCGAAGCTGCTGATGCAGCGCGCGCAGCTGGAATTCATGGAAACCCGCTCGGCGATGCAGCAGCTGGCGCCGCTGGTGGTGAAGGACAAGGGCCTGAAGGTAGCCGACCCGAGCGACCCGGTGGCGGTGATCCGCGCGCTGAAGGCCGACAAGATCGCCGACGATCATCTGGAAGGCCACTACCGCAAGGTGATCGACGCGATCGATCCGTTGATCCGTGAGCACGCCATCGTCGACGTGCCCAAGCGCGCCATGCAGATGCGCCTGGGTTCGGCCGCCGAGAGCGCCGCCAGCCCGGCGCCGCACTTCCTGCCGGCGCCGCTGGTCAACAACACCGGGCAGCAGGGCACCTTCGTGCTGCCGCTGGGCAATCCGGCCGCCGGTCCGGGTGCGCAGTACGACGACTTCAACTTCGGTGCGGCGGCGTGGACGCTGAGCGCGCATGAAGGCCGTCCCGGCCACGAACTGCAGTTCACCGCGATGGTCGAGCGCGGCATCTCGCTGGCGCGCACCATGTTCGCGTTCAATTCGGTGAACGTGGAAGGCTGGGCGCTGTACGCCGAAGCCGAGATGGTGCCGTACGAGCCGCTGGACGGTCAGATGATCGCCCTGCAGTTCCGCCTGCTGCGTGCCGCGCGCGCGATGCTCGACCCGATGCTCAACCTTGGTCTGACCGATCGTGCCAATGGCGAGCGCGTGCTGATGGAGCAGGTCGGCCTGTCCAAGGCGATGGCCACCCAGGAGCTGGACCGCTACATGGTGCGCATGCCGGGCCAGGCCGGAAGCTACTTCTACGGCTACACCCGCATCCTGGAACTGCGCATGCAGACCGAGCTGGCACTGGGCGCGAAGTTCGACCGCCTGGCGTTCAACAACTTCCTGCTCGACCAGGGCCTGCTGCCGCCGGACCAGCTGGCCGACGCGGTGAACAAGGTGTTCGTGCCGAAGTACCAGAAAAAATAACGGTAGCGCCGGGCCATGCCCGGCGACATCTGGTTTTTTCCGCTGCGCTCGCCGGGCATGGCCCGGCGCTACCCGCGTTGACGCTGCTGCGTCAACGCTGCGGTGTGATCACCTGTGTCGGCAATCGCGCGGGCGGTGCCGGATTCGGCACCCAGATCGCGACGCCGGCGGCGCGCTTCTGCGTGGTCGGAATGCCGATGCCGACGCCTCCGCCGACATGCGAGCCGAACGTGCCGGCGCCGACCGACATGCCCACCGGCGAACCGCTGCTGCCCACGCCCATCAACACGACACCGTTGGCGCCCAGCGCCGCAGCCTCACGTTTCAGGCGGGCCACGGCGGCATCGGTCTGGCCCTGGGTGCCGAAGCCCACCGCAGACGCTGATTCCAGCTGTGCGATTTCCTGCGAGCCGGCCGGTGGCGTCGAATAGATCTGCACCAGCGCCGGATCGATCGGTGCGCGGGCGCGGCCCAGCATCACCTTGGAGGTGCTGGCGCAGCCAGCGGCGACCAGCAGGATGGCCGCCAACGCGGCCCAACGGATGTTCATGGCACGACCCCTGTAGGACTGGTTGCGATCATCGGCGGGCCACTCTGAATCGGCGCCAACACCCGGGCCAGGGCACGCACGGCAGCACGCTAGCATGGTGCGGGTGACAGCCCTGCCAATGGCAGTAGGCGGCGACAGCGGGAACGTCTATGGTTGGGGCAGGAACCAACTGCGGGAGAGCGGCATGGGTGTGATCAGTCTGTTGTGGGGCGTACTGGCGCTGTTGTGGATGATCCTGGCGCTGATTCCGCTGCTGGGCTGGGGCAACTGGTTCCTGATCCCGTTTGCCGCCGTCGGCGCGGTGATCGCCGCGCTGGGCATCCTGTTCACCCACCCGACCAAGCGTGGCCGGGCCTGGGCCGGGCTGGTGCTGAACGGCATCGTGGTGGTGGTTGGCATCCTGCGCCTGGGCCTGGGCGGCGGCGTGGTCTGATCCCGGGCCGGGGTGCGACAGGGCGTCGCAGGCGCACGGCCCGTGGCCGGGCAGGGGCGTACAATGAATGGCTGCGCGAGCCCCCCGCGTGCCTGTGAATCCGCGCCCGGCGCGGCTGCCCCATGATCATCCGACCCCGTCCCCACGGCTGGCAACTGCTGTATATCCTGCGCGGCTCGATCGTCAAAGCGATCGCGCCGAAGGTGCTGGCCATCCTGATCCTGTCCATCGCCGTGGCCGCTGTGGTGGAACTGGCACCGCCGACCGGCATCGAGCGCGTCTCGGTCACGCCGTTCACCCTGCTTGGCCTGGTGCTGTCGATCTTCCTCAGCTTCCGCAACAGCGCCTGCTACGAGCGCTGGTGGGAGGGCCGCAAGCTGTGGGGCCAGCTGGTCTACGAATCGCGATCGCTGGCCCGCCAGGTGAACCTGCTGCTGGCCGATGACACCGGCCGTCGTCGCCGCATCGCCTACCTCACCACCGCCTTCGCCCATGCCCTGGCCGGTCGCCTGCGCGGGCGTATCGTCGCCCTGGTAGCGCTGCCGTGGCTGGACAAGCGCCAGCGCGAACAGCTGGGCCAGCGCGAGAACGTGCCCGACGCGCTGTTGTCGATGATCGCCGCCGAACTGGCACAGGCACTGCGCAGCGGTGAGCTGGACCCGATCCTCTACACCCAGCTGGAAGAACGCCTGCACGCGATGTCGTCGATCCAGGCCGGTTGCGAGCGCATTCTCACCACGCCGCTGCCGTTCGCTTACACCCTGCTGCTGCACCGCTGTGCGTGGATGTTCTGCGTGCTGCTGCCGTTCGGCCTGGCCAGTTCGCTGGGCTGGGGCACGCCGGTGCTGTCGGCGGTGTTGGCCTATGCCTTCTTCGGCCTGGACCAGCTGGGCGAAGAAATGGAAGACCCGTTCGGCCTGGAGCCGAACGACCTGCCGCTGGACGCGCTGGTGCGCACGATCGAGATCGACCAGCTCGACGCGCTCGGCGAACGCCCCTTGCCCGAACCCCTGCTGCCGCAGGGCTACCTGTTGCAATAGCCACTCCTCGGAGCCTGCCATGTCTCATCCGCTTTACCGCCCGCGCCGCATGCGCCATGACGAGTTCTCGCGCCGCCTGATGCGCGAGAACACGCTGACCACCGACGACCTGATCTACCCGGTGTTCGTGCACGAACTCGCCGGCCGCACCGCAGTACCGTCGATGCCGGGCGTGGAGCGTCTGTCCATCGAAGAACTGCTGAAGGTGGCCGAAGAGGCGCTGGAGCTGGGCATTCCGGTGATCGACCTGTTCCCGGTGATCGACCCGTCGCTGAAGTCGCTGGACGCGTCGGCGGCGTGGGCCGAGGACGGCCTGGCGCAGCGTGCGATCCGCGCGCTGAAGTCGCGCTTCCCGGAACTGGGAGTGATGACCGACGTGGCGCTGGACCCGTACACCACCCACGGCCAGGACGGCATCATCGACGACAAGGGCTATGTGCTGAACGACATCACCGTCGAGGCGCTGGTCAAGCAGTCGGTATCGCACGCCGAAGCCGGTGTCGACATCGTTTCGCCCTCGGACATGATGGACGGCCGCATCGGCGCGATCCGTCGTGCGCTGGATGCCGACAACCACATCAACGTGCGCATCATGGCCTACTCGGCCAAGTACGCCTCGGCGTTCTACGGCCCGTTCCGCGATGCGGTGGGCAGTGCGGCCAGCCTCGGCAAGGCCGACAAGAAGACCTACCAGATGGATCCGGCCAACGGCGACGAGGCCCTGCGCGAGATCGCGCTGGACCTGGAAGAGGGTGCCGACATGGTGATGGTCAAGCCGGGCATGCCGTACCTGGACCTGGTGCGCCGGGTGAAGGAAACGTTCGGCGTGCCGACCTTCGCCTACCAGGTGAGCGGCGAGTACGCGATGATGAAAGCCGCCTTCGCCAATGGCTGGCTGGACGAGCGCGCCTGCGTGCTGGAGTCGCTGCTGGGCTTCAAGCGGGCCGGCGCCGATGGCGTGCTGACCTATTTCGCGCCGCAGGTGGCGCGATGGCTGCGCGAGCGCTGACAATAGCGCCACGATAGACGGAGGATTACGCGATGGGCCCCGAACTGGGATGGATGCAATGGCTGATCTGGGGCATCGGTACGCTGGTGTTCGGCGCCATCATCGTCGGTGTCTTCATCGCTGCCTGGTGGGCCGGCAAGCGCCCGCCGGAGCAGCTCTCCGCCGCCCGCCATGTCGCCCGTGAACAGGCCCTGCCGGACAGCGTGCAGGCCGAACTGGCCGCGCTTAACCAGCGCAAGGACAACGGCCAGCTGAGCGAGGTGGAGTACGAACAGCAGCGCGCCAAGGTGTTGTCGCGCTGACGGGTGGGTGCCAACCTTGGTTGGCGTTCGCCGTCACCGTGCGCCTGGTAGGCACCCGGCCACCGCCGCCACCTTCGGCACGGCCAACCGGTACACATCCACGCCCCCGGCACGCGGTGCCTTCGCCGCACTGCTGGCGACCATCATCTCGCCGGGCTTGGCGTTGTCGATCATCGGCGCGCCGGTCCAGCCGCCGGCCTGGTTGAACGATAGACCCAGCGGCTGCAGCGCCACGCCGCTCCACGCGCAGCCGCTGCTCCACACCTGCGTGGTCGTGCCGTTGCCGCGGCTGAACACCACGGCGCCGTCATGCCCCAGCCAGTCGCCGTCGGTCTCGTCGTCGGCGCTGTTCAACGCGCTCAGTGCGCTGGCCGGGCCACGCAGTCCCTGCGCATCCAGCGTCGCCACGAACAGGTCCCAGCCGGCGCCACGGCCCTGCTGGCGGGCAAACAACAGCTGCCTGCCATCCGCGCTCAGGGCCGGCCCACGCTCTTCCCGGCGGCCCGCGTCGCCCGCCAGCAGCTGCGCGGTACCCAGTCGGCCATCGGTGGCGAGAGCGGCCCGATACAGCGCCAGCTTGCCCTCGCGGCCGGCCGCGAACAGCAGCCAGCGGCCGTCGCGGCTGAAGTAGGGATCACGGGCCTCACCGGCCACGCCTACCGGCAAGGCCTGCGCCTGCTGCCAGCGGCCGGCCACCACGCGCGCCTCCCACAGGCTCCAGCCAGCTTCGCCACGGCGGGCGAAGACGATGCGCTGGCCATCGGCACTGATCGTGGCGCGGCCCTCGTCGGCGCGGGTCGAGACCACGCCCATGCCTTCGATGCCGTACTCGTTCAACGCCATCGCCACGGGGGCAGAGAGTAGACTGGCGGCAAGCACCAGCAGGGGCGGGGTGATGCGCATCATCCGGGTCCGTGCACGAAAGAGCACCAGTCTAGCCAGCTTGAGGATTCCATGACCGACCGTTACGCCGTCTTCGGACACCCCGTTGCCCACTCGAAGTCGCCGCAGATCCACGCGACGTTCGGTCGCCAGGAAGGCATCGCGGTGGATTACCGCGCGATCGACCTGGCCCCGGATGCGTTCCTGGCCGGCCTGGAGGCGTTCGCCGCCGACGGCGGTGTCGGCGCCAACGTCACCTCGCCGCACAAGGAAGCCGCGTTCTCGGTGTGCACCACGCTGACTGCACGTGCGCGCCGCGCCGGTTCGGTCAACACGCTGCTGCGCAAGGGCGACCGCTGGCACGGTGACACCACCGACGGCATCGGCCTGGTGCGCGACCTGACCGACCGCCACGGCCTGGACCTGCGTGGCCGCCGCATGCTGCTGATCGGTGCCGGTGGCTCCGCGCGCAGCGTCGCTCCGGCCTTCCTCGATGCTGGAATCACCGAACTGGTGGTGGTCAACCGCACGCCGGAACGCGCCGATGAACTGATCGATGCCATGGGCGAGCCGGGCCGCGCGATCAGCCGCTACTGGGAAGACCTGCGCGAGCTGGGCGACTTCGAGCTGATCGTCAACGCCACCTCGGCCGGCCGCGACCGCGACGTCGAGTTCAAGCTGCCGCTGTCGCTGGTCAACTCGATGACCACCGCCGTCGACCTGAACTACGGCGAGGCCGCCATCGCCTTCCTGGCCTGGGCGCGCGCAGCGAACTGCCGCAATACCGTGGATGGCCTGGGCATGCTGGTCGAGCAGGCCGCCGAGAGCTTCCTGCAGTGGCACGGTGTACGTCCGCAGACCGACGAGGTCTACCAGACGCTGCGGCAAGGTGCCGCCGTGCTTGCCGGCGAGGACTGATCGATGGACAACACGACCCTGATGGTGACGGTGCTGAGCATCGTGGGCGTGCGCCTGCCGGTGCTGATCGCACTGTGCGTGGGCCTGGTCTGGGTGGTCGGCGCACCGCGTGATGCCACCCGCACCGGCGCCCTGGTCGGTCTGGTGCTGTTGCTGCTGTCCAGCCTCGGCGGCATGGCCGCCGGCATCCTGCCGATGTGGTTGATCAACAGCGGCAACTTCGACGCCATCTCGGGCATGAGTGCCATCCTTGGCGTGCTGCACTTCGCGCTGGCGATGGTCGAGGCCATCGGCGTGGTGCTGCTGGTGTGGGCGCTGGTGCGCCTGCTGCGTACCCGCACGATCCCGGCGTCCTGACCGGTCGCGCCGGGCCATGCCCGGCGTATCTGGCCCATGAGCGGTCCGGCCATCGGACCGTGACCGCCGTCTGGCGTCGTCGCTGGCCCGTTCAGGGTGCCAGCGACGGTGAACGCGGCCGGCCATGCGACAATGACCGGCCCGATCCAGCCACGGTACTTCCCGGCGTGACCGAAACCGTCGCCGCTCCGCGCACGCTCGATGACCCCTTGAAGGACGCGATCCGCAAGGCGTACACGACGCTGCAGGCCAATACGCCCGGCTTCTCCACCCGCCGCTCGCAGAGCCAGATGATCGGCGTGGTGTCGCGTGCGCTGTCGAAAAGCGGTGGCGTCGGCGTGGTCGAAGCGCCCACCGGCGTTGGCAAGAGCCTGGGCTACCTCACCGCAGGTGTACCGATCGCGCTGGCCAGCAAGAAGAAGCTGGTGATCAGCACCGGTACCGTGGCGCTGCAGTCGCAGCTGGTCGAGCGCGACATTCCGAATTTCCTGAAAGCCACCGGCCTGGAAGCGACCGTCGCGCTGGCCAAGGGCCGTACCCGCTACCTGTGCACGCGCAACGCTGCCGAAGCGCAGGGCGAGGGTTCCCAGGGCGGCATGTTCGAGGATGACGCGCCCTTGTTCGACCGGCCGCTGGCGCCGATCGAGATGGACATCGCCAAGCGCCTGACCGATGCCTTCACCGGCGGCAGCTGGGATGGCGACATCGACAACGCGCCGGAGACCATCAGTCCCGGCCTGCGCAGCCGCATCACCACGCCGGCCTCGGGCTGTGCCGGGCGCCGCTGTGCCTATTCGGCGCAGTGCGCGGTGCTGCGTTCGCGCAATACGGTGCGTGACGCACAGATCGTGGTCACCAACCACGCGCTGCTGCTGTCGGCGCTGTCGATCGGCGACAGCGACAACGGCCAGCCGTTGATCGCACCGCCGTCGGACATGCTGCTGGTGCTGGACGAAGGCCATCACATCGGCAACGTGGCGATCGACCAGGGCGCGGCCAGCCTGGCGCTGGACGAGATGGCCAAGCGCACAGGCCGCCTGCAGATCCTGATTGCCGGTGCCTACCGCGCGGTCGACAAGGATCGCCTGGGCAACCTGCTGCCCAACGAAGCGATCGACGTGGCCAGCAACGTGGCCAAGCAGCTGCGTGCGTTCCGCGACCACATCGAACGGGTGTGGATGCCGGCACCGGCCGATGAAGAGCCGATGTGGCGCGCGGCCAACGGCCGCCTGCCCGAGGCCTGGCGCGAGCCGATCGAAGCGCTGGCCGACGACACCCGCAGCCTCTACAACTGGGCGCATGCCGCCACCGCGCAGGTGGCCAAGGGCAAGCAGGGCGATGCCGCGCGCGAGCGCCTGCAGCGCAACCTGGGCATGGCGCTGGAAATGATCGAGCAGCAGTACAACCTGTGGCAGGCGTGGCGCCGCGAAGACAAGGACGGCGCGCCGCCGATGGCACGCTGGGTCACCGCCACCCGCGACGGCGATCTGGTGCTGCACGGCTCGCCGGTATCGGCCGCGCACGTGCTGCGCAAGCTGCTGTGGGATGAAGTGGATTCGGTGGTGATGACCTCGGCGACGTTGACCGGCGGTGGCGATTTCCAGTCGCTGGCGATCGACAACGGCATTCCCGAAGAGGCCGAGATGGTCTCGCTGTCATCGCCGTTCGACCTGCCCAACCAGGCCGAGCTGATCGTGCCGAAGTTCCCGGTCACGCCGGACGACCGCGAAGGCCATCCGCGCGAAGTGGCGCGCTACCTCGACACCGAACTGGACTGGGCCAAGGGCTCGATGGTGTTGTTCACCTCGCGCTGGAAGATGGAGAAGGTGGCCGGGCTGATGTCGGCCGCGCGCCGCAAGCAGGTGCTGGTGCAGGGCGAGATGTCCAAGACCCGGCTGATCGACGAGCATCTGCGCCGCGTGGCGGCAGGCGAAGGCTCGGTGCTGTTCGGACTGAACTCGTTCGGCGAAGGCCTCGACCTGCCTGGCGAAGCCTGCACCACGGTGGTCATCACCCAGGTGCCGTTCGCAGTGCCGACCGACCCGCAGACCGCCACCCTCAGCGAGTGGTTCGAAGGGCGCGGGCTCAACGCCTTCAACCTGATCGCGATTCCGCACGCACTACGCACGCTGACTCAGTTCGCCGGTCGTTTGATCCGCACCTCCACCGACACCGGCCGCGTGGTCATCCTCGATTCGCGGCTGCTGACCCGCCGCTACGGCAAGCGCATCATCGACGCACTGCCGCCGTTCAAGCGTGTGATCGGCTGACACAGGGTCGGATCCCTTCCGCAGGAAGGGCTCTGACTCCACCACGCACTCTGTCGCTCAAGCGCCCTCCGGATTCCGGCAGGACTGGTTGCCCATCGCATTGTGGTAATCGCGATCAAAGCAGCGCAGGAAGCCATCGAGCACGTCCAGGTTCGGCGGCCACGGCGCATCCACCTTCTGCCCGCCGGCGGTCGTGAAGTGATAGCGCCCATCCTTCAGCGCCCTGGCAATCTGCTCCGGCGCAGGAATCGCGATCAACCTTGCACGCGCTTTCTCCAGCGCCGCACGATCGCGCTGCAGGAACGCGATCGTGCCGTCCACGTAGGCGTTCCAGTAACCGGGATCGGTGTCGGTGGGCTTGTAGGTGCGCTGCATCAGCGCCACCGCCTGCGGGTACTGGCCCGCCTCCGCACGCATCTGGCCTTCATGCCACAGAATCATGGAGTTGCCCGCAGCCTTCGGCAACGCAGCATAGACGGCGAGAAGGTCAGCGGCTTCGCGGTGGCAGCCACGGTCGGCCAGCGTGCGCCAGCCGCCTTCCATGTCCTGATCGAACGCATCCGGTTCCATCGCCAGCATCGCATCGCGGTCGTAGCTGCAGTCCGGGGCTTTGGGCGGTTCGGCTGACGTGCCCATGGCAGCGGCCAGCGCAAAGGAAAGCAACATCATCGCAACCTCCGTGTTGGTGACTTCCTGGAACACCATAACGGATCAGGATGGGTAGTGCCGGCCGCTGGCCGGCAGATCACTGGCCGCCGGGCTAACATACCCAGGAAGGCTGGGAGCAGGCAGATGAAGACGGAATTCCTTTCCGAGTATTACGACGGTTTGATACAGGGTGTGTTGTCTGACGACGGTCGCCTGTTTTACTCCTTCTGTGTCCACGCCGATTTCTCGGACGTCAGCCAGGACCGCCTCTACTGGGTCATCCCGATTGATGATGTGGAAGATCAGCAGCTTCGCAACTGCCTGCTCCAGGGCGGTGAGGGAGCGCTGGATGCATTCCTTCGCGCCACATTCCTGGACAGGCACGGCATGGTTCTGGAAGGCAATCCCGAATCTTGGAGCGGCACGGAGCTGCGCTTTGAACCGCGCGGCGATGCTCATGCCTCGTTCCTCCGCTATCCCTCGGTGGATGTACTGGCGGGCGTGAGTGCCCGGCACACGTCAGCCGCGACGACTCGTAAGTGAGGACACATGCGCGATTGGACCATCATCGCGACCCACAGTGGCTGGATCGCCGCCATTTGAAATCGTCCTGCGCGATTCAGCGCAAGCCGAGCGCCGCCTGGGTGGCGAACTGCTGGTGCCCTGAATGCTGTGCTGTGAGTAGAAAGGGGACGGAGGGGATTAAGTCGTTCGTGGCAAAAACGACTTAATCCCCTCCGTCCCCTTTTTGGTCAATCGCCCAGCAGCGCGGTGTTGCGCACGGCGCCCTTGTCGGCGCTGGTGGCGAGCAGCGCGTAGGCCTTCAGTGCGCTGGTGACCTTGCGCGGGCGCGGCGCGCGCGGCTTCCAGCCACGGGCATCGGCGTCGGCGCGGCGCTGGGCCAGCGTGGCTTCATCCAGCAGCAGATCGATGCGGCGCGCCGGGATGTCGATGCGGATGCGGTCGCCATCTTCCACCAGACCGATCGTGCCGCCGCTGGCGGCTTCCGGCGAGACGTGGCCGATCGACAGTCCCGAGGTGCCGCCGGAGAAACGGCCATCGGTGAGCAGTGCGCACTGCTTGCCCAGTCCCTTCGATTTCAGGTAGCTGGTCGGGTACAGCATTTCCTGCATGCCGGGGCCACCCTTCGGGCCTTCGTAGCGGATGACCACCACGTCGCCGGCCTTCACCTCGTCGGCGAGGATGCCGGCCACGGCCGCGTCCTGGCTTTCGTAGACGCGCGCGTTGCCTTCGAACACATGGATCGACTCGTCCACGCCGGCGGTCTTCACCACGCACCCATCCACGGCCAGGTTGCCGCGCAGCACGGCCAGGCCGCCTTCGGCCGAATAGGCGTGCTTGACGCTGCGGATGCAGCCCTCGGCACGGTCCACGTCCAGCGTCGGCCAGCGTGTGGCCTGGCTGAAGGCCACCTGGGTGGAGATGCCGGCCGGGCCGGCACGGAAGAAGTCCTGCACGCTCGAGTCGCTGCTGACCGCCACGTCCCAGCGTGCGATGGCATCGGCCAGGCTGCGGCTGTGCACGGTCGGCACACCGGTATCCAGCAGTCCACCGCGCGCCAGTTCACCGAGGATGCCGTACACGCCGCCCGCGCGGTGCACGTCTTCCATGTGGTACTTGGGCGTGTTCGGCGCCACCTTGCACAGCTGCGGTACGCGCCGCGACAACGCGTCGATATGGGTCAGGTCGAAGTCCACCTCCGCTTCCTGCGCGGCCGCCAGCAGGTGCAGGATGGTATTGGTGGACCCGCCCATGGCGATGTCCAGGGTCATTGCGTTGGCGAACGCGGCCTGGGTGGCGATGCCACGCGGCAGCGCAGTCGGGTCTTCGCCGCCATACCAGCGGTGGCACAGCTCGACGATCAGTCGGCCGGCGCGCAGGAACAGTTGCTCGCGGTCGGCGTGGGTGGCCAGCGTGGAGCCGTTGCCGGGCAACGACAGGCCCAGTGCTTCGGTCAGGCAGTTCATCGAGTTGGCGGTGAACATGCCCGAGCACGACCCGCAGGTCGGGCAGGCACTGCGCTCGAACTCGGCCACCTTTTCGTCGCTGGCGCTTTCGTCGGCGGCGATCACCATCGCATCGACCAGGTCCAGCTTGTGCTCGGACAGCTTGGTCTTGCCCGCTTCCATCGGCCCGCCGGAGACGAACACCACCGGGATGTTGAGGCGCAGCGCAGCCATCAGCATGCCGGGGGTGATCTTGTCGCAGTTGGAAATGCACACCAGTGCATCGGCGCAGTGCGCGTTGGCCATGTACTCCACCGAGTCGGCGATGATTTCGCGGCTGGGCAGCGAATACAGCATGCCGTCGTGACCCATGGCGATGCCATCGTCCACGGCGATCGTGTTGAATTCCTTGGCGACGCCGCCGACTTTTTCGATCTCGCGGGCGACCAGCTGGCCGAGGTCCTTCAGGTGCACGTGGCCGGGCACGAACTGGGTGAAGGAGTTGGCGATGGCGATGATCGGCTTGTGGAAGTCGCCGTCCTTCATGCCGGTGGCGCGCCACAGGGCGCGGGCGCCGGCCATGTTGCGGCCGGCGGTGGAGGTACGGGAACGGTATTCGGGCATGGCTGGCGGAACGGGCGGGCCGTACGACGTGGGGGTCGCCTGATCATGGACAATTTTTTCGGTTGCTGCTGCAACCACCGGAGGTGGTCTGGCCGGGCTGCGCCCGGCACCCGCGGTAGTGCCGGCCGCTGGCCGGCAACCTCAACAGCAACAGCTGGGCTATCCGTGGGATCGCGGGGTGTGTGCCAACCAAGGTTGGCACCTGCCAGAGCGGTGCGCCGCCCGGGGTCGGATCCCATCGCGGCGCGATGGGCTCTGACCCCAATGCCCGACGAAAATGAAAGTCCGTTCATCTTTCGGACTTTGCCGATTCCGGTTGCTGGTCCGGATTTGGCATCATTGGGGCATTGATCCGTCGACAGGGCATGAGGCCATGAAACGTTCCCGCACCACCGCGCTGCTGCTGATGAGTGCCGCACCGCTGCTGTTCACCGCCTGCCAGAAGGAGCCGGAAGTGAAGGTGCAGGAAGGCCTGTACACCTCGGTCCAGGCCTGCACCGAGGCCACCGGCGATCCGTCGTCGTGCCGCAATGCCTTCGCCGAAGCGCAGAAGCAGGCCGCCGATGCCGCGCCGAAGTACGCCAGCAAGGAAGCCTGCGAGAAGGACTACAAGCCGGAACAGTGCGTGCAGCAGCACACCTCGGCCGGTACCTCGTTCATCGGCCCGATGATGATGGGCTTCTTCATGTCGCAGATGCTGAGCAACCGCGGCGGCTTGGCTCCGCAGGCGCCGGCGTCGGCGCCGGCCTACCAGGACAAGAGCGCCGGTTGGGCGCGTCCGGCCCCGGGCGGCAGCGGCGGCCTGAACACCGCCAGCGGCATCGGCGCGGGCAAGGCGGGCCTGGCCCCGGTCACCAGCGAGCCGAACCGTGCGGTCACCGCCAGCCGTGGTGGCTTCGGCAACACCAGCGCACGCCGCAGCACCAGCGGCAGCTACGGCGGCTGATCGACCCATGCAGCGTATCCGGATTGCCGAGCGTGCCCAGTGGCGGGCACGCGCGGAAGAGGCGGGTTTCCGCTTCCACACCATCGATGGCCAGCCGTACTGGGATGAAAGCGCGTACTACGCCTTCACCCTGCGCCAGATCGAGCAGGACATCGAAGACCCCAGCGCCGAGCTGCACCAGATGGCGCTGGACCTGGTCGGCGATGTCATCGGCAGCGAACGCCTGATGGACCAGCTGGCGATTCCGTCGCATTACCGCGACTGGATCGCCGACAGCTGGCGCCAGCGCCAGCCGCATCTGTACGGTCGCCTGGATCTGGCCTACGACGGCACCGGCCCGGCCAAGCTGTACGAACTGAACTACGACACGCCGACCTCGCTGTTCGAGGCCAGCTTCTTCCAGTGGCAGTGGCTGGAAGACCAGCGCAATGCCGGGCGCCTGCCGCAGCATGCCGACCAGTTCAACGCGATCCATGAGGCGCTGGTCGAACGCTTCGGCGAGCTGGCGACGCAGCTGCCGCCGCCGCTGTATTTCAGCGCGGTGGGCAGTTCCGAGGAGGACCGTGGCACCGTCGACTACCTGCGCGACTGTGCGTCGCAGGCCGGCCTGCATGGCCAGGCTATCGCCATCGAGGATATCGGCCTGTCCGAGGACGGTCGCTTCACCGCGCTGGACGATGCGGTGATCGGCACGCTGTTCAAGCTGTACCCGCTGGAAGACCTGATGGCCGAGGAATTCGGCCGCGCGCTGCCCCGCTCGGGCGTGCAGCTGCTGGAGCCGGCGTGGAAGGCGGTGCTGAGCAACAAGGGCATCCTGCCGCTGCTGTGGCAGCGCAACGTGGGCCATCCGAACCTGCTGGAAGCGCATTTCGATGACGGCAGCACGCTGGCGTCGGGCTGGGTGCGTAAGCCGCTGTTCTCGCGCGAAGGCGCCAACATCGAGATGCACCTGGCCGATGGCAGCACCCAGCGCAGTGACGGGCCGTACGAGGGCCCGGCGATCATCCAGCGTGCGCACCCGCTTACCCGCTTCGAGGGCGGTTATCCGCTGATCGGCAGCTGGGTGATCGGTGACCACGCCTGTGGCATCGGCATCCGCGAGGATGACAGCGCGATCACCCGCGACAGTGCGCGTTTCGTGCCGCATGCGATCGTGGACGAGGCGCCGACGCGGATCTACGTCTGATGACGGTGCGGCGCCCCCAAGGTCGACGAGGACGAGTGACGCCGGTGGCAGGGCGACATGGGTAGTGCCGGCCGCTGGCCGGCAACCGCAATTGGTAGTGGCCGACCTTGGTCGGCGGTTGGGTTTTGTGCCAACCAAGGTTGGCACCTACCAGAGCGGCTGCGAACCAGAGCAATGTGCCGGTAGCGCCGGGCCATGCCCGGCGAGCGCAGCGGTCCCGACAGAGCCGCCGGGCATGGCCCGGCGCCATCGATCAGAGCAACCCCTCGCGCTTCACCGCCAGATAGCGTTCCACCAGCGCACCAGGCAGGGCATCGGCGGTCACGTCCAGCACCATCACCTTCTCGCTGCGCAGCGCTTCATGCGCCTTCGCGCGCTGCTGCAGGTACAGTGCAGCGGCACCGGCCTGGGTCGCGTCTTCCAGGGTCTGCACGTCACCTTCCAGCGCAGCGTCCAGTTCGCGTTCGCGCAGGCTGGCCACGCACACCAGATGGCGGCGCTGCAGCAGGCGCACCGCCGCCAGCAGGTCTTCGATGTCCTCGTCGCGCACGTTGCTGACCAGCATCACCAGCGCACGCCGGCGCTGTCGCAGCGATACCTCGGTGGCGGCGGCCAGATAGTCGGTGGCCACCGCACGCGGCTGCAGGTCGTAGCTGGCGCGCAGCAGGTGCTCGACCGTGCCCATGCCACGCTGCGGCGCCACCCATCGGCGTTCGCCACCGGCAGCGAACAGGCCGGCGGCATCGCCCTGGCGCAGCGCCAGGTAGGCCACCACCAGCGAGGCGTTCAACGCGTGGTCGAAGTGCGAGAGCCCGCCTTCGCTGGCCAGCATGCGCCGACCACTGTCGAGCATCAGCAGCAACTGCTGGTTCTTCTCGTCCTGGTACTCGCGCGAGATCAGCTTGCGCGCACGTGCGGTGGCCTTCCAGTCGAGCTGGCGCAGGCTGTCACCCACGCGGTATTCGCGCATCTGATGGAAGTCGGTGCCTTCACCGCGGCGGCGCTTCACGTGTGCACCGACCAGCCGCGAGGCCTGGTCGGCACTGAACAACGCAAACCGGGTGAGCGGCACGAAGTTCGGATAGACCCGCACGTCCAGTGCGGGCGGCAGCGTGCGTTGCTGCCACCACAGCCGCCACGGCGAGCGCATGCGCAGGTGCACGCCTTCGAAGCGGAAATGCCCACGCTGCAGCGGCTGCAGGTGGTAGTGCAGGGTGGAGGCACTGCCGCCCTGCAGGCGTACGCGCTGCGGCAGTGATTCCAGCGGCCAGCCGCCGGGCACCAGGTCGAACACCTGCACCGTCATCGATTGTTCGGCCTGCAGGCGCAGCGCGGCTTCGCGACGCACGCCCAGTGCCAGCGCCTCGGGTAGCTCGCGTTGCACCTGCGGCGACGGACGCCGCGACTGCCGCCACAGATCCATCAACGCCGGCACGGCAATCGCCAGCGCCGCCAGCGCCCAGCTCCAGCGCGGCAGCACGCCGCCCAGCACCAGGCCGCCCAGCGCGGCCCAGGCCAGCAGCAGCAACAGCAGCAGCGGTGCCGGTCTCATCGACGCGGCGCTTCCACCTTGGCCAGCAGTGCGCCCAGCACGTCGTCGGCGTCCTGGCCTTCGATCTGCAGTTCCGGTGCCAGCGCGATGCGATGGCGCAGCGCAGGGCGCGCGATGTCGCGCACATCATCCGGAGTGACGAAATCACGACCGGCCAGCACCGCCTGTGCACGCGAGGCACGCACCAGCGCGATGCTGCCACGCGGGCCGGCGCCGACCGCGATACCCGGCCACTGCCGAGTGGCGGCAACGATTCGTACCGCGTAGTCGATCACTTCGTCGTCAACCGTGATCGCGGCGGTGGCACGCTGCAGTTCCAGCAGCTCACCAGCACCGAGCACGCGCGGCACCTGGCTCAGGTCGAAATCGCTGGCGGCGCGGCCGCTGGTGATCGCGGTCACCATGCGCTTCTCGTCCTCCAGCTGCGGGTAGTCGATCAGGACCTTCAGCAGGAAGCGGTCCAGCTGTGCTTCCGGCAGCGGGTAGGTGCCTTCCTGCTCCAGCGGGTTCTGCGTGGCCAGTGCCATGAACGGCGGCGCCAGGGTGAAGGCCTTGCCTTCGATGGTCACCTGGCCTTCCTGCATCACTTCCAGCAGCGCCGACTGGGTCTTGGCCGGTGCACGGTTGATCTCGTCGGCCAGCAGCAGGTTGGTGAACACCGGACCGCGACGGATCTTGAAGCTCTCGCTCTTCGGGTCGTACACCGCGTGGCCGCTGACGTCGCTGGGCATCAGGTCGGGGGTGAACTGCACGCGGCCGTAGTCCAGCTCCAGGGCCTGTGCCAGCGCTCGCACCAGCAGGGTCTTGCCCAGTCCGGGGACGCCCTCGATCAGCACGTGGCCGCCGGCGAGCAGGGCCACCAGGATCTGGTCCAGCACCTCGGCCTGGCCGATGAAAGCGTGGCCGATGGCGTCGCGGATGGCATCGACGCGTTCGATCAGGCGGGCGTTGGCGGCCGCCGGCAGCTCGGGGACTTCGGTCATAGCAGGGATCTCATCTGGAGCAGCAAGCGGATGCGCTCGCGCAGGGCGGAGGAATCGTGCGGCGGAGGGGGTGAGAGCGCGCTGGCGACGCGGCTTTGCGGCCACTTCAGCAGCTCGGCGATGGCCTGGTCACGCGGCGCGCCATCGAGTGCGGCGGCAACCGGCGCGCGCAGGCGCAGGCGGTGCAGGAACAGCGCGAGCACGGCTTCGTACAGGCGCGTGCCGTGACCGAAGCGCAGCAGCAGTTCGCCACTGGCACGTACGTGCTCCAGCAGCGAGCGGCGTTCCAGCACCGGTGACGGCAGCAGGCTGCCGAAGCGCTGCGAGCGGCCCCACAACCAGCCCAGCAAAGCGAGCAGCAGAGGCACCCACAACGGCCAGCCTTGGTAGAACAGGCGCGCCCACAGCGATGGCGGTTGACTGGCATAGACCAGCCAGACCGCCCCCTTGCCGTAGTTCGGATCGAGCAGGTAGCGGGTCAGGTCGCGGTGGGCAGGATCATGCAGGCCGTCGCTGGCCTTGCCGGCGGCAGCCGCCAGCCGCGCTGCAGGCGAGTCGACATCGCCGCGCATGAACTCCATGTCGGCCAGTACGCTGACCCTGCCCTGTCCGTGGCGCAGGCGCGCGAATACCAGATCGCGATCACCACCCCAGCGTCGCTCTGCCTGCGCTTTGGCGGCAAAGCCCAGCGTGAAGCGGCGGCCACCGCAGAATTCGCTGTGACCGGTGTCGTCGTCGATGTGGAACGGCTGGCAGTCGCTGCGCTGGAACAGGCTGTCCACGCCCAGCTGGTCCAGCAGCGGCCCCTGCGTGCTGCTGGCATCGTCCTCGGCCGGCGGCGGCGTGCGCACCAGCAGATGGCCGCCACGGTCGACCCAGTCCAGCAGCTGCTTCACGGTGGGTGCCGGCAGCTCGCTGCTGTCCTGCAACAGCACCACGGTGTCGTGCGGCGCCAGCGCCATCTGCTGCAGCTCAAGCCGCGGCCGCGCGTGCACGTCGATGCCGTCGGCGCGCAGCGCCTGGCCCAGCACGTACAGCGGGTTGTAGGCGGCCTCGCCCTGCGGCGGCAGCGGAAGCGTTTCGGTGACCCGCTCGTGCGTGCGCAGGTAGAGGATGGTCAGCGGCACGCCGAACAGCACCAGCACGCCCAGCAGCAACGACCAGAACAGGCGCGGGCTCATGCCTGCCACCGGTACTGCTGGCGCAGGGTCTCGGCCAGCGCGTCGAAATCGCTGCGGCTGGGCAGGCGTCCACCATAGGCAGCGTATTGCCACATGCGCACGATGCGCGCGAAAAGATCACGGTCGGCTGCTTCGGGCATGCGCCGCGAGGCGCGCAGGCATTGTGCTTCGGTAGCGCCGGGTGGCAACGCGATGCCGCTGCGCTCGCCGACGGTACGCACGCTGGCACGGTACAGCAGCGCCAGTGCCTGGCGTGGCCGGCCCTGGTCCCACAACAGGCCGGCCTGGGTGGCGACGTCCGGCGGCAGCACCACCGGCAACGTCACCTGTTCCTCCACCACCTGCGGTGCCGCCTCGACCTTGCGCCGCCCGCTGCCGCGCAGCCACGGCAGCCACAGCCGTGCGGTCAGCAGCAGCACCAGCAGCAGGACGCCGAGCAGGCCCCACAGGCCCCACTCGGCCAACCGTGCCAGCCAGGCGATGCCGTCCTTGCGCCGCTTGCGCTCACCATTGTTGCTGCTGTCGCTCTGCAGCGACTTGTCTTCCTTCTTCTTTTCCTCGGCCTTTTCGATCGGCTTCCAGTGCGTGATCTGACGGGTCGGGCGCTGCAGCGGATCCTCATAGGCACGATTCACCGCCTGGCGGAAACCGGCGGTGTCCACCGGCGATGTACCGAAGATCGTTGCCGGGGTGTTGGCCGGGTCGATCGTGGCTTCGTCGTCGCCCGCATCGGCGCCGACGTCGCTGGGTTTGCCCAGCACACGCTCCGGCCCGGCATCTGCGTCCTGCGCATGCACCGGTGCGGAGACCAGTGGCAGCGCCAGGCACAGCAGCAGGGCCAGCGTCGATGCGGCCGGCAGCAGGCGATCGCGCAGGCGGCGCAGGGCGATTTCCACGTCCCAGGCTTCCATCTGCGTGCGCCGGTTCAGATACAGGCCGAAGCCGCCACCGACGAAGAACGGGCCGATCATCACCGAGGCCAGCCAGCACGCCAGGTTGAAACCCAGCCGCGCCCACGCCGGTGTATCCCGGCCGATCATGTCCCACGCCGCGCGCCAGGATTCGGACATCAGCTCCAGCGGCATGAACATGAACACTGCGCCGATCGCGCCCGATACCAGCGCCGCTTCGAAGGCCATGCAGGCCATGGTCAGCACCAGTGCGGCGCCAGCGGCACCGGCCGCCACCGCGCGCCGACGTGGACCACGCTGGGCGGGGGCGTTGCCCTCCAGCAGGTTCACCGGCAGGCACAGGCTGCGCAGCACGCTGAAGCGGCGCCATCCCAGGTAGCCCCAGAAACCGCTGTTGCCCCAGTGACGCTGGACGCGCAGCGCCGCCAGCGTACCGACCGGCTCGCCGAAGATGCCGCGTGACAGCACGTACAGCGGTGCGCGTTCGAACAGCGGCTTGCACCACCACATCGCCAGCCAGGCCCAGCCGAACGCATCCAGCCACCAGCCCAGCGCGTTGAAGATCACGAACAGCGGTGCGCTGGCCAGCAACCAGCTGCCCCACACCGCACGCGCGTGGCGGCGGGCGAGGGCATTGCCCAGCTCCATGGCTTCCCAGCCGCTGCGCGCCCGCAACACCACGTCCAGGTGGTCAATGCGCATCGCTGCCTCCGCGTCCGCCGCGCCACAGCCACAGCAGCACGCCGGCCCACAGCACGCCGGCCACGCTGAACTTGCCCCACGCCGGTACTTCGGCGATCGATGACCAGAACGCTTCAATGAAGGCCGCGACCAGCAGCATGAAGGCGACGCCGAGGCACAGCCGGGCGCCGATGCGGCCGCCGTCGACCAGTGCATCCAGGCGGCTGCGCCGGCCCGGTGCCAGCAGCTTCATGCCCAGCTGCAGGCCGGCGCCGCCGGCAATCACGATCGCGGTCAGCTCGAAGGCACCGTGGCCGACCACGAAGCGCCAGAACGGGTCGCCGTGGCCGATGTGCTGCAGGTGACCGGCCACCGAACCGATGATCACGCCGTTGAACAGCAGCACCAGCAGCGTGCCCAGCCCGGCCAGCAGGCCGCTGGCGAAGGTACGCAGGGCGATGCTGATGTTGTTCATGATGTAGTGGCCGAACATCATCCAGTCGGTGCCGCTGTCACGCCCCAGGCGCTCGGCGGCGGGATCGTACATGCGCTCCATCTCGGCGATCTGGCGGTTGTCCATCAGCATGTGGATCAGGTCCGGATAGACCTGCACCAGCACGAAGCAGGCCAGCGCTGGCAGCGCGAACATCGCCAGCGCCGCCCACATGCTGCGTGCCTGGCTGCGCACCAGCAGCGGGAAGTCGGCCACGAGGAATTCCAGCGCCGCGCGCCAGCGCGTCGGCGGTGTGCGGTACAGCACACTGTGGCCCTGCTGCATCAACTGCTGCAGGCGCTGCACCAGCTGTGGGCTGTAGCCGCGCTCACGGGCCAGCGCCAGCTGCTGGCACAGGCGCCGGTAGCGCTGCGGGAAGGCGGTGTCGTGCAGCGACAGACCACTGGCCTTCCGGCGCGTGCGGCGCGACACGCCAGCACGCAGCAGCAGCCACTGCTCCAGGTCCTGCCATTCCTGCTGGTAGCGGGCGACGAACTGTTCCTGCTTCATCGCCGTCCCAGCAGCCAGTTGGCCATCGCGTACAGGCGCAGCACACCGATCTGGCCGTGGGTACCGGTCAGCGGTTCGGCGATGCCGGCCAGCTCCTGCTGGCGCGCCGGCGACAGTCGAGGTGCGCGCTCGGCAAAGGCCATCAGCGCGGCCTGCTCTTCCGGCCGCAACGGTTGTGGCGGAGCCAGCACGCTGTCGATGGTCGGCGGTGGCGGCAGGTACAGCGCCGGTGCGTGCACCACCACGGTGCCTGCCACCAGGTCACCGAGGCGGCGGCCATGCGGATCAAACAGGCTGCTGATCAGGCCCAGTGCATAGCCGAACGGCAGCATGTCCACGGTGCGCAGCAGGTTGCGGGTGACCGCGGCCATCCAGCCCACTGGCGCGCCATCGCGGGCGAGCACGCGCAGGCCCAGCGCACGCTTGCCCAGGGTGCGGCCCCACAGCGCTTCGCAGATGATCGGGTAGGCCCAGTAGACCAGGAACATCAGCGCCAGGTAGAGCCCGGTGCCGAACTTGTCCAGCAGCGCCAGCGGGAACGACATCAGCACCAGCACCGCGATGCGCACGCCAAGATCGACCAGCCAGGCCATCGCCCGCGGCACCGGACCGGCCGCCGGCAACTGCAGCGGCACACCCTCCGGCGTCACCACCTCGCGGTAGGTATCGAGCATCGGTGCGGCCATCAGCGCGATGGCCTTCGTTGTGGGCGCCGGAGTCCTCTCCGGCAGGCAGCCACAGGCATGGGGGTCTCGACAGGTCCTGGTCGGGCCCAGACTTTAGCAGAGCCGCATGGCGGCGTTGGCCGCTCAGCCCAGGTATTCATCCTTCAGCCGCACGTAGTGGTCGGCCGAGTAATGCAGCGCCTCGATCTCCTTGTCGCTCAGCGTGCGTGCCGGCCGGGCCGGGTTGCCCACCCACAGCTCACCTTCACCCACCACCTTGCCCGGGCCGACCACCGCACCGGCACCGACGAAGCCATGGCGCTCCACGCGGGCGCCATCGAGGATGCAGGCACCCATGCCGATCAGGCTGTAATCGCCGATCGTGCAGGCATGGATGATGCAGCCGTGGCCGACGGTCACGCCTTCGCCGATCAGGGTCGGGTAGCCGGCCTTGTTGTACGGGCTGTGGTGGCTGACGTGAATGATGGTGCCGTCCTGCACGTTGGTGCGTGCACCGATGCGCACATGGTTGACGTCGCCGCGGATGACCGTGCCCGGCCACACCGACACGTCATCGGCCAGTTCCACGTCACCGATGAGGGTGCAGGCCGGATCGATGTACACGCGCTCGCCGAGGACGGGCATCTTGTCGCGGAAAGGGCGCAGCGGGTTCATCGTGTCTCCGGAAATCAGGGCGTTCACGACGATGATACCCGCGTGGTCCGCACGCCGCGTGCGGACCACGGGGTAGTGCCGGCCGCTGGCCGGCAACTACGGCAATCCAGGCGCGCCATGAGGTTGCCGGCCAGCGGCCGGCACTACCAGAAGCAGGCGCGGTCGCCTATGCAGGCGCGTGTTCGGCCAGCATCTTCCGGAACAGCACGTCCAGCCACGCGCTGTCGCCCTGTCCAGCCGGCAGCGTCGGGGCCTGCGCGGCGCGCACGGCCATTGCGTGGTCGATGTAGTCGCTGATGATGACGACGCGCGGACGGGCCGTGACTTCGGCGCTGGCTCGCTTCACCACCAGCAGGGCATCGATGGCGTCGCGCACGGGACCGTCCGGCAGCAGCCGGTCCAGCAGGTCCTCGAAGGCCATGGGCGGCGGCGTGGATTCGCTTTCGATCCACTGGCAGGCAAGCAGGGCACGCAGCACGTACAGGTACTTCTTGGTACTGATGGTGGGCTCGCCCAGATGGCGGTTGTACGTGGTCTTCGCCATGCTCATGTAGTGCCACCAGCTGCCCAGCGGCGAATAGAACTCCTTCGCCGCCTCCCACAGTTGCGCCACCGCAGCGTCCTCCTGCCGATACACGATCGGCGAACGCAGCCACTCGATCAGCGTTGGATTGGACTTGGAGACCAGCCGCAGTGCCTTGCGCAGGTCCCAGCCGCTGACATCGAGCTCCTCGTCGATCGGCAGCTCGATCACATCGCGCTGTGCTTCGCCGGGACCGGTGGATTCGTTGACGCTGAGGTACCACGGCTGGCGATGCACGTAGATGAAGCGTGCATCGTAATCGCTGTCCGGCGAGGAGAAGCCCCAGCCGCGGCTGCCCGATTCGCAGGCAAGCAGCACACGCACATCGTGGCGCTGTTCGATCCCGGCGAGGGTGGAAAGGAGGGCGGCGCGCTTGTCCGGCGCGATCGGGTGAATGTCGTCCATGCAGTCGTGATTCGTTGATGTCGAGCGTGCTCGAGTGTAACGCAGGTGCGCACGGGTAGTGCCGGCCGCTGGCCGGCAACCACGGAAATCCAGGCGTGCCGCGCGGTTGCCGGCCAGCGGCCGGCACTACCCGCTACGGTTCGTAGCTGTAACCCATCCCGTATACCGAGCGGATCGGCTCGCCTTCCATGCCGGCATCGGACAGCTTGCGGCGCAGGTTGCGCACATGGCTGTCGACGGTGCGGTCGACCACCACGCGATGGTCCAGATAGAGGCGGTCGAGCAGTTCATCGCGTGCCCAGATCCGGCCGGGCGTGGCCAGCAGGGTGCGCAGCAGGCGGTACTCCACCGGCGTCAGGTCCAGGCCCTTGCCGTTCCAGGTGGCGCGTGCCGCCGGTTCGTCGATGTGCAGGCCGCTGTTGGCGCGTGCAGCGGGGTCCGGGCGATAGCGGCGCAGCACCGCCACCACCCGCGCGACCACCTCGCGCGGGCTGAACGGCTTGCAGATGTAGTCGTCGGCACCGATGTCCAGGCCCAGCAGGCGGTCGATCTCTTCCACCCGCGCGGTGACCATGATCACCGGTACGTCGCTGGCTGCGCGCAGTTCGCGGCACAGGTCCACGCCATCGCGCTGCGGCAGCATCAGGTCCAGCAGCACCAGGTCAGGCTGGTAGCGCGCGAACGCGTCGATCACCAGGCCGCCATCGTCCACCCATTCGCTGGTCATGCCGGCGGCCGCCAGGTAGTCACGCAGGACCGAGGCCAGGCGTGGCTCATCCTCGACGATCAGGATCTTCGCGGACGCAGCGGGGGACGTGCTCATGCAGGCTCCGGTAGGGTGATGACCACGCGCAGCCCGCCCAGTGGTGAGGGCTCGGCGTGGATGTGGCCGTGGTGGGCGAGGATGATGTTGTGGCTGATGGCCAGGCCCAACCCGCTGCCGCCGCTGGCACGGTTGCGCGAACTCTCCACCCGGTAGAAGCGCTCGAACAGCAGCGCGCACTTGTCGGCCGGCACGCCCGGTGCGGTGTCTTCCACGATCAGCTGCACGCCGGCAGGTACGCGAGCCGCCTGCACACGTACGCGGCCGCCGGTATGGGTATAGCGCAGCGCATTTTCCAACAGGTTGGCCAGGACCTGCTGCAGGCGCCGTTCGTCGCCGGATACCTGCAGTGGCGTGGCGGGCAGCGCTTCTTCCAGGGCCAGCCCCGCCGCGGAGAAGCGCACGCGCATGCCATTGAGTTCGCTGCGCAGCAGCGCCACCAGGTCCAGCGGCGCGAAGCGGTAGGCGAGGCCGCCGGACTGGGTCATCGACAGATCGTGCAGGTCGTCGACCAGCTTGCCCAGCTGGCGGATCTCGCTTTGCAGGCCACCGAGGTTGGCGCGGTCCAATGGACGGATGCCGTCCTCGATCGCTTCCAGCTCGGCGCGCACCACCGCCAGCGGCGTGCGCAGCTCGTGCGAGATGTCGGCGATGAACGCGCGGCGGTTGCGCTCGGTATCGTCCAGCGCCTGTGCCATCCGGTTGAAGTCGTTGACCAGCGCGTCCAGTTCGTCGTCGCTGGTGCGTTCGATGCGTGTGGCGTAGTCACCGGCGGCGAGCCGGTGCGTGGCCGCGGCCAGCTTGGCCAGGCGCTGGCGCAGCGCACGCGACACCAGCCAGGCCAGCAGCACCGTCACCAGCAGCAGGGCGACGCCGATCACCCACCAGGCGCGCACCTGGGTGTTGTAGAAGTTCAGATCGTTGGTGGCGATGACCGTCTGGAACGGCACCATGCCCAGCCAGCCGACGGTGTGCCCGTCCAGCTGCACAGGATGCGGCTCGTCATCACTGGTGGCATCGGGGTTGCCGGCCACGAACCGGTGGCGCGCATCGAACAGGCCCAGCCGCGACGGTACGCCGGTCTGGTCGGACAGCGGCGGCACCGGTCCCTCGTGTCCATGGGCCAGATCCGGACGCAGCAGCCGCGCCCAGCGGTCACTGTCACCGCGCAGATGCTCCCAGCCGCCGTGCGCGCTGTACTCGCGCTGCAGGTGGGGCATCAGGCGCTGCATGCGCAGGTCGCCCTGGTCGTTGAGGTAGT
Source organism: Stenotrophomonas maltophilia R551-3 (assembly GCF_000020665.1). Classification (NCBI taxonomy): domain Bacteria; kingdom Pseudomonadati; phylum Pseudomonadota; class Gammaproteobacteria; order Lysobacterales; family Lysobacteraceae; genus Stenotrophomonas; species Stenotrophomonas maltophilia. The sequence continues at coordinate 4,325,745 of NC_011071.1, read as the reverse complement.
CCAGGAAGCCGGTCTGGAACGCAACGCGACTGGCAATGCCGTTCACTGCCAGCACCAGCAGGCAGGCGGTGAAGATCGCGAGGAAGGTCTTCGCGGTCAGGCCGAATTTGAGTCGAATCTTCACCATCGCGGAGGCCATTAGCGGCGCATGCGGCGCTGAAAGCAAGCGCCAGCTGAGCCGGTCGCACATTCTCCATATTCTCTGCACAGTTCCACGGCAGCGTGCACGGGTCAACGCAAGGCCCCCACGCCCCCCATGTCACTCCCGCGCCCGCTGTCCCGCTCCCCCCATCCGCTGCTGTTGCCCCTGCTGATGTCCCTGGCGGCCTGCTCGGCGGGCAGGTCCGAAACGCCAGCCACGCCTGAAGTCGGCGTCATTACCGCCAGCGCGCAGCCGCTGGCGCTGCAGCAGACCCTGCCTGGTCGGGCGGTGCCGTTCGAGGTGTCCGAGGTACGGCCGCAGATCGGCGGGCTGATCCGCCAGCGGTTGTTCACCGAAGGCCAGCAGGTCAAGGCCGGGCAGTTGCTGTACCAGGTCGATCCGGCGCCGTACCAGGCCGCCTTCGATACTGCTCGTGGCCAGCTGGCGCAGGCCGAGGCCACCGTGCTGTCGGCGCAGCCGAAGGCCGAGCGCACGCGCACGCTGCTGGGCCTGGATGCGGCCAGCAAGCAGGATGCCGACGATGCCACTTCGGCACTGAAGCAGGCGCAGGCCAATGTGATTGCCGCGCGCGCTGCGCTGCAGGCCGCCCGCATCAACCTCGACTACACCCGGATCAGCGCACCGATCGACGGCCGCATCGGCACCTCCAGCGTCACTGCCGGCGCGCTGGTCGCTGCCGGCCAGGACGCGGCGCTGGCGACCATTCAACGGTTGGATCCGGTGTACCTGGATGTGACCCAGTCCAGCACGCAGATGCTGGCACTGCGCAAGCAGCTCGATGCCGGCCTGGTGAAGGCCATCGATGGCAAGGCACAGGTGAAGGTGCTGCTGGAGGACGGCAGCACGTACGCGCATGAAGGGACCCTGGAGTTCGTCGGCAGTGCGGTCGATCCGGGCACCGGCAACGTGGTGCTGCGTGCGGTCATTCCGAACCCGGACGGCCTGCTGTTGCCGGGGATGTATCTGAAGGCGGTGCTGCCGATGGCCACCGATGCGCGCGCGCTGCTGGTGCCGCAGAAGGCGGTGCTGCGCAATGAACGCGGCGAGCCGCTGCTGCGCCTGCTCGACGCCAGGGACCATGTGGTGGAACGCCGGGTCGGCATTGGTCAGGTGGTGGGCAACCAGTGGCAGATCACGCAGGGCTTGAAGGCCGGTGAGCGGGTGATCGTCAGCAACGGCAGTGCGGTTTCGCTCGGCCAGCAGGTGAAGGCGATAGCGGCCACCACCGCGCAGCTGGCCGCCATGCCGGCGATCGACCCGAACGGCAACACCGACGAAACGTCGCACTGAGGCCTGCCGCGCATGGTTCGTTTCTTCATCGACCGGCCGATCTTCGCCTGGGTGATCGCCATCGCGGTCAGCCTGCTCGGCCTGCTCGCAATCCTGATCCTGCCGGTGGACCGCTACCCGCAGATCGCCCCGCCCACCATCACCATCCGCGCCACCTACACCGGTGCCTCGTCGCAGACCGTGGAAAACGCGGTCACCCAGGTCATCGAGCAGTCCCAGCAGAGCCTGGACCACCTGATGTACATGACCTCCACCAGCGCCTCCGATGGCTCGGCGCAGGTCAACCTGGTGTTTGCCACCGGCACCAACCCGGACACCGCGCAGGTACAGGTACAGAACCAGCTGCAGGCGGCCATGGCCACCTTGCCGCAGGCGGTGCAGCAGAATGGGCTGACCATCACCAAGTCCAGCGGTTCGATCTTCGAGGTGCTGTCGTTCACCAGCGAAGACGGCAGCATGGACAACTTCGATGTCGCCAACTTCATGGAGGCGCGCATCGACGACCAGATCAGCCGTGTCAGCGGCGTCGGCAACATCCAGCCGATCGGCCAGGAATACGCCATGCGTATCTGGCTGGACCCGGAAAAGATGCGCCAGTACGCACTGATGCCGTCGGACATCGAGACCGCACTGCAGGCGCAGAACACCGACGTGTCGGCTGGTGAGCTGGGCGGCCAGCCGGCGCTGAAGGGCCAGCAGCTGGACGCCACGGTGACCGCGCGCAGCCGTCTGCACACCCCCGAGCAGTTCGCGCAGGTGGTGCTCAAGGCCGACGCCGGTGGCAGCGTGGTGCACCTGGGCGACGTGGCGACGATCGGTCTGGGGCCGGAGAGCTACGACAGCATCAGCACCTTCAACGGCAAGCCGTCGGCCTCGCTGGGCATTGAACTCAATGCCGGTGCGAACGCGATCGCCGTCTCCAAGGCCATCGATGCACGGCTGCAGCAGCTGCAGAAGTACTGGCCACACGGCTACACCGCCCACGTGGCATTCACTACCACGCCGTTCGTGACCATCTCGCTGAAGGAAGTGGTGATCACCCTGATCGAGGCGATCGCGCTGGTCGTGCTGGTGATGTACCTGTTCCTGCAGAACTGGCGGGCCACGCTGATCCCGACCATCGCGGTGCCGGTGGTGCTGCTGGGCACGTTCGGCGTGCTGGCGGCGTTCGGGTACTCGATCAACACGCTGACCATGTTCGCACTGGTGCTGGCCATCGGCCTGCTGGTGGACGATGCCATCGTGGTGGTGGAGAACGTGGAGCGGGTGATGACCTTCGAAGGGCTGGCACCGAAGCCGGCCACGCTGAAGGCGATGGGCCAGATCACCGGCGCGCTGGTCGGCATCGTGCTGGTGCTCACCGCGGTGTTCCTGCCGATGGCGTTCTTCAGCGGTGTCACCGGCGTGATCTATCGCCAGTTCTCGGTGACGATTGCCGCTGCGATGATCCTGTCGGTGCTGGTGGCGATGACCATCACCCCGGCGCTGTGCGGCAGCATCCTGCATCAGATTCCCAAGGGCGGCCATCCGCATGGCGATCACGGCGGCGAGCCGAGCCTGCTGGGCAAGTTCTTCATCTGGTTCAACCACCGCTTCGAGCGCACCTCCAATGGCCTGCGCCATCGCGTCGATGGTTTCCTCGGCCGGCGCGCGTTGGGTGTGCTGTTCTACCTGGTGCTGAGCGTGGCCACAGGCCTGCTGCTGTGGCACCTGCCCGGCGCATTCCTGCCCGATGAGGACCAGGGCATGCTCAACGCGCTGGTGAAGCTGCCAGCCGGCTCCACCCTGGAGCAGACCCGTGCAGTGATGGATCGCCTCAGTGCGGCCGCGGTGAAGGACGACAGCGTGCTCTCGATCCAGGCCACCGCCGGTTTCAGTGTCACCGGCAGCGGCCAGAACGTCGGCCAGGCCTTCATCCGGCTCAAGGATTGGGATGACCGCAAGGACGATGCCGATACCATCGCCGCGCGCTTGACCGCGGCCATGGCCAGCGTGCCCGATGCGCAGGTATTCATCACCTCGCCACCGGCCATCCTCGGCCTGGGCGACGCGGGCGGTTTCACCCTGGAACTGCAGGACGAAGGCGGTGCCGGCCATGCCGCCGCCGTGGCTGCGCGCAACACGTTGCTGAAGGAGGCCGCCAAGGATCCGAAGCTGGTCAACGTGCGCTACGCCAGCCTGGAAGACGCGCCGGTGTACGCAGTGAAGGTGGACGACGCCAAGGCGCAGGCCATGGGCGTGAATCCACAGGACATCAATGACACCTTGAACGCGGCGTTGGGCGGCGACTTCGTCAACAACTTCATCTACAAGGGCCGCATCAAGAAGGTGTTCATCCAGGGCACGGCCGAAGCACGCATGCAGCCGCAGGACATCGAGCGCTGGAGCGTGCGCAACCAGGCCGGGCAGATGGTGCCGCTGTCGTCGCTGATCAGCACGCATTGGACCAGTGCGCCGGCCGCATTGCAGCGCTACAACGGCGTATCAGCGATGGAAATCACCGGGCAGCCGGCAGCGGGCGTCAGTTCCGGTGAGGCGATGGCTGAGATCGCGCGCCTGGCCGACACACTGCCGGAAGGCTTCAGCCACGCGTGGTCGGACATGGCCTACCAGGAGCAGCTCTCGGGCAACCAGGCGCCGATGCTGTATGCCATCTCGCTGCTGTTCGTGTTCCTGTGCCTGGCCGCGCTGTATGAAAGCTGGGCGGTGCCGTTCGCGGTGATGCTGGCGGTGCCGGTGGGTGTGTTCGGCGCCGTGCTGATGATGAACCTGCGTGGCCTCAACAACGACGTGTACTTCCAGGTTGGGCTGCTGACCACGATTGGTCTGGCGGCGAAGAACGGCATCCTGATCGTCGAGTTCGCACGCATCCTCGAGCAGCAGGGCAAGAGCACGCGCGAGGCGATCCTACAGGCGGTGTACCTGCGGCTGCGGCCGATCGTGATGACCTCGCTGGCGTTCCTGATGGGCGTGCTGCCGCTGGTGTTCGCCACCGGCGCCGGTTCGGCCGCGCGCCGTTCGCTGGGTACGGGCGTGGCCGGTGGTACGGTCGCCTCGATGGTGCTGGGCATGTTCTTCGTGCCGCTGTTCTACCTGCTGGTGCGCCGCCTGTTCCCGGGCCGCGCGCCGGCCGATGCCACTGCCGCGGAGGCAAACCCATGAAGCCGATGCTGCTGCGCGCCCTGGCGGCCGCAACGATGACCACGGTGCTGGGCGGCTGCGTGAGCATGGCCCCGCACTACCAGCGCCCCGAGGCGCCGGTGCCGGCGCAGATCGGCAATGCCGCCACGGGCGAGGCCGAGCCGGTATTGACGATGCCGGCGTGGCGCGAGGTGTTCCTGGAACCGCGCCTGCAGCAGGTGATCGCGCTGGCGCTGCAGAACAACCGCGACCTGCGCGTGGCGGTGCTGCAGGTGCAGAAGGAACGCGCGCAGTACCGCATCCAGCGCGCGGCGCTGCTGCCGTCGGTGGATGCCAGTGGCAGTGTCACCCGCTCGCGGGTGAGTGATGCCAACAGCGAGACCGGTGCCACCCAGATAACCGAATCCGATGCCGTGCAGGTGGGTATCAGCAGTTGGGAGCTGGACCTGTTCGGGCGCATCCGCAGCCTGAACAACGAGGCCCTGCAGAACTGGCTGGCCAGCGCCGAGAACCAGCGCGCCGCGCGCACCAGCCTGGTGGCCGAAGTGGCCACGGCGTGGCTGGCGCTGGCGGCGGACGAGCAGTCGCTGGCGTTCACCCGGCAGACCCTGGACAGCCAGCAGCAGACCCTGCAGCGCACCGAGGCCCGCCATGCACAGGGCCTGGCCTCGGGCCTGGACCTGTCGCAGGTGCAGACCAGCGTGGAAGCCGCGCGCGCTGCGCTGGCCAAGCTGCAGACCCAGCAGGCGCGGGATCGCGATGCGCTGCAGTTGCTGGTGGGCGCGCCGCTGGACGCGGCATTGCTGCCCGGCGCGCAGGCACTGGATGGCACCGTGGCGCTGGCACCGTTGTCGGCCAACCTTCCCTCAAGCGTGCTGCTGCAGCGCCCGGACGTGCTGTCCGCCGAACACGCGTTGCAGGCAGCCAATGCCGATATCGGTGCCGCGCGCGCCGCGTTCTTCCCGACGCTGACGCTGACCGCCAACTACGGCCACAGCTCCACCGCGTTGTCGACGCTGTTCTCGGCCGGCACCCGCGGCTGGTCGTTCGCGCCCAGCATCACCGCACCGATATTCCACGCCGGCGCGTTGAAGGCCTCGCTGGATGCCTCGAAGATCGGCAAGGACATCGGCATCGCCCAGTATGAGAAGGCAATCCAGCAGGCCTTCAGTGAAGTGGCCGATGCGCTGGCCACGCGGGATCACCTGATCGCGCAGATGGAGGCCCAGCGTGCGCTGGTCGCCGCCAGCCAGCGCAGCTATACGCTGGCCGATGCGCGTTACCGCACCGGGCTGGACGGCTACCTGCAGGCGCTGGATGCACAGCGCAGCCTGTACGCTGCGCAGCAGGACCTGATCGCCCTGCAGCAGCAGGAAGCGGGTAACCGGGTGACGCTGTTCAAGGTGCTGGGCGGTGGGGCGGACGCGCAGTAACGCGTGCGGTAGCGCCGGGCCATGCCCGGCGGATTTTCGCGTACCGCTGCGCTCGCCGGGCATGGCCCGGCGCTACCACACGCTTTACGCCACGCGTCCCCGGCGTGCGCGTTCCAGGTGCACCAGCAGCAGCGAGATCGCTGCCGGGGTCATGCCCGGAATGCGCTGTGCCTGGCCGATGGTCTGCGGGCGTACGCGCTCCAGCTTCTGCAGCGCTTCGGCCGACAGCCCGCGCACCGTCGCGTAATCGAAGGCTTCAGCGATCGGCGTGGCTTCGTGCCGCTGCTGGCGCTCGATCTCCTCGCGCTGGCGGTCCAGGTAACCGGCGTACTTCACGCCGATCTCCACCTGCTCGGCCACCTTGCCATCGGCCACCGCCGGGCCCAGCGAAGGCACCTGCATCAGCGCGGCGTAATCCAGCTCGGGGCGCTTGATCAGGTCCAGCACGTTGGTTTCGCGGCTGACCGCCACGCCCAGTGTTTCGTTCACTTCGCGGCCCAGTGCATTGGCCGGGGTCGCCCAAAGCGCGCCCAGGCGTGCACGCTCGGCGTCCACCGCCGCCTGCTTGGTCTCGAACGCGCTCCAGCGGCGATCATCGACCAGGCCCATCCCGCGGCCGACCGGGGTCAGGCGCTGGTCGGCGTTGTCTTCGCGCAGCTGCAGCCGGTACTCGGCGCGGCTGGTGAACATGCGGTACGGCTCGTTGGTGCCGTGGGTGATCAGGTCATCCACCAGTACGCCCAGGTACGCCTCGTCGCGGCGCGGGCACCAGCCGTCCAGCCCGCGCACCTGGCGTGCGGCGTTGAGGCCGGCCAGCAGGCCCTGCGCGGCCGCTTCTTCATAGCCGGTGGTGCCGTTGATCTGGCCGGCGAAGAACAGGCCGTTGACCAGCTTGGTTTCCAGCGAGGCCTTCAGCCCGCGTGGATCGAAGAAGTCGTACTCGATCGCATAGCCGGGACGGGTGATGTGCGCGTTCTCGAAACCGCGGATGCTGCGCACCATCTCCAGCTGCACGTCGAACGGCAGCGAGGTGGAGATGCCGTTGGGATAGATCTCGACGATGCCCAAGCCTTCGGGTTCGACGAAGATCTGGTGGCTGGCTTTCTCGGCGAAGCGCACCACCTTGTCTTCGATGGACGGGCAGTAGCGCGGACCGATGCCTTCGATCTGGCCGCTGTACAGCGGCGAGCGGTGCAGCGCGTCGCGGATGATCTGGTGGGTCTGTTCGGTGGTGTGGGTGATCCAGCAGCTGACCTGCTGCGGATGCTCGTCCACAGAGCCGAGGAAGGACATCACCGGACGCGGCGAATCGCCGGGCTGCTCGTCCATCACGCTGTAGTCCAGCGAGCGGCCATCGATGCGCGGCGGCGTGCCGGTCTTCAGGCGGTCGACCTGGAACGGGCGCTCGCGCAGGCGCGCGGCCAGCGTGGTGGCCGGCGGGTCGCCCATGCGGCCGGCGGCGTACTGGGTCGGCCCGACATGGATCTTGCCGGCCAGGAAGGTGCCGGCGGTCAGCACCACCGCTTCGGCGTCGAAACGCAGGCCGGTCTGGGTGATGACCCCGCGCACGGCGTCGCCTTCGATGACCAGGTCATCGACGGCGGCCTGGAACACGGTCAGGTTGGCCTCGCCTTCAACGATCGCGCGGATCGCCATGCGGTACAGGTTGCGGTCGGCCTGGCAGCGGGTGGCACGCACGGCCGGACCCTTGGAGGCGTTGAGCGTGCGCCACTGGATGCCGGCGCGGTCGGCGGCATGCGCCATCGCACCGCCCAGGGCGTCGATTTCCTTGACCAGGTGGCCCTTGCCGATGCCACCGATGGCCGGGTTGCAGCTCATCGCGCCCACCGTTTCGATGTTGTGGGTCAGCAGCAGGGTGCGCACGCCGGTGCGGGCCGCGGCCAGCGCGGCTTCGGTGCCAGCGTGGCCACCGCCGATGGCGATGACGTCGTAACGATGGAAGGACGGGTTCATGGGTGCTGTTCAGCTGGGGGCGGGCGCGGCCGGGGGCGGCGCCGGGGTGGCGATTTTAGCGCCATTCCGGGCCGGGACGACGTCGCCAGCCGCCCGGCGTCGAAATCAGCCCTAAAGTTGGCAGGATTTTTGCAGATAACCCAATAGCACCCACCGTGGCTGGCGCCGTAGGCGCCCGTGACCGGAATTGGAACAGGGGCCGGTACAGGCGCATGGTGGGGGAGCAGGGGGCCGGCAGTCGGGGGACTGTCCGGCCCTGTTTTTTTGGGGTCGCCGGGAAAGGCCCCAAAACAAACGGCCCCGCATTGCGGGGCCGTCTGCCTTCAGAGGTGCCGACATCCGACAGGGCCGGAACAGGGGGGATCCAGATGTTCCTGTCGGATATCGACGTAGAGCTTTTTGCGGCGGCCCGTGTCGTTTTTGTCACTTTGTGACGCGGGCCGTCACCATCCCCGTAGATTGCGGCTTAGACCGTGTGAAATGCAAGACGGTTCAGCGCTCAACTGTGCGCTGCGTCCCACGATCCATGTTGCGCCAGGGGGAACCGTTCATCCTCGGTGCGCTCGGCGCCGGCGCCGGACGGGCCTGCGGCGGGGGCGCCGACGGCTGCACGTTGGACTGCGGCGGGCGTCGCATCGAATCCATGTTCCGCCACGGCGAACCACCGTTGTAGGACGGGCGCGACGGCGGCGGACGGTTCTCGCCGCCATTGCCCGGACGCGGCGGCGGGCGGTGGTTGTGCGGCGGGCGGTAGATCGGGCGCGAGTAGTACGGATTGCCGTAGCCACCGTAGTAACCGCCATAGCCGCCGTAGTACGGGTAGCCGGAGTTGTAGGGATAGCCGGCCGGGTAGCGGTATTCCACCGACGGCGCACCGTGGTAGTAGCCGCCACCGCGGCCACCGCCGACGTAGTCGTAGGTGGTGCAGCCGGTCAGGGCCAGCATCAGGCCACCGGCAAGCATCAAGCGCGTTTTCATGGTGGGTCCCCCCAGAGGACGGGTGTGCAGTCAGCTTCGTGCGCGGGCATTGAATCGACCCTTAATTCCACCGGCCAGGATGAATGGAGGTGAAGGCCCGCATGCTGGCATGACCTGTGCCCCGGTCGCCAGCGCGGGGGCATACGTTAATCTTGCGTCATGAGCGATTCACTGTTGCCCCGCGCCGACGACGTCCTGCTTGCTGCCGCGAGGATCGCCCCGCATGCCAGCGTGACCCCGGTGCTGCGCTCGCACACGCTCGATGCGCTGGCCGGGGCACAGCTGGCCTTCAAGGCCGAGCACCTTCAGCGTGGTGGCGCGTTCAAGTTCCGCGGTGCCTGCAATGCGGTGTGGTCGCTGGATGCCGGCCGCGCCGGTGCCGGCGTGGTGACCCATTCCTCCGGCAACCATGGCGCCGCGCTGGCGCTGGCCGCGCGCACCCGGGGCATTCCCTGCCATGTGGTGGTGCCGGAAGGCGCGGTGGCGGCCAAGCTGGCCAATATTGCCCGGCATGGCGCCACGCTCTGGCACTGCCCGGCGACCATCGCCGACCGTGAAGCCACCTGCGCCAAGGTGCAGGCCGATACCGGCGCGACCCTGGTCCACCCCTATACCGATCCGGCGGTGATGGCCGGGCAGGGCACTGCTGCCCTGGAACTGCTGCACAGCGACGGCCCGTTCGACGTGCTGGTGGTGCCGGTGGGCGGCGGCGGCCTCGCCAGCGGCACTGCGCTGGCCCTGCAGCACGCCAGCCCGCAGACCCGGCTGGTGCTGGCCGAACCGGCCGGCGCCGATGACACCGCGCGCTCGCTGGCTGCAGGCGAGCGTCTGGGCGCGTTCACCCCGGACACGATCTGCGATGGACTGCGCACCCTGATCGGCGCACCCAACTTCGCGCTGCTGCGCGCGGCCGGCGCCGAGGTGATCGTGGTCGACGACGTGGCGACAATGGCCGCGATGCGCCTGTTGTGGGAGGTCCTCAAGCAGGTGGTCGAACCGTCCTCGGCCACCGTGCTGGCCGCAGTGCTGGCGCAACCTGAGCGCTTTGCAGGGCTGCGCGTCGGGCTGGTGCTGTCCGGCGGCAACGTCGACCTGCCAGCGCTGCGCTGGGGGGCGCCGTGAGCCGCGACCGGCAGCGGCATCGCACCGGCCTGCTGGGCTGGCTGTGGCGGCTGTTTGTCCTGCTGGTGATCTGGCTGCTGGGCGTGACCGCGTGGATCGTGTGGGTTGGTGAACGCGACCAGGCCGCCAAGGCCGACGCCATCATCGTGCTGGGTGCGGCGGCCTATGACGCCAAGCCATCACCGGTGTTCGAAGAACGCATCCGCCATGGCCTGGACCTGTACGAGGCCCGCTACGCGCCGCTGCTGATCTTCACCGGTGGCTATGGCGGCACCGGTGCACGCTTTTCCGAATCACAGGTGGCGCGACGCTACGCGCTCAAGCACGGCATCCCGGACGATGCGATCCTGATCGAGACCGCCTCGCGCAACACCGTGCAGAATCTGGTCGAAGCCAAGCGGTTGATGGAGCAGCGTGACCTGCACCGGGTGATCATTGTCAGTGACCCGCTGCACATGGCGCGCGCGCTGCGCCTGAGCAAGGCACTGGGGATCGACGCGCTGGCCTCGTCCACGCCCAGCACGCGCTTCCGCAGCTTCCACACCAGCTGGCGCTTCCTGGTGCAGGAGATCTACTTCTTCCACCGCGATCTGGTGCGCCCGCCGCTGAGTTCGCCGGCCAATACCTGAGGCGGAAGACTGCCTTGGGTGAGTGCCAACCAAGGTTGGCACCTACCAGAGCGATTCGCGTACGGCGTGGCATGCGGTAGTGCCGGCCGCTGGCCGGCAGATGCCCACCATGGAATCATTAGGTTGCCGGCCAGCGGCCGGCACTACCGGACGATCAGGTCTGCCTGCGCCGGATCGGAATCGCCGACACCGGCACCGATGCCACGTCATGCCCACCTTCGCGGATCGGCGCGCCCGGGTCCGGCGCCCAGGCGTGGGCATAGATCACCTCCCAACTGCTCGGCAGCTTGCCGTCGGCGCGGCGCATCGGCTCGTAGGCGGCCGCAGCAGCAGCGAAGCGGCCACGCCCGGTCAGCGTGTGGCGGCGGTCGACGCGGGCATTGGTCGCGCCCATCGCACGCAGTTCGCGCATCAGCGACGGCAGGTCGTCGTAGGTCAGGGTGAACAGGTCGCGGTCCAGCACCGGGTCGCGGAAGCCGGCCATCATCAGCGCATCGCCGAACTGGGCGATCTGCGCGAAGCGGCTCACGTGCGGGCGGTCATCGGCAGCGGCGAATGCTTCGTTGAGCTCGACCAGCGTTTCCGGGCCGAAGGTGGAACACACCAGCAGGCCGCCCGGCTTGAGTACGCGACGGAACCCGGCGAACACCGCCGGCAGGTCGTCCACCCACTGCAGGCACAGGTTGCTGAAGATCACGTCCACGCTGTTGTCGGCCAGCGGCAGCGCGGCGGCGTCACCGCACAGGCGCTGGAACGGCTTCCACCAGCCGGCCTGGCGCTTGGCCTGGTCCAGCATCGGCAGCGCCACGTCCAGCGCGATCACCTGCGCCTTCGGCCAGCGCTTCTTCATCAGCGCGCTGGCGTGTCCGGTACCGGCACCGATGTCCAGCACCACCTCGGGCTTGCGTGCCTCCAGGTAGTCCAGCGATTCGATCAGCCGCGACTGCACCTCGCGCTGCAGGGCGGCGGCGGCGTCATAGCTGTTGGCGGCGCGGGCGAACGCGCGGCGGACATGGCGGGCATCGAAGTGGGACGGCATTGCGAAAGTCTCTTAGAACGTACCGGGGTAGGCGCCGCCATCGATCAGCAGGTTCTGCCCGGTGAGGTAACCGGCCTGTGCGCTGCAAAGGAACGCGCAGGCGGCGCCGAATTCATCCGGCGTGCCGAAGCGGCCGGCGGGGATCTGCTGGCGGCGGCGTTCGGCCACTTCGCCAGCATCGCCGTCCTTGCCGGCACTGTGGGCGAAGTTGGCACGCAGGCGGTCGGTGTCGAACTGGCCGGGCAGCAGGTTGTTGATGGTGACGTTGTGGGCCACGGTGCGGCGCGACAGGCCGGCGACGAAGCCGGTCAGGCCACTGCGCGCACCATTGGACAGCGCCAGAATGTCGATCGGGGCTTTCACCGCCGATGAGGTGATGTTGACGATGCGGCCGAAGCCGCGTTCGATCATCGCGTCGACGGTGGCGCGGATCAGCGCGATCGGCGCCAGCATGTTGGCGTCCAGCGCGGCAATCCAGTCGTCACGCTCGAAGGTGCGGAAATCACCGGGCGGCGGGCCACCGGCGTTGTTGACCAGGATGTCCACCTGCGGGCACGCGGCCAGCGCTGCGGTACGGCCGGCCTCGGTGGTGACGTCGGCGACGACCGCGCGTACCTCGGCGGCGCCGGCCAGCGCGCGCAGCTCTTCAGCGGCGACCTGCAGCGCAGCTTCACCACGAGCCATGATCACCACGTTGACGCCCTCGCGCACCAGCGCACGCGCGCAGCCCAGGCCCAGCCCCTTGCTTGCGCCGCAGACCAGTGCCCAGCGGCCATTGATACCCAGATCCATGCGTCAGTCCTGCGGAATTCGGAAGGCGCTCATTGTCCGCCATCGGCCGGTGACAGGCCGGCAACGAAGTGTTGCAGGGCGGCGGCCACTTCGTCGGCATGGCCGAGGAAGGGCGCATGGCCGCCGTGGGCGATGGTCAGCGCCTGCCCGCCCAGGGCCAGTGCCGCGGCGGCCTGCATCGCTGCCGGTGAGACCAGCCGGTCGCGTTGGCCGGCGATCCACAGGCTGGGTTTGCCCAGCGTCGGCAGCGCGCCACGCAGGTCGGTGCTTTCCAGCAGCCGCAGGCCCTCCAGCAGCGCGCGCTCGGTGGGTGCACCGCGCTCGACCAGGCGCTGGCGCAATGTGCGCAGCTCCTCGCGGGCGTGCGCCGAGCCCATCACGTCCAGCGCCAAGAAGCGCTCCAGGGTGCCACCGAAGTCGCTGGCCAGCTCGCGCCCGAACTGTTCGAACACCGCCGGTTCCACCGCGTGCGGCCAGTCTTCGCCACGCACGAAGCGCGGCGTGGCGGCGATCATCGCCAGCCCGCGCACCTTCGGCAGGGTGGCCGCCGCATGCAGCGCGAACAGGCCGCCCAGCGACCAGCCACACCACACCGCCGGCGGCGTGGCCGCGGCAATGGCATTGACCACGAACGGCAGGCGCAGCGGCGTGGTGTCGTCGCGGCTGTGACCATGGCCGGGCAGGTCGACCAGGTGCAGGGTGAACTGGTCCGCCAGGCGCTGCACCAGCGGCGCGAACACACCGCCCTGCAGGGCCCAGCCATGGATCAGTACCAGGTCCGGCCCACGGCCGGTCACTTCAATATGCATGGGGAACTACACGGAACTCAGGCAAAGGCGGGCAGCGGCGGTGGCGCGGCTTCACGCACGGCCAGGGTCACGCGATCGCGCGCGTTGGCGATGGCCTCCACCAGGCCACGCACCTGTTCCGGCGTATGCAGCGCGGACAGCGTCACGCGCAAGCGTGCCTTGCCTTCCGGCACCGTCGGCGGGCGGATCGCACCGACCAGCCAGCCGGCCTGTTCCAGCGCCGTGGACATCGCCACGGCGGTATGGTCATCACCGCACAGCAGCGGCTGGATCGGCGTTTCCGAAGCCATCAGGTCCAGGCCATGGCGACGCGCTTCACTGCGGAACAGCGCGATCAGGTCGGTCAGCTTGGTGCGGCGCCAGTGGTCGCGGCGCGCCAGGCGTACTGCTTCCAGGGCCGCCGCTGCCATCGCCGGTGGCACGGCGGTGGTGTAGATGTAGGGACGTGCGGTTTCGGCCAGATGCTCGATCAGGTCGTCGCGGCCCAGCACCAGCGCGCCGGAACCGCCCAGTGCCTTGCCCAGCGTGACCAGCTGCAGCGGCACATCGTCCACGCTCAGGCCAGCGGCCGCGACGGCGCCGCGACCATCACCGACCACGCCCACACCGTGCGCGTCATCGACGTAGAACAGCGCCTGCTGCAGGCGTGCCACAAGCGACAAAGCGCGCAGCGGTGCGATGTCGCCATCCATGCTGAAGACACCGTCGGTGGCCAGCATGGCCGCGCCATCGGGCGCGTGCTTGAGCTGACGCATTGCACCTTCGGTATCCAGGTGCGGATAGCGGCGCAGGCGTGCACCGGCCAGCCGCGTGGCATCGAGCAGGCTGGCGTGGTTGAGCTTGTCCTGCACGCAGACGTCGTTCTCTTCGCTCAGCAGTGCCTGCTGAACCGCCAGGTTGGCGGCGAAGCCACTGCCGAACAGCAGCGCACGCGGATAGCCCAGCCACTCGGCCACTTCGCGTTCCAGCGCTTCGTGCATGGCGTGGTGACCACAGACCAGGTGCGAGGCACCGGCGCCAGCGCCTTCGCGTGCGGCGGCGTCCTGCAACGCGTTGACCACGCTGAACTGCTGGGCCAGGCCCAGGTAGTCGTTGCTGCAGAAGCCGGTCAGCCACTGGCCGTCCACTTCCAGGCGTACGCCATCACGACGGGTGACCGTGCGCCGCGTGCGGCGACGGCCTTGGGCATCGCGCAGGGCGCGCTGGGCGTGGAGGCGGGCGGTCAGGTCGGGGCGGGCCATGGTGGCTGAATGCGACGACGGGGCGGCTAGGGTAGCGCGTTGCCGCGACGCCTGCCTGTGTCCCGTCTCAGGCCGCGTGAGCGCAGCCACAGCCGGGCGCATCGGCGCTGATATCGGCGTGCACGGTACCGCCGTGGTCGTGGCCCTCGGCATCCACCTGCACCGCCATCGGCTGCAGTCCCAGCCGCGCGAACAGCGCCAGGTCGCGCTCGCTCTCCGGGTTGCCGGTGGTCAGCAGCTTGTCGCCGTAGAAGATCGAATTGGCACCAGCGACGAAGCACAGCGCCTGCAGTTCATCGCTCATCGCCTCGCGACCGGCCGACAGCCGCACCATCGAGCGCGGCATGACGATGCGTGCCACCGCGATCATGCGCACGAACTCGAACGGGTCCAGTTCGGCGCTGCCATGCAGCGGCGTGCCCGCCACCTGCACCAGCTTGTTGATCGGTACCGAATCGGGATGCGCCGGCAACGTGGCCAGCGCCAGCAGCAGGCCGACACGCTGCGCGCGCGTCTCGCCCATGCCGACGATGCCGCCGCAGCAGGTCTTCAGGCCAGCATCGCGCACGTGCTCCAGCGTATCCAGGCGGTCCTGGTACTGGCGCGTGTGGATGATCGAATCGTAGTAGTCCGGCGCGGTGTCGAGGTTGTGGTTGTAGTAGTCCAGTCCCGCATCCTTCAGCGCACGCGCCTGCCCGCCACTGAGCATGCCCAGCGTGGCGCAGGTCTCCAGGCCCAGCGCCTTCACCCCGGCGATCATCGCCGCCACCTTCGGGATGTCGCGGTCCTTCGGCGAACGCCACGCGGCACCCATGCAGAAGCGCGAGGCACCGGCGGCCTTGGCCTGGCGTGCCTTGGCCAGCACTGCGTCGGTCTCCATCAGTTTCTGCGCGTTCACCCCGGTGTTGTAGCGCTGCGCCTGCGGGCAGTACGCGCAGTCTTCCGGGCAACCACCGGTTTTCACCGACAGCAGCGTGGAGACCTGCACCTGGGCTGGGTCGAAGTGCTCGCGATGGACCGCTGCGGCGCGGAACAGCAGCTCGGGGAACGGCAGATCGAACAGCGCCTGCAGTTCGTCGTGTTGCCAGTCGTGGCGGATGGCAGCAGCCATGGCGGGACCCTGGGTACGAGTGGAGCGAGGGCGGCAGTGTGGGTGGGCGTGCGCAGGCTGTCAACAATATTCATGTTCACATGGTTTACAGTGTTTGCACTCCGGGCGATCCCGCCCGGCGCGTTGCTTCTGTCGTCGAGCGCGAAAAGTGATCGGCATCAAGGCGTGTGCGGTGTTTCGCTGATCAACGCGGTCACCTTGCCGAGGATGAAGGGACCGTCATCGAAGTAGCCGTGGCCCCAACCTTCGCGCTGGTCGGCATTGAGGTCATCAAGGGTCCACCAGCTCACCGCGCTTTCTCCTTTCCGGGCGAAGAACGCCTGGCAGGCCGAGATGTCTGCCCACGCCGCAGAGTTGCTATAGACGCTCTCCCGGGTGAAGAAGCGTTCCATGCCGAGCAGAGGCTCATCGGCAGCATCTTCGAAGATGTTGGACACGATGTAGAGCAGCGAACCGGGAAAGAACAGTGAACGCTCGCTGGCTTCGTCGGCATCCCTCATCGCCAATTGCCGGAACCTCCCGATGCGGTTCTCGTGCTTCGAGATGGCATGCGCGAACCGACGACACGTCACCGCAGGCGCTTCGAGAATAAGGTCGAACGTCAGATCCGGAAGGATCTGCGCTGCCTGGTCCAACAGCTCGCACAGGAAGATGCTGCCGGCGCTGTGGCCGACGAGCGTGATGCGGGGAACAGAGGCTTCGGACTGCAACTGCCTGTGCAGCTCGCGCAGGAATCTGACGCCACCCGATGCCGGGCCGTCGAATGAATCCTGTGCATCCTTCTTCATGGGATTCCACCAGCCGATGCGCCCCACGTCATCGAGATAGAACTCTCGCAGTACTTCTTCCACGATCACGGCGGAGACGGCACCTGGCCGCCCCCGGCCACTGTGCTGGCGTTGCCATACGCGTATCACCAGTCTGGCCACCTTGATGGCCAGCGCGATCCAGTTCAATGCTACGGCCTTGTTGGGTGACGGAGTGCCAAACAGTTCCATTGCCGTGCGCTCGTTGACGATGGCCGCGTGTTCGGCTGGCGGTTCATGTGCCAGCATCTTGTTTACGGGCGTCAGCGTCGCCTCCCTGTAATCCTCCCGGGCCTCGGCAAGGGCCTGGTTCACCTCGGGATCTTCAGCGAACTCCTGTGCGAGATCTGCCGAAAGGCTTTCCTCGTCGGGTGGCGCGGCGTTGAGGATCTTCATGCCGGGCGTGAATGCCTGTTCACCGCCGAGCTTTTCCAGGATCTTGTCCTGGACTTTCCTGAAGAGCAGTTTGGCGAGTACTGCACCCAGGATCTCGCCCAGGTTGTTCAACGGAGCTTCGATGTCACCCGTTTCCCAGACGAAGAACAAGGGGTAGGCCTGTGCCCGCACATAGGGGTCATGCAGGGTTTCTGCGATGCGCCGTCCACGCTTCTGCGAAACGCGGCCGCCATGTACATGGATGACGATTCCGGAAGGTGACCTGGCCTGCAGCGCGCGACCGACAATCCGGCGAAGGTCTGATTCCTGCAGCGTGCCATCACGAAGATGGATGATGTGATCCAGCGGGTCGTAGGCATTCATCTCACACTCCATTGTCATTGAGGATGTCGAGAACGAAGCAATTCACGCAGATGTCGGCACGCAGGTGCTGGCAAGCGCTACCGCGATGACGAGCGGTGGCGGCCTTTCGTTGCCGGCGGAGCTGCACCCCTCCCCAGAGGGCAGCGGCTGCAATGCTACCTCCACGAGGCGCGGTGGACGAACCCGGTAGGAATCGGCCGGCCTTCACGCATGTGGGACGGCGTGCCATTGCTGCCAAAGCATGCGGTTCCCGGCGCGTGAGCGTATTCACCACATCCTGCAAGGCCTTCAGCCACAGTACCCGCTGTCCGCCTTCCTCCGCAGCGTCCAGACTGCCCCGCATGACCGATCTCCACCGCCTCCGCGGCCGCATCACCGCGCTGGTTCTCAGCGAGGCCTGGCGTCGCCGTGCCGCGCTCTGGGGCGGCGCCGTGGCCGTGGCACTGGTGGCCATCCTGTTCGCCAAGGCCAGCGACGCGGCCTTCCATCTGTTCCAGCGCATCACCGCGCACTCGCCGTGGTGGGCCCTGCTGCTTACGCCCGGCATCTTCGCGCTGTTGGCCTGGTTGACCGCGGGCGTGCTGAAGCCCACGCGGGGCAGCGGCATTCCGCAGGTCATCGCCGCGTTGGACAAGCCGGATGAGTCGTTCCGCAGGACCAATCTTTCGCCCGCGGTCTCGGCGGGCAAGCTGCTGCTGACCTCGTTGTCGCTGCTCGGCGGCGCGTCGGTCGGGCGCGAAGGGCCCACCGTGCATGTGGGTGCCAGCCTGATGTACCTGTTCGGCCGCTGGTTTGGCTTCAAGGACCCGCGCGAGCTCTCGCACTTCCTGCTGGCCGGTGGCGCGGCAGGCATCGCGGCGGCATTCAACACGCCGCTGGCCGGTATCGTTTTTGCCATCGAGGAGCTCAGCGGCCGTTTCGAGCATCGGTTTTCCGGCACCTTGCTGACCGCAGTGATCGTTGGTGGCGTGGTGTCGCTTGGCCTGCTGGGCAACTACACCTACTTCGGCCATGTGAGCGCACGCCTGCCGCTGGGCCAGGGCTGGCTGGCGATCCTGTTGTGCGGCGTGGTGGCGGGCTTGCTGGGCGGGCTGTTCGCACGCGCAGTGCTGGCCAGTGCGGCGGGCCGCCCGCGTTGGCTCGGGCAACTGCGGCAGCGGCATCCGGTTCTGTTGGCCGCAGGCTGCGGTCTGGTGGTGGTACTGCTCGCCCTGGTCTTCGGCGAAGGCGCGTTCGGCACCGGCTACGAGCAGGCGCGCAGCCTGGTGCAGGGGCAGGCGATGGTGGGCCATGAATTCGGTCTGATGAAGCTGCTGGCGAATCTGGCGTCCTACGTGGCGGGCATCCCCGGTGGCCTGTTCTCGCCGGCGCTGGCGGTCGGTGCCGGCCTTGGGCACAACCTCGCGGTGCTGATGCCGGGTGTGGATCCGCGTGCGTTCGTGCTGTTGGGCATGTGCGCCTATCTGACCGGCGTCACCCAGGCACCGCTGACCTCGGCGGTGATTTCGCTGGAGCTGACCGACAGCGGCGATCTGCTGCTGCCGATCCTGGCCACGGTGCTGATCGCGCGCGGCGTGTCCGGGCTGGTGTGCCGCGTGCCGATCTATCGTGGTCTGGCGGAGGTGTTGATGATGCCCGCCGTGGCGCCGCACTCGCCTTCCAGCGGAAAGGATTTCACGAAGTGAGTTACACCATCGCCCCTGAACAGGTCATCGATTATCCGCCCGAGCGCTTGCGCGAGTTCCATGGCAGCGTGGTCGAGTACATCGACAACCGGGTGTTCATGCTGGATCCGGGGCAACTGGTCGGCGAGCCTGCCGCGCAGGCCTACCGGGAGACCGCAGCCGGGATGTTCACCGCGCTGGGCTGGCAGGGAGATGGCCGCATCGAGCTGTTGTGGCTGCCCGCCTTCGTTTTCCCGCTGTCCGAGCACATGGCGGATGTTGGTGTTGGCGTCTGGCATGTCAAGCAGGACGAAGACGGCATCTCCTACCTGTTGTCGCCAGTGCCGATGCCGTTCGAGGCACTGCACAACACGCCACACTGGAAGGAGGTCCGCCAGGCGGCAGACCGCAGGCGCGGTGCACTGGGCCGAGCGGTGGATGAAGTCCTGCACTACGTATGGGATCCAATAGGCATCCAGGCCAATCCGGACTGCCGTGGCGAGTACGCGGCCTACGCAGATCGCATCGAGTCCCAGCTGCTGCGCGGTGCAGGCGAACAGGAAGTGTGTGCGGCCCTTGCCGGCATGGCCCGCAATGAGATGGGCGTCAATCCGGATGAGCACAGGACCCAGCGCGCCGCCGCCGCCCTGGTGGCCTGGCGGGCCTCCCTGCGTGACTGACCCGATGAGACGGCCGACAGCACTGCGTCCGCTTTCCTGACCGTCCGGTGTGGTTGCCGGTGATGGTTCCGGCATCGTTGCGCGGGCAGGTTGGGGTATGCCTCTTGCCTACCTCCCTCTACCGGCGGATTGGCCCGCAGCGCTGCTTCGCGTGCTCCTGCCACTGCGGTGTCTGGTCTGCGGCGACCCGGGCCACGATGATCTTGACCTGTGCCGCACCTGCCTTGCCGACCTGCCGTGGGCCGGCCGCGCCTGCCTGCGCTGCGCATTGCCGTTGCCGGACAACGCCCTGATCGTCTGCGGCAGCTGCCGCGAGGAAGCGCCACCGCAGGCCGCTACCCATGCCAGCTTGTTGTACCTGCCGCCGGTCGACCAGCTGCTGGTGCGGTACAAGTTCCATCAGGACCTCGCCGCCGGTCGCCTGCTCGCACAGTTGATGCAACGCGCACCGCCGCCCTGGTGGTGCCCGCCGCTGGTGCCGGTGCCGCTGCATAGGCGGCGCCTGCGCCAGCGCGGCTACAACCAGGCCGCCGAACTGTGCCGCCTGCTGCCGATGCCGGTCTGGCAGGGGCTGTACCGGCGGCGGCATACCGCGCCGCAGTCCGAGCGTACGGCCGAACAGCGCAGGGAAAACCTGTTCGATGCGTTCGATGTACGTGGTCCGGTGCCGCCGCGACTGACCGTGGTGGACGATGTGATGACCACCGGCAGCACGGTGATGGAGGTTGCGGAGACGCTGCGGTGGGTGGGAGTGGACGAGGTGCGCGTATGGGTCTGCGCGCGGGCGCCGTGATCGCCCTCTTCATCACCAGGGGCTAGGATGAACCCGGTTCCGGATCGAAGGAGTGGCCATGAATTCCCCCTTGTCTCCCTTGTTGTCGGCGGTCGGCCGTAGCTGGTGGATCCTGCTGTTGTATGGGCTGGTCGCGCTGGGCTTCGGCATCATCGCCATCGGCTGGCCGCTGTCGGCGGCGATGGTACTGGCGTGGACGCTGGGCGTGATGGCCATCGTTGAAGGTGTCATCAGCCTGTTCGCACTGGTCAGCGGCGGCAGCGGTGCCTCGCGTGGCTGGCTGGCACTGTATGCCATCGCCTCGCTGGGTTTCGGCATCCTGGCGGTGATCAATCCGCTGGCCACCGCCAGCGTGCTGGTGCTGTTCCTGGCGGCATGGCTGCTGGTGGCCGGCATCTATCGCATCGTGTTCGCGATCCGCGTACGCAAGCATATCCAGGGCGAGTGGCTGCTGATTCTCAGTGGCGTGCTGGCGGTGGTGCTGGGCCTGTTGTTCGCGGCCAACCCGTATGCAGGCGTGGCGGTGACCACACTGTGGATCGGTATCGGCAGCCTGCTGTACGGGCTGTTGCAGGTGCTGGTGGCGTTCAAGCTGCGGAAGCTGAAGTGAGGGGCGCGCGTCCGCTCCTGCTGGGCGCAGCGCTGGCCTTGACCGGATGCATGCCGGGCGCTACGCCCGGTGCGTTGGCAGGCAAAGATCATGCGCCACGCCCCGGCGTGGAAGTGCGCCTGAGTGCGGTCGATGCGGCGGGCAAGGGTACGCCGGCGCAGTGGCAGGGCGAGACCCTGGCCCTGCGCGAGCCGCCGATTGCCGGCAGTGCCGACATCGCCGATGTGCGCTATGTGCTGGACGCCAGCCAGCAGCCCGGCTTGCAGATCCGCTATCGGCCGGAGGCACATCAGCGCATCCACGATGGCACCGCTGCCTTGGTGGGCCAGCGTGCTGCGCTCAGCGTGGATGGCCGCGTGCTGATGGTGGCGACGGTGCAGGGGCCGTTCGGTGAATCGATGATGCTGAGCGGGTTGTCCAGCGTTGCCGAGGCGCGGGAGCTGGCCAGGCACATCACGGGCGAATGACGGGCGCGCCAATACCCCCGCGCTGCGCGCGGAGGTCGACCCAGGTCGACCGCTACCGGGCGAACCGCGCTTCGATCTCTTCCAGCGACTTGCCCTTGGTTTCCGGCAGCCAGAACGCGGCCACCAGGAAGAACACGAAGGTGCACGCCGCCCAGAACACGAACATGCTGGCGTAGCCGTAGTGGCCCACGGTGGGCAGGAAGATCGCGGCGATGGTGGTCGACACGAACTGGTTGATCAGCAGCGCGATGCTCATGCCATTGGAGCGGATGCGGTTCGGCATCAGCTCCGACAGCGCCAGCCACACGCATACGCCGGGGCCGACCGCGAAGAACGCGACGAACACCAGGATGCAGGCGGCCACTGCCCAGCCGTGTGCCGGTGGCGGCACCGGGCCGATGCGGGCCTGTTCGATGCGTAGCGGCGCCTGCGCCGCAGCGGCCGGGTCGGCGAACGGGTTCAGATGGAGTTTGCGGAAGAACGCGCCGATCACACTGTCCGGCTGCACGGTGCCGGCGCGCTCGATGCGCAGCTCGCGATCAATCAGGTTGTCGCTGCGCAGGGCACGCACATTGGTGAAGTCACCGTAGGCGTAGGAGACGGTCAACTGCATCGGCCGGCCTTCGCTGTCGATGCCAGCGCCCAAGCGATGCCACTGCGCATCGTCCAGTACCAGCTGCAGGCCATCGCCGCTGACCGCCGCCTGCAGCTGCGGCTGCACGTCGGTGCGACCGCGCTCGGCCTGGAAGAACAGTGTCGCCGCGGCCAGCAGGGCCACGCAGATGCCGCCACTGCCAAGCATCAGCAGGAACTTGCGGCCCTTGCGGTCGACCAGCAGCAGCGCGACCACGGTCATTACCGCGTTGAGCAGCTTGATCGCCACGTCGGCGCCATTGGCCACCGAGCCGGACAGGCCGGCCTGGTTGAGGATGTTCACCGCATAGGCCAGCACCGAGTTGATGCCAGTGGCCTGGGTGCAGGCCAGGACCACGCAGGCGAGCACGAACGGCACCACATAGCGGCGGCTGAGCAGCGGGTCGCGCTTGCCGCTGTTGCTGCTGGATTCCGGCGCCTGGATCTGTGCGAGCGTCGGCTCGACCTCCGAAGCGGGCAGCACGCGCTGCAGGCTGCGGCGGGCATCATCGATGCGGCCGCGACGCACCAGCCAGCGCGGCGATTCGGACAGCCAGAAGATGCCGGCGCAGAACAGCAGGCCCGGTGCCAGGCAGGTCCAGAAGATGGTGCGCCAGGCGTGGTCCTTCACCGCAAACAGCTCCTGCGCCTGCTGCGCCACCGGCAATGAGCGCACGGCTTCAGCGGCGGCATCCACCGCATGCGCGTGATAGAGGCCGATCAGCGCCGCCAGCACCAGGCCGATGGTCAGCAGCAGCTGGAACATGGCCGCGCCGCGCCCGCGTCGCTCGGGGCTGAGCACTTCGGCCAGGTACAGCGGAATCACCACGCCGATCAAACCGCCACTGATGCCCTGCAGCAGGCGTCCCAGCAGCAGCGGCGTGTAGCCGGAGGCCAGTGCCATGATCGGGATCGAGGCGGTGAACAGCAGGCCGGCCAGCAGCATCGCACCGCGGCGACCGATCAGGTCGGCGACCATGCCGGCGAACAGCGAGGACAGCACGCTGCCCAGCAGCACCGCCGCCACGACGAAGCCGAGCTGCTGGCTGCTGAGCTGCCAGGCGTGGCTGGCGGTGGCTTCAAGATAGGGCAGGGCGCCGGCGATGATGCCGATGTCGATGCCGTACAGCAGGCCACCGAGGCCGCCGATGAAGAGCAGGTAGCGTACGGGCCAGCGCGGAGCGGTGGAAGCGGGTACGGCAGGTGCGGCGGCTGCGGTCATCGGCGTATTCCTGGAATAACGGGGATGGTGCGGGGCTGAGGCATTGCGCTTGCGCGCTTCATGTAGAGCCGAGCCATGCTCGGCTGCTTTCCGTTCCGATATTGAGGTTCTCCATGCCGCGCTTCGCGCGGTGAGCCGAGCATGGCTATGCCGATCGTCCTGATCGGCACCCTCCGGGCCGTCGCAAGCGACGTTGGCAATGGCTCCTGCCATTGCCTTCGGCTCTACAAAAACGCAGATATCAGGCGTTTGCGGCGTTCAAATCAACTACCCGCCCGCCCACCACCACCTGCTGCAGGCGCAGTTCGGCATCCAGCACCACCAGGTCGGCGCGGGCGTCGGGCGCAATGCGGCCGCGATCGTCCATGCCGAGATACGCGGCCGGGAAGGTGGAAACACGTTGCGAGGCATCGGCCAGCTCCAGGCCCACACGCACCAGGTTGCGCAGCGCCTGGTCCATGGTCAGTGCACTGCCGGCCAGCGAGCCGGTCGCCAGGCGCACGCAGCCGCCGCACTTGTGCACGCGCTGTTCGCCCAAGGCGTACTCGCCATCGGGCATGCCGGTGGCGGCGGTTGCGTCGGTCACCGCGTACAGGCGCGGAATCGCTCGCGCGGCAAGGCGGATCACGCCGGGGTGGATGTGCTGCAGGTCGGGAATGATCTCGGCGTACTGCGCATGTGCCAGCGCCGCCGCCGCAATGCCCGGGCGATAGTGATCGACGCCGGTCATGCCGTTGAACAGGTGGGTGAAGCCGGAGGCACCGGCCTGCAGCGCGGCCACGCCTTCCTCGTAGGTGCCAGCGCTGTGGCCGAGCTGCACGCGGATGCCCATTGCCGAAAGCGCGGGAATCAATGCGGTGTGCTCGCCGATCTCCGGTGCCAGCGTCATTACCCGGATCGGAGCCAGTGCGTGCAGCTGCTGCACCAGCGCCAGCGTCGCCTCGATCGTACGATTGGGCTGCGCACCCAGACGCTGCGGGCTGATGAACGGTCCTTCCAGATGCACACCGACGATGCTGGCGGCGTCTGCATCGGGTGCCGCCATGGTGGCGGCCACGCCCTGCAGCGCGTGCTCGATCTCGTCCAGCCCGGCGGTCATGGTGGTCGCCAGCAGCGTGGTGGTACCGAAGCGCAGATGGGTGCGGGCGATGGTGCGTGCCACGTCGCCGCCCTGCATCAGGTCCACGCCGGCCGCGCCATGCACATGCAGGTCGATGAAGCCGGGCAGGATCACCGGCAGCTGCAGGTCGTCAGCACCGCTGTGGTCATCCACCTGCAGCTGGCGCACCTGCGAATCGAAGTGGACGTAGCCACGCCGCCAACCCAGCGGGGTGAGGATGCGGCCATGCAGGGTGCGGGTGTCGGTCATGCGGCGGGCTCGGCGATGATCACTTCGATGCCCAGCCGTTGCAGCCCCTCACGGGTTGCGTCGTCAATGCCGGCGTCGGTGATGATGGCGTGGATCTGATCCAGCAGGGCGATGCGGTGCAGGCTGACGCGGCCGAATTTGGAGGCGTCGGTCAGCACCACGATACGGCGTGCGCGCTCGACCATGCGGTGGTTGAGGCGGGCTTCGGCTTCATCGTGGGTGGTCAGGCCGAACTGCAGGTCCAGGCCATCCACGCCCAGGAACAGGGTGTCGAAGCTGTACGAGTTGAGGCTGGCTTCGGCCTGGCTGCCCTGCAGCGACAGCGACTGCTGGCGCAGCAGACCACCGGTCAGCAGCACGGTGATGCCGGCCGCATTGGCCAGTTCCCAGGCGATGTTCAGGCCGTTGGTCATCACCGTTACATCGCGATGCGCGCGCAGGTGGCGGGCCAAGGTCATCGTGGTCGAGCCGGAATCGATGATGATGTTGTCGCCGGGCTGTACCAGGCGCGCGGCGCGCGCACCGATCGATTCCTTCAGCGGCAGGTTCAGCGCGTCCTTCTCGTGGATGTCCTGTTCCTGTGGCGGCGTGCGTACCAGGGTGGCGCCGCCGTGGGTGCGGTTGGCAAGGCCCTGCGACTCGAAGTGGGTCAGGTCGGCACGGATGGTCACCGCCGACACGCCGAAGCGCTCGACCAGATCGGCCACCTGCACCGAGCCGTGCTCGATCAGCAGCTGCAGGATCTGTTGCCGGCGGGAGCGGGTGTTGCGCATGGCCATTCTCGGTTTCGCGGGGAAAGGGGGGAGATTAGCCGTTCGCAGCAACGGCGGCAGCCGAACCTGCGTTCTGCGCGCGGGTTCCGGCTTGGTTGGCGCTGCAGGCGCGGGCGTATTCGCCCAGGCACAGGCCGATACGGTGCTGCACCAGTGCGGTGGGCGTGTTGGCCAGGCGGCCCTCGCGCACGGCGCGGTACTGCTCCGGCAGGTACTGGCTAAGCAGCACCAGCGGCGGCGCATGCTGCTCCAGGTTGGCGAACAGAGTCTGCACCGCCTGCACCAGCGCCGGCTCGCCCCAGTAGTAGCGGCAGCGGTCGCTGAAGGAGTAACTGCGCAACAGGCGCAGCGCGGCCTCATCGCCCTGGTAATAGGACTGCCAGTACTTCGGCTGCGCCACCATCACCTCGTCCAGCACCTGCGGCAGGCGCGAGCACTGTGCGGCCGGCAGCAGTTCAGCCTCGATCGCGGCCAGCGCGAAAAGTGCTTCGCGGTAGGCGAAGGTGGCGGCCGGGCCGACCTTGAGGATGGCGAAGTGGTCGCGCACCAGTGCATGCAGGCCGCTTTCGCGCTGGTAGTCAGTGGAATGCGCTTCGAACACGATGCGCGGCTGCTGTTCGAGGAAGCCGGCCAGCGTGCTGGCGGCGGCCGCGTCGTACTCGTGCACGCTGCTGTGGTCGAAGTCCACGCCCGGCTGCACCACCATCGCAATCACGCGCTGCCACGCCTCGCGCAGCTGCGGCGTATCGAACGCCTGCTGGTGGATGGCCAGGGTCTGCGCGGCGGCGGCCGGCGTGGTCACCTGCAGGCCTTCGGCCAGCGAGGCTTCGCCACCGGGAATCGGCACTTCGGTACCGATCACGTAGACCGGCGGCGGCAGGCTGTGTTCGGCGGCGGTGCGTTCGGCGATCTCGGCCAGCTCGGCCGAACGCGCGGCGACGATTGCATCGGGCAGCGGCACCGGGTCATCGGCGCAGGACATGCTGCAGTCCAGGTGGATCTTGTGGAAACCGGCGGCGACGTAGGCTTCGATCAGCACGCGCGCGTGGGTCATCGCTTCGGCAGCCGGGCGCTTCTGCCAGGCATTCGGGCCGAGGTGGTCACCGCCCAGGATCAGCCGTTCGCGCGGGAAGCCTTCCTCATCGGCCAGAGTGCCGACGTAGTCGCGGTACTGCGGCGGGGTCATGCCGGTATAGCCGCCGAACTGGTCGACCTGGTTGGAGGTGGCCTCGATCAGCAGCACGGTGCCGTGTGCCAGCGCCACGTGCATGGCCGCGCGCAGCACCTGCTCGTTGCTGCAGCAGACGCTGTACAGGCCGACGTTGGCACCGGCGCGGTGGGAGGCAAGCAGGGTCTGCAACGGGGACATGGTCAGGCTCCGGACATCAGGAAAACGAGGGTTGGCAGGCGAGCAGGGCAGCACCACGTGCGCCACCGGCATCGCCGAAGCGTGGTGGCACGATCGGTGGCACCTGCACACCCTTGAACAGATGGGCGGCGATGGCGTCGGGCAGCTGCTGGTACAGCGGCGCGTACTGTGAAAGACCACCGCCGAGCACGATCACGTGCGGGTCCAGCGCCAGCACCAGCGCGGCCAGACTATGGCCGAGCAGGTCGCGATGGATGTCCAGCGCCTTGCGCGCGCGGGCGTCGCCGGCTTCGGCCAATGCAATCACCGCGCTGGCATCTGCGGCGCTGCCACCGAGGTGGCGTTCGATCATCGCCACGCCGCTGCCGGACACATAGCGCTCCACGCAGCCCTGCAGGCCACAGGCGCAGTCGATCAGCGGCAGGCCGTGGCGCTGCAGCAGATGACCGGGCACGCTCCAGTGGCCCCATTCGCCGGCCAGCCCGTTGAAACCGGACAGCAGGCGGCCCTGCAGGCAGAAACCACCACCCGCGCCGGTGCCGAGGATGGCGCCGAACATGCTGGGATAGCCGTCGGCCGCACCGCCGTGTGCTTCAGACAGGGCAAAGCACTGCAGGTCATTGCCGAAATGCAGCGGACGTTGCAGGCGTGCCT
This sequence comes from Stenotrophomonas maltophilia R551-3, assembly GCF_000020665.1. Lineage (NCBI taxonomy): Bacteria > Pseudomonadati > Pseudomonadota > Gammaproteobacteria > Lysobacterales > Lysobacteraceae > Stenotrophomonas > Stenotrophomonas maltophilia. Next base: position 4,298,224 of record NC_011071.1, on the reverse strand, counting down.
GCAGGTCGGCGGCCACACTGTGCCCGGTCAACGCAGGCACGTTCGCGCTGAGCTGGCGGCCGCTGCGGCGGTCGCGCACGCCGGGTAGAGCGATGCCGATGGCCGCATCACTGCGGCCCAGCGCGGCATCGGCCTCGGCGACCAGGGTCACCACCGCCTGCAGGAAACCGTCGTAGTCGCCCTGCGGCGTGGCCACCCGGCGGCGCCAGGTGACCTGCATCGCCGCATCGCACGCCACCAGCTCGATCTTGGTGCCGCCGATGTCGATGCCGTAGCAGGCGTGGGCGATCAGCTCAGCCATGGTGGATGGTGACGCCCTTGACGACGCGGTTGACGGTGCCGTCCGGGAACGGGTTGTCGGGGGTCAGGCCGAGCGCAGCCGAGCGCTGCAGCGCGAACAGCTGCGCGAAGCCCAGCCACACCGGCGCCAGCCACGGATCATCCAGTGCCGGTACGGTAAGGGTGTACTCGTCATCGGCGCCGATATCCGAATGCGGGCCGATCGCCAGTACCTGCCCGGCCACGCCATCGCGGCGCAGTTCTTCCAGCAGGTCCTGTTCGAAGCGGCGCGCCAGCGGCTGCACGCTGCGCACCACCACCACCAGGGTGTTGCCGTCCAGCGTCGACTTCGGGCCGTGGCGGAAGCCCAGCGGCGTGTTGGCCAGCGCCAGCACGCGGCCGGCGGTCAGCTCCAGCACCTTCAGTGCGCACTCGCGTGCCAGCGCTTCCAGCGGGCCGCTGCCGAGATAGATGATGCGGTTGAACGGGCGCTGCGCCAGCGCCGCCACCGGTGCATCCCACTGTGCCTGGCCTTCGCGGGCCAGCGCTGCAATGTGCTTCAGGCGCGCCACGCGCGCATCCCACGGCGAATGATCGAACACGGTCAGTGCGGCCAGCAGCATGCAGGTCAGGCTGCTGGTCATGGCGAAGGCACGGTCGCAGCTGGCCGACGGCATCAGCAGGGTGCAGGTATCGGCACGGCCGGCGCCACGACGGGCCAGTTCGCCATCGGCATTGCAGGTGATGTCGAGGAAGCGCGCGTCATCCACGTCGCTGCGCACGCGGTCCACCGCCGCCACGCTTTCCGGGCTGGAGCCGCTGCGGCCGAACGAGACCAGCAGGGTCGGGCGCTCGCGCTGCAGGTACAGCGCCGGGTGGGTCAGCAGGCTGGTGGTATGCACCACGCGCACATCGGCCGGCCATTGCGCGTTGATTGCATCGGCCACCATTTCGGCAATGAAGCCGGAGCTGCCGGCGCCGGTGAACAGCACGCGCTGGTTGGGATCATTGAGGCTGTCGCCGAGGAAGGCCTGCAGGCGGTCGCGGGCACGCGACAGGTCCTGTGCGAGGGCCTCCCACAGCGCAGGCTGCTGCGCGATTTCGGTAGCGGTATCGGCTCCGCCAAGGCGCTGCCAGGCGGACACATCGGAAAGCAGGGTGACGTCCATTCAGAGGTTCCAGTTGGGCCAGCGCACGATCTGTGTTTTCTTTCGAAATGTCAAATACCGAAAGTAAAAAGAAAGAAAAAGAACTGACGCCTTTTCCACGGGCGGGTGCCTCGGGAAAACGAAAGGTGTGGGCAAATGCCGTATCGCACAACGCTTAACAGAGGTCTGCAAGCGCTTACACAAAGTATTGCAACGCAACAACTTTCGTTTCAAAGGAATATATCTTCCTTTTTCCTTTCAATTTGTTGACATCTTTCGAATCGCTGCCCTAGAGTCGGCCCAACCGCTTTCGAAACGCCCGGTGAACGGGTTGGGAGTCCGTGTGGAAATCTGCGTTCGTCGCTCGCCGCTGATGCTGGCCCTGTTGCCGGCATTGATGTTGGCGTCCATGCCGGCCCAGGCCGAGCCGGTCGGCAACCTGCGTTCGGTCAGCGCCAGCGCCAGCCGCGACGGCGTGCAGGGCTGGGACCTGCAGACCGACAAGGGCGCGCGCATCCGCATCGAACTGCCGGCCACCGACATCATCCGCGTGCAGGCCGGCCGCAACGGCAAGCTCACCGGTGCAGGCGACAAGGCCGCGCCGATCGTGCTGCCGCAGCCCAAGGCGAACGTGCAGGCGCAGCTGGAAGAAGACGCGCAGGAAATCCGCGTACGCACCGATGCGCTGGTGCTGCATGTGCAGCGGCAACCGCTGCGCCTGCGCCTGGAGCGCTTGGACAACGGTCAGCCCACCGCGCTGTGGCAGGAACTGCAGCCGCTGGACCTGGATGCCACGCAGAGCGTGCAGGTGCTGTCCTCGCAGGCCGATGAAGGCTATTACGGTGGTGGCCAGCAGAATGGCCGTTACCAGTTCAAGGGCCGCGAGCTGGAAGTGTCCTATTCCGGCGGCTGGGAAGAGGGCGACCGCCCCAGCCCGGCACCGATGCTGCTGAGCAGCCGCGGCTGGGGCATGCTGCGCAACACGTGGAGCGATGGCAGCTACGACCTGCGCGAGGCTGACCAGGCCGCGCTGCTGCACCGCGAAGACCGCTTCGATGCGTACTACTTCGTCGGCGCCGATCTGCCGAAACTGATCGAGCGCTATACCCAGCTGACCGGCCGCCCGAACATGGTGGCGCGCTGGGCGCTGTCCTACGGCGATGCCGATTGCTACAACGACGGCGACAACAGCAAGAAGCCCGGCACCGTGCCCGAAGGCTGGAGCGATGGCCCAACCGGCACCACGCCGGATGTGATCGACTCGGTGGCCAAGCAGTACCGCGCCAACGACATGCCCGGTGGCTGGATCCTGCCCAATGATGGTTACGGCTGCGGCTACAAGCAGTTGCCGGAAACGGTGAAGGGGCTGGCCAAGTACGGCTTCCGCACCGGCCTGTGGACCGAGAACGGTGTCGACAAGATCGCCTGGGAAGTGGGCAAGGCCGGCAGCCGCGTGCAGAAGCTGGACGTGGCCTGGACCGGCAAGGGCTACCAGTTCGCGATGGACGCCAATCGCCAGGCCTTCAACGGCATCCTCGACAATTCCGATTCGCGCCCGTTCCTGTGGACGGTGATGGGCTGGGCCGGCATCCAGCGCTATGCGGTGGCATGGACCGGCGACCAGAGCAGCAGCTGGGATTACATCCGCTGGCACGTGCCGACCCTGGTCGGGTCGGGCCTGTCCGGCATGGCCTATGCCAGCGGCGATGTCGATGCGATCTTCGGCGGCAGCGCCGAGACCTTCACCCGCGACCTGCAGTGGAAGGCGTTCACGCCGGTGCTGATGGGCATGAGCGGCTGGTCGTCGAACGCGCGCAAGCACCCGTGGTGGTACGACGAGCCCTACCGCAGCATCAACCGCGATTACCTGAAGTTGAAGATGCGCCTGACCCCGTACATGTACGGGCTGGTGCACGAGGCCGCACAGACCGGCGCGCCGCCGGTGCGTGGCCTGATGTGGGACAACCCGCGCGACCCGCACGCGCAGGATGAAACCTACAAGTACCAGTTCCTGCTCGGCCGCGACCTGCTGGTGGCGCCGGTGTACCGCAGCCAGGCGGCCAGCCGTGGCTGGCGCCGCGACATCCATCTGCCGGCTGGTGGCTGGATCGACTACTGGGATGGCCGCCGCGTGCAGGCCGCCGCCGACGGTCGCCAGCTCGACCGCCAGGTGGACCTGGCCACGCTGCCGGTGTTCGTGCGTGCCGGTGCGATCCTGCCGATGTACCCGTCGATGCTGTTCGACGGCGAAAAGCCGCTGGATGAAGTGACGTTCGACCTGTACCCGCAGGGCGAGTCGCAGTACACGCTGTACGAAGACGATGGCAACACCCGCCGCTACCAGCAGGGTGAATCGAGCACGCAGCAGATCCGCGTGCAGGCACCTGCGCAAGGCAGTGGTGCGGTACAGGTGCAGATCGACGCGGTGCAGGGCCAGTACAACGGCCAGCTGGCGCAGCGTCGCTATGGCCTGCGCGTGCTCAGCCGCCAGGCGCCACGCGCGGTGCAGGCTGGTGGTCGCGCGCTGCCGGCGCTGGCCGATGCGGCGGCGTTCAACAACGCCAGCGAAGGCTGGTACTTCGATGCCAAGGAGCGCCGTGGCACCGTGCATGTGCGCACCGCCGCGCAGGACATCCGCCAACCGCTGCAGTTGCAGCTGGACTTCGCGGTGGCCGTCGCTGCTGCCGACGATGCCTATCCGGCCGCGCCGGTGCTGGGCCGCGAACTGCCGGCCGACAGCCTGCTGGTGGTCAACCGCCCGGCCGAAGAGCCCGGCCATGCGCTGGAAAATGCCTTCGACGACGATCCGGGCACCTGGTTCCGCAGCGTGCGCAACCAGGCCGTGCGCACCGGTGCACATGAGTGGGTGATCGGCTTCGGCGAGCGCAGGATGATCGACGGCATCGACATCGCACCGCGCAACGACAAGAACTGGAAGCACGGCCAGGTCCGCGACTATGAGGTCTACCTGGGCGACAGCAATGGCGAGTGGGGCGAGCCGATCACCCGTGGCCGCCTGCAGTTGAAGGAAGGCGTGCAGCGCATCGACTTCCCGGCCCATGCCGGACGCCTGCTGCGCTTCCGCGTGCTGAGCGTGCAGAACCCAGAGGGCGATGGCGCCAGCAGCACCGACCCGATGGTTACCGCCGCACAGGGCAGCGCCCGCGCCTTCGATGCATTGCAGCCGCGCGACGTCGGCCCGATCGCGCTGTCCACCTTCCACATCCTCGAACACCAGGAACCGGAGCGTCCGGCCCGGCAGCGCTATCTCTCCGAGCTGCCGGTGCCGGCCGCGCTGGCCAGCCAGCTGCGCACCGACCAGTCCTTCCGTGGCGACGCCGGCATGCGCATGAACGGCCTGCAGTTCCGTCGTGGCCTGGGCGTCGGCGCCAACAGCCGCATCGACCTGCGCCTGCAGGGCGGCTGGCACCTGCTGCGTGCCGATCTCGGCATCGACGACGCCTGCCGCAGCGCCGGTGGCCTGCAGTTCCAGGTCTGGGGTGACAACCGCCTGCTGTACGACAGCGGCCTGGTGAAGGCGCCCGGCGTGGTCAAGCCGGAGCTGGATATCCGAGGCCTTTCCACCCTGAGCCTGCGCACGCTGGGTGCGCAGGGCAGCCAACCCGCCCAGGTCTGCGCCAACTGGGCCAACGCCGTACTGATCGGCCAGGAGGGCGACTCCGCCAGCATCGTCGCCCCATGACCCCTACGTAACACCGCTCCTCCCCCGCCCATTCCGACTACGGCCCTCATGGCCGTGGCCCGGGAGCGTTTTGCCCGCCGAACGCCCACGCGCTCACTCAGTTGCGCCGCACCCCTGCCAGGAGAGAACCCCGATGTTGCCCGCCCACCACCACCGCCCCCCCTGTCGTTCCATCGCCCCGCTGTCGCTGGCCATCGCCGGCGTGCTGCTGTCGGTCGCCGTTCCTGCCGTTGCCCAAGAGAGCAAGGACAAGGCCACCGACCTGGCCCGCATCGAGGTCACCGGCTCCAACATCCGCCGTACCGACGTTGAAACCGCGTCGCCGGTGCAGGTGATCAGCAAGCAGGACATCCAGAACATGGGTGCGCGCACGCTGCTGCAGGTGCTCGACAACCTGCCGGCCGCGCGGCCAGCGCAGCAGGATTCGCGCTCGCTGTTCACCGGCTCCGATGGCGCATCGCAGGCCAACCTGCGTGGCCTCGGTGCACAGGGCACGCTGGTGCTGCTGAACGGCCGTCGCCTGTCGTACTACGGTGCGCCGGCAGGCTTCCAGACCCAGTTCGTCAACATCGATGCGATCCCGGCTGCGGCCATCGAGCGCATGGAAGTGCTGACCGACGGCGCCTCGGCGGTGTACGGCACCGATGCGGTGGCCGGCGTGATCAACGTGATCACCAAGCGCAACTTCCAGGGCGCCGAGGTCAGCTTCACCAACGATACCTCCTCGCGCATCGACTCCTATGGCGAGCGCCAGGCCAGCATCACCGCCGGCTTCGGCGACCTGACCGAGAACCGCTTCAACATCTACGGCGCGGTGAACATGTACCGCCGCGACGCGATTCCGCTGAGCGACTTCTACGACAAGCGGCCTGACCAGTACTACGTCAACAAGCCGAACTATCTCAACGACCTGCGCCTGGGCGTGGGCAGCAAGCCGGGCGAGTTCAACCCGGGCAGCTATTTCGCCTTCGATCCGGTCACCGGCCGCCGCGTGCAGGAAGCCGCACCGGGCTGCAAGAACGTGCTGACCAGTGAGGCGGCCGGTCCGCGTTGCGTCTGGGAAACCTGGATGAACAACGAGATCGATGCCGGCGCCAAGTCCGAGCGCAACACCGCCTATCTCAACGGCACCTTCCTGGTGGGTGAGAGCACCGAGATCTTCGCCGAGGCGACCTACACCGACATCGACCTGCGCGCCAACGGCGGCACGCCGCGCACCTACGGCACCACCACCGGCAACCCGACCAGCTGGTTCTCGCGCAACACCGGCAACAACGTCAACCAGTTCCTGTACCCGTTCCTGGGCCCGAACAACGAGTACAACCACGCCAGCCCGCAAATGAAGGCGATGATGGGCGGCGTGGTCGGCCTGAACTACCTGCTGCAGGATGCCGGCGCCAACTACTTCGGCCAGCGCAACACCGACAAGAGCTACCGCGTGCTGGCCGGTGCACGCGGCAGCAGGGGTGACTGGAACTGGGAGGCCGCGTTCGCCAGTGCGGGTACCCACTCCACCACCTATCAGACGATCAACGTCAACACCAAGGGCTTCGAGAAGGCCTTCGGCCCTTACACGATCGATCCGGGTACCGGCCGCGTGATCATCTCCGACCACCCGGCGTACAAGTTCGGCGAGATCAGCGAAGCCAACGCTGCGTTGATCCGTGAAGCGTTCCCGACCTTCGACATCCAGTCGTGGACCCGCCTGCACACCCTGGACGGCAAGATCGAAGGCCCGTTGTTCCAGTTGCCGGCCGGTGAGATGCGCGCCGCGTTCGGCTTCAATGCAAGCCGCGAAACCTTCTACACCCCGGGCAACGCCGATGCGGCCAACGGCCTGATCACCCAGCAGGGCGGCTCCTGGTTCGACGGCAAGCGCAACACCTACGCGCTGTTCGCCGAGACCGTGGCGCCGATCACTGACAAGCTGGAACTGGATGCGGCGGTGCGCGTGGACAAGTACCCGAACTTCAGTGCCAACATCGCGCCGAAGATCGGCTTCAAGTACCAGGCGTTCGATCAGCTGATGCTGCGCGGCACCTACTCCACCGGCTTCCGTGCACCGAGCCTGGCCGAGTCCGGCAACGGCGGCGTGTTCGCGCAGCTGGGCGGCTACCGTGACGAGCTGCGCTGCAATGAGACCAACGCCATCGCCAACCTGCTGCTGAGGTCGCAGCGCCCGGGTGACGTCGATCTCGGCAAGACCCTGCTGAACGTCGACTGCAGCCGCACCGTGGCGCGCATGACCCAGCCGAACAAGGACCTGAAGCCGGAGAAGGCGAAGATCGCCACCCTCGGTTTCGTCTACGAGCCGGCAACCTGGCTGTCGGTGTCGGCCGACTACTGGTTCATCTACCGTGACAATGAGATCGTTGCGCCGGACTACCGCCGCATGGAAGACATCATCTCCTCGTCGCGTTCGCCGATCACCGACAGCGACCGGGCCAACCTGGCGCAGCTGGCGGCGATGTGCGCCGACCCGGCCAGCGGCGTGAACTGCCCCTCGACGCTGCCAGGCTACTCCGCCGGCAACGTGGCCAGCGTGGTGGGCCAGTACAAGAACCGTGGCAAGACCCTGATCGACGGTTTCGACATCGACGCGCGCAGCCGCTTCTCGCTGGGTGACTGGGGCAACCTGAACATCGGTCTGGCTGCCACCATCGCCAACCGCAACCGCTTCTACATGGACGAAGCGAGCGGCTGGTACTACGGCGATGTGGTGGGCTACTACAACAACCCGCGCCTGCGTGCCACGCTCAATGCCGACTGGACCTACAAGCAGGTGACCACCAGCATGTTCGTCAACTATGTGGGCGGCACCAAGTGGGCCACCGACCAGGTCGACGAAAAGAGCAACAACAAGGAAACCTGCACCGGCGGCTACCTGGCCCTGCAGAAGAGCAAGTGTGATGGTGCACCGTCGTGGTGGACCGCCAACATGAGCGTCACCTGGCGCCCGGATGATGCGTGGAACCTGAGCTTCACGGTCAAGAACCTGTTCAACCGCCTGCCGTTCTACGACCCGAACAGCTTCCTGGGTGACTCCAGTGACTACGCAACGATCTTCGGTCGTGGTTACAGTGTGACCATCGGCTATCGGTTCAAGTAATTCCGTTTGCGTGACCTGGCGTGCCGGCTTCGGCCGGCACGCTGCCAAGAGGAGAGATGTTTGCCATGAAGCGTAGGGAATTCATCGCGGCCAGCGCCGCTGTCGCCGCCAGCAGCCTGCTGCCGCAGACCCCGGCATGGGCACGCGGGCGCAAGGTGCGCCTGGCCATGATCGGTACCGGCATGCGTGGCCTGGTGCTGCTGAAGGAACTGGTGCGCCGCGACGACGTCGAGGTTGTCGCCGTCTGCGATATCGAGCCGATCATGCTCGGCCGCGCCGTGGAGATGGTCAGCAAGGCCGGCAAGCCGGCACCGAAGACCTACGGCCAGGGTCGCGATACCAATGCCTGGAAGCGTCTGCTGGAACAGAAGGGCATCGATGGCGTGATCATCGCCACTCCGTGGGAGTACCACGCGCCGATGGCGATCGCCGCGATGCAGGCCGGCGTGGCGGTGGGTTGCGAAGTGGTGGCCGGCATCACCCTGCAGGATCACTGGGACGTGCTGAAGACCCAGCTCAGCACCGGCACCCCGTACATGCTGCTGGAGAACGTCTGCTACCGCCGCGACGTGATGGCCGCGCTGCAGATGGTGCGCCAGGGCCTGTTCGGCGAGCTGGTGCACCTGCAGGCCGGCTACCAGCACGACCTGCGCGGCGTGAAGTTCAATTCCGGCGACCCGAACCAGCCCTACGACAGCGGCGTGGAGTTCGGTCCCAAGGGCTGGAGCGAAGCACGCTGGCGCACCGAGCATTCGGTGGAGCGCAATGGTGAGCTGTACCCCAGCCATGGCATCGGCCCGTGCGCGATGTACACCGGCATCAATCGCGGCAACCGCTTCACCCACATCAACGCCTTCGCGACCAAGGCACGCGGCCTGCACGAGTACACCGTGGCCAAGAGTGGCGGCACCACCCACCCCAGCACCAAGGTGAAGTTCAAGCTGGGTGACATCGTGACCACCACGCTGGCCTGCGAGAACGGCGAGACCATCCTGCTGCAGCACGACACCTCGCTGCCCCGCCCGTACTCGATGGGCTTCCGCGTGCAGGGCACCAAGGGCCTGTGGATGGACGTGAACCATTCGATCCACATCGAAGGCCGCAGCCCGCCGCACCAGTGGGAAGAGTTCAAGAAGTACCAGGACGAGTACGAGCACCCGCTGTGGAAGCAGAATGCCGAGACCGCTGCCAGCGCTGGTCATGGTGGCATGGACTGGTTCGTCATCCACGCCTTCGTGGAAGCATTGAAGGCCAAGGCGCCGATGCCGATCGACATCTACGACGCAGTGACCTGGAGTGCGATCACGCCGCTGAGCGAGCAGTCCATCGCCAACAGCTTCCAGACGCTGGAGTTCCCGGACTTCACCGCTGGCGCGTGGAAGCAGCGCAAGCCGATCTTCGCGTTCGACGGGAAGTATTGATTCGCTCTTGTAGAGTCGAGCCATGCTCGACTGTTTTGAACACAACGCCGGGCCATGCCCGGCGTTGCTGTTTGCGGCGCCCCCTAACAGGCCCATGCTAGGCTCGGCTTCGTGCCCGGCAGTTGATGTCAATCGACAGAGAGGAGCTTGCCTGATGCGCCTGCTGACCTTCACCTGTCCACTTTGCGGCGCTGCCGGGCAGCGATTCCCGCTGCTTTCCGCATCGAGACGGCAGGCGAAGACGGCATGCAGGGGATGTGGCGTGATGCTGCGCTCGGATCCCCGCTTGGGCCTGCACACGCTCTACCTGCTGTATACGCAGATCATCGTGCTGCTGGCTGCATTGCCCATGATCTGGGCCTATGCCTTGGGCCGATGGTTCTGGTTGGCTGTGATCTGGGCCGTGGTGCTGGCGTTGTGCTGGTTCCCCGGCGTAATCAGGCACGCACGAAGTCCGATCATGCGCGCCTGCCGGGATCCCGATTACAGCTACGCGCGCAGGCCGGGCGGACCATCCACCGGCGGCACCGCAGAACCGGCGCCGCGCAGCGGCATTCCATGATGGCTGTCGATGGATATTCCACGGTGTTCGCATCCGTCCTGGCTCAATCGGCAGGCCACCGCTCCTTCACCCGGTCCGCCAGCACCAGCTCGGTATCCACCTGCCGGCTGTCGCGGAGATAGCGGATGCTCAAACGGGTTCCAACGGGACGCTCGCGCAGCAGCGCACGCCAGTCACCCAGTATCCGCGTGGCCACTGCCTCGCTGTCGATCATGATGATGCGGTCATCCTTGCGCAGCCCCGCACGCGCCCCGGCGCTGGTCGGCGCTACATCCGCTACCCGCAATGCGTCGTTCTCGGCCTGCAGCCACAATCCGCTGCGGTCGAAGGCATCGGCCTGCGTACTTTCAGCGTTGGGCACCAGATAGAGGCGTTTGGCGTCGTAGTCGATGCCCATGGAGAAGCGACGCAGCACGCCGCCACCGAGAATCGCACCGTAGTCGGCCAGGGCCAGCGCTCCTTTGTCGGTGGTGGATAGATCACCGACCAGGTCGCTGACCTTGATGCTGCCCATGCGCAGCACACCGAGCCGGGCCGGTCGCGCGCGGCCCGGGCCACCGAGGCCCCATCCAAGCACCGCCTCCTCGCTGGCGTGGTACTTCTCCAACAAATGATGAGCACGCACGAATGGGCTGCTCAGGCTCAGCGAGTTGCGTGAGCCAGTGTCCAGCCACAGCCGCAGCGGGATGCCGTCCAGTTCGCCATTCAGTACCGGTGCGCGGTCGTCCTGCTCGAACGGCAGTGCCACCGCGTTGGCGGGTGGATGGTAGTGGCCCGGCCGGGTGAAGCTGAGCACGCGCGCACCATAGTCGAAGGTGGTGACGAAGCGCAGGAAGGTCTCGTAGCCGATGAAGCCATCATGCGGTACGCCCATCGAGTTGATCTGCTGGCCGAGGTCGATGATGTGGAACACCGGGTTTGCAAGGTGCGCGCCACCGATGCGCAGGTGGCGGGCCTGTGCCAGGCCCAGGTCGCTGGCATTGTCGCCGGCACCATGCACGCTCAGGCGACCGTTGGCGGTCAGCCCCAGACGCTTGGCGGCAGTCGGTGTCAGCAGGTTGATGGCGCCGGTGTCCACCAGGAAGCGTGCCGGCTGGCCGTCCACCTCGGCCTCGACGTAGACATGGTTGTTGATCAGATCGAACGGGACGTGGGTTGTGCCGCTGGCATCGTCGATGTAGCTGTCGTCGGCCATCACCGGTGGTGCATACAGCGCATCCGGCACAGGGCTGTCCACCCGGTAGCGCTGCACCTGCACGTGGCTGCGCAGTCGCGGATCGGCTCGGCCCTGGGAATCGAGCGTATCGGTGATGATGCGATGGGGCAGCAGCAGGCCATCGACCGCCCGGTAGTCCTCCAGCGTGGTGGCGGTGGGTGTGCGGGGGGAGGCGATGACCACCCGGCCGAGCAGGCCGCTGCGCGCGTCGAACCAGAGCTCGATCGGGTCCGCTTCCTCCGGCGTCGTCGACAGCACGTCATAGCGCTGTCCGTCGTGGACCTCGGTACGTGGGCCTGCAAAGCGCGAGGCCGGATACGCGCTGGACAAGTAGGCGCGAGTGGCCAGCCACGACTGCGTGCGGGCAGTGCGGCGTGGCACGGTGCCATCCAGCAGGCCTACTTCGCCGCCGTAGTCGCGGCGCCACGACAGCTTCCCGTCGAAACCCTGCGCAACGGTGAAGGTCCCCAGCTGCGCCTGTTCGGCATAGCGCCCGGCGCGCAGGTCCTGGTTGAGCTGCCAGCGGCCTTGCAAGCCACCGACCGACTGCTCGCCCTCAGCCTGCAGGCGCTGTACCGACAGCCACGGCTCGCCGCCACTGGCTGCACGGGCCCGGGCCAGCACACCCGCCGCATCCCCCACCGCAGCCTGCGCAGGAACCGCCAGCATCCACAGCAGGCCGAACATCATCCGTTGCCATCGCATTGCATCACCTTCTTCGTCGGGTCGAGCGCTGATGGCAACGCAGCGCCGGGCGTCGTTCGACCGGGCGTGAAGGATTGGACGTTCAGCCGGACGTGGCGCGGCTGCGGCGGTACTCGCTGGGTGTCTGCCCGGTGGCGCGCTTGAACGCACTGTTGAAGGTGGACTTGCTGCCGAAGCCGGCGGCAAGGCCGATGTCCAGCACGCTGCGTGGGTCAGCCGGATCGGAGAGGAGGGACTTCGCGGCCGTGATGCGGAAGCCGGTCACGAACTCGGAGAAGCTCTGGCCCAGACCCTGGTTGAGCGCCTGCGAGACCTGGTTGGGTGACCAGCCGCTGTGCTGGCTCAAGCCCTGGAGGTCGAGTCCCGGGGCCTCATGCAGGCGTTCGCCCTGCATCAATGCGGTCAGCGCGCTGGCGATGGCCGCGCACTGCACTGCGTCGATGCCCGAGCGCTCGTAACGTGCGACGGCGACGTCTTCGATGGGCGCGGGGATGAGATTCCCCACGCCCGGTGCGGCGATGCTCACTGGCGCGCGCAGTTGCTGGCGCACCACTCGGCACGCCAGCAGGTACATGCCGGCCGTGGTCAGCAGACTGAGCCCGATGCTGGCCATCAGCGGAGCGGCATCCGGCGGCCACCGGTTCATCGCGCTGGCAAGCCAGCAACTGGCCATCACAACTGCCAGCCCGCGCAATCCGCTGCGCTGGATGGCCGTTCCCTGTGTGGTCGAGGACGTACGGAATGACAGCCACAGCGTGGCCAGCAGATAGGGCACGCCCTGCAGCAGCCAGCCATGGAAGCTGAGCCGGAACAGGGCATGGCCCAACGGCGAAGCCTCGAAAGGCGCAACAGCGTTCAACAGGGAAATGACGAACGCGAGCATGGCCGGCAGCAGATGCGCGAGCGGCAACGGCTGCGCGCGCGGATGCAGCGGCGCCAGCAGCGCACGCGCATGGCCGTACAGCAGCGGACCCAGCAGATAGACCAGTGGCACCTCGATGACCCGCAGCCAGCGCACGGCGTCGGCCGACAGCCAGGCTTGCCCACCCAACAGCACCAGTCCGAACAGGTTGGCGGCGGCGAAACAGGCGAAGAAGGTGGTGAGCAGGTGGTTGCCACGCCGGGCGCGGCCGAAGCTCACTCCGGTGGACAACGCGGCCAGGCCGAGAATCGCAGCGCCTGCCGCCAGCTTCAGCAGATCCGGTGGCGTCATGCGCGCAGTGTTGATGAAGCGCACGGCATCGTCCAGCGCGGGCTGGCAGTGTGCAGGCAACAAGAGGGGAAGATGGCGCGCCCGGAGGGATTCGAACCCCCGACCAATGGCTTCGGAAGCCACTACTCTATCCGGCTGAGCTACGGGCGCGTTGTAGAACCGCCGCGCCACCGACCAGTGCCGGAGCGGGCATCGCAGCGCCATGAAGCGGTGCGGGACCGGCATTCTATCCAGTTTCGCCGAACAAATCTCCCCCCATGGGCAAAGCCCTGCCAGAGGGGCAGGAGTATCCTATCGCCATGGCTGATACCCCCCTCACTTCGCCGCAGTCGCCGGCGACGCCGCGTTGGCGGCATTACTGGAGTCTGATGCGCGCTGATCGCCCGATCGGCACGCTGCTGCTGCTGTGGCCCACCTGGTGGGCGTTGTGGCTGGCTGCGGGCGGCATGCCGCCGCTGTGGACGCTGTTCGTGTTCACCGCCGGCGTGTGGCTGACCCGCTCGGCCGGTTGCGTCATCAATGACTACGCCGACCGCTGGCTGGATCCGCACGTGGAGCGCACCAAGGCGCGCCCGCTGGCCACCGGTGCGATCAGTGGCCGCGCTGCGCTGGCGTTGTTCGCCGTGCTGATGCTGGTGGCGTTCGGCCTGGTGCTGACCCTGAACGGGCTGACCATTGGCCTCAGCTTCATCGGTGTGTTCCTGGCCGCCAGCTACCCGTACCTGAAGCGCTACACCCATCTGCCGCAGGTCTACCTGGGCATGTCGTTCGGCTGGGGCATCCCGATGGCGTTCGCCGCCGTGCAGGGCGAGGTGCCGCTGCTGGGCTGGCTGCTGTATGCCGGCAACATCCTGTGGTCCACCGCCTACGACACCTGGTACGCCATGGTCGACCGCGAGGACGATCTGAAGATGGGCTCGCATTCCACCGCGATCCTGTTCGGTGATCTCGACCTGGTCATCCAGGGCGTGCTGTACGCGCTGTTCCTGGCGACCATGGCGCTGGTCGGCGTGCGCGGCGGGCTGGGTGGCTATTACCTGGTGGGCGTGGCCGTGGCCACCGCACTGGTGGTGTACGAGTTCTGGATCTGCCGCAACCGCGAGCGCGGCCCGTGCTTCAAGGCGTTCCTGCACAACAACTGGGTGGGTGCCGCGCTGTTCGCCGGCATCGCCGTGGACCTCGCGCTGCGCTGAGCCCAGGGTGAGGTAGAGCCGGCCGCTGGCCGGCTGCAGCCGCATGCGGTCCCGAGGTTGCCGGCCAGCGGCCGGCACTACCAGCCTCCGCCACCTACGACGATCCTTGAGTTTGGTAGAGCCGGCCGCTGGCCGGCTGCACCCGTATGCGGTCCCGAGGTTGCCGGCCAGCGGCCGGCACTACCAGCCTCCGCCACCTACGACGATCCTTGAGTTTGGTAGAGCCGGCCGCTGGCCGGCTGCACCCGCATGCGATCCCGCGGTTGCCGGCCAGCAGCCGGCACTACCAGCCTCCGCCACCTACGACGATCCTTGGATCTGGTAGAGCCGGCCGCTGGCCGGCTGCAGCCGCATGCGGTCCCGAGGTTGCCGGCCAGCGGCCGGCACTACCATTCCGCCACCTACGACCAATAGGTGGCTGACAGCCTGCACCTCACCGCCCAGAATCGATCCATCGAACCTGGGAGGGTAGGCGATGGCCTCGACGGCAGCAGTACAGGACGGCTGGATGGCGCGCGCTGCGCTGCGCTCGGCCGCCTGGGCGGAAAAGTGGTTCCCCGATGCGTACGTGTTTGCGGTGCTGGGCGTGGTCATCGTCGCGCTGGCCGCGATGGGCTTCGGCTCGACCCCGCAGGCCACCGCCAGCGCCTTCGGTGATGGCTTCTGGAGCCTGATTCCCTTCACCATGCAGATGGCCTTCGTGGTCATCGGTGGCTATGCCGTGGCCACTGCACCGGTGGTCGCACGCTTCATCGATTTCCTGGCCCGGGTGCCGCGTACCGGCCGTGGTGCGGTGGTGTACGTGGGCCTGGTCAGCATGCTGGCCTCGCTGCTCAGCTGGGGCTTCTCGCTGGTGTTCGGCGGCCTGCTGGTGCGCGCGCTGGCCCGCCGTACCGAGCTGCGCATGGACTACCGCGCGGCTGGTGCCTCGGCGTATCTCGGTCTGGGTGCGGTGTGGGCGATGGGATTGAGCTCGTCGGCCGCGCAGCTGCAGGCCAACCCGGCCAGCATGCCGCCGGGGCTGGTCGAGATCACCGGCGTCCTGCCGTTCACCGAAACCATTTTCCTGTGGCAGTCGATCGCACTGACCGCGGTGTTGATCCTGGTCTCGCTGTTGATCGCCTGGCTGACCGCGCCGGCGGCCGGCAGTGCGCGCACCGCTGAAGACTTCCCCGGCGCCGCGCAGGCCGAGCCGGAACCACTGCAGCGCCGCACGCGCCCGGGCGAATGGCTGGAATACAGCCCGCTGCTGACCGTGCTGCTCTCACTGCTGGCGTTCGGCTGGCTGTTCAACGAGTTCGCCAACAAGCCGCTGGTCACGGCCATCGCCAACCTCAACACCTACAACTTCCTGTTCATTTCGCTGGGCCTGCTGCTGCATTGGCGGCCGCGCAGCTTCCTCAACGCGGTCGCCAAGGCGGTACCGAGCACCACCGGTGTGCTGATCCAGTTCCCGCTGTACGGGGGTATCGCGATGATTCTCACCCACGCTGCCGGCGGCGATGGACAGACGCTGGCGCACCGGCTGTCGAGCCTGTTCGTGCACGTAGCCAGCACCGATACGTTCGCGCTGGTGATGGGCGTCTACTCGGCGGTGCTGGGCTTCTTCGTGCCCTCCGGTGGCGGCAAGTGGATCATCGAAGCGCCGTACGTGATGCAGGCCGCCAACGAACTGAAGGCACACCTGGGCTGGGCGGTGCAGGTCTACAACGCGGCCGAAGCGCTACCGAACCTGATCAACCCGTTCTGGATGCTGCCATTGCTGGGCGTGCTGGGCCTGAAGGCGCGCGACATCGTCGGCTTCACCTTCATCCAGCTGCTGGTGCACATCCCGCTGGTGCTGGGCCTGCTGTGGCTGCTGGGCATGACCCTGGCCTATGTGCCGCCGGTGATGCCCTGAATGCAGGGCTGGCTTCCCTGCGCGGGTCGGGAAGCCAGCCTCGTTCAGCGCGTGTTTCCGGCTGCGAACGCCATGAATGCGCGCACCGTCGACGATGGCATGAACACATGCCGAACCCGCATGAATCCTTCAGCCGCTTGTGCCACAAGGGCTTCTGCGCGTTCATTCACAGGCGTACACACAGATGTAGCCGCCCACCCACGCGTGATTAACCATTCGCTGCAGACGATGGCCACGTCCACCGCATTCCGCGAGTGGCTTTGGAGATCGGACATGGCACAGCAGAACCAGAACCCGAACCAGAAGCAACAGGGCCAGCAGAACCAGCAGGATCAGCAGCAGGGTCGTGGCCGTGACCAGCAGCAGCAACAGCAGCAGGAACAGCAGAAGCGCAACCAGAACCAGCAGCAGGGCGGCAACGACGAAGAAGAATGATTGCGCCGTGCATGCGGAGTGACCGGTGAAGCCCCGCCACGTGCGGGGCTTCGCTTATTCCAGCACGCCAATGCGCTGCAACACCGGTGCCGCCGACATGTCGTTGGGATTGCTGCCGGGCTGATCCTGCGGCACCTCCATTCCCATGCCGCGATACAGGTCAATCCAGTGCTGGGAAATCTCCCCGGTCTGCGGGTTGCGGAAGTTCATCGGCTGCAGCGCAAACACGTGGTGCGCACGGAACGCACGTTCGATGAAGTCCGAGCAGTAGTAGCTGTCATCGTTCAACACATACGACGTGTTGTACGGCTTGCCGAGCATCGTGCGCGCGGTGGCGATTGCATCCTTGATTGCCGCCTGCTGCGGTGCGCGCAGGCGATAGACCACGATCTGCCGCTGCTTTGCTCTCGCGTCCTGGCGGAACTCGGACAGCGATTGCCGCCGCGATCCCTTCTCGTCGGCATGCAATACCTCCCAGCCCTTCGGCGCGGAAGCGACAAGCGCGACGTGATCGAAGCTGGGCGCGCCCTGCTTGCCGGTGGCATCGTCGATGGCGGCGCTGAGGCCGCTGTGGCCGGCGGTGACGAACAGCAGATCGCCTTGGCGGACATCGACGGCCATCGCCACCGTCGCGGGCAGCAGCAGGCCGATCAGGAGCAGGAGGCGGTGCATGGGGCGTCTCGGACAGGCGGAATGCCGGAATTGTAGGACGCGCGGTAGCATGGGGCGACTGAAACGGATTCAGGATGAGCCCATGCGTCGATATCGCTTCCAGGCACTGCTGGTGCTCGCCGTTGGCGTAGCGTTGGTCGCCTGCAGACCTGCTCCGCAATCGACGCCCACGGAAACCGCACCTGCACCTCCCGCGCCGTCGTCCACGGCGGCAGCGGTCCAACCCGCATCGGTACCTGCCAGCAGTGAATGCCCCTACCCGGAATTCGATGCGTTCCTCAAGCACTTCGGCAACGAGATCACCCTGCAGGAAAAGGCCACCGCCGATCCGCTGCTGGACAGCTACATCGATGCCGAGGCCGAGCCGGAGCCGCGCAAGGTGGAAAGCCGGTTGGCGCGGGCCGATGTCGAGTGGCCGGTGATGCCCGATCCCGCCGCCTTGGCCGGGCAGGGCCGCGAAATGCAGATCAGCACGCTGGCTGACGGGCAACGCCAGGTGCAGATCCGCACGCCGGACAGCAGCGACCAGCAGACCTACACCTTCGCGCAGTCGCCCTGCTGGCTGCTGGTCAAACGTGAGGACGAGTCGATCTGAAGCCTGATCCGGCACAGGCACGGCGGGGCAGCGGCTGCTAGGCTCGAGGCCTGGTCCAGGCAGGGAGACGCCGATGCAGGCTTTCAGGAAGCACGCCACCACCACCGCCGTCGTCGCTGTATTGGCGATGGCCCCCTTCAGCGGCGTCCAGGCACAGTCGGTGCATGCCGATGACCGCGCCTACTTCGCCAACGCCACCGCCGAACAGGCTACGCGTGAAGCGCTGGGCAAGCGTGTTGAAGCCCTGCAGCAGGCGTCCAATCTTGCACCGGCAGAACGCTTCCAGCAGGCCGAGGCACTGGAGGCGCAATGCCTGCGTCATCTCGGCTACCTGCATCTGCAGTCCGCCCGCAACGCGCGCGATCTTCGCCCGGCACAGGCGATGGAGCAGGCAATGGGGCTGTGCAGCCGCATCGCCCGCAGTGGTCGTGCCGCCCTGCGCGAGGCGCCTGCAGATGCGGCGTGGGCAGCACCGTATGGCTTCCTGCGCACACGGGCGCTGAAGGAGGCTGCCACCCCGGCCAACGCTGTGCTGGACGAGGCCGTGGACGCGTTGGCCGATCCGGCGTTGGATGGTTTCGCGCGCCTGCGTGGGCAGATCCTGCGCAGTGCCGAGTACCCGCAGATCGAGCGTGATGGTCGGCGCTGGGACACCGGGCACGACAAGCGGGCATTGGCCCTGCAGCCGGATCGCGCCTTGCGCGAAGCGGGGTGGAAGGGCTACTGGCAGGGGCTGCAGTCGCGCCGTGAGCCGATGGCCTCGGTGCTGTTGGGGCTGGTGCAGGTGAACGATGCCGCCGCACGCCTGCAGGGCGATGGTTCGGCGCCGGCACGTGGCTACCAGCGCATGGGCCTGGATACCGCCGCAGTGGATGCAACGCTGGTAGCGATCGAACAGCACGCCGGCGACCGTCGTGCTTATCAGGACATGCTGCTGCACCACGCTGCGCGATCCGGCATCGACGCGCCGCAGGTCTGGGACACCACGCTGCCCGATGCGGGATACACGCCACCGGTGCTGACGCTGGTGCAGCTGCGCGACAACGCCGCCGATGCCATGCAGCATCTGGGGCCTGCGTACGTCGCCGAACTGCGCGCGCTGCTCGATCCGGCCAACCAGCGCATGGATCTGGCCACCGAACGCGGTGACCGCAGCCAGGACGCGTTCTCGGTGAGCGCTCCCGGTGTGCCGGCGCTGTTGTTCGTTGGCGTGCGTAGCGGTGATCTGGAAAGCGATGTCGAGATCGCACATGAAGCCGGTCACGCCGTGCATGGTGAATGGATGCAGCGCGGTCATGCGTCGCCGCTGCAGCGCAATGGCAGCCAGTGGCTGACCGAGGCGTTCGCGATCTACAACGAGCTGCGCTTCCGCGACCAGCTTTACCAGCAGGCACAGGATCCGCGTGCCAAAGCTTATTACCTGAAGTCGCTGCTGGACGACATGGTGCTGCAGCTGTTCACCTCTTCCGAGGAAGCGCAGCTGGAGCAGTCGATCTATCGGGGCGTGGCCGCGGGCACGTTGGGCACCGCCGATGACCTGGACGCGCTGACCGGCCAGGTGCTGGCGCGTTTCGGCCAGCAACCGGAGCGCTATCCGCAGCTGCGCAACAGCTGGATCGGCAAGCGCCTGATGTATGAAGACCCGAACTATCTGGTGAACTACCTGTATGCGGGGCTGCTGGCCGTGCAGCTGTATGTGCAGGACCAGCGCGACCCCGAAGGGTTCCGTGAGCGCTATCTTGCCGTGCTTGGCGAGGGCTTCGACCGCGCGCCGAACGAGCAGGTGGCGCAACTGCTGGGGCACGCACCTGACTGGGCGGCCCTGGTGGATGCCGATCTGCAGGTGTTCAACCAGACGGCGGCGCAGCTGCAGGCGCTGCATGCGCAGATCGAGGCAGGGCAGGGCGCGCGCATGCAGTAGCGCGCGTCACGCTTGGCGCGTCGCCTCAGGTCGAGGCAACGCGCCAGCCCAGTGCGTCGTCGCAGAGTTCGCCGATGCCGGCGACATCCCCCACCCGCAGCTGCAGGCCCTGTGCATTGGGCAGGTCCTTCTGTTCGGGGAACCAGCGGCGATCGGCAGCGACCACGATCAGCAGGCCCTCGTCGTCGCCCATCGGCGCGAACTGCGGCGAGGGCGTACTGATCGGTTGCAGGCCGAAACGCTGTTGTGATTGTGCCCGCACGGTGTCGACGTCGTGGCTGGGCAGGCCGACTTCGCTCAGGCAGGTCAGCTCGCTGCCATGGAACGCGCCTTCGCGCGCGCTGGCCGGCAAGCGGCGGCGGCCGATCAGTTCCAGGATCAGGCCGTCGGGACCGGTGAAGTAAACGGACTGCGACTGCCAGCTGCTTTCCAGCGCGAAGTAGTCCAACCCTTCCGGGTTGCGCTGCAGGGGTGTACGTTCGCGCAGCCAGGTCATCGCCTCGCTGAAGCGGTTGTCCGGTACGTTGAAGGCCAGGTGCACGCCACCGACCGGATGATCACCGGCCGGCTGCAGTTCGATCGTGCTCCAGCCGATGTGCACATGATTGCCGACCACGCGCTGCTGCAGTACATCGCGGAAGTAGCTGGCCACGGTACCGACATCGGATACCGGCAGAGTGAGGTGCAGCAGACGCATGATCGATCCTCCGTGGACGAACCCACTGTAGCGCCGGGCCATGCCCGGCGGCCACTACCGCAGGGACAGGCCAAATCGCCGCAGCGCTGCGTCCACTGCCTGCGCGTGCGCCCTTGCAGCATCAAGCTGTCGTACTGACGTCATGGCTCCTTCACACATCGCGCCGAGACTGCGCGCCTTGTCCAGGCCTGTTGTGTCCGCACAGGTGCTGGCCCTGTCGCGTCCTCCCGGAGCCCTGCCGTGCATCGTTCGAAGCTTTCGCGTTCCATCCTCCTTGCCCTTTCCATGGCCAGCGCAGGAGGCGCGATCGCAGCGGAGGCCGATGCGGTCGATGCCGCGGGCAGCAGCCGTGCGGCGCCCACCCAGCTCGACGCGATGCTGGTCACCGGCACCCGCGCCTCCAACCGCACCCAGTTCGAAACGCTGGCGCCGGTGGACGTGTTCACCAAGGAAGACATCAAGTCCGTCGAGTCGACCGATCTGAAGGACGTGCTGGCGCAACTGGTGCCGTCGTTCGTGGTGCAGCGCCTGCCGATGGCCGATGGCCAGGTGTTCGTGCGCCCGGCCACGCTGCGTGGGCTGTCGCCGGACCAGACGCTGGTGCTGGTCAATGGCCGCCGCTTCCATCGCAGTGCCTTGCTGGGCAACCGCGGCGCACAGGCCGCCGACCTGGCGCAGATTCCGACCAGCGCCATCAAGCGCATCGAAGTGCTGCGCGATGGCGCGTCGGCGCAGTACGGCTCGGATGCCATCGCCGGTGTCATCAACATCATCCTGGAGGACAGCCCCGGCACCGAGATCACTGCGGGCTATTCGCAGTACGCGCAGGGCGACGGCGGCTCGCGCGACTTCAGTGCGCGTACCGGCTGGGCGCTGGGCGACTACGGCAGCCTCGCCCTGTTCGCCGAATCGTCGAACTCCGACGCGACCTCACGCACGCGCCAGCGTCCCGACGCCATCGCCTTCCAGGCCGCGCATCCCGAACTGGACGTGCCCAACCCGGTACAGCGCTGGGGCCAGCCGGAGCTGGAAAGCCGCCGCGTGGGCTTCAACCTGAAGGCCAATGCCAGCGACACCCTGGAGTTGTATGTCTTCGGCCTGTACAGCCACAGCGACGGCGTCAGCGATTTCAACTGGCGCAACCCCGATACCACCACCGGCGCGTACCGTACGACCAGTATCTTCCCGGGCTGGAACCTGCGCTCGCTGTATCCGGTGGGCTTCAGCCCGCAGTACGGCAACACCCAGAACGACCTGCAGCTGGTCGCGGGCCTGCGTGGTGAGATCACGCCCAAGCTGCGCTGGGACCTGAGCGCCTCGTATGGCCGCAATGCCATCGACTACAGCCTGGACAACTCCATCAACGCCTCGCTGGGCCCGGACAGCCCGACCTCCTTCGACCTCGGCCGGCTGACCCAGACCGAGAAGAACGCCAATGCGGACTTCAACTACGAATGGGATGTGGCTGCGCTGCCGAAGCCGGTCAACATCGCCTTCGGTGCCGAGTTCCGCCAGGAGACCTACCAGGTGCGCGCCGGCGACCCGGCCTCGTATGCGGTGGGTCGTGGCGCTGCGGCGGGCCTGGAAGCCAATTCCAACGGCGCGCCGGGCTTCTCGGCCAGCCAGGCCGGGCAGTGGAGCCAGCGCAGCAAGGCCGCCTACGTGGACATGGAAGTGCCACTGGGCGAGCGCTGGAGCATCGGCGCGGCCGGTCGCTATGAAGACTTCTCCAGCTTCGGCAGCACGGTGGATGGCAAGCTGTCGGCACGTTTTGCGATCACCCCGGACGTGGCGCTGCGCGGCACGCTCTCCACCGGCTTCCGCGCGCCCACGCCGGCCCAGCTCAACACCACCAGCACCACCCAGGGCCTGGACACGCGCACGCTGCAGATCTTCACCAGTGGCCGCCTGTCGCCCAGCGATCCGTTGGCGCAGCTGCTGGGTGCCAAGCCGCTGACCCCGGAAGAATCGCGCACGGCCTCGCTGGGCC
Source organism: Stenotrophomonas maltophilia R551-3 (assembly GCF_000020665.1). Taxonomy (NCBI): domain Bacteria; kingdom Pseudomonadati; phylum Pseudomonadota; class Gammaproteobacteria; order Lysobacterales; family Lysobacteraceae; genus Stenotrophomonas; species Stenotrophomonas maltophilia. Next base: position 4,275,465 of record NC_011071.1, on the reverse strand, counting down.
TGACCTGGCGCACCGACCTGGGCCTGTCCGGGTCGGTCGATGTCTACCGGATCACGCTCAGCGACCGCTTCAGCCAGTCGGCCAGCTTCGCCATTCCGGCCGGCACGCCGAATCCGCTGGGCTATACCTCGGTGAACTACTTCACCAACGATTTCGACACCACCACCACCGGCGTGGATGTGGTCGGCAACTACCTGCGCGACCTCGGCGCGGGGCGGATGACGCTGACCCTGGCTTACAACTACAACCAGACCCGCGTTGACAACGGCAGCACCTCGGTGGCCACGAACGAAACCCAGCGCGTGCTGTTCGAAGACCGCCTGCCCGAGCACAAGGGCAGCTTCACCGGCAGCTGGGACATCGGCGCGTGGTCGTTGATGGCACGCGTGCGCTATTACGGCAAGTGGACCGACTCCACCGGCAATGCCACCGGCGATATCTACCAGCAGTTCGGTGCGATGACCTTCCTCGACCTGGCCGTGGGCTATCGCATCAACGAACACCACAGCCTGAGCGTGGGCGCCGACAACGTGTTCGACCGCTACCCGGACGAAGCCACGTTCCAGGCCAGCCGTGGCCTGATCTATTCGCGCAACGCGCCGTACGATACCGATGGTGCCAATGTGTACGCGCAGTACCGGCTGAGCTTCTGATGGACCGCAGCCGTCGCTCCCTGCTGCGCGCAGGTGCGCTGTTGCCGGCCAGTGCAGCGCTTGCCGCGCTGGCTGCTCCGGCAGCCGCGCGCTACGCTGTGCCGATGGACATTCCTGCACCTTCCACGACGCCGGATGTGTTGGCCCGTGACGAGTCGTACTGGTCCGCCGTCGCCAGCCACTTCGACATCACCGATGAAGTGAACCTCCTGGAGAACGGCTACTGGGGCGCGATGGGCAAGCAGACCCTGGCCAGCTACCAGCGGCATACCGCCGAGGTGAACCGGGGCAATGCCTGGTACGGTCGCCACGCGTTCCCGGCGCAGTACCTGGCCGTGCATCGGCAGGTGGCCGACATGCTTGGCGTCGGCGCCGACGAAATCGCGCTGACCCGTGGCGCCACCGAAGCGATGCTGGCGCTGATCGGTGGCTACAACCGGTTGGCCGCGGGCGACCAGGTGCTGTACGCCGACATCGACTACGACAGCATGATCAACGCGATGCGCTGGTTGCAGCAGCGTCGTGGCGTGCAGGTCGAGCGCATCGCACTGCCTGTGGTGCCCACCCATGAGCAGATCCTGCAGGCTTACGATGAGGCGTTCGCGCGCCTGCCGCGCCTGAAACTGGTGCTGCTGACCCAGGTCAGCCACCGCCATGGGCTGGTGCTGCCGGTGGCCGAGCTCACCGAGCGTGCGCGGGCACGCGGCATCGATGTGATTGTCGATGCCGCACATGGCTTTGGCCAGATCGACTACGCGGTGCCGGACCTGAAGGCCGATTTCGTTGGCATCAACCTGCACAAGTGGATCGGCGCACCGGTGGGCGTGGGCGCGATGTACGTGCGCAAAGGACGCGTGGCCGACCTGGATCCGTACATGGGTGAGACCGACGACGGCCGCCTGGGCAGTCGCGTGCACACCGGCACGGTCAACTTCGCCGCCTATCTGGCGCTGCCCGAGGCCATCGCGCTGCATCAGCGTATCGGCGCAGCGAACAAGCAGGCGCGGCTGCGCTACCTGCGTGAGCGTTGGACGGTGGCGGCGCGGCAGATGGCGCATATCGAGGTGCTGTCGTCGCCGGATCCGGCGTTGGCCAGTGCACTGGCCAGCTTCCGCCTGCGTGGCCATGCCTCGGTGGAAGACAACCAGGCGCTGCAGAAACGGCTGCTGGATGAACATCGGATATTCACCACCCATCGCGATGGCCTGGACTCCGGCGCCTGCGTGCGGGTGACACCATCGGTGTTCACCCGCCCCGGGCAGATGGATGCGCTGGTGCAGGCGTTGGCCGCGCTGGCCTGATCCTGCTTTGGTAGGCGCCAACTTTGGTTGGCACATTCCGTCCGCGCCGGGGAATCTTCCGCCGGGCATGGCCCGGCGCTACCGTTCTATCGCCGGCAACGCATCGGACAATAACAAACGATCGATCCGCCGCAGCGCGTTTTCCAGTTGCCGCCGGTCGGCAGCCAATCCCAGCGACAGCCGCACCCCGCTCGCGAACGGCGCGCCCGGCGGACAGAACGCCGATGAAGGCGCGATCGCCAGGCCCTGCAGCTGCGCCGTACGCACCAGCGTGGCATCGGTCCACGGCGCTGGCACCCGGCACCATGCGTGCAGCCCATCGGCGCGCTCCAGCAACGAGGGTGCCAGCAGATACCGCGCCATCCGCGTGCGCTCGCGCGCTTCCTCGCGGACCTGCGCCAGCAGCGCCTGCGCCGAGCCATCCAGCAGCAGCTGGCTGGCCAGCGCAGAGACCAGCGGATGGCCCATCAACCGTGTGGCACGCAGTGCAGTGGCCATCGCCTCGGCATGGGCGGCGCCCGGGCACTGCACGAACGCGGTACGCAGGCCGGGGCTGATCACCTTTGAAAGCGTGGCCACATGGAACACGTGTCGCGGTGCCAGCGTCGCCAACGGAATGGGCGCGGTGACGGCCAGATGCCAGTACGGATCGTCCTCGATCGCCAGCAGGCCTTCGTGTTCCAGTACCCGCGCCAGCGCCTCGCGCCGCGCAGTGGGCACGGTCAGCGCCGTCGGGTTCTGGCAGGTTGGGTTGAGGTAGACCAGGCGCGCGCCACATTCCCGCGCCCGGCGGGCCAGCGCCTCCGGGCACATGCCGTGCTCGTCGCCCTCCACCGTGACCAGCCGCCGTCCCAGTGCGGCGGCCGCCTGCAGCAGACCCGGATACACCAGCCGGTCGCAGAGGATCGCATCGCCCTCGCGCCCCTGGCTGAGCAGGATCGCGGCCAGCGCCACCTGCGCACCTTCGGTCAGCAGCAGGCGAGCATCGTCCACCGTGCCCAGCATCGGCTGCAGCCAGCGCGCCGCGGCGTGGCGGTCGGTCGGGTTGCCACCGCCCAGGTGATAGGTCATCAGGTTCGGTGCACTGCTGCGCGCAAGCACCGCCGCTGCGCCTCGACGCAGCATTTCCGCCAGTGCATCGGCGTCGGGTACCGGTGGCACGTTCATGCTGAGATCGACGGCCTGGTCAAAACCCGCCTTGGGCGGTGCGATGAAGCTGCCCTGTGGCCCGCGTGCTTCGATCAGTCCACGCTTGCGTGCTTCATCGAAGGCGCGGGTGACCGTGGTCAGGTCGATACCGAGCTGCTGCGCCAACGCGCGCTGCGAGGGCAGGCGCTGTCCCGGTGCGAGACCACCGCGGCGCACCGTGCGTTCCAGCGAATTGACGATGCGCAGGTAGATCGGCCCGTTGTGCGCGAGCACGTCCTGCACCCATTCGCGGGCTGCGACATCCGGTCGCGGCATGTACGGAGCATGTCGGGGCGTATCGTTGCTTCCAACGGCGGGAGCCTGTCCACAACCATCGGTCGGTTCGGACAGGTGACCGCCGTTGTTGTTTGCGGCGGCCACACCGGCCAGCGTCAGTGATGTCATTGCGCGTCCTCAGCGCTTGGCCTGCCAGGGGCAGTAGCAGCCCACGGCAAGCAGTCCTTTCGGGCGCACGGTCTCGCCGCGTACCAGTCTGTCCAGCAGTGGTTCGACGAAGCTGTTGGCCGAATTGCAGACCATGCCGATGCTGTACGGGCCGGCGTACGCCAGGTGGCCGTGCCGGTCCCAGATGGCCACGGCGGGGCTGGCCGGGATGTGTTCGATGCCATCAATGGTCGGCAGGTTGATCACCTTGTTGCGCAGCGGCTCGGGCAGCTCGCCCTGCGTACCCGGGCGGCGGATGGCATAGAAGTCGATGCCGGCGCGGCGGTACATGCTGATCAGGTAGCTCAGGTGCGCACCGGTCTCGCGATTGCACACGCCGCAGGCCGGGTCCCAGAAATGCACCACGCGGATGCGGCCGGTATCACCGGCCAGGTCGGCCGGCAGGCGCAGCTGCGAATCGTCGAAGACGATGGCCTGTTCGGTGAAGGTGGACTGCGCGCTGTAGCCGAAGTACTGCCACAGCGCAGCCGCGACGCCGGCCATGAACAGGCAGGCGAGGGCGATCATCGTCGGCAGCAGCCAGCGGCGACGCGGCGCGGCTGCGCCCATCAGGAATCTTCCCGGCCGAACTTGTGCACGTACTGCTTGCGCATCTCGCGGCAGGAATCGGCCTGAGCGCGGCGCTGGATCTCGCTACGCGACGGATCCTCGCTGCGCTGCACGCATTGCTCGATGGCGTGGCGTTCGGCGGCCTGTACGTCCACGGTCTGTGGCTGCAGGCAGACCCAGGCCAGCGCGGCCAGCATCAGCACCACAAAGCCACCGCACCCGGCCATCACCAGGTGGAACTTCAGTTTCTCGGCGCGCATCGATGCACGTCCCTTCATCCATACATTGCATACAAAATATCATCTTGTATGGATAAAGCGCCATGCACCCGTTCAGACGATGGCGTTGTGCCGGGCCTCGGGAGCTTCAGACAGGATCTCGTTCAGCTTGGCCAGCGCCCCGGCCAGCGCGCCCTGGTCAACCGCGCCACCCAACGACAGGCGGATCGCGTTGCCCGGTGGCGGCTCTTCCACGCTGAAGGCGTCCGAGCTGGCAATGCCCAGCCCCTGCTCCTGTGCGGCCTGGATCAACCGGTACTGGTCCAGCCGCGGCGGCAGTGGCAGCCACACATGCAGGCCGGCGGGATGCGCCTGGGCGCGGGCCGGCAGGTAACGGGCGGCAATGGCCTGGCGCTCGCGCAGCTCCTGCTGGAAGCGCTGCACCATGTCCTGGGCCTGGCCGCTGCGGATCCACTGCGAGGCCACCGCTACCATCGACTGGGTCGGCATCAGCGCGATCGCACGCAGGGCGTCCAGCACCGGTTCCATCGGTTCGCCGGCCGGCACCACCAGGTAGGCGGTGCGCAGGCCCGGTGCCAGGCACTTGGACAGGGTGGAGATGTAGTACACCGGGCAGCCTGCGTCGCGGTGGGCGGCCAGCGGCGGTGCGGCGTCCCCGGCCAGCAACCAGTAGGGATCGTCTTCGATCACGGTCAGATCGTGGCGTTTCGCGACGGCCAGGAGGGCCTGCCGGCGTTGTGCCGACATCGTCGCCGTGGTCGGGTTCTGGATGGTCGGCACCAGGTACAGCAGGCGCGGGCGGCGCAGCTGGCAGGCCTCCTCCAGCGCCTCCGGCAGCATGCCCTCGGCGTCCATCGCCACCGGCACCACGCCCCGTTGCAGCACCCGCGCGGCAGCCAACAGGCCTGGGTAGGTCAGCTGCTCGGCGGCAATCAGCTCGCCCGGCTGGGTGCGGGCCAGGATCAGCGCGCACAGCGCGGTCTGCGCGCCGGGGCAGATCACCACCTGGTCGGCACCCACCGTGCCCAGCATCGGCGCCAGCCACTGCACCGCGGCGGCGCGGTCCTCGCGAGTGCCGGCGCCGACGTGGTAGCTCATCAATTCGCCCTGGCCCAGCTGCTGGCCGACGTGCTGGAAGCCGGTCTCCATGCCCTGTGCGAACGGCGCGCTGCCCAGCAGCGGCGGGATGTTCATGCTCAGGTCGACCGAGGTGCTGCGGTTGCCGGCCGACAGTGCGATGAAGGTGCCGCCGGCGCCCTGGGCATCGAGCAGGCCGGCCTGGCGCAGCTCGGCGAAGGCGCGGGTGACCGTGGTCAGGTCCACGCCCACCTGCTGGGCCAGGTCGCGCTGCGGCGGCAGGCGGTCGCCCGGGCGCAGCACGCCGTCATCCACCGCCTCGCGCACCTGCTGGGCAATCTGCAGATACAGCGGGCCGGCGCCCTCGCGGAAGGGGCGAACCCAGGTGCGATTGGGGTGTTTCAGGCGGCGGCCGGCGGCAGGTGGCGTCATCGGTCAGTTTTTTCCATACGTGCAGATGCACAAGTCCATACAATGCTGTATCTTGTATGGGCTTGATTGGAGTGGTTCACCTTTTTGTAGGCGACCTCGTACCCACAGTGTAGCCGCTCCACGCCCGGGCGCTGCGCGCAGGCGAGCCGGTCAAGCGCGCTTCTTCAACAGGGTTGACCTCCAATGAATATCTGCTGGAACCGCATCCGCCTGGCGCTGGTCGCCCTGGCTTGCATCGCTCTGACGGGCTGCGACTGGGTGCTGCTGGATTCGAAAGGCATGGTCGGGATCGCCCAGCGCGACCTGATCCTGATCTGCATCGGCCTGATGCTGATCGTGGTGGTGCCGGCCATCGTGCTGACCTTCGTGTTCGCCTGGCGCTACCGCGCCGGCAATACCAAAGCGAAATACATGCCTGACTGGTCGCACTCCACCAAGGTGGAGATCGTGGTCTGGGGCGTGCCGCTGATCATCATCGCGGTGCTGGCAGTGATCGTGTGGACCTCCACCCACGAGCTGGACCCGTACAAGCCGCTGGACGTCGCCGGTGAGCCGCTGCATGTGGACGTGATCGCCACTGACTGGAAGTGGGTGTTCGTGTATCCGGACCTGGGCATCGCCACGGTCAACCAGCTCAACTTCCCGGCCAACCGCGCGCTGGCGTTCAACATCACCTCCAACTCGACGATGAATACCTTCTTCATCCCGCAGCTGGGTGGGCAGATCTACGCGATGGCCGGCATGCGCACGCAGCTGCACCTGATCGCCAACGAGCCTGGCCAGTTCCGTGGCATGTCCGGCAACTACAGCGGGCATGGCTTCTCGAACATGAAGTTCATCGCCACCGCCAGCAGCAACGAAGACTTCGAGCGCTGGGTGGCCGAGGTGCGCAGCGCGCCGGACGCACTCAGTTTCGCGGAGTTCAAGGCGCTGGCCGCGCCGTCGCGCAACGCGCCGGTACAACACTTCTCCAGCGTCGAACCGCTGCTGTTCAAGAAGGTCATCGACCAGTTTATCGGTGTCGGTGAGAACACCGCTGCTGCGGCCCCTGCGGGTCCTGCCGGCGGTGCCCAGGTTTCCCAGGAGTAACGAACATGTTGGGTAAATTGACGTGGGAGGCCGTGCCACTGCACGAGCCGATCGTGGTGATCACGCTGGCGGCCATGGTGCTGGGTGGCCTCGCGCTGCTTGGCGCGGTGACGTACTTCAGGCTGTGGGGCCCGCTGTGGCGTGACTGGTTCACCACCGTGGACCACAAGAAGATCGGCATCATGTACGTGGTGGTGGCGCTGGTCATGCTGGTGCGTGGCTTTGCCGATGCGCTGATGATGCGCGCGCAGCTGGCGGCGGCTGGCCCGGGCAGTGACGGCTTCCTGCCACCTGAGCACTACGACCAGATCTTCACCGCGCACGGCGTGATCATGATCTTCTTCGTGGCCACCCCGTTCGTGGTCGGCCTGATGAACATCATCGTGCCGCTGCAGATCGGCGCGCGCGACATGGCGTTCCCGTTCCTCAACGCCTTCAGCTTCTGGATCTTCGTGGTCGGCGCAGCGCTGATGATGATCTCGCTGGGTGTCGGCGAATTCGCCATGACCGGCTGGGTGGCCTATCCGCCGCTGTCGGGCATCGAGTTCAGTCCAGGCGTGGGTGTCGATTACTACATCTGGGCGTTGCAGGCTTCGGGCATCGGCACATTGCTGACCGGCGTCAACCTGTTCATCACCATCCTGCGCATGCGTGCACCGGGCATGACCCTGATGAAGATGCCGGTGTTCACCTGGACCGTGCTGGTCACCAGCGTGATCATCATCGCCGCCTTCCCGATCCTGACCGTGGCACTGGGTGCGCTCACCCTGGACCGCTACCTGGACTTCAACTTCTACACCAACACGTTGGGTGGCAACCCGATGATGTACGTGAACCTGGTGTGGGCCTGGGGCCACCCGGAGGTGTACATCCTGGTGCTGCCGGCGTTCGGCATCTTCTCTGAAGTGACTGCCACGTTCGCGCGCAAGAAGCTGTTCGGCTACAAGTCGATGGTCGGTGCCACGCTGGCGATCGGCATCCTGTCGTTCATCGTCTGGCTGCACCACTTCTTCACCATGGGCTCCGGTGCCAGCGTCAATGCCTTCTTCGGCATCATGACGATGATCATCGCCATCCCCACCGGCGTGAAGATCTTCACCTGGCTGTTCACCATGTACGGCGGCCGCGTCGAGTTCAGCGTGCCGATGCTGTGGACCATCGCCTTCCTGGTCACCTTCACCATCGGTGGCATGACCGGTGTGCTGCTGGCCATCCCGGGTGCGGACTTCCTGCTGCACAACAGCCTGTTCCTGGTCGCGCACTTCCACAACACCATCATCGGCGGCGCGCTGTTCGGCTACCTGGCCGGCTTCGCCTACTGGTTCCCGAAGGTGTTCGGCTTCACCCTCAACGAGCGCCTGGGCAAGTGGTCGTTCGCCTGCTGGGTGATCGGTTTCTACCTGGCCTTCATGCCGCTGTACATGCTCGGCTTCATGGGCATGACCCGCCGCATGAACCAGTACGACAACCCGGCGTGGACGCCGTACCTGATCGCTGCCTTCATCGGTGCACTGTTCGTGTTCGCGGGCATCATCCTGATGCTGGTGCAGATCTACGTGAGCGTGCGCGACCGCAAGCGCAACCTGGACGTGACCGGCGACCCGTGGAATGCACGCACGCTGGAATGGGCCACGCCGTCGCCGCCGCCGTTCTACAACTTCGCCGTGGTGCCCAAGGCCGATGAGCTGGATGCCTTCCACGAAGCGAAGAAGCGTGGCCTGCCGCCGCCGCCGAAGAAGTACGCGCCTATCCACATGCCGAAAAACACCGGCGTACCGCTGATCCTCAACATCTGGATCCTGGTGCTGTGCTTCGCCCTGGTCTGGCACATCTGGTGGATGGCCGCGGCCAGCTTCATCGCGATGATCGTGACCCTGATCGTGCGGTCCTATGACGAGGACGTGGACTACTACGTCAGTTCCGAAGAGGTGGCGCGCACCGAAGCGGCCAACCTTGCCAAGCTGAAGGAGGTACGCGCATGAACCTGTTGACCCGCCCCGAGCTGGCCAGCGACACGCAGGCGCACGAGGACCACCACGAACACGACCATGGCCACGAACAGGGCGGCATGAAGGTGTTCGGCATGTGGGTCTACCTCATGTCCGACCTGGTGCTGTTCGGTTCGCTGTTCGCCTCGTATGCAGTGCTCAGCACCGCCTACGCCGGCGGCCCCACCGGCAAGGACCTGTTCTCGCTGCCGTTCGTGATGGCCGAGACCTTCCTGCTGCTGGTTTCCAGCATCACCTACGGCCAGGCCGTGCTGGCGATGCATCGCCACGACACCTCGGCGGTGCTGCGCTGGCTGGGCGTGACCTTCGTGCTCGGTGCCTCGTTCATCGGCATGGAGATCTACGAGTTCTCGCACCTGATCCACGAAGGCGCGGGCCCCAGCACCAGTGCCTACCTGTCGGCGTTCTTCGCGCTGGTCGCCACCCACGGCCTGCACGTGGCCAGCGGCCTGATCTGGATGGCGGTGGTCATGCACCAGGTCTACAGCCGCGGCCTGACCCCGACCAACATCACCCGCGTGTCGTGCCTGAGCCTGTTCTGGCACTTCCTGGACCTGGTGTGGATCTGCGTCTTCACCTTCGTCTACCTGATCGGAGCCTTCTGACATGGCCCACGTCGAAACCTCGCGCGCCGGCAATGCGCACGGCTCCACCAAGTCCTACCTGATCGGCTTCGTGCTGTGCGCGCTGCTGACCGTGGTGCCGTTCGCGCTGGTGATGAACCCGGTGCTGTCGCGGCCGCTCACGCTGTTCCTGCTGGTCGGCTTCGCGGTGGCGCAGATCCTGGTGCAGCTGGTCTATTTCCTGCACATGGACCGCAAGTCCGAAGGTGGCTGGAACCTGGCCAGCTTCGTGTTCACCCTGGTGATCCTGTTCATCGTCGTCGCACTGTCGGTCTGGATCATCTGGAGCATGCACTACCACATGATGATCAACTGACCGTGGCCGGGGTGATCGGCATGGACCGCACGATCACCCCGGCACCTCCGTCCTCTTTCCCCCCAAGGGCAGGCCTGACCGAGACCCCGCCCGCACCTGCGTTGGTGGTACCCGTGAAGCGTCCTGCTGCTGTTGTCCGTTCGTTGTTCTCTCCCCGTTTCCGCCTGCCGCTGCTGGCAGGCCTGGCCATTGGCCTGCTGGCCGGCTGCAGTGCGCAGTCGCGCATGGACTTCTATTCCAAGGACATCGCCTGCGAAGAGCTCGGCCAGCAGTGGTCGATGCCCGACAGCCACGGCACCGTGCGTGGGCCGAAGGACCTGCAGGGGCAGGTGACCTATCTGTTCTTCGGCTTCACCAGCTGCCCGGACGTCTGCCCGACGACCATGGTCGAGCTCAGCCAGGTCAAGCACCTGATGGGCAAGGATGCCGACCAGTTGCAGGTAGTGTTCGTCAGTGTCGACCCAGCGCGTGATACGCCGGAGGTTGCGCGCACCTACGTGGAAGCCTTCGACCCCAAGGCGATCGCACTGGTCGGCAACGAAGCGCAACTGGCCGCGATGGCCAGCGACTTCAAGGCGTTCTACGAAAAGGAACCCGGCCAGGTGCCGGAGACCTACACCATGAGCCACATCGCCGGCGGCTACGTGTTTGATCGTCAAGGCCGCCTCCGCCTGTTCGCACCCTACGGCATGCCGGTGGACAAGCTGTTCTCCGACGTGCAGCGCCTGCTGCTGGAGCCGGGCCACCCGGCCGCCGGCAACGATGCATTGGCCAGCTGCCACCTCAAGCACAGCGACACGCTCGCCGCCCGGTAGGGGTCGACCTTGGTCGACACGCAGTGAATGAATCTGGTGGGTGCCGACTGTTGGTCGGCACACCCCCACACACCAATCCCCCGGCCGGCCAGGAGAGCCAACCGGCCAGGGGCACCACTCAACGCCTTACTTGGTTTCTTCCCACTGCACCACGTCCGGCTCGGCCGCCTTGATGCCGGCGGTCGACAGCAGCTTGGTGGTCGCATCCAGTGCAGCATTCACCGACGGGTACTCCACAATCGCGCGGCCCGAGGCCTTGGACACCTTCACCACGGTGCCGCCGGTGGCGGTGGCCGCACGCTGGGCGGAGGCCGCATCGGTGAAGAACACCTTGACCCGCGAGGTCGCCACGACCGGTGCGCCATCGTTGGAGACGGCGGCCGCAAATTTGCTGGCACCGGCATCCGCACGTGCGGCCACACCGGTAGACGCATCCGTGGACCGCTTGCTGCGGGTGCCGACGGCCGCCGCGCTGGCATCAGCCCCGGTGGTGATCCTGAACTGGCCGCCGCTGGCCTGCTGCACGGTTGCCGACGGCGCCAGCTGGAAGCGCGAGCCGCCGACATTGAACGAACGGCCGGTGGCCTCCGCCTTCAACTGCTGCGTGTCTACGGTCGACAAGGTCTTCGCCGGAGGTGTCTGGCCCGAGCTCTGTGCCCAGGCGGTGGTGGTCATCGCCGCGAGGGCGAGGGTGCTCAACAGAATGGTCGTCTTCATCATCAGTGCCCCAGAACGCGGATCTTGAAGAATTCGAGGTTGCCACGCGATGCTGCGTTCGCGGCTTGCCCCAGGTCGGTTACTTCCAGTGTCCAGGTGCCCGTGGCGTTCTCATCCAGGAAGGCATTGCTGGACAGCAGGTCCCAGTTGGTGAAGTTGCGCTGCACACCATTGAGGCCAGAGCCGATCGCGGTGAATGCCGGCTGCACCACGCTGCGGGTGCCGCTGGGCGAGATCAGCACGAACTGCAGCTGGCGGGTGTTGCTGTGGTTGACGCGGAAGCCGAGCTGCACGCTCTCGATGTTGCGCGCACCGTTGGCCAGCTGGAAGGTCAGGCGCGCCGCGGCCGCCGAAGTATTGCCGATGGCCACGGTACGCGTCGTGTTGCGCCAGCCACTATCCACCAGTGCACCCAGCGGCTGGAAGTCTTCTGCGACCTGTACCGCGCGTGCCGCGTTGACCACACCGAAACCGTACCAGTTGCTGTAGGCACGGCCGGCGGCATTCACCGTCCAGCCCGGCACCAGCACGCGGCCGTCGGAGTGGGTCACCGCTGCCCGGTTCGGATCGGTGCGGGTGGCGGTGGTGGCCAGGATGTACTTCACATCGCGGTAGGACAGGTTCGGATTGGTCTCCAGCAGCAGCGCCGCCACGCCCGACACCATCGGCGTGGCCGCCGAGGTGCCGTTCATTTTTCCTGTGTAGTTGCAGGTGCTGTCGATGGCAGACTGGTCGCCGTCCAAGGTGTTGCGCAGGCTCGTGTTCTTGTTGCTGCCCTGCGCGCAGCCGGTGACATCGGTGGTGAGGATGGCCGGATCGTAGCGGATCGCCAGCTGCCCCGGCACGACCTGCCGCTGCCAGCCATTCTCACCGCCGAAGCCGGACACCCACAGCGCCGAGCCGGTGGACGAGTAGGACGAGCGCACGCCATCGGCGCGCACGGCGGCAACGGTGATCACGTTGAACAGGTTGTTACGCGGGTCGCGGCCGGCCGGAATGCAACCCGTGTTGCGGTTCTTGGTGTCTGCCGAGCAGATGTCGGTGCCATCCGAGCGTGCACCGTTGTTGTGGTTGTTGCCGGCGGCTTTCACGTAGATGCCACCGCGGCCGCCACGGGTGCCGGACATGGCCTGCTCATAGGCGGCGATGTCGTTCTGGCTGTAGGCCAGCGGCAGGTTGGGGTTGCCCGGGCTGGAGCCCCAGCTGTTGTTGAAGACCCCCACGTCGGCCACTTCGGCGCCGTCCCACCACGAGTACTCGATGTTGGAATTCGAATTGCCCTGGGCATTGGAGGCCAGGAAATTGAAGCCCTTCAGGGTGGCCGCCGGGGCCACGCCGCGCACGCCCAGGTTGTTGGCACCTACTGCACCGGCGATGCCGCCGACCATGGTGCCGTGATTGTCGCGGTCCGGATTGGACGGTGAAGGGTTGTTGCTCTGGTTGGCGAAGTTCTTGCCGGCGACCGCCGCAACGTTGGCGGCCAGGTCCGGGTGTGCGATCTGCAGGCCGTCATCGACGATGGCGATGGTGACGCCCTGGCCACGGATGCCATTGCGGAACAGGCCATCCACGTTCAGATCGTTGCCAGCCACCGGCAGGGTATCGCCCAGTACGGCCTGTCCGGTGTTGAGCAGATGCCACTGACGCCCGGCCAGCGGATCAGCCTGTTGGGCCTGGGCGGTGGCGGCCAGGCTGCCCAGCACCAGGGCAGTGGCAAGGGCCAGGCGCGCGGAGCGCGGTGGCGCGGAGCGTTGCGTGTGTCGCTTCATACACGAATCCTTCTGTTGTGAATCGGCATGGCAGGACGGCGGGGCGGAACTGCCCCATCGCAACGAGCCAAACGCGACACAACGAAGAACCCCCTACCTCTTCACGGAACCAATCTGTAGATGTGCCGATTGCGTCACAAACACTTATGCCGTGGGGGAATGACGACTGCCGTGTCCCGCATCTGGTAGGTGCCAACCTTGGTTGGCACGCGTATATACGCATGGCGTGGATCTACCCGATGTCATCGCGCGCCCTCACATCCGGCTGTGCTACTACAGCCCGTGCACCCTTCCGCATCGGAGCACGATGATGGTCAACCCTCTGGCCCAGGCCCATCGCGGCCTCGGCACCACGCTGTTCAGCCTGTTGAACCCGATACCCTTCGGCTTCTTCGTCGGCGCGCTGATCTTCGACGCGATCTACCTCAACAGCGCCGAGGTGATGTGGGGCAAGTCCGCCGCCTGGCTGATCACCTTCGGCCTGCTGATCGCCATCATTCCGCGCCTGATCAACCTGTTCGCGGTCTGGCGCCGCAACGGCACCGCCACCCGCATCGACCGCATCGACTTCTTCCTCAACCTGGTCGCGGTGCTGCTGGCCATCTGGAACGCCTTCGTGCACAGCCGCGATGCGTATGCCGTCGCGGTGCCGGGCACGATCCTGTCGGCGCTGACCGTGGCCCTGATCGCCCTGGGCCTGATCCTGCTGTCGCTGCAGCCGCCGGTGCTGCAGGGAGGTCGTCATGGCTAAGCACATCCTGCCTACCGTGGGCGCCCTGGCGCTGGTCGTGATGCTGTCGGCCTGTGCCGGCAAGGCCGAATACCACCCCACCGACCAGTCGGGTGCGAAGCCGCCTCTGCCGGCACCGAAGAACTTCCTGATGCCGCCGATGCAGGTGCCCAAAGGCGTGGGTTGGGCCGACGGCCAGTCACCCACCGTGGCCGAAGGCCTGAAGATCGAACGCATCGCCGCCAACCTGCAGCATCCGCGGCGATTGTTGACCCTGCCCAACGGCGATGTGCTGGTGGTGGAAGGCAATGGCCCCGGCGAAGAGCCGGTCACCACGCCCAAGCAGTGGATCGCCGGCAAGGTGAAGGCGCGCTCGGGCAAGGCCGGCAAGGGCGGCAACCGGGTCACCCTGCTGCGCCGCACACCGGGCACGAACACCTGGACCCAGCACGTGTACATCGAAGGCCTGCATTCGCCGTTCGGCATCCAACTGATCGGTGACACGCTGTACGTGGCCAACACCGGCAACATCATGCAGTACCACTACGTGCCGGGCGAAACCCGCATGTCCGACAAGGGCCGCGAGTTCACCGACCTGCCCAGCACCATCAACCACCACTGGACCAAGGAACTGCTGGCCAGCCGCGATGGCAGCAAGCTGTACGTGGGCGTGGGCTCCAACAGCAACATCACCGAGAATGGTTTGGCAGTTGAATACCGCCGCGCGGTGGTGCTGGAAGTGGACGTGGCCACCCGTGGCAGCCGCATCTTTGCGTCGGGCATCCGCAACCCGACCGGACTGGACTGGGAGCCGAGCACCGGCACGCTGTGGGCCGTGGCGAACGAACGCGATGAAATCGGTGCGGATCTGGTGCCCGATTACCTCACCTCGGTGAAGGAAGATGGCTTCTACGGCTGGCCCTACAGCTACTACGGTCAGCACGTGGACGAGCGCGTGCAGCCGCAGCGGCCGGACCTGGTGGCGAAAGCCATCACGCCGGACTACGCCATCGGCTCGCACGTGGCACCGCTGGGCCTGCTGTTCTACACCGGCCAGGCACTGCCGGCGCAGTACCACGGCGGCGCCTTCATCGGCGAGCACGGCAGCTGGGATCGCTCACCATTGAGCGGCTACGAAGTGGTCTACGTACCGTTCAAGGACGGCAAGCCGACCGGGCGACCGCAGACCGTGGTCAGCGGCTTCGCCTCCAAGGACGAGAAGACCCTGATGGGCGCACCGGTAGGCATGGCGATGGATGCCGAAGGCGCACTGCTGGTCGCCGACGACGTGGGCGACGTGGTGTGGCGGGTGTCGGCCAAGTAGCTCTGTAGAGTCGAGCCACGCTCGGCTGCTTTGAACTGGCCTGTGTAGAGCCGAGCCATGCTCGACTGCTTTTGCCAGCAGCAGTCGAGCATGGCTCGACTCTACAGAAGGCCATAAGCAGCCGAGCATGGGCTCGGCGCTACATTTCCGAAGGCGCAGCGCGGAATCCACTGAACACCGACTCGGCGGCAAACCCCACGCCACCCAGCAGCACGCCGAAATACACCACCGTAGCCACCACGAAACCATAACCAGCCGCCACCGCCGCACCATCGCGCTGGATGAAGCCGATCGCAAAGGACATCAGCGCCAGCGCCGGCAAGGTATTGCTGAACGGAATCGGCCCGGCCGGCGCCATCAGCAGCAGGGTCGCGAACACCAGCATCAGGTTGTTCAGGCGCATCATCTTCTTCGAGCGCACCATCACCGCCAGCCGCATCGGCCGTGACAGCCGCTCCATGCGGTGCACCCATTTCAGCGCACGGCCCAGGTTGGCCTTCAGCTTGTCGGTGGCGATCTCGCGGCGCGCCAGCTTCTGCGGCACCCACAGCGGGCGGTTGCGCACCCGGCTCAGGCCGATCAGCAGGATCGAGGCGCCAAACACGGTACTCAGCCCGGGAATCGACACCGGAATGATGAAGATGGCCGAGAGCAGGATCACGATCAGCAGCAGGCCTTCATCGCCCAGTGCGCTGAGCAGGGTACCGACGCTGACCTGGTCGCCGGGCAGCTCGTCGATCATCTGCTCGATCTGCTCGGCCAGGGGCGCGCTGTCATTGGTTTCGGGGGCACGGTAGGTCATGCGTCGCAAGGTTCTCCAGGGAAGGGCGGTCAGCGGGCCGTCCTGCGGTGGGGGACGCACAGGCTCCCGCAGTATCCCGGCCAACGTGGGCAAAGAGGTGAACCGGGCATGAGGGGTTAAACTGGCGTGCCCCGCACGAGTTGAACGCAATGGACATGGGCCGCAGGCAATCGACCATCGAACTGGTCGCCATCGACATGGATGGCACCCTGCTGGACCCCACCCACACGCTCACCGTCCGGGCCAAGCAGGCGATCGCGCAGGCGCGCGCGCTGGGCGTGCACATCGTGCTGACCAGTGGCCGCCCGGTTCCCGGCCTGGCACCGTTCCTGCACGAGCTGGGCATCACCGGCGACGACGACTACTGCATCGCCTGCAATGGTGGCCTGGTGCAGCGCATCGGCACGCGCGAAACCGTGGTCGAGTATCCGCTCAGCTTCGACAACTTCCTGTTCTGCGAGCAGGTGGCCCGAGACCTGGGTGTGCACTTCCAGGCGCTGGACAGCCGGCGCATGTATACGCCCAACCAGGACATCAGCTACTACACCGTGGCCGACTCGCATCTCTCGCGGATGCCGCTGTCCTATCGCCGCGTGGAAGACATGGACCCGTCGATGTCCTTCATCAAGCTGATGATGATCGACGCGCCCGACGTGCTGGATGCCGCCATCGCGCGCCTGCCCAGCGAACTGACCGAGCGCTTCGCGGTGCTGAAGAGCGCACCGTTTTTCCTGGAAGTGTTCGACCACCGCGCCGGCAAGGGCCCAAGCCTGCAGAAGCTGGCCGAGCACTTGGGCATCGACCGCGCCAACGTGATGGCCATCGGCGACCAGGAGAACGACCTGACCATGCTGCAGTACGCCGGTACCAGCGTGGCGATGGGCAATGCCATCGACGCGGTGAAGGCGGTGGCGCGGTTCGAGACCACCAGCAATGCAGACGAAGGCGTGGCGCGCGCCATTGAGCGTTTCGTCCTGCAGTAACCGCGCGCCCCTATGCCCTGGTAGGTGCCAACCTTGCACGCCCCGGTAGGTGCCAACCTTGGTTGGCACACACAAGCGGCAAGCGCCGACCAAGGTCGGCCTCTACCAGACCCCATCCGCCCCGGTAGGCGCCAACCTTGGTTGGCACACGCGCACCGTATGCGCCGACCCAGGCTATACCCACGTATAGCCCACCCATCCCCATCGCCATCCGCGCTGTACCACCGCGCAATGGCGAATGCGGCAGTGCGATGCAAGAATTTCGCACGTCGAAATCACCCCATCGAATCCCGCAGCAGATGATCGTCCTCGTCTGCTGACCGGCGCGCACCGCGCCGTCACTCCCTCAACGCAATCGCATCGCCAGCCAAAGCGCCGACACCGGTGCTGCAACGTGCTGGGCGTGCGCCTGCGCCGCTCTCTCCCTGCACCCTGGATCTGCCCATGAACACCCCACCCACGACGCGCCTCGCCCTTGCCATCATCACGGCCATCGCCGCACCGGCGTATGCCGCAGAAACGCACGACGCAGCACATGACACCCCCACCACCTTGAACGCGCTGCAGGTGATCGCCACGCCGCGCGGCGCCGCCGTTGCACCCACCCAGGTGGTCGGTCCCAACCGCTACATCATCAAGGCGGAAGACCTCGACGCGATGGTCACCGGCAACAACGGCCTGGCCATGCTGAAGCAGGTACCCGGCGCCAGCTACACCGCCACCGACGGGCTGGGCCTGGACATCTCGGCCACCAGCCTGTTCGTGCGCGGCTTCCGCATGAACGAAATGGGCATCACCTTCGAAGGCGTGCCACTGAACGACAACGGCTTCCTCTCGCTCACCGGCACCAGCGTGGTGAACGTGGGCGTGCCCGATGGCATCGGCGCGATCACGGTCAGCCCCGGCGGCGCACCGGTCAGCGTGTTCTCCAGCAGCGTCAACGGCGGCAGCCTGGAATACCGCCTGCGCGAGCTGCAGGACACGTCCAGCCTGCGCGTGAAACAGGGCGTGGGCAGCAACAACACGTTGGTCACCACCGTGTCCGGGCAGAGCGGCCAACTCGGTGAGCACGGCCCGAAGGTGCTGGTCGACCTGCAGCGCGTGTCCGCCGACAAGTACCAGGGCGAGGGCACCCAGAACTTCCTGCGCGGCGACCTGAAGCTGCAGCAGGACGTTGCCTGGGGCGACTTCACCGTGTTCCTGTCCGACAGCAAGGCCAAGGTCTGGGGTTACAACAACATTTCGTTCGACATGATCCGCAAGCTGGGCTGGAAGGCCGACATCTTCTATCCCGATTATGCCTGGGCGTGGTACGTGGCCTCGCCGGAGAATGCGGACAAGTCCTGCGGCGCCTATACCTGCGGTGAGCTGTCCGAACTGATCCCGTACGACACCGGCCAGATCACCCGCGACCGCGTGTCCTCGATCAACCATCGCTTCCAGATTACCCCGGCCCTGAGTGGCAACGTGCAGCTGTACAACGCCAACAGCCACACCCAGGCCACGCTGACCGATCCGACCGTGCCGTCGCCCAACGGCGCACCGTTCTCCGAACAGGTGCAGACGCCGCGTGTGAATCGCCTGGGCGGCATGCTCAACCTGCAGTTCGAGACCGGCGCGCACACCTTCACCGCTGGCTTCTGGCAGGAGAAGAGCAAGGCCGCGGCCAAGACCGAGTGGTACCAGCAGCCGCTGCTGGGCGAGGGCCCGCCGCTGAAGGCCACCGGCCCGTTCGATGTGTATGGCCCCGCGTTCAAGACCGACAACGCATCGAGCTGGGTGACCCGCTCGCGCCAGTTCTACCTGCAGGACGACATCGTGTTGAACGACACGCTGAAGCTGGGCGTTGGCTTCAAGGCCGTGGACTTCCGCACCAGCGGTGGCGGCCTGGGTGATGCCAAGGACCGGCCGGTGAACGGCACGCTGCGCGCGAAGAGCAACTTCCTGCCGCATGTCTCGCTGTTCTGGAGCCCGACCGAATCCACCGATGCCTTCATCGACCTGGCCAACACCATGAACGGCTACCGCGTGGCCCAGCGCGGCAACATCGGCTACACCGCCTCGGCGTGGACCATCACCGACCAGGAAGAGTTCGACCGCGTGGCCGGCACGCTGCGCCCGGAGAAGAACTGGAACCTGACCGTCGGCGCGTCGCATCGCTTCGACCGGCTGACAATCACCGGCGATGTGTTCTACAACGACATCCGCAACCGCCTGCTGTCGGCGGCCATCGGCACCCAGTTCGCGCAGATCAACACCGTGCGGCTGATGCCGAAGATGCACGTGATCGGTGCCGACCTGGGCATCACCGCCGACCTGACCGATCACCTGCAGTTCTACCAGGGCGTAGCCGTGGCCCGTTCGTACTACGACAGCGATTTCGTGGTGGGCGACACGGTGTACCCGATCAAGGGCAACGCCCAGCCGGGCTACCCGCAGATCTCGCTGGTCAGCGACCTGTCGGCGCATTTCGGTGACTGGCGCTTCGGTGCCACCAGCACCTCCTATCTGCGCCAGCCCTTCACCTACGAGAACGACATCCGCGTGCCGACCTTCTGGCAGGTCAACACCTATGCCGCCTACCGCTTCGGTGCGGACAGCGCGGTGCCGGGGCTCGAGCTGCGGCTGGACGTGAGCAACCTGTTCAACCGCCACAACATCGGCACCGCCACCATCGCCGGGTCGTCGTTCTCGGGGGATTACCAGACCCTGCAGCGCAGCGCGCCCCGGCAGCTGATGTTCAGTACGTCGATGGCGTTCTGAGGTAACGAAGGGCGGGGTCAGAGCCCTTTGCGGTGCAAAGGGATCCGACCCCAAACCCATCCAGAAACCCGTCTTGCGCAATGGGCAGCGATTTTCTGGCGGCGACGCAAGGTTCCCACAATGTTGCTGGGTCATCCTGTCTACATGGCTCAGTACAACCCGCGATCACCGTTGTTCGACATCCGGAGCCCGGGACGGCCCCGGCAGGCGCTGTCCGCAGCGCCTGTGATCGACCTGCAGGCCGAGTACCAGTTCTGGCACGTCTACGAGCGCGTGGTGCGTCCGTTGCCCGGTGGCGGGCTGCGGCGGGCCTGGCTGGTGTGCCAGAAGGTGTACCGGGACCGGTGGCAGCACCCGGACGACAGCGACGAGGCGGCGTTGTCGCGGGTGTTGTTCGGCGGGAACATGACGGCTGACCGGGCGTCGGAGCTGGCGGAGCTGCACGCGCTGGTCAGCCGTCGGGTGGCGTTGCTGGCGAGGCGTGGGCGGGTGGATTCCGCGGCGTGATGCCTGCCCTTGGTGGGGTCGACTGTTAGTCGACCGCTCTTTGCATCTACTTCACAGAAGGCCGCGCTTCGCGCGCGAGTCGACCAACGGTCGACTCCACCAAGAGCCAACCCGACCGGCATTTCTAAGGCTTTCCCCGATCCAACTGCCGGTAACCGATCGCCTCAGCCAGATGCGCCGTCTGGATCGTTTCACAACCCGCCAGATCAGCAATCGTGCGCGCCACCCGCAGAATCCGGTGCATCGCCCGCGCAGAAAGCTGCAGACGCTCAATCGCCTGCTCCAACAGATCCTGATCGGCCTCGCTCAGCTTCGTGCACGCCCGCAGCGCCGCCGGTGGCAGATGGGCATTGAGCCCGCCACGCGCCTGCTGCCGGGCGTGCGCGGCTTCCACCCGTGCGCGTACCGATGCACTGGGCTCACCCAGCGGCGTGCTCTCGCGCAGCTCCACCGCATCCATGCGCGTCACGCCGATATGCAGATCGATTCGGTCCAGCAACGGACCGGACACGCGTGCGCGATAGCGGTTGATCCGCTCATCGCTGCACAGGCAGCGATTGCTGCGGTCACCGGCCCAGCCACACGGGCAGGGGTTCATCGCTGCCACAAGCTGGAACCGCGCCGGATACTGCACGCTGCGCGCCGCGCGGGCGATGCGAATGTGGCCGGACTCCAGCGGCTCGCGCAGGGTTTCCAACGCACTGCGGTTCCACTCTGGAAGCTCATCGAGGAAAAGGACACCATGATGGGCCAGCGAGATTTCACCGGGGCAGGGGGGATTGCCGCCACCCACCAGCGCCGCCGCACTGGCACTGTGGTGCGGCGCCCGAAAGGGCCGCTGCCGCCATCGTCTTGGGTCCAACCCTTCGCCACTGACTGAGGCAATCGCAGCCAGCTGCAACGCCTCGACTTCCTCGGTGTCCGGCAACAGGCTGGGCAGGCGTGAGGCCAGCAGCGTCTTGCCGCAGCCTGGACTGCCGATCAACAACAGATGGTGCCCACCCGCTGCGGCAACTTCCAATGCGCGTCGTGCATGCGCCTGCCCGCGCACGTCGGCCAGATCGGGCAGCGGTAACGGCGTCGTGTCCACGCGCTCTACGGGCGGCAGCAGGCGTGGGTTCCCCAACCCAGCGCAGCATTCCAGCAGCGTGCGCGCCACTCGCACATCAGCGTGCTCGGCCAGAGCTGCTTCTGCCGCATTCCCGGGTGGCACCACCAGAATGCGCCCTGCCTCTGCTGCCGCAATCGCGGCCGGCAGCGCTCCGGCTACCGGCCGCAGTTCACCGGTCAGGCCAAGCTCGCCCAGGAATTCGTACTGAAGCAGCGACTGCGGATCGACCTGGCCGCTGGCCGCTAGAATGCCCAGTGCAATGGCCAGGTCGTAGCGGCCGCCTTCCTTGGGCAGGTCGGCCGGCGCGAGATTCAACGTGATGCGCCGCTGCGGAAAGTCGAAGCGCGCGCAGAGCAGGGCAGCACGCACGCGCTCGCGCGATTCGCGCACGCTGGTCTCGGCCAAGCCCACGATCTGCGTGGCAGGCAGGCCGCCAGAGAGGTGCACTTCCACCCGCACCAGTGGGGCATCGACCCCGGCGCGGGCACGGCTGTGGACCAGCGCCAGGCTCATGTGTGGGTTCCTGCGAAGAGACGCTTGATGGTGCGGCAGGTGCTCTGCGCAGGGATATCGGGGATTGTTGGCGACGCAGCTAGGAGGATTCCGACAGGTGCCTGGAGCCAGCCTTCTTCCTTCGCGGCACCCAGTCTCTGCAACGTGAGCGCCGGAACTCGCCCGGTATCAAGTGGATCGACGTTGATCAGCCAGAACCGCTGCCATCAGCCCATCCGCGGCCCCTGCCGGCTCTCTTCCTGCTGCCGCTCCTGCGCTTGCGCCAGCTGCTGCGACTGCTCCCGGTCCTGAGCGCCGAGGCTCCGGTTGGCCGCTGCATATTGCTGCTCCGGTGCGATCGCCAAGGCGTCCTGTGTTGGCATCTGCACCCGGTTGGCGGCAGGGTCTGATGACGCGCCCAGCCCGGAGCGCGTCACGAACAGCGTGGTACCCGCAGCACGGGTTTCGGTGGCTTCACTCAATGCCATGTCTACTGTGTCGCCGGGCTTGAACCCGGCTTCTGCCGCAAGCCGGTAGGCGCTGGCCAGCAGGCGGTCGCTGCTCTGGTCCCACGGCTTGTTGTTCCTTTCATCCAGCATGGCTACCGACGAGCGCAACTGCTCCAGCAGCCCGCTGCCACCTGGGCGCAGGGCTGTGCTGTGGTGCCGGTCTACGTCAGCGTCGTGCTGCGTGGCAGGCCTGGAGGTGTGTGGCGAAGGTGCATCCGGTGCGACGCCCGCAGGTTGCTGCTCTTGTTCTGAGGTCGTGCGCCGCACGTGTGCCTGAGCAATCTCCTCTGGCGTGGTGACGGAAACGATCTGCATGCGCTCGTCATCTTTCCCAGCCAGTGTGGCCAGCGAGCCATCCTTCTGTACCTGCAGCGTGAACGTGCCGAAGTCGGGCACGGCGCGTGCGTGATCCTGGGCAACGGCGGCTACGGCGTCATCAATCTCTTCGGCACTGCGCACAATGCCGGCACTACGGTAGGCGTCCACCACCTGGCTGCGCAGGCCGTACTCGGTCGGCGTGGGGTTGGCCCGGGCGATGTCGGCCATGGACGTCAGCTCCTGTACGCCGGCCTGCTGGCTCTGGCGCGTACGATTGAGCTCCTCAATGATGCTGCCCTCGGCCGGGTTGGTGCCATACACCCAACCCGGCGTTTGCCACTGCCCGTTGGCATCCTGCGTGTACTTCTCGCCGTTGGAGGCGCGCAGGGGCTGCGTCTGGGTCAGCGCGTTGGTGATCACCTCCGGTACCGGCTCAATGGTGGCGAACTCGTGCCAGTTGTACTGGTTGAACGCCACCTGGTAACGGGCGGCGAGCGCCTCCGGCGTGTTCAAGGCGTTCTGGGCAATGATGCGCTGCGATTCCCGTTCCAGTTGGTCGGACTTTTCCGGGCCGACGGGCACGCTGTAGTCAAAGGGGACGCGTCCATCAATCATTGAGTGGATGGAGAGGTTCCATTCGCCGTTGTGCGGATTGCGCACGTAGTGTCGGTTGGTTTCAAACGGCTCGCGCGGGGGCATGCTCTCGCCGCTTGCATCAAGCTTGAAAGGGTTCTGCGGCTTGGGCAGGTTGGCCATGCCCAGTGAATAGGAGTCGTTGGCGGCTTTGTAGTTCAGCTCGTCCACCAGCCGGCCACCGGCGACCATCGTGATCTCGCGGTAGCTTCCGTCGGGCTGCGGTGTGCGCACGCTGCGGCTCCAGGTGCCCTCTGCATCCTCCGGGTCGCGGCTCCATTCGTTGCCGCTGCGGTCCACCTGGGTGTAAACGGCTTTCTTGTCCTGGTACTGGGCCCAGTACTCACCGGCGAAGCCGCCGGCCACGCCGCCCAGCAGTCCGGTAGCCAGCGCACCTGGTCCGGTCCACGAGCCGGTAACGACTCCGTACCCTGCGCCCAACAGGAAGCCGCCGCCAAAGCCACCCGCAGTGCGCCCCACGAAGTGGGTGGCCGCAGATTTTGCGCCGGCGTCGTTGCCCTCGCTGCGCAACTCGGCCACGCGGTGGCCGGTGATGGCGAAGTCCACGGCCAGTGCGGCGACGCCCGCGGCCCCGAGTACGCGGGCGCCGGTAATCTGTCCGCGCGCGGCGGCAGCTTCGGCGGCACCTTCTGCAGCGCCCGCTCGCCCTGCAGAGCCAGCCAGTTCCGGAGCCGTGCTTGCCGGGCCAGGGCGCACGATGGTCAGTGGCATTTCCGGGTTGAACGCAGTGCGTACGCGGGCAGCGGTGTGCTCGGTCAGCGGCAGGCGACCGCCCTGGTTGGCCTCCTGAATCGCGGTGCCCATCGATGCGCGGCCACCCCAGCGCTCGCTCAGGGTCGAGTTGCCGGGTTCGTCGATGGCATCCAGCGCCGCCTTCACATTGGCTTCGGACTGGGTGACAGCGCGCCAGCGCAACTCGGAGGGGTTGAGGGTCTTCAGTTCCGCAATCTGCGCGGCGTGGGTGCGCTGGTAGCCGTCCAGATCGGAGAAGAAGGTGCGGATCTTGGCGTTGGCTTCCGCCGCGGTCATGTTCTCGGGCGTGTTGGTGACCAGGTCGCCGTTGAGGATGCCGGCGCGAAGGGTGTATTCCAGGTCCTGGATGCGGGCACCCATACGCTCGACGGCGGCAGCGCGCACATCCGGCGGAGAATCCTTCGCCAGCAGGGTTCGGCCATCGTAGGTTTCCGTGAGGTCCTCGAGAACGAACTTCAGTTGATCCGAGTAGGCACTCAACGGGCCGCCTGAGTGTGGCGAAATACCCAGGCGGGTTGCCAGCGCGGGGTTCGCGGGCAGGTTGAGAATGTTGTTGGGTCCGTGGAGCGTGAAATGACCACTCCTGGCAAGCGACTTCAGCAGTTGGCTTTGCTCGAACGCATTCTGTTCGATCAGATGGTGTCCCTGAAAAACCGGTGTGTCGGCCATGCGCACCACCTCGTTCAAGAATCCGTTTGAAGGAGCTCGTCTTAGAGATCGGCTACATCACGCAGCCGTACGCCGGAGAAATTGGCCGCAGCCAATGCATCAAACATCGCGCGGTCGCAGATGGGCGGTGCGCCCATGCGATCCTGGCGGAAGATATGGGCATCGCCCACAACGTCCTGTTTGAACACCAGGCTGGCTCCTCCAACGAGGCTGTAAAGCTTCTCGTCCTCGCCGGTCTGATAGTTGTGGTCGAGCTTGATTCTCACGCGGGAAGCGGCTTCATCCAGGGCATCGAGCCTGCGCAGCACATTGCCCAGGTAGTACCGAGGGCCGGGGCTGCCGTCGGCAAGGCTGAAGTCGCAGGCCACAAAGGCAAACGCTTCGGGGTCCATCCGTTCAAACAGCTGCTTCAACGGCTCCGACACAATCCAGATGCCTGCGAGCTCTTCCAGATCGCGTGGCATTGCGCCCTTCTCAGGTACATGAACCAGGTGGGGACGCTCCGGATACTGGTCTGGCGTTCCGTCAGGACGCGAGACGACATTCATCCCCGGATCGATCAGCTTCTCTTCGTTGGCGATCTCTACACCGGGAACCTTACCGTTGCCCAGGAGGCCGGCGTCGATCAGGAAGAATTCGCCCTTGTGAGATGCGGCTTCGGTTGAAACTTCAGTGGCGGTCGATTCGGTCACGGGGGCGTCCATCTATGGATGCGGGGGCAGAACGGGAAAGCCGTTGGACCGATGCTAGCTGGGCTTCAGTGCAGCCACAAGTTGCGCCGAAACGGTGCCCGAGGTGCCCGATTCGCGTGAATCCCGGGAAAGTTCGGAACAATGCAGAAGAGGGCGCTGCGATTCATTCGTCACTCCGCACACAGACAGAAAACGCCGCGCCATATGCGCGCTCAATCCTTGGGTCGCATTCGCTCGTGGATGAAGGCGGTCAGCGCGAGGTCGGCCATCACCAGCCCCTCCATCACCCGGTCGCCCACGTACTGCTCCGGCTCGCCGTTCTGGCGCGTGCGCTCGGCCGCCAGCAGGATCTCCTGCACGATGCGTTGGCCGGTGAGCGCGCAGTCGGCGTCGGACAACTGCATCTGCCGGCTGCGCAGGTGATGCCGCTCGGGCCAAGGCTGTCCGTCGGCCGCAGCGCCAGCGCCGATGGCGTGCAGGCTGGCGATGAGGCTGTTCGGATCCAGGGCCGGAGCGGCCGAGGGCGCTTCCTGGATGGGGCGCGGGGGCGGGGAGTGTGGCGTGGTCATGACGGGCTCCGTGCAAGCAGGCGGAAGCCGCCACCGATAAAGGTGGCGGGCAGAGCGTGGCTCGAAAACCGGGCTATTAGGAAGAAACCGGCGGGCACAAGGCCCCCACGCCCCGCCCGCCATAGCCGGCAGACGGAATGCCAGCCGACACCACGCAAGGCGATGCCGGCTGGCAAGTGCAAACAACATCCTAATAGCTCGGGTTTTCGAGGCCCGGCCACCCGTTTTCGGTGGCGATACCAGAGTTGCCTGACGTAGTTGGGAATGCCAAGGGGTAGGGGTCAATGCCGCCAAAACCCGAGACGTTTTCGGCATTGTCGCATAGCGTGGAAAGGGGCGAGAGCCTTGGTGTGCTAGGCGGAACGGCACTTCTGGAACGGAGTCGACAGAACCTTCCGTCAGAGATGTAAGGCGCGGCAAATGCGACAGCACTCGCCCATCGGACATGTGTGATCGCTCATGCAACCGAACCGCTGCGACACCCGCTGGATGGTTTAAATGACTTCTTGCCTATTGAACCTTCCGAGTGCCGCGCGCAATCTGACTACTGCTGTAGTCACTCACAATCGTCCTGCCCGCAGTAGGAAGGTTCTGCGGCGTTCGTCTGGATTCCACCCACTGGCACAGGCCAAACAAGGACCACCGTACGTGTCACGCCGCAGCCGACTGCTTCTCTGCGCGGGTCTGGTCCCGCTTCCGTGGTTCCTGTTCTGGACCAGCGTTGCCGCCGTATTCGCGCCGGGCTACAACCCGCTTGCACAGCACGCCAGCGAACTGCTGCAGGCGCCGACGCTCGCAAGCATCTGCGCCAGGATTGCTGCCATTGGCTCCGGTGTGGGCTTCGTAGCATTTGCCATCGGGGCATGGCGGGAGTCCGGCCGCCGGATTGCCGTGGGTGCGATCTGCTGGATGATCTTTGGCATCTCCATGCTGACCAACGGGCTCTGGCCCATGGGCCATCCGATGCACGGCTTCTACACCATCGGTATCGCAAACATCATTGCACCGGCGATGTCGCACATCGAATTGAGCGCCTGGTCTGCCAACCGAAGGGCGTACGCCGTGACCGCTGCGGTGAGCATCGCGGGGATTGTCTATCTCTGGTTGAACGTGGTTGGCGCGGACCCGGAAGGCTATCGGGGGCTGACCCAGCGCCTGTTCTCGTCGATCAACTCGCTGTGGCCATTCCTGGTGGCGTTGTACCTGGTGCGCCGCAATTCGAGCGCGCTGGAGACGTAGTCGGCGCATTGATGAAAGAGCATGCAGGCACATGGACGATTATTGAGCGTGTGGAGTTGAGAAAGGGATGAGGATTTTTCGCCGTCAGCTGATCTACGTTCGAGTGCACCAGGACCACTTCATTGCGCGCGTGGTGGGTGGAGACAGGACCATCCGTCGCCAGTGCCACGCGCTTGGTAATCGCGCGGGTCCGATCAAGGACTTCTCGAATATCCGGCCCCTGCTCAAGGCGATCTTCTCGGAACTCCTGCCCGGGTTCTCTTTCGTCAAGCCGTGGGGGATTCTGCACTTTGATCCGGTGGAGTACCCGATCACGAAGGAAGAACTGGCCGGGTTTCAGAAGGCTGCCATGCAAAGTGGTGTGAGCTTCTGTTTTCTCTCCACGTGGGAACAACGGCATGAAGACAGGGATCTGTTGGAGCTGTTCAAGTAGGGACCGGCACGAAAATTCTTTCAGGGCCAAACTGCTTCGCGATTGGGCGTGGTTGGAGATATTGCGAGCGTCCGCTCCTAGCCGGAAGCGGGCACCGAGTGCGATTGGTGGTTGTCTACTGCGTCTTGGTGGGGGAGCTAGCTTCTATCGAACAAGTCGTCAATGTCTCTGGCCATATTGCCGCCACCGTAATAGCTTCGATCATTCTCCTCTTCGCGGCCTCGGAAGTACCCGTACGCCTGATCATCAAAATCGTAGCTGTCGGTTATCTCTAGCACCAAGTCTTCATCTTCAGATAATCCAACTTTCTCTAGGCGCAAGCGGAGCTGATCCTTGAGTTGCGTCTTTGCTTCCCACCAGTCCTCATCCCAGGAGAGACCTTCGAACACATCCTCGGCGGGGAACTCATAATAAATTTGGTCAAGAAAGAAGGCCAGAACCGCCTCTCTGAAAGTACCGTTTGTTGCCGGCACACGGCCAGACGCATCCATCAAGCTGGCGAGCTTGCTAAGCTCGTCCATCGAAGGATCTTTGTCGCATGCCTGTTCAATGAAGGCATCAATCGAGATTGGTGCAGAGAGCCCGTGGCTCCTGGCAATAATGTACAGATCAATAATTTCTTCAAACTGTCGGGGTAGATCCTCCGCATCGACAAATGCTGACGCTCTTCCTATTAGCGCTATGTCATGCTCAGAGACGGTGCGATTATTCTTATACAAGAAAGTGTATAGGCGAGCAACGTATAGTGATGAGTATCCGACATAATCCGAGGCATCCGCGTCACCTGCAATTGAACTTAGGAGTGTGCGGGTGAATTTGTTGTCCAAGGTTGAGTTCGCGAGTAGCGATATGGCGGTGGTTAGTGAGTCAGTGGTCCTTAATGAGCTAATGGCATCGCCAATAACCTTCGGATCCGATTTATATCGTCTAAGTAGAAAATCTCGAATTGAAGGGTTGAAGAGGCTTATGATTTCCCGGCTGGAGTGAACCGTCCGGTTTAGCATTGAGCCGCAAAGCTGTCTGAGATTTCGAATGAAATCTTGCTGGCCCCTCGCTGAGGAAAATGATTTTCGATTTACATGCCTGTAGTAGGCGTCTGACAAATCGCCCTGACTAATTGCCCGTCCGTTAAGTGCGACCAATATAATGAGCGCTCTCCCATAGTCGTCGTGCTGTGCATCGAACGGATGCGACCAAACATCGGCGGGATTGTTCAGCATCTCTAGTGTGTGGGGCCAGAACTCAGCGACTGGAATGTCTTCCAGTCGGTGGCTGTCGGTTATATAAGAGATGATTCGCGGGTTGTAATTCTTGTGATTAATTATAGCCCAGTACCTTTTGTCTTTGTAGATCTCCTCCCTGTATTCGTGACCCATGTCTGAATGCCACATCTGGTTGTAAAGAATTTTCGCCTTCTCGATGACGGTCATGGATTGGAGCGATATTTCGAATTCATCCTTGGCGATGTTCTGATCCGACAGAGCTCCGATCAGCATCTTTCCTTGATTTAGAATCGTGGTTCTCGATGTCAGGATGAATCGCTTTGACGGGTCTGATTTAACTCTCCTGATAAACTGAGATATCTGAGTCCCGAATCCTCCTGAAATAGCATCCAAGTAGTTGCTCCCCAGGAAGTCGTCGAAATAAAAAATTTGCCGCTTCCCTTTCTGGAAAACGCTTTCAGACTCGTCGACTCTGTCGGATATAGAGAAAATTTCATAACCATCTGACGCGTAGGGTAAGAGCAGGTTTCGAGCGAGGGTGGTCTTCCCAACTCCAGCATCTCCTGTGATTATTACGACATTCTTATTATTAAGTTTAGTGAGGGCGGCATCGTGACTGCCAGTTTGCACGTAACGAGCCCTCTGCTCCACGATTTCAGAAAGGAGGAAGTCGCTGCGACCATGAATCGCTGAATTGAGCAGCGTCTGGAGAACAGTTGTGCTCGCGAGCCACAATTTGTAGTGGCGTCGCTCAACTTCCGACTCCCTGCTGAGGATGTCGTTAAGATCCTCTGCGCCCAAGATGTTAGACTCTGATGCGATATAGGGTGAAAATATCTTGAATATTCTATTCTTGTCCGCTCTTGATAGCGGGAGTGAAGTCGCGATAAAGTATTGGATTGGTTTTATTTTGGCGACTTTTGCAGCCTCGGATTTTTCAAGATGTCTTATAAGGTGATCAATGGGAGTGTTCACCCAGTGTTTGCACTGAAGAACAACCTCGCCATCTGGGGAGAAATAGCGGCCATCCACTCCACCGTCTCTGCCGGGTTTAAAACGTTCAAAGTTCTTTGAGAGCATCCTGCTGAGCAGGTCGCAGCACAAAACTTCGAATTCTTTGTCGTTCAGTGTTCTGAAGTCGTATGAGGTCATATTCTTTGATTTCGTAGTTGTTATCGACGACCTGGGTATGGATGCTGAGGGTGCTTAGCAAGCGCTGACTTTCTGAGCTCCAGTTCTATCAGCGATGTGCCGTTGACTTCCGTGTCTAGTGATAGTCACGGTATAAGTAAAATTTTCATTCGGCTTCTTGCAACGGTAATCAATTCTAGGCTGACGGGGAAGATCTGTTTTGGGCCTGAATCGCCCAGGGGACTGTAGACAATTGTTGCCCATCTGGTGGTCCGCTTGCGGCCGATAGCTGATCTGACGTCGATGAGACGTACAGATTGGAAGAGATTCGGAAAAATACAACTGCATACCCATGGCCGCATTCGATCATTCCCTGGTAACCCTCCGATTCTTCGGAGACGACCTCCTGCCCGAGGAAGTCAGTGCCTTGCTCGGAGCGACTCCAACTGCATCGCATCACAAGGGCCAGGAAATCAGAGGCAGCCAATCAGGCTCCGTGCGTACCGCCAGGACCGGAAGCTGGCGACTCAGTGCCCCTCGGCGTGAACCTGAAGATCTGGAAGCGCAGATCTTCGAGATCCTCGATCAGCTCACCGGCGATCTCGCCGTATGGCAGTCTCTGGCGCGCTTCCGGCCTGATCTGTTCTGCGGTCTTTTCATGGGCAGCAGCAACGGTGGTGTCTCGCTTTCGCCCCGCGCGCTGCTCGCCATTGGTGAGCGCGGCATTGAGCTCGGGCTGGACATCTATGAAGCCGATGAAGAAGTGCGCAACGCCCAACGCCAGTAGGTCATCAATTGATGATCTCCCCACTCCCCGAAGCAACAAACGCCCTCAACTGCCGAACGAATTCAGCGTCGTAAAGCTCCCATTCCACAATCTCCCCCACAACCCGCAACGGCTGCGCACTCCGATACGACCGCGTCGGGTTGCCGGGAAACTTCTTGTTGGTCACGTTCGGGTCGTCTTCAAACGGCCCGGTCGGCTCCACCACATACACGCGTGGCCGCCCTTCACCCCGGGCCATCTCCGCAGCCAGCCCGGCGCCCTTGGCAATCGTGGTGAAGTAGATGTGGTTCATCACCACGCTGTCGCGATAGTTGGAGCGGTAGCCCGCACTCAGCAACTCGCCCGCCGCCAGATCAGCGCGGGTGCCATGGTAGAACGGCCCGGCGACCTGGTCGCAGGTGTCATGCGAAACGGGTGTCCATTCGGTGTCCTGCGCCATCGGCACTGCCCCTGCGTGTCCTGCCGGATCGACAGGCCGGCGAGTCTAGGGCGCCCGGTGGGCCTTGCTGCAAGGCCCCATCCGGGAAATACTCTATAGTGGGAGGCGCGGTGCGCCTCCTTTTTTCATTCTGCGGTGCCGCGTCCTTCCAGTTCGCGCACGGCGGTTTCCAGCGCATCCAGCTTCTCGCGGGTCTTCAGCAGCACGGCGCGCTGCACTTCGAATTCCTCGCGGGTGACCAGGTCGAGCTTGGCCAGGCCGGCCTGCAGCGCGCTCTTGAAGGTGGCCTGCAGTTCCTCGCGCGATTCGCGCAGGCCCGGCGGCACCAGGTCGCTGAGGCGACGGGCGAGGTCATCGATTTGGTTCAGGTCGATCATGGGGTGCTCCGTGGGGGTGGGCCCGTGCATCCGGCGCGGGCAGGCCATTCGGGCACAAGGATACTGCCGGCACCCACTGCCCGGACAGGCCGCAGCGGCTTCGCACGGGCCGTGTTCAGGCGCTATCCTCCACGCCGGAAGACAGGAGATAAGCGATGAAGATGGTCATGGCGGTGATCAAGCCGTTCAAGCTCGACGACGTGCGCGAAGCGCTGGCCGAGCGTGGGGTTACCGGCATCACGGTGACGGAAGTGAAGGGCTTTGGTCGCCAGAAGGGCCATACCGAGCTGTACCGCGGCGCGGAGTATGTGGTCGATTTCCTGCCGAAGGTGAAGCTGGAAGTGGCGGTGACCGATGACCAGGTTGAGGCCGTGGTTGAGGCGATCGTGAAGGCGGCAGGCACCGGGAAGATTGGTGACGGCAAGGTGTTCGTGTACGACCTGGGGAGCGTGGTGCGTATTCGTACCGGTGAGTTGGACGCGGACGCGTTGTAACCCGGTTTCTGTAGAGTCGAGCCATGCTCGACTGCATTTCGCGCGATGCAGGAAGAGCAGTCGAGCATGGCTCGACTCTACAAGGAGCGGTAAAGCGGTCGAGCAAGCTCGACCCCTACCGGCGCTTGGCCCACTTGTAGAACCGCTTCCAGCCCTGGCGCACGGCGGCGACCCAGCCGGGGTCGGCCACGAGCGCGGCCTGCGCAGCATTCGGCGCCTGGCCGGTTACGCGCTGGCGGATCTTCAGCAGGTTCTTCATGTCGCTGCGGCGCATCTGGCGGCTCAGTGGGTTGCGGCGCAGCCAACGCGGGGCCCGCCAGGCCGAGGTGAAGTCCAGCAGCACCGGCACGCCGCCACTGACCACCACATTTGTGCCATGCAGGTCGTTATGGGTAATGCCGGCGGCGTGCAAACGGCTGAGCGCGTGCTGCAGCTGCTCGAACACTTCATTGCCCACGGCCTGCGCAGTGCTCAGGGTCTGGCCGGGAATGAACTCCATGCCCAGCGCCAGGCCACCGAGGGTGCCGAGCAGCGCGGGGGCATGCTTCCAGCCGCCGAGGCGCTGCAGCATGCGGGCTTCACGTCGCACCATCAGTCGCGCGATCAGTGAAACGGGAGTGCCGCGGTAGCGGGAATAGTCCTTGATGACCGCCTCGCGCCCGTCCAGGCAAGTGCGGTAGACGTCGGGGGCCAGGAAGCGTTCGCCGCGCTTGAGCAGCAGCGGGGTGGCGGCGTCATCGCCGCAGGAGGAGGGGGGGAGAGCAGGAAGATACATGTCGGGGTCTCGGACGACCCGGTGGGTGGCGCAAAGCGTCAAGCGAACCGGTGTTACAGGGAGTTACTAAGTTTTCGTTAATTTTAGTACTCGCCAGTTCGCTATTCCACGATTTGTCGGAGAAATGTCGGGGTCGTGGCTGGAACAGTTCGTCGCGCTCAATCGGACAATTATGTCTCACTTGGCCGATGGTTCTCTCAGAATCAATAGGTTGCGTGTCGCTCCGCTTCGTTCATCCGCGGCCCGCTGAACGTCACGCACGTCCAGCTTGACCCCGACGCACGGCCTGCCGACCATAAGCTGTTAATTCGCGACATCGGCGGCCGCCCCTTCCTGGCACGTCCCCGTCCCCTGCCGCGGTCCCCACCGGTGCTGGCCGTCCGGCCGTGCATCGCCCTGTTTCCCGTTCCGGCTGCGGCTGGAGGAAAGTGCTTTGATCATCAAAATCGTCATCGCAGCGCTGTTCGTCGCCTGCGTGCTGTACATCCACTTCCGTGGCAAGGTCCGCGCGCGCTGGTCGCGCCAGCTGCTGGACCATTCCAGCTTCATGGCCCCCATCAACGTGGTCATGTACATGTTCTCGAAGGTGCCGACCACGCCGTTCCTGGACCCGGCCAAGGAATTCCCGCAGCTGGAGCCGCTGCGTCAGAACTGGCAGATGATCCGCGACGAGGCGCTGGCGTTGCGCGATGCGCAGGCGATCGCGGCCTCCAGCACGTTCAACGATGCCGGCTTCAATTCGTTCTTCCGCCGTGGCTGGAAGCGCTTCTACCTGAAGTGGTATGGCCCGTCGCACCCGTCGGCCAAGGCGATGTGCCCGAAGACCACGGCGCTGCTGGAGTCGCTGCCGGACGTGCGTGCGGCGATGTTCGCGCAGCTGCCGTCGGGCAGCGAACTGCGCCCGCACCGCGACCCGTTCGCCGGTTCGCTGCGCCTGCACCTGGGCCTGGCCACGCCCAACAACGACGGCTGCTACATCGAAGTGGACGGCATCAAGAAGAGCTGGCGCGACGGCGAGTGGATGATGTTCGACGAGACCTACATCCACCACGCGCACAACGAGACGCCGGATGATCGCGTGATCCTGTTCTGCGACATCGCCCGCCCGCTGCGCTTCGGCCTGCCGGGCCTGTTCAACCGCGCGGTGGCGGCCACGCTGCTGGCCGGTGGTGTCTCGCCGAACCTGCCGGGTGACCCGACCGGTGGCGTCAACAAGGCCTTTGGCAGCGTCTACAAGGTGCGCCTGAAGGCCAAGGCACTGCGCGAGCGCAGCGTGGTGGCGTATCAGGTCATCAAGTGGGGCCTGGTGTTGGCGGTGATCGCCGGTATCTGGGCGCTTTGATCGTTACATGAGGTTGCCGGCCAGCGGCCGGCACTACCGGAACATGAAAAAACCCGCGCTGTCGCCAGCGCGGGTTTTTCTTTTGCATGGGCGGGTGCCGACCGTTGGTCGGCACGCATTACTTCAGCGCCGCCTGCACGAACGGCGGGGTCACCAGCACGCCGGTGTGCAGCGCGGCGGTGTAGTACAGGGTCTCGAAGGTTTTGGCGGCCGAGTCGGCCTGGCGGAAGTCGAAGCTGCTTTCGCCCTTGCGCGCCAGGGTCACGCTCCACCAGCCGGTGGGGTAGCACGGCTGCGGGAACGGCAGGGTCTTGAACGAGCCGAAGCCGGCCTTGCCCATCTCGGTGCGCATTTCGTTGATCAGCTCCAGCTGCATCAGCGGCGATTCGGACTGCTGCACCAGGATGCCGTCGTCCTTCAGGGCCTTGAAGCAGCTTGCGTAGAAGGCCTTGTTGAACAGGCCTTCACCTGGGCCGACCGGATCGGTCGAGTCCACGATCACCACGTCCACGCTGCCAGCCGGGCAGTTGGCCATGTAGGCCACGCCGTCGTCGAACAGCAGCTCGGCGCGCGCGTCATCGTTGGAGTCGCACAGTTCCGGGAAGTGCTTGCGCGCCATCACCGTCACCTGCTCGTCGATATCGCACTGGGTCACGCTCTCCACGCCCTTGTGCTTGAGCACTTCGCGCAGGGTGCCGCAGTCGCCACCGCCGATGATCACCACGCGCTTGGGCGCGGCGTGGGTGAACAGCACCGGGTGGCTGATCATCTCGTGGTAGAAGAAGTTGTCCTTGCTGGTCAGCATGATGGCCCCGTCGATGGTCATCAGGTTGCCCCAGTCGGTGGTCCGGAAGATCTCGATCTTCTGGAACGGCGACTGCACCTCGTCCAGCTTGCCGGTGATGCGGTAGCCGATGGCCGAGCCCGTGCGCTCGAAGTGTTCGATGTACCAGTTGTTGCTGTCAGTCATGGGAAAACAGTCCTGTTCGGAGGGGTGAAGCCGGGCTGGCGGGCGGGGCCGCGTGGCACAGATGCCACATCCGGACGGATCGGCCCGTTCAGGTTGGAACCTGCCACGGGCGCGGGCGCGCATGATAACGAACCTGTGGGCATATAGGCGTTATCATGCCCCCCCTTTTATTGCCAACAAGGCCGACTGCAATGACCGATTGGTCCCTCGACCAAGCCCGCAAGACCTACTCGATCCCGCATTGGGCGGACGGTTACTTCGACGTGGATCAGGCCGGGCACATGGTGGTGAGACCGACCGGGGCAGACGGCCCGGTGGTGTCGCTGCCCAAGGTGGTGGACGCTGCGCGCGCAGCTGGCGCCAAGCTGCCGCTGCTGGTGCGCTTCCCGGACATCCTGGGCCAGCGCCTGGGCAAGCTGCAGGCGGCCTTCGGCCAGGCCCAGCAGGACTGGGAGTACAGCGGTGGCTACACCGCCGTGTACCCGATCAAGGTCAACCAGACCCGTGGCGTGGCCGGCACCCTGGCCAGCCACCACGGCGAAGGCTTCGGCCTGGAGGCGGGCAGCAAGCCCGAGCTGATGGCGGTGCTGGCGCTGTCGCGCCCGGGTGGCCTGATCGTCTGCAACGGTTACAAGGACCGCGAGTACATCCGCCTGGCCCTGATCGGCCGCAAGCTGGGCCTGCAGACCTTCATCGTCATCGAGAAGCCGTCCGAGCTGAAGCTGGTGCTGGAAGAGTCCAAGGCGCTGGACGTGAAGCCGGGTCTGGGCGTGCGCATGCGCCTGGCCTCGCTGGGCGCCGGCAAGTGGCAGAACAGCGGTGGCGACAAGGCCAAGTTCGGCCTGTCGCCGCGACAGCTGCTGGACCTGTGGAAGTCGCTGCGTGACACCGAGTACGCCGACTGCTTGAACCTGCTTCACTTCCACATGGGCTCGCAGATTTCCAACGTGCGCGACATCGCCAACGGCATGCGCGAAGCCACCCGCTACTTCGTGGAGCTGTCGCGCCTGGGCGCGAAGATCACCCACGTCGATGTGGGCGGTGGCCTGGGCGTGGACTATGAAGGCACGCGCTCGCGCAGCTTCTGCTCGATCAACTACGGCCTGCATTCCTACGCCAGCAACATCGTGCAGCCGCTGGCCAATGCCTGCGAAGAATTCGGCCTGACCCCGCCGCGCATCGTTACCGAGTGCGGCCGTGCGATGACCGCGCACCACGCGGTGCTGATCGCCAACGTTTCGGAAGTGGAAGAGGCGCAGGAAGGCCGCGTACCGGACCAGCACGACGACGAGCCGGCGGCGATCCGCCACCTGCGCGAGATCCACGACGAGCTGGACGTGCGCCCGGCGGTGGAACTGTTCCAGGAAGCGCAGCATTTCCACGCCGAAGGCCTGGCCAGCTACGCGCTGGGCCAGATCGACCTGCCGCAGCGTGCGCGCATCGACGATCTGTTCTACGCCATCGCCCACGGCGTGCGTGCGCGCCTGAGCTACGACGAGAAGAGCCATCGCCCGGTGCTGGATGAACTGAACGAGCGCTTGGTCGACAAGTACTTCGTCAACTTCAGCGTGTTCGAATCGATCCCCGACGTGTGGGCGATCGACCAGGTGTTCCCGATCGTGCCGATCGAGCGCCTGGACGAAACCCCGGACCGTCGCGGCATCATCGCCGACATGACCTGCGACTCGGACGGCATGGTGGAAACCTATGTCGAGAACGAGAGCCTGGACAGCTCGCTGCCGCTGCACAAGATGAAGCCGGGCGAGAGCTACCGCATCGGCTTCTTCATGGTCGGCGCCTACCAGGAAATCCTGGGCGACATCCACAACCTGTTCGGCGATACCGACGCGGTGGAAGTGCTGGCCGATGCCGATGGCTACGCCATCACCCAGCAGCGCCGTGGTGACACCACCGACGTGATGCTGGATTACGTGGGTTACCGCCTGGACGAGCTGCGTGCGACCTATGCGCAGCGCGTGGCCGAGGCGCAGCTGTCGCCGGAACGTGCGCAGGAGCTGTCGGAGGCGCTGGAAGCCGGCCTGACCGGTTACACCTACCTGTCCGACGAACCGCTGGTCTGAGGTCAACGGGAACGCCGGGCATGGCCCAGCGCTACCGGCCCCGATGAGCGCGCGCGCGATCTTCCACCTGTTCCTGCATGCCGCCGTGCCAGCCCTGCTGGCATGGCTGTTCTGGCGCAAGCGCTTCGCCTCGGCGTGGCTGCTGATGCTGCTGGGCTGGATCATTGATCTGGACCATCTGCTGGCCGATCCGATCTATGCACCGAACCGCTGCAGCATCGGGTTCCATCCGCTGCACACTGCACCGGCGATTGCGGTCTATGCGGGGTTGTGCGTGCCGAAGAAGACGCGGCTGGTGGGCATCGGATTGATGATCCACATCGTGCTGGACGCGATTGATTGCTGGTGGATGCACCACCGTTGATGCTGGGTGCGTGTCGACCAAGGTCGACACCTGCCGGGTGCACGGCGACCGGTCGGATTGGCGCTTGGTAGAGCCGGCCGCTGGCCGGCTTCCGCAGGGTGTTCCCGGTGATCACGTGGTTGCCGGCCAGCGGCCGGCACTACCCGCCGTTGGGTTGGCCAAGGTCGACACCTACCGGGTGCACGATGGCCGACGGAACCGATGCACTGCTTTGGTAGATGCCGACCTTGGTCGGCGCTTTTGATGCGTGTCGACCAAGGTCGACACCTACTGGGTGCACGGCGACCGGCGTTCCCGGTGACCACGTGGTTGCCGGCCAGCGGCCGGCACTACCCACCGTTGGGTTGGCCAAGGTCGGCGCCTGCCAGATGCACGATGGCCGACGGAACCGATGCACTGCTTTGGTAGATGCCGACCTTGGTCGGCGCTTTTGATGCGTGTCGACCAAGGTCGACACCCACCGGATGCGCGGCGAACGGCGTTCCCGGTGACCACGTGGTTGCCGGCCAGCGGCCGGCACTACCCGCCGTCAGGTTGGCCGCCTCACGCCACCGGCAACCACAACGTGGCCCGCAATCCCGGCTGTGCATTTTCCAGCGCCAACCGCCCGCCATAGCTGGCAGCGATATCACCCACAATCGCCAGGCCCAGCCCACTGCTGCCCTCGCGCTCATCCAGGCGCACCCCACGCTGGGTGACCTGTTCCAGCGCGTCTGCGGCCAGCCCGGGGCCGTCATCGCGTACCTCTATGCGTAACTGCCTTTCGCTGGTGTCTGCAGTGACGTCCACCTGCTGCTTCGCCCACTTGCCGGCGTTATCCAGCAGATTGCCCAGCATCTCCTCCAGGTCCGCCCTGGCACCGGCGAACTGCAGCGTCGGATCGATACCAGCCGCCGTGAACGCAATGCCGCGTTCGCCATGCACGCGTGCCATCAACCGGCACAGCGCCTGTGCGACTGCCGCCACGTCGGTCCGCTGTCGATGGTCGGCGGCCAGTCCGGCAGCCAAGTAACGGTCAACACTGGCCTGCATGCGAGCACTCTGCTCACGCACGGTCGCCCGCCAGTCAGCGCCGTCGCTGTCGGCCTCGGTGGCCAGCACGCTCAGCGGGGTTTTCAGCGCATGCGCCAGATCCTGTGCGCTGGTGCGCGCGCGCGCGACCATGCGTTGCTGATGCTCCAGCAGCGCGTTGAGCTCCTCGCCCAGCGGTGCGACCTCCGCACCCAGCCCCTGAGTATCGATGCGCTGCGCGTCGCCGCGCCGCACCCGTTCCAGCTGCGCACCGAGGCGGTGCAGCGGGCGCAATCCGAAGTGCACCTGGCTGGCCAGCACCGCCAGCCACGCGGCAACCAGCACGGCCAGGGCGATGGCCGTGCGCTGACGGAATGCGGCCACATCCGCATCCAGCGCACTGCGGTCGGTGGCGACCACGACCACGAACGGCTCGCTGGCGCGTGGCAGGCGAACCTGCTGCACGCGTGCGCGCAGGGATTGCTGCAGCGGCCCGCTCAGATTGCGCGTGGCCGGCCCGCCGGCTGTGACGGGCAGGGTTTCATCCCACAGCGAACGCGACTGCAGCAGCACGCGGCCATCGGCACCGCCGATCTGCCAATAGGCACCGGAGAACACGCGCTGGAAGCGTGCGTCATTGGGTTCCTGGCGCAGGCGCAGCTGTCCGTCCGCATCCACTTCGGCCTGCGCCAGCAGGGTCAGCATGTCCTGCTGCAGTTCGTGGTCGAGGCGGTCACGCGCGCTGCGCTTGAACAGCTCGCCCAGCAGTGCACTGGCCAGCAGCGAGACCAGCAGCAGGCCGACACCGCCAGCCAGCAGCAGGCGCCGTCGCAGCGAGGGTTGCCGGCTCACGGCGCGGCCAGCCGCCAACCCTGGCCGCGTACGGTCTGGATCAGATCGATGCCGAGCTTACGGCGCACCCGCCCGAGCAGCACGTCCAGCGCGTTGGAGTCCGGGTCATGGCCGCCGTCGAACACCTGTTCGCCCAGCCGGTCGCGGCCGATCACCTGACCGCTGTGGTGGATGAAATAGCTGAGCAGGCGGAACTCCTGCGGACTGAGGGGCAGCGCCTGCCCGTCCAGTTCGAAGCGGCCGGCGTTGACGTCCAGCTGCAGCGGGCCGCAGCGCAGGCGCGGGCTGGCATGGCCATGGCTGCGGCGGATCAGCGCGCGCAGGCGCAGCACCAGTTC
This sequence comes from Stenotrophomonas maltophilia R551-3, assembly GCF_000020665.1. Taxonomy (NCBI): domain Bacteria; kingdom Pseudomonadati; phylum Pseudomonadota; class Gammaproteobacteria; order Lysobacterales; family Lysobacteraceae; genus Stenotrophomonas; species Stenotrophomonas maltophilia. Next base: position 4,235,491 of record NC_011071.1, on the reverse strand, counting down.
GTCGGCCTGGAAGGGTTTGGTCAGGTAGTCGTCGGCACCGGCATCGAAGCCGGCCAGCTTGTCGTGCCAGCGCCCGCGTGCGGTCAGCACCAGCACCGGAAAGCTGCGGCCATTGCCGCGCCAGCGCTCGATCACGCTCAGTCCATCCAGCCCGGGCAGGCCGAGGTCGACGATGGCGGCCTGCAGATCCTCGATCTGGCCGATTTCCTCGGCCTCGCGCCCGTCGGTAACCGCGTGCACCACGTAGCCGGCCTGTTCCAGCAGGGGCAGCAGGCGCTGTGCCAGCGCAGTATCGTCTTCGGCCAACAGGATGCGCATCAGTCGTCCAGCTCCGTCTTCAGCAGCTTTCCGCTGCGCGCATCATAGTCCAGCTCCACCACCACGCCGTCTGCGCGCAGGATCTCCACCTCGTAGACGCCGTCGTCCAGCTCCACTTCCAGCAGCTGGCCCGGGTAGCGCTTGAGGGCATCGCGCACCACGCTTTCCAATGGCACGTAACGGCCTTGCTGCACGGCGCGGCGCGCGACCTGCTGCGCCGGGTCCTGTGCAGGCGCGGCGGCGGTCGGGGCGCTGGCCAGGGCCAGCAGCAGGGGCAGGATCGCAAGCATGGTGGATGCGGAAAGGTAAGGGGAACGGGTGTGAGTGTGCTGGTGGTGACTAACCGTTGGCTAACAGGGGCGGCTAAGGCGCTGTTAACCACGGGGTGCATCGTGGCGTTGCCGGGATGGTCCGGCCACGAACACGAACAGGAGAACCCCCATGTTGAAGTCGCTCACCCTCGCCACTGTTGCTCTGCTGGCCATCGCACCGGCTGTACAGGCCGCACCGCTGGGCATGGCCCAGGTCGAACAGACCCTGCGCAAGGCCGGCTACACCCAGATCCACGAGATCGAACGCGATGATGGCCTGTGGGAGGCTGACGTGAGCCGCGCCGATGGCCGCTTCAGCGAGGTCTACGTAGACCCCAAGACCGGCGAGATCTTCGACGAGCACAGCGGCCGCGCGCTGTTGACCACCGAGCAGGTGCTGGCACGGGCACAGGCGCATGGCCTGCGCGAGATCCATTCGCTGGAACGCGATGGCGCGACCTGGTCGCTGGAAGCGCGCAATGCCCGCAACCAGAAGGTGGACGTGCGCCTGAGCGGCTATGACGGCCGCATCCTGCACAGCGAGCGCGACGGCTGGCTGGATTGACGCCCAGGTAGCGCCGGGCCATGCCCGGCGCGCGCAGCGGATGCATCAAGCCGCCGGGCATGGCCCGGCGCTACCCGCAGGTCGTTACCAACCAAACGGCGGCGGGTAATCCCAGTAGCCCGGGCCGCGGCCGTAGTAGCCGCCGTACGGGCCGTAGAAGCCCGGGCCCTTGCCTTCGCTCACGTGGATGTTGACGTTGACCCCATGGGTCTTGCCTTCATCGGTGGTGTAGTTCTTGCTGAGGTTCAGGGTGGCGGCGTTGTAGTGGCTGTTGCCACCGTTCTTGGAATAGCCGATGCCGGTGGTGAAGCTGCCGGATACTTTGACCTTGTCGTCGGTGACGTCGGCGATCTTCGCGTCGTCGTGCACGCGCGGGCCGCTCTTGTCGCCGTAGAACGTGCCCGGCGGGTCCTGCTTCAGGCTCGCATCGTTCAGATAGCGCATCGGTGCCTGCGGCAGCGACAGGTCCAGCCCGGTCGCCTGCGGCGCGGTCGCGCCAGCAGCGGACTGGGCCAGCACGGTTCCCGGCAGGGCCAGGCACAGCAGCAGGGTCAGGGGGCGGATCATGACGGCGCTCCAGCGGACAGGTGGCCACGCAACACGCGGCGGTACAGGCCGACGCTAGCAGGGGCTGCTTGAATGATGCCTGTCGGCGCCGGATTGGGGTAGAGCCAGGCCATGCCTGGCTGCAGGTCACAGCCGCCCGAACCCGAACAGCCCCTGCAACGGGTGCTTGCGCCGCTCGATCCGGGCCCGCAGCAGCTGCGCGCCGATCATCGAATAGGTGATGCCGTTGCCGCCGTAGGCCATGGCGAAGTGCACCCGTGGCCCCCATTGATCGTGCGGGCCGAAGAACGGCAGGCCGTCGGCGGTTTCGGCGAAGGTGCCGGCCCAGGAGAACGCCGGCACCGGGTCCAGCCGCGGGAACCAATGCAGCAGCTGCTTCATCAGCTTGTCCGCCTTGCGCTCTACGCGCCGATCGCGGCGGGCGGGGATGTCGATGGCGTCGTCCAGCCCGCCCACCAGCAGGCGGCGGTCGCCGGTGGCGCGCAGGTACAGGTACGGGCGTGCGCTCTCCCACACCATCGTGTTGCGCAGGCGGCCCAGCACGTCCGCATCGATCGGGTCGGTGATGAAGGCGTAGCTGCTGCGGTTACGTGCGACGTGCTGATGCAGCCACGTCTGGTTGGCGTAGCCCATTGCCAGCACCACATGGCGGGCGTGAATCGTGGCGCCGCCCTCGGTGAGGGCGCTCACGCCGCGTGCGGAGGGAGTGAGCGTGTGCAGCACCGTACGGTCATGCACCACATTGCCGCCGCGCCGGCGCACGCGCTGCAGCAGCGCATAGGTCAGGCGATAGGGATCGACCCGTGCCGCCTGGCGCGTGAGCAGGGCACCACCGGCGTCCACGTCGAAGCGTTCCTGCAGTGCCTCCGGGCCGAGCCAGCGGGCATCCAGACCGATGCCGCGCCGCGCCTCACCCTCGGCCATCAGGCGTGGTACGTCGCGATGGCGGCTGGCCAGATAGAGGCTGTCCATGCGCTGGAAATCGACGTCCAGCCCACGCGACACCTCACCCAGCGCCGGCATCGCCTCGGCACAGGCCCGGTAGGCCAGCGCGGCGGCGTCCTGGCCATAGCGTTGGGCCAGCTCCAGCAGGTGGGTATCGATCTCGTACTGCAGCAGCGCGGTGCTGGCCGCAGTACTGCCCCAACCGATGTCGCGCTGCTCGATCACCGCCACGTCGTGGCCATGCCGGGACAGTTCGTTGGCAATCAGCGCGCCAGTGATGCCGCCACCGACCACCAGCACGTCGCAGCGCAGGTCCTTTTCCAATGGCGGAAACGCCTGGATCAATCCATTGCGTACCGCCCACCAGGGGTAACCGCTCTTCAGGTCCATGGCCGTGTGCTGCTCAGGCGGTGGGACGGCCGGTATGCGGGGTCTGGATCAGTTCGGACAGATCGAAGCCCTGCAGGCGGGCGGCCGCCAGATAATGGTCCTGCACGGTCGCGTCCAGGCGCGGCTCGCGGGCCAGCAGCCACAGGTACTTGCGATCGGGGCTGCCGACCAGCGCCACACTGTAGTCCGGAGCGACCTGGATCACCCAGTAGTCGCCCTTGGCGAACGGCAACCAGCGCAGGCCCTTGGGCAGGAAGCTCACCTCCAGCCGCGCGCTGTCGTTGTCGACGGCACAGGCCTCGCCGGTGGCTTCTTCGACCTCGCCGTCCATTCGGCAGCGGTTGGTGACGCCGACGTTGCCGTTGTCGAGCAGGGTGTAGTGCGCCGACACGTCGGTGCAGCCTTCCGGTTCATGGCGCATCGGCAGGCGCGCGATCTCATACCAGGTGCCCAGGTAGCGGGGCAGTTTGAGGTCGGCGACGGTCTTCAGCGGCGGGTGCTCGGTCATCGGCGGTCGTGGCAGGGGTGGGCCTCCACGATGCCGATGGCCTTGCCATGGGCGGGTGAAGCCGGGGCGATGGCCGTGTCCAGAACGTTCCGTCGCCCCGGCGGAGCGCCCGTTGTCACCGGCGCGGCGGTATCCTGCAGCCAGCGCCGTGTTTTCCTGATCCAACCGAGGTGGAGGTGCCGATGTACCAGGTGATCCTGTTGAAGAGTGAATCCGCGTTCGCACGCGAACAGTGGCCGCAGGTCGATGACCTGGTCGACTACGAAGGCGTGGCCTACAGCCTGCGTGCCGGCCCGCGCCAGCCGCTGCCGACCGACCACGACTGGCACCCGGTGGCGGTATATGCGCCCGATGAGATTACCGAGGAAGAGTTCCAGGACTGGTACGCGCTGCAGCAGCCGACGGTGGAAGAGCTGCGCCTGAAGTACTGATGCTCGACGCTGCCGGGGCCACCCATCCGCCCTTGACCGGCTCTGCCGTATAGTCGCGCGCAGGCGCGGTGGTCCGCGCGAACCGGTGTGGCTGGCTTGTCTTCTTTCCTGCGATCGATCCGTGCACGGGGCCCCTGGTGGGTCCTGATGCTGTGCAGCGTCTTCCTGCTGTCCGCGCCGGTGCTGGCGCAGGATGATGCGCCCACGCCGAAGCAGCAGCTGGCAGATATCGATGCGAAGCTGAAGGAGGTCGACCGCAAGCGCGGCGACGCTGAAGCCATCGAGACGCTGGCGATGCTGTCCGAGAATGCCTCGCAGGTACGGCGTGACGCCGAGGCGCTGGAAAAGGAGCTGCAGCCACAGCTCGTCCGCCTCGACGAACAGCTGGCGCAGTTGGGCACGCCTGCCGAGGGCACCACCGAGCCGCCCGAACTGGCGGCGCAACGGCGCAGCATCAACAAACAACGCGACGGACTGGCCGCGTCGGTAGCGCAGGCCAAGACCAGTGCCGTGCGCGCCCAGCAGCTGGCGACCGACATCGACCAGCAGCGCGCCGCGCAACGTACCGAAGAACTGGGGCAGAAGGTTGCCTCGCCGTTGTCGCCCGCGCTGTGGAGCAAGGTTGCCGAGCGCCTGCCGATCGATATCGCACGCGTCGCGCCGTTGGCCGAGCAGGGGCGCGATACGTTCGTCGCCGGCATCCGGGCCAACGGCTGGGGCACGCCGTTGCTGGGCCTGCTGGCTGCACTGGTCATGATGTTCCCGCTGCGGTTGTGGCTGCGCCGGCTGGGTCGCCGCTTTGCCGCGTCCGAGCGTGCGCCCGATGGCCGCCTGCGGCGCTCCGGCCTGGCCATGTGGCTGCTGCTGGTGGGCACGCTGCTGCCCGGCTATGCCGTGGTGGTGCTGATGGCGGCGCTGGATGCCATCAATGCGATTGCGCCGCGCCTGCAGGTGGTGGCCGACGGGCTGGAGACCGCAACGTTCCGCGCTGCGTTCATTGCGGCACTCAGCGCCTGCATGCTGGTTCCCAAGCGGCCGTCGTGGCGGTTGCTGAATCTGGATGACACCGCCGCGCTCAAGCTGCGCAAGTACGCGTGGGGCGCGGCGGCGCTGGCCTGGCTGAGCACGGTGCTGGTCGCCCTCGATCAGGCCACACGTACCAGCGACGTCACCACGGTGGCGCTGGATGGCCTGATTGCGCTGACCTACCTCGGCCTGATCATGGCCATGCTGGTGACCCTGGCGCGCCTGCATCGCCGGCAGACCGCCGAGGCCGAGGCCAAGCTGGAGGCGCAGGCCGATGGCGTGGGCGCGGCCACACCGGTGCGCCGCAGCAGCTGGCTGGTATTGGCACGCGTGGCGGGCAACGTCGCGGTAGTAGCGGCCATCATCGCCACCCTGCTGGGCTATCTGAACTTCGCCAAGTTCGTGAACCAGCAGCTGATCGGCGGCAGCATCGTGGTGCTGGCGGCGACGCTGCTGTTCAAATTCGTCGATGACCTGAGCACGTGGATGCTCAATGCCGACAGCAAGGTGGGCCAGACCATTCTGCTCAGCACCGGCCTGAGCGTATCGCGGCTGGAGCAGGCCGGCGTGCTGCTGTCGGCGGCGCTGCGTACCGTGGTCGTGCTGCTCACGCTGCTTGCCCTGGTGGCGCCGTTCGGCAACATCGGTGCGGTGGTGGAGCGATTCACTTCGCTGCTCACCACGGGCATTCCGTTGGGCGGAACCACCCTGAAGCCGATGCAGATCGTGTTGGCGGTTGTGGTGCTGCTGGCCGGCCTGGCGATCACCCAGCTGGTGCAGCGCTGGCTGACCGATACCTACCTGCCCAAGACCGAACTGGACCTGGGGGCGCGTAACTCGGTCAGTACCGTCGCCCGCTACGTTGGCATCATCCTCGCCGTGATCTGGGCGTTGACGGCGATGGGGCTGGAGCTGACCAAGCTGGCGCTGCTCGTCAGTGCGTTGTCAGTGGGTATTGGTTTCGGCCTGCAGGTGATCACACAGAACTTCGTCTCCGGCCTGATCCTGCTGGCCGAGCGTCCTGTGAAGATCGGCGACTGGGTGAAGCTGGGCGACCAGGAGGGCGACATCCGCCGCATCAGCCTGCGTTCGACCGAGATCCAGGTGGGCGACAAGTCCACCCTGATCGTGCCCAACTCCGAGCTGGTCACCAAGACCGTGCGCAACATGACGATGGGCAACAACCAGGGCCGCATCCAGATCCAGTTCGCGGTGCCGCCCAGCACCGATGTCGGCAACCTGCGGCAGGCGCTGCTGGATGCGTATACCGCACACACCAACGTGCTGAAGCAGCCGGCGCCGACGGTCTACATCGACAGCATTGCCGGTGGCCAGATCACCATCAACAGCTTCGCGTACGTGGCCAGCCCGCGGCAGGTCTACGCCACCCGCAGCGATCTGTACTTCAGCCTGCTGCAGATCCTGGCGGAGCGGAACATCCCGCTGTCGACCCCGACCGACATCCACATCACCCGCGATCCGCAGGAGTAGGGGTTTCTTTGCAGGGCTGCGCCCTGCACCCGCTACAAGCCGGAGCAAAGGCAACAGCAACGGCAACGGCAACGGCAAAAGCTGGTTTCCTGTGGGATGGCGGGGTGGGTCCGGTTGCGGGGGACGCCGTAAACCCCCAGGCCGGCCCAGCCGCTGGCGGCTGTGCGTTCGGGCGCTTGCGAAGCAGTGCTTCGCAAGCAAAGCGCCCTCACCCATGGGGGCTTGGCCGCGGCATCCATGCCGCGGACACCCCCGCAACCGGACCCACCCCGCCTTCGACAGTTTGCTGCGGTCTGTCGGAAATGCTCTTGGGGTCAGATCCGTTTTCCGGAGGAAAACGGATCTGACCCCAGATTGATTTCCATATCTGACAGAAGTGTCAACCAAGGTCGACACCCACCGACAGACGCAGGAATCTGTCAGAGGTGGGGCGGTGTCGGAGTGCGGGGTGTCAGCCGCATGGATGCGGCTGTCAAGCCTACAGGGACGTACTTGCGGCGTCCCCGCACTCCGGCACCACCCCACCAAACCACGGAATGCCCGCTGTTGCCGTTGCTGTTGCTTCGGCTGTTGCTTCGGCTGTTGCTTCGGCAGGTGCAGGGCGCAGCCCTGCAAAGAAACCCCTACCCTCGTGGTCGGCTGCGGGATGGCACCAGTGCGAATGTGTCCACCGCCAGCTTCTCGGCGTGGTTCAACCACGCGCGGATCTCCAGATCATCCACTTCGTGATCCAGCCCGAACGACACGTTGATCTTGCCGTTGGCATCGGGCTGCACCCACTGCTGCGCCAGTACCACCTTGCGCTGCGAGGACACCGCCTCGATCCAGAAACCACGATCCGGGCGCGTGCTCGCAACCAGCTGCAGCATGTACTGGCCGGCACGGGTACGGCGCCCCTTCTGGGTGATCATGTGTGCCTGGCGCACGCTCGGGCGCGGGCCCTGGAATGCGTCCAGTGGTGCATCCACCGCGATGCCCCCGCGCAGGTCGTTGTCGCGGTACAGCTTGATGCCGTTGTCGCGGTTGACCAGCAGGGCGCACCAGTCACCATCGGCCGAGCCATCCTCGAATGCGGTGCAACGGTCGACGTAGGCCAGCGTGTTGTCCGGGTTGGCATCATCGAACTGGCGCGAGGTGTTTTCCAGATACACCGACTTCAACCCCCAGTCCTTGTCGTACTCCAGCAACACCGGTGGCTGCACGTGCTGCAGGCCGACCACCACCTGGTCATCGCCATCGATCTTCAGCTCGCGGGTCGGTTCGCCCAGCCACAGCGAACGGGCGAAGGCGAGGTACTGCGGGTAATCGCGGCCACCATCGCGCTGGGTGGCCACGCTGGCGCTGGGCGCGCGCTGGGTATCGATCAGTGAACGCCCGAAGCCCATCGTCTTCAGGTTCGGGTCCAGCAGGCTGAGCAGGGTCGCACCCGAATCCAGCGTGGTGCCGGCGTCGGCGCTGAGCTGCTGCGGGGCAATGTCATCACCCAGGAACAGCAGCAGGTTCTCGCGCTTCTGCCGGGTCAGGATATGGGTCAGATCGTTGGGCATCGCCAGGTGGTCGGAAGCGATGACGATCAGCGTGTCCTTGCCGTACGGGCTGGCCTGGATGCGTTCGACGAGCTGCGAGATCAGGCGGTCGCTGCACTTGAGCGCGTTGAGCATGTTGATGTTGCCGTACTGGCTCTGGTAGCGCTCGCCCTTGCACGACACCGGCAGATGACCGGCCGGGTGGTGGGTGTCCATGGTCAGCGTGGTCAGCATGAACGGCGAACCGGCGCGCGAGAGCTGCTCGAAGCGCTGGTAGGCGGTATCCAGCAGCACGTCATCGTGCACGCCCCACGCCGAGTAGTGGATGCGGCCGATCTTCTTCTGCTGCTTGAACCATGCCAGATCATGGACTTCATCAAAGCCGTGGCTGGCCAGGAACTGGCCCTTGCCGGCGAACTGGCCGTTTGCACCGCCCAGGTAATGATTGGTGTAGCCCTGCTGCTTCAGGTAGTCGCCCAGACACACGGCCTTGGGCAGGAAGCTGCCCATGCGATCCATGCTGTTCTCATCGCCCTGCGAGGTGGTCAGCGGCACGCCGCACATCGACGACACCAGGCCAGCGATGGTCCAGCCGCTACCCTCGGCGGAGGCAAGGCCGCGCACGTCCAGCGACTCGGAGGCCAAGCGGTTGAGGTTGGGCATCAGGCCCGGAAAAACGCTCTCGTCCAGATAGGTACGTTCCAGGCTTTCGCCGTAGATCCAGACGATGTTGCGCGGACGCTGCAGCGGCTGCGTCGGCACCTGGTACTCGGGGGCAATGCGGGCGAAGTCGACCGGACGCAGCTGCTGGTACAGGCGCTGGCCGTCGCGGGCCAGCGGGCTGATCATGATCGTGGCCACCCACACGGCCGCGAAACCGGCGAACAACGCGCCACCGTGGCCGGTCCGGCGCCAGCGCTTCACCCGCGTCGCGAACAGCGGCAGCAGCGAGACCAGCGCCAGCACGATGAAGCCGGCAATGTAGCCCTTGAAGTCGGAGACACCGGCGCCTTCCATATCGGCGCCGAGGTGATACAGGGTTGCAGCGTTGAGCCCATCACCGGACAACTTGTCGATCAGCCACCATGCGCTGAGCATGAGCAGCAGCAGCGAGAGCGAACCGGCCTTCCACCACACCCATTTGCCGGACGCGAGGAACAGCCAGCACAGCAGCAGGAACGACAACAACAGTATCCAGAGCATAGGCAGCTTCGGCAGTGACGGGATGTTGATGGACGTCGTACCGACGCGTGTCCATCCGACCGGCGCTGTCGCAAGCACATACACATGACAGGCCGATGACCCGATAGTGCATGCACGAACCTGACTGAAATGTTTGTTGAAAGAACGCGCGCGCAATCGCGCTCAGAAGGTAAAACGAGCGTGAAAGGGTTCGTTGGATTGCATTAAAAACCGCATGAATACGGATGTTTTCGTTGATGCGCTAGCGGTGCCCACGTTCTTCGCGTGCCCGCGCACGACGATCGAACAACAATGCACTGGTGACGATGCCAAGCCCGAGTACCACGCCGATCAGCAGCAGCACCAGCGCGATGAGCGGATAGCCGAACAGATGCCAGCCGGTGTCGATCTTCATCATCATCGCCGCGGCCATGATCAAGGCCGCACTGATGATGCCGGCGGCGACGCGGTTGGCGATCTTCTGCAGGTTCTCCATCAACCGCGATTCTTCCAGGCCGGTCACCTTCATCTGCAGGCGGTTCTCGGCCAGCAGCGCCATGATGTCCGACAGCTTGCGCGGTCCGTCGCGCAGCAGCTGCTGCAGCTCCATCGCCTCGCTGGCGAGGTTGGCGGCAGACAGCGATTTCTTCAGGCGTGCGCGCATCACGTGCTGCAGCTGGCGCTCGACGATGCGACGGGTATCCAGGTCCGGCGCCAGCAATCGGCATACGGTTTCCAGATTGAGCAGGGCCTTGCCGAGCAGGCTCAGCTCCGGCGGTGTGCGCAGGCCGCAGGCGGTGGCGATGCGCACCATGTCCAGCACCACGCGGCCTTCGGAGAAGCTGCCACTGGCGGCGTAGCGCGCGATCAGCTGACCGGTCTCGCGCAGGTAGCGCTCTTCGTCGAAGGCTTCCAGCCGCGTGCTGATGCTGATCAGGTCGTCGGCCACTTCCTCGCCGCGGCCATCGACCGCCGCGAACAGGATCTTCAGCAGGCGCTCGCGCAGGCGCGGCGGCATGTGCGCGACCATGCCCAGGTCGAAGATCGCCAGCCGTCCGTCGGGCATCACCCGCAGGTTGCCGGGATGCGGGTCGGCATGGATCTCGCCGTGCACGAAGATCTGGTCCAGGTAGCCGCGGATCAGCGCCGCGGCCAGTGGGTCCATCGATTGTTCGGTGCGGCGCACATCGGGAATCGCATCCACGCGCACGCCGGTGGCCAGTTCCATGGTCAGCACGCGCTGACTGCTGTAATCCCACAGCGGCTGCGGTATCCACAGTCGGCGGAACGGCCTGAGATGGCGGCCGAAACGGGCCAGGTTCTCGGCCTCGGCGTGGTAGTCCAGCTCCTGCATCAGGGTCTTGGCGAACTCGTTGAGCCAATCGCGCAGGCGCACCCGACGGCCGACCTGGGTCAGATGGTCCGCGGCCAGCGCGAAGCTGCGCAGTGCCTCCAGGTCCGAGCGCAGCTGCGCGGCGACCTCGGGTTTCTGCACCTTCACCGCTACCTGGCGGCCATCGTGCAGCACCGCGCGATGCACCTGCGCGATCGAGGCACAGCCCAGTGGCTCGGGATCGAACGCGGCGAACAGCTTGTTCACCGGCGCGCCCAGCTCCTGTTCGACGATGGCATGGATGCGAGCGACCGGAATCTCGGCCACCTTTTCCTGCATGCGCTCCAGCGCCGTAGCGAACTCCACCGGCACCATGTCCGGGCGCGTGGACAGCATCTGGCCCAGCTTGACGAAAGTCGGCCCCAGGGCTTCCAGATCGCTGACGAACTGCTCCGGGTTGCCATCGGCGGGCACGTCGGCCTGGTTGCTGGCGGCGTCCAGGTTCATGCCCGAGAACACACCCGAATGGCGATAGCGCATCAGCAGGCGCAGGATCTGGCTGCGCCGGTTCATGCCCTTGACCAGCGGAGGGTTGCCATTGGTGGTGGGCGGATTGCTCAAGCGGAACTCCTTGCAGACGACGGCCGGTAGCGCCGGGCTATGCCCGGCGGAACGGGATCACGCCCCAGTCTGGCCGGGGCGGGGTCGTCACGTGGTGAACCCGATATCTTCCGCAGTCCACGCCGGATCGGTCAGAATCCGCTCATTCCCTCACTTGGACGCCCCATGGCCGGTGCCAGCCTGTTTGCCCTGCTCGACGATATCGCCTCCCTGCTGGACGACGTCTCGGTCCTGACCAAGGTCGCGGCGAAGAAGACCGCCGGTGTGCTCGGCGACGACCTGGCGCTGAACGCGCAGCAGGTCACCGGGGTCAACGCCAACCGCGAACTGCCGGTGGTGTGGGCGGTGGCCAAGGGCTCGCTGGTCAACAAGGTGATCCTGGTACCGGCGGCACTGGCGATCAGCGCGCTGGAGGCGTGGCTGCACAGCCGTGGCTGGAACGTGCCGCTGATCGTGCCATTGATGATGATCGGCGGTGCCTTCCTCTGCTTCGAGGGCGTGGAGAAGCTGGCGCATCGCTTCCTGCATTCCTCCGACGACGATGCCGAGCGCCAGGCCGAGCGCCGCAAGGCGCTGGCCGATGCCGAGGTGGACATGGTGGCGTGGGAGAAGGACAAGGTAAAAGGTGCGATCCGCACCGACTTCATCCTCTCGGCCGAGATCATCGTGTTGACCCTGGGCGTGGTCGCCACCGCACCGTTCACCAACCAGGTGGTCACCCTGGCCGTGGTTGCACTGGCGATGACGGTCTTCGTCTATGGGCTGGTGGCGGGCATCGTCAAGCTTGATGATGTCGGCCTGTACCTGTCGCGCAAGGGCGGTGCCATTGCTGCCTTCGGCCGTGGCCTGGTGGCTTCGGCGCCGTGGCTGATGAAATTCCTGTCGGTGGCCGGGACCATCGCGATGTTCCTGGTCGGCGGCGGCATCCTGGTGCACAACGTGCCGGCACTGCACCACGCGGTGCAGGGGCTGGGCGGTGAAGGACAGTGGGGCTGGCTGATCAGCGCCGTGGCCAACATGGTGGTGGGCATCATCGCCGGCGCCATCGTGCTGGCGGCGGTGACCGGATTCCAGAAGCTGCGCGGGAAGTAAGCAACGGTCCTTTGTCCGGTAGAGGCCGACCTTGGTCGGCGCTTTGTTTCCCGCGTGTGCCAACCAAGGTTGGCACCTACCGAAGCAGTTTCCGGTGTACCGGGAAACTACCCTGCCTGCACCCGGTTCTTGCCCTGCCGCTTGGCCGCATACAGCGCGTCATCGGCGCGCCGCAGCAGCGCTTCGGTGTCATCGCCAGGCTGCCATTGCGCCAGCCCGGCACTGAAGTGCACCGGCACGCGCTGGTCCTGCACGGTCAACAAGCGGTGCGCCAGCGAGCGCTGCAGGCGTTGCACGGTGGCCATGCTGTCGGCACCCTGGGTTTCAGGCAGTACCAGCACGAACTCGTCGCCACCCAGCCGCGCGATGCCGTCGGTGGCGCGCAGCAGCAGCTTGCACACGGCCACCAGGTGCTGCAGCAGTGCATCGCCACCGGCATGGCCGTGCGCATCGTTGGTCTGGTGGAAATCATCCAGGTCGATCATCGCCACGCCCAAAGGCGAGTTGTTGCGCGCGGCGCGGGCCAGCTCACGCTGCAGCAGTTCGTCCAGGCCGCGGCGGTTCAGTGCCTGGGTCAGGGGATCGATGCGGGCCAGATCGCCGGCCGCGCGCAGTTCCTGCTCAAGCTCGGCGATGCGCTGCTCGGCACGTTCCACTTCCTGGCGCGCGCTGGCCAGATGATCGCGCGCCTGCGCGGCCTGCTGCTGCACCTTGCCGGTATCGCGCATCACTTCCTGCAGCAGCTGGTTGAGGTCGGCGATGCTGCGTGCCTCGCGCAGCTGCAGTGCATAGCTGCCGATGCGGTCGTGGTACTCACCGGTGCTGGTGGCCATGCCATCCATGCGCTCGATGAACTCACCCATCAGCCCGCGCATCGCCGCCTTCGAATCGTCGATGCCCTGGCGCAGCAGGCCCTGCTTGTAGATCACTTCGCGCAGCTCGGCGCGGGTGCGCTCCACCGCTTCGGCTTCCAGCGGTCCGTCCAGTAGATGGCGCACCGCCGCGATCTGGCCCTGCAGCCAGCTGCGGTCGTCCAGCAGTTCGCTGACGTTCTCCAGCAGCAGCGCGAACAGCTCAAGCAGCAGCGCCTGCTGCTCCTGCCAGCTCTCGGCACGCACGCCGACCTGGTGGCCGAGCTCGCGCACGCCCTGTTCGATCGGTTCCAGCGCCGTGCCCGGTTGCCACTGGCGCAGCTGCATGGCCAGCGTCTGCGCCTGCTCGCGCAGGTCCGGGTCGTGCTGCAGCAGGGCCACCACCGCGCCACCCAGCAGCAACCGCAGCTGCTCGGACAGGCGCAGGCTTTCGGGTTGGCCATCCGGCGAATGCTGTTCGATGGTTCGGATGTACTTGTCGATCAGCTGCCGCATCGCGCGCCCATAGCGCGGCCAATCGGCGCTGGCCTGCGCCGACTGCAGGCGGTCGCCCATATCGCCCAGTTCGCCGGGCAGGGTGGCCATGCCATTGGCGAACGCGGCCAGCAGCGGTTCCGGCGCATCGGCCCCGGCGAACAGCTGCTGCAGGGCCACGCCACCGCCGCCCTGCAGCACCACGCGGTCTCCCAGCCCGTCATCGACCACCGCGCGCACGCGTGCCGGCGGCCCAAGGGCGGTACCGGGGGCAGGGCGGTGGTCGGGCTGGTCCGTCATGGAGCAAATCCTGGGGGCTGGCAGGGACTGGTTCCAGCATATCGGCGCGGCCGCCGACGGCTTGAACGGCTAGGATGGGCGACAGGATGCCGCAGTGGAGGTGGTGATGCGCGTGATGTTGCTGGGGGCGACCGGGCTGGTGGGCGGGCTGACCCTGCGCAGGCTGCTGGACGACCCGCGCTGTAGTGCCGTGGTCGCTCCCACCCGCCGCCCGCTGGGCATGACCCACGGGACGCTTGAGAACCCGGTGCTGGCCTTCGATGCACTGCCCGCTGCAGCCGAGTGGGCGCGCGTGGACGCGGTCATCTGCGCGCTCGGCAGCACCATTGCCCAGGCCGGCAGCCGCGAGGCCTTCCATCGCATCGACCATGACTACCCGCTGGCGTTCGCCCGGCTGGCGCAGGCGCAGGGTGCGCAGACCTATGTGCTGAACTCCGCAGCCGGTGCCAACCCGCAGTCGTCGATCTTCTACAGCCGGGTGAAGGGTGAGCTGGAGCATGACCTGCGCGCGCTCGACTTCGCTTCGCTGACGCTGGTACGTCCAGGGTTGATTGGTGGCGAGCGTAACGAGGTGCGCCGCGGCGAGCGTTTCGCATTGACGGTACTCGGCGCACTGGGGCCAGTACTGCCACGGGCGTGGCGGATCAATCCGGCCAGCGAAATTGCCAAGGCACTGGTCGAGGCCGCACTCGCCCCGCAACCGGGTGAACACGTGGTGGCATCGAGCGCGCTGGCCGGCTGATGTCGCGTGCGCTGCGCCTGACCCAGCTGCTGCAGTTGCTGCGCCGCCATCGGCGGCCGGTGGCCGGGCAGGTGCTGGCCGAAGCCCTGGGCATCAGCCTGCGTACGCTGTACCGCGATATCGAGACCCTGCGCGAGCAGGGCGCTGACCTGCGCGGGGAAGCCGGCATCGGCTACCAGCTGGCGCCGAGCGATACCCTGCCGCCGATGACCCTGCCGCCCGCCGAGATCGATGCACTGGTGCTTGGCCTGCGCTGGGTTGCGGCGCGCACTGAGCCTGCGCTGGCCGAGGCCGCACGCGATGCCCTGGCGCGCATCGCGCATGTGTTGCCTGCCGCGCGGCGCGAAGCGCTGCGTGATAGCGGCCTGCGCGTTGGCCCTTCGCGTGCGGCGACCAAGGTTCCTGCTGCGCGCCTGCAGGCTGTGCGTGAGGCGGTGAGTGCACAACGACGACTGCAGTTCGGCTACCAGGATGCGCAGGGCCAACGTACCGAGCGCATCGTCTGGCCGTTCGCGCTGGGCTACTTCGATGAAGTGCCGATGCTGGCGGCGTGGTGCGAGAGCCGAGAGGACTTCCGCCATTTCCGCCTGGACCGCATCCGCCAGGTGCGTGCACTGGAAGATCACTACCCCGTGCCGCGCGCCACCCTGCTGCGGCGCTGGCAGAAGGCGCAGGGCATCGCCCCAGACTGGCTGGACCGTTCGTAGCGTCGGGTTTGCCCGCCTGCTTCCGCGTTTCGTTTCCTGCTGCTGGGGCAGGGCGGCCTTTGCTCCTTGCTCCTGGTAGATGTCGAGCTTGCTCGACTGCCCTTGATCTTCGCGAACAGCAGTCGAGCAAGCTCGACCTCTACCAGGGCGAGGGCAACGGCAGTCGAGCACGCTCGCCACTACTGACAGAATCCGTCAGCAGGCTCGTTCCACCATGAGCGCTCCCAACAACGGAGCTTCCCCATGTTCACGCCCAGCACCCTGCTGCAGTACGTGCGCGACGTCGCCGCCAGCGCCACGTTCTACCGCGGTATTCTCGGCAAGCCACCGGTCGAGCAGTCGCCCGGTTTCGCCCTGTTTCTGCTCGGCGATGGCGCCGCACTGGGCCTGTGGCAACGCGATGACGTGCAGCCGCCGGTGTCCGCGCAGGCCGGTGCCGCCGAACTGGCGATGCTGGTCGCCGACCCGGAGGCCGTGCAGCAGATGCACGATGCGTGGCAAGCGCTCGGCGTGCGGATTCTGCAGGCACCGGTGACCTTGGAATTCGGCCACACTTTTGTCGGGGCAGACCCGGATGGCCACCGTCTGCGTGTGTACAGCCGTGCCGAGGGCATGGTCGCGCGGAACTGATCAAGGGAGGGGGCCGGCACTTGCTGGCTCCTGGACCTACCCTTGCTTCTGCGCTGCGTCGACGACGATTGAGAATATCTCGTCGTCTTCCGAATCCCATTCAACGGCCAGCTGGGCCAGCTCTGCGACCACGTCGCGGCCTGGATTGCATCGCCTGAGCTCTTTGATGAACTGTCGGACCTGGCGTGGCGTTAATTCACTGCCCGGATAGTTGAAGAGATTGAGCGCAGCATCTGAAGAGACGTCCAATAGGTCGGGTGCGAGGATGGAATACGCTTTGATGTAGCGGGAGAGCGGAATATCCGACAGGAAGTTCTCTGCTGCACACATGATCGACGCGTCATGTGGCGGGTTCCGAAGAAATTCCTTCATGACCGCCAAAACGACTTCTACTGACGCTGGTTTCGTCAGAGGCGTGTAGAAGTGGTCGGCGTATGCACAGCATCCTTCGTGGGTGACCGCAGCATCCGATAGCGTTGCCAGCGTCGTGATCCAGACGTCAGCGTCCAGCGGTGTAGACGGTTTGGCATGTCTTTGTTGATCGGCATTGGGAATGACCGCGCGGACGATTGGCTCGCCGTTGCGCCATGACTGCAGGCGGGAGTCGATAATTGCGTAAACCTGCTCCTGTTTGTCCCACATGGCGTTCGGCGAAGGCATGGCGTCTTGAGGGAACAACGAGAAGAAGTCCGACAAGTAGGGTGCGGCCATGCAGAAGTAGCGAACGGTGAACTCCAGCAATTCCGGGTCGAACGCAGCACCGGGGATTTCGTCCTGGAAGGCAGCTTCGATGCATGCCAGGGTGTCTGTCGGCGAGGGGGCGGCTGCCACCGTAGAGCCGACCGATGCGTCAAGGAAAGCGTGATTTCGGGCGAGCCAGCGCAGGAAGATGATGCCAAGGACCCAGTTCGTGTCTGACGGATCCTCATCCCTCGTCAACCGTAGG
The DNA here is from genome assembly GCF_000020665.1 of Stenotrophomonas maltophilia R551-3. Taxonomy (NCBI): domain Bacteria; kingdom Pseudomonadati; phylum Pseudomonadota; class Gammaproteobacteria; order Lysobacterales; family Lysobacteraceae; genus Stenotrophomonas; species Stenotrophomonas maltophilia. The sequence goes on along the minus strand of NC_011071.1, from coordinate 4,218,514 downwards.
AAGAATGGAGAGGCGCGGAAAAAATCATTGCCCGCCTTCATGAATTCTTCGAGTGTGGGTGGTGTCTCAATCACGGAAGTTCGACGTCTGCAGAGAGGCTCAATGCTATCGAGCTGCTCTTGGGAATCCATGCAACTATTCTCAAAATGCCCCCTTGCGCTCTCGCCCGACCGTCGGAGAGCCCAGTAGATCCACGTCCATGCGTAGATGGGGTGCGACGGAGCAGGCACAAAAAAACGCCGGGCATTGCCCGGCGTTTCTCCACTTCATGTGCCAACCAAGGTTGGCACCCACCAATCAGTTTCATGTGCCAACCAAGGTCGGCACCCACCGATAAGGTGGCCGATCAGCTGGCCAGCGCCAAATCGTCCATCATCGCGCGCAGGAAGCGTGCCGCTTCACCACCCGTGGCCGCGCGGTGGTCGAAGGTGACCGACAGCGGGATTACCTTGTGCGCTTCCACGCCGCCCATCACCGGGGTCATCTGGTGGCGGGCACGGCCGGCACCGACGATGGCCACGCATGGCGGCACCACGACCGGGGTCGCGTAGCGGCCGGCGAACATGCCGAAGTTGGACAGCGAGATGGTGTAGCCGCTCAGTTCCGAGGCGGCGATCGAACGCGATTCCACCTGCTCGCGCAGGCGGTTGACGCCTTCGCGGATGCCGCGTGCGTCGAGCATGTCGGCATTGCGCAGGGCCGGCACAAACAGGCCGTCGTCGGTGTCCACGGCAATGCCGATGTCGACCTGGGCGTGCAGGGTGCGGGTCAGTGCTTCACCGTCGAACCAGGCGTTCATCGCCGGCACCTTCTGTGCGGCGACCACGATCGAACGCACCAGGCGCGCGGTGACGTCGTTGCCCGGCAGCCAGGCGTGGATGTCGGCGTCGTCGTTCAGCGTGGTCGGCACGACCTTGCTGTGCGCATCGGCCATCACCCGCGCCATGTTGCGGCGCACGCCCTTCAGCGGTTCCGGCTGGCCCTTGGCGACCACGCCCGGCGGCTGGGTGCGCATCGGCTTGCCGGCGGCGGACAGCGGGGTGCGCGCTTCGCTCTGCACCGGGGCAGACACCTGCGCCGGTGCCGGCGCGGCGTAGGCGGCAGCAGCGGCCGGCGCCGGAGCGGCACCGATCTTTGCGCTGCCATCCGCAGCCGCCTGCTTGACGTCGGCCATGGTCACCGCGCCATCGGCGCCGGTGGCGCGTACGCGGGACAGGTCCACGCCCAGCTTGCGCGCGGTGGCACGCACGGCCGGTACGGCCTTGACGCCACCGACGGCCAGCGCCTGTTCGGCGTGCACGGCGTTGGAGCTCTGCATCGCGCCGACCACGGTACCGGCGTCATCACGTTCGGCGGCGGCGGGCTTGGCGGCTTCGGCGGCCACCGGTGCGGCAGCGGCCGGCAGCGGCGGCGGGGTCGGTGCAGCGGCCGGCGCTGCATGACCGTGGCTGTGGCCGGTGTCCTGGCCATCGGCACGCTGCGGCAGGTTCGGGTCCAGCGCGAAGCTGGCCAGCACCGAACCGGTCGGGATGATGTCGCCGGCAGCGCCGGACAGCTTCAGCACCGTGCCGGAGAACGGCGACGGCACTTCGACGACGGCCTTGGCGGTCTCCATCGAGACCAGTGGCTCGTCCAGCTTGATCACATCGCCTTCCTTGACGAACCACTCGACGATGGTCGCGTCCGGCAGGCCTTCGCCCAGGTCGGGCAGGTTGAAGTTCTTGGTCTGGCTCATTTGCAGTTCTCTTCCAGCAGTTCCAGTTCGCGGGCCGGCAGCCAACCCGTCGCGCCATTGGCGCGCTCGGACCACCACCACCCGCCGTGTTCGTGATGAAGCTTCACCATCTCGCCGCTTTCCACATCCAGCTCGCGGGCGTCGTAGTCGCACAGCGCTTCGGCGCGACCCTCGTCCAGCAGCTGCAACCAGGCGATGGGCGCCCATCCAGCGCGCCCATCGTTGGTGCGTACCCAGGCAAACGCCGGCCATTCCTCGTCACGTACACCTACTTCGACGATCTGGCCGGTGCGGAACCGGAGCGGGTTGGGATACTGGCTGCGGTAAGCCCCCAGGAGGCGGGCCCGCATGTCAGCCGGCCGCCACCGCGCGCTTGGCCGCAGCCACGATCCGCTCAACGCTCGGCAGGTACTTCATTTCCAGGCGGAACAGCGGAATGTGGGTGTCGTAGCCAGTGACGCGCTCGACCGGGGCCAGCAGGTCGTAGATCGATTCCTCGGCCAGGCGCGCGGCGATCTCGGCGCCGAAGCCCGCGGTCTTCGGGGCCTCCTGCACGATCACGCAGCGGCCGGTCTTGGCCACCGATTCGGCGATGGTGGCGAAATCCAGCGGACGCAGCGTGGCAACGTCGATGACTTCGGCGCTGATGCCTTCACCGGCCAGCTTGTCGGCCGCTTCCAGCGCTTCCTTCACCTGCGCGCCCCAGGTCACCAGGGTCACGTCGGTGCCGTCGCGCAGCACGAAGCAGACGTCCAGCGGCAAGGCTTCGCCGTCGTTGACGACCACTTCCTTGTACTGGCGGTAGATGCGCTTGGGCTCCATGTAGATGACCGGATCCGGCTCGCGGATCGCGGCCAGCAGCAGGCCGTAGGCACGCTGCGGCGACGACGGCAGCACCACGCGCAGGCCCGGCACGTTGGTGAAGATCGCCTCGTTGGCTTCGCTGTGGTGTTCCGGTGCGCGGATACCACCGCCCCACGGCACGCGCAGCACCATCGGGCAGTGCAGGCGGCCACGCGTGCGGTAACGCAGGCGTGCGGCATGGCAGACGATATGGTCGACCATCGGGTACATGAAACCGTCGAACTGGGCTTCGGCCACCGGCTTCATGCCCTGTGCCGCCAGACCGATGGTCAGGCCGGCGATGGTGGTTTCATCCAGCGGGGTGTCGAGGATGCGCTCGGAGCCGAAGCGCTGCTGCAGGCCGGCGGTGGCGCGGAACACGCCGCCGTTGACGCCCACGTCCTCGCCCAGCACCAGCACCGACGGGTCGTGCTCCAGCTCCCAGGCCAGTGCCTGGGTGATGGCTTCGATCAGGGTGATGGGGGTGGTGGTCATGCTCTGTTCTCCGCGCGCGACGGCGGCGCTGTCGGCGGCGTTGGTGTGCGCGCCGGGCGCGCCGTTCTTGATCTCATCCATGGCGCTGCTCCAGGGCGATCGCCTGGGCACGCTGGGCCAGCAGGTCCTGCGGCGGATCGGCGTAGAGGAAATCGAACATCGCCTCGACCGGCTGCACCGGCGTGTTGAGGTACAGGTTCACTTCCTCGTCCACGCGCGTGCCGCACTGGGCGACCCAAGCAGTTTCTTCTTCCTCGCTCCAGACGCCCGCATTGATCAGGTACTTGCGCAGGCGCAGCATCGGCTCGCGCTGCCAGGCATCCTTCACTTCGGCGTCGTCGCGGTAGCGGCGCGCGTCATCGGCGGTGGTGTGGTCGGACAGGCGGTAGGTCATCAGTTCCAGCACGGTGCCACCATCGCCGGCCAGCGCACGTTCGCGCGCCTGCTCCATCGCCGCCAGCACTGCGATCAGGTCGTTGCCGTCCACCTGCAGGCAGTGCAGGCCGCCGGCCAGGCCCTTCTGTGCCAGCGTTTCGGCACCGGTCTGGGCCGAACGCGGGACCGAGATGGCCCAGCCGTTGTTGACGATGCACAGGATCAGCGGCAGCTTGTAGGCGCCGGCCGAATTCAGTGCCGCGTAGAAGTCGGTCTTCGAGCTGCCGCCGTCGCCACACACGGCCACCGCGATTTGCGGTTCCTTGTTGAGCTTGAACTTCAGCGCGGCGCCTGCGGCATGCAGGCACTGGGTGGAAATCGGCACGCAGAACGGGAAGTCCTTGGCTGCGTTGCCGCCGTAGTCGTTGCCGCGCTCGTCGCCGCCCCAGTACATCAGCACGTCGTGCGGGCGCACGCCGCGCATGAACATCGCGCCATACTCGCGGTAGGACGGTGCGAACACGTCGTCCTTCTGCATCGCAGCGCCGATACCCACGTGCGCAGCTTCATGGCCCAGGCAGGCGGCATAGGTGCCGAGCTTGCCGGTGCGCTGCAGCGCGATGGATTTGCTGTCGAACGTACGTACGAACAGCATCTGCTTGAACAGCGGTACCAGGACCTTGGGGTCGCGCAGCGACGCGGGCAGGTCATCGCGGACGAGCTTGCCGTCCACGTCCAGGTACTGCAGGTATTCGATCTTGAATTCAGCGGCAACCGTCATTGCGTACTGCACCTTCGACAGAGAAGTTACAAATGATATGAATCGCCATGTTAAGGAACGCGTACGGAATAGCCTTCCTGCGGCGCAACACGGCGACGCCCTGTTTTACCCCTGCCGGCGGGTGGGGGGCCAATAACAACAACGTATTCAGTCGTTGCTGCAAAGCATCAGAATACGCCTCTGGCTGACTGTCCGTGCAACGGCCCGAACGGTTCCACGCGCAGCCCCCATATCAGGGGATGCTCCACGGGCGCCCGGACGCCCCGGTATGGACGCGGCGGCTGCCAGCATGGCGGCAACGCGCTACCCTTGCCGCCCCCGATCTGGTCCCGCCCATGTCCGTCGACAACAACCAACGCGATCTCGAAGCTGGCATCCACACCGATCTGCAGGGGCGGCTGACCTATGGCGGCTACCTGCGGCTGGACCAGCTGCTCAGCGCGCAGCAGCCGTTGTCCAACCCGCCGCACCACGACGAGATGCTCTTCATCATCCAGCACCAGACCTCGGAGCTGTGGCTGAAGCTGCTCGGCCACGAACTGCGTGCCGCGATCGGCTTCCTGCAGCGTGATGAAGTCTGGCAGTGCCGCAAGGTGCTGGCGCGCAGCAAGCAGGTGCTGCGCCAGCTGACCGAGCAGTGGTCGGTGCTGGAAACGCTGACCCCGTCCGAGTACATGGGCTTCCGCGACGTGCTGGGCCCGTCCTCCGGCTTCCAGTCGCTGCAGTACCGCTACATCGAGTTCCTGCTGGGCAACAAGAACGCGCAGATGCTGCAGGTGTTCGAGCACGACCCGGCCGGCCAGGCGCAGCTGCGCACGGCACTGGAAGCGCCGAGCCTGTACGAGGAATTCCTGAAGTACCTGACCCGTTTCGGCCACGCCGTCCCGGCGGTGTACGAGGCCCACGACTGGACCCAGCCGCATGTGGCCGATGACGCACTGCAGCCGGTCTTCGAACGCATCTACCAGGACACCGACCGCTACTGGCGCGAGTATTCGCTGTGCGAGGACCTGGTGGACCTGGAGACCGCGTTCCAGCTGTGGCGATTCCGTCACATGCGCACGGTGATGCGGGTGATCGGCTTCAAGCGCGGCACTGGCGGCTCGTCCGGCGTCGGCTTCCTGGCCAAGGCGCTGGAACTGACCTTTTTCCCGGAACTGTTCCAGGTGCGCACCAGCCTGCAGGCCGCACCCCCGGCCGATCTGGCCTGACTCCCATTCAGCTTGGTTCCCGGCCGGCGGCTGGATCGTTTCAGATGCAAGTTCAGCGAGCAGGCCGGCACCTGCCTCAAACGGCGTGTATTTGACGTGAACGCCAGAAGTCGGTGATCCTCGCGCGTTGCTCCACTGCACATCGGACGTGCTCGTCATCCACCGAACCAGGAAATCCGCATGAGCTTGAACGCCACTGCGAACACCCCAGAGCCGGCCGTGCCGGACTTCAAGACCATGATGGGCCACCCGCGCCCGTTGTGGATGCTGTTCATGACCGAGTTCTGGGAACGCTTTGCGTTCTACGGCATCCGCTGGGCCTTGGTGCTGTACATCGTCGCCCAGTTCCGTGATGGCAGTGCCGCCGGTGAAGCCGACGCCAGTCGCATCTACGGTGCCTACCTGGCGCTGGTGTACGCCGCGGCGATCTTCGGTGGCTACGTGGCCGACCGGGTGTTGGGGTACCAGCGCTCGATCCTGACCGGTGCAGTCATCATGGCCGCCGGCCTGTTCATGATTTCGTTGCCGGAAGAGCATCTGTTCAAGCTCGGCCTGGCCACGATCATCGTCGGCAACGGCATGTTCAAGCCGAACATCTCGACCATGGTCGGCAAGCTGTACGGCCTGAAGGATGAGCGTCGCGATTCGGGCTTCACCATCTTCTACATGGGCATCAACATCGGCGCGATGATCGCCCCGGTGCTGACCGAGTACCTGGCCCGCAAGGTCTTCGGCACCTCGGAAATGCCGTCCTACAAGGTCGTGTTCATCGCCTCGGGCGTGGGCATGCTGATCTCGCTGGTGTGGTTCTACGTCGGACGTGCCGGCCTGAAGGGCATCGGTGCTCCGCCGGCCGGCGCTGAAGGCTTCGGCCGTGTCGTCATGGTGCTGGTGGGCTCGCTGTTCGCCATTCCGGTGGCCTACTTCCTGCTGGCCACCGGCGCCACCGCGCTGGCCTGGATCCTGGGCGTGATGTTCGCCGCGCTGGCCGTGCTGCTGCTGGTCGAGGGCATCCGCGAGGGCAAGGTGCAGCGCGACCGCGTGATCGCCATGCTGATCATCTTCGCCTTCAACGTGATGTTCTGGATGTTCTTCGAACAGGCCGGCAGCTCGTTCACCTTCCTGGCCGAGAACATCGTCAACCGCCAGATGGGTGAGTGGACCTTCCCGACCGCCTGGTTCCAGTCGGTCAACTCGGTGGCCATCATCACCCTGGCGCCGATCATCGCCTGGATCTGGGTGGCCCTGGGCCGCGCCAATCCGTCGATTCCGCGCAAGTTCGGCCTCGGCCTGCTGTTCAACGGCGCCGCCTTCGCCCTGCTGATGTATGCGCTGTCGCAGATGGTGGTGGACGGCAAGATCCCGTTCTGGACCCTGTTCATGGTCTACGTCATCCAGTCCGTCGGTGAGCTGTGCCTGTCGCCGATCGGCCTGTCGATGGTGACCAAGCTGGCCCCGGTGCGCCTGGTCGGCTTCGGCATGGGTGGCTGGTTCCTGTCCACCGGCATCGGCAACAATCTGTCGGGCATCTTCGCCGGCGTTGTGAGTGGTGAAGGCGGCATGACGGTCGAGTCGGCACTGAAGGGGTATACCTTCGGGTTCTGGGCTCTGATCGGCTCCGGCGTGGTGCTGTTCCTGGTCGCCCCGCTGATCAACAAGCTGATGCACGGCGTCAAATGATGATGAGAGGGTAGAAGGCATGCGTAGCAAGCTCGGTGGTGCAATGGTGGTGGTCTGTGCGGCGCTGATCGGCGCCTGTTCCCAACCGCAACCGCCTGCCGTCGCCGAGCCTACGCAGCCCCTGGATACCCGACCCACCGAGCCACCGGTCGCTGACCCCAGCGAACCGGTGGCCTCGGGCAACACCCCGGTGGCGGCGGACATCGCCGCCATCGCAGGGCTCGGTGCTCAGTTCGACCCGGCCCGCGACCCGGCCAATGACCTGGCCACCGCCAAGGTGGAAGCCCAGCGTGGCAAGAAGCGCATCCTGCTCGAGGTCGGCAACGCCGCCTGCGAGCGCTGCCATGCGTTGGACGAACTGGTGGAAGGCAATGGCGACCTGCGCCGCTTCCGCGACGCCCACTATGTGTGGGTGAAGGTCAACGCCAGCGACGAGCAGCCCAACACCGCCTTCTTCGCACAGTTCCCGATGATGGAACGCGACTACCCGTATCTGCTGGTGCTCGATGCCGATGGTGGACTGCTGGTATCGCAGGCGACTGGTGAGCTGCGCAAGGGCGAAACTTTCCAGCCCGCGCGCGTGACCGCGTTCCTCAAGCAGTGGGCACCTGACCGGTAGTGCCGGCCGCTGGCCGGCAACCTCGCTGGGTGCCGCCTGCTGGTCAGCAGGCTCTGATGGCTGCCAACCGCTGGCCAGCAACCTCGGTGGGTGCCGACCGTTGGTCGGCACAGAAGTGCATCCACGCAGGGCGTGGATCTATTGCGCGCGCCGTCACACTCTCCGAATCGGTGTCTCAATTTCACTGCGTGCACGCCGCTACCGGCAAGGACTTCAGTCGACGCCCCGTCGATGCAACCTACCGGAACGCCCATGCACAGCGACCACGCCGAACGATTGCCCGAACCTGCCAGCGCATTGGCCGAGGGCGGAGCAGATGAGGGCGTGACCCTGCCCCCGCAGGAGGCGCTGCTGGATGACGCGGGTACCGGCGGGGATACCGTTGAACTGGCACCGCCGCGTCACCGCCTGCCGCAGATCGCGCTGCCCGACAACGTGGTGCTGAAGGGTGCGGTGCAGAAACTGGTCGAGCAGAAATCACGGCTCGATGCGTTGGCCGCCGAAGGCCAGCTGGCCGGGCTGCTGCCGCCGGAATGGCAGGGCCATGGCGTGCGTGCCATCGAACTGTCCACCTTCATCCAGGGCGTACTGCCGTTCCTGCAGCCGGGCGAACGTGGCGAAACCGCGCCCGCACGCCTGCCGGTGCGCCATGTGCTGGGCGATGACAGCCGCTGGGGCCTGGACGATGTCTCCGAACCGAAATCGCTGGCCTGGTACCTGGCCAGTGATGAGCGCGCCACTGCCGGCAGCAAGGATGTGGCCGAGGCCTATCTGGTGGGTGCACTCGGCCTGGCGTGGATGCAGGAAGGGCGCAGCCGTCCTGGATTCCTGCGCGCGATGGGCCAGGACAGCCTGGCGGCGCGGGTGACCATGCTCGGCTACCCACCAGCCGGGGAGCTGGCGCTGTACAGCGTCACCGCCCACGGCCAGCCACAGATCTGGTGCGTGCATGGCCGGCGCCGCATGCGCCCGTTGGTGGCGCCGTGGCTGAGCGTGCCGCTGCTGACCGCCTACGGCGTGCCGGCACCGGTGGCGTGGCCGTCCAGTTTCCCGCCGGTGGAGGCCGTGGCCGAGCTGCTGGCGACCGCACGCCAGGGGCGCGCGCTGCCGGAAGTGGACCTGGGCAAGGTGGTGGCGAAGATCGCCGAGGATGCAGCGTCCGATGCCTGGCAACCGGTCAGCCTGCTGCAGCTCAACACCTGGTCGCCGCGCTGGCACTTCTTCCTGGGCACCTTCGTCGGCCTGCCGTCGCTGCTGCTGGTGGCCGCGGCGCTGGCGCTGCCAGGGGCGGTCGAAGCGGCCACGGTTGCGGCTTCGCTGGGCTTCGCCGGTGGCGCCATCGCCGCGCTCGCAGTGCCGTGGATCCATGCACGGCGCAAGCATCTGAGCTGAGGCGTGGGTGCAGTGGAACTACAGAGGGCTGGGCGGCAGGTTCTCCATCTGTTGCCGGGCCCGCTCCATGGCGGTTTGCAATCTCTGCTTGAGGACCTCACGAGAGGGCAGGGTGGTCAGGTATTCCGCAACATGGATGCCTGAGCGGTCCAGCTCCAGCAATTCGATCTGGCCCGCCTTCTTCCCTGTGCAGAGGATGATGCCCAACGGCGCTTGCTCACCGTCCTCACGTTCATGGCGGTCCAACCAGCGCAGATAGAGCTCCATCTGTCCTTTGTACGCAGGCTTGAACTCGCCGATCTTCAGCTCGATGGCAATCAGCCTACGCAGGCGGCGGTTGTAGAACAGCAGGTCCAGATGGAAGTCATCGCCGTCGATCTGGATGCGCTTCTGGCGAGCGACGAAACTGAAGCCCGTGCCAAGTTCGAGCAGGAAGCCCTGCATCTCGCGAAGGATCGCGCTTTCCAGGTCCTGCTCGTCCCAGCTGTCCTTCAGGCCAAGAAAATCCAGTACGTAGGGATCACGCAGTACCAGCCCTGGAGACAGCTGCTGGTTGCCGCGGAGTGCCGCCAACTCATCGGCGATGGTCTGCTCGGGCTGACTGGAAAGCGCGGTGCGCTCATACAGCATCGAATCGATGCGCTGGCGTAGCGTGCGCACGCTCCAGCCCTCGGTGCCGGCCATCTGTGCATAGAAATCGTGCTTGAGCGGATCCGCAAGCGGGATCAGCGCGATGAAGTGGGTCCAGCTCAATTGTCGTATCAGCGATACGACAATCTGCTCGTCTGCAAATGCGATGGAGAACTGCACCATCCGGCGCAGGCTCTTCTCACCGAAGGACGTGCCGAACTCGGCAGACAGTGCCTTTGCGATCCGGGTGAAGAGAAGCTCTCCGTAGCGGGCCCGTTGCCCAGCCATCTGATCCACATGGATGCGGCGGCCTATTCGCCAGTACAGCAGGGTCAGCTCGGCGTTGATGGTCCTGTGCATCTGCGGAAATGTCGGCGGGCGAGGGCGACACCCGAGGACGGGATCTGCGGGAAGTGAATGCGTTCGATGGCCTCGCTTGCGTCCCGCCCACGGCCCGCCAAAGAGCGGGTCGCGTCAGAACAAAGGGGGCGGACGACAATCGCCCAGCCACTGTTCCGCTACCGACCAGGGTCGACATCCGCGACCTGGGGCACAAAACGACTTAATCCCCTCCGTCCCCTTTTTCTTTCAGACCCCTTCGCCCATCCGCTCCAGGCCGTCGCCGGCCAGGCGCAGGATCAGCTTCTCCAGCACCTGCTCTTCCTCGTCGCTCAGCACCGACATCAGTTTGCGGGTGATCTCGATCACCATCGGCGCGATGGTCTCGTAGACCTCGAAGCCGGCTGCCGACAGCGCCAGCACCGAGCGACGGCGGTCGTCGCCATGGGTCTCGCGCTTGATGAAGCCACGCTCCAGCAGGCGGGCCACGGCGCGGCTGACTGCCACCTTGTCCATCGCCGTGCGGTCGGAGACCTCGCTGGCCGAGGAACCCGGGTACAGCGCCAGGATGGTGATCACCCGCCACTCGGGGATCGCCAGACCGTAACGATCGCCGTATAGCTTGGCGATGTTGCCGCTGACCCGGTTGGACAGCACGCTCAGCCGGTACGGCAGGAACTGTTCCAGGTCGAGCAGGACGTGCGAGGAACGCAGGCGGGTCGAAACGGGATCGGCGGGGCTCATGTTGCGGTGCACCTTGCTGGTGGTTTCAAGTGTAACTATAAGGGGTAGGTCCAGACCCTGCATTCTCGCCGGGTCCCTACCTGCCCGCACCTGGTTTGTACCGATGCGGTACCGATTCGGAGCCACGCCATGAATACCGCAGTCCCGACCGCCTCGCACCCCAACCCCGGCATGCAGGTCACCACCTTCGAGAACCCGATGGGCATCGACGGCTTCGAGTTCGTCGAATTCGCCGCCCCGGCCGGCCGTGGCCAGGAGCTGCACGAGTACTTCCGGAAGATGGGCTTCAGCGCGGTGCTCAAGCACAAGCAGCGTCCGATTACCGTCTATCGCCAGGGCGACGTCAACTTCCTGGTCAATGAAGACCCGGATTCGTTCGCTTCGGACTTCGCCGAAAAGCACGGCCCGTGCGCCTGCGGCTTCGCCATCCGCTTCAAGAAGCCGGGCCAGGAGGTCTACCAGACCGCGCTGGGCAACGGCGCCGAAGCCATCGCCTTCAAGCCGGACAGCAAGGCGGTCAGCGCGCCGGTCATCAAGGGCATCGGCGACTGCATGCTGTACCTGGTCGACCGCTACGGCAGCGCCGGCAGCATCTTCGATGGCGACTACGAGCTGATCGCCGGCGCCGAACTGCGCCCGAAGGGCTTCGGCTTGACCTTCATCGACCACCTGACCCACAACCTGTACTTCGGCAACATGCAGCAGTGGTCGGACTACTACGAGCGCCTGTTCAACTTCCGCGAGATCCGCTACTTCGACATCAAGGGCCTGAAGACCGGCCTGGTGTCCAAGGCGATGACCGCGCCGGACGGCATCGTGCGCATTCCGCTGAATGAATCGTCCGACCCGAAGAGCCAGATCAACGAGTACCTGGATGCGTACAAGGGCGAAGGCATCCAGCACATCGCCTGCTTCACCGAGAACATCTACGAGACCGTCGAAGCGATGCGTGCGCAGGGCGTGGACTTCCTCGACACTCCGGAGACCTACTTCGACGTGATCGACCAGCGCGTGCCGAACCACGGTGAAGACGTGGCGCGCCTGGCCAAGAACAAGATCCTGATCGACGCTGATCCGGAAACCCACCAGCGCAAGCTGCTGCAGATCTTCACCCAGAACTGCATCGGCCCGATCTTCTTCGAGATCATCCAGCGCAAGGGCAACGAAGGCTTTGGCGAAGGCAACTTCACCGCGCTGTTCGAAAGCATCGAGCGCGACCAGATCCGCCGCGGCGTGCTGTAACGTTCCGGGAGGCGCCGGGCCAGTCCCGGCGCCTGCTCATCTGTAGAGCCGAGCCATGCTCGGCTGCTTTCCGTTCCGGTCCCGCCGTACCCAGGAGCCCCCATGTCCCCCGCCATCACCGCCCGCGGCTACCAGTCCGGCTTCGGCAACGAATTCGCCACCGAGGCCGTCGCCGGCGCGCTGCCGGTCGGGCAGAACTCGCCGCAGAAGGTGGCCCACGGCCTGTACGCCGAGCAGTTGACCGGCACCGCGTTCACCGCGCCGCGTGGCAGCAATCGCCGCAGCTGGCTGTACCGGATCCGCCCGGCGGTAACCCATGGTGAGTTCACCCCGTTCGCGCAGTCGCAGCTGCAGTGCGATTTCGCTGCGCAGCCGGCGTCGCCGAACCAGCTGCGCTGGAGCCCGTTGCCGCTGCCGGAGCTGCCGACCGACTTTGTCGAAGGTCTGTATACGATGGGTGGCAACGGCTCGCCGGATGCGCATGCCGGTGTGGGTATCCACCTCTACGCCGCCAACCGCGACATGGTCGGCCGCTATTTCTACGATGCCGATGGCGAACTGCTGATCGTGCCGCAGCTGGGCGCGCTGCGCCTGTTGACCGAGCTGGGCGTGATCGAGATCGAGCCGCAGCAGATCGCGGTGATCCCGCGTGGCGTGCGGTTCCGCGTCGAACTGCCCGATGGCCCGAGCCGCGGCTACATCTGCGAGAACTACGGTGCGCTGCTGAAGCTGCCTGACCTCGGCCCGATCGGCTCCAATGGCCTGGCCAACCCGCGCGACTTCGAAACTCCGCACGCGGCGTTCGAGGATGTTGACGGTGATTTCGAGCTGATCGCCAAGTTCGAGGGCCGCCTGTGGCGCGCGCCGATCGACCATTCGCCGCTGGACGTGGTGGCCTGGCACGGCAACTACGCGCCGTACCGCTACGACCTGCGCCGCTTCAACACCATCGGCTCGATCAGCCATGACCATCCGGACCCGTCGATCTTCCTGGTGCTGCACTCGCCCAGCGACACGCCGGGGACCAGCAACATGGACTTCGCGATCTTCCCACCGCGCTGGCTGGTAGCACAGAACACCTTCCGTCCGCCGTGGTTCCACCGCAACATCGCCAGCGAGTTCATGGGCCTGGTGCATGGCGCCTACGACGCCAAGGCCGAAGGCTTCGTGCCCGGCGGCGCCTCGCTGCACAACTGCATGAGCGGCCACGGCCCGGATGCGCCGACCTTCGACAAGGCCTCCAACGCGGACCTGTCCAAGCCGGACGTGATCAAGGACACGATGGCCTTCATGTTCGAGACCCGCGCGGTGATCCGCCCGACCGCGCAGGCCTTGGCTGCCGGCCATCGGCAGGGCGATTACCAGCAGTGCTGGAACGGCCTGCGTAACAACTACCGCTGACCCGAAAAAGGGACGGAGGGGATTAAGTCGCAATCGGCACACGTGTGCTGATTGCGACTTAATCCCCTCCGTCCCCTTTTCTTCAGGCGGCCTCCGCGAACGCGTCGCAATGCTCCAGCGGCAGCGCCTCCAGCAGGCGTTGCCGCACGCGCTGGCAGTAGCCGTCCGAGGTCAGCCCGGGCAGCATCTGCATCGCCGACTGCAGCCGCTGCAACACCTCGTCTTCCGCACGCGCCTGCTGCAGGTCGCGGAACAGTGCTGCCGCCTGCGGGTGGCGCTGCATCTCCAGGATGCCCAGCACATAGATGCGCGCGGCCACCAGCGAGCGGCGGCGTTCGACCGGTGTGGCCGCAGGCGGCAACGGCGCCGGTGCGGGCGGGGCAGCGACGGATCCGGCGGCCGGCCCGGGAGAGGGGACAGGTGCGGCCGGCCCTGTACTCAGATAGCCCGCCTGCACCAGCTGGATGACCATCGCAGGTGCGTCCTGGCCGAGCAGGCCGGTCAGGTCGGCAATGGTGCGCTGGCCGTCGCACAGGATCAGCAGCCGGCGCTGGCGCATGTCCAGCGGCGCGCGGTGGGCCTGCAGCGCAGTTCGGGCGAGATCGGTCTTGCGCGGTTGCATGGAAGGGACAGCCAAGTCGGTGCTCGCCGAGCCTGAACGAAGGCGATGAAACGGCGATGACAATGCAATGCCTGCACATCTGCTGCGCTAGCGTGCAGCCACCTTCGTGCCAGGGAACCGCACCGATGAAGCACCTTCCGATTGCTGGTCTGTTGCTGCTTTCGCTCACCGCCTGCGGCGGCCAGGACAAACAGGGGGCGGCCGGCAGTGGCAGCGATACCCCGGCCGAAACCGCTGCGGCGACCGGGCCCGCGCAGTCGACGGATCCTGATCTGGCAGCCCGTCCAGCCAATGACCGCCGCGAGGACAGTCCCGCGCACCTGGAGGGCTTCGCCGGCGCGAAGCTGGGCGCCGGCATCGCTGAGGTCCGCAGCGGCTTCGGCACCCCGCTGCAGGGCTTGGGCAGCGATGCTGCCGGCAAACCGCTGCCGGTCGACGACAGCAACGATGGCTGCTATTTCCTGCGACCGCAGAATGCCGAGGATCCGCGCCTGATGATCGAAGGCCGCAAGCTGGTGCGCTATGACGTGCACAGTGCTGCGGTCATCGCACCGGGCGGCGGCAAGGTCGGCATGACCCTGGGCGAGTTGCAGGTGCTGTATCCCGAGCGTGGTGATGTCGTCCCCGACAAGTACGACGAGAAGGCCCAGCACCTGCGCGTGCGGCCGGCGCAGGAGGGCGGTGCGGTGATCGACTTCGCGCTCGGCGCGGACGGCCGGGTCGGCGCGTGGCGGGTGGGCCAGACTCCGCAGGTCGATTATGTGGAAGGCTGTGGCTGATCCTTGATCCACGGCCCAGCCTTGCGCACGGGCCAAGCGTAGAATCGCGCCACGACCGCTGGGGGAGTGCTCGATGATCGCCATTGCAATTGCCTGGTTCCTGCTTGGCCTGCTGCTGCTGGCGCTGGGCGGGGACTCCATCGTCAAGGCCGTGTCCGGCCTGGCGCAACGCTTCGGGGCCAGTCCGTTCACGGCCGGCCTGTTGCTGCTTGGAGTGACCACTTCGCTGCCGGAACTGGCGGTCAACGCACGCGCGCTGGCGGTCGGTCAGCCGGAGCTGGCGCTGGGCAACGCGGTGGGCAGCAGCATCGTCAACCTGGGCCTGACCCTGGCCGTCGCTGCGATGGCTGCGCCGCTGCTGCTGCGCGCGCGATTGCAGACGGTACTGTGGTGGTCGCTGCTGGCGGCGGGCGTGGTGCTGATCCTGTTCGGTCTTGATGGCGGCCTGGCGCGCTGGGAAGGCGGCGTGCTGGTGGCTGGTTTCATCATCGTGCAGGTGGTGCTGCTGCGTCGTGGCCGCAGCGAGAGCGCCGAGGTGCAGGCGGCGATCGCCGAATCCGCGTTGAGCCGTACCAGCCTGCCGTTGAATGTGCTGCGCGTGGTGATCGCGGCGCTGGCGCTGTACTGGGGTGCCCGCCTGGTGGTCGGTGCGGCGGCGGACTTCGGTGTTGCACTGGGGTGGACGCCGCTGCTGGTCGGTCTGCTGCCGGTCGCGATCGGTACCGCATTGCCGGAGGTGGCAACCGCGATCGCTGCGGCACGCCGTGGCCATGGCGACATGGTGATGGCCCACGTGCTGGGCTCCAGTGTGGTCAACCTGCTGCTGGTGATCGGTGCGATGGCCGTGCTGCAGCCGCTGGCGCTGCCGGCCTCGTTCGTGCGCCTGGAACTACCGGCACTGCTGGCCTTCGCGCTGGTGCTGTACCCGATGCTGCGTGGCGACCTGAAGATCAGCCGCGGCGAAGGCGCGATCCTGCTGGTCGCGTTCCTGGGCTGGTTCATGCTGGAGCTGCTGCTGGTGGGCGCACCGGGGTTGTAGAGCCGAGCCCATGCTCGGCTGCCGTTGGTGCCAAGAACACCGTGCCGACCAACGGTCGGCACCCACCACCGATCACCCGGTAGCTGCCAACCTTGGTTGGCACTCGCAGCAACAAAGCGCCGACCAAGGTCGGCCTCTACCGGGCATTGCGGTCGGTAGATCCACGCCATGCGTGTATGCGGTTGGCTCCGTACTGACCAACGGTCGGCACCCACCACCGATCACCTGGTAGCTGCCAACCTTGGTTGGCACTCGCAGCAACAAAGCGCCGACCAAGGTCGGCCTCTACCGGGCATTGCGGTCGGTAGATCCACGCCATGCGTGGATGCGGTTGGCTCCGTACCGGCCAAGGTCGGCCTCTACCGGGGTTACCGGCCCTGCGAACCTT
This sequence comes from Stenotrophomonas maltophilia R551-3, assembly GCF_000020665.1. Lineage (NCBI taxonomy): Bacteria > Pseudomonadati > Pseudomonadota > Gammaproteobacteria > Lysobacterales > Lysobacteraceae > Stenotrophomonas > Stenotrophomonas maltophilia. The sequence continues at coordinate 4,202,199 of NC_011071.1, read as the reverse complement.
CTTCCTCACGCACCGGCTCCGGCGGCGGCAGCTGCTCTTCGGCAGCCGGTTCGTTGCCGGGCAGGCTGGGGCGGGTTTCCATCAGCAGCGACAGCGCGGCCTTGGCCATCATGTGCGCGCTGATCGGTGCGGTGATGAACAGGAACACGGTGATCAGCAGCTCGCGCGGCTGCGGATCCTGGCCGAGGAAGATGTGGTAGCACACCGAACACACCAGCACGCAGCCCACGCCCAGCGTGCTGGCCTTGGTCGGCGCGTGCAGGCGCTTGAAGAACGTGGACAGCTTCACCAGGCCCAGCGCACCGACCAGGATGAAGAAGCAGCCGAACAGCAGCAGGATCGACAGGCCGATCTGGATCGCGGTGATCATTCGACGATGTCCCGGCGCAGCACGAACTTGCTCAGCACCACGGTGCTGCCGAAGCCGAGCATGGCGATGACCAGGGCAGCCTCGAAGTAGATCGCGGAGTTCAGGTACATGCCGAACAGCATCAGCTCGGCGATGGCGGTCACCGACAGCGTATCCAGCGCAAGGATGCGGTCGGGCACGGTCGGTCCGCGCAGCAGGCGCCAGGTAGCCAGCAGCATGGCCAGGCCGACCACGTGCATGCACACCACCAGCGTGGTCTGGATGATCTGGAATCCAGTCATGGGAAAATCTCCATCAACGGGGCTTCGTAACGTCGTTTGATCGTATCGATCAGCGCCTGCGGGTCTTCCAGGTGCAGCACATGCACCAGCAGGAACCTGCGGTCTTCGCTGAGCGCGGCCGAAACCGTGCCCGGGGTCAGCGTGATCATGCTGGTCAGCGCGGCGATGCCGTGGATGTTGGCGATGTCCAGCGGCAGCCAGATGAAGCCCGGATGGATGTTCTTCTCCGGTCCCAGCACCTGCAGGGCGACGCGGATGTTGGACATCAGGATGTCCCACAGGGTCACGCACAGCAGCTTCGGCAGCGGGCGCAGAGTACCGATGCGGGCGAATTCGCGGTCCAGGCGCGCGGCGAACAGTGGCACCACCACGCCCAGCACCAGGCCGAGCACGGTCTGGCCGACGGTGAAGCTGTCGGACATCAGCAGCCAGAACGCCACCACCATGATGCTGAGCATCGGTGAGGGAATGATGCGGCGGAACAGGGAGCGCTGGGCGGTCATGGCTGGCGGATCTCCGGTGCGGTCGCGCGCAGCTGCTGCACGTATTCGCCGGGCTGCAGCAGCTGTGCGGCGGTGGCGTCGGTGTAGCGCATCAGCGGTGCAGCGGCCAGGGTCATGCCGATGCCATAGGCCAGCAGGATGCAGGCCGCGTACAGCTCGACCCGGCGCAGCCGTGCCTTGCGCGGCGGCGGCGCATCCGGATCGACTGGCGGCACGCGCCAGAACAGGCGGATGCCACCGCGGGTCAGGCCCATGATCACCAGCAGGCTGCTGACAAGAACGGCTGTCCACACCGGGCCGGTGTACTGCGCCGGCATGCCGGCCAGCAGTGCGGCCTTGGCCAGGAAGCCGGACAGCGGCGGCAGGCCAGCCACCGACACCGCGGCGATCAGGAACAGCACCGCCGGCGTTTCCTTGCCCGGCATCGGTGCCACCACTTCCTTGCGGTCGCTGGCGCCACCACGGCGGCGCCGGATCAGGTCGGCGATCAGGAACAGCGCGGCGGCGACGAAGCTGCTGTGCGGCAGGTAGTACAGGCCGGCCGACAGCACCTGCGGCGTGCCCACCGAGAAGGCGATGAACAGCGTGGCGGCCGAGACGATCACCAGATAGGAGATCAGCACGCGCAGGCGGGTCGCAGCCAGTGCACCGAGGCCGCCGAGCACCAGTGTCGCCACGCCGGCCCACAGCAGCCAGTCGCGGCCATAGCCGGCCATCGCACCGGCATCGTCGCCGAACCACAGCATCTGGATGCGCAGCACCGCATACAGGCCGACCTTGGTCATGATCGCGAACAGTGCGGCCACGGCGGCCGGCGCGCGCGAATAGGCTTCAGGCAGCCACAGGTACAGCGGCATCAGTGCGGCCTTGGCGCAGAACACCAGCAGCAACAGGCCCATCGTCGCCTTCACCAGGGTCAGCTGTGCCGGCGGCACCTCGGCGATGCGCTGCGACAGCTCGGCCATGTTCAATGAGCCCAGCGAGGCGTACAGCAGGCCCAGCGCGATCAGGAACAACGTCGAGGCGGTGACGTTGAACACCACGTAGTGCAGGCCGATGCGCATGCGCAGGCCGCGGCCGCCACTGAGCAGCAGGCCGTAGGAGGCGATCAGCATCACCTCGAAGAACACGAACAGGTTGAAGATGTCGCCGGTCAGGAACGCACCGTTGAGGCCGACCAGCTGGAACTGGAACAGCGCATGGAAGTGCGGTGCGCGGCGGTCCCAGCCCGAGCAGGCATGCAGCAGGCAGGGAATGGCCAGCAGCAGGGTGGTCAGCAGCATCCACGCCGACAGCCGGTCGGCGACCAGCGCGATGCCCAGCCGCGACGGCCAGTCGCCGAGCAGGTAGACGCTGATATCGCCACTGGCGGTGGTGGCGAACAACAGGCCCACCACCAGCGCCAGCGCCGACAGCGAAGTCCAGGCCACCGCGCGCTGCACCTTCGGGCCATAACGGCGGTGCTCGACGAACAGCGACAGCGCGGCACCGAGCAGGGGAACCAGGATCGGCAGGATCACCAGGTGGTTCATGCGCGGTCCTCGCCCTGGCGCGGCGGCACACCCTCATCCTGCAGGTCGTCATCCGGCTCGTGAGCGTCCACGTGGTCGCTGTGGTTGTCGCTGCGGCTGCGCATGGCCAGCACGATGCTCACTGCGGTCATCGCGAAGGCAATGACGATGGCGGTCAGCACCAGCGCCTGTGGCAGCGGATCAGTGTAGTTGCCGAGGTTGCTGTCCACGCCCTCCTGCAGCACCGGCGCCTTGCCCAGCACCACACGGCCACCGGCGAAGATCAGCAGGTTGGTGGCGTAGGACAGGAAGGTCATGCCCAGGATCACATCGAAGCTGCGTGCGCGCAGCAGCAGGTAGACGCCGATGGCGGTCAGCACGCCGATCGCGGAGGCCAGGGCCAGTTCCATCAGTGCATCTCCCCGGTACGTGCCGAGCGGCGTTGCAGGTCGATCTCGCCCTTGCGCGCGGTGCGGGTACGAGAGGGTTTCACGGTGGCCATCATCGACAGCATCAGCATCGCGCCTCCGAACACCACCAGGTACACGCCGATATCGAAGCCGATCGCGCTGGCCAGCGGTACCTCGCCGATCAGCGGCAGGTGCAGGTCGAGGTGGCCGCTGGTCAGGAACGGCACGCCGAACAGCATCGACGCACTGCCGCTGAGGATGGCGATCAGCAGGCCCATGCCGATGCAACGGATGTAGTCGAAGCCGAAGCGCGATTCCACCGATGCGGTGCCCTGGATCACGTACTGGATCAGCAGCGGCACGGCCAGCACCAGGCCGGCGATGAAGCCACCGCCGGGCGCGTTGTGGCCGCGCAGGAACAGGAAGATCGACACGGTCAGGGTCAGCGGGAACATGATCTGGGCCAGGTCGGCTGGCACCGGCAGCTTGATCGGCGGGCCGGGCATGATCTGCTCCGGTGCCATCCGCGTGCGTCGCAGCAGTGCGTGTACCACCAGCGCGGCAATGCCGAACACGGTGATCTCGCCGAAGGTATCGAAGCCGCGGAAGTCGACCAGGATCACGTTGACCACGTTCTGGCCGTAGGCCTCGGGCAGGGCGCGGGCGAGCAGCTCGCCGGCCATGGTGTTCGGCGGCAGGGTCATCGCGGTGTAGGCCAGCGCACCCAGGCCGGCACCGGCGATGATCGCGATCACCGCGTCACGGCGCTTGCGCCAGCGCGGGCGCTCCGGCCCGGACTGCGCAGGCAGGTAGTTCATGCCCAGCAGCATCAGCACCAGGGTCACCATCTCCACCAGCAGCTGGGTCAGCGCCAGGTCCGGTGCGGACAGGAACACGAAGGTCAGCGCCACCATCAGGCCGACGCCGCCGACCAGCAGCACCGCCAGCAGGCGTTGCTTGTAGACGCGCAGGGTGGCGACCGCACAGGCCATCATCACCAGCCACAGCGCCCAGCCCAGCAGCGGGATCGGCTGCGGCGCGGTCCAGTTCGGCGAGGCCGGATTGGCCACGAACGGCGCGGCGGCGACCACGATCGCCACCAGCACCAGGCCCAGCAGCATGCGCTGCAGGCTGCCGTTGGCGATGCCGTTGGTCAGTCGCTGTGCTGCGGCTGAGAGCAGGTCCAGCTGGCGGTGGAACACGTTGCGGCCGGGGCTGGTATTGGTCACCCCGTGCAGGTTGATCAGCCTGCGCAGGCCGAAGTACAGCGCCACGCCGCCGACCACGCCGATCGCGCTCATCGCCAGCGGCAGGTTGAAGCCGTGCCATACGGCCAGGCTGTACTCGGGCATGGCGTTGCCGAGGATCGAGGCCGCAGCGGCATGCAGCACCGGCGCCACGGTCAGTGCCGGGGCGATGCCCACCGCCACGCAGATCACCACCAGCAGTTCCACCGGCACCTTCATCCAGCGCGGCGGCTCATGCGGAACGCGGTCGAGGTCGTGCGGGCCGGGGCCGAAGAAGGTGTCGTGCACGAAGCGCAGGCTGTAGGCCACGCCGAACACACCGGCCAGCAGCGCCGCGATCGATACGGCCGTGCGCATCGCGCCCGGGCCGCCACCGGCGGTCAGCGCTTCGGCGAACAGCATTTCCTTGGACAGGAAACCGTTGAGCAACGGGATGCCAGCCATCGCCAGCGAGGCGATGATCGCCAGCGCGCTGGTGAATGGCATCAGCCTGCGCAGGCCACCCAGCTTGCGCATGTCACGGGTGCCGGTTTCGTGGTCGATGATGCCGGCGGCCATGAACAGCGAGGCCTTGAAGGTGGCGTGGTTGAGGATGTGGAACACGCCGGCCACCACCGCCATCGGCGTGGACAGGCCGAACAGGAGGGTGATCAGGCCCAGGTGCGAAATGGTCGAGTAGGCCAGCAGGCCTTTCAGGTCGTGCTGGAAGATCGCGTTCCAGGCACCGATCAGCAGGGTCAGCGCGCCGATGCCGCTGACCGTGTAGAAGAACAGATCGCTGCCGGCCAATGCCGGATGCAGGCGCGCCAGCAGGAACACACCGGCCTTCACCATGGTGGCCGAGTGCAGGTAGGCCGAGACCGGCGTGGGCGCGGCCATCGCGTGCGGCAGCCAGAAGTGGAAGGGGAACTGCGCGCTCTTGGTGAAGATGCCGGCCAGCACCAGGAACAGCGCGTACGGGTACAGCGCGCTGGCGCGGATCTGTTCGCCTGCGGCCAGCACCACGTCCAGGTCGAAACTGCCGACGATGCGGCCGATCAGCAGCACGCCACCGAGCAGGGCCAGACCACCGCCGCCGGTGATCACCAGCGCCATGCGCGCGCCCTCGCGGGCGTCCTGGCGGTGCGACCAGAAGCCGATCAGCAGGAACGAGCTGATGCTGGTCATTTCCCAGAAAATCATCAGCAACAGCAGGTTGCCCGATACCACCATGCCCAGCATGGCGCCCATGAACAGCAGCAGGTAGGTATAGAAGCGGTGTGCGTTGTCCTGGCTGCTCAGGTAGTAGCGCGCATACAGCACCACCAGTGCGCCGATGCCCAGCACCAACCCGGCAAACATCCAGGCCAGCCCGTCCAGGCGCAGGGTGAAGTCCAGGCCGATCTGCGGCAGCCAGGGGACCATCGTCCGCACCACCTGGCCGTCGAGCACCGATGGGGTCAGCCAGCCGAGGATGGCCAGCCCGCCCAACGGCGCCAGCGCCGCCAGCCAGGCAGCAGTCGAGCGCGAACTACGGGGGAAGGCCGCAACAGCCACTGCCATCAGGAACGGCAGGGCCAGCAGCAGGGGCAGGCTGGGGAGCATGCAGGGAATCCATGATTCACGAGCAGGTCAGGGAGGATAACAGGCTGCGAAATGTCGCCGAAACCCATCGAACAGCGATCAATTGCATGTAACGTTCGCTGATTCATTTTTTCTGCGGCGCAACATCACGTTCCTGCAGTCGCTCCCGGGTTGCCCTCGGGGATCACCCTACGCCCACGCAGGGAGACCGCAGGCCCTGTCGCACAGGGGCTGCCGTCGACGGGCGGGAGGTGGGGGGCGGGTCACCGGCGCAGGCTGGCAGGGCCGCCGTGGACTACGGGTGACGGAATCTGCCCGTTCAGGAAACAACAGCTCTTGCCGGTCGTGGTCGGGTCAGTAACGCCAGTCGAGCTTCCGATAGGCCTTGGCCATCACCCAGGCCGGGCCGATCAGCAGGTAGGTCAGGTCGGTCAGGAAGCTGGGCTTGCGGCCCTCGAACGTGTGGCCGATGAATTGTGCGATCCAGGCCACCACGAACACGCCCACCGCCAGCCAGAACAGGTTGTGCAGGCCGATTTCCGCCTCCAGCAGCCGGCACAGGCAGCCGAACACGAAGAACTGGATGAGCATGCCGATGCCCAGCGAGCGCGACAGCTTGTTGTAGAAACACCAGGCGCTGAACATCGCGAACGCCGACCAGATGCCGTACTGGAACCAGGTGATCAGCGGCGGCACGCACCACAACAGGGCCACCACCGACCACAGGATCGCCGGCACCGCCACCACGTGGATGCGCTGGTTGATGACATTGCGGTGGTCGTCGGAATAGCTGGCGAAATAGCGGTCGATCGGCCGCGCAAGCTCGGTGGTGGTCTGCATGCTGCGTTGCTTCCCCGGACAACGGTAGTGCCGGCCGCTGGCCGGCAATCCAGAGCATAGCCGAGTTCGCGAGGTTGCCGGCCAGCGGCCGGCACTACCCCAGGCAACCGGCAGTAGAGCCAGGCCATGCCTGGCTGCAGGTTCGCGAGGTTGCCGGCCAGCGGCCGGCAGTACCGCATTCAGAACGCCCCCAGCCGGGCCGGCCGGGGGCGCAGGGGGATCAGTCGACGCTGATCCCGGCCAGGCGCTGCAGCGCCTCGCCGTACTTGGCGCGGGTGCGCTCGATGATCTCGGCCGGGATGGTCGGGCCCGGGGCGGTCTTGCCCCAGTCCAGCGTCTCCAGGTAATCGCGCACGAACTGCTTGTCGTAGCTCGGCGGGCTGGTGCCCACTTCGTACTCGTCGGCCGGCCAGTAACGCGAGGAATCCGGCGTCAGCATCTCGTCCATGATGTACAGGCGGCCATCGGCGTCGGTACCGAACTCGAACTTGGTGTCGGCCAGGATGATGCCGCGCTCGCGGGCGTAGTCCGCGGCGAACTTGTAGATGCGCAGGGTGGCATCACGCACGCGCTCGGCCATCTCGGCACCGACCTGCTTCACCATCGCATCGAAATCGATGTTCTCGTCATGGTCGCCCACGGCGGCCTTGGTCGAGGGGGTGAAGATCGGCTCGGGCAGCTGCTCGGCCTGGCGCAGGCCATCGGGCAGGTCGATCCCGCTGACCTTGCCGGTGCGCTGGTAGTCCTTCCAGCCGCTGCCGATCAGGTAACCGCGGGCGATCGCTTCCACCGGCACCGGCTTCAGCTTGCGGGTGACCACCGCGCGCTTGGCGTACAGGGCCGGGTCCACGCCCTCGGGCAGCACGCTGGCCACATCGATGCCGGTCAGGTGGTTGGGCATCAGGTGCGCGGTCTTGGCGAACCAGAAGTTGGAGACCTGGCAGAGCATCTCGCCCTTGCCCGGGATCGGGTCGGGCAGGACCACATCGAAGGCCGACAGGCGATCGGTGGCCACCATCAGCAGGTAGTCGCCTGGTGGGGTCCCGGCTGGCAGCCGCTCGCGCGGGATATCGAACACGTCACGCACCTTGCCGCGGTGGCGCAAGGGCAGGCCGGGGAGATCGGATTGCAACAGCGTGGTTGGCACGGGCACTCCTGGGGCTTCGTCGATACGGCTGCCCAACGGACCCGGCGGGCCCGCTGACCAGCGGGCGGCCTAGTGTAAAGCGGTCCGGGCCCGCTGTGACGTAAAATGAGCGTCCATTTCGCCGGTCGACCCTGGGGCGCCATGCGCTGGTACGGAAAACTGCTCGGATTCATCGCCGGCGCGCTGCTGTTCCGGCCCAATCCGCTGTTCGGTGCGGTCATCGGCCTGCTGATCGGCCATGCCTTCGATTCGGACTGGTTCCGCCTGAACAAGGAGAACCCGTACCGGGAGCTGGGGCTGACTTCCGAGGCCACCGATGCCGAGGTCGAGCGCGCCTACCGCAAGCTGATTTCCCAGTACCACCCTGACAAGCTCGGTGGCGCGGCCCCCGAGCTGCAGCAGCAGGCCGAGCAGAAGTCGCGGCGGATCAACGCCGCCTACGACCGCATCAAGACCCTGCGCAAGCGCTGACCCCCTTTCCTACCGTTGCAAGGCCCGGCCATGTCCAACTGCCTCATCGCCCCCTCCATCCTGTCCGCCAACTTCGCCCGCCTCGGCGAGGAAGTCGACAACGTCCTCGCCGCCGGCGCGGACTGGGTCCACTTCGACGTGATGGACAACCACTACGTGCCGAACCTGACCATCGGCCCGATGGTCTGCCAGGCCCTGCGCAAGCACGGCGTGACCGCGCCGATCGACGTGCACCTGATGGTCGAACCGGTGGACCGCATCATCCCGGACTTCGCCGAGGCCGGTGCCACCTACATCAGCTTCCACCCGGAAGCGAGCCGCCACGTGCACCGCACCATCCAGCTGATCCGCTCGCTGGGTTGCAAGCCGGGCATCGTGCTGAACCCGGCCACCCCGGTGGACATCCTCGACTGGGTGCTGGATGACCTGGACCTGGTGCTGCTGATGTCGGTCAACCCGGGCTTCGGTGGCCAGGCCTTCATTCCTTCGGCATTGGACAAGCTGCGTGTGGTGCGCAAGAAGATCGATGCCAGCGGCCGCGACATCCGCCTGGAGATCGACGGTGGCGTGAAGGCCGACAACATCGGCGAGATCGCTGCGGCCGGTGCCGACACCTTCGTCGCCGGTTCGGCCATCTTCAACGCCAAGACCAGCTACCAGGACGTGATCGCGCAGATGCGCGCCAACGTCGCCGCGGCGCGCTGACAAAAAAGGGACGGAGGGGATTAAGCTCGCTTGACCCCTCCGTCCTCTTTTTCTGCCCATGGCACTCCTGAACATTCGCTCGGCCACCGTTGCCGATGCCGGCCTGATCCTGCAGTTCATCCGCGAACTGGCCATCTACGAGAAAGCCGAGCATTCGGTGCAGACCGATGAGATCGGCATCGCCGAAAGCCTGTTCGGCGCCGACGCCACGGCGAGCGCGCTGATCTGCGAAGCCGACGGTGAAGCGATCGGTTATGCGGTGTATTTCTACAACTATTCCACCTGGCTCGGCCGCAAGGGCATCTACCTGGAAGACCTGTACGTCAGCCCGCAGAAGCGGGGCTCAGGCGCGGGCAAGGCGCTGCTGAAATACATCGCGCGCCAGGCCGTGGCCGAAGGCTGCGGCCGTTTTGAATGGTCGGTGCTGGACTGGAACACCCCGGCCATCGAGTTCTACACCGCCGTCGGCGCGAAACCGCAGGACGAGTGGACCGTGTACCGGCTGCAGGGCCAGGCGCTGCACGATTTCGCCAACGGTTGAGGCGAAGTGCATCCACGCATGGCGTGGATCTACCCATCGGGTGGGTGCGAACCGCAACCCGGTGGGTGCGAACCTTGGTTCGCACTCCCTACGCACCCAAAAAAAAAGCCACGCCAAACACTGGCGTGGCCTTGCTGCATGCGTGGGAGGCTGATCCTGCCTCCATCCGTCGTCCCTGCTATGGCCTTCCATTCTCCAGTAGCTGAATGACACCTGCGTGACATTCACTGCGGACAAACGGCGCATTGCTAGCCTGTGCCACCCCCGTCCTGGAAGCACCGCATGACCACCCCGCGCTGGCGCCTGATCCTCAACGGAAAATCCGCAGGCAACGAGGAGCTGCGCGACGCCGTCGGCCATTGGCGCGGGCAGGGCGTGCAGCTGGACGTGCGGGTGACCTGGGAGGACGGCGACGCCGAGCGCTACGTGGCCGAGGCCATCGACCATGGCGTGGACGTGATTGTTGCTGCCGGCGGCGATGGCACACTCAGCGCGGTTGCAGAAACGCTGGCGCATCGCGAGGAACCGGCAGATGCGTTGCCCTCGCTGGCGCTGATCCCGATGGGGACCGCCAACGACTTCGCGACTGCGGCCGGCATCCCGACCGAGCCGAAGGCGGCCTTGGCCTTGATCGGGCAGGCCACGCCGCATGCCATCGATCTGCTGCGCGTAGACGCCGATGGCACGCCCTGGTGGTGCGCCAATCTCGCCAGCGGGGGCTTCGGCACGCAGGTGACGGTGGAGACCGATGCCGGCTTGAAGAAGATGCTGGGCGGGCTGGCCTACGTGATTACCGGCATTGCAAAGCTGGGGCGGATCGAGCCGATCAACGCGCGGCTGTCGGGCCCGGATTTCGCCTGGGAAGGCGACTTCATTGCGCTCGGCATCGGCAATGGGCGCCAGGCCGGTGGTGGCCAGCAGTTGTGCCCACAGGCACTGATCGATGACGGGCAGCTGGACGTGACGGTGCTTCCGGAGCTGGAAGGTGAGGTCACCGCCACGCTTGGCCAGATGCTGAAGTCCGGCACCCAGGCCGCGCTGGAACAGCTGGCGACGCGCGCGCGCCTGCCGTGGCTGCAGGTGGAATCCGAGCGCCCATTGACGCTCAACCTGGACGGCGAGCCGGTACAGGCCCGCCACTTCCGCATCGAGTGCGTGCCGGGCAGGGTGAGGATGCATCTGCCGGCCGACTGCCCGTTGCTGGGTGGGCAGGGGTTGCAGGGCCGGCAGGGGTAGAGTCGACTGTCAGTCGACTTGCGCGCGCAGCGCGGGGTTTTACGCCGTCGGAACGAAGAGCAGTCGACCAACAGTCGACCCTACCGGTCCCCGTCATCGGTCCCCGTGGCCGGCCCCAGGCGTCCAGTGATTCAGTTTCACAGGGTTCCCCTCCCGCCCAAGCTGCGATACAGTCAAAGGGTGTCCAGCCTGACGACCCCGCATACCCTTTCTTCCGCACGCCGTTGGTGGCGATGGTGGCCTGTTGCCGTCGTCCGTCCCCATAACGCTGTGTCCCGGAAGGAAAGTCGTCTTGAACTCGCACGCTCAGTTTCTGCAGCAGGCCGCTGAAGGCCACACCCATATTCCCGTTGTCCGCGAAGTGCTGTCCGACCTGGACACGCCGCTTTCGGTCTATCTGAAGCTCGCCGACGGCCCCAATACCTACCTGTTTGAATCCGTCGAAGGCGGCGAGCGCTTTGGTCGTTACTCGATCATCGGCCTGCCGGCACGTCGCGTGTACGCCTTCCACGGCCACACCCTGACCGTGCGCGAGGATGGCCAGGTGGTCGACACCCGCGAAGTGGCCGATCCCTTCGCCGAAGTCGAGGCGCTTCGCAGCGCCCACTCGGTACCGAAGCTGGAAGGCCTGCCGGGCTTCACCGGTGGCCTGGTCGGCTGGTTCGGTTTCGAGTGCATTGGCTACATCGAACCGCGCCTGGCCCCGCCGGCCGGCCGCGACGAGCTGGGCACGCCGGACATCCTGCTGCTGGACTCCAACGAGCTGGCGGTGTTCGACAACCTCAAAGGCCGGCTGTACCTGATCGTGCATGCCGACCCGCGTGTCGAGGGTGCGTTCGAGCAGGCGCTGGCACGCCTGGATGCATTGACCGCCAAGCTGCGCGCACCGGGTGCCGGCTATCCCGCACCGCTCAACAGCGACGTGCTGGACGAGTCCGATTTCGTCTCCGGCTTCACCCGCGAAGGCTTCGTCGATGCGGTCCAGCGCAGCAAGGAATACATCCGTGCCGGCGACATCTTCCAGGTGGTGCTCAGCCAGCGCCTGAGCGTGCCGTTCAAGGCGCGCCCGGTGGATGTGTACCGCGCGCTGCGTGCACTGAATCCCTCGCCGTACATGTACTTCCTGGATGTCGGCGACCTGCAGGTGGTCGGTTCCTCGCCGGAAATCCTGGTGCGTTTGCAGGATGGTGAAGTGACCGTGCGCCCGATCGCCGGCACCCGCCCGCGCGGTGCCACGCCCGAACTGGATCAGGCGCTGGAAGCCGAGCTGCTGGCCGATCCGAAGGAGCGCGCCGAGCACCTGATGCTGATCGACCTTGGCCGCAACGACGCCGGTCGTGTTTCGAAGGCCGGCACCGTGGAAGTGGGCGAGCAGTTCGTGATCGAACGCTATAGCCACGTCATGCACATCGTCAGCGAAGTGACCGGGCAGCTGCAGCCGGGCCTGAGCTACGCCGACGTGCTGCGCGCCACCTTCCCGGCCGGTACGGTCAGCGGTGCGCCGAAGATCCGCGCGCTGGAAGTGATCCGCGAGCTGGAACCGATCAAGCGCAATGTCTACGCCGGCAGCATCGGCTACATCGGCTGGCACGGCGATGCCGATACCGCGATCGCGATCCGCACCGCGGTGATCAAGGATGGCCGCCTGTATGTGCAGGCCGGTGCCGGCATCGTCTACGACTCGGACCCGGACAAGGAATGGGACGAGACGATGAACAAGGGCCGCGCGCTGTTCCGCGCCGTCGCCCAGGCCGCCAAGGGCCTGTGAGTTCTGCCGTGCCGTGGCCGACGCCGCGGCACCTTCCGCTGTTCCCATTCAAGACAAGGAGTACCGCATGAAGCTGCTGAGCGCATTGCTGTGGTCGTCACTGCTGGCCACGATGGCCCCGTCTGCGTGGGCGCAGGCCAACACCATTCCCTCGCAGCCGCACCTGCTGGTGAAGGGCGAGGCGCGCCGCGTGGTGATGCCGGACCGGTTCGGCCTGCAGTTGAACATCGAAGAGACCGACATGGATGCGGATGCAGCGCGCCGCCGCGTGCAGGACAACGTTGCCCGCGTGCTGGCGCTGTTCAAGCAGTACAAGGCGGTGGAAGGCAGCGTACGTGCGGACAACCTGCGGATCGGTCCGGCAACCCGCTTTGAGCAGAGCCGGCAGGTCTTCATGGGTACCCAGGTGTCGCGCCAGTTGCGCGCCAGCTTCGCCAGCGTGAAGCAGATGCAGGACGTGCTGGGTGCGCTGAAGGCCAATGAGAACGTGCAGGTCAGCAGTGTTGCCCCGACCTACTCGGGCGAAGTGGCGCTGCGCCGCGAGCTCAAGGGCGAGGCCGCGGCCAAGACCCGCGAGTCCGCGCAGGGGCTGGCCAAGGCCTATGGAACAAAAGTGCGCGGCCTGTACAGCATCTCCGATGTGGCGCCGAACTTTGCCTATGGCATCCAGGCCGGGCAATGGCCGCAGCTGGGCGAGGATGGTGAGTATCTCGACAGGATCTCGGTGACCGGCAGCTACGCACCGGCCTCGGCGCCGGCGCCCGCTGAACGCGAATCCATCGAAGCCGGCCCCATCACCTACACCGAAAACGTATACGCCATTTTCCTGATAAGCGACGGAACCTGACCATGTTGTGGATGATCGACAACTACGACAGCTTCACCTACAACCTCGTGCAGTACCTGCAGACGCTGGGTGCCGAGGTGAAGGTGGTGCGCAACGATGCGATGAGCGTGGACGAGATCGCCGCGCAGAAGCCCGAACGCATCGTCATCTCGCCCGGCCCGTGCACGCCCAACGAAGCGGGCGTGTCGCTGGCGCTGATCGAGCGCCTGGGACCGACCACGCCGATCCTCGGCGTCTGCCTGGGCCACCAGGGCATCGGCCAGGTCTACGGCGGCACGGTCATCCGCGCCGGCAACATCATGCACGGCAAGACCTCGCCCATCCGCCATGAAGGCAAGGGCGTGTTCGCCGGCCTGCCGGACCGCTACCAGGCCACCCGCTACCACTCGCTGGTGGTGGACAAGCACAGCCTGCCCGACGCGCTGGAAGTGACCGCCTGGACCGAGAACGACGACGGCTCGATCGAAGAGATCATGGGCCTGCGCCACCGCCAGTTCCCGGTGGAAGGCGTGCAGTTCCACCCCGAATCCATCCTCACCGAACACGGCCACGCCCTGCTGCGTAATTTCCTGCAGCGTCCGGCGGCCTGATCCTAGGAGCATTCCCATGAGCTTCTCCCCCCAGGAAGCCCTGCAACGCACCATCGAACACCGCGAAATCTTCTTCGACGAAATGGTCGACCTGATGCGGCAGATCATGCGCGGCGACGTGTCGCCGATGATGACCGCTGCCATCCTCACCGGCCTGCGCGTGAAGAAGGAAACCATCGATGAGATCGCCGCGGCGGCCACCGTAATGCGCGAGTTCGCGCTGGCGGTGCCGGTGGCTGACAGCACCCACCTGGTCGACATCGTCGGCACCGGTGGCGATGGCTCGCACACGTTCAACATCTCTACCTGCGCGATGTTCGTCGCGGCTGCCGCCGGCGCGCGCGTGGCCAAGCATGGCAACCGCAGCGTGTCGTCCAAGTCCGGCAGCGCCGATGCAGTCGAAGCGCTGGGTGCGGCCATCGAGTTGCAGCCGGCACAGGTGGCCGCGGCCATCGAACAGACCGGCATCGGCTTCATGTTCGCGCCGATCCACCATCCGTCGATGAAGGTCGTTGCGCCGGTCCGCCGCGAGATGGGCGTGCGCACCATCTTCAACATCCTTGGCCCGCTGACCAACCCGGCCAGCGCACCGTCGGTGCTGATGGGCGTGTTCCACCCCGATTTAGTGGGTATCCAGGCGCGGGTGCTGCGCGAGCTGGGCACCGAGCGCGCCATGGTGGTCTGGGGCCGCGACAACATGGACGAGATCTCGCTGGGCGCCGGCACTCTGGTTGGCGAACTGCGCGACGGCAAGGTGCGCGAGTACGAGATCCACCCGGAGGACTTCGGCATCGCCATGTCGGCCAGCCGCAACCTGCGCGTGGACGGCCCGGAGCAGTCCATTGCCATGCTGCGTGCGGTGCTGGACAACACCCCCGGCCCGGCGCTGGACATCGTGGCCCTGAACGCAGGCGCCGCGCTGTACGTGGCCGGCGTGGCCAGCGACATCGGCGACGGCCTGGCCCGCGCCCGTGCCGCCATCGCCAACGGCAGCGCCCGTCAGCGCCTGCAGCAGTACGTTGACACCACCCGCACGCTGGTAGCCTGAGCGCGCGGTTCAGCCTGACCCCCTCGATGGCCGATAATGGCCGTCCTCACCGCCCCCGCATTGAACCGACGACGATGAGCGACATCCTGCAGACGATCCTGGCCCGCAAGGCCGAAGAAGTGGCCCAGCGCCGTGCCCAGCGTCCCCTCGAGGACCTGCAGGTCGCCGTGGCCAGCGCCCCGCCGGTACGTGGCTTCGTGCGCGCGCTGCAGGCGGCGGTGGCCAACGGCGACCCGGCGGTGATCGCCGAGGTGAAGAAGGCCAGCCCGTCCAAGGGCGTGATCCGCCCGGATTTCCGCCCGGCCGACATCGCGGTCAGCTATGAGTTCGGCGGCGCCAGCTGCCTGTCGGTGCTGACCGATGTGGACTTCTTCCAGGGTGCTGATGCCTACCTGCAGCAGGCCCGTGACGCCTGCACGCTGCCGGTGCTGCGCAAGGACTTCGTGATCGACGCCTACCAGGTGTATGAGGCGCGTGTGCTGGGTGCCGACTGCATCCTGCTGATCGTCGCCGCGCTGGACGACACGCAGTTGGCCACGCTGTCCGAACTGGCGATGTCGCTGGGCATGGACGTACTGGTGGAAGTGCACGACATCGACGAGCTGGAGCGTGCGCTGCAGGTGCCGGCACCGATGATCGGCATCAACAACCGCAACCTGCGCACCTTCGAGGTGTCGCTGCAGACCACGCTGGACATGCAGAAGGCGGTGCCGCGCGATCGCCTGCTGGTCACCGAGAGCGGCATCCTCGGCCCGCAGGACGTGGCGCTGATGCGCGACGCCGGCATCCACTCGTTCCTGGTGGGCGAGGCCTTCATGCGCGTGGAAGAGCCGGGCGAGGGCCTGCGTCAGCTATTCTTCGCGGCATGAAAACGCACTATCCAACGCCGCGCGAGGATGCGCCGCTGGTGGTCTTCGACTTCGACCACACCCTGTACGACGGCGATTCGGGCACGCATCTGTTCGCTTCGCTGATCAAGCGCAATCCGCTGCGGATGCTGGCGGCGCTGCTGGTCACCCCGATCGCCGGGCCGCTGGTGGCGATGCTGCCAACCCGCCGTACCGGCATTTCGGTCTATGTGTGGATCGGCAGTTTCGGCCTGCACCGTGCGCGCGATTTCAACAAGGTCATCGACGCCTATGTGCTGCGCAATGAGGCGCAGATGCGCGCCAAGCTGCTGCCGCAGGCGCTGGAGGTGTTCGCCGCGCACCGTGCCAAGGGGGACCGCGTGGTGGTCGCCACCGGCGCGCCACCGGAACTTGCACGCGCGATCCTGGCCTTCGTGGCCCATCAGGACGTGCCGGTGATCGGTACCGAGGTCGGCCCGCGGCTGGGCGGTGTTGGCCCGACCCGCCACTGCCACAACGAAGAAAAGATGCGCATGCTGCGCGAGCGCGGCTACGGCGATATCGACATCGCCTACTCCGACAGCACCGCCGACCTGCCGCTGCTGCTGGCGGCGAAGGCGCCGGTCGTGGTCAACCCGAAACCGGGCCGCGTGGAGTTCTTCCGCCGCGTGCTGCCGGCCGGTACCCGCATCCTCAACTGGGGTTGCGTCGACCGCGGCGGCGACAAGGCCTGATCCCGCCGCACGGTAATGGATTTGCCGGCCAGCGGCCGGCACTACCCCTTTTCCGTCCTGGTAGTGCCGGCCGCTGGCCGGCAAACGATCAGCGCGCCAGATACCCGGTCAGCGCATGTCCGATCTGGAACAGGCTGATGGCCAGCACCAGCACGCCGACGGCCACCAGCACCCAGCGCTCCTTCACCCGCTTGACCAGGATCGCCGCCACCGGCGCGGCCATCATGCCGCCGATCAGCAGGCCGGCGACGATCTGCAGGTGCTGCACGCCCATCGACAGCAGGAAGGTGGCCGAGATGGTCAGGGTGACGATGAACTCGGCCGCGTTGACCGTACCGATGGTGGTACGCGCCTGGCCGCCACGGGCGAGCAGGGTGGAGGTGGCCACCGGCCCCCAGCCGCCGCCGCCGCTGGCATCGAGCAGGCCGGCGAAGAAGCCCAGCACCGGCACCCGGCGGATCTCGCCCTTGGGCATCCAGCGCCCGGCCGCGCGGGCCAGGATGATGATGGCCAGCACCAGCAGGTACAGGTAGATCAGTGGCCGGATGATGTCGCCAGGGATCTGGGTGAGCACGTAGGCGCCCACGGCACCGCCGACTGCGCCGGGCAGGGCCAGGCGCAGGAACAGGCGCTTATCGACATTGCCGGCTGCCAGGTGCGACACACCTGAGGCGCCGGTGGTGAACACTTCCGCAGTGTGGATGCTGGCGCTGACCTGTGCCGGTGGCAGGCCCATGCTCAGCATCACCGACGAGGACACCAGGCCGAATGCCATGCCCAAAGCGCCGTCCACCAGCTGTGCGCCGAGGCCGATGAGGATGAACCACCAGAATTCGCTGCTCAGTTCCATGCACCGAGCCTAGCGGAAGCGGGTGTGCGGGGCATGCGATGGTAGGTCGCATGTCCCGCGATCCGCCGGGCATGGCCCGGCGCTACCGTCGCCGGTGATCCTGGGTAGCGCCGGGCCATGCCCGGCGAATGCTCAACGATCAACGGGTGCCGTACAGCACCACGGTCTTGCCACGTGCATGCAGCAGGCCGTCGGTCTGCAGCTTCTTCAGCACGCGGCCAGCCATTTCGCGCGAGCAACCCACCAGACGGGCCAGTTCCTGCCGCGAGACGCGCAGCTGGCTGCCCTGCGGGTGGCTCATCGCCTCCGGCTCCTGTGCCAGGTCGTGCAGGGTGCGCACGATCCGGTCAGTGACGTCCAGGAACGCCAGGCGACTGGCCTTGCGGCTGGTGTCGAGCAGGCGCTTGGAGATCTGCTGGCCCAGCGCGTACAGCAGGCGCGGGGCATCGGCCGACAGCGGGCCGAGGAACAGCTGGTGCAGGCGTTCGTAGCTGATTTCGGCCAGCTCGCAGGCGGTACGGGTCCGCAGGATCACCTCGCGGCGGTCCGATTCAACGAACAGGCCCATCTCGCCGACGAACTCGCCGGCACCGAAGTAGCCCAGCACCAGCTCGCGATCGTCATCTTCCTCGGCCATGATCGAAACCGAGCCGCTGATGACGTAATACAGGGTTCCCGCCGGGTCACCGGGTCGGAAGACGTCGGTACGGGTGGGGTATCGCCGCCTGTGGCTGTGCGCCAGGAAACGATCGATTGTGGCGATATCCAGGGCCAGTGGACTGCTAGCTAGGCGCACGGTTGACACGATAGGAGCGCTCCCTCTGCGCATGAACGGATTCACGGGGTCGATAGCGGAGCTTAACCAGCGCAATTGTTAAGGGCAAACAGTGTGCCAGATGTGAGCGGTCTTCACGTTCCCCCCGGGGACAGTTTGCCCCATAATTCACCCTTTCCCTTCTTACACAGGAATCGACCGCCGTGGTCAAGCCGTTGCCTCGCCTGAGGCTGCAGGGTTTCAACAACCTCACCAAGGCGCTGAGCTTCAACATCTATGACGTGTGTTACGCGCGCACCGAAGAGGAGCGTCAGCGTTACATTGAATACATCGATGAAGAGTACAACGCCGACAGGCTGACTCAAATCTTGACCGATGTCGCTGAGATCATCGGCGCCAACATCCTCAACGTGGCCCGCCAGGATTACGATCCGCAGGGTGCCTCGGTGACGATCCTGATCTCCGAAGAACCGGTGATCGACAAGAAGCAGGCCGGCAAGGAGCTTATCTCCGATGCCGTGGTCGCGCACATGGACAAGTCGCACATCACCGTGCACACCTATCCGGAAACGCACCCGCAGGAAGGTATCGCGACCTTCCGCGCCGACATCGATGTGGCTACCTGTGGCGTCATTTCGCCGCTGAAGGCGCTGAACTACCTGATCGAGAGTCTGGAATCGGACATCGTGATCATGGACTACCGCGTGCGTGGCTTCACCCGCGATGTGAAGGGCAAGAAGCACTACATCGACCACAAGATCAACTCGATCCAGAACTTCCTGGCCAAGAACATCAAGTCGCGTTACGAGATGTTCGACGTCAACGTCTACCAGGAAAACATCTTCCACACGAAGATGCACCTGAAGGACTTCGACCTGGACCAGTACCTGTTCGAGGAGAAGGCCAAGAACCTGTCGTTCAAGGAACGCATGAAGATCGAAGCGCTGCTCAAGCGCGAGATCGAAGAGCTGTTCCACGGCCGGAACCTGTCCGAGTAAGCCCCATGCGCGATGCCGGCAGGCATCGCTGCCCAGGCGGGACGACCCGCCCCGTGGAACCTGCGCTTTGCGCACTGTATAGTTCCACGGTGATGTACCGACCCACGGCCCGGTGTGAAAACACCGGGCCGTTTCGTTTTTTCAAAAAAGGTAAGGAGCCCCCACCCATGCCCTGGATCTACCTGCTGCTGGCCGGCCTGTTCGAGATCGGTTTCGCCCTCGGAATGAAGTACTCCGAAGGCTTCAGCAAACCCCTGCCCACCGCCGCCACGGTGGTGTCCGCGCTGATCAGCCTGTACCTGATGAGCCAGGCGATGAAGAGCATCCCGGTCGGCACGGCCTATGCGATCTGGACCGGCATCGGCGCCATGGGCGTGGCGGTGCTGGGCATCTACCTGTTCAACGACAGCGCGTCGCCGGCACGCCTGGCCTGCGTGGGCCTGATCGTGGCGGGTGTGATCGGCCTGAAGCTGGTCTCGCCGAACTAAGGCGGCCCGACCAACGGTCGGGCCCCACCGTCGGGGCCCACCGTCGGGGCCCATCGTGCCCTTGGGTAGGCCCCCACCGTTGGTGGGGGCGCCCCGGTCAAATGCGGTAAGCGATGGTCTTCATCACTTTGGAGGCCAGCGCCATCGCGCCCGGAATCGGGAACGGCAGGCGGCGTGCGCCGGCCTGCTCGGCGTGCTCCGCGTGGCGAGCCTCGTCGTCCTTCATCACCTTGATGACCGCGCGGCTGCGCAGGTCGCCTGGGGGCAGGTCGACCAGGTGTTCGTCCAGATGGGCCTCCACCTGGCGCTCGGTCTCGACCACGAAGCCCAGGTTCCAGCCGTCGCCGCGCAGCCCGGCCAGGGTGCCGATGGTGTAGCTGCCGGCATACCACAGCGGGTTGAACAGGCTTGGGCGGCTGTCCAGCTCGCCCAGCCGGGTGGCGCACCACGCCAGGTGGTCGGTTTCTTCCTGTGCCGCTTCCAGCAGGTGTTCGCGCGTGGCCGGGTCGCGGGCCACGGCGGCCTGGCCGAAGTACAGGCCCTGTGCGCAGACTTCGCCCACGTGGTTGATCCGCATCAGGCCGGCCGCGTGGCGGCGCTCGGCGCTGTCCATGCCCGGCTCGTCGGTATCCGCGGCCGGGTAGGGGCGGGCCGCCGGCGGATTGCCGAAGACCGTGTCCAGGGCTCGTTGCGCCTGGGTCAGCAGATGGTCCAGCGGGGTGGTCTGGCGGAGCACGGTCATGGCGGTACGCGATGGGGCGGAAGACCCCGCGATTCTCGCCCGGCCCCGACCCCCTGCCAACCCGCGGCTGGGGGCAGCTTGCACCGGGGGCTTGACCTGCGTACAATCCCGCCTCTTACGCTTCATCTTTCACAACGCGTGGCAGAGTTCCGGTGAGTCCTTCGCCGCAATGAGCCCGACCTAACTAGAGTTCTTCATGAGCACTTTCACTGCCAAGAACGAGACCGTCCAGCGCGACTGGTACCTCGTCGACGCCGAGGGCAAGACCCTGGGCCGTCTCTGCACCGAGCTGGCCCGCCGTCTGCGTGGCAAGCACAAGCCGGTCTACACCCCGCACGTTGATACCGGCGACTACCTGGTCGTCATCAATGCAGAAAAGATTGTCGTCACCGGCAAGAAGCTGCAGGACAAGATGTATCACCGTTTCACCGGCTACATCGGCAACCTGAAGACCGAGTCCCTGGCTCAGGCGCTGGAGCGTCACCCGGAGCGCGTGATCGAGACCGCCGTCAAGGGCATGCTGCCGAAGGGCCCGCTGGGTCGCCAGATGTACCGCAAGCTCAAGGTCTACGCCGGCACTGAGCATCCGCACGCCGCACAGCAGCCGCAGGTTCTGGATATCTAATCATGGCTATCACTCAAAACTACGGCACTGGCCGCCGCAAGTCCTCCACCGCTCGCGTGTTCCTGCGCAAGGGTTCGGGCAACATCACCGTCAATGGCCGTCCGCTGGACGAGTTCTTCGGTCGTGAGACCGCGCGCATGATCGTGCGCCAGCCGCTCGAGCTGACCAAGAACACCGAAAGCTTCGACATCCTGGTCACCGCCGCTGGCGGCGGCACCACCGGCCAGGCCGGTGCGATCCGTCTGGGCATCGCCCGTGCGCTGGTCGAGTACGACGAAACCCTGAAGTCCGAGCTGCGCAAGGCTGGCTTCATGACCCGTGACGCCCGTGAAGTCGAGCGTAAGAAGGTCGGTCTGCATAAGGCCCGTCGCGCCACCCAGTTCTCCAAGCGCTGATCTACCGTGCCTGGTTGGGCTCCTTCGGGGGCCCGCTGGTTGGAAAAGCAAAAGCCCGGCTTCGGCCGGGCTTTTGTCGTTCTGGGGGTATGCATTTCGAGGTTGCCGGCCAGATGGGGTGGGGTCAGAGCCCTTTCCTTTGGAAAAGGATCCGACCCCGAATCTATCTCTGGAGAGGAGCCCCCTTGTTGTTCAAGGGGGCGCGCCGACAGGTGCGGGGATAAGGTGGAATGCGCGACCAAATTAAAAGCAAAAGGCCAGATCTTTCGATCTGGCCTTTTGCTTTTAATTTGGCTGCCCCTGATGGATTCGAACCACCGATGCCTGAGTCAGAGTCAGGTGCCTTACCGCTTGGCTAAGGGGCAATGTAACGTGTAACTATTTTCTCACTCTTCACACTGAAAAACAACTTGAATTTCAGTGTGGTGGCTATGGGTGGACTCGAACCACCGACCCCAGCATTATGAGTGCTGTGCTCTAACCGGCTGAGCTACATAGCCTTGGTGAGCCCGCTATTCTGCTGATGTGTATCGACCCTGTCAACACTTTTGTGTCGTGCTTGTAGGCCGACAGACGGCATGGGATAGTCCCAACCAGTAGATTTTTTAGGAGTCCGCATCGTGATCGATCCGGACGGCTATCGACCGAACGTCGGCATTGTGCTGATGCGGCAGGACGGCCAGGTGTTCTGGGCACGACGCGTGCGCCGGGACGGTTGGCAGTTCCCGCAGGGTGGCATGAATACCGACGAGACGCCTGTCGAGGCCATGTATCGTGAACTGCAGGAAGAGACCGGCCTGCTGCCTGAGCACGTGGAAGTGCTCGGGGCAACGCCCGGCTGGCTGCGCTACAAGCTGCCGGCGCGGGCCATCCGCCGCAACGAGCGGCAGGTCTGCATCGGCCAGAAGCAGGTCTGGTTCCTGCTGCGCCTGACCGGTGACGAATCCCATGTGTGCCTGGACCACACCGACTCGCCGGAGTTCGACCACTGGCGATGGGTGGATTTCTGGTACCCGGTGGAGCACGTGGTGATGTTCAAGCGCGGCGTCTACGCACGTGCTTTGCGACATCTGGCTCCGCTGGCCCAGGGGGTGGCCGGGCAGGGCGTCACGGCCATGCCCAAGAGCGCTGCCGAGGCCTGGATGCCTGGCCACACGGCTGGCCACGATCGCCCGCGAAAGCGTCCGCGCAGCCGCGGCTACTGGCCGAAGAAGGCGCAGGGCGACGTCCCGCCGACGTAAACTGCTGAACGGTATCGAGAATGGTTCAGGTCTCTGATTGACAACCATTCTCGTTTCCATTGGAATAGCCAACAGGCCGCCTCTGGCCTGTCAGCCCGGTTCACGCCTGTGTACGTCTGCATCTGCAACGGAGTCACCGACCACCAGATCCGCGAAGCCGCCAGCCATGGCGTCACGTCGGTGGCCGAGCTGACCATGCGTACCGGCTGTGGCGCCACCTGCGGTTCCTGCCTGGACATGGCCGGCGAGCTGCTGGCCAAGGCGCACGCCACCCACGACCTGCCGTTGCCGGTGCTCGGCCTGGCACAGGTCGCCTGAGCGACTTCTTTCGCGGCGCATTGACGCCGCGCATTCGTTTCCTTCACTGCGTGCCGCACAGGCCAATGCGCACGATTCGCGTTCCTTCACCGGCGCGCGCAAGGCGCTAAAGTGCCTGCGTTTTCAGCGCGCAGGAGCACCCCCATGAAGGGCGACACCAAGGTCATCGAATTCCTCAACAAGGTCCTCTACAACGAGCTGACCGCGATCAACCAGTACTTCCTGCACGCCAAGATGCTGAAGAACTGGGGCATCAAGGAACTGGCCGAACACGAGTACAAGGAATCGATCGACGAGATGAAGCATGCCGACATGCTCGCCGACCGCATCCTGTTCCTCGAAGGCCTGCCGAACTTCCAGGCGCTGGGCAAGCTTCGCATCGGCGAGAACCCGACCGAGATCCTGCAGTGCGACCTGTCGCTGGAACGCGACGGCGTGGTCACCCTGCGCGAGGCCGTGGCCTATTCCGATTCAGTCGGCGACTACGTCAGCCGCCAGCTGTTCGTGAAGATCCTCGATTCGGAGGAAGAGCACATTGACTGGCTGGAAACCCAGCTTGACCTGATCGAGCGTATCGGTGAGCCGAAGTACCTGCTGAGCAAGCTGGAAGAGTGACCTGGCGTCGAGCTTGCTCGACTGTGATCAGCATGGCGACGGTCGAGCAAGCTCGACGCTACCGATGCTGTGCCAGGTAGCCCGTCAGCGCCACGCGCGCGCGGGCGAATTCCGCAACCAGCAGCGCCACCGCCACGGCGGGGCGCTGCAGGCTGCCGGCACGGGCTTCCTGCTCGATGCGCTGCGCGACCGCCGACAGCGACAACACGCCCACATTCGCACTGGATGATTTCAGGGTGTGCGCGAGCGCCTGCAGGCGCGGCTCGTCGCCGTTCTGCGCGGCCTGCTGCAGCTGCTGCACCATTGCGGGTGCATCTTCCAGGAACACCGCGACGATCTGGAGCGCGGCATCGCCGATCACCGCGTGCAGTTCGTCCAGAACACCGCGGTCAAGCACCGGCTGTGGCTTGGAGCCGACCCGGCTGTCATCGTCTTGTAGAGCCGAGCCATGCTCGGCTGATGGAGCGCGACTGCTATTGGCCGTCAGCCGAGCATGGCTCGGCTCTACAGAAGGCCGTGCAGGTGATGCAGCTCTACCGCCCCCCCAGCGCTGCAACAGCGCATGCAACGTGGCGCGCGCGATCGGCTTGGACAGGTAGTCATCCATACCGGCCTGCAGGCAGCGTTCGCGGTCACCGGCCATGGCATTGGCGGTCATCGCGATGATCGGCAACCGCGGGCGACCGGCTTCCATTTCCTCGGCGCGCCACTGGCGGGTGGCGGCGTAGCCATCCAGCACCGGCATCTGGCAGTCCATCAGCACCACGTCCACGCCGCCCTCGCGCAGCGCGAGCAGTGCCTGTTCGCCATCGCTGGCGTTGCGCACCTCGCACTGGAATACCCGCAGCAGCTGTTCGGCCACCATGCGGTTGACCGTGTTGTCTTCCACCAGCAGCACGCGCAGGTGCAGCGGCGGCAACGCCGCAGCCGGTTGCCCGTCTTCCGCGTTGGCCAGCAGCGCAGCCGGGCGCGCATGCGCCACCGGAACGGCCAGCAGCGCATGCAGGGCGGCATCGTCGAAATGGGCGGGCAGCTGGTGCTGGCGCGGGTGCGGCGAAAGCGCCTCATCCTGCAGCCACAGCACCCGCAGTGCGTCGTCCTCGCCACGTTCGGCCAATGCCCGCTGCAGCGTCACCTCGCCGTTGCGGCGCGCACGTGCATCAACCAGCAGCCAGGCAGGTGCCTGCCGGCCAGGGCGCGGCACCGCGCGCAGGCGTTCGACCAGTGCATCCAGTTGCGGCAGCGGCTGAACCTGCAGGCCATGGTGGGCCGCGACGCGCTCGACGCGTGCCTGCAGCGTGGCATCGGCACTGAACAACAGCAGCGCTGCGGGTGTGCGCGCCATCGCGGGCAGATCGCCGGGTACCTTCAGCAGCGGAATCTCGAACCAGAACGTGGCGCCCTGGCCCGGCGTGGACTGCACGCCGATGCGGCCCTGCATCAGGTCGATGATGCGCTTGCAGATGGCGAGGCCCAGGCCGGTGCCACCATAGATGCGGGTAGTCGAGGCATCGGCCTGGCTGAAGGACTGGAACAGTCGCGCCTGTAGTGCCTGGTCGATACCGATGCCGGTATCGGTGATCTCGAAGCGCAGCTGGTGTTGCGCGGCACCTTCGCCCAGCCGCTGCACGCGCAGCTGCACCTGGCCACGCGCGGTGAACTTGATCGCGTTCGCAAGCAGGTTGCTCAGCACCTGGCGCAGGCGCACCGGGTCACCACGCACTGGCAGCCGTACCGACGGGTCCAGCTGCAGGCCCAGTACCAGGCCCTTCGAATCGGCGGCGCGCTGCATCAGCTGCACCACGCCATCGAGCAGCTCGCGCAGGTTGAAGCTGGTGATCTCCAGTTCCAGCGCCTGCGCTTCCAGGCGCGAGTAATCGAGGATGTCGTCGACGATGCGCAGCAGCTGCTGCGAGCTGGCCGAGGCGGTGGCCAGCATCTGTCGCTGGTCCTCGCCCAGCGGTCCACGTGCGATCAGCTCCAGCATCGGCAGGATGCCGTTGAGCGGCGTGCGGATCTCATGGCTCATCGTGGCCAGGAACTCGCCCTTGGCCAGCACCGCCGCTTCGGCGGCCTGCTTGGCCTGCAGCAGCTGCTGTTCCAGCTGGCCCTGGCGTTCGGTGGTGCGGCGCAGCTGGTCGCGCTCGCTGGCCAGTACGCTGCGCTCGCGCTGCAGGCTGGCCAGCGCACGGTTGCGCGTGCGCAGGCGCAGGCCCATCAGCAGCACGATGGCGGCCGCAGCAAGGGCAACCAGCAGCGCGCCCCACAGCGGCACGTCAGAGCACCGCGTTGTGGAAGTCGAAGTTCAGGTCACTGCCGGCCGACTGCACCATGTTGCCCTGGATGTAGTCGACGCCACCGACCCACATCGCGGCGGCGGCCTGCGGGTCTTCGATCTGCTGCCCGATGATCTGCAGGCCGGCGGCATGCGCCTGCTCGATCGCCCTGCGCAGTTCTTCGCGGGTGGCCGGGTTGGCATGGCTGCTGGAGAAGCGCGCGGCCATGCGCACGAACGACAGCGGCAGCTGGGTCAGCAACGCATCGGCGTCGGCACTGGGTTCGAACTGGCTCAGGCAGAAACGCACGCCGGCGCCGGCCATGCGCTGGCAGAACTGCTGCAGTGGCACGGTGTGGATCAACGCGTCGGGCAGGCGTACGTCGATCACCAGCGCACTACCGGGCAGGTCGCGCCGCTGCAGCGATTCCAGCAGCCAGTCGGCGAAGGCATCGCGCTGCAGGGTACGCAGTGACTGCGAGACGAACAGGTTCAACGGTTGTGTGGCATGCCGGTACAGATCGAGCAGGCCCAGCGCATGGTCCATCACCTGCTGGTCGAGATCAGCGATGCGGCCTGCCGCTTCCGCAGCCGGAATCACCTGGCCGGCAGCCAGTACCGTGCCATCGGCCTGGCGCAGGCGCAGCAGCAGCTGGTACTGCGCGGTGTTGCCACCGGCGACGGCGACGATCGGCTGGTACGCCAGTTCCAGCTGGCCTTCCAGCAGGGCCAGGTGTTCCTGTTCGGTGATCGCCTGGCGATGCACATGGCCGGCGACGCCGGCGCTGAGCAGCCGCGCCTGCAGGGTGGTGCGTTCGACCGCTTCCAGCGCGCTGTTGGCATCGTCGAAGCCCGGCGACATCGGCGCGTAACCGACCACGCCGCGCAGGTGCACCGATTCGTCGTCGCGGATCACGAAGGCCCGCGCCGACAACTGCTCGCGCAGGGTCGCGGCGATGCCTTCGAGGCTGTCTTCGTCAGCACTGCGGGCCAGCAGCAGGAAACTATTGTCGTTCAAGCGCGCCAGCAGGTGCGGATGACCGGCCTCAGCCAGGCGCTGCCCGGCCTGCACCATCAGGCGCTCGAACGCGGCATAGCCGTAGCGCTCGCGCAGGCCCAGCGCGCTGGCCACTTCAATGAAGAACACGCCCCCGTGGTCGCGGTGGGCGAGCGCGGTGTTGAGCTGCTGCAGCACGTGGTGGCGGGTCGGCAGGCCGGTTTCCGGATTGCTGGTGGCCGGTGCGCCGGTAGCACCGGGCAGGGTCGCGGCCTGGGCACGTGCGCGGCGGATGCGGTTGGCCACCGCCGCGATCAGGTGGCGGGGGCGGATCGGCTTGCTCAGGTAGTCATCGGCACCACTGTCGAGCACCTCGAACTGGCGCTCCGGGTCCGGATCGCCACTGAGGAACACGATTGGCAGCAGCTGCAGGCCAGGCTGCTGGCGGATCAGCGCGGTCAGGCGCATGCCGTCCAGGCCGGGCAGGTGCAGGTCCATCAGGATCAGATCGGGGCGATGTTCCTTGATGGCCTGCAGCGCGCCATCGGCATCGCTGTGCACGATCGCCTGCATCCCGGCACCGTGCAGCACGCTCTGCGCGAACAGGGCCTGGGCGCGGTCATCCTCGACGATCAGCACGCGGTAGGGCGAATCGGAGGGCGGCGGTGCCTGGTCGTTGTTGCCTGCTTCAGCCAGTGCGCCCGGGCCGGGCAGCGGCGGCGGTGCGCTGCCGATCGTCGCCGGCGTGTCGACTGTGGCCAACGACGGCGTTGCCGCCGGTGCCACTACGACCGCGCTTGCCGGGTCAGCGGCCCAGCGTTGCCAATGATCGGCCGGAGGGGTTTCAGCGCGTCCCGGGCGGGCGCCCGCGGGGGATTCGTTTGCGGCCATCGGTGCTCCTGGTGTTCGCGTCCATTATGCGACAAGCCCGACGTTCAACCGGTGCCGGGCTGTCGCGGACCGTCTGCGGAGACGCCGCGCGCCAGCCAGCGCACGCCTTTCCACAAGGTGCGCCAGACCATCCACACCAGCAGGGCACCGGCCAGGCTGCAGGCCAGCACCACGATCAGCGCGATCCACGGGTGTGCCAGGGCCAGGGCCAGGCCACCGATCACCACGGTGTCTTCGGCAGCGGAGGCAACCCAGTTGCTGGCTGGTTCCGGCGAGGTATTGAGCAACGCGCGGGTGCCGGCCTTCAGGCCATGGCTGGCCAACGCGACACCGGCGCCGGCAGCAAGCGCGCCGGTGCCCAGCTGCCCATCGGGCGACAGCGTGGCGGCGGCGAGGAAGGCGCCGGCAGGCACGCGCGCGAGTGTCTGCACCAGGTCCCAGGCCGAGTCCACGCCGGGAATCTTGTCGGCGAAGAACTCGGCCACGGCCAGCGCCGCCGAGGTGCCCAGCACCCACCATGACTCAGTGGCCTGCAGGGCGGGTGGGAGATCGACCCAGCCGAGCAGGCCGGCCAGGCCGACGCCGAACACGGTGAGGTAGACACGGATACCGGCCAGCCAGGCCAGCAGGATGCCGATCACGAACAGGTGGGCTTCGGTCATGGCGATGCTCCGGCGGCGGAACTGTGCAGGGGGCCACACTATCGGTGATGGCGTGCCTGAACGCCACAGACCGCCGCCGCTCCCTGCGCAGGAAACCCACCTGTCCTGTCATACACTAGCCCGTCGTTTGCCACAGGGGCCGTATCGGTGTCGCCCTCGCGATGCCCCGGAAACCACCCATGAACAACCGCCCTCCCATGCGCGTGCAGGTGCGCCTGCCCGGCGCGCCGCAACCGCCGATGGACCGTCGCCGCCTGCTGGTGATCGGTGGCATCTGGCTGCTCAGCCTGGTGCTGGCCGCGCTGGGTGGCTGCTGGATGGCCACGCCGCGCGATGCGCAGGGCCAGCGCCTGCAGGCCGCCGAGAAGCGTGCCGAGGGCCTGCAGACGCAGCTGACCGAGCTGCGCCAGAAACAGGCCACGCTGGAAGCCTCCGACCGCATCAGCCGCGCCGCCAACACCGAGGTGCAGTCCTCGCTGGCCGAGCGTGACGAAGAAATCGCCGGCCTGCGCGCCGACGTCGCCTTCTACGAGCGCCTGGTGGGTTCAACCAGCCAGCGCAAGGGCCTGAACACCCATTCCATCGAGTTCAGCCCGGAAGCGGCCGGCACTTGGCAGTACACCGCCGTGCTGACCCAGAATCTCAACCGCGGTGCCATCAGCCAGGGGCAGATGCGTTTCACCGTGGAAGGCGTGAAGAACGGCAAGCTGGCCACGATCAGCTGGGATGATCTGCACCAGCGCAGCAAGGTGCCGGGACAGGATTACTCGTTCCGGTACTTCCAGCAGATCAGCGGCAGCGTGATGCTGCCGGCTGACTTCACCCCGCAACGCGTGCGGGTGACATTGGGGAGTGGTGCGGGGGGCACCACCCAGGTATTCGACTGGAAACAGGCCGGTGCGCCGGCCGCCAAAGGGGAGTAGGCAGATGTTCGGAAGCAGCAAATCCAACCGTGAAGGCCAGCTGGTGGTGGATGCCCTGATCGGCAACCAGGTGGTGATCCGCGGTGATGTGGAATTCAGTGGCGGGCTCTACGTGGAAGGCCGCATCCATGGCAAGGTGATCGCCGCCGAAGGTGCCAGTGGCGCGACCCTGACGGTCGCCGAGCATGGCGTGATCGAGGGTGAGATCCGTGCCCAGGTGGTCGTCATCAGCGGTCGCCTCGACGGTGACGTGCATGCTACCGAGAAAGTCGAACTGACCCCGAGCGCGCGGGTCAACGGCAATGTCCATTACCAGGTGGTGGAGATGAATGCGGGTGCCCAGCTGAACGGCCGCCTGATCCATGCCAGCGCCCCGATGGCGGCCCTGCCGGCCCCGGAAGGTGATGAGGCCAATGGCGGCAAGGGTGACACCGCCGCGCGCCGCAAGCTGGCCGAGGCGATGGCTTGAAAGCCATCGTCGGCACCCCCATGCTGAGGCCATGAGCACGCTAGTCTCCCTGCCCGGCGCCACCCCGGTTGCCGCGCCCGATTACCAGTCGCTGGAGCGCCCGCTGAACTTCACCGAGTCGGCGGCCGCCAAGGTCAAATCCCTGATCCAGGAAGAGGGCAACCTCGACCTGGCCCTGCGCGTGTATATCGAAGGCGGTGGCTGTTCGGGCTTCCAGTATGGGTTCGAGTTCGACGAGAACCGTGCCGAGGACGATCTTGCGGTGCAGACCAGCGGGGTGACCCTGCTGGTCGACCCGCTGAGCCTGCAGTACCTGATGGGCGCCGAAGTGGATTACACCGAGAGCCTGACCGGTGCCCAGTTCGTGATCCGCAACCCGAACGCCAAGACCACCTGCGGCTGCGGCAGCAGCTTCAGCATGTAAGCAGGGCGCGGGGCCTGCCCCCTGCGCGACAAGGTGTGGGGAGCAAGCTCCACCCCACAGCTGGTTTCCGCAAAGCCTGCGGCTTGCCACCCGCATCGATTGACGGCACGCTTGTCGGATGCCCAATACTTCTTCGCCGCTTTCCGGTTTCGCCTTCGTGGGCGAACCGCTGGAGCGCGCCGATGCCCTGCGCGACGATGCCGATGCACTGGCGCGCCTGTGGCCGGGCGCGCGCATCCTCGTGCTCGATCAGGACGGTACCGCCTTCACCGGCGATGACGACCAGCCACTGGCGCTGACCGGCGCCGACATCGGCGGTGGTCCCGGTGCCGCAGTCTTCCTCGGCCTGCGCGGCGAGCAGGCCTGGTTCTCGGTCGAAGCCGCCAGCGTTACTGTTGCCGCGCCGCGCCGGCTCGACCTGCGCCAAGCCGCGCTGCTGTGGTCGATGGCCGATGCGACCGCCTTCAGCTACGCCCGCGGCATGTCCTACTGGCATTCGCGCACCCGCTTCTGCGGCGTGTGCGGCGGGGCCGTGGCGTTCTCCCGTGGCGGCTTCGTCGGCCGCTGCGCGCAGTGTTCCACCGAGCACTACCCGCGGGTCGACCCGGCGGTGATCGTGGCGGTGGAGAACCAGGGCCGGCTGCTGCTGGGCCGGCAGTCGAACTGGGCACCGCGCCGTTACTCGGTGCTGGCCGGCTTCGTCGAACCCGGCGAGACCTTCGAACAGACCGTAGTGCGCGAAGTACACGAGGAGAGCAAGGTGCGGGTGAGTGCCTGCCAATACCTCGGTTCGCAGCCGTGGCCGTTCCCGGGCGCGCTGATGATCGGCTTCCGTGCACAGGCGCAGGATGACCTGCCGACCGTGGACGGAGAGCTGGAAGATGCGCGCTGGTTCAGTGCCGACGAGGTCGGCGCGGCACTGGCACGTGATGTCGAGGACGATGGCCAGGGCATCCGCCTGTCGCCGCCGATCTCGATTTCGCGGGGCCTGATCGAGCACTGGTACCGCCAGCAGCGGGGCTGATGGCGAGGGGCTGCAAGGCTTGCGCTGATGCCAGCATTGCCGCCACCTGAACACGCCTCGGGTTACAGTGCGATCCACCGCGGGAGGCGTCGCTGCGACAGGTAAGGTAGCGACGCCTAGCGTTCTGTTTCGTAGGGAGACCTGCCATGTTCACCACTCTGGCCGCCGTGCTGGTAGCACTGGCCCTGGGCCATGTGGCCCCGGCCGCTGCCGCTTCGCTGCGCCGTTTCGACGGCTTCCGGCGCTGGCTGGGCTGGCTGGACGCGCGGGGTGGCAAGGCCTGGCAGGGGCCGGCAGGCGTCGCCCTGGCGCTGCTGCCGCCGCTGTTGCTGATGGCGCTGCTGGCGTGGCTGCTGCGCGGCGTGCTGTTCGGCCTGCCATCGCTGCTGCTGGGCGTGGCGGTGCTGGCGTGGTGCTGGGGCCCGCGCGACCTGGACCGTGATATCGAAGCGATCATCGATGCCGATGACGCGGCGACGCGCCAGGCCGCGGTACGCAACCTGCAGGCGGCCGGTGGCAGCCTGCGTGAGGACATTCCGTCACTGGTCGAGGCGACCGTACTCAACGCGCTGCGGCGCTGGTTCGCGGTGCTGTTCTGGTTCCTGCTGCTGGGCCCGGCCGGTGCGCTGGGCTACCGGTTGCTGGCACTGATGGCGGAAAGCCCGATGCGCGCCCGCGTGCCGGTGGAGCCGCTGGCGCTGGCGCAGCGCCTGCTGGGCTGGATCGAGTGGCCGGTGGCGCAGCTGATGGCGTTCTCGATGGCGCTGGTGGGCAACTTCGATACGGCGTGGAAGGCCTGGCGCCAGGCCCATGGCGAACGCCTGGCCGGTGACATCGGCTTCCTCGGCGCGGTGGCGCGGGCCAGTGTCAATGCTGAGCTGCGCGAGGACGCGCACGATTACACCGAGGCGGGATTGTTGCCGGTATGGCAGCGGCTGCCGGACCTGCGTGATGCGATGAGCCTGGTGTGGCGGATGCTGCTGCTGTGGCTGGCGATCCTCGCCCTGCTGGTGATTGCAGGCTGGGTGACGTAGTGGCTTTTGCAGGGCTTGCAGCCCTGCACCTGCAGAAGCAACAGCAACAGCAGCTCTGGATTGCTGATGGTTGGGCGGGGCGGTGTGGGGCTGCAGGACACGCCGTAAACCCGTCCTTGGGGGCTCGATGGCGCCATCCATGGCGCCAACGGTCCTGCAGCCCCACACCGCCCCACCCCCGACAGTTTCCCGGTGACGGTTGTTCTGTAGAGCCGAGCCATGCTCGGCTCCGAGCAAGCGCAGCGAAGCGATCCGCTTTCGCTTTTGATCTTCTCTTTCTTTCCCGTGGTGGACGCGCACGGAAACTGTCCGTGGCCGGGCGGGATGGGTTTGCGGGGGTGTCCGCGGCATGGATGCCGCGGCCAAGCCTCCACGGACGGATTCACGGCGTCCCCCGCAAACCCATCCCGCCCGGCCAACCCCATGATCGACAAACGTCGCCCACCACGAGGGGCTGCGCCGTTGGCTGGAAACCTAGATCGGTGCCAGCGCAGTGAACGGTGCCCACGGCAGGTTGCGCAGCAGCGCATACCCGGGCAGCACCCAGAGCCAGAACACGGGATTGGCCAGTACCCGCATCAGCGGGTCGAGCACACGGGGGCGGATGCCGGCGATGTTCAGCAGCATCAGCAACAGGAACGGCAGGCTGATGACCAGCAGCGGGTTCATCGCCATCGCGCCGGGCAGGTCGAAATGGACCAGCGAATACAGGCAGCGGGTGCTGCCACAGCCCGGGCAGTACAGGCCGGTCAGCGCGTACAGCGGGCAGCTCGGCAGGGGATTGCCGGCGACATACGGATTGACGTTGCGCAGCACCACCGTGGCACCCACGGCCAGGCCGGCGGAGACCAGCAGCGGTGCCCAGCGGGCGAGTCGGGAACGAGCGGGAAGCGCGGACATGCAACAACGGATCCGGCGCAGGCGCCGGATCCGTCCAGGCGTATCAGTAGCCGCTGTTGCTCATCGCGCCCATGCCGCCGAGCACAACGAAGAACAGCACGTACAGCACGACCAGCACGGCCCAGGCGATGGCCGACCAGATGGCCCACTTCTTGGCCTTGGCAGCGGAGTCCTGGGCACCGGCAATGTCGCCAGCAGCCAGCTTGCCGTTGACCTGTGCGGCGTAGACGATCGACACGATGCCGGCCGGCAGGCAGCAGAACAGGGTGGTCAGGATGGCCCAGACCAGGTTGTTCGGGACCTGCGGAGTAGCAGTATTCATGGGTTCAAGCTCCTTGATGGGTGGTGGTGGTGAATCATTGGTCGGAAAGAGCGCCCAGTACGGCCAAGCCGCCGAACAGCCCGAACCACAACAGCAACAGGACCGGCAGGGACACGGCCGAAGCCACCGCCCACCAGCCCGCCTTGCGCGACGCGCTGTAGGCCCCCGGGAGGTCGCCAGCCGCGCGGCGGCCATCGACCTGGGAGGCATAGACGATCGACACCACGCCCAACGGCAGGCAGCAGAACAGCGTCGTCAGGATCGCCCAGACCAAGTGGTTGGGGATGTAGACCGGACGGCTGAGCGGTGGTGGTTGATTCAAAGCGAGACTCCATTCCTTGGTGGCCGGCCGTGATGAATCGGCCGGACCTCCCCCCTGTGGGTGCGTAATCTACCGCAACCGGCGTTGCATGTATGCGTTTACAGTCACGGCATGTCGCGTACGCCACTGGACGGTGACGTATGTGGGGGAGTTTGCCGCGCCCGCGCGGCGGGCCTATCTCGTCAGGCGTGATCGCCGCGCAGGGCCCGCACCTGGGCATCCAGCACCGGGGCGGAGGTGGTGTGGCCATCCACCGCCGGCGCCGCGACCACTTCGATGGTGGCGCGGAAACGGCGCGGTACGCGCATGCGGCCCAGCCGGGTATCACGTCGGCTCCACATGCTCGACCACATGCCGCGCAGCGCCATCGGCACCACCGGCACCGGCCGCCGTTCGAGGATCTTCTCCACCCCGGACTTGAACGGTGCCATCTGCCCGTCACGGGTCAGCGCGCCCTCGGGGAAGATGCACACCAGCTCGCCTTCGGCCAGCGCCGCGTCGATTTCGTCGAACGCGCGCTGCATCAGCGCCGGGTCCTCGCGCGCGCCGGCGATCGGGATCGCCTTGGCGGTCCGGAAGATCCAGCGCATCACCGGAATGTTGAAGATCTTGTAGTACATGACGAAGCGCACCGGGCGCGGGATCGTCGCCGACAGGATCAGCGCGTCCATGTAGCTGACATGGTTGCAGACCAGCAGCGCGGCGCCTTCGTCGGGTACGTTGGCCTCGATGCCGTGCGGGCGCAGCCGGTACAGCGTGCGCACCATCACCCAGCTGAGGAAGCGCATCAGGAATTCGGGGACGATGGTGAAGATGTAGATCGCCACCAGTGCATTGGCGATGGCCAGCGCCAGGAACTGCTGCGGAATGGTCCAGTGCAGCAGCTTGTGCGCAGCCAGTGACAGCAACGCGGCGCCGACGATGAAGCCGGAGTTCTGGATGTTCAGCGCGGCGAACACGCGTGACATCTGCGCCTTCGGCGTGCGGCTCTGGATCAGCGCGAACAGCGGCACCACGAAGATGCCGGTGAACAAGCCGATGCCGATCAGGTCGATGACGATACGGATGCTGCCAGGCTGCTGCAGGAACGGGCCGATGGCCAGCCCGTGCACGGTCGCCTCGCCGCTGCGGGCGAAGTACAGGTCGAGCAGGAACGCGGTCATGCCGAACGCACCGAGCGGCACCAGGCCGATTTCCACCGTCCGCGCCGACAGCTTCTCGCACAGCAGGGAGCCAACGCCGGTGCCGACCGAGAACAGGGCCAGGGCGAAGATGTACAGGGTCGGTTCGCCGCCGAGGTTGGTCACCGCATAGGCCGGCAGCTGCGAGGTCAGCACGGTGCCGACGAACCAGAACCAGGACACGCCCAGGATCGCGTTGCGCACTGCCTTCTGCTGACGCGCCATGCGCAGCACCGCCAGCGATTCCGGCAGTGGGTTCCAGTTGATCTTCAGGTTCGGGTCGCCAGCATCGACCTTGGGAATCAGCCGCGCGGCGATGTTGCCGCAGATCGCCAGCGCGATGATCGCGCACGCCGCCACCACCGTACCGTGGCTGCCGGCCACGGTGAACACCAGGCCGCCGACGATCATGCCGGAGAGGATCGACATCGAGGTGCCCATCTCGACCAGGCCGTTGCCGCCGGTCAGCTCTTCGGGCTTCAGCACCGACGGCAGCACCGAGTACTTCACCGGGCCGAACAACGTCGACTGCATGCCGGTACAGAACAGCGCGATCAGCAGCACCGGCAGGCTCTGGGTGAGGAACCCGGTGGCCGCCAGCGACATGATCACGATCTCCATGCTGGTGGTGATCACGATCAGCCGCGATTTTTCCAGTTTGTCGGCGATCTGCCCGGCCAGTGCCGAGAACAGGAAGTACGGCAGGATGAAGATGGCCGGTGCCAGCGTGGCGTACAGCCCCAGTTCTTCCTCCGGCACGGCCATGAACAGCAACATGCTGATGATCGCCTGCCGGTACACGTTGTCGTTGAACGCACCGAGCGCCTGCACGACGAAGAACGGCAGGAAACGGCGCTGGCGCAGCAGGGCGAACTGGTTGTGACCGGACATGGAGCCTCCTTGACCGGCGCAGCCTAGCATTCCTGCCTATCCGCTGTGGGTGCGGACCTGTGGGTGCGGACCGTTGGTCCGCACACTTTGAAAGGCCTCAGACGATATCGTCGACCACGCCGCCATCCACGCGCAGCGCTGCACCGGAGGTGGCCGAAGCCTGCGGCGAGGCCAGGTACACCACCATGTTGGCCACTTCCTCGACCGTGGCGGTGCGCTGGATCAGCGAAGACGGCCGGTGCGCCATCACGAACTCGCGGCCGATCTGCTCCAGTGGCTTGCCACTGCGCTGGCGTTCATCTTCGAACATCGCCGCGAAACCATCGGACAGGGTGGGTCCGGGCAGCACCGCGTTGACGGTGACCCCACTGCCGGCCACGCGCTTGGCCAGGCCGCGCGACAGCGACAGCTGCGCGGTCTTGCTGACCCCGTAATGGATCATGTCGGCGGGAATGTTGCGGGCCGACTCGGAGGAGATGAACAGCACGCGGCCCCAGCCGGCATCAACCATCGCCGGCAGCAGCGCCCGCGACAGGCGCACGCCGGACATCACGTTGGTCTGCCAGTAGCGCTCCCAGGTCGCGTCGTTGGTTTCGAAGAAGTCCTCGGGGCCGAAGATGCCGGCGTTGTTGACCAGGATGTCGACCTTGGGCAAGCCGGCCAGCAGCGTATCGACACCGGCCGCATCGGACAGGTCGGCTGCCACGCCAAGCACATCGGCGCCTGGAACGGCGTCGAGCAGGCGCTGGCGGGCGCGCTCGACGCTGTCGGTGCTGCGGCCATTGAGGATGACCCGCGCTCCGGCGACGGCCAGTCCCTGGGCAATCGCCAGGCCGATGCCTGCGGTGGAGGCGGTGACCAGCGCGGTACGGCCGGTGAGTTCGATCTTCATGGAGGAATCCGGGGCAGGGGATCGCCCAGTATCCGCGCCAGCGCGTGATCGGGATGCAGCACTGGATGCAACATGATGTTGCGTTGGCGGTAGCGCCGGGCCATGCCCGGCGGCAGGCTGTCAGGTGAGCGTGCGTACCGCCTCGTTGGCCGCCGCCCGCACCTTCGGCAGCAGCCGCAGCACCAGCGCCATCTGGGTGCGGATCAGCTGCAGCTTGGGTGGCATGCCCTCGTCGAGCTGTTCCAGTTCGGCAGCCACGGCTCGATCGGCATCGTTGTCGTCCTCCGCTACCGGTTGCCGTGCGGTCAGGGCCGTCGCCAGCTGCTGCAGCGCCTTGCGAACGCGCTCACCGGCAGCCAGCGCCAGCGGATCGCCGGCGTAGCTGTCCACCTGGTCGCGGTGCGCACCCAGGGCCGACAGGTGCCCGAGCAGCGTATTGGACAGCGCCAGGAAGTGGAAGCCGGCATCCAGGTTGCGACGCACATGGCCAGGCTCGCGCAGCATGTTCGACAACGCGGTGGACAGCGCGGCGTCGGCGTTGTGCATGTCGCGGCGGGCAATGCGGTAGGCCAGATCGTCACGCATGCCGCTGCGGTACTGGCCCAGCACCGAATCCAGATAGCGCGCGGCGGTGTCCAGCACCCGCGCCAGCACAAGATGCAGCTGCCGGCCCTGCCAGTCGGGCAGGATCAGGAAGGCGGCCGCGGCGGCGATCGCACAGCCCAGCAGCGTATCGACCATGCGCGGCACGATCAGCACGAAGCCGTCGCCGATCAGGTTGAAGCAGGTCAGTGCCATCACCGTGATCGCCGCCGACGCTACCAGGTAGCGGTCGGTGCGGGTGAAGAAGAACAGCAGCGCCGACAGCAGCGCGATCAGCAGCTGTACGTGCAGCTGTGGGAACAGCTGCAGCAGTGCCCAGGTCAGCACCAGGCCGAACAGCGTGCCGACGATGCGTTGTGCAAGGCGCTGGCGGGTCGCGCCGAAGTTGGGGCGGCACACGAACACGATGGTCAGCAGCACCCACGAGCCGTTCTGTGCATTGAACAAGCGGATCGCCGCGAAGCCGGCGATCAGTGCCAGCGCCATGCGCAGTCCATGGCGGAACAGCACCGAGCCCGGCGTGAGCTGCTGGCGGATACGCACGCCCATCTCGCGCAGGCTATGCGGGTTGCTGTCGCGCAGGCGCGTGTCAACGTTGTCGAGGCTGGCCTCGGAACGCTCCGCATCGAGCAGGCGGCGCTCGATGCTGCGCAGGTTGTGCACCAGCAGGTCCAGTGATCCGAGCAGGCGCTGCCATTGAGGGCGCTGCTGGTCGCGCAGGTAGGCCAGCGCATCGGCCAGGTCGCGCCCGGCCTGCTGGTTGCTTTCGCCATACACGAACGGACGGCGCAGGCGGATCGCCTCGCCCAGCCGCGCGCAGGCCTGGCCCTGCAGGTCGAGCAGGCGCTGGCAGCGGTACAGCACGTCGCTGTGGAAGAACGCATCGACCAGCGCGCCGTACGGATAATGCGAGGAGCTGGCGCGCTCGTGGAAATCCTGCGCCATGTAGTACAGGCGCAGGTACAGGCCGGAATTGACGCCCGGCCGCCCGGAGCGGCCGAAGCGGGCCAGGATCGCGGTCTTGGCTTCGTTGAGCGCACCGACCACGCGCCGGTTCTGTTCGGCCAGGTCCAGCTGGCGACGCTGCAGGTCGGCCTCACGCACCGGTTCGAACAGCGCGGCCTTCAGCTGCAGGTAGCGGCCCAGTTCCACATACAGGCGCGCCACCCGTTCGCGCACCGGTCGGTTGGCGAACAGCGTGGTCCACAGGATCGACAGCAGGCCGTACCAGACCGCACCGGCCAGCAGGTGGCTGACCGCTTCCAGCGCGCTGTGCAGATCGCTGGCACCGTGCTGTTCCAGCCCGATCATGGTGTAGATCGCCAGCGTCACCGTGGCCTGGGCGATGGACGC
The DNA here is from genome assembly GCF_000020665.1 of Stenotrophomonas maltophilia R551-3. Taxonomy (NCBI): domain Bacteria; kingdom Pseudomonadati; phylum Pseudomonadota; class Gammaproteobacteria; order Lysobacterales; family Lysobacteraceae; genus Stenotrophomonas; species Stenotrophomonas maltophilia. Next base: position 4,163,329 of record NC_011071.1, on the reverse strand, counting down.
ATAGCGCTCGCCGAGCGCACCCAGCAGGGTCAGGCCGAAGGTGGACAGCGCCAGCGCGCCGATGAAGATCCATGGCCAGGGGAACAGCCAGATCACCGAAGCTGCGGCGAGGCAGAAGCACAGCAGCGACAGCGCCACGGCCTTGGTCCGGCCCCACCAGTTGTCGTCGGTCTCGGCGATGGCGCTGGCGATGATGCCCAGGAACACGCCGGGCAGCGCGGTCAGTGCATCCAGCTGCCAGCACACGGCGACAGCTGCGGTCAGGGCGATGAACACCCGCAGGCCATAACTGGCCTTCTCGTGGGCCCACAGGCGACTGAGACTGGATTGGCGGGCGGGCATGCAGGCTCGGTGGAAGGGTCTCCCACCATTATTGCGGGTGCGGGGTGAAGGGGACAGCCCGCGAAGGAATACCCGGTAGTGCCGGCCGCTGGCCGGCTCTCATGCGCCCGGACGGAGGTGCGAGGAGCCGGCCGGCGGCCGGCACTACCGGTTTGTCGGGTACTACATGTCGAACCGCACGCTCACGGCGAACGTGCGCGGCAGGCCGGCGCCGGCGTTGGACCAGTACCTGCGGTTGGCCAGGTTCTCGACGCTGGCACGCAGGGTCACCGGATGGCCGGACGCCAGCAGGCGATAGCCGATGCCTGCATTCACCAGCGTGTAGTCGGGCAGCTTCAGAGTGTTGTCGGCGTCGTACCAGACATCGCCGTAGTAGCGCACGGCGGCATAGGTTTCCAAGCCGTCTACCCACGGCAGCTGGTAGGTGGCGTGCAGTACGCCGCTCCAGCGCGCAGCACCGGCGGTACGGTTGCCTTCCTGTGCGGCGCTGCCCGGGGACAGCTTGTCGTAGGTCGGATCCAGCCAGGTGACGCCGCCGCCGACGGTCAGTGCATCGTTGAGGTGCAGGTCAGCACTGGCTTCAATGCCTTCGTACAGCGTGATGCCGTCCTGCACCAGGCGCTTGCCGGCCGGCGTGAGCTCATCGATGTTGGCACCACGTTCCAGCCGGAACGCGGCCACGTTCGCATTCCAACGCGCCGCTTCGACCTTGGCACCGATCTCGTACTGCTTGCTGATGGTGGGATCGAGCACGTCACCGGCGTTGATGTAGCTGTTGCCTACGCGGCTGCCCGCTTCCAGCGACTCGATGTAGCTGGCGTAAAGGGTGACCGCCTCGCTGGGCTTGAACATCACGGCGTAGGTCGGGGTGACCGGGTAGGTGTGGTATCGCCCCTTGGTTTCGAAGTCGTTGTAGCGCCAGCCCGCCAGCACCGACCAGCCGCTGCCGAGGTTCACCGTATCGCTTGCGAACACCGCCTGCTGCACCGTCTCGTCGCCGCGGGTCATCACCCGAGAACCGACGGCGTCGTGGCGGATGGCATGGCGCTGGTACAGGTTGGCGCGCCCGATCAGGTTCCACTCGTAGGGACGGTCCCAGCCCAGCCCGGTCTGGTGGCTGATACCCGCCACCACCTGATGCTGCAGCGGACCGGTGCGGAAGCTGCCCTGCAACATCGCCTGGGCCAGCTTCCACTCGCTCTTGCCACCCAGCTCGTAGACATTGACGTCGTAGTCGCCGTTGAGATCGTCGATGTAGGCGAAGATCTTGTTGACGTCGTTCCATGAAGTGGTGACGCCATAACTCAGGCTGGCCTTCCAGTCGCTGTTGATCTGCCAGTTCAAGCCGGTCGACAGCAGGCTGGAGCGTGTGTCGTAGTAGGTGCCGGGTACGCTGTTGTCGGTATCTCCGGCGATCGGCCGCGGCAACGAGGTCAGGCCACGGAAGTAGTACTGCGGCGATTCCTCGCGCAGCTCGCGCGACTGGAACACGCCATCGAAGGTCCAGGTGAGCGCATCACTCAGGCGCGCATCCAGCGACAGTGCACCCACCTTGCGATCGACATGGCCGCCGTTGAAGGTCTCGCCCTTTTCCTGGAAGGCGTTGAAGCGGTAGCCGAACATCTGCTCGTTGCCGAAGCGGCCGCCAACGTCGATGCCGCCGCTGACGATGCCCTGTTCGCGCCAGCCCAGTTGGGCGGAGAAGGTGGGCGTGTCCGTCGGCTTCTTGGTGATGTAGTTGACGATGCCGCCGGGGGTGCCGAAGCCATACAGGAATCCACCCGGGCCTTTCAGCAGATCGACCTGTTCCATCACTTCCAGCGGCCATTCGGTGCCCCAGGACGAGACCTGCAGGCCATTGACCCGGTAGCTGTCGTAGTTCAGCTCCAGACCGCGGTTGCGGATGGGCGAGCTCCAGCCACTGGCATAGGCGCTGACCTGGGTGCTGACCGAAGGGTCGAGCAGGAAGGCTTCGCCCAGCGAGACCACCTGGCGCTGCTCGATCTGCTCGCGGCCAACAGCGGTGATCGCGAACGGAGTGTCGCGCAGGGCGCGGTCGCCCAGTGCGCCAGCGTCGGTATGGGTGCGTTCGGCGGTGACTTTCACTGCATCCAGATCGGTGGCTCTACGGCTGCCGGCCGGCGCTTCGGCATGGGCGGTACAGGCGGCGGAAAGGGCGACGGCCAGCAGGGCCAGGCGGGGGGAAAGGGAAGGCAGCATCGATGGTGGTCCTCGACGGACGGCCACAGGCCATCCGCCCACGGGTGGGGGAAGGGGCAGTGGCTGGGATCACGCAGGCTGGCCGGAGATGGCAGCGGGGCGCCGAGAAGGGGCGCAGGACCATGGCTGGATGAGAATTGTTCTCTTTTCGTTACGGCGCGTCAAACCCGGAAGCGTGCGGACCAACGGTCCGCACCCACCATCCACACCCACCATCCACATCCACCATCCACATCCACCATCTGCATCCACCATCTGCATCCACCATCTGCATCCACCATCTGCATCCACGGTAGTGCCGGCCGCTGGCCGGCAGATTGGCTGTATGGAGAACGCCGGCCAGCGGCCGGCTCTACCAGTAGATCCACGCCATGCGTGGATGGCCCTTCTACGCCTGCTGCGCGCGCTTGAGCAGCTTCGCTTCGCGCTTGCGTGCGCGACGTGCCCGCCAGCGCTCGGCCAGGCACGAGAAGATCACATACAGCGCCGGCGTACTGAGCAGGGTCAGGCTCTGCGAGAACAGCAGGCCGCCGATCATCGCGATACCCAGCGGACGACGCAGCTCGGACCCTTCGCCGAGGCCGATCGCCAGCGGAACCGCGGCCAGGATCGCCACCATCGTGGTCATCATGATCGGCCGGAAGCGCACGATGCTGGCCTCGCGCGCCGCTTCGCGTGGTGCCAGCCCATGCTCGCGCTGCGCCACCAGCGCGAAGTCGATCATCATGATCGCGTTCTTCTTGACGATGCCGATCAGCAGCACCAGCGCGATCATCGAGATCACCGACAGTTCGGTGTTGGTGCCGAACAGCGCCAGCAGCGCGCCCACGCCGGCCGCCGGCAGCGTGGACAGGATGGTGACCGGGTGGATCAAGCTCTCGTACAGCATGCCCAGCACCAGGTACACGGTCAGGATCGCCGCGAATACCAGGATCAGCATGTCGCTGGGGTCGGAGTTGAAGCCGAAGCCGGCGTCATCAGCCAGGCGGATGTCGCCCGGCATGCGCATGCCGGCCACGGTGGCGTCGATGATCGCCTTGGCCTCACCCATGCTCACATCCGGCGCCAGGTTGTAGCTCAGGTCCATCGTCGTGTACTGGTTCTCGTGGGTGATCTGCGACGGCGCCAGCCCCGGCATCTGCTTGGCCATCGCCGTGATCGGCACCATCTCGCCATTGCGCGCCCGCACGTACACCTCGTCCAGTGCCGCCGGCGTAGCGGTCTGCGAGGGCAGGGCGTTGACCACCACGCTGTACTGATTGATGTCCGAGTAGATCGTCGAGATCTGGCGCTGGCCGAACGCGCCGTACAGCGCCCCATCGATGGCGCCGACCGAGACGCCCAGGCGCGCGGCCTTGGCGCGGTCGATCTCGATGTTCTGGCGCAGCCCGGCATTGTCGACGTCGGTGCCGACATCGCGCAGCTTCGGGTTCTTCTTCAGCTCCGCCTGCAGCTTGGGCAGCCATTCCTGCAGCGACGCCAGGTCATTGCCCTGCAGCGAGATACGGTACTGCGCACCTTGGCTGGAGCCGCCGCCATCGTTGCTGGGCAGGTCCTGGATCGCGCGCAGGCGCAGCTGCAGGTCGGGGTAACGGTCGGCCTTGGCGCTCAGGCGTGCCAGTGCATGCGCGGTGGTTTCGCGTCGGCCTTCCTTGCGCGATTTCAGCTCGACGTTGAACTGCGCGCTGGAGCCCTGGCGACCGCTGCCCAGGCGCACGCCCACGGTCTTCACCGCCGGGTCGGCCATCAGCATGTCGGTGATGCGGCGCTGGCGGGCGACCATGTCCTCGAAGGAGACGGTGGCACTGGAGTTGGCGCGGCCCCAGATCAGGCCGGTGTCCTGCGGCGGGAACGCGCCCTTCTTCACTGCGCCGAACAGGAAGATGGTGACGCCGATCAGGATCAGTGGCGTCAACGACAGCAGCAACGCGTGGCGCAGCGAGAAGTCGAGGAACACGGTGTAGATGCGCAGCATGCGCTCGTGGCCGGCATCCAGCCAACGGCCGAAGCGCGACGGCGCCGCCTTGTGGTCGTGGGCACTGAGGAAGCGGCTGCACAGCGCCGGGGTCAGCGTCAGCGAGACGACCATCGACACCACGATGGCCGCGACCAGGGTAACGGTGAACTCGCGGAAGAACGCACCCATCATGCCGCTGGCGAACAGCAGCGGGATGAACACCGCCACCAGCGAGGCGGTGATCGAGACGATGGTGAATCCGATCTCGCGTGCACCGGTCAGCGCCGCCTGCATCCGCGGCATGCCCTCGTCGAGGTGGCGCATGATGTTTTCGATCACCACGATCGCGTCGTCTACCACGAAGCCGATCGCGATCACCAGCGCCAGCAGGCTCAGGTTGTTCAGGGTGAAGCCCATCACGTACATCACCAGCGCGGCACCGGCCAGCGACAGCGGCACGGTCACGGCGGCGATCAGCGTGGGTGCCAGCCGGCGCAGGAACAGCGCCATGGTCAGCACCACCATCGCCAGGCTGATCAGCAGGGTGATCTGCACTTCGTGCAGCGACGAGCGGATGGTCGGCGTACGATCGAAGTACGGTGTCATCGTGGTGCCCGGCTGCAGGTAATCACGCAGCGTGGGAATCTGCGCCTTGACCCGGTCCACGGTCTCCACGATGTTGGCGCCGGCGCGGGTGAACACGTACATCACCACCGCCGGCTTGTGGTCGAACCACGCCGCCTGGTAGGCGTCCTGCTGGCCGTCGTAGACGTTGGCGATGTCCTTCAGGCGGATCACCCGGCCATCGCCCTGGGTCTTCACCACCAGGTCGGCGAAGTCGGCAGCGCGTGCGACCGAATCGTTGGCGATGATCGCGGTGGTGGTGTTGCCATCGCTGAGGAAGCCGGTGGGTGAGGTCACGTTGGCCGCACGCACCGCGTTGCGCAGGTCATCGGCGGTCAGGCCGAGTGCGTTCATCAGGCGCAGGTTGACGTCCACACGCACCGCCGGCGTCGAGGCACCGGCGATGTCGACCGAGGCCACGCCGCTGATCTGGCGGATGCGCTGCGCCAACAGCGAATCGGCGACGTTGTACAGCTCGTCGGCCGACTGCGTCTGCGAGGTCAGCGCGATGGCGATCACCGGGTCGTCGTTCGGGTTCGCCTTCTGGTACATCGGCGAACCCATGCCCGAGGGCAGGTCGGCCTGCGCAGAGTTGATCGCGGTCTGTACGTCCAGCGCGGCCGAATCGATGTTGTGGCCGCTCTGGAAGATCATGAACACCAGCGAGCTGCCTTCCGAACTCGACGAGCGCATGCGGTCGATGCCGGGCAGCTGGCCGAGGTGGCGTTCCAGTGGCGCGGTGACCGTCGAGGCCATGGTCGCTGCGTCGGCACCGGACTGGCTGGCGTGCACGAAGATCACCGGGATCTCGATGTTCGGCAGCGCCGACACGCCCAGCCGCAGGTAGCAGATCAGGCCGACCATGAACAGGCCGATGGCTAGCAGCGCGGTGCCGATCGGACGGCGGATGAAGGGACCGGACAGGTTCATCATGCGGCCCGCCACGGCAGCGGGGCGTGGATCATGCCTGCGGCTCCTGCAGAGAACCATCGCGCAGTGCGCGCTGTTCACGGCGGCGTGCCAGCCACTCGGAGAAGCGTTCCATGTACAGGTAGATCACCGGCGTGGTGTACAGGGTCACCAGCTGCGACAGCAGCAGGCCGCCGACGATGGCGATGCCCAGCGGGCGGCGCAGCTCCGAACCGATGCCGGTACCCAGCGCCAGCGGCAGCGCGCCGAGCATGGCCGCAGCCGTGGTCATCATGATCGGGCGGAAGCGCAGCAGGCAGGCACGGCGGATCGCTTCGTGCGCGTTGGCACCGGCGCGGCGTGCCTCGATCGCGAAGTCCACCATCATGATGCCGTTCTTCTTGACGATGCCGATCAGCAGCACGATGCCGACGATGCCATCCACCGACAGGCTCAGCCCGCACAGCATCAGCGCCAGCAGCGCACCGACACCGGCCGGCGGCAGCGTGGAGATGATCGTGATCGGGTGGATGTAGCTCTCGTACAGCACGCCCAGCACGATGTAGATCACCACCAGCGACGCCAGCAGCAGCCACACCACATCGGTCTGGCTGCCGGTGAATTCGGCAGCCTTGCCGATGAACTCGGCATGCAGGTGGGTGGGCATGTCCAGGCTGTCCTTGGTTTCCTGGATCGCCCGCACCGCTTCGGACAGCGAATAGCCCGGTGCCACATTGAACGAGACCGTCACTGCCGGCAGCTGCTGCTGATGGCTGACCAGCAGCGGCGCGCTGCTGACCTTGCCTTCGGCCAGCGCCGACAGCGGGATGATGTTACCGGCGCCGACGGTGATGCCGGTGTTCTGCGCACCGATGCCGGTAGCGGTCGACGAGTTCGACGAGGTGACCTGGCCGAAGCTGGTGGCATTGGTGCCGGTGAGCGCACCGGCGCCGTTGGACGCTACGGCCAGCTGCTCCATCAGCGCGGTGCTGGTGCGGAACTCCGGCGCCACTTCCAGCACAACGCGATACTGGTTGAGCTCGGTGAAGATGGTCGAGATCTGGCGCTGGCCGAACGCGTCGTAGAGGGTGTCGTCGATGGTCTGCATCGGCACGCCCAGCACGCTGGCCTTGTCGCGGTCGATGTTCAGCTCAAGCGCACGGCCCTGGTTGGACAGGTTGTTGTCGACGTCGGCCAGTTCCGGGCGTTTGCGCAGCGCTTCGGTCAGGCGCGTGGCCTGGGTGGCCACCGTGGCCGAATCCACGTCCGACAGCGAGTACTGGTACTCGGTGGCGGCCACGCGGGTATCCAGGGTCACGTCCTGCACCGGCTTCAGGTACAGCGCGACACCTGGAATGCCGGCGACGGCCTTCTGCAGGCGCGGCAGGATCTTGTCCAGGCCGTCTCGCTCGCCGCGTTCCTTCAGCACGATCGACAGCTGGCCCTGGTTGAGCGTGGGGTTCATGCTGCCTGCGCCGATGAACGCCGACACGCCGGTCACGTCCGGGTCCTGGCGCAGCGCTTCGGCCACCTGCTTGGTGCGCTGCTCCATCTGCGGGAAGGCGATGTTCTGGTCAGCCTGGACCACGCCGGTGATCAGGCCGGTGTCCTGTTCGGGCAGCAGGCCCTTGGGAATCAGCACGTACAGCAGCACGGTCAGCACCAGTGCGCCGCCGGCCACGGCCAGGGTCAGGCGCTGGTGGTCCAGCACCCAGTCCAGGCTGCGCTCGTACAGGCCCACGGTGCGCGTCCACAGGTTCTGCTTGCCGGCCGCCGCCGCACGCTCATGCGCGTCCTCGCCCTCGGGCAGTGCGTCGGGCTTGAGCAGGTAGGCGCACATCATCGGGGTGAGCGTCAGCGAGATCAGCATCGACAGCACCACCGCGATGCTCAGCACCCACGCGAACTCGTGGAACAGGCGGCCGGTAACGCCGGGCATCAGCAGCAGCGGCAGGAACACCGCCACCAGCGAGACCGTCAGCGACAGCACGGTGAAGCCGATCTGGCGTGCACCGATCTCGGCCGCTTCCTTGCCACTCTTGCCCTGCTCGATGTAACGCACGATGTTCTCGATCATCACGATCGCATCGTCGACCACGAAGCCGGTGGCCACCACCAGCGCCATCAGCGACAGGTTGTCCAGCGACATGCCGGCAAAGGCCATCACCGCGAAGGTGCCGGCCAGCGACAGCGGCACCGCCACCGAGGGAATGATCGTGGCCCACAGCCGGCGCAGGAACACGAAGATCACCGCCACCACCAGGCCGATGGTCAGGATCAGGGTGAACTGCACTTCATGCACCGAGGCGCGGATGGTCTCGGTGCGGTCGTTGAAGATCTCCAGGTGCACGTCGGCCGGCAGCACGCCCTGCAGCTGCGGCAGCAGGGCGCGGATGCGCTCGACGGTCTGCACGATGTTGGCGCCGGGCTGGCGACGCACTTCCAGCAGCACCGCCGGCTTCCCATCGGCCCAGGCGGCCAGCTGATCGTTCTCAACGCCATCGATCACCTGGGCTACATCCGACAGGCGCACCGGACGTCCGTTCTTGTAGCTGATGATGGTGTCGCGGTACTCGGCGGCGCTGGACAGCTGGTCGTTGGTGCCGATGCTGTAGGACTGGGTCTTGCCGTTCAACGAACCCTTCGGTGCGTTGACGTTGGCCTGGGTCAGCGCACTGCGCAGCTGCTCCAGGGTCAGGCCCATGTTCGACAGCTGCGCCGGATTGACCTGGATGCGCACGGCCGGGCGCACGTTGCCGGCGATCGAGACCAGGCCCACGCCCTGCACCTGCGACAGGCGCTGGGCGAGGATCGAGTCGGCGTAGTTGTTGACGTCGCGCAGCGGGCGCGTGTCCGAGGTCAGCTTCAAGGTGACGATGGCAGCGTCAGCCGGATTCACCCGGTTGTAGACCGGCTGGTAGGGCAGCGACGAGGGCAGGGTGGCCTGGCGGATCGCCGCCTGCACGTCCTGCGCGGCGATGTCGATGTCGCGGTCCATCGAGAACTGCAGGATGATCGTCGACAACCCGGCCGACGAGTCGGAGGTCATCAGCTCCAGCCCGGAGATCTGCCCGAACTGGCGCTCCAGCGGCGTGGTGACCAGCGAGGCCATGGTGGTGGCGTTGGCACCGGGGTACTGGGTGGTGACCACCAGGCTGGGCGCATCGATTTCCGGCAGCGCCGACACCGGCAGCTTGCGGTAACCCAGGATGCCCAGCAGCAACAGGCCCGCCATCAGCAGCGAGGTGGCGATGGGACGGCGGATGAAGATCGTCGAAAAGCCCACGGACTGATCCTTGCTGGCACTTCAATGGCAGCGCCGGCAGGCTTGCCGGCGCGAGGGAGGTCGGTAGCCTGCGCTCAGCGCGGGCCGCCGCCACGACGGCCACCGCCGCCAGCGTTCTTCTGCTCGGCCGCCTTCAGCTCGGCTTCGGTCGGCACCGCCGGGGTTTCGCCCGGCTTCAGCGCGGTGACCTTGCTGCCCGGCTTCAAGCGGAACTGGCCTTCACTGACCACCCGCTCGCCGCCCTTCAGGCCTTCGGCGATCTGCACCTGGCTGTCGCCCACTTCCACGCCGCTGCGCACGGTCTGCATCTTCACCGTGTTGTCGCCCTGCACCACATAGACGTACTCGCCGTCCGGGCCACGCAGCACCGCCTGGGTCGGAATGACCACGCCACCGGCAATCGTGCGCAGCTGCATGCGCACGTTGACGAACTGGCCCGGCCACAGGCCGTTGTCGGTGTTGTCGAAGATCGCGCGCGCCTTGAACGTGCCGCTGTCGGCACTGATCAGGTTGTCGACCACGTCGAGCTTGCCGTCGCCGGACAGCACATGCGAATCGGCGCGGTCCAGTGCCGCGACAGGTACCGCACCGGCGGCCTGCGCCTGGCGCACATCGCCGAGCTGGCGCTCGGGCAGGTTGAACAGCACGTGGATCGGATGGATCTGGGTCAGCGTGACCAGTGCGGTGCCGGCGTTGACCACGTTGCCGGCGTCGACCGCACGGATGCCGGCGATGCCGGTGATCGGCGCGGTGACCTTGGTGTACTGCAGCTGCACCTGCGCCGAGCGCATGCTGGCCTCGTTCGCCGCGACTGCGCTTTCGTACTGTGCCACTTGGTTTCGCTGTGTATCCAGATCGGTCTTGGCGACGAACTGGCGATACTCCGGCGCGTTCGAGCGCTGGTAGTTGGAACGCGCGGTGGCCAGCAGCGCCTCGTTCTGGCGCTTGGATGCCACCGCCTGGTCGTAGCTGGCCTGGGCGGTGCGCGGGTCGATCACCGCCAGCACATCGCCCTTCTTCACTTCCTGGCCTTCGCGGAAATTCAGGCTCATCAGCTGGCCGCCAACCTGCGGGCTGACGGTGACGGTGTTCATTGCGGTCACCGTACCCAGCGCGCTGGCATAGACCGGCACGTCCTGGCGTGCCGCATCCACCACGGTCACCGGCACCGGGCCGGCATCCGGGTCTTCACCGCCCTGGCGCGCAGCTGCCGCCGGGCCACCGGCCTTGTCCTTGCCCCCGCCGAGTACGCGCAGGCCGACCACGGCCAGCACCAGTACCGCCACGACCAGCAGCACGATCTTCCAAACACGTGACATTCAAGGACTCCAAGGGGGCTGGACGGGGCGGCGCCCCGGTTGGCAATGCGCAAAGCATACCTGTGCCACATCACGTTTCCTGCATGACGGATGGGACGGGCGCTAAGACCGGATCCGGCCGCGGAGGTTCCCGTGACGGCGGTGTTGCCCTACATTCAGCTGGAACCCCCTGCCGTGGAGATCGTGATGCGCCGTTCGTTGCTGCTGTCCGCCCTGCTGCTGGCCTTGCCGGCCCTCGCCCACGCCCAGGACGCGCAGCGCCCGGAAGTGACCGCCGCCGCCCAGCGGCTGCAGGCCAAGGTGGTGGAGTGGCGGCGCGACTTCCACCAGCACCCGGAGCTGTCCAACCGTGAGGTGCGCACCTCGGCCGAGGTCGCCAAGCGCCTGCGTGCGATGGGCCTGAAGCCGAAGACCGGCATCGCCCACCACGGCGTGGTGGCGATCATTGAAGGTGGCAAGCCCGGGCCGAAGATCGCCCTGCGTGCGGACATGGACGCGCTGCCGGTGACCGAACAGACCGGCCTGCCGTTCGCCTCCAAGGCCACCGACCAGTACCGCGGGCAGACCGTTGGCGTGATGCATGCCTGTGGCCATGATGCGCACACCGCCACCCTGCTCGGCGTGGCCGAAGCGTTGGTGTCGATGAAGAAAGACCTGCCGGGCCAGGTGATGCTGATCTTCCAGCCGGCCGAGGAAGGCGCGCCGCCGCCGGAAGAGGGTGGTGCTGCCCTGATGCTGAAGGAAGGCCTGTTCGCCGACTTCAAGCCGGAAGCCGTGTTCGGCCTGCACGTCTTCTCAAGCGTGCAGGCTGGGCAGATCGCCGTGCGTGGTGGCCCGTTGATGGCGGCTTCGGATCGTTTCGGGATTAAGGTGATCGGTCGGCAGACGCATGGCTCGGCGCCGTGGAATGGTGTTGATCCGATCGTGGCCACCGCCGACCTGGTCGGCACCGCGCAGACCATCGTCAGCCGCCGCGCCAACCTGTCCAAGCAGCCGGCGGTACTGACCTTCGGCGCGATCAACGGCGGCATCCGCTACAACATCATTCCCGATGAAGTGGAGATGGTCGGCACCATCCGCACCTTCGATGAAGGCATGCGCCAGCAGATCTTCGCCGACCTGCGCAACGTGGCCGAGCACACTGCCGCCGCGCACGGTGCCAAGGCGGTGACCGACATCTACGAGTCTGAAGGCAACCCGGCCACGGTGAACGACCCGGCGCTGACCGCGAAGATGCTGCCGAGCCTGCAGGCGGTGGTGGGCAAGGACAACGTGTACGAGCCGCCGCTGCAGATGGGCGCGGAGGATTTCTCGCTGTACGCGAAGGAAGTGCCGGGGATGTTCTTCTTCGTCGGTTCGACCAGCATGGGCATCGATCCGGCGACGGCACCGGCGAACCATTCACCGAAGTTCCTGTTGGACGAGAAGGCGTTGGATGTCGGGTTGCGGGCGTTGCTGCAGGTGAGCCTGGATTACTTGAACGGTGCCGGCACTCCTGCGGGGTGAGGGTTTCCGGCAGGGCTTGCAGCCCTGCACCCGCTTGAATCAACGTCAACGTCAAAAGCGGTGCTGGATTTCTGCTGGTTGGGCGGGGCGGTGTGGGCCTGCAGGACACGCCGTAAACCCGTCCATGGGGGCTCGATGGCGCCATCCATGGCGCCAACGGTCCTGCAGGCCCACACCGCCCCGCCCCCGACAGGTTCACGCGGCTGTTGGTGGGTGTCGACCTTGGTCGACACGGGCAGACATCCGGAATGTCTGAAGGATTGGCTTTTGATTTTGATTTTTCTGATCTTTCCCGTGGTGGTGGCCGCGTGCAGGGAACTGTCAGGGGCCGGGTGGGTAGGCGGGGCGGGGGTGTCCGCGGCATGGATGCCGCGGCCAAGCCCCCAAGGACGGGTTAACGGCGTCCCCCGACCCGCCTGCCCACCCGGCCAGGCCGATAGACCGCCTTTCGCGACCATCCAACACAACCACCACGGAGGGGCTCCGCCGTTGGCCGGCCCGGCCGAAGGCCCGCCCTCCGCGCGATACAATAAGCAGCATGAACACCCCACAGGATTCCAGCCTCGGTCGCGAGGTCAGTTACCCGTCGCAGTACGATCCCGGCCTGCTGTTTCCCATCCCGCGCAGCGGTGCCCGCGCCGAGATCGGCCTCGATGACGCCGCGCTGCCGTTCGTCGGCCATGACCGCTGGCATGCCTTCGAGCTGAGCTGGCTCGACCCGCGTGGCAAGCCGCAGGTTGCCGTCGCTACCGTGCAGGTGCCGTGCACCTCGCCGCGGCTGATCGAATCGAAGTCGTTCAAGCTGTACCTCAACTCCCTCAACAGCACCCGCATCGACAGCGTCGAGGCACTGCGCGAACGCCTGGTGACCGATCTGTCGGCGTGTGCCGGTGCGCCGGTCCAGGTCGCGTTCGGTTTGCCGGGCCTGCGCGAGACGCCGCTGGGCGAATCCATCGACGGGCTGGACGTGGACATCGACTGCTACGGCCCGCCGCAGGCGGACTTCCTTGCGGCTGATACCAGCCAGGTGGTGGAGGAGACGCTGGTCTCGGCACTGCTGAAGTCGAACTGCCCGGTGACCGGCCAGCCGGACTGGGCCACGGTCAGCCTGCGTTACTGCGGGCCGAAGATCGATCGCGCGGGCCTGCTGCGCTATCTGGTCAGCTACCGCGAACACGCCGAGTTCCACGAGCAGTGCGTTGAGCGGATCTTCAGCGAAGTGTCCGCGCGCTGCCAGCCGCAATGGCTGGAGGTGGAGGCCCGCTATACCCGTCGTGGTGGCCTGGACATCAACCCCTGGCGCGCCAGCCCTGGCATCACCGCCCCGGCTGCGACCTACCGCGAACTGCGCCAGTAACCGCCGCAGGCGGTTACGGGTAGTGCCGGCCGCTGGCCGGCAACCGCGTGGAACCCGCGTGCAGGCCAAGCCGGCCAGCGGCCGGCACTACCGTGGTGCCGCTCTGTCACAGGTAGCGCCGGGCCATGCCCGGCGAGCGCAGCGGCCAGAGCCAAAGCCGCCGGGCATGGCCCGGCGCTACCGCTTGAGACCCGATTGTTCAGCCGTCCCGGGGGCGGCTTCACATCTGCACCATCCCCATTTAACAACCTCCATGGCACCGTGCGAACCACGTAGTCATGCAGACGGGAGTTGTGGATGAGTACCGAGAAGAAAGCCGATTTCTCCGGCGTCAGTGGCAGTGTCGACAGTACCGCCGAGCAGGTGCCGAAGGCGGACTTCTCTGGCGTCAGCGCTTCGGTGGACAGCACCGCAGACGTCGTCAGCGGCGGCACCTACACCGTGCAGAAGGGTGACTCGTTGTCGAAGATCGCCAAGCAGCATCTGGGCGACGCCAATGCCTGGAAGAAGATCTTCGAAGCCAATCGCGATGTGCTTGATGACCCGGACAAGATCTTCCCGGGCCAGACCCTGAAACTGCCGCCGAAGTAAGCCGGCCGAACGCCGTCCGACAATCCCTGGGAGGAACCCCGAATGATCAAGACCACCCCGCTCCAGACCGCCCTGATCGCCGCCCTGCTGGGCAGCGTTGCCTTGGTTGGTTGCAAGAAGAAAGAAGAGTCGACCGACAGCAATGCCGCGCCCGCCGCAACCGCTCCGGCCGAGCCGGCACCGGCGCCGATGACCGGCGCACCGCCGCCGATGGCTGAGGCCGCTGCTGTCAGCGTCTCGGCGGTCACCGTGGGCAAGACCGCTGCCGCCGACAAGTCGGTTGCAACGGCGGCACTGTTCGCTCCGAAGGATGACGTCATCGTCTCGGTCAAGACCGACGGTGCCGCCAACAACGTGAATGTCGGCGCCAAGCTGACCTTCCAGGACGGCCAGGTGGCCGGCGAACAGAACGCGACCCTGAACACCAGCGGTGCGGAAACCACCAACGTCACCTTCAAGAATGCAAAGGGCTGGCCGGCCGGCAAGTACCGCGCCGAAGTCACCGTCGATGGCAAGGCGGCCGGAACGCCGCAGGAGTTCGAGGTCAAGTAAGTCCTGCCGACTCTCTCCCGGCAGGGCTCACGATGGACGCAGCCGCGAGGCTGCGTCTTTTTTTTGCGCGATGGCGGAGTCTCATCCACGCGTGGCGTGGATCTACTGAAACGGCGGGTTCTTCCTCATCCACGCATGACGTGGGTCTGATGGGAACGCATCATCGCCGCACAAGCCCGGCCGAACGAATCACTGCGTTGCAGTACCGGCGCGTATGGCGCGGCTTTGCCCCGCGCGGCTGAAAACGCGACAATGCAGGGGTTTCCCCGCCGCGCGCCCACCCTGACGGCGGCGGGGGAAGTGACACGGTTGCACGTGGCCCGGCGCTGGCGCCGGCCTTCCCCTGAGCATTGCTACAGAGTCCAAGTCCCCCATGTCCAAGATCCTCTACACGCTGACCGACGAAGCACCGTTCCTGGCCACCCAGTCGCTGCTGCCGATCGTCGACGCCTATACCTCCACTGCAGGCATCGCGGTGGAAACCCGTGACATCTCGCTGTCCGGCCGCATCCTGTCGCTGTTCCCGGAACTGCTGAGCGACGCGCAGAAGGTCAGCGACGACCTGGCCGAGCTGGGCCAGCTGGCGACCACCCCGGACGCCAACATCATCAAGCTGCCGAACATCTCCGCTTCGGTGCCGCAGCTGAAGGCGGCCATCAAGGAACTGCAGGACCAGGGCTATCCGCTGCCGGATTACCCGGAAACCCCGGCTGACGACCAGCAGCGCGACTACAAGGCGCGCTATGACAAGGTCAAGGGCAGCGCGGTGAACCCGGTGCTGCGCGAAGGCAATTCGGACCGCCGCGCACCGCTCTCGGTGAAGAACTACGCGCGCAAGCACCCGCACCGCATGGGCGCCTGGGCGTCGGATTCGAAGTCGCACGTCGCGCACATGGCCGCCGGTGATTTCTACGGCAGCGAAAAGTCGGCCACCCTGGCCAACGCCGGTTCGCTGAAGATCACCTTCCACGGCAATGACGGCAGCACCGTCGTGCTGAAGGAAAAGACCGCGGTCAAGGCCGGCGAGATCGTCGACGCCGCCGTCATGAGCCGCAAGGCACTGGCCGCCTTCATCGGCGAGCAGATCGCCGATGCCAAGGCCCAGGGCGTGCTGTTCTCGCTGCACCTGAAGGCGACCATGATGAAGGTCTCCGACCCGATCATGTTCGGCGTGGCGGTCAACGAGTTCTACAAGGACGTGCTGGCCAAGCACGCCGACGCGCTGAAGCAGGCCGGTTTCGATGCGAACAACGGCATCGGTGACTTGGCCGCACGCCTGCCGTCGCTGCCGGAAGCCACCCGCGCTGCGATCGAAGCCGACCTCGCCGCCGAGTACGCACAGCGTCCGGGCGTGGCCATGGTCAACTCGGACAAGGGCATCACCAACCTGCACGTGCCGAGCGACGTGATCGTCGACGCCTCGATGCCGGCGATGATCCGCGACTCCGGCAAGATGTGGAACGCCGAAGGCAAGCTGCAGGACACCAAGGCGGTCATTCCGGATCGCTGCTACGCCGGCGTGTACCAGGCCGTCATCGACGACTGCAAGGCGCACGGCGCCTTCGATCCGGCCACCATGGGTTCGGTGCCGAACGTCGGCCTGATGGCGCAGAAGGCCGAAGAGTACGGCTCGCACGACAAGACCTTCCAGATCGCCGCTGATGGCGTGGTCAAGGTCACCGATGATGCCGGCACCGTGGTGTTCGAGCACGCCGTGGAAGCCGGTGACATCTGGCGCATGTGCCAGACCAAGGACGCGCCGATCCAGGACTGGGTCAAGCTGGCCGTCGAACGCGCCCGCCTGAGCAGCACCCCGGCCGTGTTCTGGCTGGATGCCGCCCGCGCCCACGACGCGCAGGTCATCGCAAAGGTCGAGCAGTACCTGAAGAACCACGACACCGCCGGCCTGGATATCCGCATCCTGCCGCCGGTGGAAGCCACCGCGTTCTCGCTGGACCGCATCCGCAAGGGCGAGGACACCATCTCGGTGACCGGCAACGTGCTGCGCGATTACCTCACCGACCTGTTCCCGATCATGGAGCTGGGCACCAGCGCCAAGATGCTGTCGATCGTGCCGCTGATGGCCGGTGGCGGCCTGTTCGAGACCGGCGCCGGTGGTTCGGCCCCGAAGCACGTGCAGCAGTTCGTTGAAGAGGACTACCTGCGCTGGGATTCGCTGGGTGAGTTCCTGGCCCTGGCCGCGTCGCTGGAACACCTGGGCAACCGCTACGACAACGCTGCCGCCCGCGTGCTGGCCAAGGCGCTGGATGAAGCCAACGGCCAGTTCCTGGACAACGACAAGTCGCCGTCGCGCAAGCTGGGTGGCATCGACAACCGCGGCAGCCACTTCTACATCGCGCTGTACTGGGCGCAGGCCCTGGCCGCGCAGGACGAAGACGCCGCACTGAAGGCCCGCTTCGCCCCGCTGGCCAAGGCGCTGACCGACAACGAGCAGAAGATCGTTGACGAGCTGATCGCGGTGCAGGGCAAGGCCGTGGACATCGGCGGCTACTACCGCCCGGACGTGGCCAAGGCCGCGGCCGCAATGCGCCCGAGTGCGACCTTCAACGCCGCACTGGAGCAGCTGCGCGGCTGATCCATCGCCGCTCGGCCGTGACACAGGAACCCGCGCTTCGGCGCGGGTTTTTTTGCGGGCCGCGGTGGGCTCTGGGGTCGGATCCCTCTGCACCGCAGAGGGCTCTGACCCCAGCCGGAAAGCGTGACATCCATCGGCTGTCGGAATGCCGTCAAAGGGGCATGAAACTTGCCCACGATAGCCGTCGCAGAACCGATAAGAGTGAATCTGCAAGCGCCCTCGATCTGAGCAGTCGATCACGACGGCCGCCGTTGGCGATGCCCTAGCCTTGGCGACGCGAGACCACCGGGGAGGTGGTCGCACGGGGAACACCGATGGCACGCGTGCTGGTAGTGGGAACCGACATCCAGGGTGAGCACGCCCTGTTGCAGCGGCTGCGGTTGGCCTCGGCCTTGCCCGATGGCCAGATCCGCCGCAGCCAGGACCTGGACGACTGTGACCTGCTGGTCATCCGCGATACCCCGGCGCTGCGCAATGCGGCCCAGCGCATGCGCCAGCAACGCCCGCGCCTGCAGTGCTGGATCGAGGACCTGGGTGGCCAGCTGCGTGACGGCGATGGCCACCAGGATGTACTTGATGACGGTGCCATCGGCCGCGCATTGCGCGGCATGCAGTTGGCAGTGGAGCCCCTGGCCATGCACGCACCTGCACCGATCCGCCTGGCCGATGGCGCGCATGCCATCACCCGCCTGCTGCGCGAACGCTTGCCGCTGCGGCAGGGACAGGCCTTGCTCGGCGATGCCGGCGAGCCCTTGCTGCTGATGGATCTGGAACACGACCAGGCGGTGCTGCTGCAGGAGCCGGCGGCCGCCCTCGTGGAACGTCTTGCCGATGGCTTCGAACGCCTGCAGCTGGATGCGTTGACGCCGGCGCGCCTGCAGGCGCTGGCCGGCGAGCGGCCGCGCCAACCGCTGCGGCCGCTGTTGTGGCAATGGGCGCAGCGCAGCCGCCATTGGCAGGTGCTGGATGAACGCCTGCGCAGCGCGTCGGTGAAGCTGCTGCGCTGGCCGGATTTCCGCGTGCTGGGGCACGACCACGATGGCTTCCGCCTGTGCTCGTTGCTGCTCAAGCGCGCGTGCACGGTTGAAGAGTGCGCGATGCTGCTCGAGCTGCCGGCTGCGGCGGTGCGCGATTTCATCCATGCCGCCTACCTGTGCGGCTATGCACAGCTGCAGCTGGCGCCGGCCGCACCGGTAATGTCGATGCGCAGCAACGGAACCGATAGCGGCCTGTTGGCCCGCTTGTGGCGGCACCTGCGCGGGGGCGAGCGCAATGCGTGAGCACAAGGTGGTGGTGCTGGGCGGGATGGGCAGCGGCAAGTCGACCCTGGTGCGCAGTATTGCCGCCGGTGCGGTGATCGACACCGACGTTGCCAACAGTGACCGTATGGGTGCGGACAAGGCCTCGACCACCGTAGCGCTGGACTATGCCGATATCGACCTGCCCAACGGCGAGCGCCTGCGACTGTACGGAACGCCTGGGCAGCAACGTTTTGATTTCCTGTGGCCGATCCTGTTGCAGGGCGCGCGTGGTGCGGTGCTGCTGCTGGATGCGCGCCGCGCGGGCGTGGCGGCCGAGCTGGACGCCTACCTGCAGGTGCTGCGGCCCTTCGCAGGTGGGCTGGCGCTGGTGGTGGCAGTGACTCACCTCGACCAGATGCCGGATGCGTTGCTGGACGATTGGAGTGCCCGCGCCAGCCTGGACGACCAACCGCTGCCGCTGCTGGCGGTGGATGCCCGCGACCGCGAACAGGGATTGCTGCTGATGGATGTGCTGATGAGCGAAATGGAAGCGCACGCGCTGGTGGTTGCGCATGGCTGACGGGCAGGCGGCGGTACTGCCTGATGCCGGCCAGCGAGAGCGCCTGCAGCCCTTGCTGCAGGATCTGCTGCAGCGTGTTGAAGGCGTGCGCACGGTCGTGCTGGCCAGCGTCGATGGTTTTGCGCTGGTGAGTGCCGGTGCCGAAGGGCGCGGCGAGCGGCTGGCGGCGATGACCAGCGCGATGCTGGCGCTGGCCGCGGCAGTTGGCCGCGAACTGCTGCTGGGCGATCTGCAGACGCTGATGCTGGAAGCGGCGGGCGGCAAGGTGCTGATGCTGGCGATCCAAGCTGAAGGGCGCGCACCGCTGCTGCTGATGGCGGCCTGCGACCAGCGCAGCGTGATCGGCCAGGTGCTGTGGCAGAGCAGGGAATGTGGCCAGGCGATCCTGGCAGAACTCGGCGGATCGTGAGCCCGGCCGCAGGGGAACGAGGGGCTCGAACCAACATCGACAAGGGGTGCGACGTGGCTGGATTGAATGAATCGTTGAACGCACTGATGGGCATCGACGGCGCGCAGGCAGTAGCGTTGGTCGACTACGAGAGCGGCATGCTGCTGGGCGAGGCCGGTGCCGGCATGGACATGGAAGTGGCCGCCGCCGGCAACACCGAAGTGATCCGCGCCAAGATGAAGACCGCCGCGTCGCTGAACCTCAACGACAGCATCGAGGACATCCTGATCTCGCTGGGCAAGGCGTACCACATCATGCGTCCGGTGGCGAAGAAGCAGGGCCTGTTCTTCTACATCGTGCTGGACCGGACCAAATCCAACCTGGCGCTGGCCCGGCGCAAGGTGCAGGACGTGGAGGCCGAACTGGCGATCTGAGCCGGTAGTGCCGGCCGCTGGCCGGCATCTGCATGGATCCACCGGCGGTCCAGGGGCTGCCGGCCAGCGGCCGGCACTACCTCTGCGCTCGACGGCATCACACACGCCGGCGTATGGTGGATACCCGTCTCCCTGCCGAGCCGTGCATGTCCCAGCCTGTCATCGCAACCGTACTGGCGCCGCGCATCGCCGGCGCCATCCGCGATGGTTTCGAGGATTACCACGCCCGCTTCGCGGCGATCACCGTTCGCGCCCGCCTGCGTTTCGAGCAGCGCGACTGGGCTGGTGCCCGCCAGGATGCGGTCGAGCGCATTGCCCTGTACGACCTGTGCATCGCCGAACAGATGGACGCGCTGCGTCGCCTGGCCGGTGAGGTGATCGGCGAGCGCGCGCTGTGGCTGCAGGTGCACGCGGAGTACAGCGCGCTGCTGCAGGGGCTGATCGACGCTGAGCTGTACAAGACCTTCTACAACACGTTGTCGCGGCGGCTGTTCGCCACTCGTGGCGTGGATCCGGCGCTGGAGTTCATTGCTTTTGATGTCGAACCGTCCGATGCCATCACCCATCCGGTCGCCCGGCATACCTATGCCGTCTCGCCGACGCGACCGGTGGAGGCGCTGCAGAGGGTACTGGCCGATTACCGCTTCGATATTCCCTATGCTCACCAGCTGCGCTGTGCGGCAGCGATCGCCGTACGCCTGCAGGATGACCTCACGCATTGGGGCGACACGCCGGTGCGCAGCATCGAGCTATTGGATACCGTGTTCTACCGCGAGCGCCGTGCTTATCTGGTCGGCCGGGTGTTCGGCGAGCATCGCTTCTCGCCGTGCGTGATCGCCCTGGTCAATGACGAGCGTGGCCTGCGTGCCGATGCGGTACTGACCCGGCGCCGCGATGTCGCCCACCTGTTCGGCGTGTCACGCAGTTATTTCCAGGCTAATCTGGCCACGGTCGGCGATGCCGTGGTGTTCCTGCGCAGCCTGCTGCCGGGCAAGCCGATCGACGAGATCTACACAGTGCTGGGCCGGGCCAAGCAGGGCAAGACCGAGCGCTACCGAACCTTCTTCCGCCACTTCAACGAGCATCCGCAGGAACGCCTGGTGCATGCCGAAGGCACGCCGGGCATGGTCATGGCGGTGTTCACCCTGCCCAGCTACCCGCTGGTGTTCAAGCTGATCCGCGATCGCTTCGCCTGGCCCAAGGCGATGTCGCGGCAGCAGGTGGAAGAAAAGTATGCGCTGGTGTTCAACCTGGACCGTGTCGGCCGCCTGCTGGACGCACAACCGTATCGCCACCTGCGTTTCCCACGTGACCGCTTCGCTCCGGCATTGCTGGAGGAACTGCTGCAGCAGTGCGCGCAGAGCGTGCGGCTGGATGGCGACGAGGTCGAGATCAACCTGTGCTACGTGCAGCGCCGCTTCCGCCCGTTGAATCTCTACCTGCGTGAGCAGGGCGGTGAGGCGGTGCGCGCGGCGGTGCTCGACTACGCGCAGGCAATCACCGACATGGCGCGCAACAACATCTTCCCCGGCGACATGCTGCCGAAGAACTTCGGCGTCTCGCGGCATGGCCGTGCGGTGTTCTACGACTACGACGAGCTCTGCCTGGTCAGTGACTGCGTGTTCCGTGCCTGGCCGCAGCCGCGCACGCCGGAGGAGGCCATGGCCGACGAGCCCTGGTTCCATGTGGGGCCGCGCGATGTGTTTCCCGAGCGCTTCGGCCCGTTCATGGGCCTGCCTGCCAGCGAGCTGGCGGCGGTACGCGAGCACTACCGGCATCTGTTCGATCCGGCGTGGTGGCAGGGTCTGCAGGAACGCTTCGCCCGCGCGGATTATCCGGATACGCCACCCTATGCTGGCGCGCACCGGCTGGCGTAGCCGGGCCGAGCTGTCCCGGGTGTGAAGACTGCGCTACGCTCAGCGCTCATCACCAAGGATCCGGCAATGATGCGTCCCCCCCTGTTCCTCGCTCTCGCGTTGGCCGTTGGTGCCGGCGCTCCCCTGCTTGCTGGCGACGCCAGCGCGCAGACCACGCGCGCGGTGCGTGCCACCGCGGAGATGAGCATGGTGCTCTCTGGCCATATCGAGGTCACGCCCGAGGGCGCGGTCAGTTCGCTGGTACTGGACCAGAAGTCGATGCTGTCTCCGAGCATCGCGTCCTTCGTGGAGGGCACCATTGGTGGCTGGCGCTTCGAACCCACCCTGCGCGATGGCAAGGCGGTGGCGGCGCGTGCACCATTGCGGGTGCGCCTGCGGGGCAAGGCCATGGCCGATGGTGGCTACGAAGTCAGCATGACCAGCGTCAATTTCAGCGAGTACGATGAGAAAGCCACCGATTCGGTGACCCAAGGGCGCATGACACCCCCTCGTTATCCGGAAGAGGTCTATCGGAGCGGTGGGCAGGGTGAAGTGTTGCTGGTGGTCAAGATCGCGCGTGACGGCAGGGTGGCCGATGTCGTTGCCGAGCAGGTGAACATGACCGTGGTCGGACGCGAGCGCACCCTCGCCAAGATGCGCGAGATCCTGGCCAAGGCCGCCGTCAGCAGTGCCCGCAAGTGGACGTTCAACCCACCGACCACCGGCGAGGCCAGCACCCGCGACACCTGGACGGTACGCATACCGGTGAATTTCGGCCTGAACGATGATCCCAATGGAGCGGAGCGCTATGGCCGCTGGCGTGCCTTCATTCCTGGCCCGCGGCAGACCGTGCCGTGGCGCAAGGCGGACCCGATCGAGCAGGCCGGCAGCGACCTGCTGCCCGAGGGCGGCATCTACATGGTGGACGGCGCCAGGCGCGGCCTGCGCCTGCTGACCCCGCTGGAGCAGGGCTGACGATCACTGCGGAGCCGGCCAGCCCGGCTCCGCGTCAATCCGCGTACGGGTACACCACCACTCGGTTGCGACCCTGTTCCTTGGCCAGGTACAGCGCCTTGTCGGCCAGCCGCAGCGCCTGCTCGGCGTCGACATGGAAGCTGGGGAAATGCGCCACGCCCAGCGACACGGTGATGGTGCCAACTGGCTCGAACGGATGGTCGGCAATGTGCTGGCGCAGGCGCTCGCCGGCCTGTCGCGCCGATTCGGTGCCGATGCCCGGCAGCAACAGCAGGAACTCCTCGCCACCGGCGCGGCAGAGGATGTCGCTGTCACGCGAGTAGCGGCGCATCTGGTCGGCGATGTGGACGATGGCGGCGTCACCGACGTCATGGCCATGGGCATCGTTGATCGTCTTGAAGCGATCGATGTCCAGCGCCAGGATCGCGAACGGGATGCCCTGCACCTGCAGCGCATCCAGCGCCTGCTGCAGGCCGCGGCGGTTGAGCAGGCCGGTCAGCGGATCGGTGCGGCTGGCACGGTTGAGCGTGCCGATCCGGTCCTGCAGCGCGTTGAAGCTGTGCAGCACCGCCTGCTTGAGCTGGGCGACCTCGAAGTACCAGGCGCGGATGCCGCTGACGTGGTTGATCGCGTTGCCGGTGTCCTCGCCGCCCTGCACGTTGCGCGCCAGCTGCCATAGCGGCAGCGAGATGCGACGGGCGAACCACCAGGTGACCAGCAGCGACAGCAGGCCCAGCGGAATCGCGTTCCAGATCACCGCCGTCATCAACCGCGACAGCGGCTGCAGGGTGGATTCGGTCGGGCGCTGGGCGATGATGCCCCAGCCGGTGGCCGGCACCGGCGCATAACCGGCCAGCATCGACACGCCACGGTTGTTGCGTACCTGCTGCGCACCGCGTTCGCCGCGCACCACCGCCTTCACTGCCGGGTTGCCGACCACGTAGTCGCCCACCCGATCGCCATCGGCGTGGTACAGCAGGCGGCCGTGGCGGTCGACCACGTACAGATAGGAGCCGTCGCGGTAGTAGTGCTTGCCCAGCAGCGTATGCAGCGCGCTGCGCTGGCGCAGGTACAGGGTGCCGCTGACGTAACCGCGATAGTGGCCCTGGCGGTCGAAGATCGGGTGCGACAGCGAGACCAGCAGCTTGCCGGTGGCCGACTGGTACGGGTCGCTGATCATCGGCTGGCGCGCTGCCAGTGCCGCGTTGTTGCCGACGCTGTGCAGTATCTCGCCCTGCAGCTGCAGGGTCTGCGGCGAGGTGGCGATCACCAGCCCATCGGCGTCCACCACCAGCGATGAGTTGAAGCTGTTGGTCTGCAGCTGCAGGCGGCTGGCTTCATCCTGGGCCTGCGTCGGATCGAGGTCGCCCTGGCCGAGGCGGGTGGCGGCATAGGCCAGCTCCTGCTGCGCGGCCAGCAGGAAGTTCTGGGTGGTTTCGGCCAGCTTGGTGGCGTAGACGCGGTTGGCTTCCAGGGTGTTGCCGACCAGCTGGTCGCGCTGCACCCGATAGCTGGCCAGCAGGGTATTGGCCAGGGCGATGATGGCGCTGAGCAGGGCCAGGGCGAGGATCAGCTTGCCCAGGTTGAGGCGGGGGGACAGCGTTGGCATGCGTCGACGGATCCGGCAGGAGGCTGGACCCGACCGGTTCTCCGGAAGGGGCGACAGCGGGAATCGGTGGCCAGGCCGGCATGGCCGGGCAGGGGGCTGGCGGATTATCGCCAAAAGTCGGCGGCGGCGAAGTGAAGTGGGTCGCCCTGCAGGCAAAAAAAAACCTGCCGCAGCGAGCGGCAGGTTTCCTTCCAATGCAGGACCGGGCCGGGGCTCAGCGCTTCATCGAACCGAAGAATTCGTCGTTGGACTTGGTGTTCTTCATCTTGTCGAGCAGGAACTCCATCGCGGCCATTTCATCCATCGGATGCAGCAGCTTGCGCAGGATCCAGATCTTCTGCAGCAGCTCCGGCTCGATCAGCAGGTCTTCGCGGCGGGTGCCGGAACGGTTGATGTCGATGGCCGGGAACACGCGCTTTTCAGCGATACGGCGGCTCAGGTGCACTTCGCTGTTGCCGGTGCCCTTGAACTCTTCGTAGATCACCTCGTCCATCTTCGAGCCGGTGTCGACCAGCGCGGTGGCGATGATGGTCAGGCTGCCGCCTTCTTCCACATTACGCGCGGCACCGAAGAAGCGCTTCGGACGGTGCAGGGCGTTGGCGTCCACACCACCGGTCAGCACCTTGCCCGAGCTCGGCACCACGTTGTTGTAGGCGCGGGCCAGGCGGGTGATCGAGTCGAGCAGGATCACCACGTCCTTCTTGTGCTCGACCAGGCGCTTGGCGCGCTCGATGACCATTTCGGCCACCTGCACGTGGCGCGCGGCCGGCTCGTCGAAGGTCGAGCTGATGACTTCACCGCGCACGGTGCGCTGCATCTCGGTCACTTCTTCCGGGCGCTCGTCGATCAGCAGCACGATCAGGTGCACGTCCGGGTGGTTGGTGGTGATGGCCGTGGCCACCTGCTGCATCATCATCGTTTTACCCGCCTTCGGCTGGGAAACGATGAGCGAGCGCTGGCCCTTGCCCTGCGGCGCCATCAGGTCGAGGATGCGGCCGGTGATGTCTTCCGACGAACCGTTGCCACGCTCCAGGGTGAAGCGGCGGCGCGGGAACAGTGCGGTCAGGTTCTCGAACAGCACCTTGTTCTTCGATGCTTCCAGCGGCTCACCGTTGATGGTGTCCACGATCGACAGCGCGAAGTAGCGCTCGCCGTCCTTGGGGAAGCGGATGCGGCCGGACAGGTGGTCGCCGGTGCGCAGGTTGAAGCGGCGGATCTGGCTGGGCGAGATGTAGGTGTCGTCCGGGCCGGCCAGGTAGCTCGCTTCGGCCGCGCGCAGGAAGCCGAAGCCGTCCGGCAGGATTTCCAGCACGCCGTCGGCGGCAACGCCGTCACCATGGCGGGTCAGCACCTTCAGCAGGGCGAAGATCACGTCCTGCTTGCGCGCGCGCGCCACGCCTTCGGAGATCTGCAGTTGTTCGGCGATCTCCAGCAGCTTCTGTGCCGGCATGCGCTTGAGGTCGCTCAGCGAGTAGACCGGGAAACCTTCCGGCACGCTGGCATGCGGACGCGGCACGAAGGGCTGCTGCTCGCCGTTGTCGTTGGGCATGCCGTCATCGCGAAAGCGACCACCGCCGCCGCCGCCATTGCGATCACGATCGCGGCGGTTGCGGAAACGGTCGCGGCGATTGCCCTGACCCTGACCCTGCTGGTTCTGGTTGTACGGGTTCTGGTTCTGGCCACCGCCCTGGTGGTTCTGCTGCCGCGGCTGGCCGGATTCGCGGCCCTCACCACCGTCACCGCCGCCACTGCTGGCAGGGGCCTCGGCGGCGGGCGCGCTCGGCGCGGGGGCCGCTGCGGCCGGTGCCGGCGCTTCGGGCGCGGCTGCCAGCGGCAGGGCGGGCTGCGCCGGTGCGGCGCTGGTTTCGGCGGCGGCCGGAGCGGCAGCCTTGGCTACGCGGGGCTTGCGCACGCGCTTTTCGGCGGGCGCTTCGGCGCTGCCGGTTTCGGGAGTGTTATCGGACAAGAGCGTTATTCCTCGCTTGAAGGTGCGAGCGCCCGGCTGGGGCGGCGAACGTTGGGAATGGGTCTGGAAGAAACTGCGTCCAGAGGGTGCGGCACGCGAACGCGGCCGGATATGCCGACACTATCATCGGCCCGCGGCGCCGTGCAAGGGTCACCGGGAACTGCATTCATGCTGGCGCGGTATGCGCCCACCGGCAGCCGCAGGTGGCGGCCGCCGGTGTGGTCACGCAGGATCAGGCCAGCGCCTTGTCCAGCAGGCCGGCCAGCTGGGCCTTGCCCACCGCACCGATCTGCTCGCCGACCTTCTCGCCGTCCTTGAACACGACCAGGTACGGGATCGAGCGCACGTGGTACTTGGCGGCCAGCGCACGGTTGTGGTCGACGTTGACCTTGGCGATCTTGGCGCGGCCCTGGTAGGCATCGGCCAGTTCGTCCAGCGCCGGGGCGATCATCTTGCACGGGCCACACCACTCGGCCCAGAAATCGACCAGCACCGGTTCCTTGGAATTCAGCACTGCGCTATCAAAGTCGGCGTCGCCGACATGTACAACCTTGTCGCTCATCTTGGTTTCTCGTCTTGGATTGCACCCGGCCATGCCGGAGGTGGGTGAACTGGGCCATGCCCGGTGGCGCGACCCTCGTCGTTGCCTCGCGGCGCACTGCCGCGGTGCGTTCGGCGGGATGCCTGGACGCTCACGGCCGGCAGTGTACCCCTATCGCAGGGCAGGGACAGGCGCCGGCTGGAACCCAGCGTATCGTGATCGCTTCGAAGCCTGATATGTGTCGGATTTCACTGTCTTCCTGTACATGGGGCTGGCAGCGGGCGACACCAGCGCTCCCTGCAGGGCCGTTCAAGCCCGGTGTTGCTGGGTGAAGGGTTAGCGTCTCTCGGCGCCATGAGACAGGCCATTCCGGTTTGTCGGCCCGAGTGCGTTAAACTGGGACATTGAGCGGCGCGCGGACCCGGTGGTCCCGGCCCGCCGACCCGCCGCAGGGGCCGCAGTTTGCGACGGTGCCCCCAGACGATGCAGTGCCGCCCGCCCGCTGGCCGGTGGCCATACCAAGACGGACTCATGAGCGACAAACCGCTGACCGATTTGACCTTTTCCTCCTTCGAGCTGCATCCGGCCCTGCAGGCTGGCCTTGAAGGAGCCGGATTCACCCGCTGCACCCCGATCCAGGCGTTGACCCTGCCGGTCGCGCTGCCCGGCGGTGATGTTGCCGGCCAGGCGCAGACCGGTACCGGCAAGACGCTGGCCTTCCTGGTCGCTGTCGTGAACCGCCTGCTGACCCGCCCGGCCCTGGCCGACCGCAAGCCGGAAGACCCGCGTGCGCTGATCCTGGCGCCGACCCGCGAACTGGCCATCCAGATCCACAAGGATGCGGTGAAGTTCGGTTCCGACCTGGGCCTGCGCTTCGCGCTGGTCTACGGCGGCGTCGACTACGACAAGCAGCGCGAGATCCTGCAGCAGGGCGTGGACGTGATCATCGCCACCCCGGGCCGCCTGATCGACTACGTCAAGCAGCACAAGGTGGTCTCGCTGCACGCCTGCGAGATCTGCGTGCTGGACGAAGCCGACCGCATGTTCGACCTGGGCTTCATCAAGGACATCCGCTTCCTGCTGCGCCGCATGCCCGAGCGCACCACCCGCCAGACCCTGCTGTTCAGTGCCACCCTCAGCCACCGCGTGCTGGAGCTGGCCTACGAGCACATGAACGAGCCGCAGAAGCTGGTGGTCGAAGCCGAGACCATCACCGCCGCCCGCGTGCGCCAGCGCATCTACTTCCCGGCCGACGACGAGAAGATCCCGCTGCTGCTGGGCCTGCTGTCGCGCAGCGAAGGCGCCCGCACCATGGTCTTCGTCAACACCAAGGTGTTCGTCGAGCGCGTGGCCCGTTCGCTGGAAAAGGCCGGCTACCGCGTCGGCGTGCTGTCCGGCGACGTGCCGCAGAAGAAGCGCGAGAGCCTGCTCAACCGCTTCCAGAAGGGCCAGCTGGAAATCCTGGTCGCCACCGACGTGGCCGCGCGCGGCCTGCACATCGATGGCATCAAGTACGTCTACAACTACGACCTGCCGTTCGACGCTGAAGATTACGTGCACCGCATCGGCCGTACCGCGCGCCTGGGCGAAGAGGGCGATGCGATCAGCTTCGCCTGCGAGCGCTACGCGATGGGCCTGCCGGACATCGAGGCCTACATCGAGCAGAAGATTCCGTCCGAGCCGGTCACCAAGGAACTGCTGACCCCGCTGCCGCGCCCGGAACGCCCGGCCCCGGCGGCAGGCGAGGACGGCGAGGACAACGAGAGCGTCGGCCAGATCTTCCGTGAAGCGCGCGAAGCCCGCGCCGCCGAAGAAGAGCGTCGTGGCGGCGGCCGTAGTGGTGGCCGCTCTGGCAGTGGCGGTGGCCGCGGTGGTCGTGACGGCGAGCGCAGCGGCGAACGCCGCCCGCGTGGCCCGCGCAAGCCGCGCGTGGAAGGCGAACAGGCTGCTGCCGCCCCGGTTGCCGGCGCCGAAGCTGCTGCGGCCCAGGCCCCGCGTCCGCCGCGCCCGCCGCGTGCCGAAGGTGCACCGGACGTGGCAGTGGATGGCGAGCACAAGCCGCGCAAGCGCCGTCGTCGTCGCCACGGCCGTCCGGTCGAAGGTGCCGAAGGCGTGCAGGCCAAGGCCGGCAATGGCGCCGGCCCGGTTACCCCGGTGCAGGTGGTGGCCAAGCCGGTGCGCACCGCCGCCGATACCGGTGATTCGTTCCTGACCCGCATCGGCCGCAAGATCCGCCGGATGCTGTCGGGCAGCTGATCGGCGCTGCCGATCAGCGGGTAGCACCCGACCGTTGGTCGGGTGACCTTGACCGGTGTGCCGACCAACGGTCGGCACCCGCCGATGCAGCAGGTAGCGCCGGGCCATGCCCGGCGAGCGCAGCGGCAGATCGAAAAATCCGCCGGGCATGGCCCGGCGCTACCGATCGGCGGCGCTGGTCCTGCATAATCGGGGCATGAGTGTCCTGCGCTTCGACAATGTCAGCAAACAGTACGCCGGTGGCCACGAGGCGCTGACCGATGTCAGCTTCGAGGTCGCGCCGGGCGAGATGCTGTTCGTCACCGGCCATTCCGGTGCGGGCAAGAGCACCCTGCTCAAGTTGATCCACCTGGACGAGCGGCCCAGCCGTGGCGCGGTGGTGTTCGACGAGCGCAACCTGCTGAAGGTGCGCGGCGGCGATGTGCCCCGCCACCGTCGCGCGGTCGGTGCGGTCTACCAGGACCACCGCCTGCTGATGGACCGCTCGATTGCCGAGAACGTGGCACTGCCGCTGATCCTGCGCGGCACCCGCCGTGGCGACATCAACAAGCGGGTGCGCTCGGTACTGGAACGGATGGGCCTGGGACACCGCGAGAAGGCGCTGCCCTCGCAGTTGTCGGCCGGCGAGCAGCAGCGCGTCGGCATCGCCCGCGCCATCGTCGGCGAACCCAAGCTGCTGGTGGCCGACGAGCCGACCGGCAACCTCGACCCGACCCTGGCGGCGGAGATCATGGCGCTGTTCGCTGAGCTGCCTTCGCGCGGCACCAGCGTGCTGGTGGTCAGCCACGACCTGCCGCTGCTGCGCCGCATGCGCAAGCGCGTGCTGATCCTCGATCACGGCCGGCTGGTGGATGACATCTCGCCGCAGGACCTGGCGGAGTAACCATGGCGAAGAACGAAAACAGCGAAGCCGCCGCCCCCTCGCGCGTGGGTGTGTGGTTCCAGCACCACGTGCACAGCGTGGTGTTCAGCCTTGGCCGCGCCTGCCGCAAGCCGTGGGCGACCCTGCTGACGGTGATGGTCATGGCACTGGCACTGGCGTTGCCGCTGGGGCTGTCGATCGCGCTGGACAACCTCAAGCAGTTCGCCGGCAGCGTGCAGCAGTCGCGCGACATCAACGTATTCCTGAAGGGCAATGTCGATGGCCCCGGCGCACTGCGCCTGGCCGGGCAGCTGCGCGACCGCGACGACGTTGCCGAAGTGAACGTGCGTACGCCCGAGCAGGGCCTGCAGGAACTGCGCGATGCCGGCCTCGGCGAGGCGATCGATGCGCTCAACGACAACCCGCTGCCCTCGCTGCTGGTGATCACTCCCGGCCAGGGCAAGGACGATGCGCGCCTGGCGCGCGCGCTGGAAAGCCTGCCCGAGGCCGACCTGGTGCAACACGACGCGCTGTGGCGCCAGCGCCTGGATGCCTGGCTCGCCTTTGGCGCGCGGCTGGTGCAGGTGCTGTCGGTGCTGCTTGGCGTCGGTGCCGCATTGGTGGTCGGCAACACCGTGCGCCTGGACATCCAGGCCCGCCGTGAAGAGATCGGCGTGCTGCAGCTGCTGGGTGCCAGCGATGGCTTCATCCGCCGTCCGTTCCTGTACCTGGGCGCCTGGTATGGCCTGGGCGCCGGCGCGGTGGCGCTGGCCCTGATCGCCGCCGCCGGTGCCGCGCTGCGCATGCCGCTGGCCGAACTCTCGCGCAGCTACGGCAGCCCGTTCGTGCTGCACGGCCTGGACCTGCTGCATGGCGGCCTGGTCCTGCTCGGCACGCTGCTGCTGGGCTGGCTGGGAGCGTGGCTGGTGACCGGCCATTTCCTGCGCCAGACCCGACCGACCGACACCTGAGGCCGGCATGCAACCGCAAGCGTTGAAGCACCTTGAGGGGCCCGCGACGCGGGTGATGGTGGTCGATGGCTCGAAGCTGGTACGCAAGCTGATCGCCGACGTGCTGAGGCGTGACCTGCCCGGCGTGGAGGTGATCGGCTGCGACAGCATCGAGGAAGCGCAGCAGGCGCTGGCGCAGGGTCCGGTGGACCTGGTGACCACCTCGCTGACCCTGCGTGATGGCGACGGCCTGGCATTGGCGCGGATGATCCGCGAAGCCGCTGGCCAGGCCTATGTACCGGTGATCGTGGTCTCCGGCGACGCCCAGCAGCACCTGGAGCAGCGCCGCTTCACCGAGTACGTCACCGACTATTTCGACAAGGCGCTGGGCCATGAGGCACTGGCGACCTTCATCCGCGGCTATGTGCAGCCGCAGACCATTCCCGGCGCCACCATCCTCTATATCGAGGACAGCCGCGTGGTGGCCGAGGCCACCAAGCGCATGCTGGAGCGCCAGCAGTTGAATGTGCTGCACGTGGTCAGCGCCGAAGAGGCGTTCACCCTGCTCACCGCCGAGTCGCTGGGCCGCAGCCGCCACCGCATCGACCTGGTGCTGACCGACGTCACCCTGAAGGGTGAACTGAGCGGCCGCGACGTGGTGCAGCGCGTGCGCGTGGACTTCGGCTACGGCAAGCGCCGCCTGCCGGTGCTGGTGATGACCGGCGATGGCAATCCGCACAACCAGACCGGGCTGCTGCAGTCCGGCGCCAACGACCTGGTGCTCAAGCCGATCGAAGAACGGCTGCTGGTCACCAAGGTGCTGTTCCAGCTGCGGCTGGCCCGATTGAACGATGGACCCCTGATTCGATGATGGATGAAGTAGCCGACACCCCGACGATCCAGCTGGAACCGAGCTGGAAGCAGCATGTCGGCGATTACCTGCTGCAGCCGCAGATGCGCGAGCTGTCCAGCTTCCTGCGCCAGCGCAAGGCCAGTGGCGCGGCGGTGTTCCCGCCCGGCCCGCAGATCTTCGCCGCGTTCGATGCCACGCCGTTCGAACAGGCGAAGGTGGTCATCCTCGGCCAGGACCCGTACCACGGCCGTGGCCAGGCCCATGGGTTGAGCTTCTCGGTGCCGCCGGGCGTGCCGGTGCCGCCGTCGCTGCTGAACATCTACAAGGAGATCGAGAGCGATCTCAGTATCCCGCGCCCGGACCATGGCTGCCTGATTCCGTGGGCGCAGCGTGGCGTACTGCTGCTCAATGCCGTGCTGACGGTGGAAGAGGGCAAGGCCGGCGCCCATCAGGGGCGCGGCTGGGAAGGCTTCACCGACCACGTGGTGGACGTGCTCAACCGTGAGCGCGAAGGGCTGGTGTTCATGCTGTGGGGCGCCTATGCGCAGCAGAAGGGCAAGGTCATCGATACCCGCCGCCATCGCGTGCTGAAGTCGCCACATCCGTCGCCGCTGTCGGCCCATCGCGGCTTCCTCGGCTGCCGCCATTTCTCGATGGCCAACGAGTACCTGCAGCGCCGCGGGCAGGCCCCGATCGACTGGTCGCTGCCGCCGCGTTCGGCGCTCTGAGCGTAAGCCGGGCCCGCGCCCGGCCTATGCCACAGGGAGGAGCGATGCAGATTCAGTGGGTTTTGTCGCGGCGGTAGTACGCACGCGCACCATCGGCCAGCACGCTGAGGGCCTGTACCGTACCGTCGCCTCCGCGATGGAACAGCAGTTCCGCACCTGCGCTGCCGGCCAGGAAGCGCACCGGCGTCACGGGCTGAAGTGCGATGGCCTTGTCTCGACCTGGCAGGCGCAGTTCCAGCCCACCTTCATTCGCCTGCACGTCCAGCGTCTGGGCCTCGAACCAGTCGGCCAGTCCGCCGCGGACATCCATCGGCAACGCATCGTCGAGGACAAACCGGCCGCTGAAGCGAGGATAGCTGTCCCGCAGAAACGCTGGGTCCAATGTGCGGATGAGTGGTTTGGCGTTGTGGCCGAGCACATCGGACAGGGCGTTGCGGATTTCTGCGCGAAGCGCCGGCCCGTTGTCACCATTGGTCAGGATGACGAAGCCGTCGCCGCTTTCCGGATATCCCTCGATACCGGCGTGGTAGCTGTCGTTGCTGCCGTTATGGAAGAAGCGCCGGGCGGCGCCGTAGCCGGCGAGCTCCGGCCCCAGTCCCCGGCCGGCCGGGGCCACTTCGCTGACCATCTGCAGGGCCAACGACTGCGGCAGCCATCCATCCTTGGTGCGGATGCTGCGCAGCAAGGCCGCGACGAACAGGCCCATGTCATTGGCGCTGGTCCACAGCCCCGACGCCGCCTGTTCTGGAAAGCTCTGCCAGCCGCGTGGCAGGGCCTCCGGCAGGCCCTTGTTGTCGTGCGCATGGGCAACGTTGCCGTAGCCGGCAGGCAAGGGATTCTGATACGTGCTACGCGACATGCCCAGTGGCGAGAAAACCTCGCGTTGTGCGACCTCAGCGAATGCTCTGCCGGTCAGATCTTCGATCGCCAGCTGCACCACCGTGTAGCCGCCACCGGAATAGTCGACCTGCTGGCCGGGTGCGTGGATCAGGCGTACCGGCTCATTCTTTGCAGGCGCCAGTCCATCCAGTGTCTGCAGCAAGGTCGGAAGGCGTTCGGCGGGCTGGTAGTCCTGGAAGCCATGCACGTTGAAGCCGGCAGTGTGCGAGAGCAGCATGCGCAGGTTGATCGGCGGGTGCTGTCCCTGCGAATCGGCAGGCAGGTGCCAGCGGCGCAGGCGATGGTCGATGTTCTCCTCCAGCGAGACCTTGCCGGCAGCAACCAGCTTCAGGGTGGTTGCCGCAGTGCCCATTTTGCTGACCGAGCCGACCGAGAACACGGTATCGGCATCCACCGCGTCGCGCGTGCCCGCCTGGCGCAGGCCGTATCCGGCGGCGTACACCACCTTGCCATCGCGGATCACCGCAACTGCGGTACCCGGTACCTTGTAGTGGGCGAGGCGTTCTTCGATCGACCACTGCGGCAGCGCGGCGCCCAGCTGCGCGGTGCTGGGGCGCAGGCCATGGGCCATTGCCTGCGCAAAGCGCGCAGCGTCTTCAGCGCTGGCGTCAGTGGCCATCACGTGGAACGGGGTCAGGCAGACCAGCAGTGAACACAGCAACAGGCGGTTCATCATCGACATCCTTGCAGGAGTGGAAGAGGGGCGGGATCGGCGCACGCGTTGCCACGCACGCCTGTCGCGTCCGGTCGTTGCGGGTGGAACGGGTTACCGCCGCAGTGCAGGAGGTGATGCGGCGGAGGCGTCAGCGTCGTTCGCGGCGGGCGCCCTGCGCCAGCAGGTAATCGCGCACGGCCGCGTTGCCAGCCTGGTTCAGCGGTGTCCGCCAGCGCCCCAGCCAGCCGTCGGCTTCCACGCCCAGGTTGATGTCGGCGCCGTGCGCGAGCAGGAACTGCACGGTGACCAGGTGCCCTTCGCGCGAGGCATTTATCAGTGGCGTCTCGTCATAGGTCACGACCCGGTTGACGTCGGCACCAGCCTGCACAAGTTGCTCGACGATGGGTTGCAGGCCCAGCGCGGAAGCGACGATCAACGGATTGCCTTCGCCCAGTGCGGCACGATCAGGGTCGGCGCCCAGTTGCAGCAGCGTGTCGACCATCGCCGGATCGCGTGCACGGATGGCCTGGATCAGCGCCGTGCCATCACCGAGCACGCGTGCATCAAGATCGACGCCGGCCGCCGCCAACAGACGGACCTGCGCGACGTCATGCGTGCTGGCGGCCTGGAACAGCTTGATGACGCGCGTATCGGAGGCGCTCGCAGCCGGTGATGGGGCGAGCCGTGGTGAGATAGCCACGGCGGTGCCGGTGCAGGCCAGCAGAAGCAGCAGGCCCAGCACCAACAGGCTGCGGTGCCGGGGTGTGGGTGGCCCGGCGTCCACCAGCTGATCAATGCGCTGCGCCAGCTGGCTGCGCGCACTGAACATACCCAGTGCAAGCGTCGGCGCCTCCTCGCGCAGGGCCTGCAGCTGTTCGACGCTGGCCAGCAGCGAACCTGCATAGTCCAGCGGTTCGCGTGCCTGCATCGCAGCGCGTGCATCACAGGCCATCTCGCGCAGTACCGCCAGGCGTGCCTGGGCAAGGTGCAGGAGCGGATTCCACCAGAACAGCGCTGTTCCCGCCCGCAGCAGCGTGCTTGTCCACAGGTCGCGCCGTTGCAGGTGTGCAACCTCGTGGCGGACGATGTCGCGCAGCACGTTGTTGTCCAGGCGTGCCAGCAAGGGACGGGGCAGGAGGATCTGCGGGTGCCACAGGCCGACGACCATCGGCCCGTCGACGGCGCAGGTGGCGATCATCACGTGGGCGGGCACGATGTCGGCCAGGACCGCGCGCAGTCCGGCGGTCGCCGGTTGCGCCAGCCGCCGCAGCCGGCGTGCGTGCAGCATCGCGTCCAGCAGGCGCATGCCCAGCCACAGGGTGCCCAGCAGCCACAGCAGTGCAAGCAGTGTCGGCAGGGTTTTCGGCAGTTCGACGTAGTAGATGTCGGGCTGTCGTCCGGCTTCGAAGATGGCTTCTTCCGCCGTTGCCCCTTCGCCGGGCATGGGGTGGAACGCGGCTGCGGGCGGTGCCGGTGCGGGCAGGGTGGTCGACCAGCCCGGCAGGAACGCGCTGAGTGGCAACAGCAGGGCCGCTGCCATCGCTGCGGTCAGCAGCCAGGAGCGTTGTTCGGCACTGAGGGCCTGCCGCCGTGCCAGCCACAGCGCGGGCAGCAGCACAATTGTGGACAACAGCAACTGTCGTACGCCCAATGCCATTGCCAGGTCGATGAGGTTCATTCCTTCCTCCCGGCCCTGGCATCGCTGACGCGCTGCTGCAGTGCCTGCAGTTCATTGCGGTCGATTTCGCGTTCGTCCACCAAGTGTTGTGCCAGCACGTTCGGTGAGCCGTCGAAGAACTGATGCAGAAGATGGTCAAGCGCTTGCCGGCGGGCCTGTTCGCGGCTGAGCGTGGCGTGATAGATGTAGGCGCGACCTTCCTGGCGATGGCTGACAAAGCCTTTCTTCGCCAGCACGTTGAACATGGTCAGCACCGTGGTGTACGCGACCGGCTTTTGTTGGCCGAGCACATCCGCCACATCGCGCACGGACGCTTCGCCCTTGTCCCAGAGGATGTCCAGGATGGCCTGCTCGGCGGGAGTGGGATTCTGCGAGACAGGGCGGGCCATGCGCTTCTACGTATGAATTAGTTGATGCATCGGAGCATGTCGCCGGGTGGCTGTCAACGGGTTTCTTAGTAGTAAAGGGACGACCCTCAGCCCTCGGGCCTGAACACCGGGCAACGTCTCCTGGCCTGAATGGACCTCCAGGACGGCCCGTTCAGCTCCGCTTGACCGGAAATCGCCGGTTTCCGGTGGGTAATTGATTGAATTCCAAGGGATTGTGAATCCCGAAAAGCGTGCTCGCCACTGTCATCAAATCGCGCTACGGTAGGGCTCTGTTTGGGACCAGTGTTGCATCAATAGGATGCTGGAACTTTTTCCTCCTTTAGCAGTCCAAATCCCGGACTGCTAAGATGGGTGCCTATGAGCCAGAACACCTCTACTGCCCTTGTGGCAAACAATCTCCCGATTCCCAGTGCGCTCGGTTCGCTGGACGCCTACATCGGTGCCGTGCACCAGATCCCGGTGTTGTCGGTCGATGACGAACAGGACCTGGCCCGTCGCTTCCGCGACGGCAACGATCTGGACGCCGCCCGCGAGCTGGTGCATTCGCACCTGCGCTTCGTGGTGCACGTGGCCCGCGGCTACAACGGCTACGGCCTTGCCCTGGGCGACCTGATCCAGGAAGGCAACATCGGCCTGATGAAGGCGGTCAAGCGCTTCGACCCGGAAATGGGCGTGCGCCTGGTCTCCTTCGCGGTGCACTGGATCCGTGCCGAGATGCACGAGTTCATCCTGAAGAACTGGCGCATCGTCAAGGTCGCCACGACCAAGGCGCAGCGCAAGCTGTTCTTCAACCTGCGCAAGTCGAAGACGCGCCTGGGCTGGATGAACGCGGCCGAAGTCAGCGCGGTGGCCAAGGATCTGAACGTGTCCGAGCGCGAGGTCATGGAAATGGAGTCGCGCCTGTCCGGTCGCGATATCGGTTTCGATGCGCCGACCGATGAGGACAACGAGCACGCGCCGCCGTCGCCGGCCGCTTATCTCGTGGCCAATGACGAAGACCCGTCGATGGCCTACGAGCGTGCCGACAGCGAAGACAACCAGATGCAGCTGCTGCGCGAAGGCTTGGCCGAGCTGGATGCGCGTTCGCGTGACATCATCCGCCGCCGCTGGCTGGATGCCGACAGCAAGGTGACGCTGCAGGAGCTGGCCGACGAGTACGGCGTGTCGGCCGAGCGTATCCGCCAGGTTGAAGCCAATGCGCTGAAGAAGATGAAGGCGCTGTTCACCGCGTAAGGCGGGTTGGCGTTGAAGCAATGAAAGGGCCCGGCACTGCCGGGCCTTTTCTTTTTTGGGTGTTCAATCCACGCGTGGCGTGGATCTACCCCAGCTATTCAGAACCAGTAGATCCACGCCATGCGTGGCTGCAGTGCAGCCATGGTCTGACGCGATCAGCTATCGAACTGACGAGCTGATTCTGCTGGGATATGCGAAACGGCGCAGAAGGTGTGCACTCATCATGGCTCCGAAGGGAACGCGTGCAAAAGAAACACTACTGGAGGCGATATACGACGCTGCTGTGAGCCTGCACGGTCATGGCGTCATCGATACGCCTCGTTTGAAGATCTACGAGGCGCTTTGTCTTGGGCGTGATCCGAGTGCGACAGTTCGCGGGCAAGGAAATCGCGGCCGTCCACGGCGCGACCTGATTGAACACAACGACAGTGATTCGGGAGGAGGCCCGGCAAGGCCGGGCCTCCATCCACGCCAAGCGTGGATAACCTGATGCCGGCCTCACCCCTCGCGTGCGATCGCGCGCCAACCGATGTCGTTGCGGTGGAATTCGTTGGCCCAGCTGACCTTGGCCACGCCGGCATAGGCGTTGGCCTGCGCATCGCGCACGCTGTTGCCCAGTGCGGCCACGCACAGCACGCGACCGCCCGCACTGACTACGTGGCCCTGCGCGTCCAGCGTGGTACCGGCATGGAACACCTTGGCACTGGCAGGTACGTCGTCCAGGCCGGAGATCACATCACCGGTGATCGGCGACTCCGGGTATGGGCTGGCCGCCAGCACCACGCCGAGCGACGGCCGCGGGTCCCACTGCGCTTCCACCTGGTCCAGCCGGCCATCGATGGCGGCTTCCACCAGCTCCACCAGATCCGACTGCAGGCGCAGCATCACCGGCTGGGTTTCCGGGTCGCCGAAGCGCACGTTGAATTCGATCACCTTCGGCGCGCCGCTGGCATCGATCATCAGGCCGGCGTAGAGGAAACCGGTGAACGGGATACCGTCGGCAATCATGCCCCGCACGGTCGGGTTCACCACCTCGCGCATCACGCGAGCGTGCACTTCCGGCGTGACCACCGGGGCCGGCGAGTACGCGCCCATGCCGCCGGTGTTCGGGCCGGTATCGCCGTCGCCAACGCGCTTGTGGTCCTGCGAGGTGGCCATCGGCAGCGCATGCACGCCGTCTACCATCGAAATGAAGCTGGCTTCCTCGCCGTCGAGGAATTCCTCGATGACCACGCGTGCACCGGCATCGCCGAACGCGTTGCCGGAGAGCATGTCACGCACCGCGTCTTCGGCTTCGGCCAGGGTCATTGCGACGATCACGCCCTTGCCAGCGGCAAGGCCATCGGCCTTGACCACGATCGGTGCGCCCTTCTCGCGGATGTAGGCCAGCGCGGCGTCTACCTCGGTATGCACGGCGTAGAACGCGGTGGGGATGTTGTGGCGGGCCAGGAAGTCCTTGGCGTAGGCCTTGCTGCCTTCCAGCTGCGCGGCGGCAGCCGTCGGCCCGAAGATGCGCAGGCCGGCAGCGCGGAAGCGGTCGACCACGCCGGCCACCAGCGGCACTTCCGGGCCGACCACGGTCAGCGCTACGCCTTCGGCCTGCGCCAACGCCAGCAGGCCGTCGATATCGGTCACCTTCACTGCCGCGTTGCGGCACTTGTCTTCGCTGGCGGTGCCGGCGTTGCCGGGCGCCACGATCACTTCGGTGACACGGGAGGACTGGGCCAGCTTCCATGCCAGGGCGTGTTCGCGGCCGCCAGAGCCGATGACAAGAATCTTCTTCATTTGGGAAGTATCCGAACTGGGAATCAGGAAGGAAAACGGTGGTGGGGGAGGGGTACTGCTCAATCCTCGCGCTTCGGTGCTGCAGCGATGAGTGCTTTTGCTTCTGCTTCGAGCTGGCGGAGATCCTCATCTACTTCCTGCTCGGACACGATTCGGTCACCACTGCGGCGCTGTTCGTCGAACTGGCGGTAGCGCTCGGCAATGACTGTCGCCATCTGTTGGTGCGAGACCTGCCCCGCGCCCTCCAGAATCGCGCGCTCATTGAAGTCCAGGAACCGATCCGTCTGAGCAATCCAGTCCGACATCCGCATCTCGACGCGACGCTCGGCGCGGTCCTCGGCGAAATCCAGGAACATGGTTACCAAGCGGTTGAGTTGTTCCAGCTCTGGTTGCGCCAGATAGTTCTTGGAGACCAAGGCATCGGACTTCCTGATGCGGTCACCACTCCAGTGGGTCAGGCCGAGGGTCGCCGAGTCCGGATCGGCACGTTCGACGATCAACTGCGCGGCGGTGCGACCGGTGACAGCGTAGACAAGCTTGTTCTGGATCGTGGCGAAGAACGCTTTGGCCGTCTGTGCCGTACCGTCATAGTCGCTGCTGGTAGCTTTGAACAGGTCGCGCAGCGTCTGGTAGAAGCGCTTCTCGGAGCTGCGGATATCGCGGATGCGACGCAGCAGTTCCTTGAAGTAGTCAGCGCGCTCGGCATCCTTCAGCCTTTCATCGTTGAGCAGGAAGCCCTTGAGCAGGTACTCGGCCAGTGCTGAGCCTGCCCAGCGTCGGAACTGGCGACCGCGTGGTGACCGCACCCGGAATCCGACTGCCAGGATCAGTTCAAGTCGATAAAGCTGCGTCCTGTATCGCTTGCCATCGGCAGCAGTAGTCAAGTCAAACTTGACAACTGAATCGGCGGCAAGCTCGCCTTCCTCCAGGATTCTCCGCACATGCAGGCTGATGTTCTGTTTGGTCGTATCAAACAGTTCGGCCATCTCGCCCTGGGTCATCCACACCGTCCCCTCCGCAGCGCGCAGGTGGACCTCCGTCCGGCCGTCGTCGGTGCGGTAGAGGATCAGTTCGCCGAGGAAGCTATTCATGCTGGTCGATTACCTCACTCGCAGCCTTCGCGTCGCAGCGCTTCGGGGAAGGAATAGGCCCAGGTCTTCGGGTCCAGGGTGAAGCGGTGTTCCTGCCGGACCTGCTTGCCACCGCAGGTGGTGCCGGTTTCTTCGATCAGCAGCGGCCAGACCCGCGCGCTGCGGTCGCTGTCGTCGAAACGCAGTGCGAAATCGATGCTGAAACGGCGGGTGCGGCAGTCGTTGGCCGTGTCGGGGTCGGTGCTGGCGTCGCACTCGTACTGGGCATCATTGTCGATATGGCTGCGCACGCTGCCACTGGCAACCAGGCCGTTCGGGCCCGGCAGGATCAGTGACTGCGAGAGCAGCGAGAAGCCCTGCCCGAACCAGCCGTCCTCGACGCGGAAACCATAGAAGTCGCTGCCGGCGCGAATGACGCTGGCGGTGCCGGGCTGGCCGCCGCTGCCGAAGCGCTCGCCGGTCAGTTCGCTGGTCACCTCGAAGCCATCGCCCTTGGGGCGCAGCACGAAGAACTCGATGGTTCCCGGGTCGATATGCGCGCCATCAACCAGCGCACCGCACACGGCCAACAACTGCTGCCAGCTGTCCCCGCTCACCACCGGTTGTTCCGCGCAGACCTGCCAGTCCACCGCATGGGTGTCGCCATCGTCGGTCCAGCGGCCGCGCCATTCAGCGGAGAGCGTGGCGTTGCTGCCGTAGCGCTGGACCAGGAAAGCCTGCAGTCTTGCGGTGCGGCTGACATGCTGCGCCGGTGAGGCGGGGGCCGCCGCCGGCGCATCTGCCTTCGGGCCCGCGCCGGGCTCGGCAGCAGGCTTGCAGCCCGCCAGCATGGCCGCACCCGCGAGGGCGAGGGCGGCCAGCGATTTCATCGAAACTGTGGACATCCGTGTCGCTCCAGGATCAATGGCGGAAGTGGCGCACGCCGGTGAACACCATGGCCAGGCCATGTTCGTCGGCGGCGGCGATCACTTCGGCATCGCGCATCGAACCGCCCGGCTGGATCACCGCCTTGATGCCGGCAGCAGCCGCGGCATCGATGCCGTCGCGGAACGGGAAGAACGCATCGGAGGCCATCACCGAACCTTCCACCACCAGGTTCGCGTCGGCTGCCTTGATGCCGGCGATGCGGGCCGAGTACACGCGGCTCATCTGGCCGGCGCCGACACCGATGGTGCGGTTGTCCTTGGCATAGACGATCGCGTTGGACTTCACGAACTTGGCGACCTTCCAGGCAAACAGCAGATCGGTGAACTGCTTGTCGGTCGGCGCCAGCTTGCTGACCACCTTCAGTTCGTCGCGGGTCATGCCGCGGTTGTCCGAGGACTGCAGCAGCAGGCCGGAACCC
Organism: Stenotrophomonas maltophilia R551-3; assembly: GCF_000020665.1. Lineage (NCBI taxonomy): Bacteria > Pseudomonadati > Pseudomonadota > Gammaproteobacteria > Lysobacterales > Lysobacteraceae > Stenotrophomonas > Stenotrophomonas maltophilia. The sequence goes on along the minus strand of NC_011071.1, from coordinate 4,121,755 downwards.
ACGCGCTTGTTGTCGAAGTTGTTCAGGCCGTCGCCGTGCGGGATGCGCAGCACGCGCACGTTGGCCTTCTTCTGCGCGTATTCCAGCGCGGCCGGCTCGTAGTCCGGAGCGATCAGCACTTCGACGAACTGGCGGTCCAGGATCACCTTGGCGGTGGCTGCATCCAGCGGCTTGTTGAAGGCGATGATGCCGCCGAAGGCACTGGTGGGGTCGGTGGCGTAGGCCAGCTCATAGGCATCGCCGTTGCCGGCACCGACGGCCACGCCGCACGGGTTGGCGTGCTTGACGATGACACAGGCCGGCGCGTCGAACTGGCGCACGCATTCCCACGCCGCATCGGCATCGGCCAGGTTGTTGTAGCTCAGCTCCTTGCCCTGCAGCTGCTGGAAGGTGGCCAGCGTGCCCGGCACCGGGTACAGGTCGCGGTAGAACGCGCCGCTCTGGTGCGGGTTTTCGCCGTAGCGCAGGTCCATCACCTTCACGAAGGTGGAATTCATCTGTGCCGGGTACTCGGCACGCACCGGCACCGCCGTGTCAGTAGCGGTGACCGCCGACAGGTAGTTGCTGATCGCGGCGTCGTACTGGGCGACGCGGTTGAACGCGGCCACCGAGAACGCGAAGCGGGTGGCGGCCGTCAGCTGGCCGTTGTTGGCCTCCAGCGAGGCCAGCAGTTCGGCGTACTGCGACGGGTCGGTGGCCACTGCCACGCGGGCGAAGTTCTTGGCCGCCGAACGCAGCATGGCCGGGCCGCCGATGTCGATGTTCTCGACCGCGTCGGCCAGGCTGCAGTCGGCCTTGGCGGTGACCGACTCGAACGGGTACAGGTTCAGCACCAGCAGGTCGATGGCACCGATGCCGTGCTCGGCCATGACCGCATCATCCAGGCCCGAACGGCCCAGCAGGCCGCCATGCACCATCGGGTGCAGGGTCTTGACCCGGCCGTCCATCATTTCCGGGAAGCCGGTGACGTCGGCCACGTCCTTCACGGCCAGGCCCGCATCGCGGATCGCCTTGGCGGTGCCGCCGGTGGACAGCAGCTCCACGCCGCGTGCCGCCAGCGCAGTGGCCAGCTCGACCAGACCGGTCTTGTCGGAAACGGAGAGGAGGGCCCGGCGGACGGGCAACAGATCAGCAGTCATGGGACAGAATCGGCAGCGGAGCGGGGCCGATATTGTAGGCGGTGGGGGCCGGTGGCGGGTGCCGCAGGAGCAGATTCGCCGCGTTCAAGGCCGGCTTGACCGTGATGGGCACGATTCGCGGGCTTGTCAGCCACCGCCGGGCACGGCACGGTGCCGCCTGTCCCCGTGTGCAGGATGCCGTCCCATGACCGTCGCCAAGCGCCTGCAGGCCGCCCTCGATGCCGAAGGGGCGCTGCTGTTCCTGGCCCGCTATGTGCGCCACGCGCGTTGTGGCCAGGTCGCGGGCTGGTGCGGCTCGGCCGATGTACCGACGCTGCAGGCTGAAGCCGCCGAGCGCTGGGGTGAGCAGGCTGAGATCCTGTCCTGGGACGTGCAGCGCCGTGAACGCCGGCGCTGGCGGCGGCTGGAGTTCAAGGTCTACCTGGACGACAACAAGTGCTGGTATGGCGATGCCATCGCGCCCTACCGGCGCGCGCCGGGCGTGGCCGAACTGCTGCAGGCAATGCACGCGCAGTGCTGGCTGGACCCGTTCGAGCTGTATTTGTACGCCGATGACCTGGATGAGGGCGCCATCGTGCTGCCTGCCGGCGGCATCATCCACTTCCAGCGCTCGCCCGGCGGTGTGTACCGGCTGCTGGCGCTGCAGGCGGGGTTCGCCGATGTTGGGGCGCGGGAGCGGGCCGTGCAGGCGGTGCGCAATGCCATGCAGCGCAGCCATGACGCGGTCTGGTTGCGCTGCCATATCGATCCGCAGCTGCCATGGCAGGACTGGCTGGGCCCGGCGGAACTTGCCGGTACCCGTATTTGATGGGGTAGGCTGTGCCCGCACTGCCAAGGATCAGCGGGTACGGATCATGTCGATCTATGCATTGAAAGGACGTTTCCAGGACCTGTTGCGTCCAGCCGTACGCGGTCTGTACCGCATGGGGATCACCGCCAATACGGTGACCGTGGCCGCCGCCGTGGTCTCGCTGCTGGTGGCTGCCGCCGTGTGGTGCTGCGCGCCGGCCCAGCCCCTGCTGTACCTGCTGCTGCCGCTGTGGATGCTCCTGCGCATGGCACTCAACGCCGTGGATGGCATGCTGGCCCGCGAGTTCGGCCAGCAGTCGCGGCTGGGCGCCTATCTGAACGAGCTGTGTGACGTTATCGCCGACGCGGCGCTGTACCTGAGCCTGCTCAGCGTGCCGGGCGTGCGCCCGGAAGCGCTGTGGCTGCTGGCCTGGACGGCGGCCCTGAGCGAGTACGCCGGCGTGCTGGGGCTGATGGTCGGTGCCAACCGTCGCTATGACGGCCCGATGGGCAAGAGCGACCGCGCGTTCGTCATCGGCGTGCTGGGCCTGCTGCTGGCGTTTGAGTGGGTTGGCGCGATGACGGTCACTGGCGTGGCCGCGGCCATGGCGGTGCTGTGCGTGCTGACGATGATCAATCGCGTCCGTCGCGGACTGCGGGAAGCGGCGGTTTCGCCGAACTAATCAAGCAGATACAAGAAGACAATCAGGAGATTGCATGCGTCAGGCGCAGGAACGGGAATTCCACAGCTTCGACCAGGTACCGCTGTTCTACCGGTACTGGGCGGGCACCACTGCAACGCCGGCCACCAAGGCCATCGTGCTGCTGCACCGCGGCCACGAGCACTCCGGGCGGGTCACCCACCTGGTCGATGAGCTGGATCTGCCCGACACCGCCTTCTTCGCCTGGGATGCACGCGGTAATGGCCGTTCGCCCGGCGCGCGTGGCGATGCACCGGGCTTCCCGGCGCTGGTGCGTGATCTGGACAGCTTCATTGCCCACATCGGCGCTGAGCACGGCATCGCGGTGGAAGACATCGTGGTGATCGCGCAGAGCGTGGGTGCGGTGGTCGCCGCGACCTGGGTGCACGATTACGCACCGCGCCTGCGTGCGCTGGTGATGGCATCGCCGGCGTTCAAGGTGAAGCTGTACGTGCCGTTCGCTCGTGCTGGGCTGACGCTGATGCAGAAGCTGCGCGGCAACTTCTTCGTCAACAGCTACGTCAAGCCGCAGTGGCTCACGCACGATCCGGCACGGGTGGAAAGCTACCGCACCGATCCGCTGATCACCCGGCCGATCTCGGTGCGTGTGCTGCTGGGCCTGTACGAGGCGGCCGACCGCATCGTGTCCGATGCGCAGGCGATCAGCGTGCCGGTGCAGCTGCTGGTCTCCGGCTCGGATTTCGTGGTCCATCGCGGTCCGCAGGATCGCTTCTACGAGCGCCTGTCCAGCCCGATCAAGGAGCGCGTGCACCTGCCTGGCTTCTTCCATGACACCCTGGGTGAACGTGATCGCGCGCCGGCACTGGCGCGCATCCGCAGCTTCATCCAGGCCCGCTTTGCCGAGCCGCTGCGCGAACTTTCACGGCGTGATGCGCATCGGCATGGGCCGACCTTCGAGGAATCGGAGATCCTGGCCTGGCCGCCAGAGCGCAACAGCCTGGCCGACCTGCGCTGGCGTGTGGTGCGTGGCGGCCTGCGCTTCGGTGGCACGCTGTCTGAAGGCATCGCGCTGGGCCTGGAGACCGGTTTCGATTCGGGCAGCACGCTCGACTACATCTACCGCGACGAAGCACGCGGCAAGGGCCCGCTGGGGCGCATGATCGACCGCAACTACCTGGATGCGATCGGCTGGCGCGGCATCCGCGTGCGTGGCAAGCACCTGCAGGAGCTGCTGCGCGATGCCGCCCAGCGCCTGCGCGGGCAGGGCGCGCCGGTACGCGTGCTGGACGTGGCCGCTGGTCATGGCCGCTACGTGCTGGAAGCGCTGGGAACGGGCGAGCAGCGTGCGGACCGCATCGTGCTGCGCGATTTCAGCGATCTGAACGTGACCCAGGGCAGGGCGCTGATCGAACGCCTCGGCGCGACCGATATCGCCCGCTTCGAACAGGGCGATGCGTTCGATCCCGCGCAGCTGGCGACCGTGGACCCCGCACCCACGCTGGCGGTGGTGTCTGGGCTGTATGAACTGTTCCCGGACAACGATGCGGTGCTGCGATCGCTGCAGGGGATTGCCGCGACGGTGCCGGTCGGCGGCTACCTGGCCTACACCGGCCAGCCGTGGCATCCGCAGCTGGAGTTCATCGCGCGCGCGCTGACCAGCCATCGCGATGGCGTGGCATGGGTGATGCGCCGTCGCACCCAGCACGAGATGGATGAGCTGGTGCGCCTGGCCGGCTTCCAGAAGGTTGCACAGCGCATCGACGACTTCGGCATCTTCACCGTGTCGCTGGCGCGCCGGATCGCGTGATGGCGACGCTGGCAGCGACCCCACTGGCCAGCGAGGCGCGTCCCTGGCGACGCGCCCTGCTGTGGCTGGCCCTGCTGGGGCCGTTCTTCTTCGCCAGCTATGGTTTTGCCAACTGGATGGCCGGGCGCCATGCCGAACTGCCGGTGATGGCGTTCGGCTGGGAAACGCAGATTCCGTTCGTGCCGTGGACGATCGTGCCGTACTGGTCGATCGACCTGTTCTATGCGGTCTCGTTCTTCCTGTGCAGGCGCCGGCTGGAACTGGACCGGCATGCGCTGCGCCTGCTCAGTGCGCAGCTGATCGCCGTGGCCTGCTTCCTGCTGTGGCCGCTGCGCTTCAGCTTCCAGCGGCCCGAGATCGATGGTGTGTTCGGCTGGTTGTTCGATGTGCTGCTGGGCTTTGACAAGCCGTTCAACCAGGCGCCCTCGCTGCACATCGTGCTGCTGATCGTGCTGTGGGTGAAGTTCGCGCAGTACCTGCATGGCGCCTGGCGCGGGGTGCTGCATGTGTGGGCGCTGCTGATCGGCGTCTCGGTGCTGACCACATTCCAGCATCATTTCATCGATATCCCGACCGGCCTGCTGGCCGGTTGGCTGTGCGTCTGGCTGTGGCCGGAGCAGGGCACGCCGCCGCTGCGCGCCTGGCGCACCGCGCGTGACGCCAAACGTTGGCGCCTGGCAACGCTGTACCTGCTGGGGGCCGCTGCATTGCTGGTGCCGGTGGTGCTTCTGCGTGGCGCGGCGTTGTGGCTGCTGTGGCCGGTGGTATCGCTGCTGCTGGTGGCGTTGGCGTATGCGGGGCTCGGTACGGCGGTGTTCCAGAAGCGTGCCGATGGTCGCCTGACCATGGCGGCACGCTGGTTGCTGGCGCCGTATCTGGCCGCCGCCTGGATCAATTCGCGGCTGTGGACGCGACGCGCGCCGCAGCCGGTCCAGGTGGCCGATGAGGTCTGGCTGGGACGCCTGCCGTGTACCGCGCTGCCGGCGCCGCTGCGGGGCGTGGTCGATACCTGTGCCGAGCTTTCCTGCTGCGCGCCGGGTGCAGCGTATGCCGGCGTGCCGATGCTGGACCTGGTGGTGGCGACCCCCGCGCAGCTGCGCGACGCTGCCGATGCCATTGAGTGCCTGCGCGCGCAGGGGCCGGTGCTGGTCTGCTGTGCATTGGGTTATTCGCGCAGTGCCGCCAGCGTGGCGACCTGGTTGCTGCGCAGTGGTCGTGCGTGCAACGTGGTCGATGCCGTGGCGATGGTGCGCGCGGCGCGGCCGTCCATCGTGCTGCACGAGGTTCATCTGCAGGCCATCGCGGCCGCCGCCGCGCAGGAGAGAACAGCATGAGTGCCGGACCCGATCTGCCGATGATGCACCTGCTGCTGCGCCAGGGACGCCTGCCTGCGGCATTGTCGCTGGGCCTGCTGCTGGTGGCGCTTCTGCTGTTGGGCATCGAGCCTGGGCTGGCGATGGTCGCTGCCGGCCTGCTGTTGCTGAGTGTGGTTGCCGGCGTACTGCAGGCGTACTACGCGGTGCGTGTGCAGCTCGATGCCAGCCTGTTGCGGCTGTTGCAGCAGGAAGCGCTGCAGGGTGAGCAGGCCGCGCAACGGGTGGATCAGGCGCTGCACACGGCCGGCCTGCGCAGGCTGGACGCGCAGGCGCCGCTGCGCGGCTGGGACGCACGCTGGATGGGCATGCGCCGTCTGCTGGTACGCCAGTTCGCGGCAACGCTGCTGCAGTTTGCCGCGCTGCTGCTGGCCGTGCTGTGGCCGCAGACCTGAGGGGAGACGATGATGTTTGCTGAGTTGATCGCCCGGGCCAGCAGTGCGGCCATCCATGTAGTGACCGGTGCACGCGCGCTGTGGGTCGGCTGTGCGCCGTCCAGCGAGCATCGCGTGTACTACGGCAACCATGCCAGCCACGGCGACTTCGTGCTGATCTGGTCGTCGATGCCGCCGGCACTGCGGCGGCAGGTGCGGCCGGTGGCTGCCGCCGAGTACTGGCAGCGCGATGGCCTGCGCAGGTACCTGATCGATGCGGTGTTCAATGGCGTACTGGTGGAACGCGAGGCGGGCAACCGCCATCAGGATCCGCTGCAGGTACTGCGTGATGCGGTGGACGAGGGCTGTTCGTTGATCCTGTTTCCAGAAGGTACGCGCAACATCGGCGACGAGCCGCTGCTGCCGTTCAAGAGCGGCATCTATCACCTGGCACGGCAACGGCCGGAGCTGGAGTTCGTACCGGTGTGGATCGACAACCTGAAGCGGGTGATGCCCAAGGGCCGTTTCCTGCCGCTGCCATTGCTGTGTACGGCCACCTTCGGTACGCCGCTACGGCTGCGGGCCGATGAGGACAAGGCCGCCTTCCTGGCACGCAGCAGGCAGGCGCTGCTGGACCTGGCGCCGAACGGGGGCAAGGCATGAGCTTCCTGATCGATGTGTCTGGTGACCTGGCTACGCAGAGCGTCGGCCAGCAAACCAGTCTGCTGTTCGCTGGCGTCGGTGCGGTGCTGGTGTTGGCCACGCTGGTGGCCGAGACATTGCGGTGGCGCCAGCGCGGCGCGCCCAGCGCGGTGATCGCCAACCTGGTCTCGCGTATCCGCGCGTGGTGGGTGATGGCGATCGTGGTCGGGCTGGCGCTGTTCTTCGGGCGTGCCGGGGTGATCGTGCTGTTCGCGATCATCTCGCTGTTCGCACTGCGCGAGTTCATTACCCTGGCACCCACGCGGTCAGGTGACTATTACGCGTTGCTTGCCGCCTTCTACATCGTGCTGCCGTGGCAGTACTACCTGGTGTGGATCGACTGGTACGGCATGTACACGCTGCTGATCCCGGTCTACGCGTTCCTGTTCCTGCCGATCCTGGCCACCATCGGCGGCGACACCACCCACTACCTGGAACGTACCTCCAAGGTGCAGTGGGGCCTGATGATCTGCGTGTTCTGCATTTCGCACGTGCCGTTGCTGCTGAACCTGCGTGTGCCCGGTTACGACCCGGCGCGCAACGTGCTGCTGTTCGCCTTCCTGGTGATCGTGGTGCAGTCCTCGGACGTGCTGCAGTACATCTGGGGCAAGCTGCTGGGCAGGCGCCTGATTGCACCGAAACTGTCGCCGTCGAAGACGGTGGAGGGCTTCGTGGGCGGCGTGCTGAGTGCCAGCGCGCTGGGCGCGGCGCTGTGGTGGATCACCCCGTTCACGCCGCTGCAGGCGTTCGGCCTGTCGCTGCTGATCAACCTGATGGGATTCTGGGGCGGCCTGGTGATGTCGGCAATCAAGCGCGACCGTGGCATCAAGGACTGGGGCCACATGATCGAGGGCCATGGTGGCATGCTCGACCGGCTGGATTCAGTGTGCTTCGCGGCGCCGGTGTTCTTCCACGTGGTGCGGTACTACTGGAAGGCGGGCGGCGGCGGTTGATGCCGCTGGGCCGTCATCCACGCATGACGTGGATCTACCGGTAGTGCCGGCCGCTGGCCGGCAACTGCAACATCCTGCCATCGTTCATGGGGTTGCCGGCCAGCGGCCGGCACGACCCTCGTGCGCGCTTACGCGCTGATGCCGTATTCCTTCAGCTTCTTGCGCAGGGTGGCGCGGTGGATGCCCAGCATCGCTGCAGCCCGGCTCTGGTTGCCTTCGCAGTGGTTGAGCACTTCCACGAACAGCGGGATCTCCATCTCGCGCAGCACGATCTCGTAGACATCGTCCGCGTCGCAGCCATCAAGGTCACGCAGGTAACGGCGCACGGACTGGGCGACATGTTCACGCAGCGGTGGCCGGGCAGCGCCACGACTGTTGTCAGGACGAGAAAGGACAGCGTTCAAGGGGGTTCCCGATTCGGTTGGCCCGTGCGCGCGGAGCGCGCGGCCGGACGAGGTGGTGGCGGTCAGTCTAGCGCGAGCGTGCCCGACCTGCCACGGCCAGTCGTGTCCATCCTGGTCACAGGAAGTCGAAGGTGAATGCGACGGTGGACGCAGCCGGCTCCTGTACACGGAAGGCAATACGCGCGCTCTGTCCCGGTTCCAGCAGGGCCGCACCGGGGTCTTCACCCAGATACTGCGCCGGCGTGAAAACTGCGCTGCCGATCACCCGGCCATCCGCATCGGACAGCGACAGGCGCAGTGCCGGCCAGGCCTGCGCCCAGCGTGCATCGTTGCGGATGCTGGCCTGCACCTGCAGGACACCCGCCTGGTTGGGCAGCGGCCGGATCTCGCGGCTGGTCATGGTGAACGCGGTCGGTTCATGCCAGGCGGGCAGGGTGCAGCGCAGGACGCCACACAGCGCCCCGAGCCACGCACGATTGCCGGCGTCGGCGGCCAGTCGCGCGCGATCGGCAAGCACGCTTTGCAGGACCAGCAGCAGGGCCAGCCCGGCGACCAGCAGCCAGTGCCAGCGCGGCGTCGGCAGCCTGCGCGCGCGTGCGGCACCGAGGAAGCTGGGCGCGTCGCTGGCAACGGCGGTTGCCTGTACCGCAGCCGGTACGGGCTCGATGCGCACTGCCTCATCGGCAATGACAGTGTCATCGTGGTGGTGCTTCATCGCTGCCGGTTGCGATACAGGGTCGATAGGTTCAGCCGGTGCTGCAGCAATGGGCACCGGCGCGGCTGCGTCCGGCGTGTGCGCTTCGGTCGCAGGCGCGGCATCACCTTCCGACGTGGGGCGCAGGAAGGTGGCCAGCGGACGGCGCGGTGGGTTCGGCTCGGACATGCTCAGGGCGCGGGCTCGGATCCAGCGGTCATTCAACCACGATCAGGCGCGGCGCACGCCGGTGATGCGCATCCAGTCGCCATCCTGGGTCGCCTGCAGGTCGTCGAACCACGGCGCATAGCGCTGCAGCAGTTCGCCTTCCTGGCCGTGCAGGATGCCCGACAGGGCGATGCGACCGCCGGCAGCGACGCGCGCGGCCAGCAGTTCGGCCAGCGCATCCAGCGCCGAGGCAAGAATGTTGGCGACCACGACCGGATAGGTCGCGACGGGTTCGTCCTGTGGCAGGTACACGTGCATGCGTGCCTGTTCGCCATTGCGCTCGGCGTTGTCGGCGGTCGCCACCAGTGCCTGCGGGTCGTTGTCGACGCCGATTGCCTCAGCCGCGCCCAGCTTCAGTGCGGCCAGCGCGAGGATGCCCGAACCACAGCCGAAGTCGAGCACGCGCTGGCCCTGCAGCAGGCCATCCACGGCCAACTGGTCCAGCCAGCGCAGGCACAGCGCGGTGGTCGGGTGGGTGCCCGAACCGAACGCCAGGCCCGGATCCAGTCGCACCACGGCGGCATCGGCGGCCTGCGCGGCCTCCGGAAGTTCATGGTTCCATGGCACGATCCAGGTCCGGCTGCCGAAATCCATCGGCTGGAACTGGTCCAGCCAGGCGCGTTCCCAGTCCTCGTCCTCGACCGCGCGGAAGCTGCCGCCGCTCCAGTCCAGTTCCGGATCGAATGCTTCCAGTGCGGCCAGCAGCAACAGCGCATTGCTGTCGGCGGGGAACAACGCGCTCAGCACCAGGGTGTCCCACAGAGGCGTTTCGCCCACGCCCGGCTCGAGAATGGCCTGCTCGTTGCTGGTATCGGCCTCGGCATCAAGCAGGGTCACGGCCAGTGCGCCGACGTCCTCCAGCGCGTTTTCATAGCGGGGCTGGGTCGCTTCGGTGCAGCGCAGGGTCAGTTCCAGGAACGGCATGGCAGTGGGGGCAATCGCGGGAAAGGGGGCCATGCTAGACCATCGGGGCGTCTCCGTATTGCCTGAGATGCCGACCTGGGATGAACGACGCCGGTTCAGACAGGCCTGCCGGGCCTTGCTAAACTCCGTGCTTTCCTGTGCGCCGTGATGCTCCACCGCCGCCAATGGCCTTTGCTCCGACCCTGAAAACCTGGTTGCTCGTGCTGCCGGCGGTGGCCGTGCTGGGCGTGGCCGGGTATCGGGCCAGCGGCCATGTGGCGCCGTCCACGGTGGAGGCAGACCTGCCGGGCGTCGCGGTCGCCGATGGCAGCGCAGCAGCGTTGCAGGTGATGCCGGAAGCACTGGCGCGCCGGCTGGCGGCCTTCGAGCGCGGCAACGCGCTGCCTTCAGGCCTGCCACTGGATCTCCGTGCCGATATCGAAGATGCCACCGATCTGTATGCCTACGCGCAGCGCCTGCGCGTGCAGGCCGATGAAGGCAACCACGAGGCGCGCTGGATGCTCAGCAGGGTCTATGACTACTGCGCACAGTATGCGGTCGACCCGGGCGGCTACCGCCTGGACAACAACGTGCTGGCCGGATCGGGGCTGACCGCCGCGCCGGCGATGGTGCAGGCACGCGAACGTGTCGCGCAGCGCTGCGGTGGCTTCGTGCCCGGCGACAAGCTGGGGCCGCCGCTGGTGCTGGCCGAGCGCCGCAAGGCGGCTGTGCAGGGCAACCTTGCGGCCGAGGCAGCATTGTTCGCCGAAGGCGAGCCGCTGCAGGACAGCCCCGAGTACCGCCGCGACCTGGTCGAGCGGGTGCGCACTTCGCGCGATCCGGAGGCATTCATGGCCATCGCGCCGGGCATGGGCGTGCGCGCCTCGGGCGATCGAGCGCTGAACGGCCTGGTGGCCGGCGAACAGCTCAGTGAACTGGCATGGCGGCTTGCGGCCTGCGAACTCGGTCTACCGTGTGGAGCAGACAGCGTGCTGGTCAACAGCTTTTGTGCGAACGGAGGGATCTGTTCGCAGGATGGAACGCAGGATTTCCGGGATTTCGTGTATGACGCTGCGGTTTCGCGGCAAGGTGCGGGGAAGATGAGGCAATGGATCAAGCGATTGGTTGGAAAGAGGGACGGGCAATGAATTACCGTCGATTCCTGCATGGGGCCAAATTCTGGTTCTGGGTGGCGCTGTTCGTGGCCTATTCGGCCGGTGCGGTTGGCCTGTTGATGATCGACACCTATGAAGATCGTTACCGGCATCTATCAAAGGTGGAGCTGACCACGGTGAAGGCGCAGGAAGACGTGCGCCGCGCGGGCGCCAGCCAGGTCGCAGCGGTGTATCGCGCGCAGAGCGGCATGCCGTTCGCCTCGCTGCCGGCCGGCAGCACCTTCCAGGTGGTGTGGCCCGACGGCTCGACCGAGACCATGGTGATCGTCGACCCGACCTCGCCCAATGGTGTCCGCCCGTTGGCGAAATCGCAGATTCCGGCGACGGCGGCCGACGCGCACTGAAGGTAGCGCCGGGCCATGCCCGGCGGCCTCGCGCTTCGTTGCCATTTCGCCGGGCATGGCCCCGGCGCTACCGGAAGAGAAACAGAAAAGGGCGGGGATATCCCCGCCCTTTTCATGTCCAGCACCTGGCGCCGATCAGGTCAACGCGATCGGCTTGTTCTTGCGTTCGGCAAGGCGCTTTTCCAGGTAGTGGATGTTCTGCCCACCGGCCTGGAAGCCCTTGTCGCGCATGATCCGCTGCTGCAGCGCGATGTTGGTCTTGATGCCGTCCACCACCATTTCGCTCAGTGCCACCCGCATGCGGGCGATGGCGGTCTCGCGGTCCGGGCCGTGCACGATCAGCTTGCCGATCATCGAGTCGTAGTTCGACGGCACGCGGTAGCCACTGTAGATGTGGGTGTCCACGCGCACGCCGGGGCCGCCCGGCGGATGGAAGCCGGTGATGGTGCCCGGGCTCGGCACGAAGGTTTCAGCATCTTCGGCGTTGATGCGGCACTCGATGGCATGGCCGGTCAGCACCACGTCGCTCTGCTTGATCGACAGCTTCTGGCCGGCGGCGATCTTCAGCTGCTCAGCCACCAGGTCGATGCCGGTGACCATTTCGGTGACCGGATGCTCCACCTGGATGCGGGTGTTCATTTCGATGAAGTAGAAGCGGCCGTCCTCGTACAGGAACTCGAACGTGCCGGCGCCGCGGTAGCCGATGCGCACGCAGGCCTCGGTACACACCTTGCCGATCTGCTCGCGCTGTTCGGCGCTGATACCCGGCGCCGGTGCTTCTTCCACCACCTTCTGGTGGCGGCGCTGCATCGAGCAGTCGCGCTCACCCAGGTGGATGGCATTGCCCTGGCCGTCGGCCAGCACCTGGATCTCCACGTGGCGCGGGTTCTCCAGGAACTTCTCCATGTAGACCTCACCATTGCCGAACGCGGCCTTGGCCTCGCTCTTGGTGGTTTCGATGGAGGTCTTCAGCGAGGCTTCGGCGTGCACCACGCGCATGCCGCGGCCACCACCGCCACCGGCCGCCTTGATGATGACCGGGTAGCCGATCTCACGGGCGATCTTGGTGTTGGCGACGATGTCATCGCCCAGCGGGCCGCCCGAGCCGGGCACGCACGGCACGCCGGCGGACTTCATTGCGCGGATGGCTTCGACCTTGTCGCCCATCATGCGGATGGTGTCCGCCTTGGGGCCGATGAAGATGAAGCCTGACTCTTCCACGCGCTCGGCGAAGTCGGCGTTCTCCGACAGGAAGCCGTAGCCCGGGTGGATGGCCTGGGCGTCGGTGACTTCAGCCGCGGCGATCAGCGCCGGGATGTTGAGGTAGCTCTGCGGCGACGGCGCCGGGCCGATGCAGACCGACTCGTCGGCCATGGCCACGTGCTTGAGGTTGCGGTCGACCGTGGAATGCACGGCCACCGTGCGGATGCCCAGGGTATGGCACGCGCGCAGGATGCGCAGCGCGATTTCCCCTCGGTTGGCAATGACGACTTTGTCGAGCATGGCGTGCCCCTCAGCCGATCACGAACAGCGGCTGGTCGAACTCCACCGGCTGGCCGTTCTCGCCGAGGATGGCGACGATGGTGCCGGACTTGTCGGCCTCGATCGGGTTGAACATCTTCATCGCTTCGATGATGGCCAGGGTTTCGCCTTCCTTGACCTGCTGGCCAACGCTGACGAAGGCCGGCTTGTCCGGGGCGGCCGAGGCATAGAAGGTGCCGACCATCGGCGAGCGCAGCACGTGGCCTTCCGGCAGCGCCGGGCCCGGCTTGGCGGTGCCGCCGGTGGAGGCTTCGGTCGGCGACTGCATCGGCATCGCCTGCGGTGCGGGGGCGGCCGGGGCGGCATACACCGGTGCCGGCATAGGTGCGGCATAGCCGGCCACCGGGGCACGCGACAGGCGCACCGACTCTTCGCCTTCCTTGATTTCGATTTCGGCCAGGTTCGACTCTTCCAGCAGGTCGATCAGCTTCTTGATTTTGCGGAGATCCATGGTGGCCTCTTTGCTCTTGATGTCAGTGTGGTGGGAAGCGCGTCGCGCTCGGGTCAAAGCAGTTCGTAGAACTCGCGCAGCTGCCGCGTACGGTCGCGCGCGAGGGTGGTCAGGCAGCGCATCTGTGCGCCGTTGCGCGCCGTGCCATCGGAATTGAGTGCATAGACGGCGTTGCAGTCGTGGTCGCGCAGCTGCATCCAGGCACGCTGGGCCAGCACCAGCTGCTGTTCGGCCTCGCCGCAGTAGCTGCAGCTGCCACCGTGGTCCGGCGTGCGCAGCTGCTGGCGCGCCTGGGCGTACACGGTATTGAGTTCAGCGTCTGCAGCCGCCGCTACGTCCGAGGCGCACAGGTCGCTCTCCATCGTGGTGGTCGGGTGCGCACAGTCGATGCCTTCGTCCTTGCGGTCGAACGCCGTGGCCGCGCCGCAGATGCCGGCCCACAGCACGACGCTGGCAAGCACGCGCGGCAGCATCATCACGCGCCGGCCACCCGCACGCGTGCCAGCGCTGCATCCATCGCATAGCGATAGCTGTCGGCACCGAAGCCACAGACCACGCCCACGGCCTTGTCACTGAAGTAGCTGTGCTGGCGGAACGGTTCGCGGGTATGCGGGTTGGACAGGTGGATCTCGATGAACGGCACCGCCACCGCTGCCAGCGCATCGCGCAGGGCCACCGAGGTGTGGGTGAAGGCGGCCGGATTGATCAGGATGAAAGCGGTTCCGTCATTGCGCGCGGCCTGCACGCGGTCCACCAGGACGTGCTCGGCGTTGGACTGCAGGCTCTCCACCGCGTGCCCGGCAGTGGACGCCTGGGCGGCCAGCGCCTGGTCGATGTCGGCCAGCGTGGTGTGGCCGTAGACCTCCGGCTCGCGGGTGCCGAGCAGGTTGAGGTTGGGGCCGTGCAGGACCAGCAGCTTCGCCATGGGATCCGGAAGACGGGAAAGGGCGGCAGTCTGGCGGAACCGGCGGATGCTGTCCAGTTCGGCGAAGTTTGGCGCGTTTCAATCTAACGTTTGAAATCTGCCGAAGGGCTTGTGGCCGTATGGCGGGCGCTGGATCAAGGCGCGCTGAACGCCGTGCAGGCGGGGGATGCGTGCACGTAGACCGACGATGGCGTCAGGGTGGGCGATGGCTGACGCTGCGATGGGCCGTGATGCCGTAGATCCACGCCATGCGTGGATGTGGGAGTTCCGTGTGCATCAAGCTACGCGCCCATCACTGAGCCATCTGGCACCCCTCACGTCTCCAGCGGCACCGTCGGCACCACGTTCGGAAACACTTCTTCCAGCGGCTCCTGCTCGCCCGGCTTCGGCGCCGGCCAGTTGTAGGCGTTCACCGGCTGTGCGCGGTTCACCCACAACGCGTAATGGAGGTGGTCAGCGCGGCCATCGCCAGTATTGGGATGGATCAGGATCGTCAGGCCCAGGCTGTTGAGCTGCAGCCACGGCACCAGTACCGGCAGCAGGTCGTTGGTGAAGCCGAAGTAGAACGAGGGCGTGACGTGCGGGCCGCGCGGCTCCAGGTTCCAGTTGCCCAGCTCCACCGGGAAGCGTTCGGCGGCCCAGCGTCGCAGCAGTGCGGCTTTCTCGAAACTGTCTTCATCGAAGTAGATATGCGCGTGATAGCTCTTGATGTCGGTGTAGGCACGCGGGGTGGCCGGCAGGGTGGCCTCGCCGGGGCGCACGCTGGCCGGACGCGGCGTCGGCTCGCTGGCCGTGGCCTCGCCCCAGGGGCTGCGGCCCTGGGGCGCGGGCGGAACAAGGGCGCGGAAACCGGGGCGGCCCGGCTCGGTCGTGTTCACAGCGGCCTCGGCGCGCGGCGGCGCGGCGGCAGCGGTAGCGCTGGCCAGGCCACCGGCGGCCAGCCCGGCCGAGGCGATCAGCCGCCGGCGCGTGGGCGAGAGCAGGTCGGCCCACTGGGCGTCGTCGTCGGCATCGAACAAGGCGTCGGTAGCGGAAGTCTGTGGGTCCGGGTGCATGAAGGGCTCCATGGCAGCGTGCGGCGGGGGCAGGCAAGCACGCTCAGGCACCTGCCTCGGCAGCGTCCAATAAGCAGGCAGCATCACCTCATGCCCGTTCACCCGCGATGTCATTGAGCGCGGCCGATCGGCGGGCTAGGGTGCAGGTCTGCCGCCCTGGAGCCCGTCATGACCTCGCCCGATGCCGACACCCGGCGCAAGCGCGCGACCTTCCGCCAACTGCATGCACAGGGTTGTTTCGTGCTGCCCAATCCGTGGGATGTGGGCAGCGCCCGCTACCTGCAGCGGCAGGGCTTCCAGGCGCTGGCCACGACCAGCGCCGGCTGTGCCTGGAGCGAGGGGCGGTCGGACGGCGCGGTTTCGCTGCAGGCCACGCTGGAACATCTGCGGCTGATGGTGGCGGCGACGCCATTGCCGTTGAACGCCGATTTCGGTGATGGCTTTGGCGCCACACCGCGCGCGGTGGAGGAGGCCGTGGCGGCGGCAATCGATACCGGCGTCGCCGCGTTGTCGATCGAGGACGCCAGTGGCGTGGCCGATGCGCCGTTGAGGCCGATCGACGAGGCGGTCCAGCGCCTGCGTGCAGCGCGCGCGGCCATCGACCGTGCCGGCGGCGAGGTGCTGCTGATCGGCCGGGCGGAGAACTTCTTCGTCGGCGTGCCCGATCTGCAGGACGCGCTGCAGCGGCTGCGCGCCTATGCCGAAGCGGGTGCCGATGTGCTGTATGCACCAGGCATCAGTACACGCGAACAGATCAGTGCGGTGGTCGCCGCTGCGGGCTCGAAGCCGGTGAACCTGCTGGTCGGTGGGCCGACGCCGCTGAGCCTGCAGGACATCGCCGCACTTGGCGTGCGCCGGGTCAGCCTCGGCGGTGCGCTGGCGCGTGCGGCGTGGGGTGGCTTGATGCAGGCCACCCAGCCGATCGTGCAGGACGGCCGCTTCGATGGCCTGCAGCAGGCGGCCTCGGGCGCGGCGTTGAACGCGTTGTTCCGCCGCTGACGGCACCCCGGTGCAGGCCCAGGTGAACTGACTGGCAGTAGATTCACGCCATGCGTGGACGGATGAGGCCGTGACTACAGCGCCTCCATCCCGCCCTTGGGCATGGACACTTCCGGCTCCAGCGCCGGCAGCAGTTGCCGCAGCAGCCCGGGGTTGTCCAGCAGCGCGGTGCCATCGAGATAACGCCAGTCCGCAGTTCCCACGCGGCGTACAGCGACCATGAACGAGGTGCTGCGTATCGGCGACTCGCGCACGCGCAACAGTGACTGGCGTGGCACGAAGCTGACCTCTTCGTCGCCAGCGGCGTAGGTGCGGCCGGGCATGCCGGCTTCGTCGCTGATGACGGTGACCGACTTGCGCAGTTCCTTCACGGTATCGCGGGTCATCCGTGCATAGGCGTCATCGCCGCCGGCCAGCTGCTTCAGGCTGGGGTGGGTGCGCGCGATGATCAGCTCCGCATCGCCGCGGCCGAACGCATCCAGCATCGCCTGCACGTCCTGACGCAATGCCTTTGAATCACTGGGGCTGAGTTCGCCTGCGAAGGCCGATGGCAGCACGACCGACAGCAGCAGGGCCAGCAAAGGGAGAAGCAGGCGTCGATCCATTCTCGGCTGTCTCTGGGGGAAGCGCCGCACTATACGGCGGATGCGGAAACAGCGTCCCACGCATGGCGCTGGTATCCCGGCCGCCACTACTTACTATTGGTAGTTAGTGAATTCCGGACATCCCCCATGCACAGCCTCATCGTTACCGCCCATCCTGAATCCGGCTCGTTGACCCATGCCATCGCCAAGCGCATCGGCGAAGCCATCACCGCGGCGGATGCCGCCAACACCGTGACCCACGCCGACCTGATGGCCGAAGGTTTCGATCCACGCTTCAACCCACAGGACCAGGCGCTGTTCCGTGGCACCGGCGCAGTTCCGGCCGACGTCGCCGCCGAGCAGGCGCGGCTGGACGCCACCGACACACTGGTACTGGTCTACCCGCTGTACTGGTGGTCGTTCCCCGCCCTGCTGAAGGGTTGGATCGACCGCGTGTTCACCCAGGGCTGGGCCTACCAGGACGGTGCCGACGGCAAGGTACAGAAGAAGCTGCAGCGTTTGCGCGTGCACCTGGTCGGCATCGGCGGCGCGGGTGCGGAGATGATCGAGCGGCGCGGCTACGGCGCGGCGATGAAGGCCCAGATCGACATGGGCATCTTCGACTACTGCGGCGCGCGCGTACTGTCTTCGGAACTGCTGCTGGACGCCGATTCCGGCGCAGCCGAGGGGCATCTGCAGTCGGCAGGCGAGATCGGTCGTAAAATCGGCACTCCGATGCACTGATGCCCTGTTCCGCCGATGCCCGCCAACGCCGCTCCCACGCGCCGCCGATTGACCCGTGAGCAACGCGCCCGCCAGTTGCTGGACGTGGCCTGGGCGCTGGTCGGAGACGAAGGTACCGACGCGCTGACGCTGGGGCGGCTGGCCGAGACCGCAGGCGTGACCAAGCCGGTGGCCTACGATCACTTCGTGACCCGCAATGGTCTGCTGGCCGCGCTCTATGACGACTACGACGGCCGGCAGACGGTGGTGTACAACGAGCGCATCGGCCGCGCCAGGGCGCAACTCACCGATCGTGCGGCGGCCATCGCCTCGGGCTACATCGACTGCATCCTCAGCCAGGGCAGTGAAGTGCAGGGCATCCTTGCAGCGCTGGTCGGCGCACCGGAACTGCACGAGGTGCGGCGGCGTTACCAGCAGGACTTCATTGACAACTGCGACGCCTGGCTGGGCCCGTTCGCCGCCGATGGCTCGGTGCCGCTGGCGGGACGCTGGGCGATTCTCGGTGCTGCCGAAACCCTGTCAGAAGGGGTAGCCGCCGGTGCCCTGGACAAGAGGGAGGCCGAACATGAGTTGCAGCGCCTGATCGTGGCCACCGTCAAACGGCGCTGAGCCGCTCAGGCGTCGGCGGTGCTGCCGGCCAGCGCAGCGAATCCGGCGGCCAGCCGTTCGCGCGCCAGGGCATCGCGTGCGTCACGGCTGTCCGAGCCAAGCACCACTGTGATCAGCCGTACCGGATGCGCGCGCCCTGGCACAGGCTGGCAGGCGGTGGCGGCCAGGCAGAAGCCCGCGGCCTGGGTGTAGCCGGTCTTCAAGCCATCCACGCCGTCATCGCCAAGCAGAGCGTTCTGGTTGTT
Organism: Stenotrophomonas maltophilia R551-3; assembly: GCF_000020665.1. Lineage (NCBI taxonomy): Bacteria > Pseudomonadati > Pseudomonadota > Gammaproteobacteria > Lysobacterales > Lysobacteraceae > Stenotrophomonas > Stenotrophomonas maltophilia. Next base: position 4,103,054 of record NC_011071.1, on the reverse strand, counting down.
GCGGCTGAAGCTGCCGTGCGCGAACGCGCGCTGTGCGGTGACCGCCAGAATCTGCGGATGATCGTTCAGCAGGCAGGCCGCCAGCACTGCCATGTCGCGCGCGCTGGACGCATGGTGCGGCGTGGTGATGCCGGAGACGCTGGCGAACCAGGTGCTGCGCAGGCCGAGCTGGCGTGCGTGCTGGTTCATGCGGTCCAGGAATGCAGATTGTGATCCGTCCAGATGGCGCGCGATGGCCAGCGCCGCATCATTGCCGGAGACGATCATCAACCCTTCCAGCAAGCGTGCCAGGCTGACCTTTTCGCCGGGCACCAGGCCCATCCGCGTTTCATCATCGGCCACCACGTGCACGTCTTCAGCGGCAATGGTGACCGCCTCGTCCCACGTGCGACCCCCTTCTTCGAGGCACGCATACGCTGCGTAGGCGGTCATCAGCTTGGTCAGCGACGCCGGCTGCCGTGCGACCCCGGCGTTGTCCTGATGGATCACCTCGAAGGTACTGGCTTCGATGGTGATGGAGGAGAGCGCGGTCGGCGGTGCTGGCATGTCGGGAGGGCTGTACGGGAACGCCGCACGAGGATAGCGGATCACGGGTGTGTGGATCGGCTTCCGGCATGAATCTTGCCTGTGCGTCGACCCGTACGAATGTGCCAGCAAGTACGGTAACGTTGCGCCTCCGCCGGGCCGGAAAGCCCGATTTTTCAGTAGCGAAGGGACATCCATGAAGAAGCGTCTGATCGTCACCGGCCTGGCCTGCCTGATGCTGGTGGCATGCGCCAACCCGAAGAACACGGTGATTCCGCAGGACGTGGACCAGTTGGCCACGATCAAGCCCGAGCTGGAGAAGCTCACCCCTGAAGAACAGCAGTTGGCCGCCGCCTACATCGTGCGTGTGACCCTGACCTCGAAGATGGCCGGTGTGTTCGGCGGCAAGGAAGGCCAGGGTATTCCAGCGGGCATGACGCTGGGCAAGGCCGTGGAAGAGCAGCGCCGCTTCATCGAAGAGCGCAAGGCCGAGGAAGCGCGCCAGGCCGCGTTGAAGGCGGAACTTGAAGCGCGTCGCGAAGCCGCGATGAAGCCGCTGCGCGAGGCGGTCACCGTCACCGTGGTGTCCAAGGACATCGAAGTGCAGCGTTCGCACGGCATCACCACTGACGAACTGCTGGTCGTGGATTTCGGGTATCAGAACAACACCGGCAAGGACATCGCCGGCGTGAAGGGCTATGTGTCGGTACGCGACTTGTTCGGCGAGGAAATTTCCGGATTCGCCATCACCAATGACGTGACCATTCCGGCCGGCCAGAGCGTGATCTGGCAGGGCAGCCGTTCGGTGCGCTTCGCGCAGACCAAGAGCAATGACCGCAAGCTGGCCAGCCTGGACGAGAGCAAGTACACGGTGGTATGGACGCCGGAAGCCGTGGTGTTCGTTGATGGCAGCTCGCTGACGTTGCCGCAGGACACGGCATCCTGAGGCCGTCGGCCGGATCCGACGGCGGGTCCGGCCCCTTGGGCGCTGCCGCGGTGGCACCCGCATACTCCTGCAACATAGCAATGCTATAACGTTACAAAAGCGGCGCGATCCGTCGCTGATCCGTCTGCAGGAGACCATGACCCGACCCGTTGCGCGACGTTGGCTGTGCCCGTCGATCCTGGCCGTACTGGCCACCCTGAGCGGCTGCCAGCCGAATCTGCGCGCCGATGCTGTTCCCCCTGCCGAAGCCCGCCCGCACAACGTGATCGTGATGATCAATGACGGTGCTGGCTGGGGTACCTGGGATGCGGCGGCCTACTGGCAGTACGGCAGCCGCGAAGGCGCACCGTATGCGGACTTTCCGCAGCGCCTGGCGGTGGCGACCTTCCCGTTGAACGCCAGCAGCCAGCCGACCCGCGACAACGCACAGACCCTGGGCTACGACGCGGCCAAAGCGTGGGATGACTCCCCGGTGCCGGCGCAGGACCTGCCGTTCGCCGGCTACCAGTACCTGGCCGCGGTCGCCACCGACAGTGCAGCGGCGGGCACGGCGTTGTCCTCGGGCATCAAGACCTACAACAACGCCATCAACTACAACAATGACGGCAACGCGGTCGAGTTCAACACGCTGCGTGCCAAGCGCCTGGGCATGGCCACCGGCGTGGTCACCTCGGTGCCGTTCGCACATGCCACGCCGGCCGCGTTCGCTGCGCAGAACGAGTCGCGCAACAACTACCACGCCATCGCCCATCAGATGCTGGCGCAGGGCCACATGGACCTGGTGATGGGCACCGGTGGTCCCGGCTACAGCGTTGATGGCCGTGCCTGCGGCGGGGATGCGGGTGCGGCGAAGGCCGAGGGCTGCGCGAACCCGTGGGAATGGGTGTCGCAGCAGGATTGGCAGCAGCTGCAAGCCGGCACCTCCATTGGCGGCAATCCGGCGGGACCGTGGCGCCTGATCCGCAGCAAGGAGGAATTCGCTGCACTGGCGCAGGGACGGCTGCCGGCTGACCGGCCGCTGATCGGCGTGCCGCGCGTGGCCAACACGCTGCAGCAGGCGCGGCAGCTGCAGGTGGTGGGCAAGGATGCGACCACGCCTTCCGGTGTGAGGAAGATCGACAGCGTGCCGGATCTTGCGAGCATGACCCGCGGTGCGTTGCGGTTCCTGCAGCAGCGTTCATCCAAGGGCCTGTTCCTGATGGTTGAAGGTGGCGCTACCGACTGGGCCGCGCACACCAGCGCCTGTGGCACCGAATGGCATTACGGGCAGTGCAGCGACCAGCCGCAGTACGGCCGGCTGATCGAAGAAACCGTAGAGTTCAACGACGCGGTGACGGCAGTGATCGAGTGGATCGAACGCAACGGTGGCTGGGAACACACCCTGCTGATCGTCACCACCGACCACGACAACAGCATGCCGATGGGCCCGGATGCACAGAGCGTGGCCTTCGAACCGGTGCGCAACAACGGCCGCGGGCACATGCCAGGAATGAGCTTCCGGCCCACCGGCAACCACTCCAATGCACTGGTGCCGCTGTGGGCCAAGGGCGCAGGTGCGGAACTGCTGGGCAAGCGCGTGCGTGGTGTCGATGCGGGCTACCGCCAGCATGTGCGCTGGAATGACGGCAGTTACATCGACAACACCGACGTGGCTGCGGCGGTGCAGGAAGCGCTGCAGCGCTAGGGTAGTGCCGGGCGCTGGCTGGCAGCTGCAGGTTTCCCGGTCGACGAGGTTGCCGGCCAGCGGCCGGCACTACCGGGGGTGGTGCTGGGCGTCGGCGACGGGCAGGCCAGCTGCCGCGCCAGCTCGGCGTTGGTCACGTGGCCATGCAGGAACAACAGGCCGCTGAAGATGTTCATGTGCGTACCTCCACTTGAGTGGATTGCACGATACGGGCAGCATGGGCGGGCAAAAAGCGACATTTCCGCAAGCTTGCCTTGAGAGGAATTCAAGCCTGATGTCCCGCCCACCCCTCCATGCCCTGCAGGGTTTCGTGGCTGCCGCCCGGCTGGGCAACCTGTCGCGTGCCGCGGCGTCGATGAACCTGACCGTCAGCGCACTCAGCCACCAGATGCGCCAGCTGGAGGAGCGACTCGGGCAGCCGCTGCTGATCCGCCAGCCACGTGGCGTCACCCTCACCCTGGAAGGGCAGCGCCTGCTCGACCAGGTCGGTCCGCATCTGGATGCGATCAATGACGCCTTCCAGCCATATGCGGCGCGTGCCGAGCACGTGCTGACGATCAGCGCGGTGCCATCCATGGCCTCGGCGTGGCTGGTGCCGCGGCTGGGACATTTCGTCGCTGCGCACCCGCAGATCGAGATCAACCTGCAGTCGAGTGAACGCCTGATCGATTTCGAGCGGCAGCGGCAGTTCGATGCGGCGTTGCGGCTGGGCAGCGGGCACTGGCCGGGGCTGGTGGTGGAGCCCTTGTTTGACGAGTGGCTGCTGCCGATGGCCAGCCCGGCGCTGATCGAACGCATGGGCGGTATCGACCGTGTGCCGCTGACCCAGTGGCCACTGCTGGGTGATCCCGACGGCGCGTGGGGCGCGTGGTTCGCCTTGAGCGGGCAGAGCCCACCGCCGCGCTTCGTAGCGGTGCTGGATGATTCGGAAGCGCATCATCGCGCCGCACTGGATGGCGTGGGCGTGGCGCTGGGACGTGTGACCCGGGCGCGCTTGCTGCTCGACTCCGGCCAGCTGGTCGCGCTGTCCAGCCAGCGCCTGAAGACCGCCTGGCCGCACTGGCTGGTGTACCCGCAGCGCTCTGCCAGTCATCGTGGTTTTCTCGCCTTCCGCGACTGGTTGCATGCGCAGGCCGCCGAGCACGTGCGGCACATGGCAGACGCGCATTTGTAGCGTCGAGCCATGTTCGACTGCTTGTGCTCTACAGTCATCGCACCAGCGTGACCGCCTGTCCGGCGCGGGCGAATGCTTCAGCCAGCAACGGGCCTGCCTTGATCGCCTCCACTTCCTCGAACAATGCCTGCAGCGCATCGGGCGGGCGTGACGCAGGTGCCGCGACCGCCTGCCGGATCGCGGTGAAACGGTCGGCCAGCACGCGGTGGCCAGGATGGGCCTGTGCCCATGCCGCCAACGGCTGGCGCACGCCAGCGGCGGCATCCAGACGCCGCTGATCGAACAGGGTGATGGCGGCCGCCGAAGTGTCCGCTCGCTCGATCATGGCGTGGCGCAGCTCGCGGCTGAGGAACAGGTCGTAGGCCGCACCACGACCCACCGCGATGCGCAGGCCGTCGCGGTCCAGGTCGGCCACCTGTTGCGCAGGGCTGTCCTCGCGCACCAGGTAGGTGCCTTCGATCTCCACGTATGGGGCACTGAAGGCGATGCGGTCGGCCCGCGCCGGATCAATGGCCAGGAAGGCCAGGTCCCAGGCATCTTCGGTTGCTGCGGCGACTACCGACGCCGCTGCGTCGTGGCAGGTGAAACGTGCCTGCACGCCGATCCGCTGCGCCAACGCTGTGGCCAGTTCCAGCGAGGGGCCGCGCGGTGAGCGTGCATCGCCCTGCGCCAGCACCGGATTGCCCAGGTTGATCGCCACGCGCAGGAAACCCTGCGGTGCCAGTGTGCTTCGATGATCGGCCAGGGACATGCAGGGCTCCGCGGAACAGGGGGGCGTCCAGCATGCCAGTGCTGCTGCGCAGGCGATGTCAGCGTCCGGTTATCCTGCGCGGATGAACCCGATCCTGCATGTCGAGATCCCGTCCAGTGACCTGGCCCGTGCCATCACCTTCTACCAGCAGTGGTTGCAGGTGCAGGTGGACGAACCGATCCTGCTGCACGATTGCCGGATGGCCTACCTGCCATTCGCCGATGAAGCGGCAGGGGCCAGCATGGCGCTGGTGCAGGGGGCGGACTACCGGCCGTCAGAACAGGGCGCGCGCATCTACATCGGGGTCGATGACCTTGATGCCAGCCTCGAGCGAGCATTGCAGGCTGGAGCCGAACTACGTTTCGGCCCCGCCGATGCCGGCGACTGGCGCGTGGCCGAGATCCGCGACAGCGAAGGCAACCGCATTGCGTTGCAGGCGCACAGGATTCTGTAGAGCCGAGCCTATGCTCGGCTGCTGTTGGCAATCGCGAAAAGGCCTCAGCCGAGCGTAGGCTCGGCTCTACAGCGTCGCGGCACGCGAGCGCTGCAACCAATCGTTGATCGCCGGGTCCAGCCGCGGGTCGTCCGGCAGCTGCATGCCAAAGCGCTGCTGCAACACCTCGCGCACGTCGCCAACATCATGCAGCGGACGCTTGTCCGGTGCCTGCCCGGGCCGGTATTCGGTGTAGTTGCCGCTACCGATGGTGCGGCGCCAGTCCGGTCCGGTCAGCGACGCGCGCAGCTGGCCGGGGAAGCTCGAATCCGGATGGGTGCACACGTACCAGTTGCCCACCACGTTGTCGATCGGCGCCGGCGCCTGCAGGTCGAAGCGATACATCGCCCGCCAGCCCTCGTTGGATTCGGCAGAGAGCACGAAATCTCCGTCGTTGGGCAGCCGCTGCAGCAGATAGCGCTCGTGCGGTGTGGCCTGTGGCTGCGCATCGTGCAGGCGCAGAGGTATGGTCGGGGTCAGGCTGCCGAAGCCGGCGTCCACCAGCCAGTCATCCCCCTCCACCTGCACGCGCAGCAGCAGGTGGGTGCGCGCCGTCAGCTCGCCGTCCTTTGCCGCCAGCAGCACGCGCGCGCTCAGTGGCCGCGCATCGAAGCCCAGCGCTTGCAGCAGCGCCAGCAGGCCGCCATTCAACTCGAAGCAATAGCCGCCGCGGCGTTCGTCCAGCAGCTTGCGCTGCACGCTGTCCAGGTCGATCGGCACGGCATCGCGCAGCAGGCAGCTGAGGGTCTCGAACGGCAGCAGTGCGTTGTGGCGCTGCTGCAGCAGGATCAGGCCGGCCAGTGTCAACGGCGGTGGCGCATCCAGCTGAAGCCGCTGCAGGTAGCGGGGGACATCGAGCGTCGTCATGCGGGCACCGGTCGGGGGAGGGAGGTCCACTGTGCTCCCGCAACCGGGGTTGAGGTCAAGCGCTATAGCGGTGTCATGCCCCCGTCGCCTGGGCCCGGTACAAAGGCCGTATCCATCGGCGACCGCCGCCACGGATGAAAAAACGCCTAAAGTTGCTCCACATCCAGCCGATACAGGTGCGTCCTTCCGCCTGGAGTCTGTCATGTCGGCCGTTGTCCCCCACCTCCGGTCCCTGCGCATGCGGCTTGCCGCGTTGCGCTCGGCGTCCCCCGGCCTGCTGCTGTGGCTGCAGCCGCACCGGCTCAGCGTGGCCAACAAGCTCAAGGCGACCCTGTGGGTCTGTGGCCTGGGCCTGATCGCGATCGCCGCCGTCCATGCCTGGACCGGGCACAGCAGCACGCGGGCCGCACACGACCAGGCCAGCTACCAGCGCGGCAGCGATCTCGCCGCCAGCCTCGCCACGCGGGTGGCGGAAGCGCGCCGCCTGCAGACCCAGTATGCACGCAGTTTCGACGATGCCGACCGCGCGCAGCTGCTGGCGACGCAGAAGGCGCTGCAGGCCGATCTTCAGGCACTGCGCGCGATACCGATGGATGCCGGACGGCGCAAGGCGCTGCAGGCGCTGACCGAAGCCGCCGGCGCGTTCTCGCAGGGTGTGGTCGCCCTGTTCGAACGCGTCGATGAGATGGGTCGTGGCGATGCCGGCCTTGCCGCACAGCTGCAGCAGGCCGCAGACACCCTGCAGGTGCAGGTGGATGCGCTGCAGCGGCCGTCGTTGGGGTTGTCCCTGCAGAAGATGCGCCGACAGGAAGCGCTGCTGCTGCTTGATGGCGATTCCGTGCATGCCGACCGTGCCAGCGAGGAGAAGCTGCCGTTCGACCTCGCACTGGTGGGCCTGCCCACCGATGTGCAGGAAGCCGTGCGCACCGGCATGGACAACTATCAGGTCGCGCTGCTGGGCTACACCGCGGCCCGCGTCGGCCTGGATGTGGAAGCGCAGTCGCTGCTGGACACTGCGGCCAGCGTCGCACCAGCGCTGGCCGCCTTCCAGCAGGCCCAGGTCGCCGCGCTGGGAAAGGCACAGGCGCGCCAGCAGGCCGGGGCACGCACCATGAGCGTGCTGTTCGCACTGACCCTGCTGCTGGTTGCCGGTGTGCTGATCACCAGCCTGGTACTGGTGCTGCGCGCGGTACGCCAGCCGATCCAGGACACCCTGCGCTTCGCCAGCGACATTGCCGACGACCGCTTGGACACCACGCTGCGCGTCTACAACGCCAACGATGAAATCGGCCAGCTGGCCCAGCGCCTGGTCGACATGCAGCAGCGCCTGCGCGCGCGTATCGAAACCGAGCGTGCGGTAGCGCGCGGCAATACCCGCGTGCGACAGGCATTGGACAGCGCACAGACCGGCCTGATGGTGGTCGATGCCGAAGGCCAGGTGGCTTATGCCAACCCTGCGCTGCTGCAGCTGCTGGATCTGCAGGCCGAGGAGCTGGTGGGCAGCGATGCGGTGCGCCTGCATCCGGCGTTGGCCAGCCTGGCCGGCGTGCGCCAGCGCGAGGAGCGCGAGATCGGCCACGCCGGCGTGCGCTACCAGTTGATCGCCAACGCCATCATCGACGAGGGCCATTTCCTCGGTGTTGCGGTGGAATGGCGCAGCCGGGCGCTGGAAACCCTGCTGGAAACCGAGGTCGCGGCACTGGTCGATGCCGCTGCACATGGTGACCTGCACGGGCGCATCGCGCTGGACGGCAAGCAAGGCTTCGTGCGTACGCTGTCGACCAGCATCAACCGGCTTCTGGCGACCTTCGAAACCAACCTCGGCGATCTGCAGGCATTGCTGGCCGCGCTGGCACGCGGTGACCTCAGCGTGCGCATGGAGGGCGATCTGCAGGGCGTGTTCGCACGCATGCGCGACGATGCCAATGCCACCGTGGCGCAGCTGGGCCGCATTGTCACCCGCATCCAGCAGGCTACGTCCAGTCTGGATACGGGTGTTGGCGAGATTGTTGCCGGTCACCACGATCTGTCACAGCGCACCGAGCAGCAGGCGGCCAACCTTGAAGAGACCGCAGCGTCGATGCATGAGCTGACCGACACGGTCGGCCGCAACGCCGACGCCGCAGGCCGCGCCGATGCACTGGTGCAGGGCGCAGCGACGGTGGCACGACGAGGTGGTGAGGCCGTCGGCCAGGTGGTGGCGACCATGCACGGCATCAGCGAAGCCTCGCGACGCATCGGTGACATCACCCAGTTGATCGATGGCATCGCCTTCCAGACCAATATCCTTGCGCTCAATGCGGCGGTGGAAGCGGCGCGCGCCGGAGAGCAGGGTCGCAGCTTCGCTGTAGTGGCCGCCGAAGTGCGCCTGCTGGCACAGCGCAGCGCCGAGGCGGCCAAGCAGATCAAGGGGCTGATCGAGGATTCGGTGGCGCGTGTCGGGCAAGGCAACCAGCAGGCTGAACAGGCTGGCACCACGATGGGCGAGATTGTCGGCAGCGTGCAGCAGCTGGCTGACCTGCTGGCCGGCATCCGCAGCGCGTCGCAGGACCAGCATGCCGGCATCGCGCAGGTGAACCAGACCATCGTGCAGATGGAGGCCAGCACCCAGCGCAACGCCAGCCTGGTGGAAGAGGCCGGCGCCTCGACCGCACAGATGCAGGCGCAGGTGCATGCCTTGGCCGAGGCGGTGGGGGCGTTCCAGCTGCAGCCGGCGCGGCAGGCCGCACGCGCGGCATGACCGCGGTCGCCGGGAATGGCCCGGCGCTACCCGAGGCAGATTGAAGCGGTAGCGCCGGGCCATGCCCGGCGGGATGGCTCAGTACACGTCGCGCCGGTAGCGCCCGTTCTCCAGCAGCGTTTCCACCGCGTCATCGCCCAGCGCAGCGCGCAGTACCTGGTCCACGCCTTCGGCCATGCCCTGCAGCGAACCGCAGACATGGATCACCGCGCCATGTTGCATCCAGTCGCGCAGCGCATCGACTGCAGCGTGCAGTCGATCCTGCACGTAGCCGCCGTCGCCATCACGCGAGAACGCCAGGTCCACCCGCGACAGATGGCCATCGGCCTGCCAGGCCTCGATTTCTTCGGCAAACAGGAAGTCGTGCGCGCGCTGGCGTTCGCCAAACAGCAGCCAATGCCCGTGCTCGCCAGCATGGGCGGCTTCGCGCAACAGGCTGCGCAGGCCAGCGATGCCGGTGCCGTTGCCGATCAGCAGCATCGGCGCGCCCGGCACGCGATGGAACCCGGGATTGCGGTGCACGCGGGCGATGATGCTGGCGCCGATCGGTGCATGCAGTGACAGCCACCCCGAACCCAGTCCGGCACGACCGGCTGCGTCATGTACCAGGCGCACCACCAGTTCCACTGCGCCGTCATCGGTGCACGAGGCGATCGAATACTCGCGGCCCGGCAGCAACGGCAGTCCGCGTAGCCACAGGCAGGCATCCTGCACCGCCAGCGCGGCGTCTGCATCTGGCAGTTCGCGCTCGCTGGCCAGGGCCAACAGCGTGCGCGGGTTGCCCTCCACCAGCAGTGGTTGCAGTGGATCCAGCCCATGCGCTTTCAGCACTGCACTGGCGTGCCCTGCATTGTGGCGGGGTGCGATATGCAGGATGTCACCGGCCTGCCACCGCACCTCGGCGGGCGCGGCAAGACGGATACGCCAGATCGCGCCACCGATGCTGCCAGGATTGAGACGGTCGCGGCCGAGCAAGCGCCAGTCATGCATCTGCGTGGCAGCCGGCAGCACGCTGTCATCGGTGGTGATGCCGGTCAACGCGCCCAGCTGCTGCTGCCACTGGCGCAGGGACGGTACCGAGGCAGCATCGACATCGATGCGCTCGAACAGCGGGCGCGCGCCGTTGCCGATCAGCCAGGCATCGACCTGGCGGCCGAAACCGCAGTAGTGCGGGTACTGGCGATCACCCAGCGCGAGCAGGGCGAACTGCAGGCCCGACAGGTCCACGCGCTGTGCGAGCAGCAGCCGCGAAGCGCGTCGCGCCGCATCCGGTGGTTCGCCATCGCCGAAAGTGCTCAGCACGAGCAGCGCATGCGCAGTACGCCCCAGCTGCGTGGCGTCAACGCGAGCCAATGGCAACACCTGCACCGTGTGCCCGGCGGCCTGCAGCTGCGCGGCTGCGCGCCAGGCCAGCTGCTCGCCCAGCCCGCTCTGGCTGGCGTGCGCCACAAGCCAGGGTGTGTTGCTGCCATCGCCAGTGGTTACCGGCAGCGACTGGCGAAGCCCACGCGCGGTGCGTTGGCTGCGGCGGCGGTCCAGGTAGAGCATCCAGCCGGTGATGAAGAACAGGCTCATGCCCAGGCTGCTGAGCATCACCACCACGCGCCCGGGCACGCCGAAGTAGCTGCCCGAGTGCAGCGCGAACACGCTGGTGGCCAGCTGTCCACCGGCGCCCTGGCCTGCATACGGGCGGGCATCGAGGATCGCACCGCTGGCCGGGTCCAGCTGCAGCAGGTCATGTGCGCGATCGTGGTGGCCGCCGCGCTGCGCCGGATCACCGGCCATCACGCGCACATTGAGCGGTTGCCCGGGCTTCTCCGGCAGGCGCAGGTCGATGTACCCGTTGCGCGCGCCCGGTAATGCATACAGCGTGGCCTCGATGCGATCCAGGTCCAGTGCCGCGTCGGCGGCAACCTTGAGCTTCGCAGCCGGAGTCACGCCCAGCAGCGTGTTGGCGGCACTGCGGTACCAGTCGAACGACCACCACAGGCCGGTCAACGCACTCATCAGGTAGATCAGCAGCACCCAGGTGCCGACCACCGAGTGCAGGCTCCACAGGAAGCCACGGCCGCTGCGCTTCCACTCCACCGCCAACCAGCTGCGCCAGTGCCACCAGCGCCGGGGCCAGCGCAGGTAGAGACCGGAGAGGGTGAAGAACAGTAGCGCGATCGCACAGCTGCCGGTGATCCATTTGCCCCGCTCGCCGGCAGCGAGGTGCCGATGCAGGTCTTCGATGAAGTCGAAGAAGGCCTGACCGCGCAGGGCACTGAAGCGCTCACCGCTGTACGGATCGAAGTACACCCAGTGTTCCTTGCCTCCGGCAAACCGCGCCACCGAGGGCCGCTGGCCGGTGGCGTCGATCCGCAGGCGCTGCAGGGGACGCTCACTGCCGGCCTGGAGCAAAGGCATCAGCTCGCTCAACGCCAGCGGTGGCTGGCCATCGGCATGGTGCTCGGCGATCGCGGCGAAGCCGGGATTGGCGGCACGCAGCAGTTCGTCCTCGAAGGACAGCACGGCGCCGCTGAGGCCCATCACGGCCAGTACGGCACCAGCGGTGATGCCCAGCAGCCAGTGCAGTTGGAACAGGACGTTCTTGAACATCGAAGGAGGAGGGCCTGGAAGGCTGCCGCCCGCATCCTGCGCAACAGCAAATGAGAATTAGTCGCGGAATTCTCCGTGGCGCTCCGGCTATGGTCAAGCAGGGGGGTATCGGCCGGGCGGCGCCCGGCACCCGCGGAGGCAACGTCAACGTCAAAAGCTGGCTATCGGTGGATGGCGGGGTGGGTCCGGTTGCGGGGGACGCCGTAAACCCGTCCTTGGGGGCTTGGCCGCGGCATCCATGCCGCGGACACCCCCGCAACCGGCCCAACCCCGCCTTCGACAGTTCTTCGCAACCTGCCGTGGATCCGCGCCATGCGTGGATGCTTTTCGTTCAATTGTCGAAATATTCGATTTCGATGGAGATTCATCCACGCATGGCGTGGATCTACCGTGTCGACCAAGGTCGACATCTACCAACAGCCATCGGAATCTGTCAGAGGTGGGGCGGTGTCGGAGTGCGGGGTGTCAGCCGCATGGATGCGGCTGCCAAGCTTACAGGGACGTACTTGCAGCGTCCCCGCACTCCGACACCGCCCCGCCCAACACTCAGCAATACGGAGTTGCTCCGGTTGTTGCTTCTGAGGTTGCCGGCCAGCGGCCGGCACTATCGCGGGTGCAGGGCGCAGCCCTGCCGAACCCTCACTTCACCCAGCTGTCGATCTCGCCGTGGGCGAACGGTCCCAGCTTCGCCTTCTGCAATCGCCCCTGCGCATCGAACAGCACGCTGTAGGGCAGCAGTCCCTGCGTATTGCCCAGCTGCACGCTGGCGTCGCGCGGGCCCGGGGTCTCGATCACGATCGGGTAGTCCACCGGTACCTGCTGCAGGAAGCGGCGCACGTCTTCCGGCGTATCCAATGCCAGGCCCAGCACCTGCACGCCTTCGCTGCCCTGGGTATGGGCAAAGCGTGCCAGCTCCGGCATCTCTTCCACGCAGGGGGCGCACCAGCTGGCCCAGACATTGATCAGCAGCGGGCGACCGGCGAAGTGCTGGTGCAGGTCGAGCGGTCGGCCCTCGAGATCCGGCAGCGTCAGAACAGGCAGTGGGTCACCCACCTGCAGCGCAGGCGTCGCGGGGGCGGCAGGGGAAGCGACCGGCGCTGCGGCAGGTGCAGTCGGCGTTGGTGCCAGCCGGTACCCGGCCCACAGGCCGAGGCCGGCGGCCAGCACCGCTGTCCACAGCAGCGCTGGCCGTTGCCATTTCATCGTGCGGTGCGCAGCAGCGCTTCCTCGACCACCGCCTGGGTCAGCAGGGTCGGCAGCACGGTCGGCGGCGCGCCGGGGCCATACACCACGTACAGCGGCACGCCCACGGCCTTGTGCTCTTCCAGGAAGGTGGTGATCTGCGGATCGACATTGGTGTAGTCACCGCGCATGTACACCGCATTGGTGCGCTTGAGCAGTTCCTTGAACTCCGGCCGCGACAGCACCGCGCGCTCGTTGGCCTTGCAGCTCACGCACCAGTCGGCGGTCATGTTGACGAACACCACGCGCTTGTCGGCGCGCAGGCGGTCCAGCAGCTGCGGCGAGTACTCGACCACGTTGTCGGTGGCCGCCTGTGCGGCGCGCGCTGGCGGCGCCAACTGGGTGACGCCCCAGGCCGGCACCAGTGCGGCGATGGCCAGCAGCACGCCCAGCAGGGCAACGGCACGCGGGCCGGTCCAACGGTTGCGTTCGAACAGCCACAGGCCGAAAGCGAACAGCAGCAGGCCACCCAGCACCAGCGACATGCCGTCCACGCCGCGCTGCTTGCCCAGCACCCACAGCAGCCACAGCGCGGTGGCATACATCGGGAAAGCCAGCACGTGCTTGAGCGTTTCCATCCACGGGCCCGGCTTGGGCAGGCGGCGTGCCAGCGCCGGCACGAAGCCGATCAGCAGGAACGGCAGGGCCAGGCCGAGGCCGAGGAACAGGAACACAGTCATCGCCTGCAGCGGCGTTGCGATGAATGCATAGGCCACAGCGCCGCCCATGAACGGGCCGACGCAGGCGCTGCCGACCACGCAGGCCAGCGCACCGGTGAAGAAGTCTCCGGCCGGGCCGCTGCGGCTGGCCAGCGACTGGCCGAGGTTGCCGAGGCCACCGCCGAGGGTGAACACCCCGGACAGGCTCAGGCCCACTGCGAACATGACGTAGGCCAGTGCGGCCACCACGCCCGGGTGCTGCAGCTGGAAGCCGATGCCGACCGCGTTGCCGATCGCGCGCAGGCCGACCATCAACGCTCCGATCACCGCGAACGCGACCAGCACGCCCAGCGTGTACCAGAGCGCATGGCTGCGCGCGCGCTGCGGGCTTTCACCGCTCTGTGCCAGGCCGAGCACCTTCAGCGACAGGATCGGCAGCACGCACGGCATCAGGTTCAGCACCAGGCCGCCGGCCAGGGCCAGCAGCAGGACCCACAGGAACGAACGGTCCGGGTTCGGCGTGGTCGCCGGCGGGCGCGTGCGCAGTGCGTTGTCACCCTGTGCATCGGCGGCGAATTCACTGCTGGCAGCGCCGTCACCTGCTGCGACCGGGGCCGTTGCATCGGTGTTGGGCACGGTCGGCAGCAGGCGCAGCGGCGCGCCATTGGCAGCCTCGCGCGGAGCACCGGTAGCGGTGGGCAGCGGGCTGAGCACCTCGCTGCGCGGCGGCGCCTGGTCGGCGCTGGCGTTGATCCTGCCGGCCGGGATCGACAGCTTCACCCGCCGCGTCATCGGCGGGTAGCAGATGCCGTCGGTCTGGCAGCCCTGGAAGGTCACTACCAGGGTGCTGTCGACCGCGTCGGCGACAGAACGGCGCAGCGGCAGCGGCACCTCCACCTGGTTGAAGTACACCGAGACATCGCCGAAGTGCTCGTCGCGATGCGACTGTGCGGCCGGCCATCGCGGCTTGTCGGCCAGCACGCCGGCGCTGCCTTCGAGTTTCAGCGAGGTGCGGTCGCGATACAGGTAGTAGCCCGGCGCCGGGCTGAAGCGCAGCAGCAGGGTGTTGCCATCGCTGGCAATGGCATCGAAGCCGAATGCCTGCTCCGACGGCAGTGGCAGCGCCTGGCTGTTGCTGGCTGCACCCGGCAGGCGCAGGCCGCCGCTGTTGCCGGCACCGGCCAGCGGGTTGTTGAACGGGCTGGCCGCACCGGGGCGTGCGGCCGGGGCCGCCGCCTGTGCACCGCCGCCGGGCAGGGTGACCTGCACCACGCGCTTCTGCGGCGGATAGCAGACACCGGCGTCGGCGCAGCCCTGGTAACGCACTTCCAGGCTGATGGTGCCGGCTGCATCGGTCGGTGCGCCGGGCAGGGTGGCCTGCAGCCGCTCGCGATAGGTTTCAACCTCGCCGAAGAAATCGTCGTGGTGCTTGTCGCCCTTGGGCATCTGCAGCGCGCCGGCGTTGAAGGCCGGGTCGGCCTTGACGCTGGTGCGGTGGCGATACAGGTAGTAGCCCGGCGCGATCTTGAACTGCAGCTGCACCTGGCCGCGTTCGGGGGCGGTCGCGGTCAGCGCGAACGCCTGGTCCACCGGCAGCAGGTCCTTCTCATCCAGCGCGAAGGCCGGCAGCGAGAGCCACAACAGGGCGCACAGGGCGGCGCCACGCGCAAACAAAGTCTTCAATCAGTGTCCTCCCGGGTCTGTGCCCGGATCCAGTCCAGATACGCCGGCAGGCCGGCCCGGGTTTCGACCGCGATGCACTCCGGGAGTTCATACGGATGCAGTTCGACGATCCGGGCGATTGCGTCATCGACGCGGCTCGCGGTGGTCTTCACCAGCAGCTGCAGTTCGGTGTCGGTGGTGACTTCGCCCTGCCAGCGGTAGGTCGACTGCGCGCCCTCCAGTCGTGTGACGCACGCGGCCAGGCGCTCGCCAACCAGCGCGTGCGCGATGCGCTCGGCACTGGCCCGGTCCGGGCAGGTGGTCAACAGCAGCAGGACGGGATCGACGGTCGACATGACCGTCGAGTATAGGGCCGCCGCCGGGTCAGGGCCCGGCGGCGGCAGTGGACCGCTGCGTTGCGCGGTCAGTTGGCCAGCTGGCAGGTGGCCGGCTTGGCCGAGGTGAACAGGGCCGGGGTGGCCCACTCGGGGTGGTCGATGAACGGGTTGCGGTTGCCCTGGAAGCTGTAGACCACGTCGTTGCGGGCGCGTTCCGCAGCACTCGGCGGGTCGGCCAGGTGCCAGTCGATCAGCGTCGACAGCAGGCCCATGTAGGCCGGCGAGCTGCTGGTCTTGACGATCTTGCTGCGGTCGTCGGTCAGCTCCAGGTCCGGCTCGGACTGGCCGGTGGCCGCATCCTTGCCGCCTTCGTAGCGGATGGCCATGTACAGCACCGCACGCGCCATGTCGCCCTTGCGTGCACCCCATACTTCAAAGGTGCCGCCGTTGCCGTCCGGGGTGCGTACCCAGTTCGAGTTGCCCGGATAGCCACCGCTGCCGCCGCCCTGGCCGTTGTTGGCCTCGGTGGCACGCTCGCCGCAGTTGGCGTCGCACTTGCCGAACGGCTTGTTGCCGCGGTCGGCGTTCCACTGTGCGTCAGTCAGGTACAGCATGTGGGTGTCGGTGTACGGGGCGTACGGCAGGCCCTTGTCGCCGGTGGTGCTGGCAAAGCCCAGCGAGTTCGGCCAGGTATGCTCACGGTTGTACTTCAGGCCGCCGCCGCTGCCGGCGCGATCGGTCACCTTGGCGTAGCTGCGGTTGCGGTACGCATCCAGGATCCTGCCGCTGTTGTTCGGATCCTCGTCGGCGATCTCCAGGATGGTCCAGGTGCTGGTGCCCGAGCCGCTGTACGGGTAGGCGGTGTGGCCCTTGATGGTGGCGTGCAGCGAGCAGCGCAGCTGGCTGGGGCTGCTGGTGTTGACCTTGGAGTAGTAACCGGCCGGCACGCCCGGGTTGCCCGGGTCCGGATTGCCACCGGTGCTGGCCACGGTGAAGGCGATGCGGCTGTCGGCGGCCGGGTGTGCGCCCTGCAGGTCGGTGATGCGCGCGGCGCGGATGTCGAAGCGGCAGGCTTCACCGGCCACCAGTGCAGTGTTGGTGGACAGCTTCACGCTGCGGCCGCTGGACGGGAAGGTCAGCGGCACGCTGCCGGAAGTGCCGCAGCTCAGGGCGAACGCGCCGCTGGCCAGGTTCACGGTCTCGCTGAACACCACTTCCAGGTCGGCGGCGGCGGGGAAGGTGCTGCTGCCCTGGGCCGGGGTGGTGGTGGACACCGACGGCGGCGTGTTCGGGCCCGGGGTGCCGCCACCGCTGAAGGTCTGGCCGTTGTTGCAGCTGCCGAAGGTCTGCCTGGCCGACTCGGCCCAGGTGAAGTGGGCGTACTGGCTGCCACTGC
The DNA here is from genome assembly GCF_000020665.1 of Stenotrophomonas maltophilia R551-3. Taxonomy (NCBI): domain Bacteria; kingdom Pseudomonadati; phylum Pseudomonadota; class Gammaproteobacteria; order Lysobacterales; family Lysobacteraceae; genus Stenotrophomonas; species Stenotrophomonas maltophilia. The sequence goes on along the minus strand of NC_011071.1, from coordinate 4,085,976 downwards.
CGGTCAGCTGCAGCGAGGTGCCCGGGGCCGTGCTGTTGGTCTCGGCCACCGGAATGTTCTGGCTGGTCATGCCGGCCGCGGGGCCGCCGGACGCGGTGATGGCGCCCTCGTAGCTGAGGAACTGGACCACCTTGCCGCTGGCGTCGACCAGGGCAATGCCATCGTTCGGGCCGTTCTGCAGGCCGTTGGTCGGGTAGGTGACCACGGCGATGCTGGCGCTGCCGCAGCCTGCAGCGGTACCGGCAGGCACGGGGTTGTTGGCGTAGACCACGGCCGCCGACGGATTGCTGCCGTTGTAGAGGTACAGACGGTAGCCGGACAGATCCTCACCGGCTGTGGCCACGACCTCGATCGCTTCGCCGACGTCGCCGGCGGCGGTGCTGTCGTCGTAGTGCAGTTCGTTGATGAAGACCTCGGCCTGGGCCGGCGCGGCGGCCAGTGCAAGCAGGCAGGCAGCGGCAAGCGGGGACAGCAATCGCATCGACTACTCCTTGTGATTGGGAATGCGCGGCCGAGCCTAAGGCCGATCCAGTGACACTTTGTCGTAAATGAACGTCAGATATCTGACAGTGGGACATTGGTCACCAAATGTCACCTATTCCCCCCTTGGCTTGCGGCGCTGCATCCCTATACAGGCGTCCACGCAGGGAAGGAGGTTTCCGGGCCCGGAGAAAAATTTCGGGATCGGCCCTTGAAAGGCCTGTGGAGGTCTCCATCTCTGTCGTGCTCCCGACTTGTCGGGCTTTTTCACGCGCGTTGCTGGCACTCGCCTGGTGTGACTGCTAACATCGCCGGACTTTTTTAGACCAATCAATAACTTAAGAGGTCTCTCATGAGCATCAAGCCGCTGCACGACCGCGTTGTGGTCAAGCCGATCGAAGCCGACGAAATCTCCGCCGGTGGCATCGTCATTCCGGATTCGGCCAAGGAAAAGTCCACCAAGGGTGAAGTCGTGGCCGTGGGCCCGGGCAAGCCGCTGGACAACGGCAGCGTGCGTGCGCCGTCCCTGAAGGTTGGTGACAAGGTCATCTACGGCCAGTACGCCGGCAGCTCGTACAAGAGCGAAGGCGTCGAGTACAAGGTCCTGCGCGAAGACGACGTGCTCGCCGTCATCGGCTGAGCCTCGGCGCGACCTGCTTTTCTGTAAGACATCCCTTTTCGTCGCCGGGCCCGGCCCGGCGCAAACATCGAGGTAATCGCAATGGCTGCCAAGGATATTCGTTTCGGTGAAGACGCCCGTTCGCGCATGGTGCGCGGCGTCAACGTTCTCGCCAATGCCGTCAAGGCCACCCTGGGCCCGAAGGGCCGCAACGTCGTGCTGGAAAAGAGCTTCGGCGCTCCGACCATCACCAAGGACGGCGTCTCCGTCGCCAAGGAAATCGAACTGGCTGACAAGTTCGAGAACATGGGCGCGCAGATGGTGAAGGAAGTTGCTTCCCGCACCAACGACGACGCTGGCGACGGCACCACCACCGCCACCGTGCTGGCCCAGGCCCTGATCCGCGAAGGTGCCAAGGCTGTTGCCGCCGGCATGAACCCGATGGACCTCAAGCGCGGTATCGACAAGGCCGTCGTGGCCGCCGTCAACGAGCTGAAGAGCATCTCCAAGCCGACCGCTGACGACAAGGCGATCGCCCAGGTCGGCACCATCTCGGCCAACTCGGACGAGTCGATCGGCCAGATCATCGCTGACGCGATGAAGGAAGTCGGCAAGGAAGGCGTGATCACCGTTGAAGAGGGCTCGGGCCTGGACAACGAGCTGGACGTGGTCAAGGGCATGCAGTTCGACCGCGGCTACCTGTCCCCGTACTTCATCAACAACCAGCAGTCGCAGACCGCTGATCTGGATGACCCGTTCATCCTGCTGCACGACAAGAAGATCTCCAACGTCCGTGACCTGCTGCCGGTGCTGGAAGGCGTCGCCAAGGCCGGCAAGCCGCTGCTGATCGTCGCTGAAGAAGTCGAAGGCGAAGCGCTGGCGACCCTGGTGGTCAACACCATCCGTGGCATCGTCAAGGTCGTGGCCGTCAAGGCTCCGGGCTTCGGCGACCGTCGCAAGGCGATGCTGGAAGACATGGCCGTGCTGACCGGCGGCACCGTGATCTCCGAAGAAGTGGGCCTGTCGCTGGAAAAGGCCACCATCAAGGATCTCGGCCGCGCCAAGAAGGTGCAGGTCTCCAAGGAAAACACCACCATCATCGATGGCGTGGGTGACAAGGCTGCGGTCGATTCGCGCGTTGCGCAGATCAAGACCCAGATCCAGGACACCTCCTCGGATTACGACCGCGAGAAGCTGCAGGAACGCGTGGCCAAGCTGGCCGGCGGCGTTGCCGTGATCAAGGTCGGTGCCTCGACCGAAATCGAAATGAAGGAAAAGAAGGACCGCGTCGACGACGCCCTGCACGCCACCCGTGCAGCCGTTGAAGAAGGCGTGGTCCCGGGCGGCGGCGTTGCCCTGGTCCGTGCGGTCTCCGCGCTGGCTGGTCTGAAGGGTGCCAACGAAGACCAGAACCACGGCATCCAGATCGCCCTGCGCGCGATGGAAGCCCCGCTGCGCGAGATCGTCGCCAACGCCGGCGAAGAGCCGTCGGTCATCGTCAACAAGGTCAAGGAAGGCACCGGCAGCTTCGGCTACAACGCCGCCACCGGCGAGTTCGGTGACATGCTGCAGTTCGGCATCCTGGACCCGACCAAGGTGACCCGTTCGGCGCTGCAGAACGCAGCTTCGATCGCTGGCCTGATGATCACCACCGAAGCCATGGTTGCCGAAGCTCCGAAGAAGGACGAGCCGGCCATGGGTGGCGCCGGTGGCATGGGCGGCATGGGTGGCATGGGCGGCATGGACTTCTAAGGTCCGCGCCTGCACCGGTAGCTGCCGACCCTGGTCGGCACGCTTCCCTGCTGCACTGAAGAACCCCGCCGCAAGGCGGGGTTTTTCGTTGCCAGGTTGCCGCCACGGCAGCGCATCGCTACGCTCGGTGACCATGCCTACCTCGTTCATTGTCGTTGACGACTTCCTCTCCCCGGCCGATGCGCAGGGGCTGCGCCAGGCGGCACTGGGCCTGACCTACCCGGCGCAGGAAGGTGCATTCCCCGGTCGCAACTCACTGGAGCGGCTGGAGCTGGACGGCCTGTCCGAAGCTGCGTCGCGGCTGGTCAATGAACCGTTGCGACCGGTCAACCCACTGCAGTCGCATGGCAAATTCCGTCTGACCCTGGCCGGGGATGTCGGCCGCGCGAAAGTGCACACCGATCACTCGCACTGGTCCGGCATTCTCTACCTGAGCGCACCAGAGCACTGCGAGGGCGGCACCGAGTTCTTCCGTCATCGCCGCACCAACACCGAACGGATGGCCCTGGACGCCAGCGAGCTGGCCGCGTTGGGCTATGCCAATGGCGGCGACATGCACCGCGACATCATCGAGCGCGACAGCAGCGACGACAGCCAGTGGGAGATGACGATGCGCATCCCGATGCGCTTCAACCGCCTGGTGCTGCTGCGGCCCTGGTTCTGGCACACCGCCGGCCCGGCATTCGGTGACCGTCCGGACAACGGCCGGCTGGTGTACCTGATGTTCTTCGAGCAGGCGCGGTAAGCGGGGGAATCATCCACGCATGGCGTGGATCTACTGGCCCTGCAGCGCTGCGCGCAACCACGCCAGGAAGGCAGGCAGCGCCGGATTGCCATCTGCATCGGCGCGCGTCACTGCGTAGTAGGCGAAGGCCTGCGGCCATGGTTGGTCGATCACCACCTGCAGGTGCCCATTGGCCAGTTCTTCGGCCGCATGAATGTCGCGTACCAGCGCGATGCCTTGCCCGGCCACCGCCGCACGGATCAGCAACAGGTCGTCATCGAAAGCAGGGCCGCGCTCAAGTCGATCATCGGTTGCCAGACCCAGTGCCTGGAACCACAGCCGCCAGTCGCTGCGATCGGCATCCTGCAGCAGCGGCAGTTGCAGGCAATCCTGCACGGTGCCCACGGCGGGGGCGCTGGAAAGCAGCGCAGGGCTGGCCACTGGCAGCAGCACCGGCGCCAGCAGATGCTCTGCATGCAGGCCGGGGTAGCGCCCCAGCCCGTGGCGGATCGCGATGTCCACACCATCGCGGCGCAGGTCGGCCAGCGCCGGGCTGGCATCGAGCTGCACATCCACCTGCGGTTGCAGTGCGCTGAATTCGCCCAGGCGTGGCGCCAGCCATTGCGCGGCGAAACTGGGTGCGGCGCTGATACGCAGCGTGCGCCGCGTTTCCCAGCGTTCGAGTGTCTGCAGGCTCTGTGCGATCTGCTCGAAAGCCAGCAGCAGTTCCGGGTACACGCGCGCGCCCGCCGCGCTGAGCACCACGCCATGACGGGTGCGATCGAACAGGTTCACGCCCAGGCGTTCCTGCAGCTGTCGCAGCTGCTGGCTGATTGCGCCGGGTGTCACCCCCATCGCTTCGGCGGCAGCGGTCAGGCTGCCGTGGCGGCCGGTTTCAACAAAGGCCCGCAGGCCCAGCAGCGGCAAAACCGCACCCATTCCGTTCTCCCGTTGCTTCGCCGGCATCCACCGCGCGGCGACAGCATATCGGCCGTGGCGCAGGCTGTCGCGCACCTGCCTCGCAAGTTGAGCCAGGCTCAACTCCCCGTGCAGAAGACATCGTTTCCACGCCACGCCGGCTTTTCCTAGACTGCCTGCACGGCTGCTGCAGCGCCTGTTTCCGCATCGTCGGCCCTCGTGCATCGAAGGCTGGCGCGTGCCGTCGCTCCCTGCCGTCCAGGAACCCCATGAACGAACCTTCGCTGCACCTGTACACCGACAGCTCGCCCAATGGCTTCAAGGCCACCATCGCGCTGGAAGAACTGGGCCTGCCGTATCGCCTGCATCACGTCCGCATCGACGAAGGCGAGCACCGACATCCCGAATTCCTGCGGCTCAATCCGCATGGCCGCATCCCGGTGCTGGAGGATCGCGCGCGTGGCATCGTCATTTTCGAATCCGCGGCGATCCTGATGTACCTGGCTGAGCAGGGCAACGCGTTGTTGCCTTCCGAGCCGTCTGCACGCTGGCAGGCATTGACCTGGTTGATGTTTCATGCCGCCAGCGTCGGCCCGATCCTCGGCCAGCGCGTGCACTTCGAGTACTTCGCACAACGGCCCGACATGGCCGCAATCGAACGCTATCGAAGGTTGAGCGACGATCTGTTCGCCGTGCTCGACCAGCGCCTGCACGGGCGCGAGTGGCTGGCCGGTGACCAGTACTCGATCGCCGACATCGCCCACTTCGGCTGGCTGCATATCGCCCACATCATCGATATCGATATCTCGCAGCATCGCCATCTGAGCGCGTGGTACGCGCGCGTTGCCGCACGCCCTGCGGTACAGCGCGGCGTGCAGCTGCCCGAACCGGCCACCGGCCCGTAAGGAGACGACGCTCATGAACGACTCCATCGTGATGCCGGGTGCGTCGGCCCCGGCCTTTGCCATGCACCCGGGCTACCAGCGCATGTTCCGTGCCGATGCACTGACCCTGGGCATCTACCTGCCATTGCGCTTCTATCAGGGTGACATGGCCGTGCTGCAGGGCCAGGCGCGGCTGGTGGAGGACATCGACCGCCACGGCTTTGCTGCGGTGTGGGTGCGTGATGTGCCGCTGTACGACCCGATGTTCGGCGATGCGGGGCAGCTGTTCGACCCGTTCACTTACCTTGCATGGTTGGCGGCGCGCACGCAGCGCGTAGCGCTGGCCACCGGCAGCGTGGTGTTGCCGCTGCGCCATCCGATCGATCTGGCCAAGACGGCGGCGTCGGTCGATCAGCTGTCCGGTGGCCGCCTGGTGATGGGCGTTGCCTCCGGTGATCGTCCGCTGGAGTTTCCCGCCTACGGACTGGAGCACGCGGCGCGCGGTGAGCGCTTCGCCAGCGCCATGGGTGAAATGCGCCGTTGGCTGCAGCCGGGCGCGGACGGGCGGATGACGCATGCCTGGGCCGAGCAGGGCGTGCAGTTGCTGCCGCCTACGGTCAGTGGCCGCATTCCGCTGGTTGTCACCGGTGGCGCACGCCAGCCGCTGGAGTGGATCGGCCAGCATGCCGATGGCTGGTTGACCTATCCCGAGGCCACCCATGACGATGCCGGTCCGCAACGGCTGGCCGCGAAGATCCGCGCGTGGCGCGCGCTGATCCCGGACGGCGGCTTCCGCCCGCACGTGACCAACGAATGGATCGACCTGGTGGATGACCCGGATCATCCACGCACGCCGCTGCAAGGGGGCTATACCCTGCGCACCGGCCGCAAGGGCCTGATCGACCTGCTGCAGGCCTGGCAGCGGGCAGGCGTCAACCACGCCGCGCTGGGCATCCAGTTCGCCGATCGGCCCGCAGATGAGGTGCTGCAGGAACTGGCCGAAGAGGTGCTGCCATTGTTCCCGTCGCACCCGGGGCCGGCGCCGCGGGTGATGGACTGGTAGCACAGTAGGAATGGCGTCGGCCGGCGCTCAGCGGGCCGGCCGGCGCAGGCAGATGCGTGACGCCCCGGCGCTGATGTCCACCTGTCCACCCTGCATGGCGTCGGCGCCGAGAATCAGCGCGGGTCGTGTCTCGAGGCCGATCGCCTTGAACACGGGCAGTTCACTGATCCGGACTTCCATCGGTGGATGCCGCCAGCCAGCGCTGGTCATGCTCGGCAGGGTGTACAGCCAGGTGGCCTGCTTCCCGCCGCCCAGGCCCTCGGTGCCCTTCTCACGTACCCGCACGCGGATGTCGCTGCCGTCGGTGCGCACGCCCAGCGCACGGGCGGCTTCGGCATTGAGCACGGTCTGCGCCGCGCCGGTATCGACCACGGCGATGGCTTCCACACCGGTCTCGCCCAGCGCCAGCGTGATGAAGCCGAACTGGCGCAGGCCGGCACTGCGATCGGGCAGGGCATTGGCCTGGCAGCCGTTTCCATCCAGCGCGAGACGCCCCGGCGTCCACAAGGCAAGCTCGCCACGGCCGAAGTCCCAACGCGTGTCCCAGCGCCCGGTCAGGTCGTTGCCGACCAGGCCATCAATGGCCGCTTCATCATCCTTCGCCAACGAGGACAGGTCGGCCTGCGTGCCGCTGGCCTGCAGCTGCCAGCTGCCCAGCCGCCAGGAGGTGGTGCGCATCCTCCGCAGCGCGGCCGCCTTTGCGCTGGCACCCTGGGCATGCGAAACCGCCGCATCGGTGTCTTCCAGGCCATAGCGCCGGGCCACACGGTCATCCACCAGGGTTGCACCGGCCGCACTGTCGACCACGAAACGCAGTGGTTCGGCACGCCCGTCCAGCGAGACAGCCACGGCCGGATGACCCCCCTGCATCCACATCGGCAGTACGTGTTCGGGAGCATCGGCCGCCAGCGCAGGCAGCGAGGCAGCAAGCAGGGGAAGCAGGGTGAGGCGCACGGGATGTCTCCGCAGTGAGGGTGGAGAGCCCATTGGCGGGCACGGGCGTATCGCGGGAATATCGGCGTTGATACCGTCCTGATACACAGCTGGCTGATACTGAGCACATGAACGCTCCCGCCCGGGTCATCGTCGTCGATGACGACGCCAGCATCCGAGACGCCATCGCCGACTGCCTGCTGCTGCATGGCTACCAGGTGCGCGTGGCGGCCGGTGCCATGGCGTTGGATATGCTGCTGCAGGCCGAACGACCGGATGTGATCATCCTCGACTGGATGATGCCCGGCGAGGATGGCTTGTCGGTCTGCCGCCGGCTGCAGGCACGGGCGATCCCGATCCTGATGCTGTCGGCGATGGGCAGTGCCCCGGACCGGGTGATCGGTCTGGAGATGGGCGCGGATGATTACCTGGCCAAGCCGTTCGATCCGCGTGAGCTGCTGGCAAGGGTGCGTGCGCTGCTGCGCCGGCAGGACAAGCTGCGCACCCAGGTGGCGAGTGAGATGCGCTTCGCCGGCTGGCGGCTGCTGCCCGAACAGCGCCGCCTGATCGCACCGGATGGAGCGGAGCTGGTACTGAGCCGTGGTGAGTTCTCTCTTCTGCTGGTGCTGGCCGAACGTCCAGGGCGGGTGTTGGCGCGCGAGCAGCTGCTGCAGCTGAGCCGCAGCGAGCCGAGCGACAGCGTGGATCGTGCCATCGACCTGGCAATCAGCCGCCTGCGTCGCAAGCTGGGGCAGGCCGCGCCCGGCGCTGAAGCCCTGGTACAGACATTGCGTGGCGAGGGCTATCGCTTCGATGCCGAGGTCCAGGTGCTGTGAGTGCGCGTTGGTCCACTGCGCGCTGGATCGCGATGCTGGCCCTCACCAGCCTGCTGCTGGCCACCCTGGTCAGCGTCGCGGTGGTGGGCTGGATGCCACGACCGGCGCCGCCACCGATGCGCCTGGATCAGGCCCTGCAGGTACTGCAGGGGGAACAGGCGGCGGCGCCGCTGGGGCTGCATCTATCCGTCGTCAGTTCGGCGCCGGAAGGCCGCAGCAGCGATTGGCTGACCGAACTGGCCGCCTTGCAGCTGGGTGTACCGGTGGATCACGTGCGCCTGGTCTGGACCGGGCAGGGCAAGGCCCCCGATGTGCAGGTCATCGAGGGCGGCACGGTGCTGGATGCTTCAGGGCGTGCCGGGGTGCTGTCGTCACAGGCGGCACTGCTGACCGCCATGCAGTGGCCGCCGTTCGAGCTGGGTGTGCGCCAGGCCGATGATCGCTGGCAGGTGGTCGGCAGCGATCACAGTGATCTGGCGGCCTGGCGCGGTCAGGTTCTGCTTGCACTGTTGGCCGGCACGGTGCTGTTGGCACCGCTGGCGGCCTGGGCGTCGCTTCGCATCGGACGGCCCCTGCGCCGGCTGGCCGAAGCCAGTGCGCGGGTTGACCTGCAGGACGGGACGCCGCTGCCGGACGATGGCCCACGCGAGGTGCAGGTGCTGGCCGCAGCGATCAGCAGCGGTCGTGAGCGCCTGCGCGACCAGGCGCAGGACATGACCCGCATGCTGGCGGCCGTGGCGCACGACCTGCGCACGCCGCTGACCGGCCTGCGCCTGCGTGCGGAGTTTGCACCGCCGCCACAGGCAGCACGGATGGTGGCCGACATCGAGCGCATGGACACGATGATCGAGCAGGTGCTCGATTACGCGCGCGGGGAGCTGCAACCGCTGGAGTTGCGAGTACTGGACGTGGCCGCGTTGCTGGAGGAATGCGTGCAGAGCGCCTTGCTGCGCGGTGTCGATATCTCTGCAGAGGGACCGGACGTGCTGCCGTGGCAGGGGGATGCGCTCCTGCTGCGGCGGGCTATCGACAACCTCATCGACAACGCCGCTCGCTATGCCGGTGCCGTGCACCTGCGGGTTGCCATGGCAGGCAATCGCATGCAGCTGGACGTGATGGATCGCGGACCGGGCATCGCCGAGGCCGATCGCGTGCGCCTGCTGCAACCCTTCCAGCGCAGCGAAAGCTCGCGCAGTCGTGCCACCGGTGGGACCGGCCTCGGTCTGGCCGTCGCCGCCAATGTGGCACGACGGCATGCGGGTGAACTGCAGCTGCTGCAGCGTGACGGAGGGGGATTGATCGCACGCCTGGTGCTGGGATCGGCCTCCTGACATCGCATGTCGATTGACTGGACATCATCTTCCTGATTTATAATTAGGCGCCTAATCATATGGATATGAATGATGATCGAAGCCAAGCACCATGCCTTGCTGGACGAGGCACAGCGACGAGGCCATGCCAACGTCGCGCAGCTGCACCTGTGCTTCCAGCTGCTGTCGCTGTCATCGTCGATCGATCGCGACTGCGCCACACGTCTGGCGCCACAGGGTCTCAGCGAGGGGCGCTTCATCGTGCTGTTCCTGCTGCACGGTGCCGGTGGCACGCTGCCGCCGCATGAACTTGCCGAGCGTGCAGCCGTCACCCGCGCCACCATCAGTGGCCTGCTCGATGGCCTGCAGCGCGAAGGCCTGCTGCAGCGTCGCAGCGATGCCGAGGATGGTCGCCGCCTGCAGATCGTGCTGACCGCAAAGGGCGCGCGCCTGGCCGAGTCATTGTTCGACCAGCACACGCAGTGGATCGGTGGACTGTTCAATGGCCTGGAGGCGAGTGAACAGCGGCAGCTTTCGCAGTTGCTGCACAAGGTCTGGCAGCACACCGACGCCGGGCGTCAGACTGCGGCATGAGCGGTGCCATCGCCGCAGAGCGCCTGTGTGCGCTCAACAGTGGCAGCGTCGCGACGACCCATCTGGCCGAGTGCCTTGCAGTGGACTTCGCTGCGCTGCTGCAGGTGGTAGCCCCCGCGCTTGCACCGGAGGTGCTGCAACGCATGCGCGACGCTGCAGACAAGGGCATCACCCAGCGCATGGATTTGGCCGCACAGCTGCTGCGCGGGGCGGGACAGGGCGCGCCTGCGCTCTGGCAGGCTCACAGCTCCGACACCGTGCGTGGCTGGGCCTGCTATCTGATCGGCAGCGATGCCTCTACAACGCTGGCAACGAAGCTGCAGGCGATGCGACCGCTGGCCGATGACCCGCACTTCGGCGTGCGCGAATGGGCGTGGCTGGCATTGCGTGCCGACATCGTTGCTGCGCCGATGCAGGCGCTGGAGTACCTGCAGCCGTGGGCACAGGACGCATCGCCATACCTGCGTCGCTTCGCCTGCGAGGCGCTGCGCCCGCGCGGCGTCTGGGCCACGCATATCGCGCTGTTCAAGCAGCATCCGGAACATGCGCTGCCGGTGCTGGAAGCACTCGCCAACGATCCCATGCGCTATGTGCAGGATTCGGTTGGCAACTGGCTCAACGATGCTGGCAAGACGCAGCCACAGTGGCTGCGTGATCTCTGCACACGCTGGCAGCGCGAACACGACAGCGCCGCCAACGCCTACATCCGCAAGCGCGCACTGCGCTCGCTGCAATCCCGGTAGCGCCGGGCCATGCCCGGCGGACGCCAATCGACCACCTCAGGGAAGACCACCATGCCGCACACCTTCATTGAGCTCTATACCGCCACACCTGCCTGGACCACACTCCCGCCCGAGCAGCGGAATGCCTTCTTCGCCGGCATCGGCGCCGGTATGCAGCAGTTCGATCCAGCCCGCATCACGCCGCTGGCGATGGGCCGCATTGCCACGGGCGTACCGCACGGCTGTGGTGAGCAGTTCTATGCAGTCTGGTGCTGCGCCAGCCGCGAGGAGACCGACGCGCTGATGGCGGGCATCGCCGCCACCGGCTGGCACGACTACTTCACCACCACCCATGCGGTGGGCGCGGTGGACAGCATGACCCAGCACCTGGCCGACCTGGCCGCCTTGTAGCGGGGCGGCAGACGCAGGCAGATCCCGGTCCTCGGCAGGGGTGGCACATGCGCCTGTCACCCGGACACGGTAAACAGTGCATTGCCCATGTCCGTCCGCAGGGAAGTTGATCATGCAGAGCAAGCTCCAGGTCACGCTGTTCGGCCCTCTTGGCGACAGCCCGGCGTTGCAGTTGCCGGGGCAGGAGGGGCCGTCGGTGGCCATTCCGGAAGCGACCCTGCGGCAGCTGGTCTCCGATCTCTACACCGCGCGCTCCCTGCTCAACCCCGAGCAGCTGGACGAAGCCAGGCAGGAGCTGGACCGCGTGCTGGAGCGCTGGGCGGACATCCATGAAGGCCTGCTGCTGGATGTGGAAGTGCATGGCAGATGAGCGACTTTGCATGCGTGCCGCCGCGTAGTCGTCTCAAGCGGGCACATCGCTGAACCGCATCCCCAGTTGCGGATGAAACATTTTGCACTGCGCAAAAGCTGTGCTATCAATAGATCCCATGAACGCAGCCCCCACCAGCTTTTACTGGTATTACTTTCCGAAGCCACTGGCGGAGGAAGGACTGCGCTCACCCTGAAGAAAGCTTCAGACGCATTCCCGAAAGCCGCCAGCGAACCTGGCGGCTTTTTTCATGCCGCCACGCTGGGGACCCCCAACGTTCCGGAGATCTCCTGCAATGCCCCCGCACACCGACGACCTGCGTATCCGCACCATCGAACCGCTGACACCGCCTGCCCAGCTGCTGGCGATGCTGCCTTGTGACGATGAAGCCTCCGACACCGTCAGCGCCTCGCGCGCGGCCCTGCACCAGATCCTGCACGGCCGCGACGACCGCCTGGCAGTGGTGGTAGGCCCGTGCTCGATCCACGACCCGAAGGCCGCCATCGAGTACGCCCAGCGCCTGAAGCCGCTGCGTGACGCGCTGGCCGGTGAGCTGGAGATCGTCATGCGCGTGTACTTCGAGAAGCCGCGCACCACGGTGGGCTGGAAGGGCTTGATCAACGACCCGGACCTGGACGGCAGCTTCAAGATCGACAAGGGCCTGCGCATTGCCCGTGGCCTGCTGCGCGACATCAACAAGCTCGGCCTGCCGGCCGGTGTCGAATTCCTCGACGTGATCTCGCCGCAGTACATCGCCGACCTGGTGGCATGGGGCGCGATCGGCGCACGCACCACCGAAAGCCAGGTGCATCGCGAGCTGGCCTCGGGGCTGTCGTGCCCGGTCGGCTTCAAGAACGGCACCGATGGCAACGTGAAGATCGCCGCTGACGCGGTGGGTGCGGCGTCCAATCCTCATCACTTCCTGTCGGTCACCAAGCAGGGCGGTACCGCCATCGTGTCGACCACCGGCAACCCGGATTGCCATGTGATCCTGCGCGGCGGCAAGCAGCCGAACTACGACGCAGGCAGTGTTGCCGAGGCTTGCCAGGTGTTGGCCAAGTCCAAGCTGCCGACGCGTCTGATGATCGACGCCAGCCATGCCAACAGCCTGAAGAACCCGGAGAACCAGCCGAAGGTGATCGACGACATCTCCGTTCAGCTGGAAGACGGTGAACAGCGCATCGTTGGCGTGATGATCGAGAGCCATCTGGTCGGTGGTCGCCAGGAACTGGTGGAAGGCCAGCCGCTGGTCTACGGGCAGAGCATCACCGATGGCTGCATCGACTGGGACACCACCGTGACGGTGCTGGAGCGACTGGCTGCGGCCGTGCGCGCCCGTCGCGACGTGAAGGTATCCGAAGCAGCTTGATGGAAGCCGCCTGAGTGCGGCACGTGTGTGGATGGCGGCCAGCGCCTGCGGGGGTGCGGCCGCGATCAGGGCCGGTCGGAGTTGGAGACCGGCCCATCTGCACCGGCGATGCGCCTGGCGCTGCGCATGAGCGACAGCGCCAGGTACATCGCCGGGGTGGCAGTAGATCCACGCCATGCGTGGACGATTCGCCGTCCCTGGCAATGACGGCTACGACCCGCTGGAGGCCACATTTGTCGCGGGCCCGTCGGGTCGCACCCGGCACGCCAAGTGGTCCAGTCCGCACAGTGCGATGATCCGCCTTGGACACGTAGAGTCGAGCTTGCTCGACTGCGGAAAAACGTGCACTAATGGCAGTCGAGCAAGCTCGACTCTACTCAAGGTCCGCAGTAGATCCACGCCATGCATGGATGTGGGCCACAATGCGATCACTTCTCCTTGCGGCTGCCGCCATGAAAGAACTGATCATCCCTGAAGCTGCCCAACGCGACGAATCTTCGGTCGAGATGATTCGCGTGTGGATCGCTGAGCGCGGGCTGCATGTATCATTGAAAGTGGGGCTGTACGAGGATCGCCCCGACATCCGCGAAGAACGTGCCTGGGGGCGAATTCTTGCCGACGTTGCCCAGCACGTTGCCGACGCGCTGGTGACCAGTGAGGGCATGGACCGTGACGTGGTGGTCGAGGCCATCAAGGCAGCCTTCAACGAGGAGCTGCAGGCGCCATCCAGCGGCCGGTCCGGCGGGTTCATCGTGCGGCATTGACGGTAGATCCACGCCACGCGTGGATGAATTCCCCGCCCCACATTCACCGCTTCGCCCGAATCCTCGCCAAGGCCAGATACATCGCCGGGGTGGTGTACAGCGTCAGCCACTGGCTGACCAGCAACCCGCCCACAATGGCGATCCCCAGCGGTTGCCGCAGCTCCCAGCCTTCGCCGTTGGCCAGCATCAGCGGCAGCGTGCCCAGCAGCGCTGCCAGCGAGGTCATCAGGATCGGCCGCAGGCGCAACCGTGCGGCTTCCATCACTGAATCCTGCGCGCTCAGCCCGCGCCGCTCGCCGGCCAGCGCGAAATCCACCAGCAGGATGGTGTTCTTCATCACCACGCCCACCAGCAGGAACAGGCCGAGCAGGGCGATCAGGTTCAGTTCGTTGCCGAACAGCCACAGCGCCAGCAGCGCACCGACACCGGCCGAGGGCAGGGTGGACAGGATCACCAGCGGCTGCAGGAAGCTCTCGTAGAGGATGCCCAGCACCAGGTAGACCGCCAGCGTGGCGCCCAGCACCAGCCATAGCTGGCGCGCGCGCAGCTGATCCAGCCCGCCGGCTTCACCGGACAGTTTTCCCTGGACCGAACGCGGCAGCATCAGTTTCGACATCGCACCATCGATCGCCTGCGTGGCCTGTTCCAGGCCCATCCCCGGTGCCAGCGCGAACTCGATCCAGATCGAGGCGAACTGCTCGCTGTGGTACACCCGGTCCGGTGCCATGCCATAGCGCCAGCTGGCGATGCTCGACAGCGGAATGCGCTGGCCGTTGCCATCGATCACCTGCAGGCGTGACAGCGTGCCCGGGTCCTGGGTGTGCTTCGGGTCCAGCTCCATCACCACGCGGTACTGGTTGAGGCTGTCGTACAGCGTGGCGACCTGGCGCTGGCTGAAGGAGTTGTTGAGCATATTGGCCACCGTGCGCAGGTCCACGCCGTGGCGCGCGGCTGCTTCGCGGTCGATATCCAGCACCACCTGGCGCATGCCCGCTTCACCCTGTGCTTCCACGTCAACCAGTTCGGGCAGGCCACGCAGGGCGGCAGCCACCTTCGGTGCCCATTCGCGCAGGGGCGCTGTATCGGCTGAAAGCAGCTGGAACTCGTACTTGCCGCTGCTGCCGGCGCCCTCCAGGCGGATGTCCTGGTCCACCCACAGATAGAGATTGCCGCCGGGCAGCTTGGGCAGCCGCGCGCGCAGGCGGTCGATCACCTGCTGGCTGGACACCTTGCGCTCGGCCAGCGGCTTCATCTTGATCATGATGAAGGCGTTGTTGACCCCGTTGCTGCCACCGATGTAGCCGATGATGTCCTCGATGGCCGGATCGGACAGCAACAGCTTCCTGTACGCATCGATCTTCGGTTGCATGGCCTGGAAGGACAGGCCGTCATCGCCGCGCGCGAAGCCGCGCAGCTGCGCGGTGTCCTGCTTGGGCACGATGCCCTTGGGCACCTGCTGGAACAGCCACGTGTTAAGCGCGATGACTGCAACGAAGGCCAGCAACGGCCAGCGCAGCCGGCGCAGGCTGGCCTGAAGCGTGCGCAGGTAGGCGCTGCGCACACGTTCGAATAGCGCATTGCTGCCCCGCTGCCAGCGCGAGGGTTGCTGCGCGGCATCCACGAACAATCGTGCACACAGCATCGGCACCAGGCTCAGCGCGACCAGCACGGAGACCGTCATGGCCGCCACCAGGGTCAACGAGAATTCGCGGAACAGGCGTTCGACGAAGTCGTCCAGGAACAGGATGGAGACGAACACCACGGCTAGTGCAACGTTCATCGACAGCAGCGTGGCACCGACTTCCGATGCACCCCGTACTGCCGCCTGCCAGCGGTCGGCGCCCAGTTCGCGATGGCGGGCGATGTTCTCCAGCACCACGATGGCATCGTCCACCACCAGCACGGCGGCGACGATCAGCGCCATCAATGAAAGCGTATTGAGTGAGAAGCCCATCAGCGCTATCAGCGCCAGCGTGCCGAACAGCACCACCGGAATCGCCACGCTGGGCACCAACGCTGCACGCCAGTGGCCGAGGAAGCCGAGCACCACCAGCACCACCAGCACGATCGCCAGCACCAGCGTGAGCTCTGCTTCGTGCAGGGTGGCGCGGATCACCGGCGAGCGGTCCATCACCAGCCGCATGTCCACGCTGGAGGGCAACAGCGCATGCAGTTGCGGTAGCTGCGCCTGGATGGCATCAACGGTGGCGATGATGTTGGCGCCGGGTTGGCGGCTGACGATCAGCAGCACGGCGGGGCGTTCGTTGTGGAAGCCGCTGGCGTAACGGTCTTCCACGCCATCGGCAACGGCGGCGACATCGCCCAGCCGCAGCGTGCGGTCGTCGCTGACCTTCAATGCCAGTTCGCGGTACTGCGCGGCCTGGCGCAGCTGCAGCGGCGCTTCCAGCTGCCACTGCTGGCGGTCATCGCCCACGGCACCCAGCGGGCGCATGGCGTTGGCGCGGCCGATGGCCTGGGCCACGTCCTCCAGCGCCAGGCCTGCATGGTTCAGTGCATTCGGGTCCAGCGATACACGCACGGCGGGCAAGGCGCTGCCGCCCACCTGCACTTCGCCCACGCCCGGCACCTGCGACAGCTTCTGCGCCAGCACGGTGGAGGCCAGGTCATACAGCTGGCCTGGCGAACGCGTGTCCGAGGTCAGTGCCAGCGCCAGGATCGGTGCCTGTGAGGGATTGACCTTGCGGTACTGCGGCATGCCGGGCATGCCACTGGGCAACTGCCCGCGTGCAAGATTGATGGCGGCCTGCACTTCACGCGCTGCCTCATCGATGTCGCGGCCGAGTACGAACTTCAGTTCGATCTGGGTCTGGCCCTGGGTGCTGGCCGAGTCGATGCGTGAGATGCCGGGCAGGCTGCCCAGTGCGCGCTCCAGCGGCGTGGCGACGGTGGCTGCCATCGACTCGGGCGAGGCGCCGGGCAGGCTGGCACTGACTTCAATGGCCGGGTAATCGACCTGTGGCAGCGGCGCCACCGGCAACAGGCGCAATGCCAGCAGGCCGGCCAGCACCAGCGCCACCGCCAGCAGGATCGTCGCTACCGGGCGCTGCACGCAGGCCTGCGCCAGGCGCGCGATGGGGGTCACGCGCGCGCCTCGTCAACGGCCACCGGGGACGTCGCACGGCCACGCTGCAGGCGATCAAAGGCCAGGTAGATCACCGGCGTGGTGAACAGGGTCAGTACCTGGCTGACCAGCAGCCCGCCCACCATCACCCAGCCGAGTGGTTGCCGCAGCTCCGCGCCGGAACCACTGGCCAGCATCAGCGGCACTGCGCCGAACAGCGCGGCCAGCGTGGTCATCAGGATCGGCCGGAAACGCAGCAGCGCGGCCTGATGGATCGCCTCGCGCGGTGACATGCCGCGTGTGCGCTGCGCGTCCAGTGCGAAGTCGATCATCATGATCGCGTTCTTCTTCACCAGGCCGATCAGCAGCACGATGCCGATCACCGCGATCAGGTCCAGGCTGCGTCCGCTTACCCACAGTGCCGCCAGCGCACCGACGGTGGCCGAGGGCAGGGTGGAGAGGATGGTGATCGGATGGATGAAGCTCTCGTAGAGCACGCCCAGCACGATGTACATCACCACCACGGCCGCCAGGATCAGCCATAGCGTGGACGACAGCGAGCTGCTGAAGGCGGCCGCCGCGCCCTGCAGGCGAAGTTCGATGCTCTGCGGCAGGTTCACCTGCGCGCGCGCGGCGTGCACGGCATCCACCGCTTCGCCCAGCGAAGCACCCGGGGCAAGATTGAACGACAGCGTGGCCGCCGGGAACTGGCCCACGTGATTGCGCAGCAGTGCGGACGGACCCACCTCTACCCGCGCTACCGAACCCAGGGGTACGGTCTGCCCGGCGCTGTTGCGCACGCGCAGGCCGGTGATGGCTTCCGGTCCCGGCTGGCGCGCCGGATCGGCTTCCAGCACCACCCGGTATTGGCTGGCCTGGGTGAAGATGGTCGAGATCTGGCGCTGCCCATAGGCGTTGTACAGGGCATCGGCTACCGCTTCCACGCTTACGCCCAGGCGCGCCGCCGCATCGCGGTCGATTGCTACGCGCGCCTGCCGACCCTGCATCTGCAGATCGCTGGCGACATCACGCAGTGCCGGCGACTGGCGCAAGGCCTGCAGCAGCTTCGGTGTCCAGCTTTCCAGCGTTTCCAGATCCGGCGTGGTCAGGGTGAACTGGTACTGGTTGCGGCTGATGCGGTCCTCGATGCCCAGCTCCTGCACCGGTTGCAGGTACAGGGTGATGCCCGGAATCTTCGATACGCGCTGCTGCAGCCGCGCCATCACCACCGCAGCGCCATCGCGGTCGCCATGCGGCTTCAGTTCGATCAGCAGGCGGCCGGTGTTGAGCGTGGCGTTGTTGCCGTCCACGCCGATGTAGGAGGACACACTGGCCACCGCCGGGTCTGCTTCGATGGCCGTGGCCAGCGCCTGCTGGCGCTCGCGCATGGCCTGGAACGAGATCGCCTGCGGCGCTTCGCTGATGCCCTGCACCAGGCCGGCATCCTGCACCGGGAAGAAACCCTTGGGCACGGCGAAGTACAGCGCCACGGTCAGTGCGAGGGTGGCAACGGTGGCCAGCAACATCAGCGGCTGGCGCTGCAGCACCCAGCGCAGCTGGCGGTCGTAGACGGCGATGATGCGGTCGAAGACATCTGGTTTTGGGGTCGGAGCCCTGGCGGGATCCGACCCTTGGGCCGGGGTCAGATCCCCGTGGGGCTCTGACCCCTTCGCATGTGGCTTCAGGAAGCGCGCGCACAGCATCGGCGTCAGCGTCAGCGAGACCAGCAGCGAGATGCCGATGGCTACCGCCAGCGTTACCGCGAACTCGTGGAACAGTGCGCCCACCAGGTCGGCCATGAACAGCAGCGGGATCAGCACCGCGATCAGCGAAACGGTCAGCGACACCAGAGTGAAGCCGATTTCCGCTGCACCCTTGAGCGCCGCCTCGCGGGGGCTTTCGCCTTCCTCCAGATGGCGGGCGATGTTCTCCAGCATCACGATGGCATCGTCCACCACGAAGCCGGTGGCGATGGTCAGCGCCATCAGCGTGAGGTTGTTGAGCGAATAGCCGGCCAGCAGCATCACCGCGAAGGTGCCGATGAGCGACAGCGGCACCGCGACGCTGGGAATGAGCGTGGCCGGCAGATTGCGCAGGAACACCCAGGTGACCAGCACCACCAGGCCGATGGCCAGTACCAGTTCTTTCTGCACGCCGCGCACCGACGCGCGGATCGATTCGGTGCGGTCGCTCAGTACATTCATCTGCACGCCGGCGGGCAGCGTGGCCTGCAGCTGCGGCAGCAGCGTACGCACCTGCTCGACCACGGCGATCACGTTGGCGCCGGGCTGGCGCTGGATGTTCACCAGCACTGCCGGCGTGGTACCGCTCCACGCAGCCAACTGGCGGTTCTCGGCGCCATCGGTAATGGTGGCTACATCGCCCAGCCGCAGCGGCGCGCCGTCGCGCCAGGCCAGTATCAGGGCACGGTACTCATCCACGCTGCGCATCTGATCGTTGGCATCGAGCATCACCGCGCGGATCGGGCCATCGAAACTGCCCTTGGGCAGGTTGACGTTGGCGGCGGCGATGGCGGTGCGGATGTGGTCCATGCCCAGGTTGTTGGCGGCCAGCGCCGCTGGATTGACCTGGATGCGCACCGCCGGGCGCTGGCCACCGGCCAGGCTGACCAGGCCGACGCCGGGCAACTGCGCCAGGCGCTGGGCGATGCGCGTATCCACCAGATCGTGCACCTGCGGCAGCGACAGGCCTTGCGAGGTCACCGCCAAGGTCAGGATGGGGGTGTCGGCCGGGTTGACCTTGCGGTACACCGGCGGCACCGGCAGGTCCCCGGGCAGGAAGCTGCCCGCCGCGTTGATGGCGGCCTGCACGTCCTGCTCGGCCACACCCAGCGACACCTCCAGCCCGAACTGCAGGGTAATGACCGAGGCGCCACCGGAACTGGTCGACGACAGTCGTTTCAGGCCGGGAATCTGGCCGAGCTGGCGCTCCAGCGGTGCGGTGATGGTGCGTGTGGTCAGTTCGGGGCTGGCCCCCGGATACAGCGTGGTGATCTGGATGATCGGGTAATCGACCTGCGGCAGCGCCGCCACCGGCAGCAGGCGATAGGCCAGTACACCGGACAGCAGCAGCGCCACCATCAGGAGAGTCGTTGCAACTGGGCGCAGGATGAAGGGGCGCGAGAGGTTCATGCGCCGGCCTTGGTCGCGGCCTCCTCGGTGATGATCTCCACCGCCGTGCCGTCTTCCAGCCCGTCGATGCCTTCGATCACCACCTTGTCCCCTGCGGCCAGCCCGGAGCGCACGGCCACGCGTCCATCATCGGCCGGACCGAGCACCACGGTGCGGCGTTGTGCCTTGCTGTCCTTGTCGACGATATGCACGTAGTTGCCCTGGCTGCCGAACTGCACGGCGGCATCGGGAATCAGCAGCGCGGGCTGCTCGCCCAGCTGCAGGCGGACGTTGACGAACTGGTTGGGGAACAGCGCCAGATCGTGGTTGTCGAAGTGCGCACGCAGTTTCAATGTGCCGGTGGTGGTATCGATGCGGTTGTCGACGCTGGACAGCGAGCCGCGGGCCAGCTGCCGGCGTTCTTCGCGGTCCCAGGTTTCCACCGCCAGTGCCGGTTGCGCCTGCACGGCATCGAGCAGCGCAGGCAGCTCGGGTTCGGGCACGGTGAACAGCACGCTGATCGGCGCGGTCTGCGCCAGCGTCACCAGGCCTTCGGCATCGCTGGCGCGCACCAGGTTGCCCACGTCCAACCGGCGCAGCCCGACGCGGCCACTGACCGGCGCGGTGATGCGGGTGTACTGCAGCTGCAGGCGCGCTTCATCAACAGACGCCTGATCGCTGAGGCGGCGGCCCTGCAGCTGGCGCACCTTGCTCTGCTGGTCGCTCAGTTCCTGCCCGGACACGTAGTTCTGCTTCTGCAGTTCGCGGTAGCGCTGCAGCTGGCGCTCGGCGTTTTCCAGCTCGGCCAGATTCTGCTGCTGGGTACCCTGCGCCTGTGCCAGCTTCACTTCATACGGGCGCGGGTCGATCTGCGCCAGCAGATCGCCGGCCTTCACCTGCTGGCCTTCCTGGAAATGCAGCCGTAGCAGTTCGCCATCCACGCGGCTGCGTACCACCACGCTGTGCAGCGGGGTGACCGTACCGACCGCCTTCAGGCGCAGCACCAGCGGCTCGGCGCTGGCGCGTGCCACGCGTACCGGCACCGTCTTGCCCGGCGCATCGTCGCTGCTGCCGGCGCCGTTCCGGGGCCACAGCCACCACGCCAGAACGGCGACGAGGGCGATGGCCAGCACCGCCCACAACAGGCGGGCACGACGGAAGCGGGAATTTTCGGCGACAGACATGGGGCATCCTGCGCCCTGCGCGCGCAGGGACATGCGGGCCCGTCGGCGCGTTCACGGCACCACGGGCAGCGGGGAGGGAGTTGTCTGGCGGGGCCGCGGGCGCGGCGTGGCTGGATGCCGTCGCGGCAGCGACGGGGTGACAATGGTAGCCAATCACCCCGGCCAATGCCGCATGACCATGGTCATGCAACGCATTCGGTAGTGCCGGCCGCTGGCCGGCAACCTGCCGGAATCTGCGGGCGCGTGCCGTGTTGCCGGCCAGCGGCCGGCACTACCGTCAAACAATCAATGCACTTCGTCGTGATAGACGAACTTCGGCATTTCCCAGCGGTAGTGGATCGCCAGCAGGCGCAGCGCGAAGCCGCCGCCCAGGCAGCACAAGATCGCGGTGGCGTCGGCCACGCCCCAGTGCAGCAGCAACAGGTAGGCCGCGCCGGTCAGCAGCGCGATGATCGCGTACAGCTCCTTCTGGAAGATCAGCGGCACCTCGTTGCAGAGGATGTCGCGCAGCACGCCGCCGAAGGCGCCGGTCAGCATGCCGGCAATCAGCACGATCGGCATGGCATGGCCGGCCTCACGTGCGATCGAACAGCCGATCAGGGTGAAGGCGATCAGGCCCAGTCCATCGAGCACCAGGAAGGTGCGTCGGAAGTGGTGCATCCAGCGTGCGACCCAGGTGGCGATCAGCGCCGCACACACGGTGAAGCCCAGGTACTCGGGATGCTTCACCCAGCCCAGCGGATAGTGACCGAGCAGGATGTCGCGCAGTGATCCGCCGCCGAGGGCGGTAACGCAGGCGATCATGATCACACCGAACAGGTCCATGCGGCGGCGGCCGGCGGACAGCGCGCCGGTCATGGCTTCGGCGGAAATGGCGATCAGGTAGATGATGGACAGCAGCATGGGACAGGCTCCGGGCGCGGTGGGGCCGGCCATGCGCGTGTACCGCCACTGCCTGCGCAATGACGGGATGACGATGACCGGTGCCGCTCCCGCTGTCCTTTTGCCTGAGAGTTCAGCGGCATGGGCCGCGTGCCCCTTCGGCGGATCGTGCCGGGCAAGCCCGGTGACCTCTCTCCAGCTCGGCGAGTCGAATGCATGGTTGGTGGGATTCCAGCCCACCGGCCTGAGCGATCATGGGAGCCTGCGCCTTCGGCGGGCGCCAGCGCGGCGCCTCTCTCCTGCATTCGGGCGCCAGTATATCCGCTGCAGTGCAACACGGCATAATCCGGCCATGGCCTCGTCCCTGCGCCCGTGGTTCCTGTACCTGCTCGAATGCCGCGATGGCAGCTATTACGCCGGCATCAGCACCGACGTGGACGCGCGTTTCGCTGCCCACCAGGCCGGAAAGGGCGCGCGTTACACCCGGGCGCGGCCGCCGCTGCGCGTACTGGCCGTGCGCGAGTACCCGGACCGGGCCGCCGCCTCGCGCGCCGAATGGCAGCTCAAGCAGCAGCCGCGCGAACGCAAACTGGCCTGGCTGCAGGCACCGGTCCTGTAGATCCACGCCTTGCGTGGATGGAGACGCCGCCCATGCCATGATCGCCACAGCCATGGACATAGGATTGGTCCGATGAAGACCTGCTGGATGCTGCTGTTCACCACCTGCATGACCTTGCCGGCCTGCGCCCAGGCGCCGACCTCGCCGCCACTGCAGCACGGGCAGATCGGAACCGCCGCAGAGCTGGCCGCGCAGCGTGGCCCGGCCACTGCTGACCCCATCCACCTGCGCCGTGACCGAGTGCCGCCCGATCTGGTCGACCTGATTCCGCTGGCCGAAAAATGGGGCATCGGCGATGACCTGCTGCGCGACGAGATGCAGGAACGTGCCACCGACGCGGAAAAGCGCGCGATGGCCGATGCACTGAAGCATCGGCATGCGCGCATCACCGCCTGGCTCGACAGTTTCCCGAAGGGCCAGCCGATGACCGACGAAGCGGCCGCGTTCATGTACATGCAGCTGGGCGTCGACGAAATGGGCCTGATGCAATAGATCCGCGCCACGCGTGGGTAAGTACGCCGCCCATGCCATGATCATCCCGCCCCAGCCTTGGAGACCAGGATGTCCACGCTTGCCATGTTGCTCGCTGTTGCTGGTGCGACAAGCCCCGCCGCCGACCCGGCCACGATCGCGGCCATCGAAGCCACCTGCCACGATTACGTCGACGGCCAGCTGGAGGCCGACCCGCAACGCGTCGCCCGCTCCCTGCACCCGGACCTGGCCAAGCGCGCGGTCCTCGGCGATACACCCGACGAACGGCTGGGCCTGCGCCGCATGTCGAAGGAAGAACTGGTTTCGTTGACGAAGCAGGGCGCGCTGAAGACCCCGAAGGATCAATGGAACCGCCGCTGCACGGTGCTGGACGTGACCGGCAACGCGGCCTCGGTGCGGCTGGAAACCCCGTGGTTCGTCGACTACTTCCACATGGGGCGCTTCGACCAGCGCTGGGTCATCGTCAACGCACTGTGGTATCCGAAGCCGAAGGCGCTGTAGAGCGATGCGTGCCGCCGGCAAAGCATGGATCTCCGTCGTCGTACTGGTCGCCGGTATCGCGCTGCTGCCTGGCCTGCTGTACCTGCTCGGGCTGGCGCTGGTGGAAGGCCGGCCGCAGCCGGCAGACCGTGCGCCCAGTGGTGTGGCCGCATGCAGCAGTGAGCAGCGCACGGGATTCCAGCCGATGAATCCATGGAGCTTCACGACGCGGTTCTTCGATCCTGAGGCGTTGAAGAAGGCGACTGATGTCGAGCGCGAAGCGTTCTGGGTTGCACGCCGCCACCTGATGCGGCAGCCAAGGCACGACATGCTGCGCTGGCATCTCAGCAGTACCGTACTGACAATCTGGATCACCCGGCATTGGAGTACCGCGCAGATTGCCGACACCGCGAGGAAGGAGGATTTCTGCCGCACCTGGTCGAAACAGCGGGTGCCGGGCGGCCCGATGAACCGGTAGATCCACGCCATGCGTGGATGATGTTGACGGAGTCAGAGCCCTTTCCTGCGGAAAGGGATCCGACCGCGCAGCAGCCGGCCAGCGGCCGGCACTACCGTCGGGGTCGCCGGTCTTCCTGGTCGTCACCGAAGATGATGCGCGCGCTGCGCTGGTAGCTCCAGTACGCCACCGCCCAGTTCAGCAGCACCACGACGCGGTTGCGGAAACCGATCAGGAAGAACACGTGTGCGGCCAGCCAGAACCACCAGGCGAGGACGCCCGAGAGTTGCAGCCTGCCCAGGTGCACGATCGCGGCCATGCGGCCGATGGTGGCCAGGTTGCCGAAGTCGGCGTACTTGAAGGGACCTGGTGCCGGCTTGTTGTGCAGGCGCGCGCGGATCACCTCGGCCACGTACTTGCCCATCTGCTTGGCGGCGGGTGCCACGCCAGGCACCGGCTTGCCGTTGGCCTGGTTCAGCGCGGCCAGATCGCCGGCCACGAACAGTTCCGGGTGGTCAGGCAGGGTGAGGTCGGGCTGCACCTGCACGCGGCCGGCGCGGTCCAGCGGCACATCCAGGGTGCGCGCCAGCGGTGAAGCGGCCACACCGGCGGCCCAGACCACGGTGCGGGCCGGTACGAACTGATCGCCGAGCTTGAAGCCCTGGCTGTCGATGTCGCTCACCGGGGTACCGGTCAATACTTCCACGCCCAGTTTTTCCAGTTGCCGCCGTGCCTTCAGCGAAAGCACTTCCGGGAACGAAGACAACACGCGCGGGCCGGCTTCGACCAGCCGCACCTTGGCGCTGGCCGGGTCGATGTGGCGGAACTCATTGCGCAGCGTATGCCGCGCGATTTCGGCCAAGGTGCCGGCCAGTTCAACACCGGTGGGGCCGCCGCCGACCACGGCGAAGCTCAGCCACGCGGCCTTCTTCGCCGGGTCCGGTTCGGCCTCGGCACGTTCGAATGCCAGCAGCAGCTTGCGGCGCAGCGCGATGGCATCGTCCAGCGTCTTCAGGCCGGGGGCATCATCGGCCCACTGGTCGTTGCCGAAGTAGGCGTGGGTGGCACCCGTGGCCAGCAGCAGAGTGTCGTAGTCCAGCGTGCTGCCATCGGCCATGCGGATCTGCCGGGCCTGCTTGTCGATGGTGACCACTTCGCCGAGGCGGACTTCCACATTGCGCTGGTGGCCGAGGATGTGGCGCAGCGGTGCGGCGATATCCGGGGCGGACAGGCCGGCGGTGGCCACCTGGTACAGCAGCGGCTGGAACAGATGGTGGTTGCGGCGGTCGACCAGGGTGATGCGTATGCGCTCGCGGGCCAGGGCACGGGTGGCCCAGAGACCGGCAAAACCGCCGCCGACAACAACCAGGTGGGGAACGCGCTCGCGACTCATCGACTCACTCCAGTGGGGGCATGGGGGAAGCGCTTGGCATCTTCGCACGGCAGGCGGTTGTCACGTCAGCGCCCGCGCGGATCGGCGATACTCGGGTTCAGGCAACCGCCCGCGAGGAATCCATGAGCGAACCGGAAAAGCGCATCGCCCTGTTGATCGATGCCGACAACGCGCCGGCCTCGAAGATCGACGAGGTCCTGGCTGAAGTCGCCCGCTACGGCGTGGCCAACGTGCGCCGCGCCTATGGCAACTGGAAGAGCCCACGGTTGAAGGGATGGGAGGCGGTGCTGCACGAGTACGCGATCCGCCCGATCCAGCAGTTCGCCTACAGCAAGGGCAAGAACGCCTCGGACATGGCGATGGTGATCGATGCCATGGACCTGTTGTACGCGCGCAACCTCGATGGTTTTGCCATTGTGTCCAGCGATGCCGATTTCACCCCGATGGTGATGCGCCTGCTGACCGATGGCGTGAAGGTCTATGGCTTCGGTGAAAAGAAAACGCCGGAACCGTTCGTCAACGCCTGCTCGAAGTTCACCTATCTGGAAGCGCTGGGCCAGACCCATGCCAGCGTGCAGGACGTCGAGCAATCATCGAACGAGCAGGCACCGAACGAACCGGTGGCCAATGACGATGCCCGTCCGCGCAAGAGCGGCGCGGAAATGCGCAGCGATACGCGGCTGGTGAAGATGCTGCGGCGTGCGGTGTCCTCGGCCGAGGGCGAGGATGGCTGGTCGCACCTGGGCCCGGTCGGCAGCCAGATCGGCAACCAGGCCTCGTTCGACCCGCGCAACTATGGCTACGGCAAGCTCAGTGACCTGCTGGCAGCGATTGGCCTGTTCGAGCTGAAGAAGGACGGCAAGTCCTCCTACGTGCGCGCGCTGCCGAAAAAGAACCGGTAGCTCCGGCTGCTGGCCAAAGAAGAACCGGTAGTGCCGGCCGCTGGCCGGCAAGCCCCAGATGCCCGATTCCACATCCGCCACCCACATACCCACTCCGATCAGGCGTATCGTTGCCGCTCGCATTGCCAGCAAGGAAAACCCGCATGTTGAAGATCTGGGGCCGTCGCAATTCCAGCAACGTCCGCAAGGTGCTGTGGTGTGCCGAGGAGATCGGCCTGCCGTATGAATCCATCGAAGTCGGTGGCAGCCATGGCGGCACGCAGACACCGGAGTACCAGGCGATGAATCCCAACAGCCTGGTGCCGGTGATCGAGGACCATGGCCTGCCGCTGTGGGAATCGAACGCCATCGTGCGCTACCTGAGCGCGCGTTACGCGCTGGGTACGCTGTACGCCGAGGACCCGATGGAACGCGCCCAGGCCGAGAAGTGGATGGACTGGAGCACTTCGCGGATGGCGCCGATCTACAGTGACCTGATCTGGGGCATCATGCGCACCGCCCCGGCTGACCGCGACGAAGCGCGGATCAATGCCGCCATCGTGCGCGCCGGCGACTACCTGGCGATGGCCGACGCCACGTTGGCCAAACAGCCGTGGCTGTCGGGCGAGACGTTCGCGATGGGTGACATCCCGCTGGGCTCGCTGATCTATGCCTGGTTCGAACTGCCGATCCAGCGCCCGGAACTGCCACACCTGGCCGACTGGTACGCCCGCCTGCGCGAGCGGCCGGCCTACCAGCGCGGCGTGATGTCGCCGCTGACGTAAGCGAAGGCGTTCGGGGTCAGAGCCCTTTTCTGCGAAAAGGGATCCGACCCCAGGCCATCGGGGTCGGCCCCCCCGGCGGGTTCTGCGCGTGCCCTTAATACAGGTCCGTCGGATCCACATCCAGCGACCAGCGCACCTTGCGTGCTTCCGGCAGCGCGTACAACTGCGGCACCAAGTGCGAAAGCACACCGTGCAACGGCGGCCGCTGCAGCGCAGACAGCAGCAGCTGGGTGCGCTGGTAGCCGGCGCGGCGCGGCATCGGCGCCGGCATCGGCCCGTAGGCCTCGACCACGTTCTGTTCGCCCAGCAATTGCCGCGCGGCCAGCAGGAAGGCATTGGCATGCTCGATCTGCTGGGCTTCGGCACGCATCAACGCCAGGTGCGCGAACGGAGGGAATCCGGCGGCCTCGCGCTGGTTCAATTCGGCCTGCGCGAATGGGTGGTAGCCGCCGCTCACCAGCGTTTCCAGCAACGGATGCCCGGGATGGTGGGTCTGCAGCCAGACCTCGCCGGGATCGCGTGCACGGCCGGCGCGGCCAGCGACCTGGATCAGCTGCTGTGCCAGTTTTTCACTGGCACGGAAGTCGGCCGAGAACAGCCCTTCGTCGATGCCCACCACCACCACCAGGGTCAGCTTGGGCAGGTCGTGGCCCTTGGCCAGGATCTGCGTGCCGACCAGGATGCCGGGCTGGTCGCCCAGTTTCGCCAGCTGATGTTCCAGCGCGTCACGTCGCGAGGTGGTGCCGCGGTCGATGCGCACCACCGGAAAATCGGCGAAGGCCGCGGTGAGGTGCTCTTCCAGGCGTTCGGTGCCGATACCCTGCGGCTGCAGCGCCAGGCTGCCACAGGCCGGGCAGGCCAGCGGTGCCGGCTGCCGCGCACCGCAGTGGTGGCACTGCAGGCGACGGCCGCCACCATGCACGGTCATCGGTGCATCGCAGCGGTTGCAGGGGGCGGTCCAGCCGCAGTCATGGCACAGCAGCACCGGCGCGTAGCCGCGACGGTTCTTGAACACCAGCACCTGCTGGCCACGCTGCAGGTGTTCGCCGATTCCGGCCAGCACATCGGACGAGAGGCCGTCATGCAACGGCCGTTTGCGTACATCCAGGATTCGCACGCGCGGTGGCCGTGCATCGCCGGCACGCTGCTTCAGGCGCAGGTGGGTGTAGCGCCCGGCATAGGCGTTGTGCAGGGTTTCCAGCGAGGGCGTGGCGCTGCCCAGCAGCACCGGGATGCCGAGTGCCTTGGCGCGCACCAGAGCGAAATCGCGCGCGTGATAGCGGATGCCGTCCTGCTGCTTGTAGCTGCCGTCGTGTTCCTCGTCGACGATCAGCAGGCCGGCTTGCGGCAATGGCGTGAACACCGCCGAGCGGGTGCCGACAATGACGCGTGCTTCACCGCGTGATGCGGCCGCCCAGACGCGTGCGCGCTCGTTGTCGTTCAAGCCCGAATGCAGCGCGTGCACGGCGATGCCGAGGCGGCCGCGGAAGCGTGCCAGGGTCTGCGGAGTCAGGCCGATTTCCGGCACCAGCACCAGCGCCTGCCTGCCCTGTGCCAGGCAATGGATGATCGCCTGCAGGTAGACCTCGGTCTTGCCGCTGCCGGTCACGCCATCCAGCAGGAACGGCTGGAAACCCTCGGCGGCGTTGATCGCGGCCACGGCCTCGGCCTGGTCCGGGTTGAGGGTAGGGCCGGGCAGCGGCTGCGCGTGCTGCGGGGCCACACTCAGGGCGACGCGCTCGGCCAGCTCACGCTTGGCCAGGCTGCGCGCGGCGGTGCGCCAGTCCTGCATGCGTTCACCCAGCACGTCCTCATCCACGATGACTTCTGCCAGAAGTTCGGCCAGTTGCCGCGGGCGGCTGCCGGCGCGCAGCTTATCGCGCTGGGCGCGGCCTTCTGCGGTCAGCTGCCAGCCCCAGTGATGGGTGTCGGGCAGGGCTTCACCGTGGCGCAGCGGGCCGGGCAGTGCGGTGCTCAGCACCTCGCCCAGCGGCGCATGGGTATAGCGCGACAGCCATTGCAGGCTCTGCCACAGCTCGCCCTGCAGCAGCGGCTGCGGGTCGCACCACGCCAGCGCCTGGCGCAGGCCCTGACCGTCATCGGTCTGGCCATGGCCGACTACCACGCCAACCAGCTCGCGGTTGCCGAACGGCACCTTCAGGCGGCAGCCAACCGCCACCGCGGGAGCCTCGCCCTCCGGCGACAGGTAGTCGAACAGGCGGGGCAACGGGACGGGCAGGGCGACCTGCAGGGTCGGAATCGGTGAAAGCATCGGGGCAGTGTAACGGGCCATGCGCACGCGGATGGCAGGCGCGAGGGCGGCCGGGCGACGCCCGTTGAATCATAAATGTCACCTAAATATCGGTGTCCATTGGAGATTCAGTCTTATCCACATGTTCTGTGGATAAGACTGTGCGTTAACGGTCGGCGGGCGCGCAGGAGGCCGATGGCGACGGCCTCACGCTTGGGTTGGTCAAAAAATCGCCACACTTCAAAATCAATCAAAATCAATAACTTAAGTGTGAAACATTGCTGAAACAGAGTGAATTCAGCTGGATGCCGCAGTTTCCCGTGCAAGGGCCGTGGTGCTGTGCACAACCTGCAGCACGAAGTACCTGCGGGCGCAAGTCCTGCCGGGCGTCGATGGCCTGCCGCTATCATGCCGGCAGACCTTTGGAGTGACCGATGACGGCTGTGCCCGCCCCTGTTTCCTCGACCGCGGCCGGCGCGCTGTCGGCGTTCCTGCGTGGCGTCGAACGCCGTGCCCTGGTGGTGGCTGAACTGCAGTGCGGCGAAGCCGCCCGTGCCGAACAGACCCTGGTGGCGGTGATGCGCGCCTTTGCCGCCGTCGCCAGCGACCTGCCGATGGCGCAGTGGCCGACCCGCTTCTGGACCCTGCTGGGCCAGCGCCAGGCGCTGCGCGAACCGCTGGGCGGACAGTGGGCGCCACCGTTGGCCGCGCTGGGCGAGATGGGGCCGCTGCCGCGGCTGGCGCTGTTGCTGCGGGTGGGCGGCAGCCTGGAGGAGGGCATTGCCATGCGCGTGCTCGACCAGGACGAGGCCGGTTACCAGCAGTTGCTGGCCGATGCCTGTCCGCGCGATGCCCACGGCCAGCCCGATGCCTCGGCCTGGCGGCAGTTGGCCGAGCAGGTACAGCTGCGCATCCGCGACCTGCCGGCCAAGCGCCTGCAGCAGCTGCAACAACCGGCCGCACCGGCCACCAACAATGAAGCTCCTGCCTCCAGCTGGCGCGCACCGCAGCGGGATGAGCGTGCCGCCACCAATGGCAAGCGCCGCCGTGCGAACGCCAAGCCGCGTTGGCGCGGTCCGCTGATCCTGCTGCTGACCGTGGCGGTGCTGCTGGCCGCCGCGCTGGGCTGGCGCCATTGGCAGGGCCGTGCGCTCGGTAGCGATGCACCGCTGCCGGAAGGCGTGGTGGGCGATGCCGGTCCGGTCACGGTGGAGGCGTTGCCGCCGAGCAAAGTCAACGCCGCGCCGGATGCGACCCCGGCCCAGGCTGCCGACGACGCCACGATGCTGGCCGACCGCGACTATCCGCTGGTGGCCGATGCCGACCTGTATGCGTGGACGGCCGCTGGCGGCCCGCTGCCGGTGGACGAATCGCAATCCAAGCCGAGCCGGCCGGAGCCGGCCAGCGCCACGCTGGAAACCGCTGCTGCCGATGAATAAGACCGTGTTCGCCAGCCTGCTGCTGGCCCTGCCGCTGTCGCTGTCGGCCACGCCGCAGACCGTCAACGTGCCGCTGCCACCGCCGTCGCCCGGGATTCCGACGGTGGCGCCGACGCCCGCCGCGGCACCGCCGGCGTTTGCCCACCTGGATGCCCAGCAGCAGCGCCAGCGCCGTGCCGACTACGAGGCGTGGCGGGCGTTGCCGGAAGGTGAGCGTGAGCGTATCCGCCAGGCTGCAGCGCGTTTCAGTGCGCTGCCGGCCGATCAGCAGCAGCGCCTGCGCCAGCAGTTCCAGGCGCAGGACCAGGCATTCCGCGAAGGCTGGCGGCTGGGCCCGCAGCTGGGCCTGGAATTCCCCAAGCTGCATGGTCTGTTTGGCTTCGTGCCGCCGGAACAGCGCGAGGCCGCGCTGGCCGTGCTGCGCCAGCTCAGCCCGGCGCAGCTGGCCCAGCTGACCCTGGTCGCGCAGCGCACGCCGCCGCAGGAACGCGACGCGGTGCGCAGCGCCTTCCTCGCCGTGCCCGCCGCCGAGCGCGACAGCTGGCTCAAGCGCCAGGCCGGGCAGTAGAAAGAAAAGGGACGGAGGGGATTAAGTCGTATTCGGCACAGTCGGGCTTGAAACGACTTAATTCCCTCCGTCCCCTTTTTCTGTTCGTAACGCGATCGCAACGCGTGATGCCGGGGGCTGCTGAAACCCAGCATTCACGCCATGTCATGGGAATGCGCGCGCTGCGCGCGTAAGATGACCGGCCGCAACCCGGTGCCTGTGCCCTTCGCGCGCAACCGCAGTTCGCGTCAAGCACCTTATGTCTACTGCAACCTCCACGCCGCGCTTCAGCAAGGAAGTCGGCGCCACCGGTCTGCTCGCCCTGCCGCTTGTGCTCGGGCATGTCTCCACCGGTCTGATCTCCTTCGTCGACAACGTCATTGCCGGCCACCACGCCACAGCGACCCTGGCCGCGGTGACCATCGGCACGGCGCTCTTGTGGCTGCCGATGTTGATCCCGATCGGTACCCTGATCTCGCTCACCGCCTCGGTGTCGCAGCTGCATGGCGCTGGCCGTGAACGCGAGATCGGCCCGCTGTTCCGCCAGGCGCTGTGGTTGGCGCTGGGCCTGGGCCTGATCATGTTCACCTTCCTCACCGTAGTGCCGCCGTTGCTGCCTGCGTTCGGCATCGCGCCGGACATCGTGCCGGGGGCGACCGCGTTCCTGCATGCGGTGCGCTGGGGTGGCCCGGCACTGACCCTGTACTTCTGCATGCGCTACCTCAGCGAGGGCATGCACTGGACCCTGCCGACCATGCTGATCGGCTTCGGCGGCCTGCTGGTGCTGGCACCAATGGGTTACGTGCTGGCCAACGGCAAGCTCGGCTTCCCGGAAATGGGTGCCGAAGGCCTCGGCATCGCCTCGGCGGTGATGATGTGGCTGCAGGCGATCGCCTTCGCCACCTACCTGTGGTTCACCAAGCGCTTCGCCCATCTGCAGCTGTTCTCGCACTTCGAAGGCCCGCGCTGGCCGGCGATCTGGGACCTGCTGCGCACCGGCCTGCCGATCGGCATCACCGTGCTGATGGAGGGCGGCCTGTTCATCGTTACCGCGCTGCTGATCGGCCGCCTCGGTGCCAATGAAGCGGCCGCGCACCAGATCGCGATCAACGTCGCCCAGCTGTGCTTCATGATCCCGATGGGCGTGGCCGAGGCCACCACCGTGCGCGTCGGCCATGCGGTCGGCCGTGGCGATGGCTTCGGCGTGCGCCGTGCGGCCTGGGCCGGCTACGCGATCATCATGGGCACGCAGACCCTGTCGGCGGCGGTGCTGCTGTTCGGCCATGACGCCATCGTCGGTGTCTACACCAACGACCTGGCAGTGGCCGGGCTGGCCTCGACCCTGCTGCTGTACGCGGCCACCTTCCAGTTCCCGGATGGCATCCAGGTGCTGTCGGCGGGCGCGTTGCGCGGCCTGAAGGACACCCGCGTGCCGATGTTCATCGCCATGTTCGCGTACTGGGGCCTGGGCATGCCGCTCGGCGCCGGGCTCGGCCTGGGCCTGGGCATGGGCCCGCAGGGCATGTGGATCGGCCTGATCGTCGGCCTCACCGCCGCCGCCATCCTGATGGGCTGGCGCCTGCGCCGCAGCAGCCTGCGCATCGGGCAGTCCAGCCTGTCCTGATCCGTCCCGCCCGCCCCGGCGACCCGTGGCGGGCGATCCCCTGACTTGTGTCCGATGCCGCATCACGCGGCACCGGCTATGCTGGCAGTACGGCAAGAAGCCTTCCGGAGCGTTCCATGAATCAACCCGTGCCCCCGCTGCCCCCGGCGCGTCGCAACCCCGTCGCCAGTTTCTTCATCGGGCTGTGGGACGTCATGAATTTCACCCGCCGGTTGATCCTCAACCTGGTGTTCTTCGGCCTGCTGTTCCTGCTGCTGGTGATGTTCGTCATCGCCGCCGGCATGGGTGCCGGTGCCAGCAAATCGCTGCAGGACCGCACCACCCTGGTGATCGCGCCGGAAGGCCGCCTGGTCGAGCAGTTCAGCGCTGACCCGGTCAGCCGCGCACTGGCCAAAGCGGTGGGCGACAACGGTGCCGAAGAGATCCAGCTGCGTGACCTGCTGCGGGTGATCGAGTCGGCCAAGGAAGACAAGAAGATCGAGCGCGTGGTGCTGGAGCTGGACAAGCTGCAGCCGTCGGGCTTCGCGTCGCTGCGTGAAGTGGCCGCTGCGCTGCAGGACCTGCGTGCATCCGGCAAGCAGCTGGTGGCTTACAGCGAGAGCATGGGCCAGTCGCAGTACCTGCTGGCCGCGCAGGCCGATGAGGTCTACCTGGACCCGATGGGGTCGGTGGTGCTCGAGGGCCTGGGCCGCTACCGCCAGTACTTCCGCACCGGCCTGCAGGACAAGCTGGGCGTGGACGTGCACCTGTTCAAGGTGGGCGAGTACAAGTCCGCCGCCGAGCCGTACGTGCTCGACGCCGCTTCGCCGGCATCCAAGGAAGCCGATCTGTTCTGGATGAACGACGTGTGGCAGCGCTACCTGGGCGACATCGCCAAGGCCCGCCGCCTGGATCCGGCACAGCTGGCCGCCGGCATCGACACGCTGCCGGAAGGCATCTCCGCCGCCGGTGGCGACCTGGCCAAGTTCGCCCTGCAGCAGAAGCTGGTGACCTCGCTGAAGACCCGCGAGGAGTTCGAGGATCTGATGATCGAGCGCGGCGTGGCTGACGACGATGCCGACGGTGGTTTCCGCAACGTCGACTTCGGCAGCTACCTGGGCCAGCTCGATGCGCGCCGCAACCCGGTGGACTCGCGTCCGCAGGTGGCGGTGGTGGTGGCCGCCGGCGAGATCAGCGGTGGCGACCTGCCGGCCGGCCGCATCGGTGGCGAGTCGACCTCGGCACTGCTGCGTGCCGCGCGTGACGATGAGAACGTGAAGTCCGTGGTGCTGCGCGTCAATTCGCCGGGTGGTGAGGTGTTCGCCTCCGAGCAGATCCGTCGCGAAGTGGTGGCCCTGCAGGCTGCCGGCAAGCCGGTGGTGGTGTCGATGGGCGACCTGGCCGCCTCCGGTGGTTACTGGATCAGCATGAATGCCGACCGCATCTACGCCGATCCGTCGACCATCACCGGTTCGATCGGCATCTTCGGCATGGTGCCGAACTTCAGCCGCGCGCTGGACAAGATCGGTGTGCACACCGACGGCGTCGGCACGACCCGCTTCGCCGGTGCCTTCGACGTCACCCGCCCGATGGACCCGGCGGTGGGCCAGGTCATCCAGTCGGTGATCAACAAGGGTTACGCCGACTTCACCGGTCGCGTTGCCGACGCCCGCAAGAAGCCGGTCGAGGCGGTCGACGAAGTGGCCCGTGGCCGCGTGTGGAGCGGTGCGCAGGCCAAGGAACGTGGCCTGGTCGACGCCTTCGGTGGCCTGAAGGATGCGGTGGCCGATGCCGCCAGCCGTGCCAAGCTGGGCAAGGCCGATGCCTATCGCGTACGTTACATCGAGAAGGCGGCAACGCCGTTCGCGCAGTTCGTCAGCGGCTTCGCTGGCAGCCGTGCCGGTGCCTGGATGCTGTCCGACTCGGGCATGGCGCGGATGATGCTGGCGCGTGCGATGCCGGAAGTGGATACGCAGCTGCGCTTCGTCGAGAACGCGGCCCGCGACAAGGGCAACGGC
Source organism: Stenotrophomonas maltophilia R551-3 (assembly GCF_000020665.1). NCBI lineage: Bacteria > Pseudomonadati > Pseudomonadota > Gammaproteobacteria > Lysobacterales > Lysobacteraceae > Stenotrophomonas > Stenotrophomonas maltophilia. The sequence goes on along the minus strand of NC_011071.1, from coordinate 4,050,983 downwards.
GCGCCGGTGAAGGCACTGGCGTACTGCTTCTGCGGGTTCTGATCGGAAGTCCATCCACGCATGGCGTGGATCGACTGAGTACGCCCGGCCCCGGCCGGGCGTTCTCGTTCATGGGGTCGGATCCCTTTGCTCCGCAAAGGGCTCTGACCCCACAGGTCATTGCGTCGCGTCGGCCTCGGCCTTCTGCTCGCGTGCGGCAGCATCTTCCACGGCCTTCTGCGCGCTCTTGGCGCGGTCCAGCGGCTCATGCATCGCACGGGTCATTGCCTGCGGTGCCGGTGGCTTCTCCGGGTTGGGCGTCGGCGGCCGTTGGCACGCCGCCAGCAGCACGGCGGCCAGCAGGGACGTGGACACGATCAGGATGCGCATGGCGGCTCTCCGCAGTGGGCGTGCGTGCAGTGTCGCATTCCGGGCAGGGAGCTGCCGTGAGCGCGTATCCTTGCCGCATCGAAACACAGCGGGCGCGGCCCCGGAGGACACATGACCCAGCAACGGTGGCGCCTGGACGGCCAGACCGCCCTGATCACCGGCGCCAGCGCCGGAATCGGCCTTGCGATCGCGCATGAACTGGCTGGCTTCGGTGCCGACCTGATGATCGTCGGGCGCGATATCGACATGCTGGAGACCGCGCGCGACGAGCTGCTGGATGTGTATCCGCAGATGCAGGTGCACGCGCTGGCTGCCGATGTTTCCGATGACGAAGACCGCCGGCAGATCCTGGACTGGGTGGAAGACCATAGCGATGGCCTGCACATCCTGGTCAACAACGCCGGCGGCAACATCAGCAAAGCGGCTACCGAGTATTCCGAGGACGAGTGGCGCAACATCTTCGAGACCAACCTGTTCTCTGCGTTCGAACTGTCGCGCTACGCGCACCCCCTGCTGGCACGCCATGCCTCGTCATCCATCGTCAACGTCGGCAGCGTATCCGGCCTGACCCATGTGCGCAGCGGCGTGGTCTACGGCATGAGCAAGGCGGCGATGCACCAGATGACCCGCAACCTGGCCGTCGAGTGGGCCGAGGATGGCATCCGGGTCAACGCGGTGGCGCCGTGGTACATCCGCACGCGGCGCACGTCCGGCCCGTTGTCGGACCCGGACTACTACGAGGAAGTGATCAACCGCACGCCGATGCGCCGCATCGGGGAGCCGGAGGAAGTGGCTGCGGCCGTGGGCTTCCTGTGCCTGCCGGCCGCCAGCTATGTCACCGGTGAGTGCATCGCGGTGGATGGTGGTTTCCTGCGCTACGGGTTCTGATCATGAGGTGGTAGTGCCGGCCGCTGGCCGGCAACCGCAGGATCTTCAGATGATTGCAGTTGCCGGCCAGCGGCCGGCACTACCGGGTGGCCGTCACCCCGGCACAGGACAGTTGCTGGCCTCCAGCACGCCCTGCAGCCGCTCGCGCTCGCTGCGTGCGCCGTCGAGGTTCTCCGGTGCGGCGAAACGCTCGCGGCCGCGTGCATCGCGGAAGCGCTGCTGCCAGCCGCCGCACCGCTGCGCTTCGGGCAGTTCCTCGCAGCGATCACGTACCACTTCGCAGCTGGCTGCATTCTCCGGCGTGACCCCGCCAAGACCCTGCACCGTCAACAGTTCGCAACGCCCGGGTGAAGCCTCATATTCATGCAGGTAGCCACTCCCCTGGTTGTCGTTGCACTGGAAGATCGATGGCGGTGGTGGTTTGGATGACGCGTCCTTGGCGGCCTGGGCATCAGCATCGCGGCGCAAGGTGGCGCTGTCGAGAATCAGGTCGCCGCCTTCGCGTTCGACCATGCCCGCTTCCATGATCGTGCGCCCTTCGTCGGCGCGCCGCGGGGCTGCTGTGGCCTCAGGCGCCGCGATGGGGTCGGACGCTGCGAGCGTGGGCGCTTCGATGAGGGCCGGTGCAGGTGCAGGGGACGCTGCAACCGCCGCGGGTTGCGTGCTGGACGGATCGGGCACGCGCAGCACCTGCTGTTTGCTGCCGGCGGGGCAGGGGGTGCGTTGCAGGGTAGGGACGTCACTGCTGCCGGAAGTGCAACGGTAGATCACGCCCTCTTCGGCCAGTGCGCTGCCGGGCAGCAGCACCAGGGCCAGCCAGATCACTCTTTTCATGCACACAGCGTACAGGCTGCGAAGGTGGTTGGCGCTCAGCGCTGGCAGTCGCGCGACACGCGTGCGTCGATGCCGCGCTGTTCGTTGCTGATGGCCGTACGCTCGCTCTGCAGCGCGCTGTTGTAGCGGCGGTCCAGTTCCCAGCGGCGGTCACGCAGGCGCGCGCAGACTTCCTGCGGTGGCAGCGCATGGCAGCTGTCGCGCACCAGGACGCTGCCGGCCGGAACCTGTACCCCCATGCCCACCGAGGGCGGACGATAACCCGCGCCTTCACCGATGGGGGTCCCGACCGGTGTACCGAAGGCCGGGCGCGGTCCGGGATAGGCCGGGCCACGATGCCCATGCGGCAGCCAGACACTGGTCCACAACGGGACCCAGCGCGGATTGCCGTCGTTGTTGTCGCTGGTATAGCGCCGGCCATCCTCGGCCACGCACTCGTACATCGGCTGCGGCGGCTGGATGTAGACGTGGCGTACTTCGCGCTCGCGGATGACCGGGGTTTCGCTGGGCGGCAATGGCGTGGCGTCACTGCGCACCACACGCGGCGCAGGATCGCGCGGACGCTGCAGGTCGCGCACTTCCTGGCGGCCGCTGTTGCAGGGCGTGTCCTGCAGCGCCACGGCACCGTTGCTGGCCACGCAGCGGTATACGCGCACGTCCTCGGCGGCCGGTGCCGTCCAAGGCAGCAGCAGGCTCAGGCCCAAGGTGGCACGCAGCAGGTTCATGGCGGCAGGGTGCGCGATTGTCGGTGGCTGTGCAATCGCCGGCTCAGGAGCGCAGCACGTTGCCGCTGAGCGCGTCGCGGATCGGCGTCGGCTGGGCCAGGCCGCCGGTCTCGCCATCGAGGATGCCGTCGAGCAGGCGCAACAGGCGTGGGTCGAGTTCCTCGCGGCTGCGTGCCGGTGGTTCGCCGGCCAGGTTGGCGCTGGTGGACACCAGCGGGCCACCCCAGGCGCGGCATAGCGCGGCCACCAGCGGGTGGGCACTGATGCGCACGGCAATGCCGCTGTGCTCGCCGGTAATCCACAGTTGGGCGCGTGGGCCGGCAGGCAGGATCCAGGTGTTGGCGCCGGGCCAGCTGGCCAGCACCGCGCGCTGGCGGGCATCGGGCAATGCCTGCAGGCGCACCCAGCCTTCCAGCTGCGCCAGCTCGGCGGCGACCAGGATCATGCCTTTCTCGATCGGGCGCTGCTTCAGCCGCAGCACCATGTGCACGGCGGCTTCGTGCGAGGGATCGCAGCCCAGGCCCCAGACCGCTTCGGTCGGATAGGCAATCACGCCGCCTGCGCGGAGCGAGGCGACAGCGGAGTCCAGGGTGAGTTCTTTCATGGCGGCGACCGGCCCGGCGTGGGTCTTCATTATCCCCCCGCTGCGTGCAGATAGGGTGGAACCAGGCACCCTGGTAGTGCCGGCCGCTGGCCGGCATCTGATGCTTCTGGGGGTTGCCGGCCAGCGGCCGGCACTACCCCTTATCCACGCAGGGCGTGGATCTACTTCGCGGCCTTCTTGACGGCCTTCTTGGCTGGCGCCTTCTTCGCGGCAGCCTTCTTCACCGTTTTCTTGGCAGGGGCCTTCTTGGCGGCGGCCTTCTTCGGTGCCGCCTCCTTCTTCACCGCCGCCTTCTTCGCAGGTGCCTTCTTGGCCGCGGCCTTCTTGCCGAAGCCCTTGCGCACCGGCTTGCCGGTTTCTTCCATCAGCTGCTGTACTTCGGCCAGGGTCAGCGACGCCGGTTCGCGATCCTTGGGGATCTTGCCGTTCATCCTGCCGTCGCTGATGTACGGGCCGAAGCGGCCGTTCAGCACCTGGATGTCGCTGCCCTCGAACTCCTTGATGATCCGGTTGCGCGCGATCTCTTCCTTCTCTTCGATCAGGAACACGGCGCGGGCCAGGTCAATGGTGTACGGGTCATCTTCCTTCTTCAGCGAGGCATAGGTGCTGCCACGCTTGGCGAACGGGCCGAAACGACCGATGCCGACGCTGACGTCCTCGCCCTTGTCTTCACCCAGGGCACGCGGCATCAGGAACAGCTCCAGCGCGTCTTCCAGGGTGATGGTGTGCATCGACTGGCCCGGACGAAGCGAGGCGAACTTGGGCTTCTCCTCGGCGTCCTCGGCGGTGCTGCCGATGGCCGCGTACGGTCCGAAACGGCCCAGGCGCACGCTGACCGGCTTGCCGGTCTTCGGGTCGGTGCCCAGTTCGCGGGCACCGCTGGCCTCGGCGCGATCGACCGATTCCTTCTTGTCTTCGACCAGTTCCTTGAACGGTTCCCAGAAGCGCGACATCAGCGGGATCCACTCTTCCTCGCCGCGCGAGACGGCGTCGAGCTCGTCCTCAAGCTTGGCGGTGAAATCGTAGTCCACGTACCGGGTGAAGTGGCTGGACAGGAACTTGGACACCGCGCGGCCGACATCGGACGGGCGGAAGCTGCGGCCTTCCATTTCCACGTACTTGCGGAACAGCAGGGTCTGGATGATCGAGGCGTACGTGGAAGGACGGCCGATGCCGTACTCTTCCAGCGCCTTCACCAGCGCCGCTTCGGTGAAGCGCGGCGGCGGCTGGGTGAAATGCTGGTCGGCGACGATGCGTTCGAGCGGAATGCGGTCGCCGGGCTTCATCGCCGGCAACTTGCGGCCTTCGTCCTCGTCCTCGGCGCTCTTGTTGTCCTTGCCTTCTTCGTACACGGCCAGGAAGCCGGGCACCACCACGGTGGTGCCGCTGGCGCGGAACACGTGGTCGCTGCCGGCCGACAGATCGACGCTGACGGTGTTGAGCGTGGCCGGGATCATCTGGCAGGCCACTGCACGCTTCCAGATCAGTTCGTACAGCTTGCGCTCGTCATCGGTCAGGTAACGCGAGACCTGCGCAGGAGTGCGCAGTGCCGAGGTCGGGCGCACCGCTTCGTGCGCTTCCTGGGCGTTCTTCGACTTGGTCTGGTAGGTGTTGGGCTGGTCCGGCAGCGAGGCGATGCCGTAGTCACGGGCGATCACGTCGCGGATCTCGGCCAGTGCATCCTGCGACAGGTTCACCGAGTCGGTACGCATGTACGAGATCAGGCCGACGGTGCCTTCGTCACCAATCGCGACGCCTTCGTACAGCTTCTGCGCCACCTGCATGGTCTTGCGGGTGGTGAAGCCGAGCTTGCGCGAGGCTTCCTGCTGCAGCGTGGAGGTGGTGAACGGCGGTGCCGGGCGACGCTTGCGCTCCTTGCTGGCCACGTCGGTGACGTGCAGCGCACCCTGCGCGGCCTGCTGGATGCGCAGGCGGGCCGCCTCGGCGGTGTCGCCATCTGTGACGGTGAACTGCTCGAACTTCTGCCCGTCCAGCTTGATCAGCTTGGCGTTGAAGTGCTGCGACGGGTGCGCGCACTCGGCGGCGATCGACCAGTACTCGCGGGCGATGAAGGCTTCGATCTCTTCCTCGCGCTCGACGATCATGCGCAGCGCCGGGCTCTGCACGCGGCCGGCGGACAAACCGCGCTGTACCTTGCGCCACAGCACCGGCGACAGGTTGAAACCGACCAGGTAATCCAGCGCGCGGCGCGCCTGCTGGGCATCGACCAGGTCGCTGGCGATCGCGCGCGGCTGGCTGATCGCTTCCTTGATGGCGCGCGGGGTGATCTCGGTGAAGACCACGCGCTGCATCGGCTTGTCCTTGACCAGCCCGCGTTCCTTCAGGATCTCGGCGATGTGCCAGCTGATCGCCTCACCCTCGCGATCCGGGTCGGTCGCCAGCAGGATGTCGTCGGCGCTCTTGGCGGCCTTGGCGATCGCATCGACATGCTTTTCGTTCTTGTCGATCACGTCGTAGTGCATGGCGAACCCGTTGTCCGGGTCGACTGCGCCTTCCTTCGGAATCAGGTCACGCACATGCCCATACGAGGCCAGGACGGTGTAGTCCTTGCCGAGGTATTTGTTGATCGTCTTGGCCTTGGCCGGCGATTCGACGATGAGCAGGTGCTTGGGCATGTCAGGAAAGGTCTGTGGGCGGACCGGGGGAAGGGGCCGCTAGGGTGGAGCAAACGGCCGCATTAGTGAAGCGGCCACGGGCAAATCCATAAACTGAACGCCCGGTAGTGTGCCGGGCGTTCAGGTTTCACCTTATTAGAGGAATCACGCCCGGCCAGCCCATGTCAAGCAGCGAGGCGTGAGGATGGTCGTTCATGAGGCCATCTTGGCGATGAAGCCGACCGCTGCCACCAGCAGGACCAGGCCCGCCAGCGACAGCAGGGCGGTCAGGACCAGGACCAGGATGGTGACCGTGCCCAGTTCCCGACGCTGCAGCTGCGGCTGGTCGGTATAGGCCCAGCGGTCGACCACCAGGGTGTCGCAGATCATGTCGTGCAGGCCCTGCTTGCGCTCGGTGAACGCTGCCATCAGGAAGCCGATGCCGAGGGTGAAGCTGCTCAGCAGCATGGCCCAGTAGCGACCGAAGGCGCGGGCCTTGGTCAGGCGCTCGCCGTTGCCGCGCACGACCTTGATGCCGACCGCCATCTTGCCCAGTGTGGCACCGCCCCGCGAGGCATGGAACCAGGTGTAGTAGGCCATGCCGATGCCGAGGTTGATCAACGCACTGGCCAGCTGCGCGACGATTTCGATGGACGATTCGCCACTGCCGACCGCACCCATGCTGGCGCCGAGGACCACGCCGAGGATGGCACCGATGATGCTGCCCGGGATGACCAGCACGAAGTAGTCGATCATGTAGGCCGCTACGCGCTTCCAGAAACCGGCGTAGATCACTTCGCCGCCCATCACTGGCTGTACATGGCCGGCGGTACCGGCGGCGGCCGGTGCGTTGTACGGCGAGCTGCTGATGGCGCCGGTGCCGGGCAGCGGCGCGGTGCCGTTGTCGATGGCGGCATAGTCGCCGCGCAGGTCGAAACCGCCACTGCCGGTGGCAGTGCTGGCATCGGCCAGCGTCTGCAGTCCGAGCTCGTCGACCACCTGGCGCAGCGCAGCCCACTGCGCCATGCCTTCATGCCAGACCAGGGTGTCCAGGTTCAGTTGGCCGCGCTGGAAGCGCTGGCGGATCTCCTGGACCGGCAGAGGGCCCTGGCGTTGCTGTCCTTCGGCGTAATACCACTCAGTCATTGCATGTTCCCTGTTGGGTCGTCCTTGGAGGGGCTGGCGTGCGTGCGGCTCAACCGCGGCACGACGGCGGCAGGTACTTGTCGTCGCTTTCGCCGGTGCATTCCCAGCGGCCGCTGTCGCGGTCGTATTCCAGCCACAGCAGGTCGCCGTCGATGCTCTTGCCGGGCACGGCCAGGGTGGCTTCGATACCGCAATGGCCGTTGTTGAAGCGGCCGATGTTCACCGCCGACAGGCCGGCATGGGCGAAGTCGCCAGGTGCCGGGAAGCCGGCGTCGTTGGCGCCCGGGCAACGACCTTCGTCATCGGCGAAATGCTGGACCTGGTCCTTCAGCGGTTGCAGCACGGTCACCGCGCCAGCGACCTTGGCACGCAGGGTGTAGTCGTTGTAGGCCGGCAGGGCGATCGCGGCAAGGATCGCAATGATCGGCACAAGGACCAGCAGCAGGCCGCCGCCGATGATGGCGGTGAGCGCGCAGCCGGAGAGTTTCTTTTTCGGAGGCGGCAGGGCCGTCGTCGCCGTGCTGGTGGCATAGGGTGTGGACGGCGGCAGCACGGGTGGCTGCGGCGGAGGCGGCGCTGTCGCCACCGCTTCCGGCTCGGGTTCGGCGGCGCCCGCAGGGATATCCAGTGCCGGTACGATCAGGCCGAGTTCGTCGACGACCGTGCGCAACGGCTGCCATTGCGGCAGCCCGTCGCGCCAGACCAGGGTGTCCAGGGAGATCTGGTTGTTGCGGAACAACTCGACCAACTGTTCCGCCGGCAGCGGGCCTTGCTGCCGGTTGCCTTCTGCGTGGAACCACTCGCTCACGGGGACGCTCCTGAATGCGCTATGCCCCCAAGTGTACGGTCAGTGCAGGGGTTCTGGCTCGTCCATGAACATCTGCGTTTCCATCCAGGCATAGGCCGCTTCGGAACCGGGCTGGTTGAACAGCACCATCAGCACGACCCATTTCAGGTCATCCAGGTCCAGTTCGTCCTGGTCCAGGGCCATGGCCCGGTCCAGCACCAGCTCGCGCTGGTCGGCGTCGAGGATGCCGTGCTGTTCCAGGTACAGCAGGAAACCACGGCATTCCACGTCCAGCTTGTCCAGCTCGGGACCGTGATAGACGCGCACGGGGCCATCGACCCTCGCCTGGGCCACGCTCGGCCGCTGCGCGGCCAGGGCGTCGAGCCAGTCGAACGCCTTGTTGATCTCGGTTGGGCTGAAACCGGCCTGGATCAGGCCGTTCTGCAGCGAATCGCGGTCACGGATCAGGTCCGCATCTTCGCTGAAATAGTGTTCAAACAGGTACAGCAGTACGTCCAGGATGCTCTCTTTCATTGCCCCTCGGCCTGCGTCGCGCGACGCTGTGGAGGTGAAGAAACTAGGGAGTTCGACAGTAGCGGCCGTGTACGCACACCACGATTCCCGCCAGTTCCATGGCCAGCAGCATGGAGGACACCTGTGACGCCGTCAATCCACAGCGCGTGATCAGTGAATCCATACCGCTTGGGTTGTGGTCCAGGGCCCGCCACAAGCACTGGTAGTCAGGGTCGTCGGCCCAGCGCGCCGGCAGGAGCGCCGGCGGTGCCTGTTCAGTGGGGGTGGCCAGCCGCGATTGCAAGCCCGGCAGCTGTTGGCGCAGGGCCGGGGCCAGCAGCTCCAGCACTTCCTCGGGGCGCTCGACCAGCGCGGCACCTTCACGGATGAGGCGGTGGCAACCCGCCGCGCGTGGGTTGAGCACCGAGCCGGGCAGGGCGCAGACCTCGCGTCCGGCCTCGGCGGCCAGGCGGGCCGTGATCAGTGCGCCGGAGCGTTGCGCTGCTTCGACCACCACCGTGGCCAGCGCCAGCCCGGCCACCAGCCGGTTGCGCGCAGGGAAGTGACCTGGACGAGCCGGTGTGCCTGGCAGGTACTCGCTGAGCACCGCGCCTTCGGCGGCGATCCGCGCCTGCAGCCGGGCATGGCTGTCCGGGTAGGCCCGGTCGGGGCCGGTGCCGATCACTGCCACGGTGCAACCGCCGGCCTCCAGCGCGGCCAGGTGGGCGGCGGCGTCGATACCCGCGGCCAGCCCGCTGGTCACCGCCAGCCCGGCTTCGACGAAGCAGCCGGCAAACCGGGCTGCCAGCGCGCGTCCGCCCGGTGTCGGCGAGCGGCTGCCGACCAGCGCCACCGACGGGCGCCAGGCCAGGCTGGGGTCGCCGGCCACGAACAGTGCCAGCGGCGGGTTGGGGACGTCCAGCAGGGACGGAGGAAAGGCCGGATCGCTGAAGGCCAGCAGATGCTGGCTGTCGCCCTGCAGCCAGCGCAGGCCCGTCGCCCAGGTCCGCGTATCGGGGCGCTCCAGTGCCGCGCACTGTTCCGGCGTGCAGCCGTGCGCGCGCCAGTTCGCGGCGCCCTGCGCGATCGCAATCTCCGCGCTGCCTGCGGCCTGCAGCAGGGCCCGCCGTGGCGCCAGCGCGCCGCCTGCCATCAACAGGCGCAGCAGCGCCTCGTCAGCTTGGTTGGTCATCCCCCCACTATCGAGTGCATACAACAAAGGCGCCCTAGGGCGCCTTCGCATGTGGCTGTCAGACTTTGCCGGAGGTGTCTGCAGGCCAGCGGCCGGCACTACCTGCAGTGGCCGGGCAACCCGGGACTGGTTACTTCGCGTCCGGGTGCAGGGCGTTGTAACCCACGCGCACCGGCTTCACACCCTGCATCACCAGCGCGTAGCTGACGTTGTCGAAGGTACGGAACACCATCGCGTGCGCAGCATATTCGTCTGGCAGCGAGACCCGGCCGGCGCCGCTGCTGAGCGAGTCGTCCATGCGTGACGAGGTCGGGTACTTCATGCGGTGCGCCACATGGCGGCCCGGCCGCCACAGCGAGAACACCGTGCCGTTGTCCACGCCCTGGGCACGACCGGCCGAAATCGCGATCACGTCGCGCGGGCCCCCGGCGGTGAACATGTCGGTGACAGCCAGCACGCGCACATCGACGCCTTCGACACCCGCAGCCGGTACATGCGGCACGAACTGCAGGTCGTACGGTTTCGCCTCGATCGGGACCAGTCGGTCGCCGACACGCACTTCGCGGCCGCCCACGTTCTTGTCCAGCACCAGGGTGGAGGCCTCGACCTTGCCGTCGGCAACCCGGGTGATGGTGCCGGTGGCAAGCTGGGCCAGCTCGTAGCCGAGCACGCCGCGACGCGCGTTCGGTGCGCTGTAGGCTTTCCACAGGTTGCCGCTGCCCGGGGTGACGTCGCCATTGGCCGACAGGTCCTCGGTCGGCTTGGGCTGTGCATAGCGTACCGTCGGGCGGACCACGGCCCAGCGCTGGCCCAGCTGGGCGTCAGCCAGCCGCACGTAGGCGGTATCGCCGCCGGAAACGCGCAGGCGGCTGTCTTCCAGGCTGACCACCTGGGGCAGCTGCTCGATGCTGTCGACCACGCTCAGCTGCTTCAGGAACGGCTCGACCTGGGCCAGCGGAATGGCGTCGATCGGAGCCTCCTGGCGCGGGCCGGGCTGGGCTGCCACGGTCACCCGGTCCAGATAGGCCAGGCTGAGCACGTCACCGGGATAGATCAGGTGCGGATTGGCGATCTGCGGATTGGCCTGCCAGATCTCCGGCCACAGCCACGGCTTCTGCAGGAAACGTGCGGCGATATCCCACAACGTATCCCCTTTTCGGACCACATAGGTGTCCGGGTGCCCGCCATTCACTTCCACGGCGGTAGCATAGGCAGCCACGGTCAGCATCGCCGCGGCGACGACCGTACGAAAACGAAGCAACATAGGTGTGAAGCCCTGATTCCCCAACAGGTCCGCGCACTATAGTCCAGAAACCGGGGCGCAAGGCAAGCGTTGCAGCTAGAATCTGCGACGTATGCCGGCGTGCCGGCCCCCAATCCGGAAACTGCCATGGCTCTTCTCCCCATTCTCGAGTTCCCCGATCCGCGCCTGCGTACCAAGGCTGCGTTGATCGACGCTGCCGAAGTCACCACGCCGGCCTTCCAGGAACTGGTCGACAACATGTTCCAGACCATGTACGACGCACCGGGCATCGGCCTGGCCGCCACCCAGGTGGACGTGCACAAGCGCTTCATGGTCATCGATGTCAGTGAAGAAAAGAATGAACCGCATGTGTTCATCAACCCGGAAATCGTCGCCAAGGACGGGGGCCGGGTGTACCAGGAAGGCTGCCTGTCGGTGCCGGGCATCTTCGCCGACGTGACCCGCGCCGACACCATCACCGTGAAGTACCTGGACCGTGATGGCCAGCAGCAGGAGCTGGAGGCCGGCGAAGTGCTGGCCACCTGCATCCAGCACGAGATGGACCACCTGGACGGCAAGCTGTTCATCGACTATCTGTCGCCGCTCAAGCGCGAGATGGTGCGCAAGAAGCTGGCCAAGCAGCGCAAGCACGTGGCGTGATCGCCAATCCGGGCCGCCCTTGGGGTGGCCCGTGCCTGCGCGGCACGCGCGGGCTGTACGGCGCCGGCCGACGGCGCCGTTTTTCTTTCCTGCACGAATCCATCCTGCAAGTGGGGTAGCCATGAGGATTGTCTTTGCCGGTACGCCGGAATTCGCGGTGTCGTCGCTGCGCGCGGCCGCGCGCCATCACGAGGTCGTCGCTGTCTACACCCAGCCTGATCGCCCCGCCGGCCGTGGCCGTGGCCTGGCGCCGTCGCCGGTCAAGCTTGAAGCCGTGGCCCGTGGCATTCCGGTCTACCAGCCCGAGTCGTTGAAGGACGAGGCCGCCCAGCAGCAGCTGCGCGACCTGCAACCGGATCTGATGGTGGTGGTGGCCTACGGCCTGATCCTGCCCAAGGCGGTGCTGGCCATTCCGACCCATGGCTGCTGGAACGTGCATGCCTCGCTGCTGCCGCGCTGGCGCGGTGCCGCGCCGATCCAGCGTGCGATCCAGGCCGGCGATACGAAGACCGGCGTGTGCCTGATGCAGATGGAGGCTGGCCTGGATACCGGCCCGGTGCTGCTGCACCAGGAGCTCCCGATCGCCACCACCGATACCGGTGGGCAGCTGCACGACAAGCTGGCCGAACTCGGCGCGCAGGTGCTGTCTGATGGCCTGGGCCTGCTGCGCGCGGGCATCAAGCCGGTCGCGCGGCCGCAGCCGGAGCAGGGCGTGACCTACGCGCACAAGCTGGACAAGGCCGAGGCCCGGCTGGACTGGGTACTGGATGCCGGCGCGCTGGCGCGCACCGTGCGCGCGTTCAACCCGTGGCCGATCGCCGAGGCGAGCCTGGCTGGCGAACGCGTGCGCATCCATGGCGCAGTGGCGCTGGATCTGGCCCATGGCCAGGCGCCGGGCACGGTGCTGGCGGCCAGCCGCGACGGTATCGACATCGCCTGCGGCCAGGGCGCGCTGCGCCTGCGCGTGCTGCAGCGTGAGGGTGGCAAGGCGATCACCGCCGCCGACTACCTCAACGCCCGCCGCGACCTGCGCGTGGGGGCATAAGCGGTGTCGAAGCAGAACGATTTCTCCGTCGCCAAGGCGGCGCCGGGCGCGGCCACGCGCATGCTGGCCGCACGCGTGCTGGCACAGGTGTTCACCCGTGGCCGTTCGCTGAAGGCCGAACTGGCCTGGGCGCTGCCCAAGCTGGCTGACAGCCGCGACCGCGCACTGCTGGAAGCGCTGTGTTTCGCGGTCCTGCGCCGTCGCAGCACCTATGACGCTGCCCTGCAGGGCTGGATGCAGAAGCCGCTGTCGGCCCGCGATGCCGACCTGCGCACGCTGCTGATGGTCGGGTTCGCCCAGCTGGACGTGCTGGAGCTGCCTGCGCATGCGGCACTGTCGGCCACGGTCGATGCCGCGCGCGCGCTGGGCCGCGAGCGCCAGGCCGGCCTGGTCAACGCAATCCTGCGCCGCGCACAGCGCGAGGGTTTCCCGGAGCAGCCCGCACGCGACGCCTTCCCGGAATGGTTGGCCGATGCGGTGGAACGCGATTGGCCGGCACAGGCCGACGCGATCTTCAGCGCCAGCCTGCAACCGGCGCCCCTGTGGCTGCGCGCCAACCGCCAGCAGGGCGGCCGTGACAAGGCACTGGCAGCGCTGGCCGAAGCCGGCATCGCTGCCGAAGCAAGTACGCTCAGTGCAGATGCGTTGCGGCTGGCGGTTCCCGTTGCGGTGAACCAGCTGCCGGGGTTCGCCGAAGGCGCGTTGTCGGTGCAGGACCTGTCGGCGCAATGCGCGGCAGATGCCCTGGCGCCGGCGTCTGGTGCGCGCGTGCTGGATGCCTGCGCGGCACCCGGTGGCAAGTCCGCGCATCTGCTTGAACGCGATCCGAGCCTGCGCCTGCTGGCACTGGATATCGATGCCCGCCGCCTGGCGCGCGCACGCGATACCTACATCCGCACCGGCGTGGGTGAGCACGTACAGACCCTGGCCGCAGATGCCAGTGATCCCGGTTCATGGTGGGATGGCGTGCCGTTCGACGCGATCCTGCTGGATGCGCCGTGCTCGGCCACCGGCGTGATCCGCCGCCAGCCGGATGTGATGTTCCACCGCCGTGCCGAGGACATCGACGCGCTGGTCGGCGTGCAGGCGCGCTTGCTGGAAGCCTGCTGGTCGATGCTGCGCCCGGGCGGCGTGCTGCTGTATGCCACCTGTTCGATCCTGCGCGCCGAGAACATCGATCAGGTGCGCGCGTTCCTGAAGTGGCATCCGGATGCCGTGGCGCAGCCGCTCGGCGACGCGTTCGGCGTGGATTGCGAAGGGGTGGCACGCCAGCGGCTGCCGGGTGAAAACGACGCTGACGGTTTCTTCTACGCGCGTCTGCTAAAAACAGCCTGACCCCCGCTGCCGTTTCGAGTCTCATGCTGAAAACCCACGCGTCGCGCCAGACGTGGTTGTTGGTGGTGATGGCCCTGCTGGTGCTGGGGGCTGGCCTGGGCCTCCGTGATCCGTGGCCATCGGATGAGCCACGTTTCGCGCTGGTGGCCAGGCAGATGGTCGACAGTGGTTACTGGTTGTTCCCGCATCGCGGCACCGAACTGTACGCGGACAAGCCGCCGATGCTGATGTGGTGGCAGGCCACGCTGTACGGCCTGGTCGGCCACTGGCGGGTGGCGTTCCTGCTGCCTTCGCTGCTGGCCGCGCTGGGCACGCTGTGGTGCGTGGTCGATCTCGGCCGCCGCCTGTGGACGCGGCAGGTCGGGCTGTACGCGGGCTGGGCCCTGCTGTTCGCACTGCACTTCACCTTCCAGGCGAAGAAGGCGCAGATCGATCCGCTGGTGATGCTGTTCATCACCCTGGCCAACTATGGCCTGCTGCGCCACCTGCTGCTGGGCCCGGCCTGGCGCTGGTGGTGGCTGGGCTGGTTCTTCGCCGGCATCGGGGTGATCACCAAGGGCGTGGGTGTGTTGGCGTTGCTGATGATCGTGCCGGCCGCCATTGCTTCGGCCCTGCATTGGCCCCGTGTGTCCCTGCACGCGCGCGATGGGCGCTACTGGCTGGCGCCGCTGGCCTTCCTGCTGGCGGTGTCGTTGTGGCTGGTGCCGATGCTGCTGGCCGGGCTGGGCACCGGCTCGGACGAGTACCGTGCCTACATTGACGACATCCTGTTCCGGCAGACGGCGCGTCGCTACACGCAGTCCTGGGACCATCACCAGCCATGGTGGTACTTCTTCGGTGTGATGCCGTCGATGTGGATCCCGGCATTCCTGGCGCTGCCATGGGCGATTCCCGCCTGGCGCCGGCGCCTGCGGCGGCGTGATTCACGTTACCTGCTGCCGCTGGCCTGGTGGTTGCTGGTCGTGCTGTTCTTCTCGATTCCCCATGGCAAGCGCGATGTCTACATCCTGCCGGCATTGCCGATGTTCTGCCTGGCGCTGGCGCCGTTGCTGCCCGGGCTGCTGAGACGGCGCGATGTGCAGGCCGTGCTTGGCGTGTTCACGGTGTTGTTGGCGGCAGGCCTGGCGCTGGTCGGGGCGCTGGCGCTGCTGGGCGAGCCGGGCTACGAGCTGCGCCTGGCCCTGGATCGCGGGCTGCTGCCCGGTACCACCGATGCGCTGGCATGGGCGGTGCTGGCGATGGGGATCTGGGCGGCACTGAGCGTGTGGGTGTTCGGGCGACGTCGTGCCCATCTCGCTCTGGTTTCGACCCTGACCGTGGCTTGGGTGCTGTACAGCCTGATCGGCTACCCGCTGCTGAACGATTCAAGCTCCGCGCGCGGTCTGATGCGCGAGGTCGGTGTGCGCATCGGTCCGGAGGCGCAACTGGGGCTGGTGGCCTGGAAGGAGCAGAATCTGCTGATGGCCGATCGCCCGGCGGCGACCTTCGGCTTCGAGGACCGCTGGCACGCGCAGTTGCAGGCCGCCGTGCGCTGGCAGCGACTGGCGCCGCATCGTCGCTGGCTGCTGGTGAATGAAGACGCGCTGCAGGGGTGCGTCGACCGTTCGCGGGCCGCGGTGGCCGGTATCTCCAATCGTCGCCGCTGGTGGCTGGTCCCCGCCGGGGCGGTGGTTGGCTCGTGCACGCCGACGAGGGCGGAGCTGGCGCGTGAGTATCGCCTGCAGGGCCCGCCCGATGAGGACTGAACGAATGAAGCATAAACAGGGCGGGAATGCGGCAACCGGCAGGGCGCTCTGGCCTAGAATGGGCACCGCTCCCGGCACCGTGCCGGTTTTCCGCTACCGACCCGCCGACCGCATCACGTGATCCCGCTTTCCCCGCCCAACACCCGCACCACCGGCCTTCTGGCTGGCGCCTACACCTTGGTGCTGGGTGCGTTGCCGACGCTGTTGATGATCACCATGGAGGGCGGCAGCGCCGGCTTCTACCTGGCGATCCTGTTGTCGATCATCCTGCTGTTGACGCCTTCGGCATCGCCGGCCCTGCTGCCCGGCTCAGCCAGGCGTTATGGCTGGATGGCTGCGGGCATGGCGGTGATGTTGATCGGCGTGTTGACCAGCCTGGCGGTTCACGGCATCTGGAAGGGCTCGGAAGTGGAGAAGGCGGCGCGGCTGCTGTCGATGCTGATGATCCTGTTCGCTGCATTGCGGGTGCCGCGCGCGATTCTCTCCCGCGCTTTGCTGGGAACCTTGCCGGCGGTGTGGTCGGCAGCGGCGATCATCGGCTGGCTGGCGCTGGAAACCGGCGTGCGGCCTGCGACCCAGCAGTTCAACGCGGTGACCTACGGCGATCTGACCCTGCTGTTCGGTGTGCTGAGCCTGTTGTCGCTGGGCCTGCCGGTGACCCGTTTCACCAGGATCGAGGCAACGCTGAAGCTGCTTACCGGTATCCTCGGCCTGATCGCATTCCTGTGGACCCAGACCCGTGGCGGCCTGCTGGCGATTCCCTGCTTCCTGCTGATCGGGCTGCTGGTGATGGGCCGTCGGCTGGGCCGCATGAAGATCCTGCTGGGCCTGGTGCTGGCGGCCGGCGTGGGGGTCATGGCCACCCATGATGGCGCGCTGCGTGATCGCATCGATGCCGGTGTCAACGAGTATGGCGACTGCAGTGCCGACCATCTGGCCGACACCTCGGTCTGCATCCGCCTGCAGCTGTGGACCGCGGCGGGTTACATGATCCGCGAGCAGCCCGTGTTCGGTGTCGGTGGCGGCGATCGTTTCCGCAGGGAGCTGGAGCGGCTGGCCGCCGAGGGCAAGGTCTCGGCGATGGTCGCGCGTGACTTCGGCGAGACCCACAACGACCTGCTGTACTTCCTGGCCACCTACGGTGTGCTGGGTGGGCTGGGCCTGGTGCTGGTGTACCTGGCGCCCGCCCTGGTGTTCCTGCCACGCCTGTGGCGTGGTGATGAACGATCGCGGTTGCATGCTGCGGCGGGCCTGAGCATCTGCGTGGCGTTTGCCGTCTTCGGCGTCACCGAGATGATGCTGCGTGACATGCGCACCGCCTCGTTCTACGCCGCCTGGGTGGCCCTGCTGCTGGCCCTGTCCGAACCGCGCAGTGGAACTCAGGACGCCGCCAGCACCGCCTCGTAGCTGGCCAATGTGGCCTCGGCGAAGGTCTGCAGGCCGAATTCGGCCTGCGCATGGCGACGCGCGGCCATGCCCATCGTCGGCAGGGCGTGCCGCTGTTCGTACATTGCCTGCACCTGCGCTGCGATCGCAGCGACATCGCGGGTGGGTACGACCCAGCCGTCCACGCCCTGCTCGATGTTCTCCGGCAGGCCGGCGTAGTCACTGACCAGCATCGGCTTGCCGCTGGCCATCATCTCGCGGCAGGCGAAGGAAATCGTCTCGATGTCGTTGGACAGCACGAAGCCAGCATCACCGGCGGCGATCAGCGCGCGGGTATCACCCAGCAGGCCGGTGAAGTGCACCTGCGCGGCGACCTCACCCAGGGCCTGCACCTGTTCGCGCTGCTGTGCGCTGGGCAGATGGCCGGCAACCGCCATGTGCACATGGGGCCGGACCGCGTCGGGGAGCAGGACGATGGCCTGAGCCAGGTCGATCCAGCCTTTGTAGTCGTCGGTACCGGCGTTGCTGACCAGCACCAGCGCCAGCGGGTCCCGCGTCCATTGCTGGCGAAGTGCGTGGCCGCTTCCGGCGGGCAGCGGCGAGTAGCGCTCCAGATCGACACCGTTGCGGACCACGTCGATCGGGCAGCGCCGGTACGGCCCCTGTTCCAGCAGGCGTTTGGTGTCGGCTGACACCGCGATCACGCGGTCGGTGGCCCAGCGCGCACGGAAGGCATTGCCCAGCGTATTGGTGGGCTTGCTGTTGTGCTTGGTCAGCACGATCGGCGGGCGACGCATGCCGAGCAGGCCCTGCATCACGAAGCGATGATCGCGCGCGCCGTTGACGTGGACCAGATCGATGCCTTCGTCGCGGACCCGCCGGCGCAGCGCGCGCTGTTCGGCCAGCTGCTGCGGCAGGGTTGGCAGGCCGCTGCCGAAGGCCATCGGCACGGCGGTGGCGATGCCTTCCTCGGCAACGGTACGCAGCAGGCGGCTGTCGGCGGGCGCGGCGACGTGGAGCGTGTGCTGGCCATGCAGGGCACGCGCAAGCGACACGATGTACGTGGTGTGGCCGCCACCGTCGCCATAGTGGAAGTTGGTGTACAGGATTTTCATGGGGGAATCTTCAGGCAACGCGCGGGCAGTGTGACACAGCCGGCTCAGGGCCGGTCCGGACGGACCACGGGGTCGGCCACCGCCTGACCGTTGCCCAGCATCCACAGCATGATGGTCTTCTGTCGCACGTAATTGGCGCGAACATAGGCGTAGACCAGGCCATGCCAGCCGTCGCGGAAGCCGCCGCGGAACAGGAAGCCGCGCCAGAACCGCCAGGCCGGCGCCAGCACCAGCTTGCTCAAGGTGGCCCGCTTGCCGCGCGCGAATTCGTGCTCGGCCATCATCCGCGCGTACTTCTCGGTCTTGGCCAGCTGCTGCTGCAATGAGCGGTAGGGGTAGTGGATCATGTCGCCATGCAGGGTAGCGACGCTGCCGTCGACGCTGGCCGCCTCGTGGATCTCGCGCTTGCCGCGCCAGCCGCCCTGGCGGCGGTCGAACAGGCGCATTACCCGGTCCGGGTAGGCGTTGCCATGGCGCAGGAACCTGCCGAAGTATTCCGACAGGCGGGCGAAGCGATAGCCGGCATGGCCGCTGAAGCCACCGTCACGGGCCTGTTCGATGGCCGCACGCAGTTCCGGGCTGATGCGTTCGTCGGCATCCAGGCACAGCACCCAGTCGTGGCTGGCCTGCTCGACGCAGAACGCCTTCTGGCTGCGGAAGCCCTCGAACGTGCGCTGCAGCACGCGGGCGCCGGCGGCCTCGGCGATGGCCACGGTGGCGTCGCTGGAATACGAGTCCACCACCACGATCTCATCGCAGAAGGACAGCGAGGCCAGGCAGTCGCCGATGCGCCCGGCCTCGTTGAACGCGATAATGCAGGCCGAGATGCGAGGCCGTTCGGTGGGAGCGGTCGTGGAGGACATGATGGCCGGGTACCTGTTGTTTGCGACGGAGCGTTATGCGCTGCCTATTCTCGCCCCGTTGGCGCAGGCCTTGCACGCCTCCGGGCAGGAGGTGGCAGCCTGGTTCGAAGGCGGCGCCGCGGGCGGTGCCCTGCCGGGCGTGCCGAACGTCGGCTTGAAGCAGGCCCTGGCGATGCGCCCGCGGGCGGTATTCAGCGCCGCCAACTGGGTGCCGACCTTCCTTTCGGGGGCCAAGGTGCAGCTGTTCCATGGGTTCAATGTGGAGAAGCGGGACAGTGCGCGCGGCCACTTCCGGGTGCGCGGCATGTTTGACCTGTACTGCACCCAGGGCCCGGCCACCACCGCGCCGTTCCGCGAGATCGCCGCCCTGCAGGGCCATTTCGCGGTAGCAGAGACCGGTTGGCCGAAGCTGGACCCGCTGTTCCGCGACGATGGCGGCGAGAGCGCTGCGCTGCGCGCGCCGGCGGGCGAGCGCCCGGTGATCCTGTTCGGTTCGACCTTCACCGAGCGGCTCAGCGCGGCCCCGCACCTGCATGCTCACATTGCCGCCGACATCGCCGCCGGTGAGCGCTACTGGCTGCTGACCCTGCACCCGAAGTGCCCGCCGGAGCTGTTCGAGCGCTACCGCGCGCTGGCCGGTGCCAATGCCCGTTTCATCGAGCCTGAGCAGGTGATGGCCGCGCAGCGTGCTGCCGATGTGCTGGTGTCGGATACGTCGTCGATCGTTTCGGAGTTCATCGTCCAGCACAAGCCGGTGGTGACCTTCCGCAACCGCGTGCCCAAACCGCACATGATTGACTTCGACGATGCGGCGCAGCTGCCGGCAATGCTGCAGCGCGCGCTGCATCCGGACGCCGCGCTGCAGGCGGAGATCGTGCGCTACGCCGATGCCATCCACCCGTATCGCGATGGCCTGTCCAGCGAGCGGGTGATCACCGCTACCGAGGATTTCCTGTCCGGCGAAATGGGCGCGCTGCGGCGCAAGCCGTTCGGCACCTGGCTGCGCGATCTGCAGATCCGCAAGGACCTGGGGTATTGGGGCCCGTCGCAGCGTTGAGGTAGTGCCGGCCGCTGGCCGGCAACCCGGGAGATGTCTGCAGTTGCCGGCCAGCGGCCGGCACTACCTGTAGTGCTTACCAGCGCAGCTTGCGCCGTGCCAGCGCCGCAGCCAACTGCTCCATCACCTGCTGCGCCTGCGCGCGCGGCAGGTGGTGCAGGGTCAGCGCCACGTCGCCATGCGCACCGGCGGTGTCCAGTTGCAGGCTGCTGGTGCCCAGCAGCTTGTCCAGCGGCGAACGCTGCAGGCGCAGGCCCTGCACCTTGTCCAGTTCGGCCCAGCGCCACCAGCGCTTCCACCAGCCGCCGCGCACCGCGACGTAATGATCGTCCAGGTACCAGCCCATGCGCGCCATCTGCCGGTGCGCGACCAGCAGTGCCACCGGCAGCCAGGCCAGCACTACCAGGCCCCAGGGCCCCCAGCGCCAGTACCCGGCCACGGCCAGCAGGGGCACCACCAGCAGCGCGCCCAGGCACAACCGCCACCAGCCACGCTGCGGAATGGCCTGCCACTGCAGCGGCGGCCACTGCAGCTGCGGCAGCAGGTGCTGCACCAGCTGCTCGCAACGCGTACGGGACGCCAGCGGCGCCAGTTCGCGCAGGGCGCGGTCCTCATCGCGCGAGGGCCCGCCAGCGGCGCTGTCGATGCGCAGCTGGCGCAGGCCGAACCAGCGATGCAGGGTGCTTTCGCGCAGTGTCCAGGCCTGGATGCGGCGCCGCGCCACGCTGCTGCGGGTGCGGCTGAGCAGGCCGGCCGATACGGTCAGGCGGCGCTCCTGCTCACTGAGGGTGAAGCCGTGGTAGCGCAGCAGGGTCAGCACCACCGACAGCGCACGCAGTGCCAGCCACCCCAGCAGCAAGGCCGCGGCCAGCAGCAGGAAGGCGCCGGCCACGCCGGGGTGCAGGTGGCTGGCATAGCCGAAGGCCTCGCGGCCGCCGCGCTGGAGGGCGTCGTCCATCACCGGCCGCGGCACGGTCTGGAACAGCACGCCGAACGCGGCGATCGCCAGCGCCCAACCGCGGTTGGAGAGCAGCCCCATGCGCACCACGTCCCAGCTCGACAGGCGCAGCAACACGTGTTCGCTGTCAGCGTCGGCCACCTGCCCTGATGTGGCCACGTCGTCAGCCTGTGGCGCCTGCCCGCGTTGGCGCACCAGCCGTTCCAAGGCCAGTGCCTGGTCCAGCTTCAGTACCCGCATCTCCGCTTCCGGACGCACGCCGCCGGCCGATTCCAGGCGCAGCTCGGCCACGCCGAACAGGCGGTGCAGCGGGTTCTGCCGCACTTCCACGTTGTGGATGCGGGCGAACGGAATCTCGCGCCGGTTGCGCGCGAGCAGGCCGCTGCGCACGGTGATCGCATCGCTGCCGATGCGGTAGCGGTAGCTGAGGTACTGCAGCACCGACACCAGCACCAGCACGGCAATCGCCGACAGCGGAATGAGCTGGGCCCACATCGGATCGCGGTCACCGCGCTGGCCGAACACCAGCAGCGCCACCAGCGGCAGGAAGTAGTGGCGCAGCTGCATCAGCAGCACGAACAGCCACGACCACGGGTGCAGGCGATGATCCTCGCCACCGTTGGGCAGCGACGCGGGCAGGGGGGGCGGCTGGCTCACAGGGCGTCGGCGTCCTGGTCGAGCTGGTGCGAGAGGGTGTCGCGCAGGCGCTCGGCATCGGCCTCGTCCAGGCCGCTCACCGTGACCGCGCTCATGCGGGTGCCGGCGGTGTGCACGATCAGCGTGGCCAACCCGGCACGGCGCTCCAGCGGACCACGGCGCAGGTCCAGGTGCTGTACGCGCGAAATGGGAATGCGCGTTTCCAGCTGCCACATCAGATCGCGGCGCAGGCCCAGTCCCTGCGCATCCAGGCGCCAGCGGGTGCGGGTCAGGCGCCGGCGGCCGAGCCAGGCGCCGAACACGATGCCCACCAGCAGCCCGACCGCAGCGCCCCACAGGCCGGCGGGCAGATCGAAGAACCACCAGGCCGCTGCGAGCGGAAGGCCTGGCACGAACAGGCCGCCGAACGCGCCTTCCAGTGCTGCCAGGCGCGCGGCGCGTGCTGGCAGCGCCTGCCAGTCAGAGGTGAGCAGTGCAGGTATCGAGGCTTCGGTCACGCGGGCTCCGTCAGGCAGCAGGGCAGGCGATGGCGGCGACGGCCGCATCGCGCAGACGGTAGCAGGTCGGCCGTATTACTGGGCAGCCTGGATCAGCGCGTCGACATCCAGCATGTGGCCGGCACGATCGGCCTTGGTACGCAGGTAGTGTTCGTTCTCGGCGGTGATCTCGCCGGTGACCGGGATACAGTCCAGCACCTCGATGCCGGCGTTGCGCAGGCGCTGCGCCTTGGTCGGGTTGTTGCTGAGCAGGGCCACGCGCGCGATGCCCAGGCCCCGCAGCATTGCCACCGCGCTGCCGTAGCGGCGTTCGTCGGCACCAAAGCCCAGCTGTGCATCGGCGTCGATGGTGTCCAGGCCGTCGTGCTGGTAGCCGTAAGCACGCATCTTCGCGGCGATGCCGGTGCCACGGCCTTCCTGGTCCAGGTACAGCAGCACGCCGCCGCCCAGTTCCTTCAGCTTGCGCAGGCCACGCCGCAGCTGGTCGCCGCAGTCGCACTTGAGTGAACCGAACAGGTCGCCGGTCAGGCAAGAGGAATGCACCCGCACCGGGACCACGGCTGACAGGTCCGGTTCGCCGACGATGATCGCCACCTGGTCGCGCTGGGCCACGCCGCCGCGGAACACCGCGAAGGTGGTCATGCCGACGTCGCGCAGCGGCACCGGTGAACGTGCCACCAGTTCGTAATCGTGGGCGGCATGCGCCGCGCCTTCAGCCAGGTCGCACAGCGCGACTTCGGCCGCGCCATCGAAGGTGCGGTCATCGGCGTCCAGGCGCACCGCCACCATCGCCGGCAGCAGCAGGCCAAGCCGGGCCAGTTCAACAGCGCCGGCATCGAAGGCGTCACCGGCGCTCCAGCCGTCCGGCATCGGGCCCGGCTCGCGCAGGTAGCCCAACGAGGGCAGGGCGTCGAAGGCAACACCGGCCAGCGGCAGGCGCGCACCTTGCGGGGCCTCCACGCCAAGCACGCGGGCGCGGGTGGCGGTCAGGAACAGGTAATGCCGCTCGCGGGCGGCACTGGCGAAGGCGGCGAAGCTGCTGGCCGTGGCGCTGTCCAAGGCGATTACCGCCAGGCGCTGGCCCTGGCCATCGTGGAGCAGGACCGGGCGACCGGCACGCAGTTCGGCCACCGCGCGCTCGCAGCGGATCGCGGCCGGATCGCCGAACAGGGAAGAAGCAGACATGGCAGGACCGGGGGAGGCAGACATCGGTGTCTCTATGGGGGCGCCAGCGTCGTATTCAACGTGCTGCGGCGGTCTGTCGCAGGCCGGCGGGAGCGGCTTTCAGTGCGGATGCTCTTCGGTCGCATACGGGTCTTCCTCGTCGCTGCCCGGTGGTCGCAGGGTATAGCGCTTGTAGGTCCACTGGTACTGCGACGGGTCGCGGCGGGCGATCCGCTCGATGCCGGCGTTGAGCGCGGTGGCGGCCACCTGCGGGTCCGGGTCGGCCACGGCCGGGTCGGTCGGCTCGATGTGCAGGGCGAATTCCATGTCCGGGCCGATCCGCTCGCACCAGCCGTACAGCACGGTGGCCCCGGTGCGCTCGGCCAGGCGGTTGACCAGGGTCATGGTCAGTGCCTGCACACCGAAGAACGGCACGAACACGCCATCGCCGGCCTTGGGCTGCTGGTCGGGCAGGATGCCGGTGGCACCGCCGTCCTTGAGTACCTTGAACAGCTGGCGCACGGCCGGGCCTTCGGCGCGCACCTGCTGCACGTTCTGGCCGCCGCGCACGATCTGCAGGAAGGCGTCGCTGGCCTCGTCCTCCGGCGGCTTGTAGACGATGGCGATCTGCCCGCGCGAGGCCAGCCACTGGTTCAGCAGCTCCCAGTTGCCGAAGTGCGGCGCGGCCACGATCACGCCCTTGCCACTGGCCAGCGCTGCGTCGTACAGGGCCTCGCCATGGCGCTGTTTCAGGTGCAGGCGCAGGTTGTCGGCGGGTTCCTGGCTCCACAGGCGCAGGGTCTCGATGGCCTGCAGGGCGGTGGAGCGCAGCAGCTCGCGGTGCAGCTGGTCGCGCGCGGTGCGGTCCAGTTCCGGATAGGCCAGTTCCAGGTTGCGCCGGGTGACGCGGCTCTCGCGGGCGTTGAGATTGATCCACGCCCACGCCAGGGCGCGCGCGAATCCCCGCAGCAGTGGCCAGGGCAGGCGGGCGAACAGGGTGGTGGCGCGGTAGACCAGCCGGGCTTTGCGTTGCGGATTCATCGGTGCCAGTTTAGCCAAGGGCGCTGCTATCGTGGCCCGCCCGTTCATTGGAAGCCCCAAGATGCTCGTCCTGATCCAACGTGCCAGCCAGGCCGCCGTCCATGTGGATGATGAAGTGGTGGGGCAGATCGGCCCCGGCCTGCTGGCGCTGGTGGGGATGGAGCCGGGCGATACCGAGGCCCAGCTGCAGCGGATGGCCGAGCGCCTGCTGGGCTACCGGGTGTTCGCCGACGAGGCCGGAAAGATGAACAGATCATTGCGCGACACCGGTGGCGGGCTGCTGCTGGTCAGTCAGTTCACCCTGGCCGCAGATACCCGTTCGGGCATGCGCCCGAGTTTCACCAGCGCCGCTCCGCCGGCAGAGGCTGAACAGGGGTTCAATCGATTTGTCGAGATCTGTCGTGAAAATCACGCGCCGGGGGTGGAAACGGGCCGATTTGGTGCCCATATGGTCGTCAGCCTGGTCAATGACGGTCCCGTGACCTTCCTTCTCAGGCCCTGAGCCTGCGGGACCACCGCCCGGCAGGCGGGGCCCCGGGCTGGTATAATGCTACGTTCCCTATTTCTCCCTAGCCGGTGGCGCGAGCACTACATGGCCAACGAACGTCCTGCCCAATCCGAAATCAAGCAACTGATCAGCAAGGGCCTGGAACAGGGCTACCTGACCTACGCCGAAGTCAATGACCATCTGCCGGACGACATGGTCGACCCGGAACAGATCGAAGACATCATCGGCATGATCAACGGCATGGGCATTGATGTCCATGAAGTTGCGCCGGATGTGGAAACCCTGCTTCTCAATGATGGCAACACCGGTAACCGCGAAGTCGATGACACCGCGGCCGAAGAAGCTGCCGCCGCGCTGAGCGCACTCGACACCGAAGGTGGCCGTACCACCGACCCGGTGCGCATGTACATGCGCGAAATGGGCACCGTCGAGCTGCTGACCCGCGAAGGCGAAATCGCCATCGCCAAGCGCATCGAGGAAGGCCTTTCGCAGGTGCAGGCCGCACTGGGCCAGTTCCCGGTGTCGGTCGAATCGCTGTTGAACGATTACGAAGCCCACAAGGAAGGCAAGAAGCGCCTGGCCGAAGTGATCGTCGGCTTCAACGACCTGGCCGAAGAAGTTGCCGCGCCGGCCGCGCCCGCTGCCTCCGATGACGGTGACGACGCAGGCGCCGACGCTGACGAGGAAGAGGACGATGATGTCGACGGCGGCGATGAAGAAGCCGCACCGACCGGTCCGGACCCGGAGGAAGTCGCTGCGCGCATGCAGGCGCTGAGCGATGCCTTCAATGCCTTCAAGAAGGCTGTGGCCAAGGGCGACAAGAAGAGCCTGCTGAAGCTCCGCGAGGAGATGTCGGCGGTGTTCGTCACCCTGAAGCTGCCGCTGCCGCTGACCGACGTGCTGACCAAGCAGCTGCGCGACACCATGGCCGGCATCAAGTCCCATGAGCGCCGCGTGCTGAACCTGGCAACCGTCACCGCGCGCATGCCGCGCAAGGATTTCATCCGCTCCTGGGAAGGCAACCAGACCAACCTGGAGTGGGTGGAAGACGCACTGAAGCGCAAGCAGAAGTGGTCTTCGGCCCTGCGTGAAGTGAAGGACCAGATCATCGCCGAACAGCAGGCGACGATCGACATCGAGAAGCTGACCCAGCTGGACCTGGACGATCTGAAGGAACTCAGCCGTGCCATGGCCTACGGCGAAGCCAAGGCGCGCAAGGCCAAGAAGGAAATGGTCGAGGCCAACCTGCGCCTGGTGATCTCGATCGCCAAGAAGTACACCAACCGCGGCCTGCAGTTCCTCGACCTGATCCAGGAAGGCAACATCGGCCTGATGAAGGCCGTGGACAAGTTCGAATACCGTCGTGGCTACAAGTTCTCCACGTATGCGACCTGGTGGATCCGTCAGGCCATCACCCGTTCGATCGCCGATCAGGCGCGCACCATCCGTATCCCGGTGCACATGATCGAAACGATCAACAAGTTGAACCGCATTTCCCGCCAGATGCTCCAGCAGTACGGCCGCGAGGCTACGCCGGAGGAGCTGGCCAAGGAAATGGACATGCCGGAAGACAAGATCCGCAAGGTGATGAAGATCGCCAAGGAGCCGATCTCGATGGAAACCCCGATCGGCGACGACGAGGATTCCCATCTGGGCGACTTCATCGAGGACACCAACGTGGAGTCCCCGATCGAGAACACCACCAACATCAACCTGTCTGAAACCGTGCGCGACGTGCTGGCCGGCCTCACCCCGCGTGAAGCCAAGGTGCTGCGCATGCGCTTCGGCATCGACATGAACACCGACCACACCCTCGAGGAAGTCGGCAAGCAGTTCGACGTGACTCGCGAGCGCATCCGCCAGATCGAAGCGAAGGCCCTGCGCAAGCTGCGTCACCCGAGCCGCTCGGAGCAGCTGCGCAGCTTCCTGGATATCGACTGATTTCCAGCGACTGTTGAAGCCTTGAGAGAAACCCCGCTTCGGCGGGGTTTTTCTTTGCCCACCACATCCCTGTAAAGCCGAGCCTTTGCTTGGCTGAGACTTATAATTACGTAACAAATAATGTAACAAAGGCCCGCGTCGAAGCTGGCTCTTCGTGAATATGTCCATTATTTTCAAGCTCATAGGTGCACGACCGCGCTTGCAGTCCCGCTTTTTTGATGCTAATTACGTAACAAATTTCGTATTACGTAATGCACATGCCACGCGCTCAACGCCCACAGGTACTGGATCTGATCGCTCAGCTGGCCCCCGGCCAGCCGCTACCTGCCGCGGCGCTGGCCGAGCGTCTGGGGGTGGACCGGATGGCGCTCAGCCGGCTGGTGGCCGCCAGTGGCCCGCAGGTGGTGCGCATGGGCAGCACCCGGGCAACCGCCTATGCGCTGCGGCGGCCCACCCGGGTCGGCAGCGAATGGCCGCTGTACCGGCTGCGCGAAGATGCGACGCTGGAGGAGCTGGGGCGGGTAATTGCGCTGGTAGGAGGCGGCTTCCACGTCGATGCCGGGCCTGACTGCCCGAACCTGCGACGCGCGCCCGAAGGTGACGTTGCCGCCTTCTTTCCTGACTTGCCGTGGTACCTGGATGACCTGCGACCGCAGGGCTTTCTTGGTCGCAGCTTCGCCCATGGCCGTGCGCAGGCGCTCGGCCTGCCGAAGGACCTCAAGAGCTGGCAACCGGACGATGTGTTGATGGTCCTGGTAACCGCTGGCGGGACTGAAGCGGGCGATCTGCTGCTCGGTGCCGCCGCCGTGGAGGCGGCGATGGAGACGTTGCAGGTGCCGATCGATCGGGTTGCGGCCGACGATCGTCTTGCACATTATCGCGAGCGTGCGCGTGCTGCGCTGGACGGAGAGGACGTGGGCTCCTCGCCGGGTGGCGAGCAACCCAAGTTCACCGCCACCGTAGAGGCCTACGGCAGGCGCCGCTCGGTCCTGGTCAAGTTCGCGCAACCCGATGAAGGCGCCGCCGCCCAGCGTTGGAGCGATCTGCTGGTCTGCGAACATCTGGCGCTTGAGGCCCTGCGCGAGTCCGGACAAGCCGCGGCGTCCAGCGAACTGCTGCAGTCGCCCACGCACACCTTCCTGGAAATCGAGCGCTTCGACCGCACGCCCGATCTGCTGGGGCGGCGAGGCCTGGTCTCGCTGCTGTCGCTATCGTCAGCGTTCACCGGCGAGGTCACCCCAGCGTGGCCGGTTGCAGGCGCCGAACTGCGTGATCAAGGCTGGCTGACGGCCGACACCGTGCAGGCGATGGGCCGACGCCACGCGTTCGGGCGGCTGATCGGCAACAGCGACATGCACCACGGCAACATCGCCTTCCACTTCATTGATCGCGGCCCGCTGCCATTGGCGCCGGTCTACGACATGCTGCCGATGTCGCTGGCGCCGTCAAAGCTGGGCGTGTTGCGCGCGGACGAGCCGCTGTCGCCGGTCGCGCCGCTGGGCAGTGGTGATCTGCAGCATCTGCGCTGGGCGGCACCGGTGGCTGAAGCATTCTGGCAGTGTGTGGCTGTTGACGGGCGGATCCAGTCGCCAGCAATGCGGTCATTGGCGGGGGCGAACGCCGAGCGGGTGCGGGAGATGGGCGAGCGGTTTGGGTGAGCCAGCTGTTGCGCAAGCCTAGGCGCGTGGCGTTGCGCAGCGATGGCTGAGGGTTTTTCAGTGTGTCTTGGCGCCGGCGGGTAGCCGGTTGAGCGCAGGCTCCACTACACTGTGACGCTGCGCCGGGCCTATAGCTCAACGGTTAGAGCAGGGGACTCATAATCCCTTGGTTCCAGGTTCGAATCCTGGTGGGCCCACCAATTCAGCGTGCATGATCGGCTGCTGGTGTTCCTGCAGGCATAAGTTGACCGTTTTGGACAACTTATGATGGTTAAACAACCAAAAGGCGCCCGACTCGCTAGGCTAGCGCGGACTTCGGCACGCCCCCTGGCGGAGCGGATGGGAGACGTTACACAAGCAAGCCCCAGTCGAGCCTGGCTTGAGATGCTCGAGGCTGCAGTGATTGCTCCGTCCCCTGCGAGTCCAGCATGGGCCGTGGAACCGGCACGCCTGTACTATCAGCGTGTGGACTTCGTTGCTGATGCCAATTCGGCGCCGATACGTGCCAGTACGACATCGCGCAGCGTTCCAAGGCGCAATCCATCGATGGCCGCGGTGTAAAGATCATCATCGCGCCGTGAAATTGGCAAGCCTTCCAAGCGGAGCGATGCTGTCGCCTCAGTGAGTGCCTTCTGGCGCTGCGACTTGCTGGTCATTGGCAATCCATCCCGATGTGTAAATTATAGCGCAGAGCATCTGATAGCCATGCACCGTGCGCCGCGCGATGCGGTGCGCCGGCGCTACTCCTCCCGGCCCGAGCCCTGAACTTGAATGTTGCCGAAAAGACGGTGCAACATCTTGAATATGGGCCTACGCGCTCCGAGATGGTTTCCGCAACTTGCTTTGTAGGCGGGGTGACTGATGGCAAATGAAGGTAAGTGGCCCAGAAACATGTACACCGGACCTGGGGGCGGGGCGTATACCGGGCCAGGCGGTGGGATGTACACCGGCCCGGGCGGAGGCGCCTACACCGGCCCAGGAGGAGGCCTTTACACTGGTCCGGGAGGTGGTGCGTACACCGGCCCTGGTGGTGGCATGTACACCGGCCCAGGGGGCGGCGCTTACTCAGGCCCGGGTGGCGGCCTGTATACCGGGCCTGGTGGTGGCCTATACAAGGGGCCCGGCGGTGGGCTTTACACCGGACCCGGTGGTGGCATGTATCGGGGGGCGGACTCCTCACCCTACGTGGGGAACTTCCCACCCTGGCCTCACTTTGCTGCCAAGCTACGTGCGATGGGCCGTCTGGCAGAAGCAAAAATTATCGAGGATGCGCTGAAAGTGATCGGTCGCCAGATCTGAGGCATCTCAGGAGCAGGCCTTTGCAGGCTTATGCGTTGGAACGTCCTGTTTTTGGTGACTCTTTCCGGTGCACCTAGAGCGAATAGCGTCTGTTGGCTTCAATTGGGTAAATCAACATCGCGTGGAGCAGTGCTTCCTCATGGGCAGAATCTGAGGCCTGCTAGGGTAATGCTCGCTGCGCTTAGAGACTACGCCGGGGTTGGAGATGTTCAGTGTTGATTGGACTGCTGTTTCAGTAGCCGTCGCGGTTCTAGTGTTCGTTGCTGACCGCAGGGATAAGCGGCAACGACTCGCGGCTTCCAGCACAGTGGTGATGGAATTCCTGGCTCAGGATATGGTTCGCCTTGCCAGGCAGTCGAGGGAGATGGGGATGTACGCGGCTTCGTTGTCGATCGATGATCCCGAGCGAAGTTCACGCGCTGATCTTTACCTTACACAGCGGGCGGAGCAATTGAGCATCGGCTCCCTTGAGCGGCATGCGGACGACCTTTCATCGCTGCCAACGACAGTAGTTGAGCGTTGTGCTGTTTGCTTGACCGGGATACGGCTACTGCAGGAAACAGTCGAGCTTCTGACGGCAGATCGGCCGGTCGGTCGTCACTACTTAAGCTGGAAGGATGGAAAGCATGCAGTCAATGTAGCAGCTGCAGATTTGATGCGCAGCGCGGAGGCATGTACCGAAGCAATCGATCTCATCCGGCGTGGTTCTCTAGTCCGATCGTAGCCGCTAGGCTCTTTGTCGTCACGCAAGCCCGGTTCGCTGGTCAGTGCTGTTACTACTTCTCTAGGAGACTACAAGAGTTCCCCTGCGCAATCGATTCTCGTACTACATTCAGCCGGTACGTCATGTCCTGCTTGATAGCGAACATCTCTCCTCGGCCGCTAATGATCGGCGGACAGAATTCTCCGTACCACATGCATGGGAGCGCCTGATTGCTCGGCAATCAGGCGCGCTCGGATCTTTACTGGAAGGCGCTTCGTATCTTGCGTCATGGATCGAATCGCTTTTGCGGCAGCCAGGGTTTGCCGTTCCAGCTTGGCTCTGCTGCACTCACGATGCAGAGCACTGAGTTGTCCGGTAAGCCACGGAAAGCTGTTTCTGGCAGCGGTGGCGCTGTAGTTCCGGCTGCGGCAGAACTGAGCTGTAGAAGGGTAGGGCGGGCCTGCCTCGAGGGCAGCCTCCAGTTCCTTCCGAAACCACGCGGTACGGTTCGCTCGCAAGTGGGAACTTGGTCTGCGCACCTTTCGCGGTGATGCATTGCCAATCTCCAATCCAGATTGGGCGGCTGCCGAAGCTGGCGAGGTTATCAGTTGCACGATGTCCACACCAAAGTGGGTAGCCACTGCAATCAACGACGTCAGCTGCGGAAGAATCGGGCAGTGCCTCGTGTGGAAGATGTCGCCAAGATGCTTTCCCCAATCCTTGGTAGGGCTGCTGACGTTGCTAAGGAACACCTGCAGCGAACCCGAGGCTGCTCCACGGACCTCTCCCAGTCGGAGGATCAGTTGCTCTGTCTGCTCCTCACCGAATGGCGGTCGCGGCGCATAGTCCCCGATAGACGTTAGGTTGGATAGGCTTTGACCGCAGGTACTGCATTGGTCTAGCTCGACTTTGCTGCTGTCTTTGGTTTGCCCTGACCCGCAGTGAGGGCAGTTGCGTCGAAGCCGAAGCTTATGAAGACTGCAGCGTTCAACGCCTTGGATTCGCCACAGTAGACGATCATAGGGTGGCCTGCCGGCTTCACGATCACCCCTGAGACAAGCAGGGCACCAGCATCTTTCATGCTTTATGGATCCGATGCAATTTCCTGCGCAAATGCCCTGTAAAGCGACGAGGGTCGTTCCCTCCAAGTCATAGCCAAACGCATAATTGAGTGCGGTTAGCGCAATAGAGACATTCGGACTGTAGCCGTCCCATCTCAGCTCTTCACATCGAGGGAGATGGCTTCCAGTTTCGGTCCACCAGCGAGACTGCAGGTGCGATATGAACTGAAACCGCGAAACGCCGTGGGCATATGAAATGCGGTGGAGCAGCGAGGACAAGCACTCAACCTCCAATGTGCCAAGGGCGATAGGTGCAACATGGAAGTATGCGTTCATCGCCGACGCTCAGCGTTGCCAACTGGATCCCGCTTTGGAAGCCGCTTGCCTGGTCTGCGAACTGCTTTTCTTCCAGAGAAGTCCGTGGTTGGCGCGAGTTCCAAGATGCCTGTGTGATTTTTCTCAATCGGCTGGAGAGCAGACTCGCCAAACGTGATGTCTTCCGCGATCTCCGCCAGCTGCTGCTTATACCTGGCTGACTTGAAATGCTCCATGCGAAGCC
Organism: Stenotrophomonas maltophilia R551-3; assembly: GCF_000020665.1. NCBI lineage: Bacteria > Pseudomonadati > Pseudomonadota > Gammaproteobacteria > Lysobacterales > Lysobacteraceae > Stenotrophomonas > Stenotrophomonas maltophilia. Next base: position 4,018,815 of record NC_011071.1, on the reverse strand, counting down.
GCTGCGATCGCAACGAGGTCATCCGCGCTAGCGCAAGAAGGATCCAGTTGCCAACAAGTCCACACGACCCCAGTGATCCTTCGTATAGGAGATCTCTCATCTCGAGAAGGGAGTGCCCCTTTGCCCATGGGAGTAGAACGTCATAGGATGCGAGAATCCTGTCGAAGCACCCTGCATCAGAGGTGCTAGTTCCGTAGCGCGGAAAGTGAAGGATAGACAGCCTCCCGTTCATGTGAGCAGAACAGAAGCATTCCCTGAGAAGTTCGTATCCGCCGATGAGAAATATCAAGGCGCCAGTTTCATTCCCAAGGCACTTCAGTGATTCCAATGCGGCTTCGCGTCCGGACCGGTCCTTAACGCGTAGAAGATGATGGGCCTCGTCGATGATCAGTAGCTTGGTGCGCCTGTACTCAATCGCGCGACGAAGCTGTAGGCGCGCATTGGTCTCTGTAAGCTTCAGCCTTAGGGAGTGCTCGGGATCGCCATAGAACGGATGGCCGAGTTGGGCGAGGAGGTCTAGGGTTAGGTAGCGCATGGACATGTAGCCGGCATCGGTTCGACTGCAATCCACAACTACGTAAGGAATGGAATCCGGGTTGGAGTGTGGGTACACCTCTCTCGCGGCGGCCCTTCCGGCAGTGCTTTTCCCCGCTCTGGGTGGGCCCACCATTGCAATCACAGATCCATCCCCGCTGAATGTGATCAATGCTGCTGCAGACCTCACTGCCTCAACGTAGCGAGGATGCGGAAATCGAGCGCTATTTACGGCCTCTCGAAGATGCTTGTTCATGATGCATCACCGGGACCATAAGGCAGTATCAGGGCACGTCGCGCTGGTAGCCTCTTGCGGGGCACAGCTGGCTTCTGCGCCTTGGATACGCTAATCGCCCTTTGCCTGGCCTTGTCAGCCTCAGCGAACCGCCTTGTCAGCTTGGCTGTCTCGATCGACGCGGCTTTAGCGAGGAGCGCACGGCCTCTGGTGCTGCCCAGGAACCGTATCGAGTCCAGAGCCGGCGTAAAGTCCGTCGTAAGGTCAATCGCATGTTGAGAGCCATGCCGGCAGGGGATACGTTGCCCGTCTATCAGCACATAGAGTGTATTGGCGTCCCAAGGCTCGACATAGGCTTCGAAGGGTCCCCGACCGGATCTTGACTCGAACAATTTGGGATGCCTGTACCATCTCGCGCAATGACGAATTCCCCGCGCTCGATCAAGCCTCAGTGGCCTCCGGAGCGGAATTGCCGTTCTGGCGAGCAGCTCGCGGGTGAAGGGTGTGGGTACTCCACTTTCGGGGAATGCAGCTAGAAGTGACTCTGAGGCGTGTGATCGACTGTGAAGGCAGCCATCAGAAATGTTGTTGTTGTAGATGCTGAAGATGAACTCATCCATGGTCTGATAAGCCGTTACAAGCGTCCAGCTTGTTTGACTTCGTCCTTTGAACTTTGCTGTAGCTGATCGTCCTCTAGCGTCGTTTGTCGTGTTCCCTGGCTGCTGGCTGAGGTAGGACTTGAGCGAACGGAACCACCCTTCGATCTGCCCGCCAGAGCGTGGTTCTCCTGGGGGCCTGCTTTGCTTTGAAACGCCCAAGCTGGCCAGGGTGGTTTCAAAGTATATGGAGTTGAACTCGGCTCCGTTGTCCACGACGATCGACTCAGGGAGCCGTCCCCAGCGCCGTGCACAGTCGCGGAGAACTCCCAGCACGCTGTAATTGCTTGGACTGCTGAAGCTCAAGGACGTAGCTAGCACTTGACCGGTGGCATGATCTCGAAGTGCAGTTATCCAAGGCTTGCTGGTGATTGGCGGCTTGGTGTCAATCACGACTACGTGCAGATCGCACTGGTAGTGGTCGGTATGCGCCCGCTCAAATGCCCGTGCCGGAGATAGGTGTGTCAGCGCCGGGTCCACCGGTGGGGCGGAAGCTGCAGCAGCTCTTGTCCCGCTCCGGGCCCCTTCAGCGATTTCCTTTGGCAGCCGTTTGCACCGAAGACGGAAGGTCTCCTTGGATGCGGCCACTGAGTTACCTAGTAGCTTGCCCTCGGCAATAGAAAGCTGATGATCAAGTAGGTACTGCGAGTATGCCGCCTGAACACTTAGGGCATCTGCGCTGAGGAAGTAAGTGCTGATGGCGCGATCCATCACTGCGAATTCTTCAGGTGTCTGCCTGGGCGTTCTATTACCCTTTGACCGATGTAGTGGGCGGAGAGCCGATGGGTCACCCCCTGCTCGGAGAAACCGCGCGCGCCAGCGCCTCGTTGTTCGATCAGACTTCATCGCAGGCACCAGGCCACGTATGACGAGCAATCGGCCGTGGACCTCTACTGCCTCTGCTTGTGTCAGCTGGAATGGATGATCGGCTGCAGTGCCCAGCATGTCTAGGCGATGAAGATGACTGGTCACGATGTCAGGTTCAAAGGAGGCCAGGCACTCATCAGGTACCGACAGGCGGCATCGATTGAGATCGGTGAAGAGAGAACCTAGCTCTATCAACCGCACGACCTCATTCGCTGAGGAAGTATTCGCAGCAAGCATTAGCTGGCCCAGGGTGAAGACTTTTCGCTGCCTTAGCGCGGAGCAGGCTTTAGCAAGCTGACGAGCATCGATGCTTCGCGTAGAGGCCTGCCGAAGACGCAGCAGAAGCAAGCAGTTCTCAGCGAAAATTCTTCGTGAGCATCCGTCAGAGACCACGCGGTGTACTAGGCCGATTTCTTGGAAGTGCGCGTCAGCTGCAAGGTCAGCTGCCTTCGTTCCGTCCCACGTCCATCTGTTGGGATTGGAACTGGCCAAGCGTTCACACTCGGAGGCAGTCTTGACCTGGACCACCTCGACGCTGGATTCCTTCAATGTGAGGAAGTCGGCTACGTAGTTCGCCTTTCTCCTCCTCCCGTGGCAATCCAACACATCTAGACTTACAGCGGGCGGCTGGTCCCAGTACTCGATGACGTTTGCGTCGTACTCAAGCTGAGCGGCGCATGTGTGCTCCTCCGTACTCTCAAGCGCCACTGAAAACCCCATCTTCGCGCTTGGGTAGCGCCAGACGGTGTTGTGGTATCCGACAGATCTGACGGATCGCGCCGGCTCACTAGAACGGGTGTCGGCTATGTAGCTGATTGCAGCGGCCGAAAGAGACAATCGCTCTACGTACGACTGGAACTCTGGGGCAGATAAAGGCATGAGACCTCCTAATCCGCGCTGGATCCAGCGCAGACGGGCAAAGGGCGGCCGCGCGGCGCTATGCCACGGGGCTTGACTTGCATGGAGGGCGAAGCTCAATATCGGGCAACGGATCGAGAAGCCGTTTGCCGTATCAAAGGCCGCACACTGCAAATGTGCGGCCTTTTCTATTGAGGGCCCGTGCTTTCGCTAGCTCATCGGGCTTCCTCCTCGCTGTTCAGGGATTGGTGTAGCCAGGCGCATACCTCTTCGCGACGAGCGAACCAGCCTCTACGTCCAGGAATCTGGAACATCTTTATAGAGAGCCGTCCGGTTCGGCGTGCTTTTGCGAGGGCCTCCCTTGTGGGGAAGCCCAACAGCCTGGCTGTGTCCGCCGCTGAGAAGATGGGGCTGTCGGGGACGGTTACGCCAAGTGGCGGTGCCGCCCAGAACGAGCCGGGAGGGGGCGGTGCGGGAGGGATCTGAGAGCCTGGCATGCCTAGTCGCGCTCTGTCCGGTCTGATTGAACCTGTATAGACCTATTGTTGATCTGGCGCAAGTTGTTGAAAAGTAAGATATAAATATATCGAACTCGGATCCGGGGTTGGCGGCTGCCTCAGCCACTTGAACTAAGCCGCATTCGCAGCTTTCGTCCCGCTATCGGGCATCTATGTCACGCCACTGTCTCTTTGCCCCAGAATTCCTTGCCACTGGTGGCCCGGCTAGCGTGCGACACGCCTCGGGTGAGCGCCTGGATTCAGCGCGCAAGCCACTTCGTAGCCAGAGAAAGACGCTTCACCTTGATCACCGCCGCTCCTTGCTTGGCTTCGTTGACGATGGTGAACGCCTCAATTGCAGGAACCTCCACATAAGAAAGCTATCTGCGTAGGGGTAATCTGACAGACAGGATGCCTCGATCGAGGCGAGTATTGGTGCGACCGCAATATGGCGGTTCGAAAAACAGGGGGCGCAATGGCAACTGAAAAGAAGAAGGTCGCAGAGAAAAAGCTTGTGGCCGAGGATCAGGTAGCACCGCGGGCTCGAATGCACAAGCTAGTAATTAGAAACTTTCGGGCAATAGGCAGGCAGGCTGTTGAAATCGAGCTAGACGACATCGTTGTCCTGGTAGGTGCGAACAACACCGGGAAGAGCTCCATCCTTCGCGCGTACCAGCTTGTGATGGAGTCGGGCGCGAAGGGGGACCTGCTGGCCGAGGATTTTCCTGGAGGCTACGTCACGGGTGCAGAGTTGAAAGACGAGGACATGCCGAGTATCGAACTAGAGACCGTCCTCTTCGCTGATAGTAAGCCGCCAGCTGATAAATGGATTGATGTTCGACCCAATGGAGATCGACATGTAAGGGAGCGTTGGACTTGGTGTTGCCCTGGTAAGCCTAAGAAAAGGGGCTTCAACGTCGAGCTCAACGCTTGGGACGCTAACCATGGCCCTTGGGGAACCGCATCCGTTGCTCAGTCCAATAGGCCCGAGATGCACAGGATTGAAGCCTTCGACGATCCCAAGAAGCAAGCCGATAGCATCATTTCCCTTCTGGAGGAGGCGACTAAGCAGCGGGTCAAGGCACTTATCGAAGAAGAGGGCAAGGAAGGTGCTTACGCAAAGCTCCTTGCGGGAGTCGCGGAACTCCAAAAGGCAGTCGCAACCGAGGCAATGGAGGCGATCGATGAGGTGCGTCTAGAACTGGTGAGGGCTATGGCCGATGTCTTCCCAGGCTACAGTATTACGTTGGACGCTCGTCCAGAGGACGATCTAAGCAGGAGCATATCCTTCTTCAAGGCCCCGCCAGTTCTCAGAATGGGGCCTGCAGATGGGCATCAATCGGATCTGGAGCGACAGGGCAGTGGAGCCAGGCGAACGCTTATGTGGAACGCGCTCAGGATCATCGCGGACCACAAAGCGGGAGCGAAAGGAACGGAAAGGCCCCATGTGCTGCTACTGGATGAGCCTGAGCTGTGCCTGCACCCTGCCGCAGTACGTGATGCTTGCAACGTGCTTTACTCGCTTCCTGGCGGAAAAACATGGCAAGTGATGGTGACTACTCACTCGCCCGCTTTCATCGATCTCTCGCGTAACAATACTTCAATTGTAAGAGTGGAGCGATCTCAGGCCGGAACCGTCTCAGGCACAACGATCTTCCGTCCTGATCGGGCTAGGCTAGGCGATGAAGACAAGGAGCGGCTGAAGCTCCTGAATATGTATGACCCCTATGTTGCCGAGTTCTTCTTCGGTGGTCGGACGGTGATCGTCGAAGGGGACACTGAGTACGCGGCATTTCGGGAGGTTATTGCAGATGATCCGGCGAAATTCCACGATGTGCACATCGTGCGGGCGCGCGGGAAGTACACCATTGTTGCGCTCTGTAAGATCTTGAACCAGTTCAAGTGTTCCTATTCCGTGCTTCACGATGCAGATTTGCAAAGATCAAAGAATCGGAAAGGCCAGCTGGTCGCAAACAGTGCATGGGTAGCCAACGGAAGGATTCTCGAAGAGGTGAAGAACTCTCCATCCGATGTTCGCCTTGTTGCCTCTCTGCACACATTCGAGGTGGCAATGTTTGGTGAACTCGTATCAGGAGAGAAACCTTACGCGTCGTGGCTAAGAGTTCGGGAGGATGCACTGGCTAGGAAAAGAGTACTTGATCTGCTGGAGTTCCTTGTAAGGAGCTCGGATGACTGTCCCGCCGGCGCTTTGGAGTGGGACGACGAGGCTGCGTTATCGGCGGCTGTCGCAGAGTTCGAGCCCGTAGCAGATGAGGTTGTAGAGGGCTGATTGGCGGTCGGGCGTGCAAGCCCGGTCGACCTCAAGCAGCGTCTCGAGTGCTCGATCGGGCTACTACTGCGCTCTGGGCTCGTTTAGCGCAGCGCTACTTCCCCCGCGGCTAACCGGCGCCGGCGTACGTTATGCAGGCGTACCAGATCGATTCGCAGGCTGCTAGTCGGCGCGAATGCGGCTCAAATTAATCTTGCAATGCTACGGATGAGCTGGGATGGCATATCCTCTGGGGCCGCTTGCTGCAGCGCCGTTTGACGCTGGCGCGTACATCCTATGGCGCACTTGTTCAGTGGAGGCTGTATCCTCGAGTTCTGTTGTAAGGATTAACTCAGATGAGCGGCGTGCTCATCAGGCCGCGCAGTCGGGTTGTGGGTGTGTCGAATGATAATGTTGGGAGCGAAAATCATGGAAGAAAATTTGGCCAAGATGCGAACGGCCGTTCATGCCATGGCAGAGACGTTCGGTGTGACGTACTGGGTGCCGCATGAGGATGACGAGCTTGTGGATGCGAGTCTATTCCAAGAGTTCTTGCCTGGGATTCTGAGGACGTCACATCTTTTCGAGCACGTCATCCGGATGCCGATGGATATGCGTGAGCTGTTCTCAGATCGCACGGCGGTTCTAAATGCGCGCCAGCTTGGAATCGTCAAGATGCGCGTAATTCCGATTCAAATGTCCGCATTCGCAATCCTGATGGCAATTGATAGAAGTCCATTCAATGTCGTTCTCTCTACTTCGGATCTAGCGTCGCAAGTGGCTGACATACTTGAAGCCGCTGGTAGTGATTGGCTTCACCTGTCAGAAGGGGGCGAGCCTCGGGCAACTGCGCTTGATCATGCTAATGATGGAGTCTTCTATGAGTATTTCCGCAACTTAGTTCGGTCGAAGAATAGTCCGGAATTTGCGAAACTCTGCCAAGAATTCTTGGAGGCCCCGCTGCGAAGGTGGGGAAAGCTGTCTGTCGATTGTCCGAGTTACGCTCACAATATTACGCGGCCAAACGAGCTGGCGCTGGCTGGGATTCGAGTCGATATGCGCGGGGAGGAGCCAATGACGCCAAGTGCTCCGAACCTCTACTTCACGGGCTCCGTTCGATGCGCTCGGGCAGTTCGTGCAATGCGCCTCAAGATCCTTCAGCAGAATGCTCTCGCGTTACACATTAATCATTTGACGGTTTGTGTCGACTCTATCACTTGGTCGCTTGCGCGTTCTGATATTCGGAAGATGGTCGTAAAGTCGGGTATGTCTCGTCAGGTCGCGGAGTTTGTTCACGCTATCGCGAAGAGAACCGGGTACGCATCAAAGATTAGTATGCCCAAGAGGCCGGGATCAAATCTCGGCTTGGATGGTCCGGAGGCCGGATCGGCTCTTGCGACACGTTCCAAAGAGCTCAGTGCCTTCTCAAGCGGGATCACGCTGCACAGCGGATTGGTACTCACGCCGGTGGTGCGCCTTAATCCCGGCATGAATTGCATCCGTCCAGATCTTATAGATTTTGGGAACTGTGCGCGTGGAAATGGCCCGCACCGTGACTTTAAGCTTAACAAGCTGGCCCGGAGGCTCTCCCTCAGAATGGCCTCTTCTGTGGGTGACTCAATGATTTCCGAGATCCGAGGTTCTGCACGCAGCATAGGGAAAGTATCGCTAGTTTCAGATCTTCCACTCGAGTTGTTGCCAGTGGATGGGGTGCCATTAGCGCTTAGGCACGATGTTTCGCGCATTCCATGCAATCCCGGAAATTTGATGTTTGCCGAATGCGTGCAGAACGAAATAATATTTGTTTCGAAGGCTAGCCTAGAGGAAATACTAGTAGTCCGTAGTTTCTCCGAATCAGATCCAATTTCCGGGCATCTTGAACTGGCTCTGCGAACACAGATTGACGGGCAGACGGGGAAGAGGCCGATTGTCAACTTTAAGGATGTGCGAAATTCTGAAGAGTTTGTTGATGCCGTATCAGGTTATAATGGCTCTTTGTTGATATTTGATGGTCACGGGTCGCGCGACTCTGAGACTGGCGTAGGATCAATCATCGTTGGTGGCGAGCCGCTCGATATTTGGAGCCTTAGGGACAAGCTTGCGCTGCCACCAATCGTCCTCCTCAGTGCCTGTGATACTTATCCAATTGATGGAAGTCACGGGTCGTCAGCCATCGGCATGCTTGCCTTGGGAGCGCGTACCGTACTTGGAACTCTCTCGCCAGTCCATTCAATGCGGTCAAGTGTCTTTCTCGCCCGGTTGATTCTTCGTCTATCTGAATTTTTGCCGCTGATCATGAAGCGATCGCGCCATGGCGTGAACTGGAGGGACTTGATGAGTGGGATGCTCCGAATGGTCTATGCGAGTGAGGTGGCACATTCGTATAGCTCGTCTGTCGGGTTGGGATGGTCGAGTGTTCGGCACTCGCTGGTCGAAGCCAACATGGAAATTAATCAACGGAATCCGCAGTGGCTACAGAGGCTTGAACGAAGCCTTGCATTGGCCACGGGCACTCACCTTTCCCAAGTGCGGGCTTATCGCGAGAACTATGCTTGGTTCACCGATTCGATGAATTATGTACAGCTAGGTCGGCCTGAACTCATCCACGTCGTCGATCAGTCGCCCCGGGACTATTGGAATGAGAGTGGTCTAGGTGCCATGAATCGCGCACGCTGAAGTTCTTTTCCTTAGCTAAGCCATTCATGTCAACGCTCGGCCGTGTGAGGGCCAGGTTGTGGTTGTTTCCCGTGGACAACTTACGATTGTAGGAACAGCTGGTCTCCTCTTCCCCGCGCGCACTGCCTTCAAGGCAACATCTGATCCACACGCAAGGATCGAACATGCCGACACCCGCGCCCCGGTGGAAGACTTCACCACTGAAATCGAAGACAGCCGGCATCTGTTCGCCTGGTGCCTGGTGCGCTACGGCCAGATTCCCGAAGCGCTGGCAATCGAACAGGCACGCGAACGTTATCCCGACCAGACCGCCGGCCACGAATACGAACACGAACTGCTCTTCCACGACGAGCCCTGGCATTGGGCGATGCTGCACGTGCTGGGCGAAAGGTACTGGCACCAGCACCCGGAACTGACGCAGCCTTCGCTGGAATACGACACCGAATTGGACGCGCTGTGCCTGGCGCGCGGCGAGCCGATTCCCTTGCTGGATGAGGATGAGTATCTCGGTGCGCTTGCGCACGCGCGCCATATGCATGCGTGGACGTTGATCCATCAGGCAGGGATTGACGAAGAGCAGGCACAGCGGCAGGCGCTTGAGTACTACGCGTACTTTCCGCCGCATCATCGCTGGCGCATGTGCGTCCACGATGCGCGCGCTGCATGGGTCGACGTGATGAGCGTGCTGCACATCAATGACTACTGGAGCCGGCCCGAACTGCAGAGGCCGCCTGAGGCGTACTGGCGCGCGTCACGTGCATTCGCCCTGGCGCAGGGGCTCCAGCTGCCGGAAATTCCGCCTCCCTCATGAGAGGGCGCTGCAAGGGTGGCATGATGCGGCTTCCGCCGATCCGTACGACAAGGAGCCCGCATGAAGCGCAGTGCCCGTATGTTCGTCGCCCTGACTACCCTTGCGGCACTGCCTGCCGCTGCCGAGCCATCCGACTCACCCAAGCGCCCGTCGGTTGACACCCTGCAACGCCTGATCGTCGACAAGGCACCGCAGACGCGCGTAGCAACACCGGACCACGAGCGCATCACCGCAAGGCGCATCGATATCGTCGATGACACGGGGGTGATCCGCATGACGCTGTCCGGCAAGACACCGGCACCGATCATCGATGGCCTGCAGTACAAGCGCGCCTTCAACGTGGCCGGCATGGTGCTGTATGACGACAAGGGCAGCGAGCGTGGTGGCTTCGGTACTGCCGATGTCGATGGTGGGATGGCAGTGCTGGCTCTGGATCATCCGGCGATGGATGCGATCGGCTGGCGGGTATCGCCGGACGGCGCGGTGAGTTTTTCGATCAACCAGGCGCCGAAACTGATCCGTGAGCCTGCATTGGGCAACAAGCTGATTCCTGGGGTGCAAGCACCGACCCGCATCGGTCTGGTGGTCGGGCCTGACGGCACGCCGGCCATTGCCTTGAACGACAAGGCAGACCGCACGCGACTGCGGCTGACTGTCACTGCGGAAGGCTACGGCGCGATCGAGTTCCTCGATGCGCAGGGCAAGGTGCTCCACACATTGGCGCCGGAGGCTGAGCTTCGGCGCTAGCGCGTGCGGGTCGCCGATCGGCGCTTACCCGCGCCGCCCCCTGCCGTCAATGCTGTAGCGCCCGGCGCCGGTACAGGCCAGCAGCAGGAAGCCACCGGCCAGTCCCAGATTCTTCAGGAACATGATCTGCTGGGTCTGGTCGGCGAAGTTGTGGTGGAAGATGAAGGCAGTGACCAGGCTGAAACCCACCAGCACGACCGACACCAGCCGGGTCTGGAAGCCGAACAGGATGCACAGTCCGCTGCCGATCTCGAAGGCGATGGTGGGCCAGAGCAGGATGCCGGGCACGCCCATCGCTTCCATGTAGCCCTGGGTGCCGCTGAGATCACCAAGCTTGCCCAGGCCGGAGATGAGGAACAGCGCCATCAGCAGGATGCGTGCAAGCAGGTAAGCGAGCGAATGGGATGAGTGGCTCACGTCGGTGTCCTCGGAGATGGCCGGCGAAGGCGATCGGAGCCCACCGGCAGTGAAGCCCGTGTCTACGCCAAAGGCAAGGCGCCTTGACAGCTGGCCGTCCGCAGGAGACCTTTCTCCCATGACGATTGATATTGAATCGCTCAGCCTTCGGGAGCTGGGCGCCTTGGTGGTTGCCGCTGAACAGCGGAAACAGCTGATTTCCAGCCGCCGTCCGGCCAGTGCGGTACGGCGGATGTTGAAGGCCGCAGCAGCAGAAGCGGGGTATACCCTCGAAGAGCTGTTCGGCGGAGAGGCGAACGAAGAGGCCGCTCCCCGCAGGAAACCGGCACGGCGCAGAACCGGGAAAGTGGCTGCCAAGTACCGTGACCCGGAGTACAAGCGCCTGACCTGGTCCGGCCGCGGGCGTATGCCGCGCTGGCTGGCGTCCAAGGTGCAGAAGGGCCACAAGGTGACCGACTTCCTGATTCCCGGCCTGGCCCGGCCGACGGCGCGCAAGAGCAGCCCGATCGGCAAGCGCACGGTTTTCAAGAAGGATTGAACCTGCCGCGCTGCTACCCTGCCGGGGTCTTTGAACGAAGGAACACGGGATGGCACACGATGGCAACCTGACGATCTCACCCAGAGTCCTCTACATCGCGGCAGGCGCGGCCGTGCTGGTCAGCCTGCTGGCCTGGGCGGTGGAATGGAGCGGGATGGCCTATGTCTGCCCGTACTGCCGCGTGCAGCGCACGGTCATCGGCGTGCTGGGCGTGCTGGTGCTGTTCGCGCGACCGGGCGGTCTCATCGTGCCCTGGTTGTCGTACACCGCAGGGGGCTTCGCGTTCGTGGTCGCGGCGATGCAGCACTTCAACGGCTGGAAGCGCATTTCCGCCGGGGATTTCAGCTTCAACGCGCAGTGGTACATCGACCCGTGGCTGCTGTCAGGTTGCGCGATGCTGATCCTGGTGGCGCAGCTGATGCTGGTGCAGGCCGCATGCCGGCGCAGTCTGCACTGAGGGCTGCCCACGGGCGTAGCGTCAGGCGTTCTGGAACACCGCCAGCTGCGCAGCGAACGCACGCTGGTAGGCGGGGCGCTGCGTTGCACGGCCCACATAGGCCACCACCTGCGGGTACTCATCGAGCAGGCCGCTGCTCTTCAGGCGCAGCAGCACAGAGGCCATCATCAGGTCGCCGACGCTGAAGTCGCCCTCAAGCCACAGGGTTTTGCCCAGCCACGCTGACAGCTGCACCAGCCGCATACGCACACGCTCATCGAGCATCGGCAGGCGCTGCGCATACCAGGGCTGCTCGCGTTCCAGCACCCAGGCCATCGAGCGCTCGACGATGGGCGGCTCCACCGTGTTCAGCGCGGCGAACACCCACATGATGGCGCGCATGCGCGCATCCGGATCGGTCGGCAACAGACCGGGATGCTGCTCGGCCAGGTGCAGGACGATCGCGCCGGATTCGAACAGGATCTGGCCGCCGTCCTGCCAGGTGGGGATCTGCGCGAAGGGGTTGCGGGCCAGGTGCGCGGGCTGCTTCAGCTCGTCAAAGCTGAGCAGCTGCACGTCGTAGGGCACGCCGAGCTCCTCCAGCGCCCAGCGCACGCGCATGTCACGGGCCAGGCCCTGGCCGCGGTCCGGGGAAGTGGCGAAGGCGGTGAGGATGGGGCACATCGGGGCACTCCTGCAGGCCGAAGGGCCCGCCTTTCCTGTTCCGACGAACGACGGGGCGGGAAATCGACATCGCCCGATTCGAGCCCTCACCCAACCCGATGCAGCTTCCGGTACTGATCCGGCGTGCACTGCGCGTGCCGCTTGAACATCTCGGCGAAGGCGCTGACGCCGGAGTAGCCCAGCTCTTCGGCGATCCGGCTGATCGGTCGGCGCGTGCACAGCGCCTCGGTGGCGCGCACGAACTTCACCCGCCCACGCCAGTCGCCAAGCGACATGCCCAGTTCACTGCGTGCCAGGCGCTCCAGCTTGCGCACACTCATGTGGTGGCGGCGCGCAATATCGGCCACCGATTCGGCGGCGCTCAGGTGCTTCTCCACATGCACCATCACCTGCTTCAGCACATCACTGCTGGCGACCGGCAGGAAGCTGGGCAGCACCGCGGCATTGACGATCTGATCGATCACCACCGCGGCCATGCGCTTCTGCGCGGGTGTCTTCGGATCAGTCACGCCCTGTTGCGCCAGTTCGTGCAGCAGCTCACGCAGCAATGGACTCACCTCCAACGCATGGCAACGCACGGGCAACCTGCGTGACAACGCGGGTGAAAGGTAGGCCGAACGATAGGCCAGTGCCGACCGGTTGCGTGAGTAGTGGGCCATGCCGGGTGGAATCCAGATGGCGTAATGGGGCGGAGATACCATCCACTCACCATCGATCTTCATCTCCATGACGCCCTGTGCGACGAAGTTGAACTGTCCCCACGGATGACTGTGCGTGCCCCAGTTGGTGGGCTCCATTGCGCCCTGCCGGAAGTAGATCGGGCCGGGCAGCTGGCTGAAGGTGGGGATGGGCTCAAGCGGTTGCCGCAAGCGAGAGGCGGAATGGCGCATTTTCGGGATGTCCTCGATATGCGCCAAGCGTACGCTGGCCATTCCCCTGCGTACAGCTGCCGTCTTGAACTATCTCTTCCCGATCCTTGCGTGCCTGCTATGGGGCGCGAACACCATCGTCACCAAGCTTGCCTCCGGTTCAGTGGGCCCGATCGACATCGGCTTCTTCCGCTGGCTGGTGGCCGCCATCCTGCTGCTGCCGTTTGCCCTGCCACGCCTGTGCCAGAATCTGCCGACCGTACGTGCAAACCTCGGCCGCTTCCTGGTGCTGGGGTGCCTGGGCGGCGTGATGTACCAGTGCCTGGCCTACTACGCGGCACACTTCACCTCGGCTACCAACATGGGGGTGATCCAGGCCCTGATCCCGCTGATCGCGTTGGCGCTGTCACGCGTGTTCATGGGCCATCCGGTACGTGGCACCTCCATCCTCGGAGCGGTGATCTCCAGCATCGGCGTGGTTGCGGTGGTGTCCCAGGGCGACCTGGCGCGGTTGGCTACGCAGGGCCTGAACCGCGGTGATGCGATCATGCTGGTCGGCGCGTTGGCCTTCGCCGCCTACAACGTGCTGATGCAACGCTGGAAGATCCCGCTGTCGGTGCTGGAGTCACTGTTCCTGCAGGCCACGGCGGCGTCGCTGATCCTGCTACCGTTGCAGCTGCTGATCGGGACCGGGGTGGACAACCTGACGGCGGTCGGCTGTATCGGCTTCGCGGCGGTCTGTGCATCCATTCTCGCGCCGCTGACCTGGATGACGGGCCTCTCCCGGCTGGGCGCAGCGCGTGTTTCCGGCTTCTTCAACCTGGTGCCGATCGTCACCGCAGCGTTGGCGGTGATGCTGCTGGGCGAATCGCTCAGTGGCTGGGTACTGGGCGGTGGCCTGCTGGCGGTGTCCGGCGTGGTGTTCGCTGAGTACAGCGCCAGGCGCGCCGCTGCAGTGTCGAGCGAGCAACCCGCATAGGGCTTCGGTCATGCGGGGTATGTGTCCCCGCCAAGCGCCTGTTCCACCCGCTGCTCCAGCGCGTCCGCATCGTGGCCGCGTTTGCCCCGAAGGCTGAGATGGAGCGAAAGCGGGTCCACCACATCGCCGATGCTGGTGAACGCGGGCGGATAGGCCCAGACCTGCAGCCGTGCGGTCTGCACGCAGTCCGGACCGGGCATGGGAAGTGCACCCAACAACCGCCACGCATCGATGTGCAGCGCGCGGGTGCCGCAGATCGGTGACGTTTCAGCAAGTGCATCGAGGCCTGCCGTCGGCGCCGGGTGCCCGGCATCGCGGAGCATCTCGGCGGTCGGGCCCCAGCAGACATCCACTTCCTTCAGGATGGGGGAGCGCAGGAATGGCTGTGCCCGGGCCCAGACCTCGTCGCGGTTGCCGGCCAGCTTCAGGAAGCGCTCGCGGCCACCGGTGGAGCGTTCGACCAGGCCGCGTTCGACCAGTTCGGCAGAGAGGCGCGATGCCGTCATGGAGGTGTAGCCGGCGGCCGCACTGATCTCGCGGGGAGACCACCATCGCGGCTGCCCCGACAACAACACGTGGATCAACACGGCCTGTGCCGAGGGCAGCAGCGAGATGGCCTTCTTCTCGTGATCGGGCGCGTCGCGGAACTCGATGGCCAGGCTGGGCGCGAACAGCTGGGCATGCGGAACCACGAAGTCGATATGGGCCTCCACCAGGAACCGCCGCTGGGTGGGGGTGAGATAGGGAGAGACATACAGGACCAGTGCATTTGCCGCAGCGCGCAGGCAGCGGACGTCCTGGATGACGCGGCTGCTGGACTCGCTGGGCTCGCGGGCCACGGCAAGCATCGCAGGGGTTTCCCCATACAGCATCAGCTCGGCAAGGTGATAGCGCGAGGACATCGCGCGTGGAATGGCGTGTGATGAGGCAAGCGGGTGCACCGCAGAGGCGAGCCCGGGGAGAATCCTGCGCAGGTACCGCTGCGCGTCAGTGACCAGGTCGGTCAGGCCAGTGCGAACTGCCGTCGTCATCTCGTACTTCCCTTGCGGCGGCACGTCCGGAGGATCGGGACCGGGCCACACCGTCGCGTTCAGTGGTGAACCTGGAGACGGGCGTGCAGTGTCGAGGCGCGTGGCGATCCATGCGGTCCTGCTCCCATGCCGTCATGACATCAGTGTTGCCGGGAACCTTGGAGATTCCGTCGAAGAACGATGGAGATCGAGTGGAGGTTGTGTGCATCGTGGCCGGCGGACTCCCCTTCCGCCGGCCACGAGCACGTACCTGTCGATCAGAAGCGCTGCGAGTACTTCACGTACACGGTGCGGCCGATGTCGAAGCCGCCGTAGTAGGGGAACGAGCTGGAGGGCTTGGAGAACATGATCGGGCCCTGGTGGTTGAATACGTTGTTCGAGCCCAATGCCACCGTGCCATCCCACGGCAGCTTGTAGCTGACCTGGATGTCGTGGAAGGTGTTCGAACCCACCTTGCGCAGCGCATCCGGCTCGCCGTAAGCGTAGCGGTCGGGCAGGGTGCAGGGCCGGTTCGGCACGCAGTTTTCAACCATGCCGGAGAAGTAGCGCACGGTGTACTGGGTGCTGAAGTTGCCGAGCTGCCAATTCACGCCCAGGTTCGAGCGCAGTCGGGAAATGCCCGGCTGGCCGATCCGGCCCATCATGATCGTGTCGCCAGCCGAGTTCTGGTTCTGCTCGTCGTACTTGGAGACGTAGCTGTTCTGCAGGTCGATGGTGAACCGGCCAAAGGAGAACTCGGGCAGGCGATAGCGGATGCCCAGATCCCAGCCTTCGGTCTCCATCGAGCCCAGGTTGGCGAGGCCGTAGAACATGCTGGTGATGTGGCCATCACCGGCGCGCTTTACGCTTCCGCAGCGCGAGGCATTACCCAGCACGTAGCAGTCACGCAGGATGCGGTCGACGCTGTCCTGGATGATCATGTTGGTGATCTTGTAGCTGTACCAGTCGAGGTTGATGTCCAGGCCATCGACCCAGCGCGGGCTCCAGACCACGCCCACCGTCTTGCTCTTGGACTCCTCCGGGCGCAGCTTCGGATTGGAGCCGGTGGTGAACTCGTCGGGGGTGGCACAGGGATAGCTGGCACAGGGCTTCAGGCTCTGGTTCAGCTGCTGGTAGCCAAGCGGTACGCCCGCCGCGTTGCAGGCGGCATTGCCGTTGACACTGTTGGTGGCGCCGGTACCGCAGGGATCGACATACGTCTCGAAGCTGGTGCCCAGGCCGCCGTACAGATCGGAGATGCTCGGTGCGCGGAAGCCTTCGGCGAAGGTACCGCGGATCATCAGCTCTTCGATCGGGCGCCAGGCGAAGCTGGCCTTGGAATTGGTGGTGCTGCCGAAGTTGCTGTAGTCGGAATAGCGCGTGGCCAGGTTCACGGTCAGCTCCCTGGCGAACGGCAGGTCACGCAGCACCGGCACGTTTACTTCGGCGAAGAACTCGTTGAGGCTGTAATCACCGGCGGTGGTGGAGGCACCCAGCGCCGTGCTCTGCCGCGACTGCGCGAAGGCGTCGGGCACGAAGCGGCCCTCTTCCTTGCGGTACTGGTAGCCCAGGGCGACGGACAGGTCGCCGGCGGGAAGTTCGATCACCGGTCCTGAGATGTTGGCGAAGTAGCTGCGGGTCTTGGTGATGCCGGTATCGTTGAACGTCGGGAACAGGAAGCGCTGCAGCTCGGGATCGGAGAGAGAGCCAGCCCCCGCGACCCCGAACGGCAGCAGAGGATTCCAAGCCAGGCAGCCCGAGACCGGCGATGCCGCCGTACCACAGCGGGCCACACCATTGGCGTCGAGGTAGGAGGGCCCCAACGCCTGCCGGGAAGCGATCAGGCTCATGTCGCCACGGCCCGTTTTAGTAACTTCATTGCGGTTGAACAGTGCGCCGACTTCCCAGTCGTACGCCTTGCTTCCCAGCTCGAAGTAGCCGGACAGGCTGGGCGCGACGCGCAGGGACTTCAGCTTGCTTTCGGTGGTGCGAGGCACCTCCCACAGGCGGCGATTGAACGCGATGCTGTGGTCGATGGGATTGAACACGCTGGCCGCATCCAGCGGCGTACCGAACTTGGTCGACTGGTACGGGTAACCTGCAATCTGCTGGTCGGTGGTGCGTTCGTTGTAGCCGATATCGGCAGTGAACTTGATCTGCTCGGTCAGCGCGTAGTCCGTGCTGAGGAACAGCGAGCGACGCTCGATGCCGGTCTGCAGGTGCATCTGCTCGTTGCCGTTGGCGAACTCGGCCGGCGTGATCGGATGGTAGTCGTTCGGGTTCTTCGGGTTGCCGCCACGATTGAGCGTCTTGAACACCGCATCACCGGTGTTGCACTTGTACAGGGCCGGATCGCACCACGAACCGTTCTGGCTGATGTTGCTCCAGTCCGCGCCGGGGTAGTTGGGGCCAGCACCACCGTACCGGGAGAACTCACGGTCGCGGGCAAACACCGGGTCCGACTTCTGGTACTCCAGCGCGAGCGTGTAACCGCCGCGTTCACCACGTGCACCGGTGACCAGCGAGAAGGTGCTGTCCTTGCCGTCGCCCTGGCTGAACTGTCCATGCTGCATGGACACTTCCAGGCCTTCGTAGTTCTTGCGGGTGATGATGTTGACCACGCCGGCGATCGCATCCGAGCCGTACAGCGCAGAGGCGCCGTCCTTCAGTACGTCGATGCGCTCCACCGCGCTCATCGGGATCTGGCTGAGATCCTGGTAGCCGCCGGTGGTGGCGCCCAGGCGCTTGCCGTTGACCAGTACCAGCGAGCGGGTGGCGCCCAGGTTGCGGATGTTCACGTAGTAGCCACCGACGTTCTCGCCGGAAGCCAGTGCGCGCGCACGCGAAATGGTCGGGGCGCCAGTGGAGGTGAGGTTCTGCAGCAGGTCGGCAATGGTGGTGAAGCCCTGCTGTTCGATCATCGCGCGGGTGATGGCGATGATGGGCTGCTGCGTCTCGATGTCGACGCTGCGGATGGCCGAGCCGGTGACCTGGATGCGATCGAGGTTCTTCGGTGTTTTCTCGCTGCCATCCTGGGCATGTGCGGCCGGCGACCAGGTGGCCGCCAGGGCGGTGCCCACTGCCAGTGAAAGCAGGGTGTACTTGTAATGCATTTGGCTCTCTCCAAATCCAGTTGAATGGGTTTCGTGCATGGCTGCGTGGAAACCGATCTGAAACTCCGCTGTGCGGAATCGGAAGGAACCTAACACTCCGTTTACATCCTGATTACGTTATGGACGCGTTATCGTCGCGCGCGGGATCCTGCATTCATGCACGGGCCCTGCACGAAATCTCTACGCGTCCACATGCTGCTTTGCATCAGTGTGTCTGCGCACCTTTTGCAGATCGAAGGAGACGCGTAGTGAATACCCCTGGAAAGCCAAAACCCAGTTGGCGGCAGAGGCATGTACTGCTGCTTGTACTGGCGATCGTGCTGCTGGTCGCGTTGATCATCATCATCGCGCCCTGGTGAATCGACGTCGATTCGCTCATTCACCGTGAATGGAAATGAGCCTGCGCATGAAGAAGTCAGCGCGCGTTGAATGTGGTGATGTGCACATCAATCCGTACTCACCCGACAGCCACGGCACACCCGCCACAGTGGGGTCGAAGGCAACGCAATCGCGCTGCCATTCCCCACAGACTTTCGAGCACACAGGAGCGACTCCATGAGCACCCAGTCCACCATTGAACATCGCCTCAACGACCTGATCGAGATCGCCCGCGACGGCAAGTCGTTCTATGAAGAAGCCGCGACCAAGGTGAAGGATGCCGAGCTGTCGGCATTGTTCACCCGCATCGCCGGCGTCAAGGGTCGTATCGTCTCGGCGTTGAGCAGCTCGGTTGCTGCCAGCGGCGGCAAGCCGGCCGAGCACGGCACCATGGTCGGTTCGATGCAGCAGTTCTACGGCAAGGTGCGTGCCGCGTTTGGCGACACCAATTACGGCTATGTGGCCGAACTGGAAGAATCCGAAGATCGCCTGCTTGGCGCGTTCAAGGACGTGCTGAAGGACAACGAGCTGCCGCCGGCCGTGCGCCAGGAAGTGACCCAGCTACTTCCGGAAGTGCAGGAATGCCACAACGTCATGCGCGCCCGCAAGCACGCCATGAAGGCGGCCTGACGCTCACTGGCGGCCTTCTCCCCGGGGCCGTCACGGCCGGGGCGGCATTGCCGCTCCGGCCATCTTTGCAGCAGGCGGCTCAATCCCGCGTTTCAGGTGCGATGTCCGTCAAATGCAGCACGCGGCCGATCAGCTCGCTGAAGATCGGTGCAGCGACGGTGCCGCCGCCATAGCCCCCCAGCCGCGCATCCGGATCGTCAACAACCACGGCGACCGCATAGCGCGGATGGTCTGCGGGAACGAGGCCGGCGAACAGCGATGTGTAGCGGCGTGCATAGCCGCCGGCACTGGCCTTGCGCGCGGTGCCGGTTTTCCCCGCGATCGGGTAGCCGATGATGCGCGCACGGGTCGCAGTGCCGCCCGGCCCAGAGGTGGTTGCCAACATCGACAGTACCTGCTCGGCAACATGTGCAGGCATCGCCCGTGTGCGGACCGGTGAGCGCCCTAGCTCGAACGTTGGTTGCACACGCACGCCATGGTTGGCCAGCGTGGCGTAGGCATTGGCCAGCTGAAGCGTGGTCATCGACAGGCCGTAGCCATAGGCCATGGTCTGCTTGCTGGTGCCGCTCCAGGCGTGCGTATCGGCCAGCGTACCGCTGCGCTCTCCGGGAAAGCCGCTACCGGTCGGGTGCCCGGCCCCCAGGGCCGCGAACATGTCGTGAAGCTGGTCGCTGCTGAGGCGACGCGAGATCAACGAGATGCCGACGTTTGAACTCTTCTTCAGTACCTCGGTCGTATCCAGTACACCCAGGTCCTGGTAGTCGCGAGTGGTGAAGCGTCCGTTGCGGATCCAGCCGGGATGGGTGTTGAACGTGCTGGTTGTGGTGATCACGCCGGCATCGAGCGCCGCAGCCACCGTGAATGGCTTCACCGTGCTGCCGGGCTCGAATACATCGGTGACGGCGCGGTTGCGGTGGGCGTCGATCGGCCCCGCGCCGGGATTGTTGCTGTTGTACGTGGGCCAGTTGACCATCGCCAGGACCTGGCCACTACCGACTTCCAGCACGACCACGCTGGCGGCCGCAGCGCCGTGGCGTTGGGCCGCCGGCCCCAGGCCTGCATGGAGGGTGTACTGCATGCGGCTGTCGAGCGACAACACGATGTCCTCGCCGGCGCGCGCAGGACGGCCGCGGTCGCGCAGCTCCACCGGGCGGCCCTTGCGGTCGATGATGACGTCGCGGTAGCCCGCCCGGCCCGCCAATCGCGCCTCGAACATCCGTTCCAGTCCTTCCACACCACGGCCTTCGATATCGGTGATGCCGATGACCTGCGCGAACAGATCCGACTGCGGGTAAAAGCGCTTGAACTCCCGCTGCAGGTGCACTCCGGCGGGAGCCCTGGCGAGCAGAGCTTCGAAGCTCGTTGGATCACCCCGGCGGAAGCCGGGCAGGTAGACGAAGCGCCGCTTTCGGTCGCGCGCGAGCAGGCGGGCCAGCGCGGTGGCATCAGCGTCCAGTGCCGTTGCCAGTGCTTCGACCGACCCGGATGCATCGAAGAATTCCCTGGGGTCGATCCACAGCGAAGCCACCGGCGCTGACCCGGCGATGACGGTGCCATGGCGATCGTAGAGCGTGCCGCGATGGGCACGCAGGGGATGGTGCCGAAGCATCCGCGCTTCGGCTTGCCGCAGGTAGAAACGATGGTGGATGATCTGTACATCGGCCGCGCGTGCCAGCAGCAGGCCGCCCATCGCGACCAGTGCTGCGCAGGTCAGGCGGTAGCGGCGGCGGAAATCATGGCCGCGTGCTGCACGTGGGGAAAGGCTCCTGTTGCGTACACCGCTGGACATCGATCGCGTCGCTACAGCGGCTGATCGGCGATGTACGCCAGCAGCGCAGCGGCGCTGTCGACGACGCTGGCATGGCTGCGACTGTTGGCAATGGCCATGCAGGTGATTTCGGCATCGCGCAGTGCTGCCAGCCGGTCCTGCAGGCGGGGATAGGGCTCGGCCGAGCGATAGGTTGCGGTGTAGCCGGCGTCCAGCATCGGTTGGATCTGCACGGGGTGGTTGCCATGCAGCTCGCGCAGCGCGTGGTCCAGCCGAGCGACATCGCAGGACGCAACGGCATTGAACGCGTATTCCCACTCCACGGCATTGGCCATGCCCATGTCGATCTGCTTGAGCAGTGCATCGCGCGGCGGTGTACCGAGGGGCGGGGCTGGCACCGCCAGCGCATCGGTGGCCGGCAGTGCGATCAGAAGCAGGATCAGTGGAAGGTTCAGTCGCATGTGTGTGGCTCCCGGCGTGAAGCAGAGGCGCGTGCTGCGCGGCTCTGCTGTGGGCGTCCCAGCAGTGCCACCGCCAGGCTGGCCAGCGCTGCGGCGATGGCCGAGGTCCACAGGGCGCTGGCGAACCCGTGGCTGTAGATCGCCTGTGCGAACGTCGCGGTGTGAGTGCCGGCGAACGTACCGGTGGCGATCGCATCGGCTATCGGCCGCACGTCGTCGGGTGGCACCGCCGCCGCCAACGCCTCGCGGATGCCCAGGCTCAGTGCGCTGGAAAGGATGGTGAAGCCCAGCAGGATGCCGACGAAACGCGTGGTGGCGCTGATGCCGGAGGCCATGCCGGCGCGGTCGCGCGGTGCCGCACCGATGATGGCCTTGGAGGTCTCGCCATTGAGGATGCCGCCACCGGCACCGATCACGATCATCGCGACCAATGCCAGCCATGGCCGTTGCTGCCACGCGGCGAGGCCGGCCACGGCGTTGCCGGCGGCGGTGATCGACAGGCCGATGGCCAGTACGGCAGGGCTCGTCAGGTGGCGGCCCAGCCGCCGGCCGATCGCAGGGAACAACAGCATCGCCCCGGCGAAGGGCAGCATGCCGACACCCGCGGCCAACGCGCCCAGCCCCATGCCATTCTGTAGGTACTGCGGCAGCATCGAGGCCATCACCTGGGCGCTTACCGAATAGCCGACCATGGCGATGAGCGCGCCGACGAAGCGCGGGCTGGCCAGCAGCCCGAGGTCCACCATGGGATGCGGCCGTGCCCGCTCAACGATGACGAAGGCGGTCCCCATGGCGAAGGCCAGGGCCAGCCCGGTCAACGCCGTTGCAGCGCCCCAGCCCTGCGCCAGGCCTTCCACCAGGAACAGCACGATGCCGAAGATCGCCAGGCTGAAGGTGGCGATGCCGGGCGGGTCGAGCGGGCGGAGCACGCTGTCGGAGGATTCCGGTATCCAGCGCAGCGCGCCGTAGCCGAGCAGGGCGAGGAACGGCAGGATTGCGATGAACACCGCGCGCCAGCCCCACAGTGTGGAAAGCGCGCCACCGATCAACGGCGAGAGCACCATCATCATGCCCATCGCCGTGCCCCAGAATGCCCACGCGTTGTCCTTGGCGGCCCCCTCGTGGAAGGTGTGGCCGATGATCGACAGCGACGGCGCCAGCAGGAATGCGGCACCCACGCCCTGCAGCGCCCGTGCGAGGTAGAGCGATGCTGCGGTCGGCGCCAACGCGCACAGCAAAGAGGTGAGGGCGAACACGGTGATGCCGATCAGCAGCACGCGGCGGCGGCCGCAACGGTCGGCGATGGCACCGGCCGGCAGCAGCAGCGAAGTGAATGACAGGATGTAGGCGCTGATCACCCACTCGATATCCGCGAACCCGGCATGCAGGTCACGCGCGATGCCGGGCAGTGCGACCGCCACTGCATTGGTCTCGAGCACGGTCATCGTGCAGCCCAGCGAGGCCACCAGCAGGACCCGGTCGGGCAGCCTGCGTGGCACGGGGGAAGGGGTGGGGGAGGGCGGCACCGGTCGCTCGCAAGAGGGAGAGGACAGGCATTCCAGCAGCGATCGGTGTTTGTTTCATTCTCGGTGTTTTCCCGGTACGTTAGGTTTTGCCTAACAAATCGCCGCCCATGGAACGCCGTCACCTGGAGTACTTCGTCACCTTGGCCGAGGAGCTGCACTTCGGCCGCGCGGCGCTGCGGCTGGGGATCGCCACGCCGACCCTGAGCGTGCAGATCCAGGACATCGAGCGCCGGCTCGGGACCCGCCTGTTCGAGCGCGGACGTCGGGAGGCGGCGCTGACCTCGGCAGGCGAGGTGTTCCTGGCCGAAGCACGTGACGTGCTGCGCCGGTTCGAGCAGGCCGAAACCGTGGGCCGGCGGGCTGGCCGCGGCGAGATCGGCAAGATCGAGATCGGTTATGTGGGTTCGGCGTTGTATGCCGGCGCGCTGCAGGACCAGCTGAGCCGGTTCCGCGACCGCTATCCCGGCGTTGACCTGCAGGTGAGCGAATGGCCGATGGGCGTGCTGCCGGAGCTGCTGCAGCAAGGCCGGGTGGACGTGGTGTTCTGCCGGCCGCCGATGGATGTGCCCGACAGTTTCGGTGAACACACCCTGGTCGAGGACCAGTTCTGCGTGGCCCTGCCGGAAACCCATCCGCTGGCGCAGGCGCGGAGTCCGGTGCGACCGGCGGCGCTGGCCAGGGAAGGGTTCGTGATGCCGGAACAGCCGGCCGGCGCGATGGAGGTCGCGCGACGGGGCGGCTTCATTCCACGCATCCGTTCGCAGCCCGGCCATCTGGCAGCGGTGCTGGCCGAGGTTTCCGTCGGTGTCGGTTCGGTGGCGATCGTGCCATCGGTGCTGCAACGCACGCTGGTGCTGCCGGGCATGGTCTATCTGCCGCTGGCCGGGCCGACCATCGTTTCGACCATTGCCGTGCAGTACCGCCAGGCCGAGACCTCGTCGGTGGTGCGGCGCCTGATCGAACAGGTGAAACAGACGCCATGCAGGCGCATCGACATGCTGCCGCTGGGCTGACCGCTGCGGCCGCTTGCCGGTGGTTGCTACACTTGCGCCACCTGTACAGGTATTCGATGGCGCCATGAACAACGGGAACGGTCCGCAGACAGTTCGCTGAGCCGCAACAACGATGCAGACGTTGTTGCGGTGATCATCCCTGCGATGCACGCGAAGTGGATGGATCACCGCCGGATTCACTCTGGGCGGAGACTCCCCATGTTCAATCGACAGGCCCCACGTTGGGCCCATTCCCTGGCGTCGGCCATCGTGCTGATGGCCCCCTTCGATCTCCTGGCCTCGCTGGCCATGGATATCTACCTGCCTGTGGTTCCTGCAATGCCACGCGCGCTGGGCACCTCGCCGGTGCTGGTGCAGCTGACGCTCAGTGCCTACCTGCTGGTGCTCGGCGTGGGCCAGCTGGTGTTCGGCCCACTGTCCGACCGCATCGGGCGGCGGCCGGTGCTGTTGCTGGGCGCGTTGCTGTTCACCGTCGCGTCGATAGCGCTGGCGGCGTCCGGCAGCGGTGCGGCGTTCCTGGCCTGGCGTACCGTGCAGGCGATCGGTGCATCGGCGGCGCTGGTGGCGACCTTCGCCACCGTGCGTGATGTATATGCCGATACGCCGGAGGGTGCTTCGCTGTATGGGTTGTTCGCCTCGATGCTGGCCTTCGTGCCCGCGCTCGGTCCGATCCTTGGTGCGTTGGTGGCAGGCGCATTCGGCTGGCGTGCAATCTTCGCATTGCTGGGCGTGCTCGGCCTGATCGCCGGCCTGCGCGCGCAACGTCATTGGCAGGAGACCCGCCCGCCGCGCAGCGACGCGCCAGGCCCGGTGCTGCAGCGCATCCTCCGCAGCGGTGGGTTCTGGGTGTACACGCTGGGTTTCAGTGCGGGCATGGGCACCTTCTTCGTGTTCTTCTCGATCGCCCCCCGCATCCTGGTTGGACGCATGCAGTACTCGCCGCTGTCCTTCGGCTTGGCGTTCGCAACGGTGGCGCTGGTGATGATTTTCAGCGCGCGCTTGGCGAAGAGGCTGATCGCCCGCTGGCAGGTGCGCGGGACCTTCCTGCGTGGGCTGTGGGTGATGATCGGCGGGGCGTTGCTGATGGCACTAGCGACGCTGTGGCCGCC
Source organism: Stenotrophomonas maltophilia R551-3 (assembly GCF_000020665.1). Lineage (NCBI taxonomy): Bacteria > Pseudomonadati > Pseudomonadota > Gammaproteobacteria > Lysobacterales > Lysobacteraceae > Stenotrophomonas > Stenotrophomonas maltophilia. The sequence goes on along the minus strand of NC_011071.1, from coordinate 3,993,734 downwards.
GTCATTCGCCAGCGTGGTGCTGCCGATGTGGGCCATCGCGGTGGGCCTGGTGATGGTGGTATCGGTGGCTGCCAACGGCGCATTGCGTGATTTCGCCGATGCCTCGGGGATGGCGGTGGCGCTCTACTACGCCCTGCAGAGCGTGATCGTTGCCGGCGTGGGGACGTTGGCTACCGTGCTGCTGCCGGGAGACACGGTGTGGCCGCTGGTGGCCTGTGGGCTGCTGTTGCCGCTGGCCAGCCTGCTGGCCGCAAGCTGCCTGCCACGTGGCGCATAGCGGCCGGCGGCGGACAAAAAAGGGGCGGCCGCAAGGCCGCCCCAATCCATCAAGAGAACACGTGCCTTGAACTAGAAGCGGACCGACCAGCGTGCATTGGCACCATGGTCGCGGCTTTCACTGCCGAACTGGCCGCTGTAACCCAGCTCCAGCTGCTGCCGCGGGGTCAGCCATGCCGACAGGCCCAGCTCGGCCACCACGGCGTTGTCGGCAATTGGTGCGCCCTCGACCGCGAAGGTGCTGCTGCTGTTGGCGAAGGCCAGGTTGGCCACCTGGCTGCGGTCGCCAGAGGCGCGGCGATAGCCCACGCCACCGCGCAGGTGCAGCCAGCTGTCCTGCTGGAACGAGGCCTTCAGGCCCTTGTCGAAGCGCAGGCCAGCGGTAGCGATCGTGGTTGCGGTGTCATCCACCTTGCCCTGCAGGGCGGCCGCACCACCGCGTTCGTTGATGCGCTTGAGGTCCACTTCCACGCGCGCAACCTGCAGGTACGGTTCCAGCCCGGCTTCCGGACCACCGAAGCGGTAACCGGCTTCGATGAAGGCCTGGCGGGTGCGGGCGTCGTAGCGTGCGCTCAGGCTGTCGCTGAAGCCAGCGAACGCCACGTCGCGCGTGCTCTTCACCTCGTGCTTGCTCCAGGCCACACCGCCGCGCAGGCCGAAGCCGCCCCAGTTGTGGCTGGCGTAGGCGCCGAAGTGCGTGTTGTCGATCTTCGACTTGGCACGACGCTCCTGCTGCTTCACGTCGGTACGGCCGGTACCGGCCAGCACGCCCACCTGCCAGCCGGAGAACTCGCGGTCGATGCCGATCAACAGGCCGTTGCTGTTGGCTTCGGTGCGGGCGGTGTTGCTGTTGCCATCCAGCTTGCTGTTGCCGCCGAGTGCCTGCACCCAGGCGCCGGTGGCATCGCCCGCGTCGGCACCTGGCGCGGTGGTACCGGCACGGCGCGACAGCGCGGCATCACGCACGTAGCGGCTGCCCTCGACCAGGGCCAGTGCCGTGGCCGGATGCAGTTCGCCGCTGAGACCGTCGAGCACGCCACCTACCTGTTGCGGGAACAGTTGGGTCAGCGGCTTGGGCAGGCCCTGGTTGATCGCCAGTCCATCGGCGCTGGTGGCCACTGCGCGTTGGTTCGGCGTGGCAGCAGCACTGGCCAGAGAGGCGCCGCGTGCCACGTCGATGCGGGTGCCATTGGCACCGTAGGCCAGGCTGAACTGCAGGAACGGCGAGAACGCGCTGAAATCGGTTTTCGCGAACTGGCCGCTGACACCGCCGTCGGCGCGGATGAAATTGAACTGCTCGCCGAGGTAGTAGGTACCCGGCTCCGGCAGTGCGACCAGGGTACCGCCGAGAGTGGCGGTGCCGGTTACGTGCAACTGGTCACTGCGGCCGCCCGGGGCAAGTTCGGCGGCATAGACGCCGGTTGCACCCTGCACGTAGTTGCCGTTGATGGTCAGCGTGCCGATCGAATTGCCGGGCGCGATGATGCCGTCCACACGGGTGTTGCCCAGTGTGCCGATGCCCTTCAACAGGCCGTTCGAACCGACCGTGGTGGTGCCGCCGGTCTGCGTGCCGTTGAAGGACACCACGCCGCCATCGACGGTCAGGTTGCTGTCCTTCAGCAGGCCGCTGCTGCTGACCGTGCTCACGCCTCCAGTGGTGTTCAAGGCGGTGGAAACCAGCGAACCGTTGAGCAGGAACTGGCCACCCTGGACCTCGACCGCTGACGTGAGTGTGTTGGTGCCGTTCAATTCCAACGTGCCGTCCTGCAGTACCGCGCCGTTGAAGCTGTTGTCGCCACTCAGGCGCAGCCAGCCGATGCCGGACTTGGTCAGCTTGCCAGCGCCGCCGATGTCGTTGGTCCAGTCATCCCAGGCGTCGCCTTCCCACACCTTCAGGCCACCGGCCTTCTGGTTCATCACCACGTTGGTATCCACGCGCAGCGAGCCGTAGCCTTCGATGGCCTTGCGCAGGTCCATCAGGCCCCAGCCATAGATCTCATCGATGCCTGGTGCGCCAAGATCGCGCGCGGTGGTCAATAGCACGTCGCGGACCTGCGCACTGTCCAGATAGGGGAAGCGCTCGAACAGCAGGCCCAGCGCGCCGGTTACATGGGGTGCCGCCATGGAGGTGCCGCTCAGGTTCCCGTAGGCATAAGTTGGGGCCTGACCGGAGACCTCGAGGATCACATTGCCATTGTCCTCGCGGGGGATGGCATCAATGACCGAGTCTTCGCCATAGACGGTCGAATTGATGTTCGAACCCGGCGCGGCCAGGCACCAGTTTGCGGCCAGGCCGCAGCGCATCGAGCGATTGCTCAGCTCCAGGGCCTGGTTGACGTTGACTACGGCCAACCAGTACGGCTCGATGTCAGTGAAGGCGCGTGGCATCGATGCATACATGCCTGCTATCGGTGCCTGCTCTGGTGAGGGATTGACCGAGTCGGTGTTTCCCGCAGCCCATACCTGGATCAGGCCGCGGGCACGTGAGCCTTCTGCTATCGCGCCGAGGCTGTCCGCAAGATCCGGATGCGACAGATAGAAGTCGAGTTTCTCGGCGGTGTCCGGTTCGTTGGTCAGGCCCCAACTATGGTTGACTGCGCGTACGTGCTGTTCGTTGAGCTGTGCGTACAGCTGCGGGAAGATCGAATCGGAGGCTCCCAGCGCGGCAACCGACTTACTGTCCAGGTACAGTCCGCCATCCCGCTCGACGACGGTCAGGTAGTTCACGCTGTTGGCAAACAGGCGGGCTACGGTGAGGTCAGCGCCGAACGCGACGCCGTGCATTCCATTGCCATCGCGGTTGGCGGCGATGGTTCCGGATACATGGGTGCCGTGCACGTTGTAGCCCGGACCCTCGAAGTAGCCGTTTCGATTGAGCAGGTCTCTGTAGGCCGGATCAATCAGGGTGTAATCGATAGCAACCTGGTTGCCGTCGCTGGTGAAGCAGGCATCCGGGCCGTCGAGTACCTCGCGGTCGCACAGGCTGCCATCGGCAAGCACATCGGCCAGACGCAGGCTGCGATGGTTCTTGCCGGCGAACTCCGGGTGGTCCAGGCCTGTGCCACTGTCGAAAACGCCCAGGCGGATGCCGGTACCGGTCAGGCCACGCGCATAGGCATGGTCGGCGTTGGTCGCAGCCAAACCCCAGTCGGCGTTGAATTCGTCCGTGCGCCAACTGGCCGGGTCGCCCGGATTGCCGAGGGTCGCCGTGGTGCTGGTTGCCGCTGTGGGTGCTGCAACCGGAAACTGAGCCGTTGAGGAAGGGATCGCCGAAGTGGCCGGTTGCGCCCAAGCTGCCTGCAACTGGCGCTGTTGCTGCCAGGTGTCGAGTGATGCGCTGGCGGTGGCGGGCGTGGCAGCAGCCAACAACAGGCAACTGGCAACTGCCAGCGCCAAGCGGCTGCGCGGGGAACGGGAGTGGGACGAACGGCCATACAGCGGGTGATTCATCAGACAACTTCCTTGATTGACGGACAACAAGGCCGTTAACCCCGCAGTGCGACGATCACCCCCAGTTATGTGAAGGAAATTTAATGAACAGATTAATGTTTCGTGACGTGAGCGTTCACTCCATCTCTCGGCCGCCTCGCTACCGTGAGCCGGCCTGGGCTCACCAGGCTTATCAAGGAGTGATGTCGATGCGTGCTTTCAGGAAAATGATCGCAGTAGCGGTGTTCGCGCTGGCATGTACCGGTTCGGTGGCGGTGGCAGGACCGGCCGAGCCCTGCGACAAGCCGTGCTGGCGGGCGTATCAGATGTGCCTGGCCAGTGGTGCCGACGCCGGTGAATGCCAGCAGGCGTACAACACCTGCGTGGTCGACCTGTGCATGGGCGTGTGAGTCGCGCCGTTTGAGCCGTGCGTGGGGCCCCGTCACCGACGGGGCTCTTCTGTTTGGGTGCAAGGTCGGGCAGTCTCGACGCGTCCTTTCCAACGGAAGCGTGTCATGGCCGTCAAACGCGTCGTCGCAAACATTGCCACGCCCGATCCATCGCGCGCGGCCGCTTTCTATGGCGAGTTGCTTGGGATGCCGGTGCTGATGGACCACGGCTGGATCATCACCCATGGCGGCCAGGGCAGTGCGCTGGCACAGGTCAGCTTCGCCAGCGAAGGCGGCGCCGGAACCCCGGTGCCGGACCTGTCGATCGAAGTGGACAACCTGCAGGAGGTGCTGGATCGCATGCACGCGGCCGGCATTGCGCTGGAGTACGGCCCCGCCGATGAACCCTGGGGCGTGCGCCGCTTCTTCGTCCGCGACCCGTTCGGGCGGTTGTTGAACATCCTCGCCCACACCTGAGCGGCAGAAAGTCCGTCAGCGCCGTTTGGCACCGGTCGGTTGCACGCCGACCATGCGCAGGCAATCGGCCTGCACGGCGGCGATGAAGGCATCGGCATCCGGTGCCGGTGCAGCGATCAGGTCGTCGGTGGCGCCGTGCACACCGGCATAGATCAACGAGGCGGTGACCTTGGGCGCTGGAAGCTGCCACAGACCTGCGGCGTTGCCTGCTTCGAGGATGCCCAGCAGTTGCTGCTGGATCGCACTGCGTTCGGCATTGCCGCGCTGGTGATGGTGGTGGTTGGCGAACACCACATCATGCAGCGCGTGGGTACGCACGTAGAGCTCGATGTTGGCGCGGATCCAGGCACGCAGGCGCGCCACGCCATCATTGGCGGGCTGCTGCTGCACGGCCAGGTCGACCTCCTCCATGAACTGCCGCGTATAGCGCTGCGCCAGCGCCTGCAGGATTTCGGTGCGCGAGGCGAAGTAGGTATAGAAGGTGCCCTTGGCCACGTCGGCGGCAGCGACGATGTCGCTGATGGTGGTCGCTTCCACGCCCTGCGACAGGAACAGCGCCTGCGCGGCGTCCATCAGTTCTTCCTGGCGGGTTTCGGCGGGCTTGGTGCGCGGCCTGGCGACAGCTGGGGTCTGCATGGTGGGCGTGATCCGGGTGCGGCGGCCACCATTCTAGCTGCCCTGTGCAGGCGACTGACCGTCAGTCATTGACCGACGGTCAGTCAGTGGCTACGATGCGCGCACATCCTCCGCGGGATCCGTACATGCATCGCTTCCAACGGCCGGCCCTGGTGCTGGCGGCCTATCTCGGCACGTTCCTCGCCTCGCTGGACATCAGCATCGTCAACGTCGCCCTGCCGACCCTGCAGCTGGCATTGTGGACCGACATGGCCGGCCTGCAGTGGGTGATCAACGCCTATGCGATCGCGCTGTCAGCGCTGATGCTGTCGGCCGGTCCGCTCGGTGACCGCTATGGCCATCGGCGGATGTGGCTGCTCAGCGTGGCGACCTTCACCCTGGGCTCGTTGCTCTGCGCCTGCGCCGGCAGCCTGTCGATGCTGGTGGTCGGGCGCGCGGTGCAGGGCGTCGCGGGTGCGCTGTTGATTCCCAGCGCGATGCCGATCCTCAGTCATGCATTTCCTGATCCGCGCCAGCGCGCGCGCGCGATCGGTGGCTGGTCGGCGTTCAGTGCGCTGGCCCTGGTACTGGGACCCATGCTCGGTGGCGTGCTGGTGCAGCGTGCCGGTTGGCCGAGCATCTTCCTGATCAACCTGCCGCTGGGCCTGCTGGCGCTCGTGCTGGGGGCCTGGGCCATTCCAGAACGGCGGCATCCGCAGCACGCTGCACTGGATCCGGCCGGGCAGATGCTCAGCATCGTTGCCCTGGGCGCGCTCAGCTACGGCCTGATCGCCATCGGCGAACACGGACTGATGGTGCCAGGGACACTGCTGGCCCTGGGTATCGCCATTGCCGGGCTGATGGCGTTTGGCGTCGTCGAACGTCGTGTGGCGCGCCCTCTGCTCCCCTTGGACCTGTTCGCCAGCCGGCGCTTCGGCATGCTCAACCTGGCTTCGTTCGTGCTGGGCTTCACCGCCTATGCCAGCCTGTTCTTCCTCTCGCTGTTCTTCCAGCAGGCACAGGGCCATGAGGCGGTGCTGGCGGGGACGCAGCTGGTCCCGCAGTTCCTGCTGATGGGCGCGGTGTCGCTGCTGTTCGGCCGGCTGGTCACCCATATCGGCCTGGCCACCGCACTGGTGTTGGGCTATGTCCTGACCGGGGTGGCGCTGTTGGCGATGACGACGTTCGAACCGGATACGTCGCAGGGTCGCGCCAATGCGTTGCTGATGCTGCTTGGGGTTGGAATGGGCCTGGCGGTGCCGGCCACCGGCATGGCGGTCATGGCCAGCGTACCCCCCGAGCGCGCGGGTATTGCCTCGGCCACGATGAACGCATTGCGCCAAGCTGGCATGTGCCTGGGAATCGCTTTGCTGGGCAGCCTGATGAGTGTGCGCGCGGTGCAGCAGTTCGCCAGCTCCGCGCGAGCCGCAGGGCAGTCAGGGGTAGCCGAGCAGGCGCGCGCGCTGATCCTGCGGCCCACCTCGATGGTGTCCACGCCGCAGATGCTGGCCTGGTACCGCAGCGCGATGGCCAGTGGCTTCGGCTGGGCGATGGCCGTGGCGGGTGCCATGGCGCTGCTGGCGGCCATCGGCCTGCATCGGCGGCGGTTGCAGGCCTGACTACGGGCTACTCATCCTTGCTGACGCTTCGGGTCATCTGCCGTTGTCGTGGACTCGCTTTGCTGCTGCTGCCGCGTATTGGCGTGGCGCGCATGCCCGCCTTCGCGACCGATCGCAGCCATGTGCTGTCGATCACGGCTGATCGCTTCGCCGCCTTTGCGACCTGCGACGCGCGCTTCAGCGGGACTGAACTCATGTGCGTTGCCGGACGCATGCGCAGCGCGTCCACCCTTGGCAGCGATCTCACGCTGCTTGCCCTGGTCCATCGAGGCGAAACCCCGACTGGAGGTGCCGTGTTGCTGGTCAGCCATGTGACGTCTCCCGTTGCGTGGGCGTCGCCGCAGTCGGCGACGGTGCCCATCCTTGGGCATGGCACGCTAAGTCCAGGTCGCCATTCTCGAGGCCACCTTCACCTGGCCTGCGCATCCGGTTGACGGTTATGGCCATTCAGGCTGGCGCCGCCCGGGCTGCGGCCAGAGCCATACCGCCGACGATGGCTGCAATTGTCTCCACGTCGGCTGCCGCTGCCGTTTCTCCAAGCCGCGCCTGCAGGGCGCCGTGCGAGACAGCAAAGACGATCGCCTGGCCGAGCAGTGCGTGGGTACGCAGCACCGTCTCCATGCTGGATGCATCGGCGCCTCGAAGATGAGCGACGCATTCGGCCAATGCCGCATGCAGAGGCCCGAACAGCTCATGGTGGACACGGGCGAACGCGGCCGTCGGCTGGATCTGCTCGCGGGCCAGCAACAGGGTCCGCGCACTTGCATCGGGTGCAGCCAGCAGCGCGTGCACGAATGCCCGCATCAGCCGCTGCAGCTGCTGTGCGGCCTGGCGTGGACCGGCGGGTGGTACCGCGGGCAGCGGCAGCTGTTCAGCGATGGCCTGTGCGGCGCGCCTGAGTACGGCGGCATACAGTTCCAGCTTGCCGCCGAAGTGGTAGGGAATGGCGGATTGGCTGCAGCCTGCAATATCCACCAGTTGACGGGTGCGCACGCCTTCCACTCCCAGTGCACTGAACAACTGCAGTCCAGCCTGCAGCAACCGGGTCCGGGTCTGTTCGCTGCGTGTCTCAGCCGCCCGCCGTCGCGCCGGTGTCTGCAGGTGCGCGATGAACTCAGGCATCGGCCTGCATCAACCAGGTGGAGTTGTCGTTGAGGGCTACGCCGGCGTGCTCGCCGACGATGACCGTGCCGCCGATGTTGGCCATGTGCCGGCCGAACGCGCAGTTGGGTTCGAAGGCGAAGCACATGCCGGCCTGCAACGGGAGCTCGCGCCCCACCGTCGGCAGTGGCGTGATGTGCGCATAGCGCGCGGCCTCCGGCAACACCTCGATGCCTGGCGCACGGCCGAAGCCAACGGGCCCGTAGGGATTGAGGCTGTGGACCAGCGGGTGCACATGCCAGCCTCCTGCTTCCAGCAGCGGTGCTTCCATCGCATCGACGACATCGCCGAAGGTGTTGCCCACACGCAGTGTGGACAGGCCGGCTTCATAGCTGGTCCGTGCCACGGAAGCGGCGCGATGGATGTCATCGTGTACTTCGCCGATCGCGACGGCAGCCTGATGCTGCGTTTCCATCAGCCCATACAGCGCGAAGATCTCCGACAGCACCAGGTCGCCATCGCGCAGCACGCGCGGCGCCTGTGCACGGTACTGCCAGGCGGGCGGCCCCCAGCCGACATACTCGGGCCCGGAGCCAAGCAGTACTTCGGCGGTGTAGCCGCCCAGCGCGAAGCAGGTGGCGGTGACTGCGGCGACCAGCTCGGCTTCGGAGACCCCCGGGCGGGCGGTGGCGCGTAGTGCCTCGCTCATGGATTCGCCGATCCAGGCAGCATGAGCGATCAGTGCCAGTTCTTCCTGGCTCTTCACCGAGGCGCGCTGGAAGAACGCACGGTAGACCGGTACGAACTGCGCCGCCGGTACTGCGGCCTGCATGCCCTGCAGGGTGCGGGCAGGCATGGCACCATCGAAGTAGAACGGCGGGTATGGTTCCAGCCCGAGCACGCCGATACGGGCGTTGTGCAGGCCACAGTGCTGCAGCCAGCGGCCGACTTCCTGACCGGACTTTCCTACCCACAGCTGCTCGGGCGCGATCCATTGCAGGTCGCCGCGCAGGCCGGCCTGGAGGTGGTCGGCGATCATCAACGAGGCGAAGGTGAATACCCGTGGCGGCTCGTCGCCGACGAATACCACGATCGAGCCTGGGCGATCGTTGGTGAAATAGCAGTCCGGGGAAAAGCCGGCGGGGGCGGCGGCTTCCCGATCGCCATGCACGACCAGCGCATCGAGCTGCTCACTGGCCATGATGTCGCGGGCCAGGGCCCAGCGGCGGTTGCGTTCGTCCAGGCTCAGTGGTGCCGGTGGCGTGCGCATGAGAGGAACTCCAAGGGGAAGGTGCGCGCAGGCTCGATCACGCAGCTGAATGAATCAACCGCTTGAAATGGCGTTGGGCGCGCGCTGCCGCGGGCGCAGCGGAAGTAGGCGATTGCGCAGCCGTGCCGGTGATCGCGGCGGGGTGCCGGCCGCTGTTGCTAGGATGGGCAACGACGCCACTCACTTGGCCACGACAGGGACGTACAGAATGAACAGGATTGGATTGATCGTATTGCTCGCATGTGCCGCGCCGGCCCATGCAGGCAGTAACCTTTTGACCGGCAGCTTCGTCCACGTTGGCTATTCGGCCAGCGATGAGCAGCTGCCGGCCGCGCAGTTGCCGCTGTTCCTGGACGAGCTGCAGGACCTGGGCAACGACACGATCATCCTCGGCCAGACCCGTGCCACGCGCGCTGGCGTGGGATGCGCCAGCGGCGCGCAGGATTTCGAATGGATCGCTGGATTCCCCGGCAAACTCGGCACAGTGCTCGATGCTGCGGCGGCGCGCGGCATGGAGGTCGTGGTCGGCACCACCTACAGCTCGGGGCAATGCGCCACCTTCTGGCAGGGCCAGAACGCGACGGCGGTGGCGCAGGATGCAGCGCAGTCGCTGGCCCAGCTGGGCCAGCAGTACGGTTCGCATCCGGCCTTCGCGGGTTGGTACATCACCGATGAGCCTGCACAGGTACCTGCCGACCGCGCGTCCTTCTACCGCGCGATCGTTGCTGCCCTCAAAGCCAGTACGCCATCCAGGCCAGTGATGGTCGCGCCCTACCTGGCGTCATCCAGCATCGATCCGGCCAATGTGGCCAGCGCTGCGGCGAAGTTCCGCACGGCCACCGGCGTGGACGTGCAGATATGGCAGGACGGCATCGGTGCGGCCTCGCATGCCAGGTTGTTCCAGTGGGATCGTCCGGGACATTCCACCGAGGCGTATTACCAGGCGCTGTCGGCGGCGCTGGGTGCCAGCGGTCTGTGGGCTGACATCGAACTGTTCAACCATGGCAGTCCGTTGTTCCTGGATACCGGCAACGGGCTGTCCGGCGCCTACCGGTCTGCCTCGGTGCAGCGCATCAACCAGCAGTTGTGGAGTGCACGTTCGGCTGGCAAGCGCGTTGCCTGGCTCAGCCAGTTCCACATGTCCGAGGTGGTTGGCCCTGGCCAGGGCCATGCCGAAGCGCCACGGATGATGAACACTTACCGCGGGTTGTACGGCCTGGGTGCCTCATACGTCGTCGATCCGGTGCATACCACCTACAGCTACAGCGTGGCGCCGGATGCGAACTATCCCGACAGCACAGGCCACGAGCTGTTCGATCGCCGGGTTGGCGACCCGCGCAATCCGATGGATGCCGGCTGGGTGGGCGTGCATGGCAACGTCGCCATCACCATCGATCTTGGCCAGCGCCGGCGGGTGGACTGGATCGGCCTGCATACGATGACCCGCCCGGGGTGGGGCATCGTCACGCCGACAGCCGTGGAGGTGATGTGTGCCGAGCCGGGCGCCGCCGCCGTGAAGATCGGCATGCTGTCGGCGCCATTCACCCAGGCCGGGCTGAGCGGTTCGACCGAAGAGGAATACGTGCTGGGCAACGCTGCGCCGCTGGCCGCGCAGTGCCGCACGCTGGAGCTTCGGTGGGCCAATGGCAGCTGGACCTTCCTCAGTGAGATCGAGATGGCGGCGGAGCAGTAAGCGCGTCAGCGCACGCGCCCATCGCGCAGGCGCTGCGCGAAGGGCCGCTGCTCAAGCGCTTGCAGTGTGTCGCGGAGCACCTGCTCCAACGACTGCCCGAGATCGATGTCCAGGCTGCGTGCCGCGCGCGCCGTCGCCTGCCACTGCGCCTGCAGCGCCGGCAGCGCCTGCAGTGCATGCGGGCTCAGCTGCAGGATGCGCTCGCGGCTGTCTTCGCCAACGGCGGAGTGCAGCCAGCCGTCGCGCACCATCGCTGAAACCGTCTGGCTGAGTGCGGAATGGCTGAGCCCGCAGGCCAGTGCCAGGTCCTTGATCCGGCAGGGCCCCTGCGCCACCAGCGTGCGCAGTACCGGGGTGTAGCGGGGTCGGTAGTCCAGTTGCAGATCGCGATAGGCCTGCTCGACGGCCGGGTCAAGCTGATCGAGCAGGGCACGCAGCAGGGTGCCCAGGGTGGCATGTTGGAGATCCATGGTCGCGATGATATATAAGCACTTACATATCATCAATGCGGGGTGGGGCATGGCGGTTTCGTGGATGCTTGGCGCACTGCTTGCAGCCTCCTGCCCGGCACAGGATGCGGTGCTGCAGGCGGCGGCCACGGCGATACAGGCGCAGTACCTGGACGCGGTGGAAGGTGCCCGCATCGCCGATGCCCTGCGTGGTTGGTCGAACGAACAGCGCTACGCCGATACCTGTGCGGATCCGAAGGCCTTCAGCGCGCGCCTGAACCAGGACCTGGACGTATTCGATGGCCATTTCCACGTCGAGCGGGTGGATGCCCACGCCGGACAGGAGGACTGGCTGATGGCCTGGCGCGCCGACGCCCGCGCCAACGGTGCCGGCGTGCGCGAGGTGAAGGTGCTGGAGGGCAATATCGGTTACCTGCGGCTGAGTACCTTCTATCCGCTCGATCTGGCCCGTCCGAAGCTGGAGGCTGCCTTCACCCTGCTGGCCGACACCGATGGCCTGGTGCTGGACCTGCGCCAGAACGGCGGTGGTGATGACGGCAGCGCCGACCTGCTGGTGCGTACCTTGCTGGAGGCGAACATCACCCAGGTGCAGGCACTGGATCAGCGTGGCCGACGTACGCCGGTGCCGTTGCCACCGGCGAGCCTGCCGGCGTACCTGAAGCCGCTGGTGGTACTGATCGACCGCCGTACCGGCTCGGCTGCCGAATACGTCGCCTATTCGTTGCAGGCGCTGGGTCGCGCGCGCATCGTTGGCAGCCGCAGTGGCGGTGCCGCACATATGTTCGATGATCCTGTGCTGCTGCCGGATGGCTATCAGATCAGCATTCCGGACCGGCAACCGATCAATCTCCGTACCGGCGGCAACTGGGAACGCGCCGGGGTCACGCCTGATGTCGCCGGCGGAGACGATCCACTGTTCGTCGCACGGCAGTTGCTGGCCACGTCGACATCGTCAAGATGAACGCACAATTGCAACCGTGCCCTATCGCAGACGACATGCGGGGTGCCTAGAATCGAAACATCCCGGTAGTTCCCGGGCGCTTCGAGTGAATGGACTCAATGAAGATTCTGTTGACCGGCAGTTCCGGGCGGATCGGGCGTGCGATCTTCGGCGCCCTGGCCGCTGCCCATGAAGTGGTGGGGCTGGATCGCAGCCCGTTCGCAACGACGCGCATCATCGCCGATGTCACCGATCATCAGGCGGTCGTACGCGCGGTGCAGGGTGTCGACGCGGTGATCCACACCGCCGCCCTGCATGCGCCGCACGTGGGCCTGGTGCCGGATGCGGTGTTCCAGCAGATCAACGTGGATGCGACCCGGCACCTGCTGGCGGCGGCCCGGGAGGCCGGTGCCCGTCGCTTCGTGCTGACCAGTACCACCGCGCTGTACGGCCATGCGGTGGTGGCTGGTGGGTGCCGCTGGATCGATGAAGACACCGAGCCGCTGCCACGCACCATCTACCACCGCAGCAAGCTGCAGGCCGAGGCGCTGGCCGAAGCGGCGGCGAGCGCGGACTTCAGTGTGCGTGTACTGCGCATGGGTCGCTGCTTTCCGGAGCCGCCCGAGCGTATGGCGATGTTCCGCCTGCATCGCGGCATCGACGCACGGGATGTCGCCAGTGCGCATGCCGCGCTGCTGCACGATGAGGGCGCTGCCTTCGCGCGCTACATTGCCTGCGCACCCACACCGTTCCTGCGCGAGGATTGCCTTGAGCTGGCGACCCAACCGCGCAGGGTGCTGGCCCGGCGTGCGCCGCAGCTGCTGGCCGAGTTCGAACGCCGGGGCTGGCCGTTGCCGCTGAGCATCGACCGCGTCTACGACAGCGCGCGCCTCCGCAGCCTGCTGGGCTGGCAACCGCGCTTCGGCCCCGATGACGTGCTGCAGCAGTACGCCGCCGGCAGCATCGAGGTGTTGCCGAGGGCGCAGTGGATCAAGGACCGCGTGGCCGAATGAGGCGGCAGCTGACAGCTTGCTGAGCTGTTCCTGAGTGCGTTCAGGAATGTGCGGGCGGGCCACCTCAACCTCGTTGGCGGGCGGCCGCTAACCCGGTGCGCTTCCTGCGCTGGGCCCGGCCCGGCGACCGGTGGCCTGCGCGATGGATCGCGCGCCTGCGCGGTGCCCTCGCGGTGCCGGTCGTCCTGAACTGCCTTGCGGATCCTTCCATGCCTTCTTCCCGCTCCGTCGCCGCCCGCCGCCCGGGCAGCATCGCCCACAAGCTGATGCTCGGCACCGCCGTGATCGCGCTGCTGTGCTTCGGCCTGACCGCGTTCCTGATCTATCGCCAAGCCAGCGCCAGCCTGGTCAATGCCTCGCGCCAGACCATGGCCAGCGAAGCCACCGCCGAGGCACGCCAGGTCGCGGCCGACCTTGGCACGGCTTTCGCCAGCAACGATGCCATGGTCGAGGCCGTGCTGGCCCAGCGTGCGCGTGGTGACGCGCCCGACCGCGCCAGCCTGGCCGCCGTGCTCGGCGAACAGCTGCGTACCCATCCTGAATGGCTGGGCAAGAGCACCATGTGGGAAGCCGATGCGTTTGATGGCAAGGATGCCGAATTCGTCGACACCGAGGCGCACGATGCCACCGGTCGTTACATGAGCTACTGGGCCTGGCACGATGGCAAGCCGCAGCAGTCGACGATGACCGACTACACCGAGACCGCCAGCGGCTCCGGCGACTGGTACATGGTGCCCAGCCGCGACAAGCTGGCGAAGGTGAGCGAGCCTTATGCCTATGACATCGGCGGCCAGCAGGTGCTGATGAGCACGCTGAGCACGCCGATCGTCGAAAACGGTACGTTCCTCGGCGTGTTTACCGTCGACTTCTCGCTGGCCGCGCTGCAGAAGCACCTCGCCACGCTGACGCCGATGGGCGCCGGCCGCGTCGAGCTGCTCTCACCCCATGGCGTGGTGCTGGCCTCGGCCAATGCCGCTGAAATCGGCAAGCCGCGCAGCGATGCACTGACCCGCAGCATGCTGGCCGACATCGCTGCCGATCGTCGCTTCGAAGCTTTCACCCCGGACGCAGCCGGCAATGTGCGTGTGTACGTGCCGCTGCGCGTGGGCGATGCCCCGCAGCGCTTCGCGCTGGGCGTGGTGATGCCGCATGCGGTGATCGTGGCAGAGGCGCGCCAGCTGCTGTGGCTGACCCTGCTGGTCGGCGTGGTGGCCGCATTGACCCTTAGCGCAGGTGTCTACGTGCTGCTGCGCCGGTTGGCGATCCGCCCGCTGGCCGAAGCGGTGCGCGTGGCCTCTGACGTCGCCGCCGGCAAGCTGGACAGTGCGCTGCCGACGCGCAGCAATGACGAAGTGGGGCGCCTGCTGGAGGCGATGCAGGGCATGCGCGGCCAGCTGCAGTCGGTGATGGCCGCGCAGTCCGAAATGGCGCGTCGCCACGATGCCGGCGAGCTCAGCTACCGCATGGACGCCTCTGTATTCCCTGGCGAGTACGGCCGCATGGTGGCCGACAGCAACCAGCTGGTGGCCTCCAGCAATGCGGTCACCCAGCGCCTGGTCGAGGTGATGCAGCGCTACGCAGTGGGCGACCTCAGCGTGGACATGGAAGCATTGCCGGGCGAGAAGGCAGTGTTCAGCGCCGCGATGGCCACCACCAAGAGCAATCTGGCGGCGATCAACGATCAGATCCAGCAGCTGGCTGCTGCAGCCGCTGCCGGTGACTTCGCGGTGCGCGGCGACGCCCTGCGCTTCGACCACGATTTCCGCCGCATGGTCGAAACCCTCAACACCATGATGGAGGTCAGCGACCACAACCTGGCCGAGCTGTCGACGCTGCTGCGCGCGATTGCCGCTGGTGACCTCAGCGCGCGCATGCAGGGCGACTTCCGCGGCGTGTTCGCAGTGATGCGCGACGATGCCAACAGTACCGTGCAGCAGCTGACCCGGATCGTCGGCCAGATCCAGCAGTCGGCCGCCAGCATCCGCCTGGCCGCCGGTGAGATTGCCGCCGGCAACAGTGACCTGTCGCGTCGCACCGAGCAGCAGGCCGCCAACCTGGAAGAAACCGCCGCTTCGATGGAAGAACTGACCTCCACCGTGCGCCAAAATGCCGACCACGCGCTTCAGGCCAACACCCTGGCCGGCTCCGCAGCAGGTGTCGCCAGTGAGGGTGGGCAGGTGGTCAGCCAGGTGGTGCAGACCATGGAACAGATCGAGGCCTCCTCGCAGCGCATTGCCGAGATCATTTCGGTGATCGATGGCATCGCGTTCCAGACCAATATCCTGGCACTGAACGCGGCAGTGGAAGCGGCGCGCGCCGGTGAGCAGGGCCGTGGCTTCGCCGTGGTCGCCAGCGAAGTGCGTGCGTTGGCCCAGCGCTCGGCAGGCGCGGCCAAGGAGATCAAGGAGCTGATCGACGTCTCGGTGGCACAGGTCGGTGCCGGTGCGCAGCTGGTGCACGGTGCGGGCCGCACCATGCAGGAAATCGTCGGCCAGGTCGGTCGAGTGAACGAGATCATGGCCGAGATCTCGGCGGCGTCACGCGAGCAGTCGGCGGGCATCGAGCAGGTCAACCAGACCGTAGTGCAGATGGACGAGACCACCCAGCAGAACGCTGCGCTGGTGGAGGAAGCCAGTGCTGCTGCACGCGCGATGGAAGAGCAGGCCGAACAGCTGGCGGTGGCAGTATCGCGCTTCCGTCTGCAGGCCGAGCCGGTAGCCGTGGCACGCTACGCGGCCTGAGCCACAGCCCGCACAAATGAGGACGCCCGGCAAAGGCCGGGCGTCCTTGTTTCAGCTTGCTGGCATGCCGGAACCGGGTCCGGCAACCGCAATCGCTCAGAACATGCCTTCGAAGGGGTTCCAGCTGGCTTTGCCCTTCACCTGCTCCAGGTAGTAGCTGTAGTTGGTGCTGGCGGCGACCAGGAAGTTCATGGCAATGAACAGTGGACGCGCGACGACGTCCGGCAGGAACAGGGAGACGATGCCCAGCACGATGCCGATGCCGATCACCACCAGCGCCTTGCGCCACATGCCCAGGATGAGCAGGTAGATGAAGCCGAAGAAGAACGCGAAGAAATTGATGTTGATCTTCAGGCGGTCGCCGAAGGAGAGCGCCTTCCAGGCCTGCTTGAATCCCGGCTCTTTGGGAGCGCCGTGCTGCTGGAAGAAGTTGAAGCGGAACTGCCACTTCGGGCTGAAGCGGGTGAGGTCGACTGCGTTCATTGACGATTACGTCCTTGTAGGAAAACGATTACATGATACGAGGCCGCCGGTTCAGGAAACTACCCTTGGCCGTCAAAAATGTGACGCGTCCGGCATGTATGGGCCTGCGGCGGGGCGCCGCACCGTCACCCACCCGCCTTGTTTTTAGGATAGGGTGCGCAGTTCCGCCGCCGCCCCAGCTGGATCCGGGCAGCGGCGGGATGTCCATGGAGGTTGCATGACCACACCTGCTACACCGGAAAACGCACCGGGACCGGTGCTCCTGCCGACACCTGAAGTGGTGCAGGCACAACAACTGCTCGCACGCCAGCAACTGGCGGTGGCAATGGACCGTGCGCGCACGGCGGCCACGCAGAACGCGGCACCGGCCGCGCTGGAAAGCGAGTAACCCGCAACACCGCCGATCGCGCTGGCCCGCCGCCAGCGCGATCGCGGCGCGCGTCGCCGGTCAGAAGCGCGCGGTCATGCTCAGGAAGTAGCTGCGCCCGGCCACGAAGTAGTCGGTGGAGCCCTCCGCGTACAGCTTCTTGTCGGCCAGGTTGCTGACGCCACCACGCAGGGTCAGTACCTCGTTGACGTTCCAGGCGGCGGTCAGGTCATACAGGGTGTAGGCCTTGAGGAAGGTCGTCGCCGTGCCGGTCTGCTTGCCGGTGTACTGCGCCGACAGGCTGCTGGAGAACGTCGTGTTGGGCGTCCAGTCCAGCGACGAGTAGCCCGAGAACTCCGGGGTATCGATCAGGTTCCTGCCGGTGGTCAGGTTCTTGGCTTCCTTCATCCAGGTCGCCGAGGTGCGCCAGCGCCAGTGCTCGCCGAAGCGGAAGTTCAGGTTGCCTTCCATGCCGCTGGTACGCGCGCGCTGCACGTTGCTCATGCGCGTCCACCAGATGCCGTTGAACTTGCCCAGCGGTGCGTATTCGATCTTGTTCCTGAAGTCGGTATGGAAGTAGGTCAGGCCGGCATCGACCAGGTCGTTGTCGAAGCTGATGCCGATCTCGCGGTTGGTGCTGGTTTCCGGATCCAGGTCCGGGTTGCCGGCCATGTAGCAGCCGCCACGGGTATAGCCCAGCGGGATCAGCGAGGTGCAGCCACGGCCGCCGGACTGGGTGGCCGCGCTGGGCGAGTTCTCGGTCAGGCTGGGCGCACGGAAGCCCTTGGAGACGCCACCGCGGATCGTCCACTGTTCGGCCGGATGCCAGACCAGGTACGCACGCGGGCTGACGTGGCCGCCGAACTTCTCATGGTGGTCCAGGCGCGCGCCCAGGGTCAGGGCCAGCGTGCGGTGCAGCTTCAGCTCGTCCTCGACGAACAGCGCCCAGGTATCCACCTGCAGGTCGGAGCCGTTGACCGCGTTGCCGGCGTAGTCGATCGGCGCGCGGCCGATGGTATCGGTGTTGGTCAGTTCCTGGCGCTTCCACTGGCCACCCACGGCGAACTGGTGTTCAACGCCCAGGGTGAACGGTGTGGTCAGGCTGCCTTCGATGATCGTGTCGGTCGCCTCGGAGCGGCCGGTGGCGCCGATGTCATTCTTGTACTCGGTCCAGTACGCGCTGATCTTCGAGTTGCCGAAGTTCCACTTGCCATCGTGGTTGAGCGCCAGCGAACTGCGCTTGAGTTCACTGGCACCCCAGGCGCCTTCGTCCTGCTTTTCCAGCGAGGCATCGATGAAGGACTGCTGCACGCCGTGGCCGGCTTCCAGCGACAGTTCCTGCGCGTCGCTGAGCTTCCACTGCAGCAGTGCGTCGACATTGCGGTCCTTCTCGCCGGCATAGGCATTGCCGTAGACGCCGCCATTGGACTGGTCCGAATCGCGGCGCATGCTGTTTGCACCGATGCGCAGGCCGAAACGCTCGCCGAGCGGGCCGGAGAAGGTCGCGCCGATCTGCTGGGTGTCGCCGCGCTTGCCGTCACCCGGGCGGGTGTAGCTGTGGGTGGCGCTGCCGTTCCATTCGTCGCCGATGCGGCGGGTGATGATGTTGATCACGCCGCCCATGGCGTCGGAGCCGTACAGCGACGACATCGGCCCGCGGACCACTTCGATGCGCTCGATCTGGTCGGGCGAGATCCAGTTCAGATCCTGGCGGCCCAGATCGGGGCGATAGTTGGTCGAGGCCGAACTGCCCATCCGCTTGCCGTCCACCAGCACCAGCGTGTAGTTGGACGGCATGCCGCGCAGCTTGATCTTGGACTGTTCGCCAACGGCGCTGAGGCCACCGGTCACGCCCGGAACGCGGCTGAGCAGGGTGGCCAGGTCATGCACCGGCTGGCGCGCGATGTCCTCGCGGCTGATCACGCTGATGCTGGCCGGGGCATCCTTGATCCATTGCTGGTTGCCCGAGGCGGTGACCACCACGGTATCCAGGTCCTTGGTGGAGGCATCGGCGCTGGCTTCGGCGGCGGCCAGGCCGGGCAGGGCTAGCAGGCAGGCGGCAGACAGGGCAGTGGCCAGGCGGGTACGCGACAGGCGCGCGCTACGGAGGTGGGACGACAGGGACATGACGGCTTCCATCGGAGGAGGGAGACCCGGTGGAAGCAGCAGGCGCACGCAGACAGCAGGCAGCCCCCTTCCATGGGTCGTTGGGCGCGCGGATTGGACCGGCGCAGCTGGGTGGGTCTCGACCGTGTGAGGACGGTGACCTGCCTGGTTAATGAAATGATAACCGTTCGCGTTTGTTACGATCCAGTACCTGGGGCGATCAAGCGACATCCGGCTGTCCCGCCCGGAGATCGCCTGCTGTTTGCTGAATGGGGGTAAATCCCGGCGTACACCTTCGCGCGCGGCTTACATCCAGCGCCCTAGACTGGCGCCGCATTTTCGATTCCGCCCCGTTGGAGATCGTGTGGGTTCCGGTAGTGACAGACATCGACTGTGCGGCCACAGGCCGGCACAGCCAGGACAAGTGCGGGCGCCGGGAAGGCGCGCCGGGAACCTTCGTGCATGCAGCCCGGCCGGGATGGCCGGCCGTGCCGACTGCGCGGAGTAGGCGGCGATGGGGGTGCAGACCATCCACGCGGAAGCGGATACGCCCCGGCTTGACGCCGGCTGGGCGCTGCTGCCTGCTGAATCGCCGCTGCAGATGCCCGAGCAGACCCTGCGCGAAGGCGAGCTGAAAGTCCGCAGGCATCGCACCTCGCCGCGCATGATCGGCCTGCGCCGGCTGTACATCCTCGGCGGCACCGCGGTGATGACCACCGTGGCCACGCGCATGATGTGGCGGGTGTTGTCGGGCAACGGCATCAGCGTGCTGGAAGCGTGCCTGCTGGTGCTGTTCGTAGGCCTGTTCGCCTGGATCGCGCTGTCCTTCGCCAGCGCCGTGGCCGGCTTCCTGACCGCCGTGTTCGACCGTGGCTACCGCCTCGGCATCGACCCGGACAAACCGCTGCCGACCGTGCACAGCCGCACCGCGCTGCTGATGCCGACCTACAACGAGGACCCGCGCCGGCTGCTGGCCGGCCTGCAGGCGATCTACGAATCGGTGGCGGCCACCGGGCAGCTGGAACGTTTCGACTTCTTCGTGCTCAGCGATACCCGCCGCGAGGACATTGCACGGGCCGAGGAGCAGGTGTTCGCCGAGCTGCGTGAGCGCGTGCCCGACGGCCAGCGGCGGCTGTTCTATCGTCGCCGCAGTGACAACGGCGCGCGCAAGGCCGGCAACATCGCCGACTGGGTGCGCCGCTTCGGCGGCGCCTACCCGCAGATGCTGATCCTGGATGCCGACAGCCTGATGACCGGCGACAGCATCGTGCGCCTGGTGGCCGGCATGGAACACAACGCCGACGTTGGCCTGATCCAGACCCTGCCTTCGGTGATCGGTGGCCGCACCCTGTTTGCCCGCATGCAGCAGTTCGGCGGCCGCGTGTACGGGCCGGTGATCGCCCGCGGCGTGGCCTGGTGGCACGGCGCCGAGAGCAACTACTGGGGCCACAACGCGATCATCCGCACGCGCGCCTTCGCCGATCAGGCCGGCCTGCCGGCGCTGCCGGGACGCAAGCCGTTCGGGGGCCATGTGCTCAGCCACGATTTTGTCGAAGCGGCGCTGATGCGTCGGGGTGGCTGGGCCGCGCACATGGTGCCGTACCTGGGCGGCAGCTATGAGGAAGGTCCGCCGACCCTGACCGACATGCTGGTGCGCGACCGCCGCTGGTGCCAGGGCAACCTGCAGCACGGCAAGGTGGTGGGCAGCCGCGGCCTGCACTGGATCAGCCGCGTGCACATGCTGATCGGCATCGGCCATTACTTCACCGCGCCGATGTGGGCGATGCTGATGCTGATCGGCATCGCCATCCCGTTGTTCCAGGAGGGCATCGACTTCAACGCCCTGCTGCACCTGTCGCCCAGCGTGTACTGGCGCGCCCAGGACGAGGAACAGGTGGTACGCCTGTTCGCCGCGACCATGGCGGTGCTGCTGATGCCCAAGGTGCTGGGGTACCTGGCGATGCTGCTGGACTCGGTCGACCGGCGCGGCTGCGGCGGCGCGATCCGTGCATTCGTGTCGATGCTGGTGGAGACCGTGTTGGCCGCACTGATGGCGCCGGTGGTGATGTACGTGCAGTCGCGTGGCGTGGCCGAAGTGCTGTCCGGCCGCGATTCGGGCTGGGACGCCCAGCAGCGCGACGACGGCGGCATATCCTGGATGGCGCTGATCCGCGGCTACGGTGGCCTGGGCGTGTTCGGTGCCTTCATGGGCGTGCTGGCGTGGGCGGTGTCGCCATCGCTGGCGGCGTGGATGGCACCGGTGGTGATCGGCATGGTGCTGGCCATTCCGGTGGTGGCACTTACGTCCTCGCGTGGCCCGGGCGCCTTCCTGCACCGCCTTGGCCTGCTCGATATCCCCGAGGAGAACATCCCGCCACCGGTACTGGTGCGCGCCGCCCAGCTGCGCCGGGAAGCGGCCGAGCAACCGCCGCTGTACTGATTCCTCTGCGCCAGCGGCATAATGCGGCTCGAACTTGAAGGAGCCGCATCATGCTGCAAACGGTGGAACAGGAAACCGGCGCTTCGCCGCAGTGGTCGGTGATCTGGCTGCATGGCCTTGGTGCCGATGGCCATGACTTCGCGCCGATCGTGCCGGAACTGGTACGCCCGCACTGGCCGGCGCTGCGTTTCGTGTTCCCGCATGCACCGGTGCGGCCGATCACGATCAACAACGGCGTGCCGATGCGCGGCTGGTACGACATCGTCGGCATGGATTTCCGATCGCGTGCCGACATGACCGGCGTGCAGGAATCGGTGCTGCAGCTGGATGCGCTGATCGCCCGCGAGATCGAACGTGGCATCGCACCGGAGAAGATCTTCCTGGCCGGTTTCTCGCAGGGCGGTGCCGTCATCCTCACCGCCGCGCTGTCGCGTACCGCGCCGCTGGCTGGCCTGATCGCGCTGTCCACCTACCTGCCCGAAGCCGAGACCGCCAAGCGTATTGAAGGTGCCGTGCAGGTGCCGGTGTTCATGGCCCACGGCAGCGCCGATCCGGTGATTCCGCAGGCAGTGGCTGCGCACAGCGCGCAGGCACTGCAGTCGCTGGGCCTGGTGGTGGAATGGCATAGCTACCCGATGGCCCACCAGGTCTGCGCCGAAGAAATCCAGGCGCTGGGTGACTGGCTGCAGGAACGCCTGGGCGCCGCCTGAGCCATGCCTCCGGCCAGCACACCGCCGTGGATGCCGGAACTGTGCCGCCTGCCACGGCTGGCGGCGATGCTCGGCTTGGCCGAGCTGGTGGTGGTGGTGCTGGCCCTGGCGCCCGACGGCAGCCGCCACTGGACCTTTGGCGAACTGCTGTCGGCCAGTGGCTTCGCGCTGTGGCTGGCGCTGGCGGTAACCGCCAGCCTGTGCCTGCTGCGGCAGGCGCTGTCGAAGCTGCCGCAGCTGCTGGGCGCGGTCGCGGCGATTGCGTTGGCGGCGCTGATCGCAGTGGTCTGCGCCGGCATCGTGCACGCCCTGTATGCGGTGCTGGGGGACAACTTCGCCCATGGCATCAGCTTCTGGCGCTTCACCCTCGGCAGCGCCGCAACCACCGCACTGATCACCGCACTGGCCCTGCGCTACTTCTATGTGAGTGATCGCTGGGCCGCACAGGTGCAGGCCAACGCGCGCGCGCAGGCCGATGCGCTGCAGGCACGGATCCGCCCGCATTTCCTGTTCAACAGCATGAACCTGATCGCCAGCCTGCTGCATCGCGACCCGGCAGTGGCCGAGCGCGCGGTGCTCGACCTGTCCGATCTGTTCCGCGCAGCCTTGGGGGCGGGCGAGGGTGATTCCACCCTGCGCGACGAATGCGAGCTGGCCGAGCGCTACCTGTCGATTGAATCGCTGCGCCTGGGCGAGCGCCTGCAGGTGCGCTGGCAGCGCGACGAGCCGCTGCCCTGGGACCTGCCATTGCCGAGGCTGGTACTGCAGCCGCTGGTGGAGAATGCCGTGCTGCACGGCATCTCGCGCCTGCCCGAGGGCGGCACCATCGAACTGCAGCTCGTCCGCGAGGGCAATGAGCTGCAGATCCGTGTGCGCAATCCGGCGCCCGACCCGCAGGCCCCGGGACTGGCCCTGGCGCGGGGCGCGGGTCATGCCCAGCACAGCATCGGCCATCGCCTTGCCTGGCGCTTCGGCAGCACCGCGCGGATGACGGCCGGCTGGAGCGAGGGCTACTATGCCTGCCAGGTGACAGTGCCGATCCAGTGAGGGGACGACCGTGAGGGTAGTCATCGCCGATGACGAACCGCTGGCACGCGAGCGCCTGCGCAGCCTGCTGGCAGCGCAGGACGGCGTGGATGTGGTGGCCGAGGCCGGCAACGGCGAGCAGGCCCTGCACGCGTGCGCGGAACTGCAGCCGGACCTGGTCCTGCTGGATATCGCGATGCCCGGGCTGGATGGCCTGGAAGCCGCCCGCCACCTGGCCAGCTTCGAGCCGCGCCCGGCGGTGGTGTTCTGCACTGCTTACGATGCGCATGCGCTGTCGGCGTTCGAGGCGGCCGCGATTGATTACCTGATGAAGCCGGTTCGTGCCGAGCGGTTGGCGGCAGCGATCGCACGTGCACGCACGTTCCTGGCCGGCCGTGATGGCCAGCCGCAGGACCACCGCGGGCAGCAGGCCCGCAGCATGCTGTGCGCGCGCCTGCGCGGCAGCCTGCGCTTGATTCCGCTGGACGACATCCATTACCTGCAGGCCGAAGAGAAGTACGTGGTGGTGCACCACGCGCGCGGCGAGGACCTGATCGAGGAGTCGTTGAAGTCGCTGGAAGAAGAGTTCGCCAGCCGCTTCATCCGCATCCATCGCAACTGCCTGGTGGCGCGCCACGAACTGGTCGAGCTGCGCCGTGGCACGGGTGGGCAGGTGCAGGCGGTGCTGCGGCATGGCAAGCAACCGCTGGAAGTCAGCCGCCGCTGCGTGGCGACGCTGAAGCAAGAACTGCGGCATTTGTAGGTTCCGCGCGGCCTGCGGCCGCGACTGCTGACGAGCAACGTCTGAAGCAACATCAACATCAACAGCAACATCAACATCAACAGCAGGTTGGTCGGCTCGTTGTTCTTACGTGCTGGGTCGGGCCGGGGTGGGGTGGCGGGACACGCCGTAAACCCATCCATGGGGGCTCGATGGCGCCATCCATGGCGCCAACGGTCCCGCAACCCCACCCCGGCCCCACCCTCTCGTTCTCCACTGCATCGGACAGCAAAAGCATTGTTGTTATCGGCTTGGGAAGAGGGGTCAGATCCCTTTTCCTGCGGAAAAGGGATCTGACCCCGGAAGCCGTCGGCAGTTGCTTCTGCTTCTGCTCTTTTTTTTGATCTTCCGTGGCTGGCGCACACGGAAACTGTCAGGGGCCGGGTGGGTGGGTTGCGCAGGGGCGCAGGCGCCATGGATGGCGCCTACGAGCTTACAAGGACGTACTTGCAGCGTCCCCTGCGCGACCCACCCACCCGGCCAAGCGCGGCTGTTGCTTTCACGACGGTCATCCACGAGGGGCTCCGCCGTTGGCCGTATCCGCGCCGAAGGCGCGATAATGACCGGATGGAAACCGTCCGCATCGCCACCCGCAAGAGCCCGCTCGCCCTCTGGCAGAGCGAACACGTCGCCGATCGCCTGCGCCAGGCCCACCCCGGCCTGCATGTGGAACTGGTGCCGATGAGCACCCGCGGTGACGAGGTGCTCGATCGTTCGCTGGCCGCCATCGGTGGCAAGGGCCTGTTCCTGAAGGAGCTGGAGCTGGCGATGCTGCGTGGCGAGGCCGACTGCGCCGTGCATTCGCTGAAGGACGTGCCGATGGAGCTGGACGAACCCTTCGCGCTGCCGGCGATGCTGACCCGCCACGATCCGGCCGATGGCTTCGTTTCCAACCTGTACGCCTCGCTGGATGCGCTGCCGATCGGTGCGCGGGTTGGCACATCGTCGCTGCGTCGGCAGGCGCAGCTGCGCGCGCTGCGACCGGACCTGCAGCTGCTGGACCTGCGTGGCAACGTCAACACCCGCCTGGCCAAGCTCGACAACGGCGGCTACGACGCCATCGTGCTGGCCGTGGCCGGGCTGGAACGGCTGGGGCTGGGCGAGCGCATCGTTGCCCGCCTGCAACCGCCGCAGTGGCTGCCGGCGCCGGCACAGGGCGCGGTTGCGGTGGAATGTGATGGCAGCAATGCGCGCTTGATGGCGCTGTTCGCCGGCCTGGATGACGCGGCGACCCGTGCCTGCGTCGAAGCCGAGCGGGCGATGAACCGTGCGTTGCATGGCAGCTGCCACGTGCCGGTGGCGGCGATCGCGCAGTGGCAGGGGCAGGATCTGCACCTGCAGGGACTGGTGGGCAGTGCCAGTGATGGCCGCGCGGTGCGCGCCGAGGCCGTCGGCCCGGCCAGTGACCCGGAAGTACTGGGCCAGCGCGTGGCGAAGATGCTGCTGGATGCCGGTGCCGGCGAACTGCTGAACGTCTGAGGCATCGCAGGTAGTGCCGGCCGCTGGCCGGCAACCTCGTGCCCCGATTGAATGCAGTTGCCGGCCAGCGGCCGGCACTACCGAAAGAAGAACGGGCGCCTTTGGCGCCCGTTTCTTATTTGAACTTGTAGACCACGTTCATCGTGGTCAGCGTATCGGTCTTGCGCTTGTCTGCGGCTACGTCGCTGTTGTAACGCGCCTGCCAGCCGGCCTTCAGCGCCAGATGTTCGTTCATGCTCACCGAGACGCCGAAGTCGTTCTGGCCGAAGGTGTTGTACGAACCCGATTCGACCAGCAGGGTGTTGACCAGGTCGGTGTTGTCGGTCAGCGAGTACTTCATGTCGAACAGGCCGCGGCCGATCATGCCGGTGCGGGTGCGGTCGTCCTCGGTGCTGTGGGTGCGGCGCACACCAGGGCCGATCTGCGCGTCGAACGAGAAGCGCTCGGTGTTCCACAGGCGGGTGCCGTAACCCAGACCGAACGAACTCTGGCGGTCGTAGGTGGCGAAGTCGTCACGCTCGGTACGCACCGTCGCGGTCAGCTGGCGGTGCTCGCCCAGCTGCAGCGCACTGCCGGCACTGCCGGTGTAGCGGTTGGCGGTGGTGTTGTTGCGGCGGCTGGTGGAGCCGTCGTCGCGGGTCTCGGTCACCTTGGAGCTGGAACGCAGGCCAGCCAGGTCCATGCTGTGCACCCAGTCGCCGTCGGTATAGCGCAGGCGCAGGCGGCCGTTGAAGCTCTCGGTGCTGCTGTTGCCGCGTGCCGAGGCGAAGCCGAGCTCGCCGCCGCTGCCGCTCCACGGCGAAGACATCGCCGCCAGTTCGGAGGCATCCTGCGCATACGCAAGCGGCGCGCACAGCAGCAGGGGGATCAGCAGGGACACACGCAGGGACATCGGGGCTTCTCCGAAGCGGTTGACAGCCGGTGATGATACTGGAAGCGTGATGGCGGTCCGAATCGATCCAAAACCCGCTTCAGGAAACGTTCCTGCCACCGCCCATTCAGGGTAGATCGACGCGCAATGCCGGGTCGTTGAAGCGCGAATAGCGCAGGCGCAGCTGGAAACTGCGGCCGTTGCTGCTGCCGCTGCGTACGATCTGCCGTGGCAGGCCCTGTGCGTCCACCCAGTACTCCAGGCGTTCGCCGGGCTGGGTGCCGCGCAACCGGTAGTGACGGGTTTCGACTCCATCCAGCGACTGGCCGCCGAGGTCTTCGGCCTGCAGGTCGGCGGGCAGGGCATCGGCCGGCAGCGGGTTGCGCCATTGCTCGAGCAGGCCCGGCGGGGTCGGGACCTGGCGGACCCCGCCGTCGGCCTGCAGGAACATGGTGTCGCCGATGATCGTCTGCGGCCCGGCCGCGGTCTGCAGCCGGAATCGGTCGGGGGCAACGAAGTCCATGGCGCTGCGTACCGGCTGCGGCGCGCCCAGAACCTCCAGTTCGGCATGGAAGCTGCGCAGGGCGGCGAAGCGCTGGCTGGCCGCCAGCACGGCCTGCGCCGGATCGGAGGCAGGGACGGCGGCTGGGACGGCGGCTTCAGTGCCGGCCGGAGCCGGTGCGCGATCGCAGGCGGCCAGCAGCAGGCAGGCCAGCAGGGGCAGGGCAGGCAACCGGCGCATCGGGTGTTCCATGGGGCGGGGCGCCCACGATAGCCCAAACGTCCCACACAAGACCCGCGACTCGGACATAATCGGGGGTATGGACCGATACGAACGCATCACCGCCCTGCATCGTCTGCTCAAGTCCGCGCGCTATCCGGTGACGGTGGCGACCCTGCAGGACAAGCTCGGTTGTTCCCGTGCCACCGTCTACCGCGATCTGGCCTTCCTGCGCGATGCGCTGATGGCACCGATCGAGGGCGACGGCGAGGCCGGCTTCCGTTACCAGGCCGACGAGAGTGACCGCTTCGAGCTGCCCGGCCTGTGGCTGAGCTCGGAGGAGCTGCACGCCCTGCTGGCCTCGCAGCACCTGCTGGCACGGACCGGCGGCGGCGTGCTGTCCTCGGTGCTGGCACCGCTGCAACAGCGCATCGAGAGCCTGCTGGCGGCCCAGGCCGGCGTCTCCAACTGGCCGGTGGACCGTGTGCGGGTGATCCCGCACCGTGGCCGCAAGTTCGACGAGGGCAGCTTCCGCAGCGTGGCCTCGGCCGTGCTGGAGCGCCGCCAGCTGGCGTTCGAGTACCGCGCACGCTCTACCGACGAGCCGACCAAGCGCACCGTTTCGCCGCAGCGCCTGACCCACTATCGCGACAACTGGTACCTGGATGCCTGGGACCACGACCGCGAGGCCCTGCGCAGCTTCGCCGTGGACCGCATCCACAAGGCGCGGGTAGTCGACAACACCGCCCGCGACGTTGCCGACAGCGAGCTCGACGAACAGCTCGGCGCCAGCTACGGCATCTTCTCCGGTGCACCGAAGGGCTGGGCGACCATCCTGTTCAGCGCCAAGGCCGCTCGCTGGGTGGCCGACGAACACTGGCACTCCAAGCAGCAGGGCCGTTTCCTGGCCGACGGCCGCTATGAGCTGAAGGTACCGTACAGCGTCTCCCGCGAACTGCTGATGGACGTGCTGCACTACGGCTCGGATGCCGAGATCGTCGAACCGGTGATGCTGCGCGAGCAGGCCAAGGCGCTGCTTGAGCTTGCCCTGAGCAACTACGACAACTCCTG
Organism: Stenotrophomonas maltophilia R551-3; assembly: GCF_000020665.1. Lineage (NCBI taxonomy): Bacteria > Pseudomonadati > Pseudomonadota > Gammaproteobacteria > Lysobacterales > Lysobacteraceae > Stenotrophomonas > Stenotrophomonas maltophilia. Next base: position 3,965,646 of record NC_011071.1, on the reverse strand, counting down.
ACCCTCCCCCCGAGAACCCTTTTGCCCATGAAGAAGACCCTGTTGCTGCCCCTGCTCGCCGCTGCCTTGGCCCTGACCGCCTGCGGCAAGTCCGGCGAGCCTTCGCAGAAGCTGGTGGTGGCCGCCACGGCCGTGCCGCACGCCGAGATCCTTGAGGTGGTCAAGCCGATCCTCAAGCAGGAAGGCGTGGACCTGGACGTGCGCGTGTTCAATGACTACGTGCAGCCCAACGACCAGCTGGTGCAGAAGCAGGTGGATGCCAACTACTTCCAGACCGAGCCGTACCTGGATGCCTACAACCGCGATCGCAAGAGCGATCTGGTGAAGGTGATCGGCGTGCACATCGAGCCGTTCGGCGCGTACTCGCGCAAGATCAAGTCGCTGGCCGAGCTGCGCGAAGGCGCCGACGTGGTGATCCCGAACGACCCGAGCAACAACAGCCGCGCGCTGATCCTGCTGCACAAGGCTGGTGTGATCGAGCTGAAGGACCCGGCCAACGCACTGTCGACCCAGCGCGACATCACCGCCAACCCGAAGAAGCTGAAGTTCCGTGAGCTGGATTCGGCGATGCTGCCGCGCGTGCTGGACCAGGTCGACCTGGCCCTGATCAACACCAACTACGCGCTGGATGCCGGCCTCAACCCGACCAAGGATGCACTGGCGATCGAGAGCAAGGATTCGCCGTACGTGAACTTCCTGGTCGCACGCCCGGACAACAAGGACGACGCCCGCGTGCAGAAGCTGGCCAAGGCCCTGACCAGCCCGCAGGTGAAGGCATTCATCGAGTCCAAGTACAAGGGCGCGGTGCTGCCGGCGTTCTGATGTTGGGGTAGCGCCGGGCCATGCCCGGCGGAATGGGTGTTCGCCGGGCATGGCCCGGCGCTACCGCCCTCAATCCACGTGGAAGGCGAGGGTGGCCGCCACGGCCTGCTGCCATCCCGCATACAGTTTCTCGCGCCGGGCCACTTCCATCTGCGGCTCGAAGCGCCGGTCCAGCCCCCACTGCGCGGCGATCTGTTCGCGGCTGGTCCAGAACCCCACCGCCAGCCCGGCCAGATAGGCCGCACCCAGGGCGGTTGTTTCGGTCAGCCGCGGCCGCAGCAGCGGTACGCCGAGGATGTCGGCCTGGAACCCGGCCAGGAAGTCGTTGCCGATCGCACCGCCGTCGGCGCGCAGTTCGGTCAGCGCGATGCCGGCATCGGACTGCATCGCATCAAGCACGTCGCGGGTCTGGTAGGCCATCGCCTCCAGTGCCGCGCGCACGAAGTGGGCCTTGTGGGTGCCACGGGTCAGGCCGAACATCGCCCCGCGTACGTCACTGCGCCAGTAGGGTGCACCCAGGCCGACAAACGCCGGCACCAGGTACACGCCACCACTGTCGGGCACCTGCACGGCCAGCGCCTGGCTGTCGCCGGCGCGCTCGATCATGCGCAGTCCATCGCGCAGCCACTGCACCACGGAACCGGCGACGAAGATCGACCCCTCCAACGCGTACTCCACGCGCCCGTCCAGGCCCCAGGCGATGGTGGTCAGCAGGCCATTGCGCGAGCGTACCGCCTGCGCGCCGGTGTGCATCAGCATGAAGCAGCCGGTGCCATAGGTATTCTTGACCATGCCCGGCTGGAAGCAGGCCTGGCCGAACAGCGCCGCCTGCTGGTCACCGGCGATGCCGGCGATCGGAATCGGATGGTCGAAGAAGAACTGCGGCCGGGTGTGCGCGTACACCGAACTGGAGTCGCGTACCTGCGGCAGCATCGCGCGCGGGATGTCCAGAAGCGCCAGCAGGTCGTCGTCCCAGTCCAGCGTGTGGATGTTGAACAGCAGGGTGCGCGCGGCATTGCTGTAGTCGGTCACGTGCGCCTGGCCACCGCTCAGGTTCCAGACCAGCCAGCTGTCGATGGTGCCGAACAGCAGCTCGCCGCGCTCGGCACGCTGCTGCGCGCCCTCTACGTGGTCGAGGATCCACCGCACTTTGGTGGCGGAGAAATAGGCATCGATCAGCAGGCCGGTGCGCTCACGGACCAGCGCCTCATGTCCTTCGGACTTCAGCCGTTCGCAGATGGTGTGGCTCTGCCGCGACTGCCAGACGATGGCGTTGTGGATCGGCTGGCCGGTCGCGCGGTCCCAGACCACGGTGGTTTCGCGCTGGTTGGTGATGCCCAGTGCGGCGATGTGGCGCGGGTCGATCTGCCCGCGGCTGAGCAGTTCGGTCAGCGTGGCATAGACGCTGGTGAGGATCTCGCGCGGGTCATGTTCGACCCAGCCCGGCTGCGGGAAGATCTGCGCGAACTCGCGCTGCGCGCTGCCGACGATGTCGCCGGCACGGTCGAACAGGATCGCGCGCGAACTGGTGGTGCCCTGGTCGATGGCCAGCACGTAGCGGGGCGTCATGCAGCGTCTCCGGTAGCGATTGGGAAATCCTAATGCATCGGTAGCGCCGGGCCATGCCCGGCGTCACCGTGATCCGCCGGGCATGGCCCGGCGCTACCGTTGCGTCATCCACGCCTGCAGCCGCGCCGCCTGCGCGGCATCCAGCCGCAGGCCCAGCTTGCTCCGCCGCCACAGGACATCCTCGGCGCTATGCGCCCACTCATGCTCGCGCAGGAACGCCACTTCGCGTGCATGCAGGCCAGCACCGAATGCCTCGCCCAGATCGGCCATGCTCTGCGCACCCTCCAGCAACGCCACGCTGCGGCTGCCGTAGGCTTCGGCCCAGCGCCGCGCGATGTCCGCTGGCAACCACGGCGCCAAAGCGATCAGTCGCGAGCATGCCTGCCCGGCGTCACCCCAGTCACTGCCCGGTAGCGGTTCTCCCGTTGCGGTCCATGCCGCTCCCATCTGTGACAGGGCAGGGCGCAGCAGCTCCAGCGCTTCCTCGGCCAGCACCCGGTAGGTTGTCAGTTTCCCTCCCAGTATGTGCAAAGCCGGTGCCGGATCCACCTGCAGCTGCAGGCGGTAGTCGCGGCTCAGCTTCGCCGCGCGCGGGTCGGGGTCGGCCAGCAGCGGACGCACGCCGGCGAACTGCCAGACCACATCTGCCGCGCTGATCGGTTCGCGCAGATAGCGGTTGGCCGCCTCGCACAGGTAGGCGACCTCGGAAGGCAGCACGTTGCAGCGCGCCGGGTCGCCGCGGTAGTCGGTGTCGGTGGTACCCACCAGCAGGTGGTCGTGGGCGAACGGCAGCAGGAACACTACGCGGCCATCGGGCTGCTGCAGCAGGCAGGCACTGTCGTCAGGCCAGGCGCGGCGCAGCACGATGTGGCTGCCCTGCACCAGGCGCAGGGCAGGGCCGGCGCTGCGCGGCTGCATCCGATCCAACAGGCCGCCTGCCCACGGACCGGCGGCATTGACCACGGCACGGGCGATCACCGCCTGCTGCTGGCCGTCGGCTGTTTCCAGCGTCACGTGCCAGCGGCCTTGTTCGGCGCGCAGGTCGACGCAGCGGCTGTGGACCCGTACCTGTGCACCGCGTTGCGCGGCATCCAGCGCATTGAGGACGACCAGGCGCGCATCATCGACCTGTGCGTCGGCATAGCTGAACGCCTGTCGCAGCGATGGCGAGAGCTGTGCGCCCAGCGGGTCCTGATGCAGATCCAGTGCGCCCGATGCGGGGAAGGCCGGGCTGCGCGGCCCCAGGTGGTCGTACAGCCACAAGCCCATGCGCAGCAGCCAGCGTGGGCGCAGGTGCGGTTCCCAGGGCAGCACGAAACGCAGTGGCCGGACCAGGTAAGGAGCCTGTCGGCGAACAACCTCGCGTTCGCCCAAGGCCTTGCGTACCAAGCCGAACTCGCGCTGTTCCAGGTAGCGCAGGCCACCGTGGATCAGCTTGCTGCTGGCGCTGGAGGTATGCGCAGCGAGGTCGTGCTGCTCGCACAGCAGCACGCGCAGGCCACGACCGCTGGCATCACGGGCGATGCCGGCACCGTTGATGCCACCACCGATCACCAGCAGGTCGACGTCGTGCATCGCGCCTCCGCATCCTGTGTGTATGTAGAGTCGACTGTCAGTCGACTGCTCTTGTAGAGCCGAGCCATGCTCGGCTATCGAAAAAGCAGTCGACTGACAGTCGACTCTACAGAACGCGGGTGACGGAAACGACGACGGGCCCCGCAGGGCCCGTCGCGTTACATCAATGAAGCAGTTACTGCCTGGATCAGAAGCGGGCGCCGATGCCGAAGCCGACGGTCCACGGATCCATCTTGGCTTCGCCGATCTTCTCGCCGCCGACCTTCACGTCCGGGCGCGAGCGCATGTAGCGGGCGTCGGCACGGGCGAACCAGGTGGAATTGATGTTCATGTCCACGCCGATGGTGCCGATCACGCCCTTCGCATCCTTGAGGCGGATGTCGGAGCTGCTGCCGTCAGCCAGCGTTTCATTGCTGAAGCTGGACTGGTAGTAGCCCACGCCCACGAACGGACGGAACACGTTGTCGGCCTGGCCGAAGTGGTACTGACCGCTCAGTGCGACCGGCTGCTGCTCGACGTTGCCCAGGCGGGCGTTGTTCGGGCCCTTCACCTTGTGGTCGAACTTGTCGGCGGCGCCCCACAGTTCAACGGCCCAGTTGTCGTTGATGTAGTAGCTGAAGCTGACGGTCGGCGCCGGGCCGCCATCGACCTTCTTGATGCCGTCGATCGGATCGTTCTTCGGCTGCAGCAGCGCGACGCCGCCAACCACGGCAAAATGCTTGCCCGAAGCGGTATCGGTGGTGCTGCTGTCCTGGGCGAAAGCGGCCGGCGCGAATGCGGCGGAGGTCAGCAGGGCGAGACTCAGGATACGGATGGAGCGCATGGGGGTATCTCCTAATGTTTCTTGTTTTGGGCCCCCGGTTGCGGGGCGAGCACACCGTAGTCGCCCCAACATGAATCGAATCCGACGCGCGTTAAAAAATAGTTTTCCTTGTTCAGCGACTGGAGCGGAAAGCCTGTTTTCATGGGCTTTCCGACCATCAGTGGCATTCATGCAGTTGGAGAAGATGTGAGCGAAGCAACGTTGTGCATCGGCCTGCAAGCGCAGGTGAAGGCGGATTGCAGGGTGCTGCTGCTGGGCTCGATGCCCGGCGTTGCGTCATTACAGGAGCAGCGCTACTACGCCCATCCACGCAATCGTTTCTGGCCGCTGCTGGCCGATATCTGCGGCTTTGACGCAGGACTGGCCTACCCACAACGGCTGCAGGCCCTGGCGGCGGCAAAGGTCGGCCTGTGGGATGTGATCGGCCAGTGCGAGCGGCGCGGCAGCCTGGATGCGGATATCGTGCGCGGCACGGAAGTGCCCAATGCGCTGCCGGCACTGATCGCTTCGCTTCCTGAGCTGGAGCTGATCGGCTGCAACGGTGGTGCGTCGCTGCAGGCATTCCAGCGCTGGGTGTTGCCCCGCCTGGAAGCCCCGCCGACGCTGCTGGCGCTGCCATCCACCAGCCCGGCCAATGCCGCGTGGTCGTTGCCGCGCCTGCGCCTGGCCTGGCAGCCGGTGGCCGACGCACTGGCGACATGAAGCGGACATCGTCCGGACAATACGCTACCGACTGGATGCAGCCGCAACCCATGGGCAACAGCGTGTCCCGGCTGCGTGCGTACTGAAAACACCTGTAACGGTTGGCGCTGGCCCCCGCTGGCCGCACAATAGACGTTTCCCTACACCAGATTGCCGGAGTTATCCCCATGGCCGAAATCAAGGAAGCACTTGTCCCCGATATCGGTGACTACAGCGATATCCCGGTAATCGAGGTGCTTGTCGCCGTCGGCGACACGGTCAAGAAGGACCAGGGCCTGGTGACGCTGGAAAGCGACAAGGCGACCATGGAAGTGCCGTCGGCCGTGGCCGGCGTGGTCAAGGAGATCAAGGTCAAGGTCGGTGACACCCTGTCCGAGGGCAAGGTCGTGGCGCTGATCGAAGTGGCTGAAGGCGAGGCTGCCAAGCCGGCTGCTGCCGCCCCGGCACCGGCCAAGGCCGCAGCGCCGGCCGCTGCCACCCAGAGCACGCCGGCCCCGGCCGCAGCTGCGCCGGCCGCTCCGGCTGCCAGCGGTGGTGCGGTTGAAGCGCTGGTGCCGGATATCGGCGACTATTCCGGCATTCCGGTCATTGAAGTGCTGGTCGCCGTCGGCGACACGGTCAAGAAGGACCAGGGCCTGGTCACGCTGGAAAGCGACAAGGCCACCATGGAAGTGCCGTCGTCGGTGGCTGGCGTGGTCAAGGAACTGAAGGTCAAGGTCGGCGACAATCTGTCGCAGGGCAATGTGGTCGCCATCATCGAGGCCGAGGGCGCTGCCGTGCCGGCGCCGACCAAGGCAGCCGCTGCTGCCGCTCCGGCTGCCGCCGAGACCGCCACCAAGGTCGAGCCGGTCGCTGTGCCGGCGCAGCCGGACAAGCTGGCGGCCCGCGAGATCGCCTCGGCCGGTACCCCGACCAGCCCGCCGGTGCAGTTCAACGCCGATGGCGTGCTGCCGGCCAAGGTGCCGTATGCCACCCCGGCGGTGCGTGTGTTCGCCCGCGAACTGGGCGTGGACCTGCTGCAGATCAACGGCACTGAGAAGGGTGGCCGCATCACCAAGGGTGACGTGCAGAAGTTCGTCAAGGCCGCACTCAGCGGCGGCGTGCCGGCTGCCGGCGGTGCTGCTGTCGCTGCCGGGGGTGGCCTGAACCTGCTGCCGTGGCCGAAGGTCGACTTCAGCAAGTTCGGCGACGTTGAAGTGCAGCCGTTGTCGCGCATCAAGAAGATTTCCGGCGCGAACCTGGCCCGCAACTGGGCGATGATCCCGCACGTCACCCAGTTCGAACAGGCCGACATCACCGACCTGGAAGGCCTGCGCGTGGCGCTGAACAAGGAAAACGAGAAGGCCGGCATCAAGCTGACCATGCTCGCCTTCCTGATCAAGGCCAGTGCCGCGGCGCTGAAGAAGTTCCCGGAGTTCAACGCCTCGCTCGATGCCAGCGGCGAGAACCTGACCCTGAAGAAGTACTTCAACATCGGCTTCGCCGCCGACACCCCGAACGGTCTGGTCGTGCCGGTCATCCGCGACGTGGACAAGAAGGGCGTGGTGCAGATCGCGCAGGAAACCGGCGAACTGGCCAAGAAGGCGCGCGACGGCAAGCTGGGCCCGGCCGACATGAGCGGCGGCTGCTTCTCGATCAGCTCGCTGGGCGGCATCGGCGGCACCGCGTTCACCCCGATCGTCAATGCACCGGAAGTGGCCATCCTCGGCGTCTCCAAGTCGTCCATCCAGCCGGTCTGGAACGGCAAGGAATTCGCACCGAAGCTGATGCTGCCGCTGTCGCTGAGCTACGACCACCGCGTCATCGACGGCGCCCTGGCCGCACGCTTCACCACGTACCTGTCGCAGGTACTGGCCGACATGCGCCGCGTGCTGCTGTAAGGCACCGCTTCGCCCCCACCGTGCGGCCGCCGCCCCTGCGCGGCCGCGTGAACAGATGCAGTGACACAGCCCGCCGGCGCCGCCGGGCGGGCACGAGGAAAACCCACCATGGCCACGATTGAAGTCAAGGTTCCCGACATCGGCGATTACAGTGATGTGCCGGTGATCGAAGTGTTGGTCGCCGTCGGCGACACGGTGAAGAAGGATCAGGGTCTGGTGACCCTGGAGTCGGACAAGGCCACCCTGGAAGTGCCGTCCTCGGCCACCGGCGTGGTCAAGGAAATCAAGGTCAAGCTGGGCGACACCCTGTCCGAAGGCGCCGTGGTCGTGGTGCTGGACGCCGAAGGTGCCGCCGAAGCCCCGGCCAAGGCCGCCGCGCCGGCCCCGGCAGCGGCCGCTCCGGCCAGCAAGCCGCCGGTGACCCCGTCGCACCGCGCCCCGGCTGAACCTGCTGCGCCGAAGCCGGCGCTGTCCAGCGGCAAGCAGGCCGACATCGAATGCGAAATGGTCGTGCTGGGCTCCGGCCCGGGCGGCTACACCGCTGCCTTCCGCGCCGCCGACGTCGGCCTGGATACGGTGCTGGTCGAGCGCTACGCCAGCCTCGGCGGCGTCTGCCTCAACGTGGGCTGCATTCCGTCCAAGGCGCTGCTGCACGCTGCAGCGGTCATCGACGAAGTGGCCCACGCCGGTGATTTCGGTGTCGAGTTCGGCAAGCCGACCATCACCCTGGACAAGCTGCGCCAGTACAAGGAAAAGGTCGTCAACCAGCTGACCAAGGGCCTGGCCGGCATGGCCAAGCAGCGCAAGGTCCGCAGCGTGCAGGGCGTCGGCAAGTTTGTCTCTGCCAACGAGCTGGAAATCACCGCGGCTGACGGCAGCACCCAGCTGCTGCGCTTCCAGAAGTGCATCATCGCCGCCGGTTCGCAGGCAGTGAAGCTGCCGAACTTCCCGTGGGACGACAAGCGCGTGATGGATTCCACCGACGCGCTGGAACTGGCCGAAGTGCCGGGTTCGCTGCTGGTTGTCGGCGGCGGCATCATCGGCCTGGAAATGGCCACCGTGTATGGCGCGCTGGGCAGCAAGGTCACCGTGGTCGAGTTCATGGACCAGCTGATGCCGGGCGCCGACAAGGACCTGGTCAAGCCGCTGGCTGACCGCCTGAAGAAGCAGGGCATCGACGTGCACCTGAAGACCAAGGCCTCCGGCGTCAGCGCCGATGCCAAGGGCATCACCGTGACCTTCGAAGCCGCCGAGGAAGGCCAGTCGCCCGCGCTGGCGCAGGGCACCTTCGACCGCGTGCTGGTGGCTGTTGGCCGCTCGCCGAACGGCAAGAAGATCGATGCCGAGAAGGCCGGCGTGCAGGTCACCGACCGTGGCTTCATCCCGGTGGATCGCCAGATGCGCACCAACGTGCCGCATATCTTTGCCATCGGCGATATCGTCGGCAACCCGATGCTGGCCCACAAGGCCACGCACGAGGGCAAGCTGGCCGCCGAAGTGGCTGCCGGCCACAAGAAGGAATGGGTGGCCCGCGTGATCCCGTCGGTGGCCTACACCAACCCGGAAATCGCCTGGGTCGGCGTGACCGAGACCGAAGCCAAGGCCAAGGGCCTGAAGGTCGGCGTGGCCAAGTTCCCGTGGGCCGCCAGCGGCCGCGCTATCGGCATCGGCCGCACCGAGGGCTTTACCAAGCTGATCTTCGACGAAGAGTCCCACCGCATCATCGGTGGTGCCATCGTTGGCGTGCATGCCGGTGACCTGCTGGCCGAAATCGGCTTGGCCATCGAGATGGGTGCCGAAGCCGAAGACATCGGCCACACCATCCATGCCCACCCGACGCTGAGCGAATCGGTGGCGATGGCCTCGGAAATCTACGACGGCACGATCACCGATCTGTACATGCCGAAGAAGAAGTAAGGCGCCCGCGCCGTTCCGAACGAAAAGCCCCGGCCTCTGCCGGGGTTTTTTTGTTGGCTGCGGGGAGGTCTTCGGCTGTTGTCATCGCGAGGGTCCGGGCCACTGCGCGGGTGGCAGGCATTTCGACAAATGTCCCCCGTCGCCCGCCTGCGGCGGTCGCCTCCTCCTTTACTTTGTCGAAATGCCTGCCACCCGCGCAGCGGCTCGGCTTGCGGAAAGTAGAGCCACTGCCACTGCAAAGGCCGCGTGGATGCCTGACACGCGGGGGGAGAGGGGCTTGCGTGCGAAGTAAAGGAGGAGGTGACGGCCGCAGGCCGGCGCCGGGGGACATTCGCACGCAAGCCCCTCTCCCCCCAGCGCTCGACCAACCTACTTCTCTGCTCGACGATGCAAAGAAAAAGCGCGGCCCCGATGTTCCGGAGGCCGCGCCAGGAGAGAGAGTGCCGTGGAAGGGGCGGGGGATCAGAACACGAAGCTGACGCCGGCCACAGGGCCCTTGAACTCCTGCTTCAGGCCGATGGTGCCGTCGCTGCCCTTCTTGTCCGCGTCGAGCTTGAACCAGTCGTAGCCAGCGAACACACCGAAGTTCTTCGTGAAGCGGTAATCGACGATGGCGTTGGCGCGGCTCAAGTCGCCCTTGTAGTCATCGAAGCTGCCCCAGCGGGTGTTGAGGTACTGGCCCTGCAGCGTGATCATCCACTTCTCCGACGGCGTGAAGCTCAGGCGCGCACCAACCACCGGAGCGACGCCGTCGGTCTTCTCGTTGAGGAACTGTCCCTCATAGACGGTACCCAGATCGGCGTAGGCCTTGCTGCTGACCTTGGCGTACTCGGCACCCAGCTGCAGGCCGAGGTCGAAGGTATCGGTGTCCACCACCGAGTAGTCATAGACCAGGCTGGCGACCTGGTACTTCAGCTCGCCCTTGACGAAGCTGCCGGACGGCACGTTGACGTCACCGAAGGAAATGTCCTGGCCAAGGGTCTCGCGGCGGTCCTTGTCGTACTTGAAGTAGTTGAACAGCAGGCGCTGGCGGTTGCTGATGCGGAACATGCCGTCGATGCGCGGCTCCCATTCCTTGCCCCCCAGCTTGAAGTCCTCGGAGAAACCGATGTCCTGGCCGGCGACGTTGGTCTTGCCGCGAAGGGTGTTGTCCGAGTCGATGTTCATCGCACCCAGGCGCAGGGCGAAGCGGTCATCGCCTTCAGCGGCGTGGGCGGCTGTGGCGAACGAAGCGCCGGCGGCGAGCAGAGAAAGGGCGAGCAGGGTGGGTACGGGGCGCATCGAAGAGTCCTTGCAGTGGTTCATCAGAATGAAGACCACTGTGCCGGACGGCGCCGTCCACCATCCGTGAACGTATGGTCCACGGCATGTGCACGGTTCAGCGCTGTCGCGACGATGCAAAAAAGATGGCCCCGGAGCGGGGCTTCGGGGCCATCGTGGGACCTGCGGGGCGAAGCGTCGACGAGGTTGCTGCAGGCAGGTCGAAAGATCGGACCGGCACGCTGCGGCGAAAGTTCCGTGGCCTGCGACCAAAGTTCAATGCTGCGCTGCAACATCGCGCGGACGTCATTGTCCCCCGGGTGGCACGCAAAAATGTAAGCGCTACCGCAACTTGCGGCTTCCCGGGATGAACAGGCAGCGGTTGTCTCGCAAATTGTCCCATTGCTATAATTTGGCGGCTCGATGAGGCCCCCCTTGCTGTAGTTGCCTCAGCCTTCCACTTGCAACCACGCGGGACGTCCTGTGCTGAACTCCGTTGATGCGGGTCGGCGACTGATGCTGCGCGCCGCGGTCTACCCGCTGGCCGCAGTGGCTGTCCTGGCCCTGGCCTTCCTGCTGGTTGGTCCGAAGTATGCCCTCGGCGCGCTGGCGTCCGGTGTGGCCATTTCGGCCGGTGGCTGGGTTGCGGCACGGATGGCACTGGGCGGTGGGGCACTGGCCGCAGGATCGGCGATGGCTCGCCTGATCATTGCGATCGTCGCCAAGTGGGTGGTGGTATTCGGCGTCCTGCTGGTGGGGTTCCTGGTCTTCAAGCTGCCTGCATTGGCGCTGTTGGCCGGTATCGCCGTCGGTCTGATGTTCCAGGTCCTGGCCATGGCCAGGCGTTGACAGAATTCAATTAACTAAGGTTCCGGACACATGGCGGGCGAGGCTCTAACCCCTACCAGCTACATCCAGCATCACCTGCACAACCTGACCGCGCCGGTCGGCAAGGGTGAGGGTATGTTCTGGCACATCCACGTCGACACCTTCCTCACCGCGGTCCTGATGGGCCTGGTGATTGTTGTCGCGTTCTGGCTGGGAACCCGCAAGGCCACCGCCGGCGTGCCGGGCAAGTGGCAGGCTTTCGTCGAGATCTGCCTGGAGTTCGTCGACCGCCAGGCCAAGGACACCTACCACGGCAAGAGCAAGCTGGTGACGCCGATCGCCATCACGATCTTCTTCTGGATCCTGATGATGAATCTGCTGAAGATGATCCCGGCCGATTTCATCGCCAAGCCGCTGGAATGGGCGGGCGTCCACTACTGGAAGCCGGTGCCGACCGCTGACGTCAATGCCACCCTGGGCATGGCCTTCAGCGTGTTCTTCCTGATGCTGTTCTTCGCGCTGAAGTCCAAGGGCCTGCTCGGCTTCATCAAGGAATTCCTGACGGCGCCGTTCGGCAAGTGGATGATGCCGTTCAACCTGATCCTCAACATCGTCGAGTGGCTGAGCAAGCCGATTTCTCTGGCGATGCGACTGTTCGGCAACATGTTCGGCGGCGAAATCGTGTTCCTGCTGATCTGGGTGCTGGGTGGTGCCGGTTTCTTCGGTGCCATTGCCGGTGGTGCGTTCGGCCTCGGCTGGATGCTGTTCCACCTGCTGGTGATCCCGCTGCAGGCCTTCATCTTCATGATGCTGTCGATCGTGTACCTGAGCCTGTCGGAAGACGCTCACTGAGTTTCAAGCTTCAACGCGTTTCAACCTTCATCCGTTTCATCACCCTTAGCAACTTAAGTTCCTGGAGATAACCATGTACTTCGCCGTCCTGACCAACTTCGCGCAGATTCAGAGCTCCACCGCCCTTGCCGTCGGCATCATGATCGGCCTGGCCGCGCTGGGCGCCGGTCTGGGTCTGGCCATCATGGCTGGTAAGTTCCTGGAGTCGGCCGCCCGCCAGCCGGAACTGATCCCGGTCCTGCAGGTGCGCATGTTCATCACCGCTGGCCTGATCGACGCCGCGTTCATCATCTCGGTCGCCGTCGGCCTGCTGCTGGCCTTCGCCAACCCGCTGTCGGCTGCCTTTGCTGGCGCCGTCACCAAGGCTCTGGCCGGCTGATACAGCGGTTTGAGACGACCGGGTGCTGATGCACCCGGTTTCGGATGAAGGCCGGATGCGCCGCTTCGGCGGCGCGTCCACCCCGAAACCAGCGATCGAGCTAACCATGAATATCAATTTCACCCTTCTTGCGCAGGCGCTCGCCTTCGCTGGTCTCATCTGGATCATCGCGACCAAGATCTGGCCGCCGCTGATGAACGCGATCGAAGAGCGCCAGCAGAAGATTGCTGAAGGCCTCGCTGCTGCCGACCGCAGCCAGAAAGATCTGGCCCAGGCGCAGGAGAAGGTCAACGAAGCGCTGAAGGAAGCCCGCACCAAGGCCAACGAGATCATCGATCAGGCCCACGCGCGTGCCAACCAGATCGTTGATGCTGCCCGTACCGAAGCGATCACCGAAGCCACCCGTCAGAAGGATCTGGCCCAGGCTGAGATCGACGCCGCCGCCAATCGTGCCCGTGAAGATCTGCGCAAGCAGGTGTCCGCGCTGGCCGTGACCGGTGCCGAAAAGCTGCTCAAGCGCGAAATCGACGCCAACGCCCACAAGGCGCTGCTCGACGAGCTGGCCTCGGAGATCTAAGGATGAGCCAGGCCCTCACGCTTGCCCGCCCGTACGCCCGCGCCGCGTTCGCGACCGCGCGCGACGAAGGCGCGTTCGCGCCGTGGTCGGACGCCCTCGCGTTCTCCGCCCACGTCGCCGCCGACCCGCGCGTGGCGGCCCTGCTCGCCAACCCGGAGCTGGGCCGTGACGACGCCGTCGCCCTGCTGGCGCCGGTGACCCACGGCGAGACCTACTCGCGCTTCCTGGCCATCCTGGCCGAATCGCATCGTCTGCCGCTGCTGCCGGAAATCTCCGGCATGTTCGACGCCCTGCGCGCCGATGCCGAGCACGTGGTCAAGGCCAACGTGACCTCTGCCGCCGAACTCTCGGCCGGTGAACTGGACGCGATCAAGACCGCGCTGCGCAAGCGCTTCAACCGCGAGGTCGAAGTGACCACCGCGGTCGACGCCTCGCTGATCGGTGGCGCCGTGATCGACGCCGGTGACGTGGTCATCGATGGTTCGCTGAAGGGCAAGCTGGCCCGTCTGCAGACCGCGCTCGCTAACTGAATTCATTTAACGTCCGGCCCCGCTGCCGGCACTAGGACTTGACGATGGCAACCACGCTCAACCCCTCCGAAATCAGCGAACTGATCAAGAACCGCATCGAGAAGGTCAAGCTGGCCGCGGAATCGCGCAACGAAGGCACCGTGACCAGCGTGTCCGACGGCATCGTGCGCATCTTCGGTCTGGCCGACGTGATGCAGGGCGAAATGATCGAACTGCCGAACAACAGCTTCGCCCTGGCCCTGAACCTGGAGCGCGACTCGGTCGGCGCCGTGGTCCTGGGCGGCTACGAGCACCTGCGCGAAGGCGACGTTGCCAAGACCACCGGCCGCATCCTGGAAGTGCCGGTTGGTCCGGAACTGCTGGGCCGCGTCGTCAATGCCCTGGGCGAGCCGATCGATGGCAAGGGCCCGCTGGGTACCGACCTGACCGCTCCGGTGGAGCGCGTTGCACCGGGCGTGATCTGGCGCAAGTCGGTCGACCAGCCGGTGCAGACCGGTTACAAGTCGGTCGACTCGATGATCCCGATCGGCCGTGGCCAGCGTGAGCTGATCATCGGCGACCGCCAGACCGGCAAGACCGCGATGGCCATCGATGCGGTGATCAACCAGAAGGGCACCGGCATCAAGTGCGTGTACGTTGCGATCGGCCAGAAGGCTTCGACCATCGCCAACATCGTGCGCAAGCTTGAAGAGAACGGCGCGCTGGCACACACCGTCGTGGTTGCCGCCACTGCTTCCGAATCGGCTGCCATGCAGTACATCAGCGCCTACTCGGGCTGCACCATGGGTGAGTACTTCATGGACCGCGGCGAAGACGCGCTGATCGTGTACGACGATCTGTCCAAGCAGGCCGTTGCCTACCGCCAGATCTCGCTGCTGCTGAAGCGCCCGCCGGGCCGTGAAGCCTACCCGGGTGACGTGTTCTACCTGCACTCCCGTCTGCTCGAGCGCGCTGCCCGCGTGTCCGAGGAGTACGTCGAGAAGTTCACCGAAGGCAAGGTCACCGGCAAGACCGGTTCGCTGACCGCGCTGCCGATCATCGAAACCCAGGCGGGCGACGTTTCCGCGTTCGTTCCGACCAACGTGATCTCGATCACCGACGGCCAGATCTTCCTGGAAACCGACCTGTTCAACGCCGGCATCCGCCCGGCCGTGAACGCCGGTATCTCGGTGTCGCGCGTCGGTGGCTCGGCCCAGACCAAGATCATCAAGAAGCTGTCGGGCGGCATCCGCATCTCGCTGGCCCAGTACCGTGAGCTGGCTGCGTTCGCGCAGTTCGCCTCGGACCTGGACGAAGCGACCCGCAAGCAGCTGGAGCGTGGCCAGCGCGTCACCGAGCTGATGAAGCAGAAGCAGTACGCGCCGATGTCGATCGCCAACCAGGCGCTGTCGATCTACGCCGTCAACGAGGGCTACCTCGACGACGTGCCGGTCAACAAGCTGCTGGCGTTCGAAGAAGGCCTGCACGCCCACTTCGCCAACACCCAGGGCGAGCTGATCAACAAGGTCAACGCCACCGGCGGTTGGGACAACGACATCGAAGGTGCCTTCAAGAAGGGCATCGCCGAGTTCAAGACCACCGGCAGCTGGTAAGACGAACGTGTGGCGGGGCCTGGCCCCGCCACACCGTTGAATGCAGTGGGGCAGAGCCCCGCTCTACGGGAATCAAAGATGGCAAGCGGACGCGAAATCAAAACCAAGATCAAGAGCGTGCAGAACACCCGCAAGGTGACGCGCGCCCTGGAAATGGTCTCGGCCTCCAAGATCCGCAAGGCGCAGGATCGGATGAAGACCTCGCGTCCGTACGCGCAGGCGATGAAGCAGGTGATCGGCCACCTGGCGCAGGCCAGTACCGACTACCAGCATCCGTTCCTGGTCGAGCGCGAGCAGGTCAAGCGGGTCGGTTTCATCGTGATCTCTTCCGATCGCGGCCTGGCTGGCGGCCTCAACAACAACCTGTTCCGCAAGCTCCTGGGTGAAGCCAAGGCCTGGCAGGACAAGGGTGCCGAAGTGGACATGGTGACGATCGGCCAGAAGGCGTCGACCTTCTTCCGCCGGGTCAAGGTCAACATGGTCGGCAGCGTGACCCACATCGGTGACGTGCCGAAGCTGGAATCGCTGATCGGCGTGATCAAGGTCATGCTCGATGCCTTCACCGAAGGCAAGATCGATCGCGTGTACCTGGTCTACAACCGCTTCATCAATACGATGACGCAGAAGGCCAGCTTCGATCAGCTGTTGCCGTTGCCGGCCGCCGAGAAGCAGGTCGCCCATCACGACTGGGACTACCTGTACGAACCCGATGCCGCGACCGTGCTCGAGCACGTGATGACGCGTTACATCGAATCGCTGGTGTACCAGGCGCTGCTGGAGAACGTCGCGTCCGAACATGCCGCACGCATGGTCGCGATGAAGTCGGCCAGCGACAACGCCAACAAGCTGATCGGCGATCTGCAGCTCGTCTACAACAAGGCGCGCCAGGCAGCGATCACCCAGGAAATTTCCGAAATCGTCGGCGGCGCGGCAGCAGTCTGACCGCGTTCGTTCAAAGCACACATTTAGAGGATGCAGCAATGAGTCAGGGCAAGATCGTTCAGATCATCGGCGCCGTCGTCGACGTCGAATTCCCGCGTGAGTCGGTGCCGAAGGTGTATGACGCACTGAAGGTGGAAAACACCGAGATCACCCTTGAAGTCCAGCAGCAGCTGGGCGACGGCGTGGTCCGTTGCATCGCGCTGGGTTCCACCGATGGCCTGAAGCGCAACCTGGTTGCGGTCAACACCGGCCGTGGCATCTCGGTGCCGGTCGGCGCCGGTACCCTGGGCCGCATCATGGACGTGCTTGGCCGTCCGATCGACGAAGCCGGCCCGGTGGCCGCCAGCGACAGCTGGGAAATCCACCGCGACGCGCCGTCGTACGAAGACCAGTCCCCGGCCACCGAGCTGCTGGAAACCGGCATCAAGGTCATCGACCTGATGTGCCCGTTCGCCAAGGGCGGCAAGGTCGGTCTGTTCGGCGGCGCCGGCGTCGGCAAGACCGTCAACATGATGGAACTGATCAACAACATCGCCAAGGCGCACAGCGGTCTGTCCGTGTTCGCCGGCGTGGGTGAGCGTACCCGTGAGGGCAACGACTTCTACCACGAGATGAAGGACTCCAACGTCCTGGACAAGGTCGCGATGGTGTACGGCCAGATGAACGAGCCGCCGGGCAACCGTCTGCGCGTTGCGCTGACCGGCCTGACCATGGCCGAGTACTTCCGCGACGAGAAGGACGAGAACGGCAAGGGCAAGGACGTGCTGCTGTTCGTCGACAACATCTACCGCTACACCCTGGCCGGTACCGAAGTGTCGGCACTGCTGGGCCGCATGCCGTCGGCAGTGGGTTACCAGCCGACCCTGGCCGAGGAAATGGGCGTCCTGCAGGAGCGCATCACCTCGACCAAGAACGGTTCGATCACCTCGATCCAGGCCGTCTACGTTCCCGCGGATGACTTGACCGATCCGTCGCCGGCGACCACCTTCGCCCACCTGGATTCGACCGTGACCCTGTCGCGTTCGATCGCCTCGCTGGGTATCTACCCGGCAGTCGACCCGCTGGATTCCACCAGCCGCCAGATGGACCCGCTGGTCATCGGCCACGAGCACTACGACACCGCCCAGCGCGTCCAGCAGACCCTGCAGAAGTACAAGGAACTGAAGGACATCATCGCCATCCTGGGCATGGACGAACTGTCCGAAGAAGACAAGCAGGCCGTGTCGCGCGCACGCAAGATCGAACGCTTCTTCAGCCAGCCGTTCCACGTGGCCGAAGTGTTCACCGGCTCGCCGGGCAAGTACGTGTCGCTGAAGGACACCATCCGTGGCTTCAAGGCCATCGTCGATGGCGAGTACGACCACCTGCCGGAGCAGGCGTTCTACATGGTCGGCAGCATCGAAGAAGCGGTCGAGAAGGCCAAGAAGATGGCCGAGAAGGCCTGATGCGGCGGGGACAGGCTTCGGCCTGTCCCATCCGTGACACGGGGTGGGCCTGCGCCCACCGCTGCGGAAACCCCTGCGGTGGGTAACACCCGCCCCCTAGCGAAGAGAGTTCCATGAGCACCATCCGTTGCGACATCGTCAGCGCCGAGCAGGAAATCTTCCGTGGTGAAGCGACCCTGGTCGTGGCCACCGGTGAGCTGGGCGAACTGGGCATCGCGCCCAAGCACGCGCCGCTGATCACCCGCCTGAAGCCGGGCAAGGTGGTGGTGACCACGCCGAACGGCGAGCAGCTGGATTTCGCCATTTCCGGCGGCATCCTGGAAGTGCAGCCGCAGGTCGTGACCGTGCTGGCCGACACCGCGATCCGCGCACAGGACATCGACGAAGCCTCGGTCCGCAAGGCCAAGGAAGAAGCCGAGCGCATCCTGGCCAATCGCGGCGAAGCGATGGAAGTGGCCGAAGCCCAGCAGAAGCTGGCTGAAGCTGTTGTCCAGCTGCAGGCGCTGGAGCGCCTGCGCAAGACCCTCAAGCACTGAGGTTTCTCGCGCTGCATCCACGAGAACGCCGGCCCTGCGCCGGCGTTTTTGTTTGGCTGGTGGGGCAGGGCCGACTGGGTAGAGTCGACTGTCAGTCGACTATCGCGCGCAGCGCGGGATTTTCGCGGTCTGATGGAAGAGCAGTCGACTGACAGTCGACTCTACCGATCCCGATCCCTGCGCCGCGTCAGCGATACACCACGTAGCGCATCAGCAGGAAGGACGCGCCGGCCAGCCCGCCTTCCACCAGTGGCTTGGCCAGCCAGGTGTACTGCAGGCCCAGTGTGTGGTCGACCAGGCTTACCAGCAGTGTGCTGGCCACGGTCAACAGCAGCCACAGCCCGAAGAAGCGCGCGAAGCGCCTCCAGCCCAGTTTGTGCGTGCCTGCCTCGGCAAAGGTGTAACGGCCGTTGAGCCAGAAGCCCAGCAGCATCCCGGCCAGGCGTCCGGCGACGTTGGCCGGTACTATCGGCAACCCCAGCGCGGTGGTGACAACGAACACCAGCCAGTCAACCAGCAGCTGCATGAGCCCGATGACGAGGTAGGTGCTTCCCTGGCGGACGAGGGTCATGGGCGTGGTGAAGGCAGGAGGACATCCATGTTAACGGCCTACGCTCTAGAATCACGGGCAACGAACCACGGATTGCCGCTCCCATGACCCAACCCCTGCACGTCATCATCCTCGCCGCCGGCGCCGGCAAGCGCATGAAATCGGTGCTGCCGAAGGTGCTGCAGCCGATCGCCGGCCAGCCGATGCTGGCGCACGTGATCGCGGCCGCCCGCGAACTGGAACCGGCGGCGATCCATGTGGTCTATGGCCATGGTGGTGAAGCGGTGCGCCAGCACTTCGCCGGCCAGCCCGACCTGCAGTGGGCCGAGCAGGCGCAGCAGCTGGGCACCGGCCATGCGGTCGCCCAGGCGATGCCGCAGGTGCCCGATGCCGCACAGGTGCTGGTGCTGTACGGCGACGTGCCGCTGATCCGCGCACAGACCCTGCGTGACCTGTTGGCGCAGCCCGGTCGGCTGGCCGTGCTGGTGGCCGAGATGGATGATCCGACCGGATATGGCCGCGTGCTGCGCGACGCCGAGGGCAAGGTCGGCTCGATCGTCGAGCAGAAGGACGCCAACGACGACCAGCTGCGCGTACGCACGATCAATACCGGCATCATCGCCGCCGAATCCACCGCGCTGCGCCGTTGGCTGTCGCAGCTGTCGAACAGCAATGCACAGGGCGAGTACTACCTCACCGACGTGTTCGCCTTCGCCGCGCATGAGTACACCCCGGCCGAGATGGCGCTGGTGGCTGATGCACAGGAAGCCGAAGGTGCAAACGATCCCTGGCAGCTGTCGCAGCTGGAGCGCGCCTGGCAGCGCCGCGCCGTGCGCGCTTTGTGCGCGCAGGGTGCGCGCGTGCGTGATCCGGCGCGCCTGGACATCCGCGGTACTGTCAGTGTCGGCAACGACGTGCTGATCGATGTTGACGTCGTGCTCGAGGGCAACATCGTGCTGGGCGATGGCGTGACCATTGGACCGTTCAACCGGCTGAAGGACGTCAATCTCGGCCCGGGCACCGAAGTGCGTGCGCACTGCGACCTGGAAGGCGTGATCACCGAAGGTGCTGCGCAGGTAGGACCGTTCGCCCGCCTGCGCCCCGGTACCGTGCTGGCCGACGGCGTGCACGTGGGCAACTTCGTCGAGACCAAGAAGGTCACCCTGGGAGTGGGCAGCAAGGCCAACCACCTGACCTACCTGGGCGACGCGGTGATCGGCAGCAAGGTGAACATTGGTGCCGGCACCATCACCTGCAACTACGACGGCGTCAACAAGTCGACCACCACCATCGGCGACAACGCTTTCATCGGTTCCAACAGTTCGCTGGTAGCACCGGTGACCATTGGCGACAGCGCGACGATTGCCGCCGGTTCGGTCATCACCCGCGACGCCCCGGATGGCAAGCTGACCCTGGCACGTGCACGACAGGAAACCATCGATGGCTGGAAGCGCCCGCTCAAGAAGTCCTGAGCCACGTGCAGCGCGCGCCGAAGAGCTCGGTGCGCTGCCTGCCATTGAGCAACGTGCCGGCGAACTGCTGAAAGGTCATCCGGCCTACACGGTGTTCGCCGGCCATGGGCTGGACCTGCAGACCCTGCAGGAGGGCTTGCAGCGCGGTCAGTTGTGGGTGGTCGATGCAGCTGATGGTGGCGTTGCGGGTTACCTGCTGGCCGGCGAACTGTGCGGTGAGTTCCATGTGCTGCAGATGGACGTGGATCCCACGCACGCGCGGCGTGGCCACGGCCGTGCATTGCTGCGCCACGCAATGGCGCAGGCGAGGGGCGGGGGCTACGCAGCCGCGGTGCTGACCACGCTGTCCGACGTGCCGTGGAATGCGGCCTTCTATGCCAGCGAAGGGTTCGCGGTAGTGCCGCAGGCGGAGTGGAACGATGGCCTGCGCGCGGTGATGGCCGAAGAGGCCGCGCTGGGGTTCCCGATGAACCTGCGGGTGGTGATGCGGCGCGTCTGGTAGCTGCCGGCCTTGGTCGGCACATCCGCGCATGGCGTGGATCTTCCCGCTCAACCCACCGGCAACAGGATCGACACGCACAACCCGCCATCGCCGCGATTCTGCAGTGATACCCGGCCGCCATGCGCTTCCACGATCTCGCGGGTCAAGGCCAGGCCCAATCCGGTGCCGTTGCGCTTGGTCGAATAGAACGGCATCAACGCGTTCTGCAGCACCTGCTCGTTCATGCCCTTGCCACGGTCGAGTACGTCCAGGCGCAGCCACTGCGGCAACCGCGTCAGCTGCACCTGCACATCGTCGTTCGGCGGATCAGCCTCGGCGCAGGCTTCATGTGCGTTCTTCAGCAGGTTCAACAGCGCCTGCCCGAACTGTGCGATGTCGATGCGGCTGCTCAGTTCCTCGTCCGGCTCGTGCTCCATGCCGAACGGAATCTGTTGGCGCATGCTGGACAGGAACGGTGCCCAGTGCACGGTCTGCAACTGCGGTTGCGGCAGCTTGGCAAAGCGCGCATAGCCGCGGATGAAACCTTCCAGGTGGCGCGCACGGTCTTCGATGGTGGTGAAGATCTCCGGCAGCCGATCAAAGCGTTCGCGCTGCACCAGCACACCGCCGGAATGGGCCAGCGATGCGATCGGCGCCAGCGAGTTGTTGAGCTCGTGGCTGATCACCCGGATCACCTTCTTCCAGGTCTGCACTTCCTGGCGCCGCAGCTCGGCGGTCAGCAGACGCACCAGCAGCAGGTCATGCGGTCGGCCGTTGAGCTGGAAGGCGCGCCGCGACAGGTGGTAGACCTGCTCGTCGTCCTCATCACCATCCTCTCCCTCGGCGTGTACTGCGAACAGGCTGTCGCCGCCACGGGCGATGGCATCGCGCAGCTCCACCGGCACCTGTTCCAGCACCTCTTCCAGGCGCTGGCCTTCCAGCTTCCAGCCGCCGTGCAGCAGCTTGCGCGCGGCCAGGTTGGAAAACACCACGCGGGCGATGCCATCGCCACCGGAAGCGATCAGCAGCATTGCCACCGGCGTGTTCTGCACCATGGTGTCCAGCAGCAGCTCGCGCTGCACCAGGCCCTGTCGCTGCGCGCGCAGCACATCACCCAGCTCGCGGTGGGCTTCTACCAGGTCACCCAGTTCATCGTTGCCGGGCCAGTACACGCCGAAGTTGTACTCGCCATCGCGGTAGCTGCTGGTGGTGCCGGACAGGGCGCGCATCAGCGAACGTACCGGCGCGGTGGCGCGACGCAGGGTCCACCACATCAGCGACAGCAGGACCAGCGCCGACACCGTGGTAACCACCCAGCCATGGTCCATCCAGTACGCCAGCAGCCATGGCAAGGCGGCGGCCAGCGCCAGCACCGGCAGCAGGCGCAGGAACAGGCGGAAGGTGAACGAGCGCCGTTTCATTCGCGTGGGATGCCGTGGCGATCCATCCGCCGGTACAGCGCCTGCCGGCTCAGGCCGAGTTCGGCGGCGGCCTGCGCGATGACGCCGTGGTTGCGCGCCAGTACGTCTTCGATGCGCGCGCGGTCGGGATCATTGCCCACGCTGGGCGCCGGGCGCGGAGCGGCGGCTGCACGCGGCAGGTTGAGATCAGCTACTTCGATGCGGTTGCCGGTGGCCAGCAGTTCGGCGCGCTGGATCACGTTGCGCAGCTCGCGCACGTTGCCCGGCCAGGGGTGCCGCTGCAGGGCAGCGGTGGCAGCACTGGACAGCGGCTTGCCAGCGGTCAGGAAGCGCTCGGCCAGCGGCACGATGTCGCCCGCGCGCTCGGCCAGCGGCGGCAGCACCAGTTCCACCGTATTGAGGCGGTAATAGAGGTCTTCGCGGAAGCTGCCCTCGCGGATCATCGCTGGCAGGTCGGCGTTGGTCGCACTGACCACGCGTACCTTGACCTGGCGTTCGCGGTTGGAGCCCAGCCGCTCGAAGCGGCCGGTTTCGAGCACGCGCAGCAGTTTCATCTGCCCGCCCAGCGACAGGTTGCCGATCTCATCCAGGAACAGGGTGCCACCATCGGCGGCTTCGAACTTGCCTTCGCGTGCCTTGTTGGCGCCGGTGTAGGCACCGGCCTCGGCACCGAACAGTTCGGCCTCGATCAGTTCCGACGGCAGCGCACCGCAGTTGACCGTGATGAACGGTCCTTTGGCCACCAGCGAATTGGCCTGGATGATCTGCGCGATCTTTTCCTTGCCCGCACCATTGGGGCCGGTGATCAGCACCGGCAGTTCCGAGCGCGCGACCTGGCAGGCCAGGGCAATGACGCGCTCGCTGGCCGGATCGGCAAAGACCGCGCCGCACAGGTCGTACTTCTCTTCCAGCGCATTGCGCTGACGCAGTTCACGGCTGCGGCGCCGGTCCAGTTCGCGACGCGCCTCGGACAGTTCCAGCAGGTTGTTGACGGTGGTCAGCAGCTTGCGGTCGTCCCACGGCTTGGCCAGGTAGTCGGCGGCACCGGCCTTGACCAGGTCCACCGCGCTGCTCAGGTGGGTCCAGGCGGTGAGCAGGATCACCGGCAGGTCCGGATGGCGTGCGCGGATCTGCGCGAACAAGGCCTCACCTTCTTCCCCGGAGGTTGTGTCCTCGCTGAAGTTCATGTCCTGGATGACCAGGTCGACCGCCTGCGATTCCAGCAGCGCCAGCCCCTCGGTCGGGCTCTGCGCCTGCAGGGTGTCGATGTCGTGCAGGGAGAACAGCACATCCAGTGCGGTGCCTACACTGGCGTTGTCGTCGATGATCAGGA
This sequence comes from Stenotrophomonas maltophilia R551-3, assembly GCF_000020665.1. Classification (NCBI taxonomy): domain Bacteria; kingdom Pseudomonadati; phylum Pseudomonadota; class Gammaproteobacteria; order Lysobacterales; family Lysobacteraceae; genus Stenotrophomonas; species Stenotrophomonas maltophilia. The sequence goes on along the minus strand of NC_011071.1, from coordinate 3,942,160 downwards.
TCGAAGGCATCAAGCGGTTCTGCAGAAAGGGATGGGCGGCGCCGATGGAGCCGATCGTGTCCACGCACCGGGAGAGCCCGGCGCCACCCATCAAGCATAGCCAAACCCGTGGCCGCAGGGGCAGGCGGGGTCAGCGCCGCGCTGGCGGAGGGGGTGGTGCCGGTGGAGGCGGAGCGACCAGCGCCAGGCGCCAGGCAGCCGCATTCACCGGGACTGTCATTTCGCGCCTGTCGCGGCGCAGCAACAGATAGACGGTGGGGCCGGTGGCGTGGCGCAGGGCGCCGGCAAGGTGCTCGACCCGGCGCACCGCAGTGTCGTCCACGCGCAGGATGCGATCGCCGCTGCGCACGCCGAAGCGGGCCTCTGGGCTGGCGGCGTCCACATGCACCTGGCCCTCGGTCGAGCGCAGTGCCAGCCGTGCATCATCCTGGCGCCATTCCAGCGTCTGCGAGTTGCCACCGCCAGCCAGAGCCGGCAGCGGCAGGAGCATCACCAGCAGCATCCAGCGGGCGCGCATCTCACGCGCCCCGGGTGGCGACCGCCGGCGGGACGGCTGCAGCACGCCGGGCCGGCCCGAACACCGCGATCTGGCCCAGCACCCACAGCAGCAGCGCGCCCAGCGGCAGGTAGTACAGCGGCATGCGTGGCAGCTCGTACATGTTCATCAGTGCAAGGTTGATCGCATAGGCGGCGAGCATGCCCAGCACGATGCCCAGCGTGGCCAGCAGGAAGTTCTCGGTCTGGAAGTAGCGCAGAATCTGCCCACGGGTGGCGCCCAGTGCGCGGCGGATGCCGATCTGCTTGCTGCGCTGCTGCACCCAGAAGCTGGCCAAGCCGATGATGCCCAGTGCAGTGACCACCAGCAACGAGATGCTGACCGTGATCAGGAGGCCAACCATCGCGCGGTCGTTCTTGAAGAAGTCCTTGCGCTGGTCTTCATAGGTCAGCTTGTCGCGCATCAGCCTGTTGGGATCATTGCGCTCCAGTGCAGTGGCGCCGGCGTTGAGCACTTCCTCGCGGCGCGCAGGGTCGGTGCGCAGCACATAGGTGCCACCTTCATCGAAGCTGCGGCGCAGCGGCAGCAGCATCGAGTTGGTCCAGTTGTCACTCCACCCATTGGGCGTGCTGAGGGTGTCGACGATGCCGACCACATTCAGGGGCTGCTTGCCCATGTAGTAGGTCTTGTTCAGCGCGCTGCCGTTGGGTTCCATCTTGGCGGCCGTGGCCTGGGTGAAGATCACCGGAATCGCCTGTTCCTTGGCGCCGCCCTTGGTCGCCTCCTTCATGTCCTTGTACTCGCTGGGCAGGAAGTCACGACCCGCGATCAGGTTGATGCCCATGGTTCCCAATCCACCTTCGGACAGGGTGTACATCGAGGCATTCGTGGTCGGGCGCTCCTGGTCGAGCACACGCGAGATGCTGCTGCTGGAGGACCCATTGCGGAACGGAACCTGGTTGATGATGGTGGCGCTGGTGACGCCGGGAATGGCGCGCAGCGAGGCCAGGTCTTCGCGGGTGCGGGCCATGGCGTTGGTCTGCTCGCCGATGCCGCTGACCCGCAGCATCACCAGTTCGTTCTCGGCGATGCCACTGGGCATGCTGATCTTGTCGACGCGCTGGCTGACCAGGAACAGCGCGTTGCAGACGATGGCGCAGGTCAGCGCGACTTCCAGCACGATCAGGGCGGCCGCGGTCTTGTGCCGGCGCAGGGTGCTGAGGATGGGGCGGATGTCCATGGGAGTCCTCGTTCTCGTACTTACTGCGACTTGAGCTGGATGGCCGGAGTGACCTGCATGGCGCGCCAGGCGGGCAGGAATCCGGCGGCGAGGCTGGCGAACAGGGTCAGGCCCAGTGCGAGCAGCAGCATGTTGCCGTCCAGATGGGCCAGCTTGGCGTACTCCACCGGTTGCTGGCGCACCGCGAACAGGCCGAGCAGGGCCAGTCCGATGCCAAGCAGGCCACCGACCACGCCGACCGCGCCGGCTTCCACCAGGCACTGCAGGAAGATCTGGCCACGACTGGCACCGAGGGCACGGCGCACACCGATCTCACCGCTGCGGCGCAGGAACTTGGCCAGCAGCAGGCCCACCGTGTTGACCAGGCAGACGCCAAGGAAGCCCAGGGCCAGCCACAGCTGCAGACGCACGTCGCTGGGCACCGCACCGTTGAAGTCCAGCCATTCCATCACCGTGCGCAGGCGCACGTTCGGCGGGTGCTTGAAACGGCCGGCTTCTCGCTGCTGGGTCGAGTAGTTTTCCAGGTAGCGGCGATAGTCGGCGGCCTTGGCCGGGTCCAGTTCCACCCAGTACTGCAGCCAGGCGCACGGTGCATTGAGCGAGTAGCTGTTGCCGTCGGGGTTTTCGCCGAAGCAGTTCATGTTGCCGTTGTTGCCCAGCTTGAGGTCGAAGGAGGTGGAGATCGGCAGCAGCAGGTCTTCGTCCTTGCCGTAGCTGCCGGTGGTCAGGTCGTAGAAGTGCGGCTCGGGACTCCACTCCTTCATCACACCGACGATGCGGTAGCTCTGGCCTTCCATGCGCAGATCGCGGCCCACGCTGTTGGCGCCCTGGAACAGCTTGTCGTTGAGCGCCTTGGAGATGACCACCACGCGCGCCCTGGCTTCGTCGTCCTCGCGGCTCCACGGGCGGCCGTACTGCATCGGCACTTCGAACATCGGGAAGAAGTCGGCCGACGTCCAGCGGGTATCAATGCTGAAGGGCTTGAGGGTGCTGCTGTCGGGTTCGATGGTGCCGCCGCCGCCGCTCATCAGCGCTTGGCGTTCACCCTTGGCTTCGCGCAGCAGCGCTTCACCATCGAATCGGGTCAGTTGGGTTTCCGGTTCCTCGCCAGCGACATAGGCACCGGTCGCCGCATCCAGCTGGACATAGAACAGGCGGTCGCTCTTGCCGGGAATCGGGTCGCCCGACAGCACATGGAACACGGTCAGGGTGGTCATCGAGGCGCCGATGCCCAGCGCGATGGCAACCACCATCAGCGCGGTCAGTATCTTGTTGCGGCGGAAGCTGCGCACCGCCAATCGGGCGTAGTAGGCGAACATGGTCGGGCCCTCACTCGTTGACGGCGACGATGTGGCGCGGGGGGGTGGCCAGCACCGGCTCCCGCACCAGGTCGGTCACCTGGCCGTCGACGATGTGCACGTTGCGCTGCGCGCGTGCGGCCAGTTCCGGATCGTGCGTGACCATCACGATGGTGGTGCCGGCAGCGTTGATCTCCTCCAGCAGTTCCATCACGCCGCGAGCCATCTGCGTGTCCAGGTTGCCGGTCGGTTCGTCGGCCAGCAGCAGGCGCGGGCTGCCGGCCAGTGCACGGGCGATGGCCGCGCGCTGCTGCTGGCCGCCGGACAATTCGTTCGGGTAGTGCTTCATGCGCGAGCCGAGGCCGACCTGGCTCAGTGCCTTCTCGATGCGCTCGCGGCGCTCGTTGGCACTCATCTTCCGATAGCGCAGCGGCACGTCGACGTTGTCGAACAGGTTCAGGTCGGGGATCAGGTTGAAGCCCTGGAAGATGAAGCCGATCTTCTGGTTGCGCAGGCGGCTGCGCGCATCGTCGCCGAGCTTGCTCACATCCTGGCCGTCGAGCATGTAGGTGCCGCTGGTGAAGGTTTCCAGCAGGCCGGCGATGTTGAGGAAGGTGGTCTTGCCGGAGCCGGACGGGCCGGTGACGGCGACGAACTCGCCTTCCTTGACCTGCAGTTCCAGTGAGCGCAGTGCGTGGGTTTCCACCTGTTCGGTGCGGAAGACTTTGGCGACCGAACGCATTTCGAGCATGTACATGGGGTGTCCTCTCTCCAGGATTCAGGTATCAGGTATCAGTTGACGGAGACGCGTTCGGCGTCCTTGAACAGGTCGCTGCCGGAGACCACGATGCGGTCGCCCGGCTGCACGCCCGACTTGATTTCCACTTCGCCCAGGCTGCTGACGCCCAGTTCCACCGGGCGGCGCACTGCGGTGCGGCCATCCATCACGTAGGCGATGCCGTTGCCCTGTTCGACGAACGGGCCGCGCTCGACCTTCAGCACGTCCTTGCGGGTATCGAGCAGCACGCGCACCGACATCCGCTGGCTCTGGCGCAGGCCTTCCGGCTGCGCGCTGGCGAAGCGCACGCGGGCATTGACCTCGCCGTTGACCACTTCCGGCGACACCGCGCTGATCTCGCCCGGGAACGGCTTGCCGTTGCCGCCGGTCAGCTGCGCCGGCATGCCGATCGCCAGGTCGCGGGCGAAGCTCTCCGGCACCTTGATCTCGACTTCGAACTTGGACAGGTCGACCACGCCCAGCACCGGCGCGTTGGCGGCCAGGTTGGTGGACTGGATGGCCTGCACCTGGCCGACCTGGCCGTCGAACGGTGCGCGCAGGGTCAGCGCATCGACCTGGCGCTGCACCTCGGCCACCACGGCCTTCTGGCGATCGGCCAGCAGACGCTTGTTGCGGGCGTCCAGGTCCGCGCCCTGGCTCTGCAGGTGTGCATCGGTGGTGGCGTTGGCCAGGGTGATGTCGGCCTTCTTCAGCGAGTCCTTGGCCTTGGCCAGGTCGATCTGCGGCACCGCGCCGCCGTCATAGCCGCGCTGGTAGCGCTGCAGATCACGGTCGGCGGCCTGCCGTTCAATGGTGGCCTGATCGGTTTCCTTGCGCGACTTGGCGCGGGCCAGGGTGGCGTCCAGTGCGGCGCGGCTCGACTCCGCCTCCAGGCCGGCCAGGGTGGCCTGTTCCTGGGCCAGCTTGCTGCGCAGTTCCGGGCTGTCGATGACTGCCAGTTCCTGGCCCTTCTTGACCACGTCGCCGGCGACCACCTTCAGGTCCACGGTACCGGCCGAGATGGCATACAGGATCGGGCTGTTGGCGGCGATCACGCGGCCGTCGGCAGCAATGTCGCGGACCAGGTCGCCACGCTTCACTTCGGCGATGCGCACGCGGCTGCTGTCGAAGGAGCGGCTGGCATTGGACCAGGCATGTACCGCCCAGCCAATGCCGGCCAGCAGTGCGATGGCGCCCAGCGCCGGCCAGCGGTAGCGCTGCCAGGAGGCGCGGGTGGTGCCTGCCGGGGCGGAGGAAACGATCTGGTCCTGTGCGGAGGTGTCGCGGATCATCGATGCGTGCCTGTCGGTGGTGCCTGGGTGGTACCCGATACAAGCACGATGCATGCCAACTTTATTTCCTTTCAGTTCAATGGTTTGGATGGGTGCGAAAAGTGTCCGCGTGTCCGCGGACACCTTTCCGGACACTTTCATTAAGCGGACAGGAGGGCGACGCTGGACGCGCAGGCTAGAATGCGCCGATCGTCTTCAAGGAAACGCCTGACATGTGTGGAATCGTAGGTGCGATCGCTGATCGCGACGTAGTGCCGGTGCTGATCGAAGGCCTGAAGCGGCTTGAGTACCGTGGTTACGATTCCTCCGGTATCGCGGTGATCGACCAGGGTGAGCACCGGGATGTACGCCGCGTGCGCCGCACCGGTCGCGTTTCGGAAATGGCCACTGCGGCCGAGGCCGAGGGCTTCAATGCAGTGCTGGGCATCGGCCACACCCGCTGGGCGACCCATGGCGGTGTCACCGAGGCCAATGCGCATCCGCACATCAGCCACGGCGTGGCGCTGGTCCACAACGGCATCATCGAGAACCACGAGGAGCAGCGCGAGAAGCTGCGTGCGCTGGGCTACAGCTTCGAATCGCAGACCGATACCGAAGTCATCGCGCACCTGATCCACCATCACCTGAAGGATGGCGATGACCTGCTGGTGGCGCTGCAGCGCACCGTGAAGGAACTGACCGGCGCCTACGCGCTAGCCGTGGTTAGCCGCGCCGAGCCGGAACGCTTCGTGTGCGCGCGGATGGGCTGCCCGCTGCTGATCGGTCTGGGCGAGGGTGAGAACTTCGTCGCGTCCGACGTTTCGGCGGTGCTGTCGGCCACCCGCAAGGTGATCTTCCTGGAAGAGGGCGACACCGCCGAAATCCGCCGCGACGGCGTGCGCATCTTCGATGAGCATGACCAGCCGGTCGAGCGTGACGTGCACCTGTCCGACGTGTCGCTGGCGTCGCTGGAGCTGGGCCCGTACCGCCACTTCATGCAGAAGGAAATCCACGAACAGCCGCGCGCACTGGGCGATACCATCGAGGCGGCAATCGACGCCGGTGGTTTCCCGGCCGAGCTGTTCGGCAAGAATGCCGAGGCCGTGCTGTCGGGCATCGAAGGCGTGCAGATCATCGCCTGCGGCACCAGCTACTACGCCGGCCTGACCGCGCGTTACTGGATCGAAGCCATTGCCGGCCTGCCGTGCAGCGTGGAGATTGCCAGCGAGTACCGCTACCGCGCCGCCTATGCGAACCCGAAGCACCTGATCGTCACCATTTCCCAGTCCGGCGAAACGCTGGATACGATGGAGGCGCTGAAGTACGCCAAGTCGCTGGGCCACAAGCACACGCTGTCGATCTGCAACGTGCCGGAGAGTGCGATCCCGCGCGCCAGCGAACTGGTCTGCTACACCCGCGCCGGCGCCGAGATCGGCGTGGCCTCGACCAAGGCCTTCACCACCCAGCTGGCCGCGCTGTTCCAGCTGACCGTAGTGCTGGGCAAGCTGCATGGCCGCATCGACGCGGCGCAGGAAGCGGACTACCTGGAGCAGTTGCGCTTCCTGCCGGGCAGCGTGCAGCACGCGCTGAACATGGAGCCGCAGATCGCTGCCTGGGCCGAGCGTTTCGCGCGCAAGAGCAGTGCGCTGTTCCTGGGCCGTGGCCTGCATTACCCGATCGCGCTGGAAGGCGCGCTCAAGCTCAAGGAAATCTCCTATATCCACGCCGAGGCCTATCCGGCGGGTGAGCTGAAGCATGGCCCGCTGGCGCTGGTGGACGAGGACATGCCGGTGGTGGTGATCGCGCCCAACGACAGCCTGCTGGAAAAGGTGAAGTCGAACATGCAGGAAGTGCGCGCCCGTGGCGGCGAACTGTTTGTGTTTGCCGACCAGGACAGCAACTTCAACGAGTCCGAGGGCGTGCATGTGATCCGCACGCCGCGCCATGCCGGCGTGCTCAGCCCGATCGTGCACACCATCCCGGTGCAGCTGCTGGCATATCACACCGCACTGGCGCGTGGCACCGACGTGGACAAGCCGCGCAACCTGGCCAAGAGCGTGACGGTGGAATAACCCCGTCGGGTCCATTGGATGCTGCATGCGAAGGGGCCCCACGTGGGCCCCTTTCGTTTGCGCCGGGGGGGCGTGCCAAGTGGGACAGCCGCCGGGTGTTCTGTCCGCTGTCGGCAGCCGGCAATCAATCTTTAATGCGCGACATCGCCTGTATTCAGCGGCGGTTTCAGCCGCGGTGCCATTCTCTGGATCGTCAGTTGGTTCCCACGATGAACTGTCCTATCGATGCCGGTAGTGACCGATGGTCGCAGTCGTAGAATCACTTTGACCGAGGGTCGGGTTGAGCCGTTGAACCCACCTCGTTCGCGTTGCAGCACGATGTCTGCCGATCCATTCCAAGCGGCAGCCGGGTGCGCCAGACGTGCACTGAAAGGTCTGTTCCCGGGGAGGGGGCGCATCGGAAGAGCACACTTTTTGACTTAGTGACCTGCACCAGGAAACAAGAATGAACGTCCGCGAACTCCTGCAATCCAAGAAAGAAGCTGTCATCACCATCGACGCCGAAGACACCATCGGTGCCGCCGCCCACAAGATGAGCGCGAACAAGATCGCTGCGCTGGTGGTGACGAAGGACGATGCCCCGGTTGGCATCATTTCCGAGAAGGACATCGTGCGTACCCTGGCCGACGACGGCCCGCAGGCCGGCCGACGGGTGATCTCCAGCCTGCCGTCCACCGGTCTGGAAGGCATTGCGCCGGAGGCCACCCTGAAGCAGGCCATGTCGTTGATGACGTACTCGCGGCGCCGTCATCTGATGGTCACCGAAGGTACCCTGCTGGTGGGCATCCTCAGCCTGGGCGACATCGTGAAGAACCTGCTGGGTGAGCTGGAACTGGAAAAGGCCGTGCTGCAGGACATCTACATGGCCGCCCACTGAGGGCTGGACCCTTGGATGCAGAGAAGCCGGGCATTGCCCGGCTTCTTCGTTCACGGCTTTGGTGATATCAGAAAGTGACCTTCACCGAATCGGCGCTGTAGTTCGCCGGACCGTGATAGACCACTTCGATGTTGTTGCCATCCGGATCGAGCACAAAGGCGCCGTAGTAGCCGGGATGGTAAGGGCGCTCGCCGGGTGCGCCGTTGTCCTTGCCTCCGGCGGCGATGGCCGCCGTGTGGAAGGCATCGACGGTGGCGCTGTCGCGCGCCTGGAACGCCAGGTGGTGGCGGCCGGTCAGCTGGCCGGCGGCGGCTTCGCTGCTGGCGCTGGAAATGAACAGCTCGTCGGCCCAGAAGTAATCATCGCCTTCGCCGGCGATCGGGATGCCGATCGTATCGAACACCGCCTGGTAGAAGCGCCGGCTGGCGGCCAGGTCGCGTACGACCAGCTGGATGTGGTCGATCAGTCGCCCGCGGTGCAGTTCCATCGTTTCCATACCAACCTCGCAAAAAAGGGGACGGAGGGGATTAAGTCGCTTCCGGCTAATAGTGCCAGAAACGACTTAATCCCCTCCGTCCCCTTTTTATCAGTTGGCGATGATCTCGACCCAGTAGCCGTCCGGGTCCTTGATGAAGGCCAGGTTCTTCATGCGACCGTCGGTCAGGCGCTTCTGGAAGGTCACGCCCAGATCCTCGAAGCGCTGGCAGGCGGCCTCGATGTCCGGCACCGACACGCAGATGTGGCCGAAGCCGCGCGGGTCGCTGTTGCCGTCGTGGTAGACCGCGCCGTCCTGGCTCTCGGTACCGTGGTTGTGGGTCAGCTCCAGCACGCCCGGCAGGCCGGCCATCCACACGCGGCGGGCGTCGTCATCCTCGGGTACCACGGCGCCGGCCGGTACGTAGGCCAGGAAGTACAGGCTGAACTGGGCTTCGGCGAAGTCGCGCTTGTCGATCAGCTGGTAGCCCAGCACGCGCGTGTAGAAGTCCAGCGAGGCGGTGATGTCCTTCACCCGCAGCATGGTGTGGTTGAACACGAAGCCGGTGGTTTCGGCCGGAGCCTGGGCGGCGACGCCGGGGACATCGCGCAGGGCGGGAATGGTCATGGGGGAGGTCCTTCAGACAGGGCCGTTGCCGGCCGGATGTGCTTATTCTACCGGCCGCCACCTGACGGCACCGCGACGTACAATGGCTGGATCGCACCGTTCCGTCCTGATGACCATTGCCCGCCATGTCGCAGCGTGAATGGGTGGCCGCCGCCATCCGCAAGATCGAAGCCGATTTCAACCGTTCCGCCGATACCCACCTGATCCCGTTGGCGCTGCCCGGGTTCGATGGCATCGATGTGTACCTGAAGGATGAATCGAGCCATCCCACCGGCAGCCTCAAGCACCGGCTGGCCCGCTCGCTGTTCCTGTATGCGTTGACCAACGGCTGGTTGCGCGAGGGGCGGCCGGTGATCGAGGCATCCAGCGGCTCGACCGCGGTGTCCGAAGCCTATTTCGCGCGCCTGCTGGGCCTGCCATTCATCGCGGTGATTCCGGCCACGACCTCGCCGGAGAAGATTGCCGCGATCGAGTTCCATGGTGGCCGCTGCCATCTGGTCGAGCGTGCCTGTGACCTCAACTGTGATTCGGAAAAGCTCGCCCGCGACACCGGCGGCCACTTCATGGACCAGTTCACCTACGCCGAGCGTGCCACCGACTGGCGCGCCAACAACAACATCGCCGAATCCATCTTCAAGCAGATGGCCGAAGAGCCCAGCCCGGTTCCGGAGTGGATCGTGTGCAGCCCCGGCACCGGCGGTACCGCGGCCACGCTGGGCCGCTATGTCAGCTACCGCCGGCATGACACCCGCATCCTCTGCGCGGACCCGGAAGTGTCGGTGTTCTTCGATGGCTATCAGGCTGCCGTGGCCGGCCAGCAGGACTGGCGTGGCCTGACCTGCAGCGGCGGTTCGCGCGTGGAAGGCATCGGCCGGCCGCGGGTGGAACCGAGCTTCATTCCGACCAGTGTGGATGCGATGGTGAAGGTGCCCGATGCACTGAGCCTGGCCGCGATGCGCCATGTCAGTCGCCAGCTCGGTCGACGCGTGGGTGGCTCCACCGGTACCAATTTCATCGGCGTGCTGCAGGCCGCGCAGTGGATGCGCGAGGCCGGCCACCAGGGCAGCATCGTCAGCATCCTGTGCGACAGCGGCGAGCGCTATGCGCAGAGCTACTACGACCCGGCGTGGTATGCACGGCAGGGTATCGATGTGCAGGGGGCCGACGCGCAGCTGGCTGCTGCGGTAGCCGGGCAGGGCCTGCCGCAACTGCCGTGGTGCAGCTTGGAAGCACTGTAGCCGGTCGGCATTTCCGCCGGGCATGGCCCGGCGCTACCGATCGTGCTGAAAGGGTAGCGCCGGGCCATGCCCGGCGAGCGCGGCGGTGTGTCGCACCCCGATCAGTACCCCGCTGCGGTGAACGCATCCAGCACTGCATCGCGCAGCGCATCGGGCAATGCCTCGATGTCCATCGCGCGATCATCCAGGTGCAGGCTTGGGTCCAGGCCGCTGGCCCGGCCCTGGGCCAGTGCCTGCAGCCACAGCAGCACGCAGATCACGAACTCGCGCTCATGGCCCAGCCGCAGCTGGCTGGCGCCGCGTTCGATCACCTCGAACGGGTACCACTCCTGGGCATCGTTGAAGGTGCCACCCTGCTGCAGCACGGCCTGCAGCTGTTGCAGGTGGCGCGGGGCGTCGTCGCCGGCATCGCACAGCGCGGCGATCCAGGACAGCTCGGCCGCGCTGGCGGACAACGCCAGCGACCGCGCCGATGAGGCGGATGCAACTGCAGCCAGACCTTCCATGTGGGGCCTCGTTGGGTACCTACTGCTGCGGACTCCCCCGCAGCCAGAGCTTCGAACCGCGACCGTAAGGCCGACGTGAATACCGGGCGGCGCCCCCTTGTCAGCCACGCCCGGCAGCGCCATATCTACCGTGCTGCCCGCCTGTCGGGCCCGTACCCTGGAGATCTGCCGTGACCGTTGCCAACCCCCTGCTCGATTTTTCCGGCCTGCCGCGCTTCGAGGCGATCCGCCCCGAGCACGTGGCGCCGGCGCTGGACGTGCTGCTGGCCGAGGCCGAAGCCGCCGTCAGCACGGCCGAGCAGGTGCAGCCGGTGCGCTGGGAGACCTTCGTTGCCCCGCTGGACGATGCCACCGAGCGCCTGTGGCGTGCCTGGGGCCTGGTCGGCCACCTGCAGGGCGTGGTCAACACCCCGGAACTGCGCGAGGCCTACAACAGCAACCTGCCACGGGTGACCCGTTTCGCCAGTGCGCTGGGCCAGAACCTGGCGTTGTACCGGCAGTACCAGACCCTGGCTGCCAGCGCCGAGGCGGCGCACTTTGACGAGGCCCAGCGCAAGGTGCTGGACAACACGCTGCGCGATTTCCGCCTGGGTGGCGCTGAGCTGGCACCCGAGGCGCAGCAGCGTTTCGCCGCGATCAAGGAAGAGCTGTCGGCGCTGTCGGCGAAGTTCTCGCAGAACGTGCTCGACGCCACCGATGCGTGGTCGCTGATCGTCGAGGATGAAAACCGTCTGGCCGGCGTACCCGCTGACGTGAAGGCCGCCGCGCATGCCGCAGCAGAGAAAGACGGCAAGACCGGCTGGAAACTGACTCTGCAGATGCCGTGCTACCAGCCGGTGCAGACCTGGGCTGAAGATCGCGATCTGCGCGAGATCCTGTATCGCGCCAGCGCGCAGCGTGCGTCCGAGTTCGGCGACGATGCATTGGACAACAGCGGCAACATCGACCGGATCCTGGCCCTGCGCGCTGAACTGGCCGCGCTGCTCGGTTTCGGCTCGTATGGTGATTATTCGGTAGCGACCAAGATGGCGCAGGACCCGGCCGAGGTGCTTGGTTTCCTGCGTGACCTGGCTACACGCGCCAAGCCGTTCGCGGCCAAGGACCGCGCCGAACTGGAGCAGTTCGCACGCGAACAGCTCGGCATCGACAGCCTGCAGGCCTGGGACCTGGCATTCGCCGCCGACCGCCTCAAGCAGGCGCGCTACAGCTATTCCGAGCAGGAAGTGAAGCAGTACTTCACCGAGCCCAAGGTGCTGGGCGGCCTGTTCTCGGTGATCGAACAGCTGTACGGCCTGCGCGTACAGGAAGACAGCGCGCCGGTCTGGCACGAGGATGTGCGCTTCTTCCGCCTGGTCGATGCGCAGGGCGCGCTGGTGGGCCAGTTCTACCTGGATCTGTACGCGCGCGAAGGCAAGCGCGGTGGCGCGTGGATGGATGATTGCCGCAACCGTCGCGAGCGTGCCGACGGCAGCGTACAGACGCCGCTGGTCTACCTGGTGTGCAACTTCGGCCGTGGTGCCAATGGCAAGCCGGCCACCTTCAGCCACAACGAAGTGACCACCCTGTTCCATGAAATGGGCCACGGCCTGCATCAGCTGCTGACCCGCATCGGCGAACTGGGTGTGGCTGGCATCAACGGCGTGGAATGGGACGCGGTGGAGCTGCCCAGCCAGTTCATGGAGAACTTCTGCTGGGAATGGGACCACCTGCAGGGCATGACCGCGCATGTGGAAACGGGTGAGCCGCTGTCGCGCGCGCTGTACGAGCGCATGCTGGCCGCGCGCAATTTCCATAGCGGCATGGCGACCGTTCGCCAGCTGGAGTTCGGCCTGTTCGACATGCTGCTGCACAGCCAGTTCGAGCCGGCGCAGGACAGCGTTCTGGCACTGCTCGATCGTGTGCGCGCGGAAGTGGCGGTGAACCACCCGCCGGTCTGGAACCGCTTCCCGCATCAGTTCAGCCACATCTTCGCCGGCGGCTACGGAGCCGGTTACTACAGCTACAAGTGGGCCGAGGTGCTGAGCGCCGATGCCTATGCGGCGTTCGAGGAGGAGCCGCAGGCGCTGGCTGAAACCGGCGCGCGCTTCCGCGATGAGATCCTGTCGCGTGGTGGCAGCCGCCCGGCGGCGGAGAACTTCAAGGCCTTCCGTGGCCGCGCACCGCAGATCGACGCGCTGCTGCGCCATTCGGGCATGGCGTAAGCGCAAAAAAGGGGACGGAGGGGATTAAGTCGTTTGTGCACAAACGACTTAATCCCCTCCGTCCCCTTTTTCTATTCGGCGTAGATCATCTTCCGGGTCATGCCGCCGTCCACGACGAAGTCCTGGCCAGTAGTGAAACCGGACAACGACGACAGCAGGTACACCGCCAGGGCGCCGATGTCCCCGGGGCGTCCAACACGCCCCACTGGATGCTGTGCATGGTCTTCGGCCGAGTACTGCGGCGCGTGTCGGCGTGAGGGCGCCTGCCAGTCAGAGGTGCCGATCCAGCCGGGGCTGATGCTGTTCACCCGCACCGCCGGCCCGCTGCTGATCGCCAGCGCGTGGGTGAAGGCGACCAGTCCACCCTTGGCTGCGGCATAGGCTTCGCTATGTGATTCGGATTGCCACGCGCGGGTCGAGGCGATGTTGATGATTGTGCCGGCAGCATTCGCCGACAGTGCCGGCAGCGCATGCTTGCTGCACAGGAACGCACCATGCAGCGACGAAAGGCGGCGCTGCCATTCGTCCCAGTCCATGTCCTGCAGCAACGTACCGTGCGGGCCGGCGATGCCAGCGTTGTTGACCAGCCCATCGATGCGACCGAAATGCTGCAGGGCCACGGCGATGAAAGCGCGCACGCTGGCTTCATCTGTGATGTCCAACGGTTGGAACGCGGCATCGTCGCCACGCTGCCATTCCGCCAGGCACGCTTCGCCGGCCTCGGTGTCCAGGTCGCCGATCAGCACGCGGCCACCGGCACCGAGCACGGCCTGGGCAATACCGCGGCCGATGCCGTTGGCACCGCCGGTGACCAGCACTACCTTGCCCGACAGCGGCGCGGCCGGCCATGCGGCAATCGGCGGTACCGTGCTCACGACAGGTCGTCACCGCGCAGGCGACGGTGCCAGCCTTCCACGCCGATGCGGTCCAGGGTCTGGATGTTGCGTTCGACGATCACGTCCGGGTCCGGATAGACCTCCACCGCGCGTGCCACGCTGTCTTCGCGCAGCAGGTGCAGGGTAGGGAAGGGCGCGCGGTTGGTGTAGTTGCTGGCGTCGTCAGCGGCCACGCCATCGAACTGGTAGTCCGGATGGAAGCTGGCCACCTGCAGGATGCCCTGCAGGTCCAGCGCCTCGATCGCTGCGTCGGCGTTGTCGAGGAAGTCGTTGTAGTCGAGGAAGTCGGTCAGCACCTGCGGATGCACGATCAGGGTGGTGTCGATCTGCTCGGCGGGTGTGTCACGCAGCAGCACCAGCTCTTCGGCCAGCTGTTCAACCAGCGCCTCGGGCGTGGTGGCGTCGCTGAGCACGATGCGCACCTGGTCCTTCACGTACACCGCTTTGGCGAACGGGCACAGGTTCAGGCCGATGACGATGCGCTCCAGCCACAGGCGGGTGGCGGCGATCGGGTCATCGGTGGGCAGGGAGGTATCGGTCATGGCGGGCACGTCGGCTGGCGGGGCGGACATTGTAGGCAGTGTGCCGCTGCCGCGCTGTTCACTGTGCAGGAACTGGACAGTGGCGATGCTGTAAATCCCCGTTGATTCAATCCCTTGCAGGCTACCGGCGGATGGCCGATTGCCCGCCAGGGCCTACGGGCGTGGAATGGACGCACGACACAGGAGGACTCCACATGACTGCACCTTCCCCGTGGCTGCCGGACGCCCTCTGGGCCGGCGCCTTCTTCAATGGGCACTGGCAGGCCGCTGTGCAGCGGCAGCCGGTGATCGAACCGGCTACCGGCCAGTCGCTCGGCGAGATCGGTCTGGCGGACCCGGCGCAGGTGGCGCGTTCGGCGGCTGCCGCTGCGCAGGCACAACAGGCGTGGGCCGCCGCACCCTATGAACAGCGCGCCGAGGTGCTGCGCAAGGCTGCGCGGCTGGCCGAGGAGAACATCGACACCCTCATCGACTGGTTGGTCCGCGAAAGCGGCTCGACCCGCCTCAAGGCCGGCTTCGAGGCCAAGGTGACGATCAAGGCGCTGCATGAAGCCGCCGCACTGCCGTCGCGCAGCGTCGGCGAGATCCTGCCCTCCGAACCGGGCCGGCTGAACCTGGCACGGCGCCGGCCGCTGGGCGTGGTGGGGATCATTTCGCCGTTCAATTTCCCGCTGTACCTGGCGATGCGCGCGGTGGCCCCGGCGATTGCACTCGGCAATGCCGTGGTACTCAAGCCCGATCCGCGCACGGCGGTGTGTGGTGGCGCGGTGATCGCGCGCTTGTTCGAGCAGGCCGGCCTGCCGGCGGGCGTGCTGCACATGCTGCCGGGTGACGGTGCGGCCGGTGCTGCACTGACCAGCGATCCGAACGTGGCGATGATCCAGTTCACTGGCTCCACGGCGGCCGGGCGCAAGGTGGGCGAGGCCGCGGGCAAGCACCTGAAGAAGGTCTCGCTGGAACTGGGTGGGAAGAACTCGCTGATCATTCTGGACGATGCCGACCTCGATCTGGCAGTGGCCAACACCGCGTGGGGCGTCTACCTGCACCAGGGCCAGATCTGCATGGCGACCGGCCGCGTGCTGGTGCACCGGAAGATCCACGGCGCGTTCCTGCAGAAGCTGGTGGCCAAGGCCAACGCGCTCAAGGTGGGCGATCCTGCACGCGAGGACGTAGCAATAGGCCCGCTGATCAACGCCGGCCAGCGCGACCACGCCTTGCGCGTGGTCGAGCAGGCGGTACAGGCCGGCGCCACGCTGGAAGCGGGCGGTACGCACCGGGACCTGTTCTTTGCACCGACCGTGCTTGGCAACGTCGCGGCCGACAATCCGGCATTCAACGAAGAAATCTTCGCACCGGTAGCGGTGGTGGTGCCGTTCGACGATGACAACGAAGCCGTGCGCCTGGCAAACGACAGCGAGTACGGACTGTCGATGGCGATCATCTCCAGCAATGTCGGCCGCGCGCTGAAGATCGGCGAACGCCTGCGCACCGGCCTGCTGCACATCAACGATCAGACCGTGAACGACGAAGTGATCAATCCCTTTGGTGGCGTGGGTGCGTCCGGCAACGGCACCAGCATCGGTGGCCCGGCCAACGGCGAAGAATTCACCCAGTGGCAGTGGCTGACCGTCAAGGGCGAAGCGCCCGCCTACCCGATCTGATCCAGGAGGATCCACGTATGAACATCGACACTGCAACCCGTGAGATCACCGCCGCCGTGGTGCGCGGCAAGGAACAGCCTTTCGTCATCGAGCAGGCCACGCTGCGCGGCCCGCAGGACGACGAGGTGCTGGTGAAGGTGGTGGCCACGGGCCTGTGCCATACCGACCTGATCGTGCGCGACCAGTACTACCCGGTGCCGTTGCCGGCGGTACTTGGCCACGAAGGTGCCGGCATCGTTGAAGCGGTCGGGCCCAACGTCAAGGAACTGAAGGCCGGAGATCATGTGGTGCTGACCTACGGTGCCTGTGGTCACTGCAATCCCTGCCGCGGTGGCCACGGCGCGTATTGCCGTGACTTCTTTGCGCTCAACTTCGGTGGCGACGATGGCCACGGCCATACCGCGATCACCGATGCGCAGGGCCAGTCGCTGCACGACCACTTCTTCGCACAGTCCTCGTTCGCCACCTACGCACTTGCACGCGAGATCAATGCGATCAAGGTGCCGGACGATGCACCGCTGGAACTGCTCGGTCCGTTGGGCTGCGGCATCCAGACCGGCGCGGGTGCGGTGCTCAACTCGCTGCAGGTGCGGTCCGGCAGCAGCTTCGCCAGTTACGGTGCCGGTGCAGTCGGCCTGAGCGCGGTGATGGCGGCCAAGGTGGCTGGCGCCACCACCATCATCGCCATCGATGTGGTGCCGTCGCGCCTGGAGTTGGCGCTGGAACTGGGGGTCACCCACGTGATCAACAGCCGCGAGACCGATGTGGTCGAGGCCGTGCGTGCGATCACCGGCGGCGGCGCTGATTTTGCGCTGGAATCGACCGGTCGCCCGGAAGTGCTCTCCGCCGGCATCGAAGCGCTCGGCGGGCTTGGCATGATGGGCGTGGTCGGTGCGCCGAAGCTGGGCACCACCGCCAGCTTCGATGTGAACAACCTGCTGCTCGGCGGTCGCAGCATCCGCGGCATCGTCGAGGGCGACAGCGTGCCGCAGGTGTTCATTCCGCAGCTGGTGACACTGTTCCAGCAGGGCCGTTTCCCGTTCGACAAGCTGGTGAAGTTCTATCCGCTGGAACAGATCAACCAGGCCGCCGAAGACAGCACCCGGGGTATTACGCTGAAGCCGATCCTGCGAATCGCGGCGTAAGGTCAGGGTGGGGTGCACGGTTGCGCCCGGCACCCGGCCTTGGACAGGTCTCCGCGAACTGTTGGACATGCGATGGGGTCGGATCCGATTTCCAGAGGAAAACGGCTCTGACCCCCCGTGTTTGATTGGGGCATGAGTTCCTGGCGGAAACGTTCCGTTGCCGTGGCGTAACGCGGGCATGGCGAGCGCGGGTGTACTCTGCATCCATGATGGCTTCCGCACTGGGACAACAGCAGTTGGTGGCCGCCCGGGCGGCCTTCGCCGAGGGCGATGCACAGTCACTGGGCGTGCTGCCCTTGCCGTTGCAGCAGTCCTGGCAGCGCTCGCGTGCGGCCGGCCTGCGGCCGGGGCAGGAGCCGGACTACCGGCCGCTGCTGGGCGATGGCCGCCATTTGTCCCATCCCGATGACCGACGCCTGGCGCGTTGCGTGCAGCCGGAGCTGGAACAACTCTGGGCCGCGTTCGGCGGACGGGGCTGGACGATGTTCTGCGCCAACCGCGACGGCATGGTGGTCGCGCAGCAGGCGCATGGCCTGGAAGACGCGCCACTGTTAAGGCCGATCCAGGTTGGGCGGCGGCTGGGCGAGAGCGAAATCGGCACCACGGCACCGGCGGTCAGCCTGGCCGACGACCTGCCGGCGCTGGTGCGTGGCAACGAGCACTACCTGCAGCGTTTCGCCCCGGTGTTCTGCCTGAGCGAGCCGCTGCACGATCTCGACGGCAAGATCTTCGGGGTGATCGACATCACCGGCCTGGGCGAGCGCGATCCGTCCTTGCTGCAGGGCTATTTCCGGCAGGCCGCGCTGGCCAGCGAGAACCGCCTGTTCCATGCCCTCACCGACGTGCACCTGCTGGCCGTGCAGCATGATCCACGCTGGCTGGCGTCGCCGCTGCAAGGGCTGCTGGCGGTGCAGGAGGACGGCCAGCTGCGCGCGGCCAACCGCGTTGCAAGGCGCCTGTTGGGTCTGCCACGGCGCGGGCCGCTGCCGTTGCTGAGTCTGGAGGCGCTGTTTGCCGGTGCCAGTGCGGCGCAACGGCGTCGCCTGCTGCAACCAGGTGCGCCGCATCGGGTCCGGCTGGGCGAGGGCAGTGCGGTCTACCTGCAGCATCTGCAGGCACCGCGAGGTGCATTGCGGCGCGGCGCGCAGCGGAGTGCGCCGACAAACCCGGGGGCGCTGCTGCTGCGTGACCAGCAGCGCGAGGCGGCACGCCGTGCGGCACAGGCCACAGACGGCAATCTCAGCCTGGCCGCACGCCAGCTGGGTATCTCGCGCACCACGCTGTACAAGCTGCTGCGCGATTGATCGCGCAGTCCGCCGGGCATGGCCCGGCGCTACCGTTGCAGCCCGGGGCGCGCCGGGTCATCAGTCGCGCGCCACCCGGTAGCGCCGGGCCCAGCCCGGCGAAATCCATCAATCGCGGAAGTTGTTGAACTGCAGCGGCAGCTCGAACTTGCCGGCCTTCAGCACCGCGATGGCGTCCTGCAGGTCGTCGCGCTTCTTGCCCTGCACGCGCAGCTTGTCGCCGTTGATCTGGCTTTCCACCTTCAGCTTGGCATCCTTCAGTGCCGCAGCGATCTTCTTGGCGATCTTCTGCTCGATGCCCTGCTTGACGGTGATCTTCTGCCGGGCCTGCGCCAGGTTGGTTTCGATATCGCCGAATTCCAGGCTGAGCACGTCGATGCCGCGCGCGGCCAGGCGCGCGCGCAGGATGTCGTTCATCTGCTTGAGCTGGAACTCGGTCGGCGCAGTCTGGTTGATCACATCGCCCTCGCGCTCGAACTTGGCATCCACACCCTTGAAATCGAAGCGGGTGGCGAGCTCGCGGTTGGCCTGGTCGATGGCGTTGGTCAGCTCGTGAGTGTCGACTTCGGACACGACGTCGAAGGAAGGCATGGGCGAGGCTCCGCAGAATTCAGTGGCGGCCATTCTATCGCGCCGGCTGCATGCCCGTTTTGTAGGGTCGAGCCATGCTCGAATGCTCTACACAAAGCCGCCGAGCATGGCTCGGCGCTACATAAGAGCAACGGGCGGGCGATAATGGGCCATGAACCTGCAACGCTCTCCCTCGCGCGCGGTGACCTGGATGGTTGCGGCGGTCGCCTGTTTCTCGCTGATGGATGCTGGCATGAAACAGCTGTCGGCCAGCTATCCGACTCTGGAAGTGACCTTCCTGCGTGGCGCGGCCTCGCTGCCGTTCGTGCTGGTCTGGGTGCTGGTCAGCGCCGGCCCGCGCTCGCTGATCCCGCGCCGCTGGGGCCTGCACCTGCTGCGCGGCGCGCTGGGCATGGCGATGATCGGCTGCTTCGTGTTCGCCCTGCGTGACCTGCCGCTGTCCACCGCCTACACCATCTATTTCGTCGCGCCGCTGCTGATTGCGGCGCTGTCGGTGCCGCTGCTGGGCGAGCGGGTTGGGCCGCGGCGCTGGGTGGCCATCGGCATCGGCCTGATCGGCGTGCTGGTGGTACTGCGGCCGGGCGTGGACGGCTTCATCTCGGTGCCGGGGTTGATGGTGCTGGCGGCGGCCACCGCCTATGCCATCGCCGCGATCACGGTCAGCCTGCTGACCCGCACCGATACCTCGCAGTCGATGGTGGTCTGGTTCCTGGTGATCATGGCCATCGGCGCCGGCCTGCTGGCGATTCCGGGCTGGGTGCCGCTGCAACTGGCGCATGCGCCGCTGATCGCCGGCATGGGACTGGCTGGGGCGCTGGGCCAGATTGCCCTGACCAAGGCGTTCCAGCTGGGCGAGGCCTCGATGATCGCGCCGCTGGAGTACAGCGGCCTGGTCTGGGTGATCGGCTGGGATCTGGCCTTCTGGGGCCAGCTGCCGGATGGCTATACCTGGGTGGGAGCGGCGATCATTGTCGCCTCCGGCCTTTACCTGCTGCATCGCGAGCGGGTGAACCGACAGGAGCCGCCGAAGCCGCTGGATCATCCCTGAGTCCGTTGGGCCGGGGAATGGGGTCAGAGCCCCTGCGGGGATCCGACCCCGGGGTCGGATCCCCGCAGGGGCTCTGACCCCAACGTCATCGCCGGCAATTACGCCTTAGAACCAAAAGGAATAACATTCTGGCCCATGGCGCGGGCGCGCAAGCCCCCACGCTGGTAGGCTGCACGCCCCCTTCCGCCACCCAGCCGGTGAGTCACGCCCGTGATCGAGTTCCAGCGCCTGCACAAATCCTATGCCGTTGCCGGCCGCGAGGTCAGCGCGCTGCAACCGCTGGACCTGACCATCGAGGCCGGTGAGGTGTTCGGCATCATTGGCCATTCCGGTGCCGGCAAGTCGACCCTGATCCGCATGATCAACCGCCTGGAAGAGCCCAGCGGTGGACGGCTGTTGATCGGCGGCGAGGATGTCACCGCGCTGGACCCGGACGGCCTGCGCGCGCTGCGCCGGCGCATCGGCATGATCTTCCAGCACTTCAACCTGCTGTCTTCGCGCACGGTGGCGGGCAACGTCGCCTTCCCGCTGGAACTGGCCGGTACGCCGAAGGCGGAGATCGACGCGCGCGTGGCCGAGCTGCTGCAGACCGTCGGCCTGGAAGCGCATGCGCAGAAATACCCGGCCCAGTTGTCCGGTGGCCAGAAGCAGCGCGTCGGCATCGCCCGTGCGCTGGCGACCCGCCCGCAGATCCTGCTGTGCGACGAGGCGACCAGTGCGCTCGACCCGCAGACCACCGCTTCGGTGTTGTCACTGCTGTCGAAGATCAACCGAGAGCTGGGCCTCACCATCGTGCTGATCACCCACGAGATGGACGTGATCCGCCGTGTCTGCGATCGCGTGGCCGTGCTTGATGCCGGTCAGATGGTCGAGACCGGGCCGGTCACCCGGGTGTTCCTGCATCCGCAGCACCCGACCACGCGCCGTTTCGTCAGCGAATCGGAGCATGTGGATGAAGGCGCGCTGCACCGCGATTTCGACGTCGTCGGCGGTCGCATCGTGCGTCTGACCTTCCTCGGCGGCGACACCTATGAACCCCTGCTCGGCAGCGTCGCGCGCCAGACCGGGGTCGATTACAACATCCTGTCCGGCCGTATCGACCGGATCAAGGACACCCCGTATGGCCAGCTGGTGGTCGCCCTGGTGGGCGGTGACCAGTCCGCCGCGCAGGCCGCATTCGTGGCCGCCGGCGTGCACGTTGAGGAACTGCGTCGATGATCGCCGCCACTGCTGAAGGTTTCTTCCGCCACCTGGATGCGGACAAATGGGTGGATATCGGCAAGGCCACCATCGAGACGCTGCTGATGATGGCCGGTTCGCTGCCACTGACTCTGGCCATTGGGTTGCCGATGGGCGTGTTGTTGTACGTGTTCGGTGCGCCGCAGCTGAAGCGCCGGCCCTTTGCCTACGGCGTGCTGGCGCTGGTGGTGAACCTGCTGCGCTCGGTACCGTTCATCATCCTGATGGTGGTGCTGATCCCGGTGTCGCTGTGGCTGATGGGCCAGTCGATCGGTGTGCTCGGCACGCTGCCCGCACTGGTCATCGGTGCGGCACCGTTCTACGCGCGGCTGGTCGAGACCGCCCTGCGTGAAGTAGACCGCGGCGTGGTCGAGGCAGCACAGTCGATGGGCGCCACCACCTGGCAACTGGTCAGCCGGGTACTGCTGCCCGAAGCCCGCCCGGGCCTGATTGCAGCCGCGACCGTAACCACGGTGGCGCTGGTCGGGTTCACGGCAATGGGCGGTGCGATTGGTTCCGGTGGCCTGGGCGACCTGGCGCTTCGCGAAGGCTACCAGCGCAACCGTACCGACGTGGCCCTGGTCACCGTGGTGGTATTGCTGGTGCTGGTGCAGCTGCTGCAGATGCTCGGCGACCGCCTGGTCACGCATTACAGCCGCAAATAATCGGTGAATCCGCCGGGCATGGCCCGGCGCTACCGGAAGGGTCATGTGGCAGGTAGCGCCGGGCCATGCCCAGCGGCGCCATCTCAACGCTCGTTCGGCACTTCGTAGCCCAGCTTGCCGACCTGCTCGGGATGCTGCGGCACGCGCTTGAGCTTGTCGGTGTTCACCCCGTACTCGTCACGCAGGCGCTCGGCCAGCTCCTTGTACAGGGCTTTGTCCATGTCCGGCGTACGCGAGAAGATCCAGGCCATCTCGCGGCCCGGGTAGCCGATCAGCGCCCATGAGTAGTCCGGGGCGACTTCCAGCACGCGCGAATGGGTAGGCACCACGCGATAGAACCAGGTGCGCCAGCCGTGGTTGCCGCTGTCCGGGTCGACGCTGGCACGGGCGCGGACTTCCTGCAGGGGTTCGCCGAAGCCATCGCGGTAGCGGTAGGTGATGCCGACCTTGTGTTCGTCGCGCAATTCGTACTGGTTGACGCTGGCGACATGGCCGCGTTCGATGAAGTTCGGCACGCGGCCGATCACGTACCAGGTGCCCATGAAACGCTTCAGGTCGATCGGTTCGTCCAGGGCGGAAGCGCGCGCTGCGCTGGCACGGGGCGACGGCGGCTCACTGGTGGCCATGGCGGGGCCCGCCAGGGACAGGGCCAGCAGCACGGCGCAGAGCGGGCGGATCGAGGTCATGCGGGAGCGTGCTCCAGTGGGCTTGCACGCGCATGGTCGACTGTGTGCACGCGATCCGTCAATGGTGTCGCAACCTGTGAGAAGGGGCTTGCCCAAGCTGTGTTGCATTGTCTACCGGAGAAGCCCCATGAACGCACGTTCCGTCCGTCGCCCTGCAACTGAACGCGTCATCCTCGAGCGTGCCGACCCGCGCCTGCTGCGCAGCGTGCAGCAGTTGGCCCTGGCCGGCCTGGCGCTGGTACTGGTCTGGCCGGCCGCGCGCGGCAGCAGCGCCTGGCTGGGCTGGCTGCCGATGTGGCTGGTAGGCATGCCGCTGGTGGCCTGGTGGGCGTTGCTGCGCTTCCCGTTGCCACGCCTGTCGTGGCTGCGGCTGGCACGTCGTACCGGTGGACAGGCGCGACGTCGCAGCGGCGGGACGCCTCGAGGCCGGCGCGGCTCGACGGCCACGGCCTGACCTTCGACACGGGGGCGGCCGCGATGTTCCGTGCTAGCGTTCCTGGGCTTATGACTGCCTGGAGCTGCAATGTCACGACTCGCTTCCGCCTGCCTGCTGGCCGGCATGATGACCGCTGCCTCGGTGGGGACCGCCGTGGCCGCTGAAGAAACCGATCGCTACGCCTGGCTGGAGGACGTCACCGGCGACAAGCCGCTGTCCTGGGTCAAGGAACAGAACGCCAAGTCCGAAGGGCGCCTGGCACAGACCCCTGCCTTCAAGCAGATGGAAACCAGCATCCGCGAGGTGCTCGACTCCGACGCCAAGATCCCCGGCGTGCAGAAGATCGGCGACTACTACTACAACTTCTGGAAGGACAAGCAGCACGAGCGCGGCCTGTGGCGGCGCACCACGCTGGCCGAATACCGCAAGGCCTCGCCGCTGTGGGAAACCGTGCTCGACCTGGACGCGTTGAACAAGGCCGAGGGTGAGAACTGGGTCTGGCACGGTGCCGACTGCCTGCGCCCGGACTACAGCCGCTGCCTGATCGCGCTGTCGCGCGGCGGCGCCGATGCCGATGTCACCCGTGAGTTCGACCTGTCCAACAAGTCCTGGATCAAGGACGGCTTCTTCCGTCCGGAATCGAAGGGCGGCCTGAACTGGATCGATCGCGACACCGTGTTCGTCTACACCGACTTCGGTGCCGGCTCGATGACCACCTCCGGCTACCCGCGCGTGGCCAAGCTGTGGAAGCGCGGCACGCCGATGGCTTCGGCCAGCGTGGTGTACGAAGGCAAGCCGGAAGACATGTACATCGCGGCGATGCACGATGACACCCCGGGCTTCGAGCGCAACCTGGTCAGCCGCACGCTGGCCTTCTACAACAACGAGATCTACCTGCGCAGCGACGACGGCACGCTGACCAAGATCGACGCGCCGAACTCGGCCGAGAAGGGCCTGCACAAGCAATGGCTGACCCTGGAGCTGCGTGACGCCTGGACCGTGGGCGGCAAGACTTATGCCTCCGGTTCGCTGCTGGCGACCAAGCTGGATGACTTCCTGGCCGGCAAACGCGATTTCGAGGTGTTGTTCACTCCGACCGCGACCACTTCGCTGGCCGGCGCTTCGTGGACCCGGAACCACCTGGTACTGAACGTGCTGGACGACGTCAAAAACCGCTTGTCGGTGTTGACTCCGGGCGCGAAGGGCTGGCAGAAGAGCGCGTTCGTCGGTGCACCGGCGTTCGGTACCCTCGGCGTGGCAGCAGTGGACAGCAACGACAGTGATGCGGTGTGGTTGACCGCCACCGACTACCTGACCCCGACCACGCTGGCACTGGCCGAGATCGGCAAGGCACCGGAAGTGCTCAAGACCATGCCGGCCTTCTTCGATGCCAAGGACAAGGTGATCGAACAGCACTTCGCTACCAGCAAGGATGGCACCCGCGTGCCGTACTTCGTGGTGCACGACAAGACGATGAAGCTGGACGGTTCCAACCCGACCCTGCTGTACGGCTACGGTGGCTTCGAGATCTCGCTGACCCCGAACTACTCCGGTGGCATGGGCCGCGCCTGGCTGGAGAAGGGCGGCGTGTACGTGGTCGCCAACATCCGTGGCGGTGGCGAGTACGGCCCGCGCTGGCACCAGGCGGCGCTGAAGCAGAACCGTCACAAGGCTTATGAAGACATGGCCGCCGTGGCGCAGGACCTGGTCACCCGCAAGATCACCTCGGCCAAGCACCTGGGTGTGCAGGGTGGCAGCAACGGTGGCCTGCTCACCGGCAACATGCTGACCCAGTACCCGGAGCTGTTCGGTGCGGTGGTGGTGCAGGTACCGCTGCTGGACATGAAGCGCTACAGCCACCTGCTGGCGGGTGCCTCGTGGATGGCCGAGTACGGCAACCCGGACACCAGCGACTGGGAGTTCATCAAGACCTTCTCGCCGTACCATCTGTTCGACGCGAAGAAGACCTACCCGCCGGTGCTGTTCACCACCTCCACCCGCGATGATCGCGTGCACCCGGGCCACGCCCGCAAGATGGCAGCGAAGATGACCGACGCCGGCAAGGACGTGACCTACTACGAGAACATCGAAGGTGGCCACGGCGGTGCGGCCAACAATGCGCAGGCAGCGCACATGTCGGCGCTGGCCTACAGCTTCCTGTGGGAGCGGTTGGGCGGTAAGTGATGGAATGAAAAACGCCGCCTTCGGGCGGCGTTTTTCTTTGGGCGTTCGTTGAACGGTAGCGCCGGGCCATGCCCGGCGAGCGCGGAGCGCGGCAATATGCCGCCGGGCATGGCCCGGCGCTACCGGAATCGTTTCAACCCGCGCGCAATCCGCGCCACCGCTTCCTGCAACCGCGGCACTTCCTGGGTGTAGGCCAGCCGCACATGCTGGTTGGCACGGTGGAAGCCGAAATCCAGGCCCGGGGTGAACGCCACGTGCTCGGTTTCCAGGAAGTGGTTGCAGAACGCCTGCGCGTCATCGGTGAATGCACTGACGTCGGCGTACAGGTAGAACGCGCCCTGCGGCTCCACGTCGATGCGGAAGCCGAGCTCGCGCAGGGCCGGCAGCAGGAAGTCGCGGCGCTGCTGGAAAGCCTGCCGGCGCTGCTCGAAGATCGCCATCGATTCCGCGCTGAAGCAGGCCAGCGCAGCGTGCTGGGCGATGCTGGACGCGCTGATGTACAGGTTCTGCGCCAGCTTCTCCAGATCGGGCACCGCCGCCGGCGGCGCCACCAGCCAGCCCAGTCGCCAACCGGTCATGCCGAAATACTTGGAGAAGCTGTTCAGCACGAACGCGTTGTCATCCACCTGCAGCACGCTGGCTGCGTCGAGGCCGTAGGTCAGGCCGTGATAGATCTCGTCCACTACCAGATGGCCGCCACGCGCCTGCAGGGCTTTCGACAGCGCCGCCAGTTCGTCGGCGGAGAGCACGGTACCGGTCGGATTGGCGGGTGAGGCCACCAGCGCGCCGACACTGTCGGCATTCCAGTGCTGTTCCACCAGCGATGGAGTGAGCTGGTAGGCGGTGTCCGGGCCGACCGGCACCAGCTGCGCGCCGCCTTCCACCAGGCGCAGGAAGTGGCGGTTGCAGGGGTAGCCGGGGTCGGCCAGCAGCCAGTGGCGGCCGGGATCGACCAGCAGGCTGCTGGCCAGCAGCAGCGCCCCGGAACCGCCGGGCGTGACCAGGATGCGTTCGGGATCGATGTCCAGCCCATAGTGGCTGCGATAGAAGCCGCTGATCGCCTGGCGCAGGGCCGGCAGGCCGCGCGCGGCGGTATAGCGGGTGTGGCCGGCGGCCAGTGCGGCCTGGCCGGCGCGTACGACCGGTTCGGCGGTGGTGAAGTCCGGTTCGCCGATCTCCAGGTGGATCACATCATGGCCGGCCTGTTCCAGCGCCTGTGCGCGGGCCAGCAGGGACATCACGTGGAACGGGGCGATTTCATGGCTGCGCCGGCTGTAGCCCGGCGTGTGGGGCAGGGTACTCATGCCGCCATGGTACGCCGCGTGCCGGGGTCGGATCCCTTTTGCGTGCAAAAGGGCTCTGGCCCGGAGGAGGGCCGCGCGCGACCCATGACGATCCGCAGGGTTGCCGCATTGCCGGTATTGGGGTCAGATCCCTTTTCGGGAAAAGGGATCTGACCCCGTCGAAGACCATTGCATTGATGCACCAGGAGCCTTATCTCATGAAATCCACCCTCTGCCTGTTGCTTGCCAGCCTGATGACCACCACCGCTACCGCAGCCACTCCGCCCGTTCCGCCGGATGCCGCCAAGCATCCGCACGTGGTCAAGGCGCCGTTCGGCGCGACCCGCAACGACGACTATTACTGGCTGCGCGACGACAAGCGCGAGAACAAGGACATGCTGGCCTACCTGCAGGCCGAGAATGCCTATGCCGACCAGCTGCTGGCACCGCTGAAGCCACTGGAAGACTCCCTGTACAAGGAGATCGTCGGCCGCATCAAGCAGGACGATTCCAGCGTGCCGGCGCGTGAGCGCGGCTACTGGTACTACAGCCGCTACGAGACCGGCCAGGACTACCCCATCCATGCGCGCCGCAAGGGTGCGATGGAAGCGCCCGAAGAGATCCTGCTCGACGTCAATGCACTGGCCGCCGGCAAGGGTTACTTCAGTGTCGGCTCGATGGAGGTCAGCCAGGACAACCAGCTGTTGGCCTGGGCCGATGATGACGTCGGCCGCCGCCAGTACACCATTCGCTTCAAGGACCTGCGCACCGGCCA
This sequence comes from Stenotrophomonas maltophilia R551-3, assembly GCF_000020665.1. Classification (NCBI taxonomy): domain Bacteria; kingdom Pseudomonadati; phylum Pseudomonadota; class Gammaproteobacteria; order Lysobacterales; family Lysobacteraceae; genus Stenotrophomonas; species Stenotrophomonas maltophilia. The sequence goes on along the minus strand of NC_011071.1, from coordinate 3,914,626 downwards.
GGTGCTGCCCGATGTGATCAGCGGCAGCTCCGGTGATCTGGTCTGGGCCGACGACAACCGCACCGTGCTGTACGTCGAAAATGATCCGGAAACGCTGTTGACCGTGCGCGTGAAGAAGCACGTGCTGGGCACCCCGGCCAGCGCCGACACCGTCGTCTACGAAGAGAAGGACGACAGTTTCTACATGGGCCTCGGCCGCACCCGCGACGACCGCTTCATCACCATCGGCGTGCACAGCACCGTGTCCTCGGAAGAGCGCTACGCACCGGCCGGTGATCCGACCACCTTCACCGTGCTTGCGCCGCGCCAGCGCGATGTCGAGTATGACGCCGACCACTACGATGGCCGCTGGGTGATCCGCACCAACGACGGTGCGAAGAACTTCAAGCTGGTCACCGCGCCCACCGATGCGACCTCGCGTTCGCAGTGGCAGGACTGGATCGCGCACGACGCCGCGGTGTTCATCGAAGGCTTCGAACTGTTCGATACCTACACCGCCATCGCCGAACGTTCCGAAGGCCTGGAGCGCATCCGCCTGCTGTTCAAGGATGGCCGCAGCGATTACGTGAAGGCTGATGAGCCGGCGTATTCCATGGGCCTGGGCGACAACACCGAGGCCGATACACCGTGGCTTCGTTACGTCTACACCTCGATGACCACCCCGACTACGGTGTTCGAGCTGAACACTGCCACAGGCGAGCGCCGTCAGCTGAAGCAGCAGCCGGTGATCGGCTATGACGTATCGAAGTACGAAACCGACCGTGTGTGGATCACCGCACGTGACGGGGTCAAGGTGCCGGTGTCGCTGGTCTACCGCAAGGGCTACCAGAAGGATGGCAAGGGCGCGCTGTTCCAGTACGCCTACGGCAGCTACGGCATGTCGATGGACCCGTACTTCAACCAGACCGCGGTGAGCCTGCTCGATCGCGGCGTGGTGTATGCCATTGCGCATATCCGCGGCGGCCAGGAAATGGGCCGTGACTGGTACGAGACCGGCAAGCTGCTGCACAAGCAGAACACCTTCAACGATTTCATCGACGTCACCCGTGGCCTGGTGGCACAGGGTTGGGCGGCGAAAGATCGCGTGGCCGCCTCCGGTGGCAGTGCCGGAGGCCTGCTGATGGGCGCGGTGGCCAACCAGGCGCCGCAGGACTACCGGGTGATGGTGGCGCAGGTGCCGTTCGTCGACGTGGTCACCACCATGCTCGACCCGACCATTCCGCTGACCACCAACGAGTACGACGAGTGGGGCAACCCGGAGCAGAAGCCGTACTACGACTACATGCTGTCCTACTCGCCCTATGACAACGTGAAGAAGCAGGCCTACCCGGCGCTGTTCGTGGGCACCGGCCTGTGGGATTCGCAGGTGCAGTACTGGGAGCCGGCCAAGTGGGTGGCCAAGCTGCGTGACGACAACACCGGCCATCTTCCGATCCTGTTCCGCACCAACATGGAAGCCGGTCACGGTGGCAAGTCGGGGCGCTTCCAGCGCTACCGTGAGCTGTCCGAGTCATACGCTTTCGTGCTGCAGCAGCTGGGTATCCAGGGCCCGGCCGGCGCCGCTGCGGCGGAATGACGCACGGTGGCGGCGGTGATATCGCCGCCGCCACCGCTCTGGGTATCCTTGTGCGATGAGCCAGCCCGACCCACCTGTTGCCAAAGCATCGTCCGCGCCGGTCCGGCCGGTACGTTTCCGCTGGGCCTGGTGGCTGCTGGCGTACGTCAGCCTCGGCACCGGCATCGTCGGCATCTTCGTGCCAGGCCTGCCGACCACCGTATTCATCCTGATCTCGGCCTGGGCTGCCTCGCGTGGTTCCGAGCGCCTGCACAACTGGTTGCTGCAACATCCGCGCTTCGGCCCGGCCATCGCCAACTGGCAGGCGCATGGCGCGGTCAGCCGCTATGGCAAGTGGATGGCCACGATCACCATGGCGGTGTGCGCCGGCATCATGCTGTGGTGCGTGCCGATCGCCTGGGTGAAGTGGTTCTCGATCGGCAGCATGACCGTGGTGGCGATCTGGTTGTGGACCCGGCCGCTGCCACCACCCGAATAGCGTCCCTCGCCGGGCATGACCCGGCGCTACCAGCGGGCCCGGTTGCGGTAGCGCCGGGCCATGCCCGGCGGATGCGCGGCACGGCACCCTGCACCAACCGCTCAGCCGCCAATGGCTATACTCGGGGCATGAAGATCCCCCATCGAAACGCCATCCTGATTCCGCTGGCAGCGGCTTCGCTGCTGCTCCTCGCCGCCTGCGGCAACAAGGGCCCGCTGGTACTGCCGCAGAAGCCGGTGCCGGTGGAAGAACTGGTCGAACCGGTTGCCGAGCCCGCCAACGAGGCGACTCCGGCGGAGACCCAGGGCACCGGCACCCCGGCCACGACCGTGGACCCGGCCGCGCCGACGACCCAGCCGGCGCCTGCGCCCGCGAAGAAGGTGGGCAGCGGGAATGAGTAAGGCCGGGTCCAAGGCCCTGCGCTTCAGCAAGATGCATGGCGCAGGCAATGATTTCGTAGTGATCGACCTGCGTGACGGCACCGTGCCACCTACGCCCGAGCTGGCCGCGCGCCTGGCCGATCGCCACACCGGTGTCGGCTGCGATCAGATCCTGACCATCGAAGCGCCGCGTGCGGAAGGCTCGGTGGCTTCGTACCGGATCTGGAATGCCGATGGTTCCAATTCCGAACAGTGTGGCAACGGCGCGCGCTGCATCGCCGCCTGGCTGGTGCGCGAGGGCAGTGCACAGGGCGATGCGTTCGTCATCGACAGCCCGCTGGCCAGCCACCAAGTGAAGGTGCTGGGCGATGGCCACTACGCGGTGACCATGGGTGTGCCCGCGTTCGAGCCGGCCAACGTGCCGTTGGTGGGTTTCGCCCATCCGCGCGAGGAATACCTGCTGCCGCTGCAGGGCGAGACCGTGCGTTTTGCCGCCGTGTCGATGGGCAATCCGCACGCGGTGATTGAAGTCGGCCTGATCGATGCCGCACCGGTCGAGCGCGTCGGTTCGCTGCTGCAGCAGCATGCGTCGTTCCCGCGTTCGGTGAACGTGGGCTTCGCCCAGGTGATGAACCCCGCGCATGCACGCCTGCGCGTGTTCGAGCGCGGCGTTGGCGAAACCCTGGCCTGCGGCAGCGGTGCCTGTGCCGCTGCGGTGACCCTGATGCAGCGTGGCCGCCTGCAGCGCGATGCGCGCATCAGCCTGCCCGGTGGTGACCTCCGCATCCAGTGGCCGGGCGATGGCCAGCCGGTGGTAATGGCCGGCCCGACCGCATTCGTCTTCGAAGGGGAGTGGATCGCATGACCGAAACCGTCGACAAGCTCGGGGCCCACGAAGTTGCTGCCTGGTTGCGGCGTCATCCCGGCTTCCTCAAGCAGTTCCCGGACCTGGCCCTGACCCTGGTGGTGCCCCGCGATGACGGCCCGACCGCGTCGCTGGCCAGCTACCAGCTGGAAGTGCTGCGCGAGAAGAACCGCGAGCTGGCGCGACGCTTGGCCGATCTGGGCGCAACCGCACAGGTCAACGAGCGTCTGGCGGTGCGTACGCACCAGCTGACCCTGGCGCTGATGAAGCAGGACAACGCCGCCGACACCCTGCGTGCGATGGCCGCCTCGCTGCAGGAAGACTTCGCCGGCGACCTGGTGCGGTTGGTGGTGCACACGCCGGTGGCAGGACTGGAACAGGCCGACTGGCTGCAGGTGATCGCCGCCGATGATGCGCAGCTCGGTCCGTTCCGCGATTGCCTGAAGGACGGCGAGCCGATCTGTGGCCGCCTGCAGCCGGAAAAGAACGCCGTGCTGTATGGCGTACGCAGCGAAGAAGTGCAGACCACCGCATTGCTGCCACTGCCGGGCGTAGGCCTGATCGCGGTCGGCAGTCATGACCCGAACCGCTTCTACCCGGGCATGGGCACGCTGTTCCTGCGCATGATGGGCGATGCGCTGGTCACCGGCCTGAAGCGCTTCCCGGGCTGAGCAGGGCACGACGATGAGCGCGGTACAGGCCTTCCTGCAGCACCTGCAGGTGGAGCGGCGGATGTCGGCGCATACGCTCGATGCCTACCGCCGTGACCTGGACGCGCTGTCGGTGTGGGCCGAGCCGCGTGGCATGGCGGTGGAAGCACTCGATGCCGAAACGCTGCGCCAGTTCGTTGCCGACGAACACCGCCGCGGACTGTCGGCCAAGAGCCTGCAGCGCCGCTTGTCCGCCTGCCGCAGCTTCTATGCCTGGCTGCTCAAGCACGGCCGTATCGAGGTCAATCCGGCGGCGACGCTGAAGGCGCCACGCGCGCCACGCCGGCTGCCGCAGGTGCTCGATGCCGATGAAGCCGTGCAGCTGGTTGAACTGGAGCCCGAGGGTGAACTCGGCCGTCGTGATCGTGCGTTGCTGGAACTGTTCTATTCCTCCGGCCTGCGCCTGAGCGAAGTGTGTGCGTTGACCTGGCGCGACCTGGATTTTGCCAGCGGCCTGGTCAACGTGATGGGCAAGGGCAATCGCCAGCGCCGGGTGCCGTTCGGCCGGCCGGCGCGCGAAGCGCTGCAGGCATGGCGTGCGGAAAGTGGTGGTGGCCCGGCAATGCCGGTGTTTCCCGGCCGCAACGGGCCGATCAGCCAACGCGCGGTACAGATCCGCATCCGCCAGCTGGCGCAGCGCCAGGGCCTGTTCAAGCACGTGCATCCGCACATGCTGCGGCACAGTTTCGCCAGCCATATCCTGGAATCCTCCGGCGACCTGCGCGGCGTGCAGGAGCTGCTCGGCCACGCCGACATCGCCACCACCCAGATCTATACCCACCTTGATTTCCAGCACCTGGCCAAGGTCTACGACGCCGCGCATCCACGCGCCAAGCGCCGCAGCAAGGACGACAAGGAGGGGTAGCGCCGGGCCATGCCCGGCGGCTGTGTGATCCATTTCCCGTGCATGCGACGCGGTCCGCGCTGCGTGCTCGCCGGGCACGGCCCGGCGCTACCGGAATAGACCGCCCTTGATCTGGATCAGGGCAGGGCGGGCGCAACCGGCGCACCGTGGCCGCAGGCCACGAGGAAACCGCCTGCCATGGCGAAGCCCATCCCGCTGCACCCCAAACACCCCGAGCGCATCTGCTGGGGCTGCGACCGCTACTGCGCGGCTGATGCGCTGGCCTGCGGCAATGGTTCCGGCCGCACCCAGCATCCGATCGAGACGCAGGGCGAGGACTGGTACATCGCCTGGGGCATCGAGCCGAATCCGGATCGGCCGTCGCAGGCAAAACGCTGAACGGCAGGTGTTCCACGTTCGGGCGGTGGGATCCGCGCGCATTGCGATGCGCTCGTCAGAAAGGCGCCCTCCTGTCGATGGGGCGCGGCCAAGCGCTGAACGGCAGCCATCCGCACAGGCTTGATCGCACCCGGCGCTGTCCCCATCTCCCGTGAACAGCTATCGGAGGCCGCATGGACCCCAGTCAGAATCCCAACGTTTTCCACGCCACCACCATCGTCTGCGTCCGTCGCGGCGAGCATGTGGCCATTGCCGGCGACGGCCAGGTCACGCTGGGCCACACCGTGATGAAGGGCAATGCGCGCAAGGTGCGCCGCCTTGGCCGTGACGGCCAGGTGCTGGCCGGCTTCGCCGGTGCCGCCGCCGATGCCTTCACCCTGTTCGAGCTGTTCGAGGCCAAGCTGGAAAAGCACGGCCAGCTGCAGCGCGCTGCGGTCGAGCTGGCCAAGGATTGGCGCACCGAGCGCCGTCTGGGCAAGCTCGAAGCCCTGCTGGCGGTGGCCGACAAGGAAACCTCGCTGATCATCAGCGGCACCGGTGATGTGATCGAGCCGGAGGACGGCATCATCGCCATCGGTTCCGGTGGTTCCTATGCACTGTCGGCCGCCCGCGCGCTGATGGCGCACACCGAACTGGATGCGCGCACCATCGCCAGTGAAGCGATCGGCATTGCCGGCGACATCTGCATCTATACCAACCGCAACGTGGTGGTCGAGGAGTTGTGACGGGGAACCCGTCACAGACATTCCAGATTCGCCGGGCATGGCCCGGCGCTACCGTCCGGGGCCGTTCGGTTCCGGCATCGTAGACAACGAATTCGTGAGCACATCCATGTCGAAGATCGAAGTTTCCTCCGCCACCATGACCCCGCGCGAGATCGTGCAGGAGCTGGACCGGCATATCGTGGGCCAGCACGACGCCAAGCGCGCGGTGGCCATCGCCCTGCGCAACCGCTGGCGCCGCATGCAGCTGGTGCCTGAGCTGCGCAATGAAGTGATGCCGAAGAACATCCTGATGATCGGCCCGACCGGCGTCGGCAAGACCGAGATCGCACGCCGCCTGGCCACGCTGGCCAACGCGCCGTTCGTCAAGGTCGAAGCAACCCGCTTCACCGAAGTCGGCTACGTCGGCAAGGACGTCGAGCAGATCATCCGTGACCTGGCCGATACCGCAGTGAAGCTTTACCGCGAACAGGCCAAGGTGCGCGTGCGTACCCAGGCCGAAGAACGCGCCGAAGACCGCATCCTCGATGCGCTGCTGCCGCGTCGTAGTGGCGGCATCGGTTTCGATCCGGAAGTGGCGCGCAACGAGCCGTCGGCACAGGACAACGAGACCCGCATCAAGTTCCGCAAGATGCTGCGCAATGGCGAGTTGGACGATCGCGAGATCGAGCTGGACCTGGCCGCCAACGTCAGCATGGACATCATGACCCCGCCGGGCATGGAGGAAATGGGCCAGCAGCTGAAGTCGATGTTCGCCAACCTCGGCGGCGGCGCCAAGGCGCACAAGCGCACGCTGGCCATCAAGGCCGCGCGTCCGCTGCTGATCGAAGAAGAAGCCGGCAAGCTGGTCAACGAGGACGACATCCGTACCGCGGCGATCGAAGCCTGCGAGCAGCACGGCATCGTCTTCATCGACGAGATCGACAAGGTCGCCAAGCGTGGTGACAACGTGGGTGGTGGCGACGTCTCGCGCGAAGGCGTGCAGCGCGACCTGCTGCCACTGGTGGAAGGTTCCAACGTGTCCACCAAGTACGGCACGATCAAGACCGACCACATCCTGTTCATTGCCTCCGGCGCATTCCATCTGGCCAAGCCCAGCGACCTGATTCCCGAGCTGCAGGGTCGTTTCCCGATCCGCGTCGAGCTGGGTGCGCTGAGCAAGAACGACTTCGTGCGCATCCTGACCGAGCCGAAGGCCGCGCTGACCAAGCAGTACGAAGCGCTGCTGGCCACCGAGGGCGTCAAGGTCAGTTTCACCGCCGATGCCATCGATCGCCTGGCCGAGATCGCTTTCCAGGTGAACGAACGCCAGGAGAACATCGGTGCCCGCCGCCTGCACACCGTGCTGGAGCGGCTGCTGGATTCGCTCAGCTACGAAGCGCCGGACCGTGATGGCGAGACCCTGGTGATCGACAGCGCCTACGTCGATACGCACCTGGGCGAGCTGGTGCAGGATCCGGACCTGAGCCGCTACATCCTGTAACGCAGAAGGCCGCTATCCGATGGGGTCGGATCCCTCGCCGTGGCGAGGGCTCTGACCCCGGCCGCTGCAACACAGAAGGCCGCCGCAAGGCGGCCTTTTCGTTGGGCTTCCGGTAGCGCCGGGCCATGCCCGGCGGCTGTTCGGCCCGATGTTGGTGTTACCCGACGCAGGTCGCGCTGCGTGCTCGCCGGGCATGGCCCGTCGCTACCTGGGCGCGGTCAACCCGGCGCTACCGTTGCGTTCGGTAGGCCTGCAGCACCTGGTCCATCACCGCATTGGTACGGGCGGCGCTGGCGCCGTTCGACGGCGAGTGGCCGTTGCCGCGCAGCTCATCCACCAGAGTGGCGATCAACGGCTGCTGGATCGACGGCGGGTTCGGGATGTCGAACGCCTGCACGCCGGCCCCGGTCTCCAGCACTACCGGAACATCCTCGAAGGTGGCAAAGCGCAGCTGACCTTGGTCGCCGGTGATCTCGACCTCATCCTGGCGGCGGAACGCGCAGAAACTCCACTGCGCGATGCCATGCACCCCGCGACCGGCACGGAAGCACATCGAGACGCTGTCCTCGGCGGCATACGCGCCTGCCTGCGAACTGGCCAGGCCACGCACATCGGTCAAAGGCCCGAGCAGATGATCGAGCAGGTCCAGGGTGTGCGAGCCCAGATCAACGAACAGGCCGCCGCCGGAGATTGCTGGATTGGTCCGCCAGAAGTCCGGCGACGCAGCGTTCGCCGAATGCGGTCGATGCAGGGTGGCGCGCACGCTGCGCGGTTCACCGATCGCGCCGCTGTCCAGCAGCTGCTTCACCTTCTCGAAGCGGGGCAGGGCGCGGCGGTAATAGGCCACGAACACCGGCACGCTGCTGCGTGCGCTGGCCTCCATGATGCGTTGGCACTGGTCATGGTCCATGGCCATCGGCTTCTCGATGTAGACCGGCTTGCCCGCGGCAATCGCCTGCAACGCGTACTGCATGTGCGTCGAGGGTGGCGTTGCGACGTACACCGCGTTCACTTCCGGATCGGCGATGAGCGCATCGGCCTCCGTGTACCAGCAGGGAATCGCATGGCGCCGTGCGTAGTCTTCGGCCAGTGCCGCATTGCGGCGCATCACCGCGGCCACCCGTGAGCCGGGCGTGCCGGCCAGAGCGGGGCCGCTCTTCTTCTCGGTGACGCTGCCGCAACCGATGAAACCCCACACCACATTGTCCAGGATCATGGGGCCGTCCTCAGATGGGGGCCGTAGTGGCGGCAGCAACGCCGCTCACGCTTCCGGCAGGGGCTCGGGCACCGTGCCCGGCACGAACACGCCTTCCTTCACGTAGGCGGCCAGGGTCATGTCCAGTGCCAGCATGCCATCGCGCTTGAGGTCCATCAGGTCCGGTTCGACCATCGCCCCGTGCAGCACGCCCAGTACCGTGGCATGCAGCATGCGTGCGGCGATCTTCGGGTCGGCACCTTCGCGCAGCTGGCCCAGGTCCTGCGCACGGCGCAGGGCGCGCTCCATCCGGTCCAGCGCATCGCGGAAGCCAGCCTGCTGCAGTTCGGTCAGTACCTTGGTATCGGCGGAGGCATCGCTGCGCAGCATGATCTCCATGGTCTTGCGCAGGCGCTCGTCCTCGGACAGCTCGATGAACGAATGGATCATCACCGCGCGCAGGTCGTGCACCGGGGTGTCGCGCTGGTCGGTGGAGGTGCGCTCCAGTTCCTGCATGAAAGGCAGGTGCACGCGCTCGACGATCGCGGTCAGCACCTCGCTCTTGTTCTTGAAGTGCCAGTAGACCGCGCCACGGGTATAGCCGGCACGGGCACCGATCATCTCCAGCGTGGTACGGGCCACGCCGTGTTCATGGAAGCAGGCTTCGGCGGCGTCAAGGATGCCTTCCCGGGTTGCCTGGGTGTCCTCTTTGGTCTTGCGGGCCATGGGTAGGTACGAGTGCGGGTGAAACGTGGCTGAATTGTACCTGTTTACAAACAAACACGCATGTATGTATATTTCGTTCCCATCATTGCCGTCGTGTGCGTGGCAGGCCAGTCCGGCCCCCACGCCGCATCGGGTGGGCGCTGTTCGCACGGTCTTCACTAGTTCTGGTGGAGGGTCCGCCGTATCAGCGCTGGCTGAGACCCTTTCCTTCAAGAGCCTTTCCGTCATGTTGCTGAGCCGAATCCGACCCTTTGCACTGTCGCTGGCGATCGCCGCGACCGTGGCTGCCTGTGGCGGCCAACCCCAGGCCCCCGAGCAGGGCCCGGGCGATGTCACCGTGGTAACGCTGAAGTCCGAAACCGTGGGCCTGACCCGCGAACTGCCGGGTCGTACCAATGCGTTCCTGGTCGCCGAAGTGCGCCCGCAGGTCAATGGCATCGTCGCCAAGCGCTTGTTCACCGAAGGCGGAATGGTCAAGGCCGGCGAGCCGCTGTACCAGATCGAGGACGCCAGCTATCGCGCCCAGGCCAACAGCGCCCGCGCGCAGCTGGCCCGTGCCGAAGCCACTGCCAATGCCGCCCGCCTGAGCGCCAAGCGCATCACCGAGCTGGCCAAGGTCGACGCGGTCAGCCAGCAGGATCTGGAAAACGCCGTGGCTGCGCAGAAGCAGGCCGAAGCAGACGTCGGTGCCGCCAAGGCATCGCTGGATGCGGCCAACGTCACCCTCGGCTACGCGCGCATCACCGCGCCGATCAGCGGCCGCATCGGCAAGTCCAGCGTCACCCAGGGCGCGCTGGTCAGCGCCGGCCAGGCCACCGCGCTGGCCACCGTGCAGCAGCTGGACCCGATCTACGTCGACCTCACCCAGTCCTCGGCCGAGCTGCTGCAGCTGCGCCGCGAACTGGCCGCCGGCCGCCTGCAGGACAACCAGCAGACCCCGGTCAGCATCCTGATGGAAGACGGCAGCGAATTCGCCCACAAGGGCACGCTGGAGTTCTCCGAAGTCAGCGTCGATCCGGCCACCGGCAGCTTCGGGCTGCGGGTCAAGGTCGACAATCCCGATGGCCTGCTGATGCCCGGCATGTACGTGCGCGCCGTGATCGGCGGCGGCGTGCGCAGTGATGCGGTGCTGGTGCCGATGCAGGGCATCGCCCGTGATCCGAAGGGCGACACCAGCGCCATGGTGGTCGGCAAGGACAACAAGGTCGAAGCGCGCCCGGTCAAGGTCAGCCGCACGGTTGGCGACAAATGGCTGGTCGAGGACGGCCTGAAGGCCGGCGACAAGGTCATCGTCGAAGGCCTGCAGAAGATCGGCCCGGGCATGCCCGTGAACGTCACCGAACAGGGTGCCGCTCCGGCCAAGCCGGCTGCCGCCCAACCTGCAGCTGCGGCCGCAGGCGCGAAGTAAGCGGAGAACCCCATGGCACGTTTCTTCATCGATCGACCCATCTTCGCGTGGGTCATCGCGATCATCATCATGCTCGCCGGCGGCCTGGCCCTGTTCAAGCTGCCGATCTCGATGTACCCCAACGTCGCACCGCCGGCGGTGGAAATCAGCGCCAGCTATCCGGGTGCTTCGGCCAAGGTGGTCGAAGACTCGGTGACGCAGATCATCGAGCAGAACATGAAGGGCCTGGATGGCCTGATCTACTTCTCCTCCAACAGCTCGTCCAATGGCCAGGCCACCATCACCCTGACCTTCGAGAGCGGAACCAACCCGGACATCGCCCAGGTGCAGGTGCAGAACAAGCTGCAGCTGGCCATGCCGCTGCTGCCGCAGGAAGTGCAGCGGCAGGGCATCAACGTGGCCAAGTCCAGCTCGGGCTTCCTGAACGTCATCGCCTTCGTGTCCGAAGACGGCAGCATGGATGCCAACGACATCGCCGACTACGTCGGTTCCAACGTCGTTGACCGTCTGAGCCGCGTGCCGGGCGTGGGCAACATCCAGGTCTTCGGTGGCAAGTACGCCATGCGCATCTGGCTGGACCCGAACAAGCTGCATACCTATGGCCTGTCGGTGCCGGAAGTGACTGCCGCGATCAAGGCCCAGAACGCGCAGGTGGCCATTGGCCAGCTGGGCGGTGCGCCGTCGGTGAAGGGCCAGCAGCTCAACGCCACCATCAATGCGCAGTCGCGCCTGCAGACCCCGGAACAGTTCCGCAACATCATCGTGCGCGGCGCGCAGGACGGTGCCGAACTGCGCCTGGGCGATGTCGCCCGCGTCGAGCTGGGCGCCGAGTCCTACGATTTCGTCACCCGCTACAACGGCCAGCCGGCCAGCGGCCTGGCCGTTACCCTGGCCACCGGCGCCAACGCGCTGGATACCGCTGCCGGTGTCGATGCAACCCTGAAGGAACTGGAAGGTTTCTTCCCGGCCGGCCTGAAGGCCGAGATCCCGTACGACACCACTCCGTTCGTGCGCGTGTCGATCAAGGGCGTGGTGCAGACCCTGCTTGAAGCGATCGTGCTGGTGTTCGTGGTGATGTACCTGTTCCTGCAGAACTTCCGCGCCACCCTGATCCCGACCATCGCCGTGCCGGTGGTGCTGCTGGGTACCTTCGGCGTGCTGTCGGTGCTGGGCTTCTCGGTGAACATGCTGACCATGTTCGCGATGGTGCTGGCCATTGGCCTGCTGGTGGACGATGCCATCGTGGTGGTGGAGAACGTCGAGCGCATCATGTCCGAAGAAGGACTATCGCCGCTGGAGGCCACCCGCAAGTCGATGGGCCAGATCACCGGCGCACTGGTGGGTATCGGTCTGGTGTTGTCGGCGGTGTTCGTGCCGATGGCCTTCATGAGCGGCTCCACCGGTGTGATCTACCGGCAGTTCTCGGCCACGATCGTTTCGGCGATGGCATTGTCCGTGCTGGTCGCGATCGTGCTGACCCCGGCACTGTGCGCCACCATGCTCAAGCCGCTGAAGAAGGGCGAGCACCACGTTGCACACAAGGGCTGGTCGGGCCGCTTCTTCAATGGCTTCAACCGTGGCTTCGACCGCACCAGCGAGAGCTACCAGCGTGGCGTGCGCGGCATCCTGCATCGCCCGTGGCGGTTCATGGGCATCGTCGCCGCACTGTTCCTGCTGATGGGCGTGCTGTTCGTGCGCCTGCCCAGCTCGTTCCTGCCCAATGAAGACCAGGGCGTGCTGATGGCGCTGGTGCAGGCACCGGTCGGTGCCACCCAGGAGCGCACGCTGGAGTCGATCGCCGCGCTTGAAAAGCACTTCATGGAAAACGAGAAGGACGCGGTCGAGTCGGTGTTCTCGGTGCAGGGCTTCAGCTTCGCCGGCATGGGCCAGAACGCGGGCATGGCCTTCGTCAAGCTGAAGGACTGGAAGGACCGTGATGCCGACAACGGCGTGATGCCGATCACCGGCCGCGCGATGGCAGCACTGGGCCAGATCAAGGATGCCTTCATCTTCGCCTTCCCGCCGCCGGCCATTCCAGAACTGGGCACCGCCTCGGGTTACACCTTCTTCCTGAAGGACAACAGCGGCCAGGGCCATGAAGCCCTGGTGGCGGCGCGCAACCAGCTGCTGGGCCTGGCCGCCCAGAGCAGCAAGCTGGCCAACGTGCGTCCGAACGGCCAGGAAGACACGCCGCAGTTCCGCATCGATATCGATGTGGCCAAGGCGACGTCGCTGGGGCTGTCGATCGACCAGATCAACACCACCCTGGCCACCGCGTGGGGCAGCTCGTACATCGATGACTTCGTCGATCGCGGCCGCGTCAAGCGCGTGTTCGTGCAGGCCGACCAGGCGTTCCGCATGGTGCCGGAGGACTTTGATCTCTGGTCGGTGAAGAACGACAAGGGCGAGATGGTTCCGTTCAGCGCCTTCGCCAGCAAGCGCTGGGACTACGGTTCGCCGCGCCTGGAGCGCTACAACGGCGTGTCGGCCACCGAGATCCAGGGTGAGCCGGCGCCGGGCGTGGCCTCGGGTGATGCGATGGCCGAGATCGAACAGCTGGCCAAGCAGCTGCCGCAGGGCTTCGGTGTCGAGTGGACGGCGATGTCCTACCAGGAACGCCAGGCCGGTTCGCAGACGCCGCTGCTGTACACGCTGTCGCTGATGATCGTGTTCCTGTGCCTTGCCGCCCTGTATGAAAGCTGGAGCGTGCCGACTTCGGTGCTGCTGGTGGCGCCGCTGGGCATCCTCGGTGCAGTGCTGGCCAATACCTTCCGCGGCATGGAGCGCGACATCTACTTCCAGGTGGCGATGCTGACCACGGTGGGCCTGACCAGCAAGAACGCGATCCTGATCGTCGAGTTCGCCAAGGAAAACCTGGAGAAGGGGGCCAGCCTGATCGAGTCGATCATGCACGCCGTGCGCGACCGCTTGCGCCCGATCGTGATGACCTCGCTGGCCTTCGGCATGGGCGTGGTGCCGCTGGCAATCTCCACCGGTGCCGGCTCCGGTGCCAAGCAGGCGATCGGCACCGGCGTGCTTGGCGGCATGATCGTCGGCACCGTGCTCGGCGTGTTCTTCGTGCCGCTGTTCTTCGTGGTGGTGCAGCGCGTGTTCAAGCGCAAGTCCACGACGTGACCTGAAACGGTAGTGCCGGCCGCTGGCCGGCACCTACTGCCCGCGTGATGTGAATCCAACGAGGTTGCCGGCCAGCGGCCGGCACTACCTCCTGCCATCCGGCAGTACCGATGGAAGTCATTCCCATGAAAAGTGCATCCCTGTTCCTTTCCATTGCCGCCGCGCTCGCGCTCGCCGGCTGCTCCACCCTGGTGCCGAAGAACACCGCCGTTGCTCCGGCCATTCCGGCGCAGTGGCCGGCCGAGGCCGCGCAGGGCGAGGTGGCCGATGTCGCCGCCGTCGGCTGGCGCGACTTCTTCACCGATGCGCGCCTGCAGCAGGTGATCGACCAGTCGCTGCAGAACAACCGCGACCTGCGCGTGGCCGTACTCAACGTTGAACGCGCGCGCGGCCAGTACCGCGTACAGCGCGCCGACCGTGTGCCCGGCGTGGCCGTCACCGGCCAGATGGACCGCCGTGGTACCGACGCCGGTGTCACCGAGCAGTTCACCGCCGGTGTTGGCGTAGCCGAGTTCGAGCTGGATCTGTTCGGCCGCGTGCGCAATCTCAGTGAAGCGGCGCTGCAGCAGTACTTCGCCGTGGCCGCCAACCGCCGCAACGCGCAGTTGAGCCTGGTGGCCGAGACCGCCACCGCGTGGCTGACCTACGGGGCTGATGCGCAGCGGCTGAAGATCGCCGATGCCACGCTGAAGACCTACGAGGATTCGCTGCGCCTGGCCGAGGCCCGCCACGAGCGTGGTGGCAGTTCGGCGCTGGAGCTGACCCAGACCCGTACCCTGGTCGAGACCGCACGTACGGATGCTGCACGCCTGCGTGGCCAGCTGGCCCAGGACCGCAATGCGCTGGCGCTGCTGGCCGGTGGCCAGCTGGATCCGGCACTGCTGCCGGACAGCATCGAACCGCAGCTGCTGGCACTGGCACCGCCGCCGGCCGGCCTGCCCAGCGACGTGTTGCTGCAGCGCCCGGACATCATGGCCGCCGAACATCAGCTGCTGGCGGCCAACGCCAACATCGGTGCGGCACGCGCGGCGTTCTTCCCGAGCATCTCGCTGACCGGCAGCATCGGTAGTGGTTCGAGCGAATTGTCCAACCTGTTCGACAGCGGGACCCGCGTGTGGAGCTTCCTGCCGAAGATCACGCTGCCGATCTTCCAGGGGGGCAAGCTGCGCGCCAATCTGGCCATCGCCAATGCGGACCGTGACATTGCGCTGGCGCAGTACGAGAAGTCGATCCAGGTGGGCTTCCGCGAAACCGCCGATGCGCTGGCGTTGAACGTCAGTCTGGATGAGCAGGTGAGTTCACAGCAGCGCCTGGTGGAAGCGGCCGAACAGGCCAACCGCCTGTCGCAGGCACGCTATGACGCTGGCCTGGACAGCTTCGTGACCCTGCTCGACGCGCGTCGTACCGCCTACAACGCGCAGCAGACGCAGCTGCAGGCGCAGCTGGCCCAGCAGTCCAACCGCATCACCCTGTACAAGGTGCTGGGCGGCGGCTGGCACGAACGCGGATAAGCGCGAGCCATCCGGTAGCGCCGGGCCATGCCCGGCGGCTTTTCGATCTGATGTTCATGCTGCTTGGCGCAGACCGCGCATTGCGTTCGCCGGGCTTGGCCCGGCGCTACTGCAGCGCAGGCCATCCGGTGCTACCGCTGGGGCCAGTGGCACCACGCAAACGGATACTCATCCAGCCGGCTCGCCAGTCCAGCCCGAACGGGATTGCCGAGGATGTAAAGCGCGTGGCGTCTCAATGCATCCTCATGGCGCACCGCATGGTCGAAGTAACTCGGCTGCCAAAGTGGCGTCTCGATCCCGAATTGCTGCCCCAGCAGCCTGCTGCTGCGTGACTTGAGTGTTCCCATCAGCCGTGCGAGCGAACCGTCACGTAGTTGCACCAGCCAATGCAGGTGGTCAGGCATGACAACCCAGGCAAAGGAGTGGCTGAGTCCCATGGATTCGACGAATCGCAGCGCGTCCACAAGACAGGTTGCACAGCGTGGATCGTCAAACACCCGGCACCGACGCCGGACAACGGTGGTTAGCACGTAGCAGCCATCGATACGGGAATCGCGACCACGCTGGAGATGACGGCTGGACATGGACGCAGCCTGCGCAATGGCAGGCGCTTGTTGCCATAGGCATCCGCCATCGGATTATGTGGGGATCATCTGGTTCACGCGCTCGCCGGGCATGGCCCGGCGCTACCAGAGCGTGTGCGCTAGACCGCTTCATCATCCCGGCGCACGCCGTGGCAGGCGCGTACGCGCGCCAGTGCGTCACCGGCCTCGCGCGCCATCTGCTCGTATTCGGCGCGGATCTCCTCCAGGCGCTCTTCGTCCAATTCCTCCAGGTCCAGAAGCTCGTTGTTGGCTTCGGCCGTCGCCCGGATCAGTTCGTCCAGCTTGATCTGCATCGCCGCGGTATCGGCGTTCTGCGTGTGCTGGATCAGGAACACCATCAGGAAGGTGATGATCGTGGTGCCGGTGTTGATCACCAGCTGCCAGGTGTCGTTGAATCCAAACACGGGCCCGCTGATGCCCCATATCACCACGATCATCACCGCAGCCAGGAAGGTCCACGGCGAACCGGTGGCGGCCGCAGCCTTCTTGGCGATCGTATTGAACAGGTTTCTTGCTTTCATCGTCGTCGTCCTACTCAGATGACGAGGATGATCGGCAGTGGCCCGTGCAGGGGCCGTGCAGCCGTGGATCGGCTCAGGCGCGCAGGCGCGGAGCGTCCTGCAGCCGCACCGGGCTGGTCTGGTAGACATGCTGCCAGCAGCGGTCGACGAACTCGCGGGCCTGGGACTCGCTCAGCCGCGGCATGATCTGCAGCGCGTACTGGGTCTGGAACATCTCGTCGCGCTGGGCATTGCTTGCGCGCGGCTGGGTGATCAGCGAATCGCAGGCGAACTTGATCCACGGCACGTACGAACCGAACGAGTTGTGCGGTAGTGCGCCGTCGGCATGCTGGCGGCGCCAGTGATCAAGCTCGGCATCGACATTGATGACCGGGGGAATGGTGGGAACTTCAGCGTGCATGTCGATCCAATCGGTTGAGGTGGATGGGAGTGGGGGTTCATCGCAGTGTGGCGTATGCGCCGGTGCATGCCGCGTCAGCGCGGCGTGCAGCCGGTGTTGCCATCGAGCAGCTGCGCGTGGGTCACTGCACCGAGGTCTTCGGCGATGTCGGCCATGGCGTTGCACAGCCGGACATGATCACGCGGGTGGGCGTGGATCACTTCCTGCTGCAATCCCTGGTAAGCGGTCCAGAACGGCGCGGTGCGTCGATGCAGCGCGAACTGCTGCGTCAATCGGTCGCGGATGCCGGCAAGGGCCGGGTCGGGCGTGGAGCGTAGGGCGAGCGCGCACATGGCTGGCTCCGCCGGGGAAAGGGGCCCCGGTCATTCCACCCTAGGTGCGATGGCGGGCTGGGGTGTTACCGGCGCGTGTGCATGCAGGGCAACTGACTGTGCACCGGTTCACGGCGATTGCCGCAAACGCTGCCGGCACAAGGATGTGCCGGCACTGAAGCGTTCATTAAGCGGGTTCAACAGGAGGCTGCGCGGTGTTCATTCACCGATGTCTTCGTTCCAGATCTCCGGGTGCTGCGCAATGAAGCCGCCCAGCAGGTCCACGCATTCCTGGCTGTCCAGGTCGATCACCTTGACGCCGTTTTCGCGCAGCCAGTCGATGCCGCCCTGGAAGGTGCGCGATTCGCCGACCACCACGGTGCCGATGTTGAACTGGCGCACCAGGCCCGAGCAGTACCAGCACGGCGCCAGGGTGGTGACCATGATGGTGTCCTGGTAACGGCGCTGGCGGCCGGCCTTGCGGAAGGCATCGGTCTCGCCATGCACTGACGGGTCGCTTTCCTGCACGCGGCGATTGTGGCCGCAGCCAAGCAGACGGCCGTCGTTGTGGTACAGCGCCGCGCCGATCGGCACGCCACCCTCGGCCAGGCCCTGGCGGGCTTCGGCGATGGCGGTCTGCAGCAGGGCCTGGTAGTCGGGCGTGGTGATCATGCGGGGCTCCGGTAAGTCATGGCCCGCCATGATACGGGCAGGGGGTGCCGATGGCCCCCGGCGGTGCGATAATCGGGGCATGAGCGAATCCCCCTACAAATCCGGTACCACCCATTTCGGGTTCCGCGACGTCGCCGCCAAGGACAAGCAGAAGCTGGTCGGCCAGGTGTTCACGTCGGTCGCGCGCAACTACGACCTGATGAACGACCTGATGAGCATGGGCGTGCACCGGGCGTGGAAGCGCTACTACGTCGCCACTGCGCAGGTGAAGCCGGGTGACCGCGTGCTCGATCTGGCCGGCGGCACCGGTGACATCGCCGCGCTGCTGAAAGAGCGCGTCGGCGTCGAAGGTTCGGTGGTGCTGGGCGACATCAACGCCGGCATGCTGTCGGTCGGCCGCGACCGCCTGACCAACCGCGGCCTGGTGCTCGGCCTGGACTACGTGCAGTGCAACGCCGAAGCCCTGCCGTTCCCGGACAACAGCTTCGACCTGGTGACCATTGCCTTTGGCCTGCGCAACGTGACCGACAAGGACGCCGGCCTGCGCGAGATGTACCGCGTGCTGAAGGTCGGCGGCCAGGCCCGCGTGCTGGAGTTCTCCGAAGTCACCGCCGACTGGTTCAAGCCGATCTACGACTTCCATTCGTTCAAGATCCTGCCGAAGCTGGGCAAGCTGTTCGCCAACGATTCGGACAGCTACCAGTACCTGGCCGAGAGCATCCGCAAGCACCCGCCGCAGGAAGAGCTGAAGGCGATGATGGGGCAGGCCGGTTTCGAGCGTTGCCACTACAAGAACCTGACCGGCGGCATCGTCTCGATCCATTCCGGCTACAAGCTTTAAGCCTTGAAGGTCGCCGGGCATGGCCCGGCGCTACCACGCAACGTCCCGGCACCCCCGGTAGCGCCGGGCCATGCCCGGCGAGCAGGCGGCCCCGCCCGCCATTACCCCGCACCGCGCAACGCCTGCGGGGCCGGAGGGAGGTACCATTGGGGGTCTGATCCCCGTAACGGTCCCGATTCATGCGTAATCCGCTGATGCTCCTTCCGCTGGCCGTGGCCCTGGCCGCCGGCTGCTCCCAGGAGGCGGCCGCGCCCGCCGCCGCCCCGACTGCCGAAAAGGCCCCCGCCGCTCCCGTGAACGCCGAAAACCGCAGCCACGACGAAAGCTCCTATGCCGAGCCGGACAAGGTCGTCATCAAGGACATCGCGCTGGACCTGAAGCTGGACTTCGACCAGAAGCAGATCGGCGGCACCGCCACTTACACCCTGGAGTGGAAACAGAAGGACGCCAAGCAGCTGGTGCTCGACACCCGCGAGCTGAGCGTGTCCAAGGTCGAGGCGATCGCCGCCGATGGCGCGCGCAGCCCGCTGCAGTTCGTGCTCGCCCCGGTCGACAAGGTGTTCGGCAGCAAGCTGACCATCGAGACCCCGGCGCAGCCGGCCAAGGTGGAAGTGACCTACCACACCGCACCGACCGCCTCGGGCCTGCAGTGGCTGGCGCCGTCGATGACCGAGGGCAAGAAGCTGCCCTTCATGTTCAGCCAGTCGCAGGCCATCCACGCCCGTTCCTGGGTGCCGCTGCAGGACACCCCGAGCGTGCGCTTCACCTACAGCGCGCACGTGGTCTCGCGCCCGGACGTGATGGTGCTGATGAGCGCCGACAACGATCCGAAGGCCGCGCGTGACGGTGACTACACCTTCAAGATGCCGCAGCCGATTCCGTCCTACCTGCTGGCCATCGCTGCCGGTGACCTGGTGTTCGAGCCGATCTCCGGCCGCTCCGGCGTCTGGGCCGAGCCGACCATGGTCAACAAGGCCGCCAAGGAATTCGAAGACACCGAGAAGATGATCGGTGCCGCCGAGAAGCTGTACGGCGAATACCGCTGGGGCCGCTACGACATGCTGGTGCTGCCGCCGTCGTTCCCGTTCGGCGGCATGGAGAACCCGCGCCTGACCTTCGCCACCCCGACCGTGATCGTCGGCGACAAGTCGCTGGTCTCGCTGGTGGCCCACGAACTGGCGCACAGCTGGTCGGGCAACCTGGTGACCAACGCCAGCTGGAAGGACATCTGGCTCAATGAAGGCTTCACCACCTACGTCCAGGGCCGCATCACCGAAGCCCTGTACGGCAAGGAGATGGCCGAGATGGAGAAGCAGATCGACCAGACCGATCTGCTGGCCGAAGTGAAGGACATGAGCCCGGCCGACCAGGCGCTGGCGCTGCCGCCGCTGAACGAGCGTGACCCTGACGAAGCCCTGAGCCAGGTCGCCTACGTCAAGGGTTCGTGGTTCCTGGAGTTCCTGGAACAGCGCTTCGGCCGCGAGACCTTCGATCCGTTCCTGCGTGGCTGGTTCGATGACCACGCCTTCCAGAGCGCGAACACCGACCAGTTCGTGGAGTATCTGAAGAAGAACCTGCTGCCGAAGAATCCGTCGGCAGTGACCGATGCCGAACTGAAGGCGTGGCTGGACGAGCCGGGCATCCCGGCGTTCGCGGCCAAGGCGCAGTCGCGCAACTTCAGCAGCGTCGATACCGCACGCATCGCCTTTGCCAGCGCCGGCACCGTGCCGAGCAGCCAGGTCATCGCCGACTGGAGCACGCAGGAATGGGTGCGCTTCATCGACGGCCTGGGCGCGACCCAGCCGCTGGACAAGCTGGCCACGCTGGACAAGGCGTTCCACTTCACCGGTACCCCGAATGGCGAGATCGCCATGCGCTGGTATCCGCTGGCGATCCGCAGCGGCTACGAGCAGGCCAATGAAGGCGCCGCAGCGTTCATCGAGCGCGTCGGCCGTCGCAAGCTGATCCTGCCGATCTACGCCGAACTGGTGAAGACCCCGAAGGGTCTGGAGCTGGCCAAGCAGGCCTTCGAGAAGGCCAAGCCGGGCTACCACCCGATCACCACCGGCTCGGTGCAGGACATGCTGTCCAAGGCTGAAGCCAAGTAAGCAGAAGCGCCGGGCAACCCCCGGCGCTTTTTTTGTAGAGTCGAGCCATGCTCGACTGCTGTTGAAGCGCCAGTCGAGCATGGCTCGACTCTACAGAAATGCGAAAACACGAAGGACCTCCGCCATGAAACGACTGATCCTGCTCACCGCCTGCACCCTGGCCCTGGCTGCCTGCAGCAACCCCGAGGAAGAGCGCAAGGCGCAGGAAGCCGCCGCGGCCGCCGTGCAGGCACAGAAGGAAGCCAAGGCCGAGGACGTGGCCAAGCAGTACGACATGGCCGTGGCCGCGCAGGACTGGGAGCGTGCGCGCCTGCATGGTGCCTCGCTGCTGGACCAGTACAAGGACACCGCCGCCGCCGAGCGCATCGCGGCTGGCTTCGACGAAGTAAAGGCCAAGGGCGATGCCGCGCGCGACCTGCGCCGCATGCAGGGGCTGTGGCAGTACAACCAGATCCCGGTCGGCAGCAAGGGCAACCAGGTCTCGGCACAGATTTACAGCAAGGAACGGGTGGACGTGGATGGCAGCGGTGCCAAGCCGGTGCAGTTGGTGTTCCGCGATCATCCGGAGTGGAAGCGGCATGCCTACCTGGTGCTGCAGGCCGGCGATTTCCGTTGCCCGCAGTGCACGGTGAAGGTGACCGTGGACGACGGCAAGCCGATTTCCATGGCCGCCTGGCGGCCGAAGACCGATGAAGCCATCGCCCTGTTCATCACTGACCAGAAAGCGCTGTGGAAGCTGGCAGCCAAGGGCAAGTCGATCAGCGTCGAGTTCCCGGTCAAGGCCGGTGGCACCCGTACTGCGGTGTTCGAGACCGGTGGCATCGACGCCAGCCGCATGCCGACGTGGTGGCGATGACCCTGGCGGTACCCGTGGTGGACGCCAGGGCAGTACCGGCGTTGTCGGCAATCCGGCACTGGGTGTTCGACATGGATGGCACGTTGACCGTGGCGATGCATGATTTCGCGCGGATCAAGCGCGAACTGGCGATTCCGGCGCAGGACGACATCCTCACCCACCTGGCTGCTCTGCCCGCTGCAGAGGCCAGTGCCAAGCATGCCTGGCTGCTGGCCCACGAGCGTGAACTGGCCGCGGCCTCCGTGCCGGCGACGGGCGCGGTGGCGCTGGTGCGTGCGCTGCAGGGCGCCGGTTGCCGGCTGGGCATCCTCACCCGCAACGTGCGCAACCTGGCCCAGGTCACGCTGCAGGCGATCGGGCTGGGCGATGTGTTTGCCGAAGAGGACATCATCGGCCGCGACGAAGCCGAGCCCAAGCCCTCGCCGGACGGCCTGCAGTACTTCCTGCAGCGCTGGCAGGTGGATCCGGCGCAGGTGGTGATGGTGGGCGATTACCGCTTCGACCTGGAATGCGGCCGGGCCGCGGGCACGCGCACCCTGCTGGTCAATGCCCCGGACAACCCGTGGCCGGACATGGCCTGCTGGCACATGGCCGATTGTGCGGCGGTGCTGGAGCACTGGCAGCGCTAGGGGGCGCCCTCTGCGCGCCATGGCGGGCAGGGGGAAAGGGTTCAGATGTCGAAAGCCGTCGAAGTAGACGGTCATCACAGTGTATTGTGCGCGATCACTGCGCAGGACTGTGTCTGGCGGGATGCCCGGCCGGAGCTGAGGCCGGGGGCGGTTGGGGAACCGCTGCCGACGACTGTCGTGGCCTGATCGGGCGCTGGCGATGGTGTCAGGTAACACGTTGGTCGATGTAGCCCGCTGCCAGGGACGCGGCGAGGGTCTCCGTTGTTCCATTCCAGGATTCCTTTCATGCCTCGAGCTGTGCTGCTGTCGTTGTACCGGCGTCTGTGTCCGATCGCCGCCTTCTTCCTGTTTGGCCTGGTGGCCCTGTCGCTGTCGCGGCTGGGGCTGGCGCTGTGGCATGCCGCGCGGGTCAGTGCTGCCGACGGTTGGTCCACGATTTTCCTGCAGGGACTGCGTGTGGACGTGTCCACGCTGTGCCTGCTCTTTGGCATCCCGGCAGTGCTGTCGCTGCTGTTGCCGGTCGAAGGACGGTTGGGCCGCGCCTGGAGGCATGTCCTGCGCGGGTGGCTGATCGTGGCAAGCGTGCTGCTGGTGTTCATGGAACTGGCCACGCCAAGCTTCATGGCCGAGTACGGCCTGCGGCCCAATCGTTTGTTCCTTGAGTATCTGATCTACCCCGAAGAAGTCGGAATGACGCTGCTGCGGGGGCATCTGCTGGCGGTGGTGATCGAAGTGGTCGCCGTGATCGTGCTGTGCTGGGCGCTGTTGCGTGGCTCGCGTCGCTGGGTGGAAACCCGCCCGGCGGCCGTGGCCGAAGCCGGGTGGCTGTGGCGATTGCCGCTGGCGGTGCTGGTGCTGCTGCTGGCGGCGATGGGTGTGCGTTCGAGCCTCGGCCATCGGCCGTTGAATCCGGCGCTGGTGGCGTTCTCCACCGACCCCACCGTCAACGTGCTGCCACTCAACTCGCTGTACACCGTCGGCTATGCGGCGCGCCAGCTGGCCGCCCGCAGCGAGACCTCGCGCATCTATGGCGAGCTGCCGCTGGCGCAGGTGGTCGACGAGCTGCACGCGACCAGTGGCCTGCCTGCCACGGCGTACGTGTCCGAGGCGCTGCCGAGCCTGGCATTGCGTCCACCGCTGCACCAGGGCAAGCCGCGCAACCTGGTGATCGTGCTGGAAGAAAGCCTCGGTGCACAGTTCATCGGCAGCCTTGGCGGGAGGCCGCTGTCGCCGCATTACGACCGCCTGAGCAAGCAGGGCTGGGCGTTCGAGCGGCTGTATGCCACCGGTACGCGTTCGGTGCGCGGGATCGAAGCGGTGCTGACCGGCTTCCCGCCGACCCCGGCCGAATCGGTAGTCAAGTTGCCGGCCAGCCGCCAACGCTTCTTCACCCTGGCCGATGTACTGGGCCGGCATGGCTACGACACCGGCTTCTACTACGGCGGCGAAAGTCACTTCGACAACATGCGCGAGTTCTTCCTCGCCAATGGCTTCACCCGCATCGTGGATCGCAAGGACTACCGCACGCCGACGTTCGTCGGATCATGGGGGGCATCGGACGAGGATCTGTTCAACCGCGCCGATGAGCAGTTCCAGCAGTTGAATGCGCAGGGCAAGCCGTTCTTCGGCCTGGTGTTCACCTCCAGCAACCATGATCCGTTCGAGTTCCCGGACGGCCGCATCGAACTGTACGAGCAGCCCAAGCAGACCCGCGACAATGCAGCCAAGTACGCCGATCACGCGCTGGGAGAATTCTTCCGCAAGGCGATGGCCTCACCGTACTGGGAAAACACCGTGTTCCTGGTGGTGGCCGACCATGACTCGCGCGTGTTCGGCAAGGACATGGTGCCCATCGCCAACTTCCATATCCCGGGCTTGATCCTTGGCGGCGGCATCGAACCGCGGCGGGATACCCGCATCGTCAGCCAGATCGATCTGGCGCCGACGCTGCTGTCGCTGCTGGGCATCGCCGACCCCACGCCGCTGGTGGGCCAGGACCTGACCGACATGCGGCGGCTGCAACCGGGCCGCGCGCTGATGCAGTACGACCGCAACCTGGCATGGATGGAGGGCAACGACGTCGCCATCCTGCAGCCGGACAAGCCGGCGCAGGGATTCCGCTACGACCCGGCGACCGATCAGCTGCAGCCACACCCACTGCGGCCGGAGCTGGCACGGCGCGCACATGCCTATGCCATGTGGGGCACGCTGGCTTACGAGAAAGAGCTGTACCGGTTGCCGGAGAAAGCCAAGCCCTGAGCCGGAAGGTAGCGCCGGGCCATGCCCGGCGAGCGCACAGCGCGGGCGGCGTCCGGCAATATCTGATTGGAAAGCCGCCGGGCTTGGCCCGGCGCTACCGGAATCTCCGCTGTCGCGCGGGCAATTCGCTTACGCGTTCAACGCGTAACCGAACTGCTGCTTGAACTGCTCGTTGAACTCTTCGAAGGTGAAACGCTGGTTCTGGGTGCCCGGGTGCTCCACCTTCAGCGCGCCCATCAGGTTGCCCATGCGGCCGATGGTCAGCCAGTCGTAGCCCTTCTGGATGCCGTAGATCAGGCCGGCGCGGAAGGCGTCGCCACAACCGGTCGGGTCGACCACGCGGCGCTCGTGCGCCGGCGGGATGTCGTAGCTCTTTTCCGGGGTGTGGATGACCGCGCCCTTCGGGCCACGGGTGGTGATGTAGGCCTTGACCCGGCTGACGATCTCCTTCTCGTCCCAACCGGTGCGTTCCTGCAGCAGGTTCGACTCGTAGTCGTTGACCACCACGTAGTCGGCCTGGTCGATGAAGGCGCGCAGCTCCGGTCCGTTGAACAGCGGCATGGCCTGGCCCGGGTCGAAGATGAACGGGATGCCGTCTTCGTGGAATTCCTGTGCGTTCTGGATCATGCCTTCGCGCCCGTCCGGGCCGACCAGGCCGAGGGTCACGCCGGGCACGCCACGCACGTGGTTCTCGTAGGAACGCATCATCGCGCCCGGATGGAAGGCGGTGATCTGGTTGTTGTCGTGGTCGGTGGTGATGAACGCCTGCGGAGTGAACAGCTCATCGATCACGCGCACGCGGGTCAGGTCGATGCCCAGGCCTTCGAAATACTCGCGGTACGGGCCGAAGTCCGAACCGACGGTGCCCATCGGGATCGGCTGGCCGCCCAGCAGGTGCAGGTTGTAGGCGATGTTGCCGGCGCAGCCACCGAACTCGCGGCGCATGCGCGGCACCAGGAAGGACACGTTCAGGATGTGCACCTTGTCCGGCAGGATGTGATTCTTGAACTGGTCCGGGAACACCATGATGGTGTCGAAGGCAAGAGAACCACAGATCAGAGCGGACATCGATGTAAGCCTATGCGGTGAATTTTGGGGTGGGCCGGCCCGGTTCAGCAGGCAAGCAAACGGCGCCCTTGGGCGCCCGACGGCGCAAAGGTTACCCGCTGGTGCCGCTCAGGGCCAGAACCGGGTGATGCCCGATCGGGCCGAAAGCCTGTCAAGGCGCGGGTTCAGCTAGTTTTTTCCTTGCTCGGCGGCAGGCGGGTTGCTAGGCTTGTCGGCCTCGATTTCTGCCCATTTTTTCGCCATCCCGCGGCGGGCACGACACCCCTCAGGACTCCTTCCTCAGATGTTCAAGAAACTCCGTGGCATGTTCTCCAACGACCTGTCCATCGACCTGGGCACGGCCAACACCCTCATCTACGTGCGCGGGCAGGGGATCGTGCTGAACGAGCCGTCGGTGGTCGCAGTGCGTCAGGATCGCGCCATCGGTGGTACCCGCTCGGTGGCAGCCGTCGGCGCCGAGGCCAAGCAGATGCTGGGCCGTACCCCGGGCCACATCACCACCATCCGCCCGATGAAGGACGGCGTCATCGCCGATTTCACCTACACCGAGGCGATGCTCAAGCACTTCATCAAGAAGGTGCACAAGTCGCGCGTGCTGCGCCCGAGCCCGCGCGTGCTGGTCTGCGTGCCGGCCGGCTCGACCCAGGTCGAGCGCCGCGCGATCAAGGAATCGGCCGAGGAAGCCGGCGCCCGTGACGTGTTCCTGATCGAAGAGCCGATGGCCGCCGCGATCGGCGCCGGCATGCCGGTCACCGAAGCCCGTGGCTCGATGGTCATCGACATCGGCGGCGGCACCACCGAAGTGGCGGTGATCTCGCTCAACGGCATCGTCTACTCGGCCTCGGTCCGTATCGGCGGCGACCGCTTCGACGAGTCGATCACCAACTACGTGCGCCGCAACCACGGCATGCTGATCGGTGAAGCCACCGCCGAGCGCATCAAGGTCGAACTGGGCTGCGCCTACCCGCAGGCGGAAGTGATCGAGATGGAAATCTCCGGCCGCAACCTCGCCGAGGGCGTGCCGAAGATGATCAAGATCAGCTCCAACGAAGTGCTCGAAGCCCTGCACGAACCGCTTTCGGGCATCGTCAGCGCGGTCAAGCTGGCGCTGGAGCAGACCCCGCCGGAACTGTGCGCCGACGTCGCCGAGCGCGGCATCGTGCTGACCGGTGGTGGCGCCCTGCTGCGTGACCTGGACCGCCTGATCTCCGAGGAAACCGGCCTGCACGTGCAGGTGGCCGATGACCCGCTGACCTGCGTGGCCCGCGGTGGTGGCCGTGCACTGGAGCTGGTCGACATGCACGGCAACGAGTTCTTTGCGCCGGAGTAAGCCGTCCCGGCTGCCTGCGCCCGCAGCGCCCCACCGGGGTGCGGCCCGCCATGATGGTGGGTCGGCACCGGCGGGGCGTCCGCGTGTTTCCCCTCCGCCTTCTGCCAGTTGAATCGTTGCCGTGCCGCCCTACGCCGGACCTCCCGTCGCTTCCCGATCCGGTGATGCCGCCAGCCCGCTGCGGCTGCTGGCTTACCTCGCGCTGGCCATCACCCTGATCGTGCTTGACGACCAGGCCGGCTGGCTGGCGCGCCTGCGCGGGCAGGCCAACAGTCTGGTGCAGCCGGTGTGGGCACTGGCCGGCCTGCCCGGCAAGCTCGGCAACCAGGTCAAGGACTCTGCAGCCAGCCACAGCCAGTTGGTGACCGAGAACCGCGAACTGCGCAACCAGCTGCTGCTGGCCAACGCCCGCCTGACCCGGTTGCAGACCGCCGCGCTGGACAACGCCCAGCTGCGCGAGCTGCTGAACGTAGCCGAGCGCAGTGGCCTGGACGTGCAGCTGGCGCCGATCCTGGACATCGACCTGGACCCGGTGAAGCAGCGCCTGGTGCTGGATGCGGGCAGCCGCGAAGGCGTGCACGTCGGCCAGGCCGTGATCGATGTCGGGGGCCTGATGGGCCAGGTGATCAGCGTCACCGGCAGCACCTCAACGGTGCTGCTGCTGACCGACCCCGACCATGCGGTACCGGTCACCGTGGCCCGCAACGGCGTTCGCCTGATCGTCTATGGCCGCGGTGACAAGCTGGAACTGCGCGACATCCCGCTCAGCGCCGGCGTGGAAGTGGGCGACGAGATCGTCACCTCCGGCCTCGGCGGCCGTTTCCCGGCAGGCTTCCCGGTCGGCACCATCACCGGCCTGCGCCCGGACGACACCCATGCCTTCCTGGTCGGCGAACTGAAGCCGGCGGCACAGCTCGACCGTGGCCGCGACGTGCTGCTGCTGCGCCCGGGTGCGGCGATCCGCATTCCGCCGGAACTGCGCCTGCAGCTGGAAGAGACCGCCCCGGGTGGCCCGGCGGCGGGCGGAACTGTGCCGGCGGCAACCGCACCGGCCACCACCACGCCGGCACCCGCACCTGCAACGCCTGCACCGACTGTGGGCCGGTCACCGGCTCCGTCCGCGTCGCCGACGGTGGCCCCGGCATCTCCAGCCAGCTCCACGGTAGTGCCGGCCGCTGGCCGGCAGCAATCCCCGTCTGCGACGAGGAATGCTGCCCCCGCATCTTTCCTTAACCCCGCGCCTGCGGCGCGCCCCCTTGAACAACAAGGGGGCTCCACTCCAGCCAGCGCTCCGGTAGTGCCGGCCGCTGGCCGGCAACCGACCACGCCGGAGGCCCAGCGATGAGCCGCCTGCGCGACAACCCCTGGGTGCTGCCGGCCAGCCTGGTAGTGGCCCTGCTGCTGGGCCTGCTGCCGTTGCCGGCGCTGCTGCAGCCGCTGCGTCCGTACTGGCTGGCGCTGGTGCTGGCGTACTGGGTGATCGAAGCGCCCGAGCGCGTCGGCCTGGGCATCGCCTTCGCCAGTGGCGTCATCGCCGATCTGCTGTACGGCGGCGTGCTGGGAGAACAGGCGCTGCGGCTGGTGATGCTGGCCTTCATCCTCCAGCGCTTCCGCGCCCGCATCCGCTTCTTCCCGATGTCGCAGCAGATGCTCGCCATTGGCGGCCTGCTGTTCAACGACCGCATCGTCAGCGCGCTGGTCCACATCGTGGTGGATGAGCCGACCCTGCCGTGGTCGTACTGGTGGGCGCCGCTGCTGGGCATGGGCCTGTGGCCGCTGGTGTTCGTGCTGCTGGACGCGGTGCGTTTCGGCAAGCGCGGGCGCTGAGCCATGATTCCGCGCCGCCAGGTCAAGAACCCGCACGCCGAAGCCGAGCAGTTCCGCCGCCGCGCGGCGCTGGGTTTCCTTGGCGTGCTGGTCTGCCTGCTGGGCCTGGGCGGCTGGTACTTCAAGCTGCAGGTGCTGGACCACGACGTCTACGCCACCCGCTCGGAAGCCAACCGCATCAAGCCACGGCCGGTAGTGCCCGGGCGCGGCATGATCTACGACCGCAACGGCCGCCTGCTGGCCGAGAACGTGCCGGCCTTCCGCCTGGACGTGACCCCGGACAAGGTCAAGGACATGGATGCCACCCTGGAAGGGCTGGCGAAGATCATCAGCATCAGCCCGGAAGAGCTGGAAGCATTCGACAAGTCGCGCAAGGCGCGCCGCAAGTTCCTGCCGGTCACGCTGAAGCTGCGCATGAGCGACGAGGAGATGGCGCGCTTCGCGGTCGATCGCTGGCGTTTCCCCGGCGTCGAGCTGGAACCCTATCTGACCCGGCGCTACCCGTACGGTGACCTGTTCGCGCACATCATCGGCTACGTCGGCCGCGTCGATGAAAAGGATCTGGAAATCCTCGGCGAGGGCAATGCAGCCCTGACCCACATCGGCAAGTCCGGGTTGGAGCGCTATTACGAGCAGCAGCTGCGCGGCAAGGTCGGCTACGAACAGGTCGAGACCAACGTACAGGGCCGTGCGATCCGTACCATCGGCCGCGTCGCCGCGCAGTCCGGCGCCGACCTGCGGTTGTCGATCGATGCCGACCTGCAGCGCGCAATGGTGGCCGCCTTCGGCGAACAGGAAGGCTCGGCCGTGGCGATGGACCCGCGCACCGGAGAGGTGCTGGCAATGGTCAGCCTGCCGTCCTACGACCCCAACCTGTTCGTCAACGGTATTTCCCATGCCGACTTCAAGGCGCTGAACGACAACCCATCACGGCCTCAGTTCAACCGCCTGGTGCTGGGTGGCGTCGCTCCCGGTTCTACCCTGAAGCCGCTGATCGGCCTGGCCGGCCTCGATTCGGGCGTGCGCCGGCCCGAAGACAAAGTGCTGTCCACCGGCATGTTCTACCTGCCCGGCACCTCGCGTGGCTGGGGTGACTCGCACCGCGGCGGCCATGGCTGGACCGACCTGCGCAAGTCCATCGCGCAGTCGGTCAACACCTACTACTACAAGCTGGCGCTGGACCTGGGCATCGAGCGCTTCGACCATTACATGGAGTACTACGGCTTCGGCCAGCCGACCGGCATCGACCTGACCGGCGAGATCGGGGGCATCCTGCCGTCTCCGGCGTACAAGCGGAAGAGCCGCAAGGAAGCGTGGTACCCCGGCGACACGGTCAACATCAGCATCGGCCAGGGCGACTGGAAGGTCACTCCGTTGCAGCTGGCACGGGGTGTCAGTGGGCTGGCCAACGGGCAGCTGCGCACGCCGCACCTGGTGATCCAGCAACGTGCAGGTTTCGACCATGACTGGATGGCCACCGACCCGGGCGAGAGCAAGCCGGTCAGCCCGAACCCGAACAATCTGCAGGCGGTGCGCGAAGGCATGATGGCCACCATGCTGCCCGGCGGCAGCGCTGCGCGGATGGCGGCCGGCGCACCCTATACGATGGCAGGCAAGACCGGTACCGCGCAGGTCGTCAGCCGCAAGGGCACCGCCGCAGTGAACCCGAAGAGCCTGCCGATGCACCTGCGCCACCGCGCGCTGTTTGTCGGTTTCGCGCCGGTCGATCAGCCGGTGA
This sequence comes from Stenotrophomonas maltophilia R551-3, assembly GCF_000020665.1. NCBI lineage: Bacteria > Pseudomonadati > Pseudomonadota > Gammaproteobacteria > Lysobacterales > Lysobacteraceae > Stenotrophomonas > Stenotrophomonas maltophilia. Next base: position 3,884,029 of record NC_011071.1, on the reverse strand, counting down.
TCGCGCTGGCGATCGCGGTGGAAGGTGGTGGTTACGGCGGTGCGGCGGCCGCACCAATCGCCCGCAAGGTGTTTGATGCCTATCTGCTGGGCAAGATGCCTGAAGGCATGCAGCCGCTGGACAGCGAACGTGGCACCACTGCCATCGGTGCGACCGCATTCGACAACGAAGATGTGGGCGCGCGCCAGGCGGGCGACCTCGCCGCCGCACAGGTGGGTGAACACCAGGTGCTGGTCGGCGTGCCTGCGCCGGAGCCGGTACCTGCACCACAGCCGGGTACGCCGGCTGCCGCCGCACTGCCGGTCACACCACGCCCGACCGCCGCGGAGCCCGCGCGATGAAAGTATTCCTGCGCTGGGCCGGCGACATGCTGCGCCGCTTCTTCAGCACGCTGGACTGGGTGTTGTGCCTGGCGCTGGGCGCGTTGATGGTGATCGGTCTGGCGACACTCAAGAGCGCGGGCGGCGACAGCCTGGTGATGGCCCAGGGCGCGCGTTTCGCGGTGGGCATGGCCGCGCTGTGGGGCATCTCGCGGGTACCGATACTGCGTATCCGCTCGGCCACGCCGATGATCTATGCGATCTCGATGATTCCGCTGCTGGCAGTGTTCGTGCTTGGCACAGGCAAGTACGGTCGGCAGTGGCTGGACCTGAAATTCTTCTATCTGCAGCCGGCCGAACTGCTGAAGGTCAGCCTGCCGATGATGGTGGCCTGGTACCTGCACAAGATGCCGCTGCCGCCGCGCTTCAATACCGTGCTCGTGTCCCTGGTCATCATAGGTGTGCCGACCGGCCTGGTGATGCTGCAGCCCGACTTCGGCACCGGCGTGCTGATCGCTGCCAGCGGCGTGTTCGTGCTGCTGCTGGCCGGCTTGCCGTGGTGGTGGGTTGGCCTGGGTGTGGGTGGTGTGGCCGCGGTCGCACCGGTGGCCTGGTTCTGGCTGCTGCGGCCCTACCAGAAGGACCGCATCATGATGTTCCTGGACCCGGAGATGGATGCGCTGGGTGCTGGCTGGAACATCATCCAGTCGAAGATCGCGATCGGTTCTGGCGGCTTCGATGGCAAGGGCTGGGGCGAGGGCTCGCAGTCGCACCTGAACTTCATTCCCGAGCAGACCACCGACTTCGCGTTCTCGGTACTGAGCGAGGAATTCGGCTGGATCGGCGTGGCCACCGTGCTGGCGCTGTACCTGGTGGTGATCGGTCGCTGCCTGTGGATCGCCAGCCAGTCGCGCGATTCCTATTCGCGGCTGCTGGCCGGTGCCACCGGGCTGGCGTTCTTCGTCTACGTGCTGGTCAACGGCGGGATGATTTCCGGACTGCTGCCGGTGGTGGGCGTGCCGATGCCGCTGATCAGCTACGGCGGTACGTCGGCGGTTTCGCTGCTGGCCGGCTTCGGCTTGGTGATGGCGGTACGCAGCCACAATCCGGTACACGGCGGCTACGGGTAACACCGGCTGCGCGCTTCGCGAGCCGCCGCCGGGCATGGCCCGGCGCTACCTGCCTTCGCCTTCCCGTAGAGTCGAGCTTGCTCGACCGCTTCTGATTTCTGTAGAGCCGAGCCATGCTCGGCTCAGGGCCTGCATACACTGTACGAAAGGCAGTCGAGCATGGCTCGACTCTACAAATACAGAAGCAGCCTGACAGCTTCACGCAAGGGCGCGTTGCTACCGTGGCCCGCGTGGAATGGAAACGAATGCTTGGCGGCTGCCGTGAGGCGATGCGCACGATCGATCTGCCGTTGCTGATCGCGCTGTTGATCCTGATGGCCGCCGGCCTGGCAGTGCTGCACAGCGTGTCCGGTCCGGTAACGGGGCAGGCGGCGCGCTTTGCCGGTGGCCTGGTGGCGATGTGGTTGCTGTCGCGGGTCTCGCTGCTGCGCCTGCGCGCATGGACGCCGGCGCTGTACGCGCTGTCGATGCTGCCGCTGATGGCGGTATATGTGACTGGCACCGGCAAGTACGGGCAGCGCTGGCTCAACCTGGGCGTGTTCTATCTGCAGCCGTCCGAACTGCTCAAGCTCAGCCTGCCGTTGATGATGGCCTGGTACCTGCATCGGCAGCCGTTGCCGCCCTCGCCACGCACGGTACTCACCGCCGCGGTGCTGATTGGCGTGCCAGCGGTTCTGATCCTGATGCAGCCCAACCTCGGCACCGCCACGCTGGTGACCGCCAGCGGCGTATTCGCGTTATTGCTGGCCGGCTTGCATTGGGGCTGGGTGGCGGCGGGTGTGGCGGGGCTGGCGGTGGCCGCGCCGCTGGCGTGGTTCGGACTGCTGCGGCAGTACCAGAAGGATCGCGTGCTGACCTTCCTCGACCCGACGGCGGACCCGCTCGGCACCGGCTGGAACATCCTGCAGTCGCGCATCGCGATCGGTTCGGGTGGATGGCAGGGCCGTGGCTGGGGGCAGGGCACGCAGGCGACATTGGATTTCCTGCCCGAGTACACGACCGACTTCGCATTTTCAGTGCTCGCCGAGGAGTTCGGCTGGATCGGCGTGGCGACTGTGTTCGCACTCTATCTATTTGTGGTCGGGCGCTGCCTGTGGATCGCGGTCCAGGCGCGCGACACCCATGCACGGTTGTTGGCCGGCAGCCTGGGGCTGGCGTTCTTCGTCTACGTACTGGTGAACGGTGGAATGATTTCCGGCCTGCTGCCGGTGGTGGGCATTCCGATGCCATTGATCAGTTATGGCGGGACATCAGCGGTCTCGCTGCTGGCCGGCATCGGCCTGGTGATGGCGGTGCCTGGGCACCGGCCCGTGCACGGGGGATAGGGTTTCCAGCCAACGGCGCAGCCCCTCGTGGGTGGTGTCTGGGTGGTCGCGGAAAGCAGAAGCAGCGGGTGGGCCGGTCGGGTTGGGTACGCGGGGGACGCCGTGAATCCGTCCCTGGAGGCTTGGCAGCCGCATCCATGCGGCTGACACCCCCGCGTACCCAACCCGACCGGCCTCTGACAGATTTTGGCGGTCTGCCACCCACGGAGAAGAAAGAGAAGATCAAAAGCGGGTCGCGGCGCTGCGCTTGCTCGTGAACCGAGCATGGCTATGCCGGTCGTCCTGACCGGCACCCTTCGGGCCGTCGCCGTGGGCGACGTTGGCAGCGGCTCCTGCCGCTGCCTTCGGCTCCACACAAGGCAATGAAGTGACCCGCCAAGCCGCTTTTGCTTTTGATCTTCTCTTTCTTCTCCGTGGGTGGACGCGCACGGAAACTGTCAGGGGGCGGGCGCGGTGGGTTCGCGGGACCGTTGGCGCCATGGATGGCGCCATCGAGCCCCCAGGGACGGGTTTACGGCGTGTCCCGCGAACCCACCGCGCCCGCCCCAATTACATGAGCCGCTTTTCGCGGCCACCCACGAGGGGCTGCGCCGTTGGCCGGAAACTTCCTGACTCTGCGCAACGCTCGTTGTGGAAGCGTTCTCACCACGATGCACGACAGCACGCCCGACGACCAAAGTCCGTAAAAAGCGTTAGCTGGTTCACACTTTTACAGCGCGTTGATCCTGATCAATGGACTTGTCGTAATCGGCCTGCACAATGACGGCCCGTTCGGCACGGCGCGCCGTCAATCGTTGCAGCGCGAGGGGGCGTCGGGCGGGAAAGCAGTACTGGTCCAACGGGTACAGGGAGCGCGGGGTACTGCCACTGGGGAGCGGCAGCCGCGCAGGTACCGACCGGATCCGGTCGCCGGTTGCGTCTGCGGGGATGGGGACGCAACCGGCAACCTCTATCTGAATGGGGAAACGGGATCACGAGGCCTTCACATTTCCCGCTGCTCGCATGCAAATCGTTGTGATTCATGGTGTTAGGGGTTTTAATTCATCCATGACCTGCTAACCTGCGACGATGATTCGACGCACACTGGCCTGCATGCTCACCCTCGGCCTGGTCGCCTGCGCGACCCAGCCGAAGTCCCCACCGTCTTCGCCCCAGGCCAGCAGTACGCCGCGCCAGCCCGCCGCCAAGGCCCATGGCCCGGCCGAGGCCGCGCCTGAGGCCGCCGCTGCTACCGCGCCGCCGGTCGACCTCACCCCGGTCCCGTTCGAGGTCGCGCGTGCCCGCTTCGTTGCCGATACCGCCAAGCGCTATGGCCTGAAACCGGAGCAGATCAGCAACGTGCTCGACCAGGCTCAGGTGCGCCAGCCGATCATCGCCGCCATGTCGCGCCCTGCCGAACGGGTCAAGCCGTGGAACGAATACCGGCCGATGTTCATCAGCAAGGCGCGCATCGATGGCGGCCGCGCGTTCCTGGCCCAGCACCGTGCCGAACTGGATCGCGTGCAGCAGCGCACCGGGGTGCCGGTCGAAGTGATCGTGGCAATCATCGGCGTGGAAACCAGCTACGGAAAGAATGCCGGCAACCATCGCGTGCTCGATGCGCTGTACACGCTGGCGTTCTATTACCCGCGCAGTGGTGATCCGGCCAAGCTGGAGCGCGAAGTGCGCCGCGAACTGTTCTTCCGCGATGAACTGGCCAAACTGTTCGAACTGGGCCGCGAAGAAAACCTGGACATCACCACGCTCAAGGGCAGTTATGCCGGTGCGATGGGCATGGGCCAGTTCATGCCGTCCAGCTATCTCGATTACGCCGTGGACGGAAACGGTGATGGCCGCCGCGACCTGTTCACCAGCTATGACGACGTGTTCTCGTCCATCGCCAATTACTTCGTGAAGAAGGGCGGCTGGGTACGTGGTGGCCAGGTCGCCGTGCCCGCAACGCTGGCCGCTGGGCGCGAGGAATTCAACCCGACCGAGTGGATGCCCACCTGGTCGCTGGCCGATCTGGCGCAGCGCGGCTACCAGCCGAATGCACCGGTGCAGCCGGGTGCCACCGCCACCCCGATCACCCTGGAAGGCAGCACCGGCAAGCAGTACTGGCTGGGCTTCCAGAACTACTATGCGATCACCCGCTACAACCTCTCGAAGATGTATGCGATGGCCGTGTTCCAGTTGTCCCAGGCCATCGCCGGACAGGAGCTGCCCCCGGCATGAACATCAGATGGCTGGTCCCAGGCTTGATCGTCCTCGCGCTGGCTGCCTGCAGCAGCGCGCCGAAGAAGCCGGCCACGGCCGGCCATGGCGGCAAGTCCGGCGGTACGCTGGTGCAGGGCCGTGGCTCACGCCCGGCGCATTGCCCGGAGGGCTCGCCGTATGCGGCCGCCAAGGAAGACCTCAATACCCGCGGCAACTACACTGCCGGCGGCCTGTACAAGCCGGGCGTGCGTGACAGCACGCCGGACTACATTCCCAACGTGGCCTGCATCCCCGAGCCGGAAGTGACCGCGGAAGATCGCTCGGCGATCGGCAACAAGACCCCGTACGTGGTGCTGGGCAAGTCCTACAAGGTGCTCGACGATACCCGCAACTATGTCGAACGCGGTACCGCGTCGTACTACGGTGCCAAGTTCCATGGCCGCCTGACCTCCAACCGCGAGGTCTACGACATGTACCAGTTCACCGCCGCGCACAAGACGCTGCCGCTGCCCAGCTTCGCCCGCGTGACCAACCTGGACAACGGCGAATCGGTGATCGTGCGCGTCAACGACCGTGGCCCGTTCCACGACGGCCGCGTGGTCGATCTCAGCTATGCGGCCGCCGTGCGCCTGGGCATTACCCAGCGCGGCACCGGCAACGTCGAAGTGCGCGCGCTGCAGCCGGGCGAAAGCAACCTGATGGCGCAGAAGCCGTCGCGTCGCGAACGTCGTGCTGCGGAAGCGGCCGCTGCGGCAACTGCGGTGGCCAGTGCGCGGCCGGTACCGGCCGCTCGTGCCGCCGCCGGCAGTGACATCGATCGCCTGGTCCAGCGCCTGCCGTCCGATGGCGCGCCGGCGCGCGGCCAGCCGGCCACCACCCAGGGCGTGGCCAGCACCGTGCCGGACGTGGCGGTCAGCAGCCTGCCGCCGAGTGCGCCGCCGGTACGCGGCACCGCGCCGGCACAGGCGGTCGTTGCCAGCACCACGCCGCGCGCTGTTGCGCCGGCGCCGGTCCGCACCACGCCAGCGGCACCCAGCCTGTCGCAGCAGGTAGTGGGCGCGGTGATGGTGCAGGTCGCCAGTTTCTCCAGCCGCGACAATGCCAACCGCGCGATGGGCCAGCTCAACGCCGCCGGTATCGTCGGCGCGACCATCAGCGACATCGCCGCCGGTGGCCGCACCCTGTTCCGCCTGCGCGTTCCCGCCAGCGACCATGCCAGTGCCGCGGAACTTGCCGGCCGTATCGCCGGTCTGGGCCTGGGTTCGCCGCAGATCGTCAAGGATTGATCCGCCCGGGCCGGTGCTGCCGGCCCATGCTCCCCCGGCCTTACAATGGCCGTTACGTTCCACCCTCCATTCCCGGCCGTCCCCTGGAGCCTGCTGTCCAATGAATTTCCGTTCCGCCGCCACCGCCCTGGCCGCCACCCTGGTGGTGGGCCTGGCCTCCGCCCAGACGCCGCTGCCGACCCCGGCCACGCCGACGCCTGCCGCCGCCGCTGCTGCCCCGGCCACCGTCGCCACCCCGCCGGCACCCGCGCCCAGCGTGTCCAAAGCCTGGGTGCTGATGGATTACGCCACCGGCCAGGTGCTGGCTGGTGAAAACATCAACGAACAGCTGGCCCCGGCCAGCATCACCAAGGTGATGACGTCCTACGTGATCGCCGCCGAGGTCAAGAACGGCAAGGTCCGTCCGGACGACCAGGTGATGATGAGCGAGCGCGCCTGGCGCGAAGGTGGCGCGGGTACCGATGGCAGCTACAGCGGCTTCCCGGTCAACCAGACTGCACGCCTGGAAGACATGGAAAAGGGCATGGCGATCCAGTCCGGCAACGACGCCGCGATCGCCCTGGCCGAGCACGTGGCAGGCAGCGAAGAAGCTTTTGCTTCGCTGATGAACAGCTACGCGGCCAAGATCGGCATGAAGAATTCGCACTTCGTGAATGCCCATGGCCTGACCGCCCCGGGCCACCACAGCAGCGCCTACGATCTGGCACTGCTGGGCCGCGCGATGGTGCGCGATTACCCGGAAACCTACGCGTACAACAAGATCAAGGAATTCCAGGTCGGCAACATCAAGCAGCCGAACCGCAACCTGCTGCTGTGGCGCGATGGCAGCGTGGACGGCATCAAGACCGGCCACACCTCGGAAGCCGGTTACTGCCTGATGAGTTCTGCCCAGCGTGGTGACCAGCGCCTGGTGGCCGTGGTGCTGGGCGGCCAGTCGGAAAAGCAGCGTGCCGATGACAGCCTGGCCCTGTTGAACTGGGGCTTCCGCTTCTTCGAGACCCATCGCCTGTACGAGCCGGGCAAGGCCGTGGCCGAGCACAAGGTCTGGAAGGGCACCACCGACAAGGTGCAGCTGGGCGTGGCCCAGCCGATGCTGGTGAGCGTGCCGCGCGGTCGCTACAACGACCTGAAGCCGAGCATCGACGTGCCCAAGACGCTGGAAGCGCCGTTCACCGCCGGCCAGCAGATCGGCACCGTGAAGGTGATGCTGGATGGCAAGCTGGTGGCCGAAGCGCCGCTGGTGGCGGTGGCTGCCGTCGAACAGGCCGGCTTCTTCAAGCGCCTGTGGGACAGCTTCTGGATGTGGTGGGAATCGGAATGATCCACGCCCCGGCGTGGTGAAGGAAAAGGCCGGCAAATGCCGGCCTTTTCCGTTTCGGGATGCCGCTTGCGCATGAATCCTGCCGGATGTGGGTAGTGCCGGCCGCTGGCCGGCTCCTCATGAACCCATCCGGATATGCCGGCCCCGGTGTGCCGACCAACGGTCGGCACCTACCTACAGCGAGCGGCTGATGGTGAAGCTGCCGAACACGGGCGCCTCGCGCTGGCCGTTGAACTCGCGCGTGCTGTGATAGCGCGCAGCGGCGAACTTCCAGCGTCCGTACATCACGGCCACGCCGTAGCCGCCGTAGGCCACCACATGACGCTTGTCCACGCTGTGACTGCTGCGGAACGTGTTGCCATCCAGCGTGATGTCGCGGATCACCCAGGCAGCGTCCGAGGTCGCGAACAGGTGCCAGGACCAGCCATTGGGACGGCCGCTGCGGGTCGGCGCAGTATTCTCACCGGCCGGGCGCAGCGGCGTGCTGCCGAAGTCGTCCGGCAGCTTCCAGCCGAAGCGCACTTCACCGCCGAGGTTGGCCTTGGTTTCCAGGTTGCCGATCGACCCGCCGTAGTGGCTGATCGCGTCCCAACCCCAACCGTCGGCATTGATGCTGGCATCGCCCGGCCAGCGGCGCATGCGCTCATGGGTCAGCATGAACAGCGGTTCGTTGTGCAGCTGGTTGTCCCAGCCCTTGAATTTCTCGTCGCCCAGTACTTCGTGCACCGCATTCTGCACCTGCTTGCCCTGTGCCCACGGGCCGACCACGCCCAGCGTCAGCTGGGTGGTCTGCAGACGGTCGCCGCTGCGCGCATTGAAACCGAAGTTTGCGATCAGTACGCCGGCGTAAGGGCGGTCGTCCTCGATCAGGTCCCTGCGGCTGAAATCAGTCGGGGTGAAGATGCCCTGGCCGATGCTGAAGATCATGTTCTGCTGTTCGAACTTGCCCGGATGCAGTCCTTCCAGGTACTGGTTCACCCAGCGCGCCATGCGCGGCAGGCACGGGTCATCGGTGTAATCGACCAGGTTGGGCGAGACCAGGGTCAACAGCGCACCGTTGGTATAGCCCTGGTCCTGGTGGCGGCCACCGAACAGGTCGTTGTCGACGCGGAAATTGATCTGCGGCGGGTGGTCGCGCATCGCGTCCGGGCCACATTGTTCGGCCGCCTGGGCGGCAAGGGGGAGGGCAGCGGCCAGCAGGCCGGACAGCCCGAGGGCCGTGAGGCGGCGTTGGGAAGGGGGGCTCATGAGGAGGTTTTTTCTGTCTGTCGTTATCTGCCGCGACACGGTACTCGTGCGGGCGTGATGGAACGAGCGCGTTCGAATCACTTGTCTGTTCCGAAAACGACATTGTCTCGTGAAGACAATCCTGTACTGCCCTGCGGCGCCTGCGCGGGCAATGGCCAATGCTGAACGCCTGTTCAGGTGCAACGCAGCGACTCATTGGTGGGTCTGCTGACTTCGATGAATACTCTTGGGTTTGTTGCCTTGCGGCCCGATAATGGGGGCATGGAAATCAAGTCCGACAACCCCGACCACGGCTTCCAGTTCCCCGGCCAGTTCGAGCTCAGCGCGATGGGCCCGGCCAACCGCGGCCTGGAACATGAGCTTCCCCGCCTGCTGCTGGCTGCCGGTATCGATGTGGTCAATGAACGCATCAGCTGGAAGCATTCGACCAACGGCAAGTACGTGTCTGTGCGCATGGTGTTCAAGGCCGAGAGCCGCGAACAGTACGATCTGGCGCACCAGGCACTGCGCGACCACCCGGAAGTGAAGTGGACGCTGTAGCCGACAGCTGCCCGGCCGAAGCCGCCCCGGAACACCGCGCGCCGCGCCCGGCGGTGGTCCGTGATCTCGGTCGCCAGCCCTATGAGCCGGTGTGGCGTGCCATGCAGCGCTTCACCGACCAGCGCAGCGACGCCGATGCCGACGAGCTGTGGGTGGTCGAGCACGATCCGGTGTTCACTCTCGGCCAGGCTGGCAAGGATGAGCACGTGCTGGCGCCCGGTGAGATCCCGGTGCTGCACGTGGATCGTGGTGGCCAGGTGACCTACCACGGCCCCGGCCAGATCGTGGTCTACCCGCTGCTGCGCCTGCCGCGGCTGGGCATCGGCGTGCGCGACTACGTGTGCCGCATCGAACAGGCGATCATCGACACGCTCGCCGAATGGAACATCGGCGCTGAGCGCCGCGAGGGCGCCCCCGGCGTCTATGTCGGTAACGCCAAGATCGCCGCGCTCGGCATCCGCGTGCGCCGTGGCTGCACCTTCCATGGCCTGGCCTTCAACGTGGCCATGGACCTGGAACCCTTCCACCGTATCAACCCCTGTGGCTATCAGGGGTTGCAGGTGACCTCGGTGGTAGACTTGGGTGGCCCCTCCGGGATGGATGCCGTCAAGCCGGTGCTGCTGGACCACCTGGCCCGCCAGTTCGGCCTGCTGCTGCAGCACACGCCCGAACTGCCTGATTTTTCTGCGGCCGCCTGACCGCCACCCGGAACTGCCATGACTGAATCCACCGCCCGTTCCATTCCCCTGCAGATCGTGCAGGGCGATTCTCCGTCCGCCGCGCCGTTGCAGGCCGGAGTCAAGCAGCTGGGCGGTGACAAGATCAACCGCTCGCCGGTGCAGTTCGCCGACGCGCCGGTGCTGCGCAAGCCGTCGTGGATCCGCGTGCGCATTCCCTCGGGCAATGCGGTGCAGAACCTGAAGGCCAAGCTGCGCGAGAACCGCCTGGTGACGGTGTGCGAGGAAGCCAGTTGCCCGAACATCCACGAGTGCTTCGGCCACGGCACGGCAACGTTCATGATCCTCGGCGAAGTCTGCACCCGTCGCTGCTCGTTCTGCGACGTCGCCCATGGCCGCCCGAAGCCGCCGGATGCCAACGAACCGGCCAGCCTCGGCCAGACCGTGGCCGACATGGGCCTGAAGTACGTGGTGGTGACCAGCGTCGACCGCGATGACCTGCGCGACGGCGGTGCCCAGCACTTCGTCGACTGCATCAGCGCCATCCGCGAGAAGTCGCCGGGCACCCGCATCGAAGTGCTGACCCCGGATTTCCGTGGCAAGGGCCGCATGGAGCGCGCGCTGGAGATCCTGGCGCAGAACCCGCCGGATGTGTTCAACCACAACATCGAGACCGTGCCGGACCTGTACCGCAACGTACGCCCGGGCGCGGACTACCAGTGGTCGCTGAACCTGCTGAAGAACTTCAAGGCGCAGCACCCGGAGGTGCCGACCAAGAGCGGCATCATGCTGGGCCTGGGCGAAGAGTTCGAACAGATCAAGGCCACCATGCGCGACCTGCGCGCGCACGACGTGGACATGATCACCATCGGCCAGTACCTGCAGCCGACCGCGCACCACCACCCGGTGCTGAAGTACTGGACCCCCGAGGACTACAAGGCGCTGGAAGACTACGGCTACGAGCTGGGCTTCAGCCACGTGGCCTCCGGCCCGATGGTGCGCTCGTCGTACCACGCCGACGTGCAGGCCAAGGGCGCCGGCGTCTCCTGATCGGTAGCGCCGGGCCATGCCCGGCGAGCGCAGCGGGAAAGAGCCGCCGGGCATGGCCCGGCGCTACCGATCGGTGGCCCACCGCTACCGATGGGCGCGCCCACCGTTGGTGGTGGGTGCGGACCGTTGGTCCGCACGCCTTCGCCTGCATTCACAATTTGCTACACCGGCCCCGCTAGGCTGGTTTTCCACCGAACGCGGCCGGATGACAAACCCGGCAACTTTCGGCACTGTCGCGGTGTCTGAACACCCCGCAGTCTCCCCCTTGGCAAGGCGCCTTCGAGCACGTCAATGAAATTCAAAGCCCCCGCATTCCTGATGGCCCTGGCGCTGGTCGCGCCGCTGGCGTTGGCGGCCAAGGCCGACTCGCCCGCATTGCCTGCTGCGGCCACCGCCGATCAGGTGACCACCTCCAAGCTGGTGTACGGCCTGTTGTCCGACAGTCGTTATGCCTACCGCCCGCGCGCGCTGGACGAGGCCACCTCCAAGGACGTGTTCAAGCGCTATCTGGAAACGCTGGACGGCGGCAAGCAGTACTTCACCCAGGCCGACGTGGCGCGCTTCGCGCCGTTCGAAGCCAACATTTCTTCGGCCATACGTGGCGGCGAGCTGGAGCCGGCGTTCCAGGTATTCGCCGTGTACAAGCAGCGGGTCGGCGAACGCGTGGCCTATGCGCGCAAGCTGCTCAAGCAGGAACCGGACTTCACCGCCGACGAGCGCTTCGAATACGACCGCAAGAAGGTGCCGTGGGCGGCCAGCAGCGCCGAACTGGACGAGCTGTGGCGCAAGTCGGTCAAGAACGATTGGCTGCGCCTGAAGTTGGCCGGCAAGAAGCCCGACGACATCCGCAAGACGCTGGACAAGCGCTATGCGACGCTGCAGAAATCGGTCAACGAACTGAAGGGCGAAGACGTCTTCCAGTTCTTCATGAATTCGTACACCAGCGCGGTCGATCCGCATACCGACTACTTCACCCCGCGCACCGCCGAGAACTTCAACCAGGCGATGTCGCTGTCGCTGGAAGGCATTGGCGCGCAGCTGCAGCGCCAGGACGACGTGGTGGTGATTCGCGAGATCATCGCCGGTGGTCCGGCGGCGGTGGACGGCACGCTGAAGCCGGGTGACCGCATCGTTGGCGTCGGCCAGGGCAAGTCCGGCCTGATCGAGGACGTGATCGGCTGGCGCATCGACGATGTCGTGGCCAAGATCCGCGGCGCCAAGGACACCGAGGTCAAGCTGGAATTCATTCCGGCGGCCGAAGGTGCCGACGGCAAGCATCACACCCTGGTGCTGACCCGGCAGAAGGTGCGCCTGGCCGAACAGGCCGCCAAGGGCGAGACCATGAGCATCCCGGCTGCCAACGGCGAGCCGGCACGCAAGGTCGGCGTGATCAAGCTGCCGACCTTCTACCAGGACTTCGAAGGTCGTCGTCGCAACGCCGCCGACTACGCTTCGGCGACCCGTGACGTGGCCAAGCTGCTGGCCGGCTTCAAGAACGACAAGCTGGACGGCGTGGTACTGGACCTGCGCAACAACGGCGGTGGTTCGCTGGACGAAGCAATTGAACTGACCGGTCTGTTCATCGAGCAGGGCCCGGTGGTGCAGGTGCGTGAATCCGGTGGCCGCATCACCGTCAACAGTGACCGCAACCAGGGCGTGGCCTGGGACGGTCCGCTGGCGGTGTTGATCAACCGTGGCTCGGCCTCGGCCTCCGAGATTTTCGCCGGCGCCATCCAGGACTACGGTCGTGGCCTGGTGATCGGTGAAACCAGCTTCGGCAAGGGCACCGTGCAGAACATCGTCGATCTCGACCGTTGGCCGAGTGGCGAAACCCAGCGCTTCGGCCAGGTCAAGCTGACCATCGCCCAGTTCTTCCGCATCAGCGGCAGCAGCACCCAGCACAAGGGTGTGGTGCCCGACCTGGCGTTCCCGGCCAGCGTCGATGCCACCGAATTCGGCGAGAGCACCTACGACAACGCCCTGCCGTGGACCCGCATTGCTGCCGTGCCGCACACCCAGTACGGCAACTTCGCGCCGCTGCTGCCGAAGCTGGAAACCCGCCATGACGCGCGCATTGCCGCCGACAAGGAATTCCAGTGGTGGAACGAGGACGTGCAGCAGTTCCGCACCGAGGCCGCGAAGAAGTACATCTCGCTCAACGAGGCCACCCGCCGCGCCGAGCGTGAGCGCCAGGACACCCAGCGCAAGGAGCGCCAGGCGATGCGCAAGGAACTGGGCCTGGCCCTGGACCCGCTGGCCGATGACAGCAACGACGACGGCCTGACTGGCAACGAGCGCGACATCGTGAAGGATGCCGCCCGCGAGAAGGCTGCCGAGAAGCGTCCGGATCCGCTGCTGCGCGAGTCGGCCTCGATCCTGGCCGATGCGGTGAACCTGCTGGCCAATGACCGCCCGCTGTCGGCGCAGGTGCTGCCGCAGTCCACCGGCGCTGGTCGCTGGGCGGACTGAGCCGGCGACGGCATGTGATAGCCGAGGGGCCGGCATTGCCGGCCCCTTTCTGTCTGGGGACCTCGTTCACGGTAGCGCCGGGCCGTGCCCGGCGAGCGAAGTGGATCGCGCGCTTCCGCCGGGCATGGCCCGGCGCTACCGGCGCATGAACAGGCTGCAACGACGGGGGCTGGCGGGCGCACTTTCGACCTGCTGCACACGGGCGCGGGACTACCCTTGGCGGTACTGTCCTCGCAGGAGTACCCATGCGGGCCTCTCGTTTTTCCAGTGCTGCCGTAGCCCTCGCCAGCGCTCTGGTCCTGTCGGCCTGCGGTGGTCGTGCCGCCGACAGCACCGTGCTGCGCGAATCCTTTGATTCCGGCGATACCTTCTCGCGCACGGTCGATGGTCGGCCGGCTGATGCCTGCGAAGCGGCGCGGCGCACCCTGCTCAGCCAAGGCTATGCAATCGCCCGTTCCGACGATACGCAGGTGGAAGGCAACAAGAACTTCCAGCCGCGCGAGGATGACCACGAACAGCTGGTGCTGCGCATCTCCTGCGCGCCACGCGGCAGCCAGGCGTTGGTGTTCGTCAGCGCGGTGCAGGACCGCTATGCGTTGAAGAAGAGCCCAACCTCGGCCAGTGTTGGTGTCGGTGCGCTGGGCTCGGTGTCGCTGCCGTTCGGCAGCAATGACGACTCGCTGGTGAAAGTGGCCAGCAGCACGGTCACCGATGCCGAGTTCTATCGCCGCTTCTTCCAGCGCCTGCAACAGTACCTGCCGGCGGCTGCGGGCACGCCATCGCCGTTGCCGCCGCCACCACCCGCTGCAGCTCCCGAGCCCGCACCGGCCCGCACGGACCAGGGCTGAACGTGCACGGCGGGTTGATGGGCGCGGCCCTGATGCTTGCGCCTGTGCTGGGCATGGCGGCCACAGCCGCCGACTGCACGCAGGGGCTGCTGCAGCGGCTGGGCTGGCGTTTCGATGAAGTCGCGCTCAGTACGCCGCAGGAGCACGGCGGCGCGGTGTGTACGCGCGCGTCGCTGGCCGAGGCGCAGGCCGCCGGCGATCTGCGCGTGCGCTGGCCGGCAGACATGCCCGCTGCAACGCGCCAGGCCTTGCTGCAGCGGCTGCTGGATGATCCGGCCACGGTCTGTGCCTATGCGTTCCAGCTGGGCGCAGCCACACAACGTGCGACCTCGGCATTGCAGGCCAATACCCGCTTCCGATTTTCCGGCCCGCAGCTGGGCTGGATCGGCTTCGGCCTGCAGGGCCCACGCGCCCAAGGCTGGCAGCGCACGCGCAGTTTCGGCCGCGGCTATGTTCCCGAGGCGGGCAACAGCCATGCACTGCAGGCCTTCTACGGCGGTGCCGTGCGTGCCGAATGCGGGGTCGGCCGCCAGGTCGCGCAGCTGGCCACGCAACGAGAGCTTTATGGTGATGCCGCGTTCGATACTGAGTTCGCAGCAGATGAACTGTCGATCGGCACCTTCCTCGCCCTGCACGAGACCGACAGCATCCTGCTCGGTGCCCACGCGGGTGATTTCTTCGCTGATGGCAAGGCGGTGCGCACCTCGGCGATGGGACGGCAGGCCTTCGTCGGCGTGCCCGGTTTCATCGAGCACGTGTACGACAAGGGCACGCTGGATGACCTGAGCAACCAGGCCGAGAACTTCGTCGTGGTCGAGGTGGGCGAGGGCGCCGCGCAGGCACTGGCTGAGCATGGCGGCCTGGCCTGGTACGACCAGCGCAATGTTGAACTTTGGACGCTGGCCCAGCGCATTCCGCGCGTCGGCCGGCGCTACTTCGAGCGTCTGTTGTTCGAGCGCGACCCGGACCTTCGTGCACGGCTGGAACCGCGCTACCACGCCACGCTGGCACGCATGGACCAGCTGCTGGACGATCCGTTCTACCAGCAGTTCGTGATCTATGTGCATCCACGCGGTATACGTCCCATCGGCTACCACATCGCCCGCCTGCTCGATCGCAACCCGCGAACGCCGTTTTCGATCGACCTGGCGGTGCACAATCTGCATACCACGCTCTACCGGCGTTGGCGCGAGGCGCAGCTGCGCCACTGCGCGGCTACCGGCAGGCCAGGCAGCCTGACCCTAGACCCCAACTGAAGGTGAAACAATGGATATTGCAATGATCGGCCTCGGCCGCATGGGCGCCAACATGGCCCAGCGCCTGCATCGCGGCGGCCACCGCGTGGTCGGCTACGACCCGGGCGAAGGCGCCCGACAGCGCGCCGCCGAGGCCGGCCTGGAGGTGGTTGATTCGCTGGCCGCCGCAGTTGCCGCGCTGCCGGTGCCGCGCGTGGTGTGGCTGATGGTGCCGGCCGGCGAAACCGTCGACCAGACCCTGGGCCAGCTGACCCCGCACCTGGCCGAGGGTGACATCGTCATTGATGGCGGCAACTCCAACTACCAGGACTCGATCCGCCGCGCGAAGGCGCTGGCCGAGGACGACCTGGGCTATGTCGACTGCGGCACCAGCGGTGGCGTGTGGGGCCTGCAGGAAGGCTACAGCCTGATGGTCGGTGGCGAGGCCTCGGTGGTCGAGCAGATCGCGCCGCTGCTGCGCACCCTGGCCCCGGCCGAGGATCGCGGCTGGGCGCGTGTCGGCCCGTCTGGCGCCGGCCACTTCACCAAGATGGTCCACAACGGCATCGAGTACGGAATGATGCAGGCCTACGCCGAAGGCTTCGCACTGATGGAGCGCAAGCAGGAAATGGAGCTGGACCTGGCCCAGGTGGCCGAGGTGTGGCGCCACGGCAGCGTGGTGCGCTCGTGGCTGCTGGACCTGAGCACCGAAGCCCTAAAGCGCAATCCGTCGTTGGATGGCATTGCACCGTACGTGGAAGACTCCGGCGAAGGCCGCTGGACGGTTGCCGAAGCGATCGCACTGGATGTACCGGCACCGGTGATCACCCTGTCGCTGCTGGAACGCCTGCGCTCGCGCGAATCGA
Organism: Stenotrophomonas maltophilia R551-3; assembly: GCF_000020665.1. NCBI lineage: Bacteria > Pseudomonadati > Pseudomonadota > Gammaproteobacteria > Lysobacterales > Lysobacteraceae > Stenotrophomonas > Stenotrophomonas maltophilia. The sequence goes on along the minus strand of NC_011071.1, from coordinate 3,867,518 downwards.
ATTCGTTCACCGACCGCCTGCTGTCGGCGATGCGCAACGAGTTCGGCGGCCACGCCATCAAGAAATCGTAAGCACCGCGGTGGGGTCGGACCCCTTCGGCGTTGCCGAAGGGGTCCGACCCCATGAAGCCAGTCGAGCATGGCTCGACTCTACAAAAGCCGTCTCCGATGGTTTCCACGTCGATGTGTCGACCAAGGTCGACACCTACCAACAGCGGCTTGAAACTGTCGAAGGCGGGGTGGGTCCGGTTGCGGGGGCGTGAGCCGCATGGATGCGGCGACCGAGCCTCCATGGACGGATTCACGGCGTCCCCCGCAACCGGACCCACCCCGCCATCCCACGGAATGCCCGCTTTTGACGTTGCCGTTGCCGTTGATTCGGCAGGTGCAGGGCGCAGCCCTGCCGGTCACCCCAACTGAACCCGCCGCCCTTCGCGCGCGCTGTCCATCCCCGCCTGCAGCAACCGCATCAGCTGCAGCGCCTGCATCGGACTGACCGTCGCTTCGCCGTCACCGTGCATCGCCGCAGCGAACTGCGCATACAGCCGCCGGTAGTCACCGGGCAGGTTGTCGACGGTACTGCGCTGTACGTTGTCCTCCGCATCGCAGTGCACCAGCTCACCATGCCGCGGATCGATGCCCCAGCCTGGCGCCCCCGGCGCAACCCCACGCCGCAGCTGCGCTTCCTGCACGTCCAGGCCGTGCTTGATCCAACTGGCTTTGCTGCCATGCACGCTGAAGTGTGGTGTCTGCGCCGCAACCAGCGAACCGGCATGCACGATCGCGCGATGCCGCGGGTAGTGCAGCACCGCGTGGAAGTAATCGATGCCGCTGCCACCTTCGCGCTGCACGGCCAGATCGGCATCGATCGACTGTGGCCAGCCGAACAGCTCCAGCATCTGGTCCAGCAGGTGCGGGCCGAGGTCGTACCACAGGCCACTGCCGGGGCCATCCTGCTCGCGCCAGCGCTCGCGCACCTGTGGCCGGTAGCGGTCGAAGTGCGCATGGCACTCGGCCACGTCGCCGAGCGTACCTTCGGCCAGCAGCGCCTGCAGGGTGAGGAAATCGGCATCGAAGCGCCGGTTCTGGAACACGGTGGCGATGCGTCCGGCATCACGTGCCGCAGCCAGCACCGCTTCGGCTTCAGCGACATCCAGCGCGAACGGCTTGTCGACCAGCACGTGCTTGCCCGCGGCCAACGCCGCGATGGCCAGCGGCGCGTGCTGTTCGTTCGGTGTGGCAATCACTACCGCATCCACTGCAGGATCGTCGAACACTTCCTGCGGCGTGGCACGCACGTGCACGTCGCTGAACGCGCGCAACAGGGTGTCGCGCTGCGAACTGACGATGCTGTGCAGCACCAGGCCGGGCGTGTGCTGGATCAGTGGCGCATGGAAGACACGGCCGGCGAGGCCGTAGCCGATCAGGGCCAGTTGCAGGTCGGGGCGCATGGCAGAGCTCCGGCAGTGGGGAAGGGCAGGGTAAACGACGGGGCATGGCAGGCCAAAACTGAACCGTTGCCGTTGGAAACGCTTCGATTCACGGCGGCATGACCGTAACGCCACGCCTGCTCTACGCCGGTGTGTCCAGACTGGCAGCACATCCCGAAGGAGTACGACACGATGAGCAATACCACCCGCACGCTGATCGCTTCCGCCCTGACGCTGGGCCTGGCGCTGTCCTCCTCGGCTGCATTCGCCAAGGATCCGGCCGCGAAGAGCCCGCCGACCAGCACCCATCCGGCCACCCACGCCGACCGCCATGATTCCAACGAGCCGGTGACCGACAGCTGGATCACCACCAAGGTGAAGGCCGACCTGCTGGCCAGCAGCAACGTCCCGGGCACCGAAATCAAGGTGGAAACGGTGAATGGCGTGGTCAGCCTGAGCGGTGCCGTGGCCACCCAGGCCGAGAAAGACAAGGCGGTCACCACCGCCAAGGGCATCAAGGGCGTGACCCGCGTCGATGCCGCCGCATTGAAGGTCAGCGCGGCCGCCAAGCGCTGAACCCGGTGGGCGCCCCGCGTGGGGCGCCCGCTGCTATGTAGAGCCGAGCCCATGCTCGGCTCTACAGCACCGGATTCCGAACCCGTTCAGCCAACCCGGCTGGAAACTCCAGAGTTGTGACCGCCTGCGCTATATTGCCCGTTCCGCCGCAGCCGGGCCGGTATCGGCCTATGCTCCGCGGCCGTGCTGACGAGGAACTATGGCGCAGGTTTTCAGTGACGACGTCTGGGATCGCTGGCGATTGCCGGCCCTGGCGCTGGCGGCTGCCGCGATCATCGTGGTGCCGTGGTTGACCCTGCGCAAACTGCAGCAGGACAACGAACAAGCGATGGCCTGGGTCAACCACACCCAGGCCGTGGGCGTGGCCCTGCAACAGCTGCAGGCCGATGTCCGCGATGTCGAATCGGCTGCGCTGACGCTGTCCAAGGGTGTGGACGCACCGGGCCTGCGTGAACGCATGGCCAAAGCGAATGAAATACCGGGCCGCCTGGCCCAGCTCGGCCGCATGACCCGCGATAATCCCGAACAGCTGATCCGCATTGGCCGCATCGAGTCGATGCTGGACGGGCGCCTGGCGGTGGCGCGCGAACTGGCCAAGTCCGAACCGAACAGCGACCAGCGCGAACTGGTGCAGGACCTGAGCACGCGTTACCCGATCCGTGGCCTGGTTGAGGAACTGCAGGCCAGCGAGGAAAAGTTGCTGGCACTTCGCGCCGAGCAGGCCGCACGCCAGCGCAGGCAGACCGAGTTTGTTTCCTGGAGCTCGCTGGTGGTGCAGCTGGCCCTGCTGGGCCTGGTGCTGTGGTTGTTGCAGCGTCAGATCGGCCGCCGCCTGCACGCCGAACGGCAATCGCAGCGCTCGGCCGCGCGCGCTGCGTCGGTACTGCAGACCGTGCGTGAGCCGATCGTGCTGCTGGATCGTGAGTTGCGCGTACAGCTGCACAATCCTGCATTCGCTGAGCTGTACGGGTTGCAGGATGAGCGGGCCGATGGCCTGCTGCTGGAATCGGTCGGTGATGGCGCCTGGCGGGATCCGGTCATGCGCCAGCGCCTGTCCGATGTGCTGCTGCGTGGCCGCGAACTGTGGGACTTCGAGCACGAACAGCGCGCCGCCGATGGCATGGTGCGCTACATGCTGCTCAACGCCCGGCGCATGCCACTGCCCGATACCGATGACGAAGTGGTGCTGATGACCGTCAGTGACGTTACCGTGCAGCGGGCCGTGCAGCTGCGCGTGGAAGAGCTGAACCGCCAGCTGGAAGGCAAGGTGGCACAGGTATCTGAGGTCAATCGCGAACTGGAGGCGTTCAGCTATTCGGTCTCGCATGACCTGCGTGCGCCGCTGCGCCATGTTGCCGGTTTCTCCGACAAGCTGTCGCGCCATCTGGGTGAACAGGCCGACGACAAGAGCCGCCATTACCTTGAAGTGATCTCCAGTTCGGCGCGGCGCATGGCAGCCCTGATCGACGACCTGCTGGTCTACTCGCGCCTGGGGCGCGTGGCGATGCGCCAGCAGGCGGTGGACATGCAGTCGCTGGTGGCCGATACCCGTGCCATGCTCGATTCCAACCTGCAGGCCGAGGCCGAAAACAGCGGCCATGCGCATCAGGTGGAGTGGAGCATCGCACCGCTGCCGATCGTGGTCGGCGATGAAAACATGATCCGCCAGGTCTGGCTGAACCTGCTCGGCAACGCGGTGAAGTACTCGGGCAACCGCGAGCCGGCAAAGATCCGCGTTGACTACCAGCTGCAGCCCGACGGTGGCCATCAGTTCACGGTCAGCGACAATGGTGCAGGCTTTGACATGGCGTACGCCGCCAAACTGTTCGGTGTGTTCCAGCGCCTGCACAAGGCCAGCGACTACCCGGGTACCGGCATCGGCCTGGCCAGCGTGCGCCGCGTGCTGACCCGCCATGGCGGCCGTATCTGGGCAGAAGCCGAGCCTGACGTCGGCGCCACCTTCCACTTCTACCTGCCTCCCGCGATCGACGCGGACAAACAAGGTCCCTCTGCATGACGACTCTGCGCACCATCCTTCTCGCCGAAGACAGCCCGGCCGATGCCGAAATGGCAATCGACGCTCTGGAAGAGGCGCGTCTGGCCAATCCCATCGTGCACGTCGAAGACGGCGTGGAAGTGATGGATTACCTGCTGCGCCGCGGCGCCTTCGCCAACCGTGAGGAAGGCCTGCCGGCGGTGTTGCTGCTGGACATCAAGATGCCGCGCATGGATGGCCTGGAAGTGCTGCGGCAGATCCGCGAGCACGAAGAACTCAAGCGCCTGCCGGTGGTGATCCTGTCGTCCTCGCGCGAGGAAAGCGACCTCGCCCGCAGCTGGGACATGGGCGTGAACGCCTACGTGGTCAAGCCGGTGGACGTGGACCAGTTCTTTGGCGCGGTGCAGACCCTGGGCAAGTTCTGGGCGTTGATCAACCAGGCACCGGAACTCGAGTGAGCCCATGCCCCTGACCGGTCCCGCCCTGGGGGCGCTGCGCATCCTGCTGGTGGAAGATTCCCCGGAAGATGCCGAGCTGATGTCCGAACAGATGCTCGATGCGGGCCTGGAAGCCCGTTTCGAGCGTGTCGAGAGCGAGGTCGAGCTGCGCCAGGCGCTGGCTGCGTTCGTGCCGGACATCGTGCTGTCCGACCTGAGCATGCCGGGATTCTCCGGTGACGATGCACTGCGCATCGTGCGCGAGACCTCACCGGAAGTGCCCTTCATCTTCGTCTCCGGCACCATGGGTGAGGAGAACGCGGTGGCGGCGCTGCAGAAGGGTGCCAACGACTACATCATCAAGCACCTGCCGGCGCGCCTGCCGTCGGCGGTGGCGCGCGCGATCCGCGAGGCGCGCAGTGCGGTTGAACGCGCACGCGTGGAAACCGAGCTGATGCGCGCGCAGCGGCTGGAGAGCCTGTCGCTGCTCGCCGCCGGCCTCAGCCATGACCTGCGCAACATCCTGCAGCCGCTGCTGATCATGCCGGACCTGCTGAAGGCCCGTACCGACGATCCACAGCTGCACCACCTGGCCGATGTCATCGCCGAGTGCGGCCGTCGTGGCCACGAGATGGCCGAATCCATGCTGTCGTTCGTGCGTGGCTCGCGCAAGCCGAGTGAACGCATCGAGATCGATGGCCTGTTCGATGCGGTGGCACTGCTGTTGCGCAGCAACGTGCCCGATGCCGTGCGTCTGGAACTGCAGGTGCAGGACCAGGGCCTGGTGGTCGATGCCAATTACACCGAGTTGCAGCAGGTGATGTTGAATCTGGCGCTCAACGCGATCCAGGCGATGCCCAACGGTGGCCGGCTGAGCCTGACCGCCAGCCATGCCGGCCAGCGCGATGGCGTGGACTGGATGCAGATCCGTGTGGTCGATGAGGGCATCGGCATGGATGCGGACACGCTCTCGCACCTGTTCAACCCGTTCTTCACCACCAAGGCCGATGGCACCGGCCTGGGCCTGATTTCCTGCAAGCGCATCGTTGAAGGTGCCGGCGGCAGCATCCACGTCAGCAGCCAGCCGGGGCAGGGAACGTGTTTTGAACTGCGACTGCCGATGCACGAGGCCATTGATGGCAGCGAGCCGATCGAGCAGCTGGTGGCGCTGGGCAGTGGCCAGTCGATCCTGGTGGTCGATGGCGAAGCCACCCGCCTGTCGCTGCTCGGTAATGCGCTGTCCAGCCAGGGCTATCAGCTGCAGTTGGCATCCGATGGTCCGGCGGCGCTGCGCTGGATGCAGCAGGAGGCGTTGCCGGCACTGGTGATCGCCGACGCCGGTTCCAAGCTGCTGCCGGCCAGCCAGCTGCTGGGCGAGATGGCTGTACTGGGCTATCGCGGCCCGGCGCTGGTGCTGGAAGACGCAACGGTGGATGTATCGGCCGATGCATTCCCCGCTGGCGTGGAAGTGCACGTGCTGCGCAAGCCGCTGCAGATGCAGCAGGTGTTCCGCGCGGTGGCCGAAGCGCTGGGCTGACTGCGCCTCGCCGGGCATGGCCCGGCGCTACCGAAGGTTGTGGGTAGCGCCGGGCCATGCCCGGCGGCAGGTCAGACCGGGCGATCCGTGGTTTCCCACGGAAACCGCGGCAGGCTGTCCACCGCCTGCTCCAGCCGTCGCGACCAGTTCTGGTGGATGTCGGCATACAGCGCTGAATCCGCACCCAGCCGCAGCTGCTGGCCGATGCGCAGTTCGCCATCGCGCAGCAGCGCCAGGTCGATCGGCAGGCCCACCGACAGGTTGGAGCGGATGGTGGAGTCCAGCGAGACGATGGCCGTGCGTGCGGCATCTTCCAGACGTGTTGCCGGGCTGAGGATGCGGTCGAGGATCGGCTTGCCGTACTTGGATTCGCCGATCTGCAGGTAGGGCGTCTCCGGCGAGGCGGCGATGGCGTTGCCCAACGGGTAGACCATGTACAACCCTGGGCGTTCACCGGCAACCTGGCCGCCGAAGATCAGCGTGGCCTGGGTGTTGACCCCGTCATGGCCGTGCTCGCTGTGCTCGGTCTTGACCTGGCTGTCGACCAGCAACTGGCCAACGTAGGCTGCGGCCTCGAACAGGTGGGCCATGTCACGCAGGTTGGGCGTACGCCGCTCGTCGGCGTCGCGGACCAGGCGCGACACCAGCAGCTGGGTGGTGGCCAGGTTGCCAGCCGCCATCAGTACGTAGGCTGCCTGGCCGGGGTACTCGAACACGTGCAGCTTGCGGTGCACGCGCACATCGTCCAGCGAGGCATTGGTCCGGGTGTCGGCGGCGAAGACCAGGCCCTCGTCCACCTCGATTCCAACGCAATAGGTCATGTCGGTGCCCTATCATGTGCGTCCCGGATTGTAGGCAGGCCGCCGTGACGACGGCATGTCCACGCCCCCCAAGTGCCGTCACCTGAACCGCATGACCACCGTGCTCCTGAGCCTGGGCAGCAACGTCCAGCCCCGCCGCTACCTCCACGCCGCGGTGACGGCCCTGCGCGAGCGCTTCGGCGCGCTGCAGGTGTCACCCGCCTACCGTACTGCTGCGGTCGGCTTCGATGGCCCGGCCTTCCTCAACAATGCGGTGGCGATCGAGACCGACCTGCCACTGCAGGAACTGGACAACTGGCTGCATGCGCTGGAAGACGCGCAAGGGCGTGACCGCAGTGGCCCGCGCTTTTCCGACCGGACCCTGGACATCGATGTGGTGTTCTACGGCGACCTGGTGGTGGAGGGCCCCGGCCACCTGCGCATCCCTCGCCCGGAGCTGAAGCATGCCTTCGTACTGAAGCCGCTGGCGGACATCGCGCCGGAGTTCGTTGACCCGGTCAGCGGCCAGGACCTGGCCACGCTGTGGCGTGCGCACAGGCAGTTTGGCGAAGCGTTCGAGGTCGTGGACCTCGAATGATGGCCGCTGCGCTCGCCGGGCATGGCCCGGCGCTACGGATCTACGTGACCCGGTAGCGCCGGGCCATGCCCGGCGGATCGTCAGCTGACCGTACGCCCGCCATCCACGCGCAGGGTATGGCCGGTGACGAAGCTGGCATCGGCCACCAGCCAGTACACCGCCTCGGCGATCTCTTCCACGGTGCCGATCCGCGCCAGCGGCGTGCGCGCCAGCAGCGCCTCGCGGGCGAAATCGTCCTTGCCCTGTTCCGGCCACAGGATCGCGCCGGGGGCCACTGCGTTGACCCGCACCTTCGGCGCCAGTTCCAGCGCCAGCGAGCGGGTGGCCATCTCCAGCGCGGCCTTGGCCATCGTGTAGGCGATGTGGTCGCGCATCGGGTCGGTGCCGTGCAGGTCGGTCAGGTTGACGATGCAGCCGTGCTGGCGGCGCAGGTACGGAGCTGCCGCCTGTGACAGCAGCAGTGGCGCCCGTGCGTTGACTGCATACAGCTCGTCCATCGCCTCGGCGGTGACCTGGCCCAGCGGGGTAGGGAAGAAGTTGGAGGCGTTGTTGACCAGCGCATCCAGGCGGCCGAAGTGGGTCACGGCCTGTTCCACCAGATCGGTCAGGGCATCGGCGTCACGCAGGTCGGCCTGCAGCGCCAGCACGCTGCCGGGGCGCACGTTGTCGAAATCGAACGCGGCCTGCTGCAGCTCGGCGCTGGAGGTGTTGGCATGCAGCACCACCGACCAGCCACAGGCATGGAACTGGCGGGCAATGGCCGCACCGATCCGGCGCGCGCTGCCGGTGATCAGGACCACGGGGGTGGTGTCGCTCATCGAGGGTCCTCCAAGGCTCGGCTATCCTGTGCACCATTGTCACCGCATTCGAAGACGCCATGCAGCCCACGTTCCCTCTGCCCGAAGCCGATGCCCTGGCCCACAGCGACCAGCTGGCCGCCGCCCTGCGCGCTGAAATCCTTGCGCAGGGCGGGGCGATGCCGTTCTCGCGGTTCATGGAGCTGTGCCTGTATGCCCCCGGCTGGGGCTATTACAGCGCCGGCGCCAGCAAGTTCGGCGGCAGCGGCGATTTCACCACCGCGCCCGAGCTCGGCAGCCTGTTCGCCGGCAGCGTGGCCAATGCGCTGGCCCCGGTGTTCGCCCAGTTGGGCGCTCAGGCGCGCATGCTGGAGCTGGGCGGCGGCACCGGCGCCTTCGCCGAAGCGGTGCTGCTGCGCCTGGCCGAGCTGGACGCACTGCCGGCGCGCTACGCCATCCTCGAACCCAGTGCGGACCTGCGCGAGCGCCAGCAGCAGCGCCTGCAGCAGAACCTGCCGGCCGAGCTGGCCGCGCGCGTGGACTGGGTCGACCGCCCGTTTGAAGAGGATTGGGAGGGCGTGGTGTTCGCCAACGAGGTGATCGACGCGCTGCCGACTCCACGCTTCCTGATCAGGGACGGCGAGGTCTACGAGGAAACCGTCGAGCTCGATGGCGATGGCAACTTCATCCGCGGTGCGCAGCCGGCCGACGTCCTGCTCAACGGTGCGGTGCGCCATCTTGAACGCTACCTGGAAAAGCCTTTTGCCGAGGGCTACCGCTCCGAAGTGCTGCCGCAGCTGCCGTACTGGCTGCAGGCGGTGGCCGGTGGCCTGCAGCGTGGCGCGATGCTGTTCGTCGACTACGGCTACAACCGTGGCGAGTTCTACATGGAAGATCGCGATGACGGCACCGTGCGCGCGTTCTATCGCCAGCACGTGCACAACGAGATCTACCGCTGGCCGGGCCTGCAGGACATCACGGCGTCGGTGGATTTCACCGCGATGGCCGAGGCCGGCATGCACGCCGGTTTCGAGCTGGCCGGTTACTGCAGCCAGGCCAGTTTCCTGCTTGGCAACGGCCTGGACCAGGTGCTGCTGCTGGCCGAGGAACGCACCGATGAAGTGGGGCGCATCCAGCTGCGTGACCAGGTGAAGAAGCTGACCCTGCCGACCGAGATGGGCGAGCGCTTCCAGGCCATCGGCCTGCAGCGCGACGTCGATTTCGAGCCGGCGTTCGAGCTGGGCGACCTGAGTTGGCGCCTGTGAGCCACGCGTTGCCGGTGATCAAGCCGCTGCAGCGGCCGCGCCTGTGGGCCGTGCTGTGGGCGCTGGCGGTGCTGCTGGTGATCGTGGTCTGCCTGATCCCGCCGCCGCCGATTCCGCTGCCGGAAAACAGCGACAAGGGCGAGCACTTCCTCGCCTATTTCATCCTCGCCGGCAGCGCGGTGCAGCTGTTCCGTCGCGGCCGCCCGCTGCTGTGGGTGGGCGTGGGCCTGGTACTGATGGGCATCGGTATCGAGTTCGCGCAGGGCGCGCTGACCAGCAATCGCATGGCCGACCCGATGGATGCCATCGCCAATACGATCGGCGTGTTGGCCGGTATGGTCACCGCGCTGACCCCGCTGCGCGACCTGCTGCTGCGCTGGCGCGGGTAAAGGCGTGCTGTAGAGCCGAGCCCATGCTCGGCTTTCCGGTTGAAAAGCAGCCGAGCATGGGCTCGGCTCTACAGTAGATCCACGCCGCGCCTGGATGGAATTTCAGTAGATCCACGCCGCGCGTGGATGAACTGCCTGAGGTGCCGACCAAGGTCGGCACCCACCAGGACAGACCTGCCGTTACTTCCCCAGCGTGACCTCATCCAGCACCCACATCGCCGGGCGCGTATCGCCGGTGAAGTTGATGCACAGGTCAGCGCTGCCCTGGGTCCCCTTCGGCAGCGTGGCGCGCAGGGTCACGAAGCCATCGGCATCCGGCTTGGCCGGCAATGGGACTTCGGCCAGCACCCTGCCGCTGCAGTCTCCGCGACGCACCTGCATCTCGCCGTGCGCACGCTTGGCCTTCTCGAAGCGGCGCTTGGGCTCGTCGTGGGCCAGCTGGAAGTAGTACGGAATGCGGCCGGCACGCACTTCCACGCTGCCGATGCCGTCCAGCTGCGCCTGCGGCCAGCGCCAGCACGGCTGGAAGATGTCGACGTTGAATACCGCACGGTTGCCTTCGCGCGGGCCATCGTCTTCCAGGCGCAGCACCAACCCCTTCTTGCCCACGCAGCTGAGCAGTTCATCGCTGCGGCGGCTGAGCAGCGATTGTGCGCTGAAGTCCGCGACCGTCGGCCTCGCGGCCAGCATCTGGCCCTGGTAGAACGCGGCGGCCTGCACGTTGGCGGGCAGCTGCGTGGTCAGCGGCTGCTGGTACAGCGGCGACTGCGCGGTCACTGGCTGTCCGTCGGTGCTGTAGCGCACTTCATAGCCCAGCGGGTTGGCCAGCGACAGAGTCACCGTGTTGGCCGCGCGGCTGTCGGTGTAGTCCACGCCCACTTCGAACGGGGTCTGCGCGTAGGCCAGGCCCCAGGCACGGTAGCGCTGCAGCTGTGCCGGCAGGCGTGCGAGGAAATCGCGGAAATCACGACGCTCCGGCGTGCTCCAACCGGTCTCGGCCACAGCGGCCAGGCGCGGGAACAGGTTGTGCTGCAGGCGCGCATAGCTGCGCGTGTGCTCGGTGAACATGTTGGCCTGCAGGCCGAGGATGTGCCCGCGCTTGTCGGCCGCCAGCTCGGCCGGCACCGGTTCGAAGTTGTAGAGTTTGCCGAGGTTGACCTGGGTCGGACGACCCGGCGGCTCGTTCGGCGAGGCGGTCTGCAGGTAGTCCAGGTACAGGTAGCCGACCGGCGACATGATCACGTCATGCCCGGCACTGGCTGCAGCCAGGCCACCTTCGGTGCCCTGCCATGACATCACCGTGGCCTGCGGCGGCAGCCCGCCTTCGAGGATCTCGTCCCAGCCGATCAGGCGCCGGTCGTGCTCCTCCAGGAACGTCTCCAGGCGCTTGATGATGTGGCTCTGCATGGCCATTTCATCCTTGATGCCCAGCGCATGCATGCGCTGCTGCACCTGCTTCGAAGCTTCCCACTGGTCCTTGACCGCCTCGTCGCCACCCACGTGCACGTACTTGGCGGGGAACAGTTCGATCACTTCTTCCAGCACGTTCTCGAGGAAGGTCACCGTGCTGTCTTCGACGTTGAACAGGTTGGGGAACACGCCCCATTCGCTGAGCGGCTTCAGTGGTGTATCGATGGTGCCCAGTTCGGGATAAGCGGCGATCGCAGCGGTCGCATGGCCGGGCACGTCGATTTCCGGAATCACCTGGATATGCAGTTTGGCGGCGTAGGCGATCACCTCGCGGATCTGCTCCTGCGTGTAGAAGCCGCAGTACGGATGTTCCTGGCCACTGACCGGATCGATGCCACCGTCGCCGGCCGGCAGGCGGCAGCTGCCCACTTCGGTCAGCTTCGGGTAGCGCTTGATCTCCATGCGCCAGCCCTGGTCATCGGTGAGATGCCAATGGAAGGTATTGAGCTTGTGCGCGGCCATTGCATCGAGCACGCGCTTGATCTCGTCCAGGCTCTGGAAATGCCGCGCCGAGTCGAGCATGAAGCCGCGCCAGCTGAAGCGCGGCGCGTCCTGGATCTGCACTGCCGGCAGCACGCCGTTGCTGCCGCCGGTGGCGAGCTGGGCCAGGGTGGTCGCGCCGTAGAAAAGACCTGTCTCGTTGCCGGCCTGGATCACCACGCCCTGCGCGGTGCTCTCCAGCGTGTAGCTTTCGCCGCTGTCGCGGAAGGTGGGCACGATCTGGAAGCGGATGCTGCCGGTCTTGGCTGCAGCCTTGCCCTTGGCCAGGACCAGGCGCGGGCCACCACTGCGGGCCAGCAGGTCGGCGAACTGGGCGGCGACGCGCTGCGCGACTTCGCCTTCGGCCTGCAGCACGGTATCGGCGCGAACGGTGATGCCGCTGCCCTGGCCGGCCTGCACATTGCTGGGGGCGGGAATCAGCATCAGGCTGCCGGCGCGCAGCTGCGGGCCGGGTGCTTCAGCGGCAGGCGTGGGATCGGCGGCGAGTGCCGGCAGTGCCGGCAGCAGAGCGAGCAGGCTGCCCAGCAGCACTGCGCTGCGCATCCGGGCGCGGGAAGGCTTGACCATCGGAACGACTCCTTGGAACGGTGCGATGAACGCTATACATGAAAAACGCCGGGCCCGGAATGACCCAGGCCCGGCGTGCGTGCACGACTCGGCGATGTTGCCGCCGCTGGATCAGTACTTGAAGCGGAAGTTGAGGTAGTACTGGCGACCGTTGCTGTAGAACGAGGTCGGGATGGCCGCGGTCTGGTAGTACTTGTAGGTCGGGTTGTTGAGGTTCAGGCCATCCAGGCTGATGCTCAGCCAGTCGGTGGCCTTGTAGCTCAGCGATGCCGACAGCGTGCCGAAGTCATCCTGGTAGTACGGGTTGGCACCGGACAGGCCGATCAGGAACGACGAACGGCGGGTGTAGCTGAGGCGTGCACCGAAGGTGTCGTTCTCGAAGTAGGCACCCACGTTGTAGGTGTTCTTCGAAGTGCCCAGCAGGTTGTCGCTGCCGTCGGCCCAGGTATGTTCGGTGCTGCCATCGGCGTAGGTGTAGTTGGCATTGACGCCGAAGTACTCGCCGATCGGCTGCTCATAGGCCACTTCGATGCCGCGTACCTTGCCGTCGGCGTTCCTCGGCCGCGAAATGTTGTATTCCTCGAGGCGGTTGGTCAGCTCGCTGAACAGCATTTCCTTCTCGGTGCTGAAGGCCACGTAGTCCTTCAGGCGCATCGAGTAGGCACCGACCGACAGCATGCCGCGCGGCATGAAGTACCACTCCAGGTTGGCGTCGAAGTTGGTCGACACCACCGGCTTCAGCTTCGGGTTGCCGCCGCCGCCGGTCCGGTTCAGGTCCGAACCGTAGGACGAGGCGCCCAGCGCCGAGAAGTCGGGCAGGGTCTGGGTCTGCGACGCAGCGAAGCGCAGCACCAGGTCATCGCGCAGGTCGAACTTCAGGTTGGCGCTGGGCAGCACGCGGTTGTGCTTGTTGTCGAAGGCCTGGCGGGTCCAGGCACCGAACAGGCTGCTCACATCCGGCACGGTCGAACCGGTGGCTGCGGCGTAGGTGTCGATGTCCTGCTTGATGTTGACGTAGCGCAGGCCGACATTGCCGCTCCAGCGGTCGCCGCTGAGGTTGGCCTGCACGTAGGCGGCGAAGTTCTTCTCCGACACCTTCCACTCGGCGCCGTAATTGTGGCGGCCGGTCGGACCGTCATTGCCGGACAGCCAGGTGGAGTTGTTGGTCACCGCATCCTTCAACGCGCCCGGCGTGAAGTACCACAGGTCGCGCGGGAAGCTGCCACCGATGCCGTTGGCGAAGCCACCCGGGAAGTTGGCGGTCGCGCCGTTCTTCAGGGCATTCCAGATTGCGCCGGGGGTTGCGCCTTCCGGCGACTTCGCTTCACGCTTGTGGTCGCCGAAACGGGCACCGAAGTCGAGCGAGTTGAGGACGCCGGCATTGCTGAAGTACTGGTTGAAGTCGACCGTGGCCCACTTCTCCTTGTCGATCGCGGTGACCTGCTGGTTGCCCCAGGTACCGAAATCGGTCACCCCGCCCGGGCTGATGTTGCCACCAACGTTCCAGTCGATCGGCGAGCCGTTGCCGTGGGTCGACCAGTTGGCACCGCCACCGCGGGCCAGGTTGACCTCGGCGATGTACTGGCGCGGCGTATCGCCAGTGCCCTTGGTGTTGCCGGCCTGGAACTTCATGCCCAGGTTGTCGTTGATCTGCCAGTCGGCATCGAAGGTGATGTAGTTGGTCTTGGCCTTCGACTCGCGGTAGATCATGTCGTAGACCGCGTAATCGCGATCGGCCTGGCCGGCAAAGGTGGCATTGGTCAGCACGCCATCCTTGACCACGTAACCCGGATTCGGTGCCTGGCCGGGGATCAGAGTCTTGTTGCCGTTGGCATCTTCAACAGTGCGGTCGTTGAGGATGCGGCCGCCCCACAGCATGAAGTTGCGGTTGTAGTTGTTGGCCTTCAGTTCCGAGCTGAAACCTTCCAGGCCCAGGGTCAGGTTGTCCAACGGCTTGAACTGCAGCGAGACCAGGCCGCCCTTGCGCTCGCGGGTCTGTTCGAACAGGGTCGAGCCGAGCAGGCCCGGCGCGTACACGCCCGCCAGGTCCGGGTTGGACTTGGCAACGGTGCCGTTGGGATCGATCTGGAAGAAGCCGCCCGGCACTTCCTGCGCTTCGCGGCGCAGTTCGCGCTTCTGGCTGAAGGCCTGCACCATCACGCCGAAGTTGCCTTCGTCATTCTTGTAGTTGAACAGCGCCGACAGCTGCGGGTCATTCGACTTGGCCTGGTCCGAACGCACCATGCCGATCGAGCCTTCCGCAGTGAACTGCTTGGAGAATTCCAGCGGCTTGCGGGTGAGGATGTTGACGGTACCGGTGGTGCCGCCGTCCTGCAGCTTGGCCTGCGAGGACTTGTTCACTTCCACCGAGCGCACCAGTTCCGACGGCAGCAGCGAGTAGCTGACGCTGCGGCCGACGTTGTTGCCCTGGCTGAGCACGAACCAGTCGGCCGAACCGACGGTGTGGCCGTTGATCAGGGTCTGGGTCAGGCTCGGGCTGGTACCACGCAGGCTGACACGGTCGGCTTCGTCGAAGCCGCCTTCATCGGCGCTGGACGAGCTGATGTTGACGCCGGGCAGGCGCTGCAGGGTGTCGGCGACGTTGTGCGCGGGCAGCTTGCCCACGTCCTCGGCAGTGACCACTTCCACGCGCGCATTGGATTCGCGCTTGGTGTCCAGCGACTTTTCCATCGAACCACGGATACCGGTGACCTGCACGGTGTCCAGGTCGGTGGCGTTCTGGGCGGCTTGCTGCGCATGCGCACTGAAGGCGATGCAGCTGACGATGGCGGCCGAAAGCAGGGTCTTGCGGGTGTTCATGATGTCTCTCCTCATCACTCGAATGGATGCCGGCGGCGGTGTTCGATTACGGTTGCGATGACATGCGCGGGGCGGCGGCGAAGTCCCGTGCGTTGGCGTGCCACGTACTGCGTGCTGCGATTGCGTTGAAGCCTGTTGCGGTGTCAGGCGGCGGACTGCTGCTGCAGGTACCAGCTGGCAGCGCCGACCACGCCCAGCTGGCCGTGTTCGACCACCTTCACCGGGATGCGTGCCAGCGCTTCGCCCATCGGCCCCTTCTGCAGGTAGCGTTCGACGAAAGTGCTGCCGCGCAGGTATTCGCGGATCTGCGGCAGGATGCCGCCGGCCAGGTAGACGCCGCCATGGGCGCCGTAGAACAGGGCCATGTCGCCGATGGTGCTGCCGAGCAGGCCGCAGAACACATCCAGCGCCTGGCGCGCGTGCGCATCGGTATCGGCCATGGCCGCGGCTGTGACCGCGTCGGGGCTGGCCAGGGTCGGCGCCTGGTCCTGCAGCGCACACACCGCGCGGTACAGGTTCATCAGGCCCGGGCCGGAGATCGCATGTTCGATCGACACGTGCGCGCGGTCGCGCTGCATGTGGCGGACGATGGCCATTTCCAGTTCGGTGCTGGCCGCCAGCGTGGGCTGGCCGGCTTCGGTGGGCAGCACAACCGGTCCGTGCGCGGTGGGAATCCACAGCGCGGCACCCAGACCCGTGCCGGGGCCGACCACCAGGGTCGGGCCTCGGGCGGCGGTGTCCGGCCCGCACAGGTGCAGCACGCCACTGGCGTCAACCTGCGCGGCGGCGTAGGCCACGGCTTCGAAGTCGTTGACGATGTAGACCCGCTGCAGGCCGACGTCGGCCTCCACCTGGCGCGCCGACAGCGGCCATGGCAGGTTGGCAGTGATCACCGTGCCATCCTCGCGGGCATAGCCGGCGCTGGCGACCACGCAGTGCGTGGGCCGCGAGCCTTCGCCGAGGAAGTCGGACAGGATCGCGCTGAGGCCGGCATGGTCGGCGTTGCGGTACTTGCGGTACTCCAGCACCTGCACCGGATGGGCAGCGTCACCGCTGGCCTGGACCCGGGCAACGCGCACATGGGTGCCACCGACGTCGGCGGCCAGGAACGAGGGCGCGACTCGGGACAGGACATGGGCCGGGGCGGGGTGGCTGGCGGTCACGCGGGCTCCTGCAGCAGGTGGGGCCGGACCCAGGATCGGGGGCGGCGATTGGGGCGGAGTCTGTAACCGCGTTGACAACGATGTCAACGAGTTCGTGACACTTTCGTTGCTGCGTCGCAACGAATGCGACATGCAGTAAACGTTTACATGGCGTGAGTGCTGCTTTCACGCGGGAACCGTTGCAGCATGGGGCTCAAGGGCTGGTGCGCATTCAGCGCGGGTCGCTGTTGAGGGGTTGCGCAGTGCAGCACGTGGTTTGCGGAGGCGTGCGTGGAAGTTGACAAACCGGCGTAGTCCATCGAAAGAATGTGACAACGTTGTTCCCAGCCACTCTCCGACGCCGCGTTCTGCGGCCGTCGCCGCAGGAGCCCTCCTGATGTCCGCCGTCCCCGCTGCAAGCGCGCGCCCGAACGTGGCCACCTCCATCGCCATCGTTGGCGTGTTGTTCTTCCTGATCGGCTTCTTCACCTGGCTCAACGGCCCGCTGATCACCTTCGTCAAGTTGGCCTTCGAACTCAGCGAGGTCGGCGCCTTCCTGGTGCTGATGGTGTTCTACCTGTCCTACTTCTTCCTGGCCTTGCCGGCGTCGTGGATCCTGCGCCGTACCGGCATGAAGAAGGGCCTCAGCCTGAGCCTGCTGGTGATGGCCGGTGGTGCCGCGTTGTTCGGTGAATTCGCCACCCAGCGCTGGTACCCGGGTGCGCTCGGCGGCCTGTTCGTGATCGGCAGTGGCCTCGCCCTGCTGCAGACCGCGATCAACCCCTACATCTCCATCCTCGGCCCGATCGAGACCGCGGCGCGGCGCATCGCGCTGATGGGCATCTGCAACAAGATCGCCGGCATGCTCGCTCCGGTGTTGATCGGTACCGTGGTGCTGCATGGCATCGGTGACCTGTCGGCCACGGTGGCCGCTGCGGACGAAGCCACCAAGGCGCAGCTGCTCAACGAATTCGCCGCCAAGATCCACGCGCCGTACCTGGCCATGGCCGGCCTGCTGGTGGTGCTGGCGGTGGCCGTGCTGTTCTCGCCGCTGCCGGAAATCAAGTCCTCCGAGGCCAACGCCACGCCGGTGGCTGCCGGTGCCGCCGAGCGCCGCAGCATCTTCCAGTTCCCGCACCTGTGGCTGGGCGTACTGTGCCTGTTCGTCTACGTGGGCGTTGAGGTGATGGCCGGAGATGCGATCGGCACCTACGGCCATGGTTTCGACCTGCCGCTGGACCAGACCAAGATGTTCACCTCGCTCACCCTCGGCGCGATGCTGGTGGGCTACGTGGTCGGCCTGCTGCTGATCCCCAAGGTCGTGTCGCAGTCGCGCTACCTGACCATTTCGGCGGTGCTGGGCGTGGTGTTCTGCCTCGGTGCCTGGGCCACCCACGGTTATGTGTCGGTGGCCTTCGTGGCCCTGCTGGGCTTCGCCAACGCCATGATGTGGCCGGCAATCTTCCCGCTGGCGATCCGCGGCCTGGGCCGTTTCACCGAGACCGGCTCGGCGCTGCTGGTGATGGGCATTGCCGGTGGCGCGATCATTCCGCAGCTGTTCGCCGTGCTCAAGCAGCACATCGACTTCCAGCTGGTGTTCGTGCTGCTGATGGTGCCCTGCTACCTGTACATCCTGTTCTATTCGGTGATCGGCCATCGCGCCGGCCTGCCGCAGGACAAGGTCTGATCGGCGATGATGGACGGCAGCCAACCCCAGGGGAAACCGATGCGCAGAGCGACCATCAAGGACGTTGCGGAGAAGGCCAAGGTCTCGTTGAAGACGGTCTCGCGGGTGATCAACAACGAACCTTCGGTGATGCAGGCCACCCGCGCGCGGGTCCTGCGTGCCATCGCCGAGCTGGACTACGAGCCCGATCCGTCGGCGCGCAACCTGCGCAGTGGCACCACCTTCGTGATCGGGCTGGTCTACGACAACCCGAACCCGTACCACATCATCGGCGTGCAGAACGGCGTGCTGGCCGCGTGCCGCGAGACCGGTTTCGGCCTGCAGATCCATCCCTGCGATTCCAGCTCGCCGCTGCTGGCCGACGAGCTGGCCGATTGGGTGCAGCGTTCGCGCCTGGCCGGTCTGGTACTGACCGCGCCGATGTCCGAGCGTCGTGACCTGATCCAGGCGCTGACCGCGCGCGGCATCAAACTGGTGCGGATCATCGCGGCCACCGAAGACCCGGCCGACGGCGCCTGCGTGTTCGTGGACGACCGCGAGGCCGCCTATGAGATCACCGAGCACCTGATCCAGCTGGGCCACCAGCGCATCGGCTTCCTCTGGGGCGGCATCTCGCACCGTTCCTCGGGTGAGCGCTACGCCGGTTACGAAGCTGCGCTGAAGGACTACGGCATGACCGTGGACAAGCACCTGGTGGTGCAGGGCGACTACACCTTCGACGATGGTTTCCGTGGTGCGCGCCGCCTGCTGGCGCTGCGCGAGCCGCCCACCGCCATCTTCGGTTCCAACGACGAAATCGCCGCCGGCGTACTGGCCGCTGCCAAGTCGGCCGGCATGAACGTGCCCTACGACCTGTCCATTGCCGGTTTCGAGGACAGCCCGTTCTCGCGCCAGTCGTGGCCGCCGCTGACCACCGCCAAGCAGGCCACCGAGGACATTGCCCGCCATGCCGCGCGCTTGCTGATCGCACAGCTGCGCAGCGACGCCTACGACGATGCGCCGGCACCGCTGCACAACCAGGGCTTCGTGCCACAACTGGTGGTGCGCGGCTCGACCGCGCCGATGCGCCCGGCCGGCGCACGCCCCCTTCCTTCCGATCCTGCCTGAGCCTGCCATGTCGCTGTCAGACCCCACGTCCACCCTGATGTTCGCCGAAGCCGCTGAAGCGGCCGACGTGGTCGCGCGCCAGTTCTCGCGCAACCACGCCACCATGGAAACCCTGGCTGCCAGCCTGCGCGCCGCGCCGCCGCCGTTCGTGGTCACCTGCGCACGCGGCAGCTCCGACCATGCCGCCACCTATGGCAAGTACCTGCTGGAAACCCAGCTGGGCCTGGTGGTCGCATCGGCTTCGCCGTCGGTGGGTTCGGTCTATGCCGCACCGCTGCAGCTGCGTGGCGCGCTGTTCATCGTCATCTCGCAGTCGGGCAAGAGCCCGGACCTGCTGCGCAACGCGGAAGCTGCCAAGGCCGCCGGCGCGCGCGTGATCGCACTGGTCAACGTCGAGGATTCGCCGCTGGCGCAGCTGGCCGATACGGTCATTCCGCTGCATGCCGGTGCCGAGAAGAGTGTGGCGGCGACCAAGAGCTACCTGGCTTCGCTGGCCGCATTGCTGCAGCTGGCCGCGTACTGGAAGCAGGACAGCAGCCTGCGTAATGCGCTGGATCTGCTGCCGGATGCGATGCGCGAGGCCTGGCAGTGCGACTGGACGCCGGTG
The DNA here is from genome assembly GCF_000020665.1 of Stenotrophomonas maltophilia R551-3. Lineage (NCBI taxonomy): Bacteria > Pseudomonadati > Pseudomonadota > Gammaproteobacteria > Lysobacterales > Lysobacteraceae > Stenotrophomonas > Stenotrophomonas maltophilia. The sequence continues at coordinate 3,847,793 of NC_011071.1, read as the reverse complement.
ACCGAGGGCCTGGTCGAGGCGACCAACCTGTTCGTGCTCGGCCGTGGCCTGGGCCTGGGCGCGGCGCAGGAAGCCGCACTGAAGTTCAAGGAAACCTGCAGCCTGCATGCCGAAGCCTACAGCTCGGCTGAAGTGAAGCATGGCCCGATGGCGCTGGTCGACCGCGGTTTCCCGGTGCTGGCCTTTGCCCAGCCTGATGAAACCGGCGCCGGCACCCGTGCCGTCGTCGAAGAATTCACCGCGCGCGGTGCACAGGTGTGGATGGCCGGTGCCGGTGGCAACCTGCCGGTAGCGGCCGCGCCGCATCCGCTGTGCGCACCGCTGCTGACCGTGCAGAGCTTCTACCGCGCCATCAACGCGCTGGCGCTGCGTCGTGGCTTCAACCCGGACCTGCCGCCGCACCTGAACAAGGTCACGGAGACGGTGTGATGGCAACGGTCCTGCGCAATGCCCGCGTCCTTGCCGGCGACGAATTCCGCGATGATCTGGCGGTGGTGATCGAGCACGGCCGCATCAGCGCGTTGCTGCCCGATGCAGCGCCGCAGCTGGGCCAGGCCGCCGAGCAGGTTGATCTGGGCGGTGGCTGGCTGCTGCCCGGCTTCATCGATGTGCAGGTCAATGGTGGCGGCGGCGCGCTGTTCAACAACACGCCGGACGTGGCGTCGCTGCGGACCATCGCGCAGGCGCACCGCCGCTTCGGTACCACCGCGATGCTGCCGACGCTGATCAGCGATGACGTGGGCGTGATGCGTGAAGCCATCGATGCGCTGCGCGAGGCGATCGCACAGGGTGTGCCAGGCGTGATCGGCATCCATCTGGAAGGACCGTACATCGCGCCGGCCCGCAAGGGTACGCACGATGCCAGCAAGTTCCGTGTGCCAGACGAAGCAGAGATCGCGCTGGCCGCATCGCTGGACAACGGCGTGACCCTGCTGACGCTGGCACCGGAACGCGTGCCGCTGGAGACCATTCGCGCGCTGGTCGAGCGCGGCGTGATCGTTGCCGCCGGCCACACCGCAGGCACCTATGAAGAGATCCGCGCCGGCCTGGATGCCGGCGTGCGCGGCTTCACCCACCTGTACAACGCGATGTCGCCGTTGCAGGGCCGTGAGCCCGGCGCGGTGGGCGCGGCGCTGGAAGACCGCGACAGCTGGATCGGCATCATCGTCGATGGCGTGCATGTGCATCCGGCCAGCCTGCGCGTGGCGCTGGCGGCCAAGCCGCGCGGCCGCCTGCTGCTGGTGACTGATGCGATGCCACCGGTTGGCGCCGACGATCCCAGTTACGTGCTGTACGGCGAAACCATCACCGCCATCGATGGCGTGGTGCGCAATGCGGCCGGTTCGCTGGCCGGTTCGGCGCTGGACATGGCCACTGCCGTGCGCAACACCGTGCAACTGCTCGGCCAGCCGCTGGCCGAAGCCGCGCGCATGGCCTCGACCTATCCGGCCCAGTTCCTCAACGTTGACGATCGCCTGGGTCACATCGCCGAGGGCTACCAGGCCGACCTGGTGCTGCTGGACGATGCCCTGCAGGTGCGTGGCACCTGGATTGCCGGACAGTACGAGGCTGCCTGATGAACAGTTCGCCGCCACGCCGGCTGGGCTCGATCGATGCCCTGCGCGGCATCACCGTGGCGGCAATGCTGCTGGTCAACAACCCGGGTGACTGGAGCGCGGTGTTCGCGCCGCTGCGTCATTCGGAATGGCATGGCTGCACGCCCACCGACCTGGTGTTCCCGTTCTTCCTGTTCCTGGTCGGCGTGTCGATGGCCTTCAGCGTGGCGCCACGCGCGCTGGACGTGGCCTTACGACCCGCGCTGGCGCGCGGCGTTCTGGAGCGCGCACTGCGCATCCTGGTGGCCGGTGCGCTGCTGCACCTGCTGATCTGGTGGGCGCTGGATACCCATCACTTCCGCATATGGGGCGTACTGCAGCGGATCGCGGTATGCGCGGCGCTGGTGGGCGTACTGGCGGTGTATGCGCGTCCGCGTGTGCAGGTCGGTGCGCTGATCGTGCTGTTGGTGGGGTACACCGTACTGCTGCTCGGCATCGGTGACCTTGCGCCGTGGACCAATCCGGCCAGTCGTCTGGATACCGCGCTGTTCGCACCGTGGATCTATCAATGGCACGCCGATACCGGGCTCGGCCATGACCCGGAAGGGCTGCTGAGCACGCTGGGCGCGTTGGCCAGCACGGTGCTTGGCCTGCTGGCGGGTGGCCTGCTGCGCAACCGGCGCACTGCTGCGTTGGCTGGGCTGGGCGCGGTTGCTGCCGTGCTGGGCTTGCTGCTGGCCGTGGTACTGCCGTTGAACAAGCAGCTGTGGACGCCCAGCTACGTGCTGTGGACCGGCGGCCTTGCGGCGCTGGCGCTGTGGCTGGGCTACGTACTGATTGACCAGAAGGGCTGGCCGGCACTCGGCCGGCGCTTCGGGGTCAATGCGATCACCGCGTATCTCGGGGCATCGGTGATGTCGGTGGTGTTGATGGCCACCGGCGCCTGGGGCTGGATCTGGCAGCAGTTGGCCACCGCGATGCCGCAGACGCTGGAGCTGGCGTCGATGCTGCAGGCGCTGGTGTTCGTCGCACTGTGGTGGGGCGTGGCGTGGTGGCTGGACCGGCGGAAGATCTATTTGAAGATCTGATGGCGCCTAATCCACGCATGGCGTGGAACTACTGGCGATGCGCTTCATTGCACGTGGCGTGGATCAATCGGGCAGGGCGCGATGGATCAGTAGATCCACGCCATGCGTGGATGCTTTGCGCGTGATTCCCAAGTTCCGAAAAAATGAACGATTTCAGGCACGTCACATTGGCGTGAGGACCGGGCGTTTTCACATCTGAACTGTGATTCTCTGCACGCAAGTTCACCTGTCGAAACGCTTCACCACACGGCAGACTGCAAGCGCAGTGCCGCACATACGCAGTTCCTGATTTCCCGTCCAGGAGTGCCCCATGTCCCGTGCCGTTCCGCGTGCGTTCCGCCCGCGCCGCCTTGCTGTTTCCGTGTTGCAGGCCCTCGCCGTTCCGTCCCTGCTTCTGACGACCGCCGGCGTCGCCTGGGCGGGCTGCAACAACCCGGCACTGACCGCCGGCCAGACGGTCACCTGTGATGCCAACGCACCGAATCCGCAGACCGTTCCCATCACTGCCAGTGGCGTGGCCGGAATCACCGTCAACGTCGCCAATGGTGCCCAGTTGCAGCAGAATGGTGGTGGATCGGCCATCGCGCTGGTCGGTGCCGGCGGGCACCTGCTGTCAAACCAGGGCGCGATCAGTTCAGTGGGCGGTGTGGCCGTGCAGCTTGGGGGCGGCAGCCGCGTCGAGAACCTTGGCAGCATCAGCACCGGCAACACCATCGCCCTGCAGTTCGTCGGTGGCGGTAACAGCGTGTTGATCAACCGCGGAACCATCAGTGGCCGCACAGGCGTGCAGTTCGATGCCGGCAACGATCGCCTCGAGATGCAGGCCGGCAGCATCGCCGGAGGTGTCCTGCAGGGTGATGGCAACGATGTGCTGCAGCTCAGCGACGGTACGATCGACAGCGTCGACCAGGGCACCGGTGATGACCAGGTGACCGTCACCGGCGGCACCGTCACCGGTGTGGTGGTGCAGGGCAGCGGCCGCGATGATTTCGTCATGAGTGGCGGCACGATCGGCGCGCTGCAGCAGGGCGACAACATCGATACCTTCCGCATGAGCGGTGGCCGCATCATCGGTGCGTTCGAGGATGGCGACCAGGCCTGGATGACCGCTGGCCGCGTCGGCCGCGTCAACATGAAGCTGGACAAGAATCTGTGGGATCAGTCCGGCGGCATCGTTGAGGGCAACGTGGTCACCGGCTTCGACACCGACACCATCATCATCTCGGGTACGGCCTACATCGGCGGCAATATCAGTGTCAGTGGTGGTGCCGACAGCGTGACCATCACCGATGGCACCGTGCGCGGCCAGGTACTGCTCAGCACCGGCAACGACATCTTCAACTGGAGAGGTGGCGGCATCGTCTACGGCGCGATCGACATGGGCCCGGACAATGACGTGGCCAATCTCGGCAGCCTCAATCACGCCAACCTTGGTGCGGTGCCGCTGTTCGACGGTGGCAGCGGCATCGATCAGCTCAACTTCAACAACGTCAAAACCGCTGGCGTGGGGCGCTTCCAGAACTGGGAGACGATCAGTCTGGCCAACAGCACCGAGCTGACCTTCGATGGCGATCTGGTGCTGGGTGACAGCGGAACCGGCACCGGCACGCTCACGGTGGATGACACCAGCACTGTCTACGCGGGCAGTGGCGGCCATGCCGTCCGTCCGTTCAACAGTGGCGCACTGGTGGAGATGGTCAATGCCGGGCGCATCGATCTGACAGGTACCGGCGCCGGTGATGTATTTACCGTCCGCGGCAACTACCGCGGTGACGGTGGCGGGCTGTACCTGCGTACGGTGTTGGGGGCGGATAATTCCACCAGTGATCGACTGGTGATCGATGGCGGTACCGCCACTGGCACGACGGGCATCGGTGTCCTCAATGCTGGAGGCAGTGGAGCGGCCACGCTGGCCGACGGCATCCTGGTGGTGCAGGCCCTGAATGGTGCGACGACCTCACCCGGTGCTTTCTCGCTGTTCGCGCCAGTGGCTGCTGGTGCCTATGAGTATTTCCTGTTCAAGGGCGGTGTCAGTTCCGGCAGCGGCGAGAACTGGTACCTGCGCTCGACCGTGGTGGCCGGGCCGGCACCGGCGCCCAACGGAATCGGTGTCAACACCACGCCACCGCCACCGACACCCCCGGTGGCACCGCCGCCACCCATTACCCCTGCGCCGCCACCGCCACCCGAGGGTGCCACTGATCCCGATCTGACCGCCGGCGAGACCGCGCCACCACCGCCACCGCCTGAACCGGCGCCTGTCGCCCCGCCCAGCGATCCGGCGGTGCCGGACGTGCCGGTTGCGGGTGGCAGCCTGCCGGGTATCGGGACGCCGCCGACGCCGGGTGCACGCCCCGCCGAGGGCACAGTGGTACCGCTGTACCGCGTGGAGACCGCCACCTATGCCGTGGTGCCGCCGCTGCTGCGCGAGACCTCGCTGGCCAGCCTCGGCACGTTCCACGAGCGGCAAGGCGAACAACGCCTGCTGTACAACCAGGGCGCATTCCGCACTGCCTGGGGCCGTCTGGTGGGGCAGAGCAGCGAGATCCACTGGAAGGGTGATGCGCAGCCGGGCTTTGATGGCGATGTGATGGGCCTGCAGGCAGGCCTCGATGTGTGGGCCGCGGCCAATGACAGCCATCGCAATCAGATCGGCGTGTTCGTCGGCCGCACCCGCGCGCAGGGCAAGACCACCGGCCTGGCGCTGGGCTGGGAGAACGTACAGGTGGGGCAGAACCGCCTGGATGACAAACACGTGGGCCTGTACTGGACGTTCACCGACAGCAGTGGTGGCTACATCGATGCGGTGGCGATGCAGAGCCGCTACGACGGGCGCGCTCGCTCATCGCGTGGGCTCGGCTTCGGGATCAAGGGCGATGGCACCAGCGTGTCGGTGGAAGCGGGCAAGCCGTTGCTGCACTTCGGTCAGTCCGCATGGTGGCTGGAACCGCAGGTACAGGTGATCTGGCAACGCACCTCGCTGGATGACCGGCGTGATGATGTATCGAGCGTGCGCTTCGACAATGACAATGCCTGGACCGGTCGTGTTGGCCTGCGCCTGGCCGGCGATTACCAGTTGGCCGACAACGGCTGGCAGCCGTATTTCAAGCTCAACTACTGGCATGGCCGTTCCGGTGAGGATCGCATCCGCTTCGATGATGACGTGATCATCAATTCGCAGCGCTCGCGTTCGCTGGAAGCCGGTGTAGGCGTGGTCGGGCGCTTCAACCGCACCATCAGCGCCTATGCCGTGGCCGATTACGCGCGCGAACTGGGCGGCGACCGCAACGAGAAGCGCCGCATCATCGAAGGCAACATCGGCCTGCGCGCGGACTGGTAGCGCCGGGCCACGCCCGGCGGCGCCTCCCCGCGCTCTGGTAGGTGCCGACCTTGGTCGGCACCTATTCCGCCGACGCCATGAACCTGCTCTGGTAGGTGTCGACCTTGGTCGACACGAACCCTGCCGGTCGGGGACATCTGTAGAGCCGAGCCATGCTCGGCTGCTTCAGTCGCAATCCCCCCAACCCGAGCATGGGCTCGGCTCTACAGCACACTGGCGCGTGGCGAGATCGGTCCCGCCCCGGCTATCCTGCGACTTCGATACATGACAAGGAGTCGTCGATGCTGGATCTCATGAGCGTGCGCGCCCCCCTGCTTGCCACGCTGTTGCTTTCATCTTCTGTCGCAGTCGCAGAGGAAACGGTGGAGTTGCCCTCGCCCGAAGCACGTGAACAGATGCTGCAGCTGCTGGAAACCCAGTCCCTGTACCGCGACCGCGTAGATTGGAATGACGTGCGCGCGCGCCTGACCGCCGCAGGCGATGACCGCGCGCAACAGCGCCGTGTTCTGGATGAGACCGCCGCACGTAGCAGCGGAGGCCACGGCCGCTGGTTTTCGCCCAGCGAGCAGCGTCAGCGCTCCGAACGTGCCCAGCGCTTGAATGCCGGTCAGGCGACCGCCCTCGCTGCGCCCAGGCACGCCAATCCCCGCATCGGCGTGCTGCGGGTGAGCCCCTTCGTGGAAGACCAGCAGCGCAGCGAACCGGAACGTTATGAAGCACGCAAGGTCTACGCGCTGGCGTTGCAGGAGCGTATCGCTGGCCTGGATGACGGCACGCGGTGCGGCTGGGTAGTGGATGTAAGCAGCAATGGTGGCGGCAACATGTGGCCGATGTTGTTTGGTTTGTTGCCATTGCTGCATGGAACACCGGATACGCAGGGGGCGTTGATCGGCGCTTTCCGTAGTGCCAATGGATTGCTGTGGTGGCGGCAGGCGGAAGGTGAAGTCGTGCAAGGCAATGCATCGATGCTGCGTTCACGACAGGGCGCGTATCGGCTGCGTGTGGGCACGGCACCGGTGGCGGTGGTGATGGGGGCAGGCACTGCCAGCTCCGGCGAAGCAGTGGCACTCGCGTTTCGAGGGCAACCAGGGAGTCGTAGTTTCGGCCAGCCGAGCGCGGGCTTTTCTACCGGCAATCGACCGACGACGCTGGTGGACGGTACCACCTTGCTGTTGACCCACAACGTCATGACCGACCGTAACGGCCAGGGCGACGGTGGCAGGATGCAGCCGGATCAGGCTACCCCCAGCGGACCGGCCACCCTTGCCGCCGCCCAAGCCTGGCTGCTGGCCCAACCCGCCTGCCAGGGCAGCTGATCGATGATCCTGATCGGCCAGCACGAACGGGTGGTGACCGTCGGCCCAACCGAAGCCCATCACTGCCTGCGTTGCCAGACGGAAACCGAGTTCGCGCCCCAGCTGCGCTACAGGATGGCGCGCATCGACCTGCTGTTCGGTTTCACCTACCAGCGCCGTTACGAGCTGGCCTGCAGCCGGTGCGGGTACGGCTGGGTGCTGGACACCGACACCATGGACCAGCAGCTGGGCGGGGTACCGATCCCGTGGCGGCATCGCTTCGGCCTGCCACTGATGCTGGTGGTGGTGGTCGGTCTGGCCCTCTCGGGCTGGCTGTGGCGGCACGGGTTCATCGGTTGAGGGCCGGGGCTGTTAAAGTCTGTCCTGCAATCACGTACCGGAACCGACCATGGACCACGACACCCCGTTCGAACCCCTCAACGACCTCGAGGTGCGCCTGCTGCAGGCCCAGGACGGCACGCTGACCGCGTCGCAGTTCCTCGATGGCCTGCTGACCTCGACGGCGTTCGTGTTGCTGGACAAGGCCATCGGCGAAGACGGTGCCTGGGATGAGAGCATCTCGCCGCTGGTGCTGACCAGCGAGAGCGGCGAGGCGATGTTCGCGGTGTTCACCGCGCCCGAGCGTGCTGGCCTATGGCATGAGCAGCTGCCGCAGTTTGCTCATGCAATGCCGATCGCGGTGCACGCGCTGCTGGCCGGTATCGGCGACGGCGTCGGCCTGGTGCTGAACCCGGGCCTGGACGTGGGCATGGAGATGATTCCCGATGCCGTGGCCCAGCTGAAGCAGCGTGCGGCGGCGATCACCCGCGGCATGGCGCACTGAATACAGGGGTTGTCTGAGTGCCGGCCAGCGGCCGGCACTACCCATGGCAGTGCGCGCAGCCGCTGCGGATCAACGGGCGGCGGCGATGGCTTTCACCCGTGCCTTGGCCAGCGCTTCGCCGATGGCGGGACCCTTAAGGTGCGTCGTATCCAGATCCCGTGCCTGCACTGACAGCGCCGCCTGATGCAGGCGCTTGAGCGTCTCGCCCTGCGGGTAGTCGCTGTCCTCGAATCCAAGCCGACCGCGCTTGTCGGCTTCGCAGCACAGCGCGATGCGGGCCACGCGCTCCGGTCGGCGCAGCGCATCGCATCGTCCCAACAGCTCCAGCACGGTGGCGTCGCGCAGTTCGTCGATGCGGTGCACGTTCAAATGCTCGCGACAGACGGCCTCGGCCAGCTGCTGGTGCTCGGTGGGAACCCTCAGCCGTGCGCACAGTTCCTTCAACGGCTTGATGCCACGCTGCTCGTGCATGATGTGGCGCGGCCATTCTTCCGGCGGAGTCAGGCCCTTGCCAAGATCGTGGGTCAGCGCGGCGAAGCCGACCAGGTCGTCGCCCGGTGCCAGCTTCGCGGCCATGTCGCTGACCATTTCCTGGTGGATGCCGGTGTCGACTTCCGGGTGGAATTCGGCACGCTGCGGTACGCCATACAGCGCTTCCAGTTCGGGCAGGATCGGGCCCAGTGCATGCGCGTCGTGCAGCGTGCGCAGGAAGGCCGAGGGCTGTGCGCTGACCAGCGCCTTGCGCAGCTCCTGCCAGACGCGCTCGGGCACCAGCGCATCCAGCTCGCCGCTGGCAGCAACATTGCGCATCAGGTCCATTGTCTCCGGCGCGACCGTGAAGTCCAGTGGCGCGAAGTGCGCCATGAAGCGCGCCGCGCGCAGCACGCGCAGCGGATCTTCCACGAACGCAGGACCGACGTGGCGCAGCACGCGCTGTTCAATATCGCGCACGCCGCCATAGGGGTCGACCAGCGTGCCGGTGTCTTCGTCGCAGGCAATCGCGTTGATGGTGAAGTCGCGGCGCTGCAGGTCTTCTTCCAGCGTCACCGCCGGATCGGCGTCGACCACGAAACCGCGATAGCCGCGGCCGGATTTGCGCTCGGTGCGTGCCAGCGCGTACTCCTCGCCGGTCTTCGGGTGCAGGAACACCGGGAAATCACGGCCTACCGCGCTGTAGCCCTGTGCTTCCATCTGCGCGGGCGTGGCACCGACCACGACCCAGTCACGGTCACCGGCAGGGCGCTGCAGCAGGCGGTCGCGTACGGCGCCGCCGACAAGATAGATCTTCATGGGGGAATGATCGCATGGTAGGAGAATGAGCATCGGTAGTGCCGGCCGCTGGCCGGCAACCCTTGGACAATGGCGGTTGCCGGCCAGCGGCCGGCACTACCGACGCAGCGGCATCACGGCAGGCCGCGCCACTCCGGCACGAACAGGCCGGCCACGAACCACAGGCCGTAGACGATCCACAGGCAGAGGAAGTACAGCTTGATCTGCGCTTCGTCCCACAGGCTGCCCCAGCTGTCGACGAAGGCCAGCGACTTCCAGCCTTCCATCCAGGCCGCGCCACCCCAGCGTAGTACCCAGGTGGCAAACAGGCTCCAGGCGGTGAACATCCCGATCCAGACCAGCAGGCTCATCGTTTCCCCTCCCCGGGAAATGGATGTCGGGTAGTGCCGGCCGCTGGCCGGCAACTCTTGGACAATCGCGGATGCCGGCCAGCGGCCGGCACGACCGCAGCGCGATCAATCGCCGCCCTGGTCCGCGTTGGCGGCGCAACTGAAGCTCTTGCGCTTGTCCACCAGGCGGCCCATCAGGCGGTCGCTCAGCGGCAATGCATCGCCATTGAGGCGCCAGTCGTAGATCACGCTGAAGGCCAGCACGCGTGCCACATACTCGCGGGTTTCCTTGTAGCTGATGGTCTCGATCCACAGGTCGGGGTCGTAACCCGGGCGCTGGCTCTGCCAACGGGCGGTCGGGGTCGGGCCGGCGTTGTAGGCGGCGATGGTCACGTAGGGCAGGCCGTCGTACTTGTTCATCAGCTGGCGCAGGTAGGCGGTACCGATGGCGATGTTGGTGTCCGGGTCGTACAGGCTGTCGGCGCCGCCGTAGCCGGTCAGACCGATCGACTTGGCCACGCCGGCACCGGTGGCCGGCAGCACCTGCATCAGGCCCATGGCGTTGGCAGGCGAGCGCGCACGCGGGGTGAAGGTGCTCTCGGCGCGGATCTCTGCCGCCACCCAGGCCGGATCGATCGCGTTGCGTGCCGATTCGCGGCGGATGGTGGCGTCGTGGTGCAGCGGGAAGCGCAGGTCGTACAAGCGCTGTTCCTGCGGCTGCTTGCCGAGTGCGAACACGGCGCGGTCGAACCAGCCGTTGTCCTGCGCCACGCGCACGGCAAGGCGGCGCTGGGTGTCATCGAAGCGCGACAGCGCGCTGTTCCACTCGGCCACGGCCCAGCCGGCGCGGTCGATCTGGTACAGCGCCATCGCGCGCTGGATGGCCGGATCGCGTGCGATCGTGGCTTGTGCCTGCGCGCTGTCATTCGGCTTCCACGGGCATAGCGTGTAGCCCTGCTGCAGCTTGTCGGCGGCGAGGAAACCGTGGAAGGTCGGTGCGCGTGCGGCCTCGCGGAACAGCGCCTGCGCCTGCTGGGCCTGGCCGGTCTTCTCCAGCATGCGGCCTTCGAAGTAGCGCCAGCGCGGGTCGCTGCGCTGCTTGCTTGCCATCTTGCGGATCGCGGTCAGCGCCGCCGGCCAGTCACCGCGCGACATCGCTTCGCGCACGCGCCATTCGTGCAGGCGTTCGTCGTACGCCGATTCGGGTACCGCGTTGAGGCGGCGCGCCGAATCGGGCAGGTAGGAGGCCACCGTCCACAGCGCGATCTGGTACAGCACCTGGCCGCTTTGCTCGGCACTCAGGCCCAGCGCCTGGGCGTACTGCGGCAGTTGCTGTTCGGTGGCGCCGGGGTCGGCTTTGGCCAGCTTGGCCAGGCCGTCGGTAGCGATGCGCCGGCTGCGCTCGTTGCGCGGCCAGTTCAGTGCGCTGGCATTGGGCTTGTCGACGAAGGCGGCGTAGTTGTTGGCCAGCGCCAGATCGGTGGCGGGCAGGCCGCGCGCAGCGCTGCGCATCACGGCCGGTTGCTGCGCGTCGGCGGCGGCGTCGATGCGCTCCCAGCGCAGCGCGTCGCTCAGGCCACCCTGTGCCTGCAGCACGGCAAACACCGCATCGCAGCCGTCGGGTAGTGATTTGCCGTTCTTGCGCCACAGGTCCTGCGCTTCACTGATCCACTGTGGATCGACCTTGCCTGTCACCTGGCGTGCGGTCAGCTGCGCACAGCGCAGGCCGGCGTTGTCGGTGGGCGTCCAGTTGGCCAGCAGGGTCGGCCAATCCTGGCGGCGTGCGACCGAGGGCAGCCACACACTGCGGAAGGTATTGGCCACGGCTTGGCCGTCATAGCGCTTGAGGAAGGCCTGCGCCTGCGCGGTATCGACGGTGTCGATGTTGCGGCGCAGGTTGGCGTACTCCAGCCAGCCGTATGCTGGATGGCGGCTGAGTGCGGCGGCCTGGCCGGGATCGAACTGGCCGCGTTCGGCGGCAGCGATCGCGGCCTTCAGCTGCGCGTTCTGGGCGTCGAGGGACTGGGCATTGGCGCAGCCGATCAGCAGCGTGGTGGCCAAGGGCAGCAGGGACAGGGCAGTTGAAGAGCGTCGGGTCATGGCGACCAGCATAGCGGGCAGTGGCTGAATTCAGGTTCGCATCGCGTGCACGCGGTGGGTTGGCAACGGCAGCTGAATGCTCATGCTGCGGGCACTGCCTCGCGGGTCTGCGGGCGACGTAGTGTCGGGCTTGGGCGAACGGCCCGGCTGCAGGGAGCGGCACATGGCGTTCAGTAGCGCAGGAACAGGCAGCCCGCTGGCGGAGATCAATGTCACGCCACTGGTGGATGTGATGCTGGTGCTGTTGATCATCTTCATCGTGACCGCGCCGATCGTGGCCCGGCCGATTGCCGTGCAGTTGCCACAGGCCACCGATCGCGTGGTCGACCGTCCCGAACCGCCACCGCCGATCGAGCTGCGCCTGGACGCTGCCAACCAGCTCAGCTGGAATGGCCAGCCAATGGCCATCGGCGATCTGCAGGCGCGCCTGCAGGTGCAGGCGGGCGAGCATGCCGGCAACCTGCCGGAGCTGCGCATCGCCACCGATCCGGCGGCCGAGTACGAAGGCATGGCCCGGATATTGGCTGCGGCCGAAACCACTGGCGTGGAGCGCATCGCGTTCGTGCGATAGGGCGTTGTCTCACTGCCGCTCATGCGGTGATTGCTGCATGAGCGGCGCTTCCCCTGCTGACAGCGTCGCATCCAGAATCCGCAGAAAGGCCGTTTCAATCTGCGCTGGAACAGGGGTTGGATGTGCTCGCCACTTTTTGGCCTTGGGCTCATGTTCAACGTCGAAAGCAGTCAGCTCGGCTCTTTCGAAATCCACCACAACCGTCAATCCTTCTCCCGAGGCCAAGGCCGCATCGCTGGGAGAGGGGCAGTTGTTGCACTCGATCAGGCCGCCTGCTCTCGATTCACTTGCCGGGGAAAGAAGCAGCGTCATCACCGTCGTGACACCCAGCACCGCACTCACCGCTTTCATGATCGACCCTCCCGCGAATGGCTGGAGGTGCGAGTCTGCGCTGGATCGATTAGCGGCGCCTTCTGAAAGAAGGAATTTCAAACTATTCCTGAAACGGTCCGGCAAAGACCTTTTCCATGAATGCGGCAGCTGTCGGCGCGCGCTGTCGCAGCCGGCATCAAGGCTGCCTGTTGTGAACAGTATCGTCCGGTCATAACCTGCAGCTATCTGACGTAATCCGCCGCTAAATGCGTCAAATCCGCGTGAAAGAGTGTCGATCATCACGCCGCGACTTTTACCACTTGTTTACAAAGGAGACGCTGCCGCCATGCAGGGGGGAGCGCGGCAGCCAATGTCCCGACATTCCTTTGGAGAGAGAGCGAATGATTCACCTGCATCACCGCCCGTTGGCGGTTGCCGTCGCGCTGTGCGTGACGGCCCTGGCACCACTGGGTGCCGCTGCACAATCCACCACCAACCTCGATGCTGTGGAAGTCACCGGTACCCGCATCAAGCGCGCTGAAGTCGAAGGCCAGGTACCGATCCAGACCCTGACCCGCGGCGACATCGAACGCACCGGCCTGACCTCGATCGGCGAAGTGCTGCAGCAGCTCACCGGCTCTGGTTCGGCGCTCAATGCCAAGTTCAATTCGTCCGGCAACTTCGGCTTCCCGCCCGATGGCAGCGGTGTAGGCGCCGGCTCGGCGCAGGTCGATCTGCGCCACCTCGGTGCCAAGCGCGTACTCGTGCTGGTCGATGGCATCCGTTGGGTCAATGAGTCGTCCGCGTCCGGCGTGGGCTCGGCCACCGACCTCAATACCATTCCGCTGGCCATCGTCGAACGCATCGAAGTGCTGGAAGATGGCGCTTCATCGCTGTACGGTTCCGACGCCATCGCCGGCGTAGTCAACATCATCACCCGCCGCGATTTCGACGGTGGCCAGGTGACCTTGAACTACGGTGAGTACAGCAAGGGCGACGGCACGCAGAAGGGCGTTGACCTGGCCTGGGGCAAGAGCGGTGACCGCTACAGCCTGTTCCTCGGCGCCAGCTGGACCAAGCAGGACCCGGTGTTCGCCAAGGATCGCGAGCAGTCGCGCTTCCCGATTCCGGGCACCGGCCTGGCATTCGGCAGCGGCGGCATTCCGCAGGGACGCTTCCGCTTCACCGATCCCAACACAGGAGCGGTGCAGGACATCGTGCCGAACACCGGCGCCAGCAATCCGCGCTATGACGGTAGTGCTGGCTGCAATCGCAGCGATGACTACCACTGCTTCACCAGTGCCGACCGCTTCAATTTCGCCGAATACAACATGGTGCTGACACCGTCGGAACGGAAGGGCCTGTTCGGCCAGTTCCGCTTCGACATCACCGACAACGTGCAGTGGTACGTCAAGGCACTGGGCAACCGCCGCGAGTCGACCAATCAGGCCGGGCCGGAGCCACTGTTCTTCGGTCCTGATGGCGCCACCGGCAATCCGCTGGCCGACAACATCGTGGTCTCGCGCTTGAATCCGTACAACCCGTTCGGCTTCGATCTGGTGTCCTCGGGCAACATGGCACTGATCGGTCGCCGCCCGGTGGAAGGCGGTGCGCGCGTGTTCGAGCAGAAGGTGGATACCACGTACTTCGCCACCGGTCTGGTCGGTGACTTCCATGCCGCTGATCGCAGCTGGTACTGGGACGTCAACGGCATGTACAGCAAGAACAAGGCCGAACAGACCAACTACGGCAGCTACAACATCTACAACGTCAACATGGCGCTGGGCGATCCTGCTATCTGTGCGGCGACGCCGGGGTGCGTGCCGCTGAACATCTTCGGCGGCGTCGGTTCGATCACGCCGGACATGCTGAAGTGGATCCAGCCGGTGGTGCGTGACCGCAGCCAGAACGAACTGAGCCTGTTCACCGCCAACCTGTCCAGCGAACTGTTCTCGCTGCCGGCCGGCCCAGTGTCGTTCGCCACCGGTTTCGAGTACCGCAAGTACGAGGGTTCGTACCAGCCGGATCCATTGACCGTGGCCGGCCATTACAATGGCGTGCCATCGCAGCCGACCTCGGGTTCGTATGACGTCAACGAGGCTTACCTGGAACTGAGCGTACCGATCTTCGCCGACTCCTCGTTCGGCAAGAAGCTGGACCTGAGCCTGGCCGGGCGCTATTCGGACTATTCCACTTTTGGCGGCGAGTTCACGCCCAAGTACGGCCTGCGCTGGCAGGTGACCGACGACTTCGTGCTGCGCACGACCTATGCGGAAGGCTTCCGCGCGCCGTCGATCGGCGAACTGTATGGCTCGGCGGCGCGTGCCGACCTGCAGCTGTTCGATCCATGCTCGGTGGGCCTGGGCGGTACGCCGCCGCGCGGCAGTGCGGCCAACTGCGCTGCGCTGGGCGTGCCGGCCGGCTTCCAGCAGGCCAACTCGCAGATCTCGGTGACCACCGGCGGCAACCGCGAGCTGGACCCGGAGCGTTCGCGCAGCTTCAGTGCCGGCTTCGTCTGGAGCCCGTGGTTCGGCAACAACACCTCGTGGTCGGAACGCTTCGACGTGGAAGTGACCTTCTACCGTCATGCCATCGACGGTGCGATCCAGGCAATCAACGCACAGACCCAGCTGGACCTGTGCGTGGATACGTTGGACCCGATTTACTGCGAGGGCATCACCCGTGCCAATACCGGTGCGGTCAGCAGCTTCAACAATCGCCTGACCAACCTCGGTTCCATCAAGACCGACGGCTGGGACGTGGATCTGTTCTGGACGTTGCCGCAGTCGTCCATCGGCCAGTTCAAGCTGGGCTGGAAGAACACCTTCGTCGGCCGCTATGAGGCCACCGGCGCGGCTGGCCAGAAGCAGCCGCAGAAGCCGGGCGTGGAAGTGGCCGACAGCTCGATTCCGGAATGGACCAGCAATGCCAGCATCGGCTGGACGCTGGACCGCTGGAGCGCCAACTGGACGGTGCGCCACATCTCCGAGCTGACCGAGAACTGTGGAGATGCCGCTGCGTTCCCGGTGTGCAGCAACCAGGCCGCCGGTACCAATACGCTCTCGGCCACCACCTTCCACGACATGCAGGTGGGCTACAAGATCGACTGGATGAAGGGGCTGCAGCTGACCGCTGGCCTGAACAACGTGTTCGACAAGGATCCGCCGATCTGCCTGTCGTGCTCGTTGAACGGCTACGACGCATCGACCTACGACATCCCGCGTGGCCGTTACTGGTACCTGCGCGCGGACCTGCGTTTCTGATGAAGGGACGGCGCCGGGCTCAGCCCGGCGCCGTCATGCGGATGTAGAGCCGAGCCCATGCTCGACTCGATCGCCACACGATGTTGCGAACGGCAGCCGAGCATGGGCTCGACTCTACAGGAGCGGGGCGGTTGTGCCCCGCTGCTGATCAGAACGACCAGGTGAACGTCAGCGAGCCGTTGCGGCCATCGCCATACGCACCGTAACCGGTGATCTGCGAGTAGTACTTCTTGTCCAGCAGGTTATTGAGGTTGGCCTGCACGCTGAACTCGGGCGAGATGCGGTAGCGCACGAACGCGCTGACCAGTGCGTAGCCTTCCTGCTCGAAGCGGCCTACTACCGGTGCGGTGTAGTAGATGCGGTTCTGCCAGTTGGCGCCGCCGCCGACGGTCAGTGCCTGCAGCGATTGCGGGGTGTAGCTGGTGAACAGCTTCAACGCGGTCTGCGGCAACTCGGTGTTGATGTCGGCGCCGTTGATGTCCTTGGCCACATAGCGCGAAGCACCGAAGGTGGCATTCCAGCCCGGTGCCAGTTCGCCGTTCACTTCGAACTCAAAGCCGCGGCTGACGGTGCCGCGTGCAGCGATGTAGGCGGTCTCGTTCAACTGCCCGTCGACCTTGTCCATGGTCGCTTGGCCAACGTTGTCCTGCTCGATGCGGAACACCGCCACAGATGCATTCAGCCGGTTGTCGAACCACGCGCCCTTGACGCCCACTTCGTAGCTCTTGCCATCGACCGGGTCGAGGTAGCTCCTCTGCTTGTTGCGCAGCGTCTGTGGCTGGAAGATCTCGGTATAGCTGGCGTAGGCGGAGTAGGTGTCGTTGATGTCGTAGACCAGGCCGGCATACGGCGTGGTCACTTTGTGCGAGCGATCGTTGCCTTCGTCTTCACTCTTCCAGTCGGTATAGCGTGCACCGATGATCAGCTTCAACGAATCCGCAAGTGACAGGCGTGCAGCAGCGTAGCCGGCCTTCTGGGTGATGGTTCCCTGGCTGGCAAGCTTCAGCGGACGCCAGTTCGGCTGGGGGAAATCACCGGTCCAGCCGAGGTAGCTGGCCAGCGGCAGGTACTGTGCTTCGGGATCGCTGGAGTCGGGCTGGAAGTCACCATAGTTGGCGAACTCGCGCTTGTTGTAGCTCAGGCCGGCCATGAACTGGTGTTCGCGGCCGAACAGCTGGAACGGTCCGTCGATGTAGCCATCGATGCCATCGACCTTGCGCTCGGTGTTGTAGAAGCCGGCCATCGGCGTGATGCCGGCGCCTGTGGTCTTGTTGAACGCGGTGTAGGCCGGATAGAACAGCTTGTCGTCGGCCTCGGTGCGGTCGTGGGTGGCACCGATCTTGAACTTCCAGCCATTGCTGAAGGCGTGCTGCAGGGTGGCGAACGCACGCTTGCTGGTGGTATCCCAGTAGGTCCAGTCCGGCGACGGATTGAACGAGGTCGGGTAGTTCGTCGGGCTGCCATCGGCGTACCACATCGGGAAACCGCCCCAGGTCGCGCCATTGGCGCGCTTCTGCTGGTAGTCGTAACCCACGCTGAGCTGCGTGTCCGGGGTCAGGTCGGCGTCGATCACCGCATAGCCCAGTGTCTTGCGCTGGTTGTAGCGGTCCATCTGGCCATCGGTATCCAGGTAGCTGCCGATCACGCGGCCACGCACCGTGCCACTGGCATTCAGCGCACTGCCCACGTCCACGGTGGTGCGGGTGCGGCCCCAGCTGCCCACGTTCACCGAGACGCTGCCGGTCAGCTCGGCGCTGTCGGCATGCTTGCGGATCAGGTTCACCGATGCCGACGGATTGCCGGCACCGCTGAGCAGGCCGGTGGCACCGCGCACGACTTCCACACGGTCGTACAGGGCCAGGTCCAGGCCGGAATCGCCGTAGCTCCAGTTCTGCACCATCTGCGTCGGCAGGCCGTCGAACTGGTAGGCATCGATGTAGAAGCCGCGCGCATAGAACTCGGTGCGCTCGCTGTCGGACTGGGTGCTGGTCACGCCGGTGGTGTTGGCCAGCACGTCGATGATGTCGTCCAGCTTCTGATCTTCAATGCGCTGGTGGCTGATGATGCTGACCGACTGCGGGATCTCACGCGGTGCCAGATCGAAGCGGGTGCCAGCCGAGGTGCGGCGTACCGAGTAGCCTTCGGCGCGTTCGCCCTTGACCACCACCTTGTCGAGCGTGGTCGGGTCGGCGGTGGTGTCGGCGAAGGCGGTCGGGGCCACGGAGCAGAGAGCAGCGAACACGGCAATGGACAGCCGCTGCGGCTGCAGGGTACGGAAGGCGGGACGGGTCATGGGGGATCCTGGACGAGCACGCGCGTTCGGCCGGCATCCAGAAGGCGAGGCGCTACGGGTAGGGGAAGGGCGGGCAGGCCGTCCTGGCACCACCGGAAACGAAAGAAATGGTAATACGAACAATTCCTATTTACAAATCATGAACGGATCGATCCGCGGGGGCGCAATGGCGGTCAGCGCAGCAGCGGCAACGGGTCGCGGGGGCCGTTCGTGCCGTAGATGCCCCAGTGCAGGTGCGGCGGCGTGCCCTTGGCGTTGCCGCTGTCGCCGACGTGGCCGAGCAGGTCACCGGCCTGGACCACCTGGCCGCGCGCCAGGCCCTCTGCCCAGTCTTCCAGATGCGCGTAGTAGTAGCGCTCGCGCCCGGGCCCGATCACCCAGACCTGGCGGCCACCGAGGCCGCGTTCGCTGACATCCGCGATGACGCCGGCAGTGACGCTGCGCACCGGCGTGCCGCGCTTGGCGAAGATGTCGATACCGGCGTGGGAGCGGTCACGGCCTCGCGGCGCGCCGAAGGTGTCGGCAATCTGCCGGGGGCGTACACCCTCCACCGGCACCGGCAGTTCGGTGGCAGCCGGCATCCGTGTCAGCGACCAGAGCATTCGCGGCGTGGCCGCCCACGGGCTGTTCCAAAGCGCCATCGCGGCAACGATGGCAATGCCCAGCCACAGGCCGCGCAGCAGCCAGCGGCGCAGGCGGTGGGCAGGAGAGGGGGGTGTACTCATGGTTTCGGAGTGTAGAGTCGAGCCATGCTCGACTGCTTCAGCTTTGCGGTCAAAAGGCAGTCGAGCCTGGCTCGGCTCTACAGAACCGGTACCAGCGGAACCTCGAAACTCCGCTTCAACGTGCCCAGTGCCACCGAGGTGCGGAAGCGCTCGATATTGTCGTCGCCGCCGAACAAGCGCTCGGTAATCGCTTCGTATTCTTCCATCGACGCCGCCGAAAGCAGCAGCAGGAAATCGCCGTCACCGGTGATCGAATAGCACTGCTGCACGGCCGGGTCGTCCTGCACGCGACGCTTGAACGGCGCCACGCGTTCGCGCTGCTCGCTGACCACGCGCACCTCGACGATGATGGTCAGCGGTCGTCCGACCTTCGCCGCAGCGACCACGGCCACATTGGCCGCGATCACACCGCTGTCCTGCAGGCGCTTGATGCGGCGCTGCACGGCCGGGGTGGACAGGTGCACGGCCTCGGCGATTTCGCGCTGCGGCAGGGTGTTGTCCCGCTGTAGCAGGTCGAGGATGGCGCGGTCGAAGCTGTCGAGCACGGGGGCGGTGGCCATGGCGAGCAGAAGTTGCACGAACGGGCTGTCAATTGAGCCAAGTGCTCGGCGCCGGCGCAATAGACTTTGCGCATGCAGACTTCACGATTCGCGCCGATGTTGCCGGCGCTGGCAGTGCTCGGTTCGGTCACTTCGCTGGCCATCGGCACCTCCTACGCCAAACACCTGTTCCCGCTGATCGGTGCCCAGGGCACCAGCGCACTGCGGGTGGGCTTTTCGGCGCTGTTGCTGCTGCTGTTCTGGCGGCCATGGCGCTGGAAGACCAGCCGCGTGGATGCGATCACCATCCTGCGCTACGGGCTCACCCTGGGCCTGATGAACCTGCTGTTCTACATGGCCCTGCGCACGATCCCCTTCGGCATCGCGGTGGCCATCGAGTTCACCGGCCCGCTGACGGTGGCGATGCTGTCATCACGACGACCGATCGACTTCCTGTGGGTGGGCTGCGCGGCGGTGGGGCTGCTGTTGCTGTTGCCGATCGGTGGCGGCCCGGCGCTGGATCCGGCAGGCGTGCTGTATGCCATGGGTGCGGCGGCGTGCTGGGGCCTGTACATCGTGTTCGGCAAGCGTGCCGGCCACCTGCATGCCGGGCATTCGGTATCGCTGGGCCTGCTGGCCGCGTCGCTGGTGGTGGTGCCGGTGGGCGTGGTGCATGCCGGTGCCGCGCTGCTTGATCCGAAGATCCTGGCCGCTGGTCTGCTGGTGGCGTTGGTGTCCAGCGCGATCCCGATGTCGCTGGAGATGATGGCGCTCAAGCGCCTGCCGAAGGAGACCTTCGGCATCCTGATCAGCATGGAGCCGGCGGTGGCCGCGCTGTGGGCGATGCTGCTGCTGCACGAGCACCTGCATGGGCTGCAGTGGCTGGCGATCGGCTGCACGGTGCTGGCCTCGGTGGGCAGCACGATGACCGCGCGGCGGCTGAAGGTGCCGGTGGTGCAGGCGGGATAGCGCCGGGCCATGCCCGGCGGAGAGCGTGCGGACCAACGGTCCGCACCCACCAGGGCAGCGTGCCAACCAAGGTTGGCCCCTACCAGGGTCGGTAGCGCCGGGCCATGCCCGGCGAGCGCAGCGGCAGCGCGTCAGCGCAGGGCGTTGGCCGGTACGTCGATCGCCATCGCCAGCGCGAGGTGATCGGAGAACGCCGCCGGTACGGCTTCCACTGTGCGGGTCTGCAGGCCGCTGCTGACCAGGATGTGGTCGATGGCGCGGTCGGGGCGCCAGCTGGGGAAGGTCGGCACGATGCAGCCGGGTGGCTGCAGCCGGGTCTTCTGGTACAGCACCTGCATTTCCGGGCGTTCGGCCAGGCAGTTGAAGTCGCCCATCAGTACCGCGTTGGGGTGGTCGGACAGCAGCTCGGCGATGAAGCCCAGCTGCGACATCCGCGAACCCGCCCCCAGCGACAGATGGGCCACCGCCACCGCCAGGCCGTCCTCGCCATCCCCGAACTTGGCCAGCAGTACGCCGCGCCCGCCAATGCGGCCGGGCAGGGCGTGGTCCTGTACTTCCACCGGTTCCAGTTTGCTCAGCAGGCCATTGGCGCTGGAAGCGACCCCGCCCATGCGCCGGTTCGGCTGGTGGCTCCAGTAGTTGAAGCCGGCGCGCTGGGCCAGGTAGTGGGTCTGGTTGGTGAAGCCCGAGCGCAGGCTGCCCGGGTCGGCCTCCTGCAGGCCGACGATGTCGTGTTCGCGCGCCAAAGTGGCGATCGCGTCAAGACTGCTGCGCTTGCGACCCGCCGGCAGTGCATGTGACCAGCTGCGGGTCACATAGTCACTGTAGCGGCGGGTACTTGAGCCGGCCTGGATGTTGGCCGTCAGCAAGCGCAGGGTCCGTGTGTGGGGGGAAGTCACGGCCGGGAACAGCTTCTCTTGGATCAGTGAGCCTGGGCCGCACCGCGCTCGCGGGCGATCAGGTGGTCGGCGATGCGCAGCATGTCCGGGAAGCTCTTGCCCTTCACCAGGTACTTGCCGTTGACGATGATCGACGGGGTGCCGCTGATCTGGCTGCGCTGCGCGAACTGCTTGGCCGAATTGGTCTTGGCATTCACCGCGAAGCTGCCCATGGTGGCGGCGAACTGCTTCGGATCCACGCCGTAGGCACCGTAGAACTTGGCGATGTCGTCCACCGAGTCGGTTCCGCGCTCACCCTTCAGGGTCTTCTGCGAATGGATGGCGGCGTACAGCGCCTCGTGGGTCTTGTCCTGCACGCCCAGGGTCTGCGCAGCATAGAAGGCACGGGCGTAGTTGTCCCAGGTGCCGCCGAACATGGCTGGCACGTAGACGAAGTTCACATCGCTCGGCAGGCCGGCCTTCCACGGGCCAACCAGCGGCTGGAACGCGGCGCAGGCCGGGCAGACGTAGCCGAAGATTTCGGTCACTTCGATCTTGCCGGCGGCCGGCTGGAACGGCTGGCCGTTCGGGATCACCTGGTAGTCGGCGCCTTCCACCGGGGCCGGGCCGGTCAGTGCGGCAGTGGTCGGGGCCGGTGCCGCGGCCGGTGCGGCTTCAGCCGGAGCCTTGTCGCCTTCGGCGGCCGGGGCGGCGCCTTCGCTGCCAGCGGCCGGTGCTGCCGGCTCGGTGGTGGCCGGAGTGGCGGTCGGCTCAGCCGGGGCGGCGGTGGTGTTGGTGCTGCCATCGTCGGCCTTGCAGGCGGCCAGGATCGGCAGCAGCGCTGCGAGTGCAAGGGCGTAACGGATCTTCATGGAAACGTCTCCAGCATCTGGATAGGTGGGGCCGGCAACCGGTGCCGGCCAGAGGGAAATGATGACATGCGGCGGCGACAGCGCCGTGTCGATGGTGTGTATTGGTTCAGCGGCCGCGGGCGGCGCGGGCCTGGGCGATCAGCGCCGAGGCGATGCGCAGCTGGTCGTCGAAACTGTTGCCACGCACCAGGTACTGGCCGTTGATGATGATGGCCGGGGTGCCCGGAATCTTGGTGCGCTGGGCGAAGGCGCGGGCGGCGTCTACCTTCTTCTGCACCGCATCGCTACGCAGGGCCTGGATGTAGCGGTCCGGGGTCACGCCATAGGCCTTGTAGAAGTTGGCGAGCTCATCGGCCGAGACGTTCTGCATCGGCAGCGAGCCATCCTGATGCAGGGCCTTGAACACGGCCGCGTGGCTGCGCTTGGCCACGCCCACCTGGTCGGCGGCGTAGTAGGCCAGCGCCCATGCATCCCAGGCGCCACCGAACGCGGCCGGGACCGGGGTGAAGCGCACGTCAGCCGGCAACTTGGCCGCCCAGGCTTCCAGCTGTGGCTCGAAATGGGCGCAGTGCGGGCAGGTGTAGCCGAAGACCTCGACCACCTCGATCTTTCCGGCCAGCGGCTGGAACGGGCCTGGCTGGGCGATGCGTTCGTAGTCTTTACCTTCCACCAGCGGCGCGTTGGCAGGGGTGGCGGCGCTGGCGGCCAGCGGCAGCAGGACCAGAAGGGACAACAGCAGGCGGGAAATCAACCTCATCGACACGCATCTCCGTTGAAAAAAGCAACGCCGGCGCAGTCGCCGGCGTGAAGGAAACATACCGCAGGCGCGGGCCGTGGTGGCGGCCCGGGCCGACCAATGGTGGTCAGGGGGCGGCGACCGGTTGTGCCGGTACAGGCGCGGCAGCCACGTCATCGGCCTTGTTGTGCAGGCCCTGCAGGTAGCTGGACAGCGCCTGCACCTCCTGCTCGCTCAGCTTCTGCGCGACCGTGGCCATGATCTGGAAGTGCGCCTTGTCGGTTTCGTGGGTCTGCCCGGCCTGGTATTCCTGCAGGCGCCGCGCGACATAGCTGGCGTGCTGGCCACCGATATGCGGGTAGGCCGGGCCCGGATTGCCAGCGCCGCTGGGGCCGTGGCAGGCCATGCAGGCCGGCAGGCCACGCTTGGCGTCGCCGCCGCGGTACAGCTGCTGGCCGATCTCGTAGAACTTCATGCCCTTGTAGGGGCCTTCGGTAACCGCCGTGTCGTCGGCGATGCCGGCGGTGGCTTTCTGCGTGGCGAAGAACGCGCCGATGTCGCGCATGTCCTGCGGGGTGAGGTTCTGCACGAACGGCACCATCGCCACCGCCGCACCGGAACTGCGCTGGCCGTTGGCGATCAGGGCCATCTGCTGGGCCACGTAGCGTTCGCTCTGGCCGGCGATGGACGGGTACATCTCCACCGTGGAGTTGCCGTCGGCGCCATGGCAGGCCGCGCAGGCCGAGGCCTTGGTCTGGCCGGCCTTGGCATCGCCCCAGTGGGTCTTGCTGAAATCGACCTCCAGCGAGGCGGTGTTGATCGGCCCGTTGTCGGGCAGCGGGGTCAACGTGGTCTGCGCGAACGCAGCAGCGGCAACGACTACGGCAGTGGCAAGGGCGGATACGGCAAGAACGCGAGCGTGGCGCATGCTAAAGCTCCGTATGGACCGGGCCGGGCGGCAGCCACGGCATCGCCCGGATTATCAACGCCGTTTCCGCGCACGGTCAACGCAGCAGTGCAGCATTTTCCCGGCGGAGGGCCCTGGGCCGGGCGCGCGGTGCCGCAACATGCGATCCTATGCACATGTCATTGCTCATCGAACGCGCCCAATACCACCTCTCTGCCCACAACATGGGGCAGCTGCCGCCCGATGAGGGGGCCGAAGTGGCCTTTGCGGGCCGCTCCAACGCCGGCAAGTCCAGTGCCCTCAACGCATTGACCCGCCAGAACAGCCTGGCCCGTGTCTCCAAGACCCCCGGCCGCACCCAGCAGCTGGTGTTCTTCCAGGTGACCCCGGAAGCCCATCTGGTCGATCTGCCTGGTTACGGCTACGCCAAGGTGCCGCTGGACCTGCAGGCGCACTGGCAGGCCTTCATCGACCGCTACTTCCGCACCCGCAATGCGCTGAGGGGCCTGGTGGTGGTGATGGATATCCGCCACCCGCTGAAGGACTACGACCGGCAGATGCTGGCCTATGCCGTGCAGCGTGGCCTGCCGGCGCATGCGTTGCTGACCAAGGCCGACAAGCTGAGCCGCAGCCAGCAGATGCAGACCCTGCAGAAGGTGCGCAAGGAACTGCACTCCTCCTTCGGTGATACGGTCAGCGTGCAGGTGTTCTCCGGCGCCGCCCGCACCGGTGTGGACGAAGCCCGCGGCATCATCGGCGGCTGGTTGGGGCTGGAATAAGGCATTTTCGGTCGCCCGGCTGGCGGCCGGGCGCTACCGCTCTGATGCCCGGTAGTGCCGGCCGCTGGCCGGCAACGCCACCAGGCCCGGTGGCACCTCATTTCAACGGCGAATACTCCGCCGGCACCCACGCATAGGCCTTGCCCTCGCCACGCACATGGCCCAGGCCGGGGAACGGCAGGTGCGCACCTGCCACCCACCAGCCGTTGGCGGTGGCCTGCTGCAGCAGGCTGCGGCGGCTGGCGATGGCCGCCTTGCGGTCCGAATCGGCCTCGAACGCGGCCTCCGGGTGCGCGAACTGCACCGCGTGGAAGTGCAGCACATCGCCCCACACCAGTAGCGACTGGCCCAGGCTGTCGAACCGGTAGGAGACATGGCCCGGGGTATGGCCATGGGTATCCATCGCCACCGCGCCACCGGGCAGGGCATCGCCGGGGCTGAACGTGCGCAGGTGGCCGCTGGCCTGGTACGGCGCCACCGCGTTGCGTGCCAGTGGGAAGGCGAAGCGTACGCCTTGCGGTGCACTGGCCTCGCTGGCCGGGTTGAGCCAGTAACCGGCATCGGCCTTGGACAGCCACACCGTGGCGTTCGGGTAGGCCGGCTTGCCCTGCGCGTCGAGTACGCCACACAGGTGATCCGGATGGGCATGGGTCAGCAGCACGTCATCCACCTCGGCCGGGTCGACGCCGGAAGCACGCAGATTGCCCAGCACCTGGCCCAGGCCAGGACCGAAGCACTGCGCGGTACCGGTATCGACCAGGGTCAGGTGATTGCCCTGGCGCACAAGGAAAGCGTTGATCGCGGTCTGCAGCCCCTTTTTGTCTTCCGGCACATAGCGACCTTCCAGCAGGCGGCTGACCAGCGTCGGCGGCACGTCCACGACTTCCTGCCGGCCCAGCGCGACCACGCCATCGAACAGGGCGGTGACCTGCAGCGCACCGACGCGCTGGTGGTAGACGCCTGGGACCTGCTGGGTGGGGGCAGGCGACGTGGTTTCGGCCAGCGCGGCCAGTGGCAGGGATGACAGGGCCAACAGCAGAGCGTGGTGCAGCGGCAGGGGACGCAGGGACATGGTGGTTCTCGGTGGACGACGGGCGGTTCCGTTGCTGCATAGCGTGCCGTGGCCGGTGTGCGCGCGGCGCTCAAACCACTACGCGGAATGCTCATGGAAGGGGTGTCTGCAGGGCTGCGCCCTGCACCCGCAGAGGCAACGGCAACGGCCTAAGCAACAGCAACGGCCGAAGCAACAGCGGGCTATCCGTGGGATGGCGGGGTGGGTCCGGTTGCGGGAGACGCCGTAAACCCGTCCATGGGGGCTTGGCCGCGGCATCCATGCCGCGGACACTCCCGCAACCGGACCCACCCCGCCTTCGACAGTTTTCTGCGATCTGTTGGAAATGCTCTTGGGGGTCATATCCGTTTTCCGAAGGAAAACGGATATGACCCCAGAATTTCATTCGATATCTGACAGATGTGTCGACCAAGGTCGACACCTACCAACAGCCGAGTGAACCTGTCGAAGGTGGGGCGGTATCGGAGTGCGGGGTGTCAGCCGCATGGATGCGGCTGCCAAGCCTACAGGGACGTACTTGCGGCGTCCCCGCACTCCGATACCGCCCCCCCATCCCACGGAATGCATGCTGTTGCTGTTGCTTCGGCTGTTGCCGTTGCCTCTGCGGGTGCAGGGCGCAGCCCTGCCGAACACCCTCAAATGTCTGTAGGAGCCAGCCCGTACTGCTCGGCGAAGCGCTTGCTGAAGCTCGCCGCAGACCGGTAGCCTGCGCGTGCAGCGACGGTCTTCAGCGGCAGATCCGTCGTGTACAGCAACGTCATTCCATGTGCCAGCCGCGCCTCGGTCAACAACTGCCGCAGGCTGGTGCGTTCGGCCGCCAGCCGACGTCGCAGGGTCGCCCCGCTCAGCGCGAACTGCTCTTCCACATCGCGTGATTGCCAGTCGCGGGCCGGTTCGGCGGCGATGCGGTCGCGGATCTGTTCACCCAGGCTGGGTGCCTGCGGCAGCAGCAGGTTGCCATGGCCCTGCCGGCACAGGGTCAGTACCAGCGAGGCCAGGGCCAGCCGTGCGTCGCTGTAACGGCCGTCCTGCAGCGATTGCCGCCACTGTCGCAGCACCGCGCCATGCTCGGTCAATGGCAACCGCCCCATCACCGGGCCGGCGCTGGGCAGCGCTTCGCTCCACAGCGTGCGCGCCGCGGCCAGTACTTCGGCACACAGCGGTACGATGGCACTGAGGTAGCGGCCGGTCCCCGGGTCGGGTGTGTTGACCACATCGATGCGGCAGCGCTGGGTCAGCAGCAGGATGTCGCCGGGAACGAACTCCAGCGACTGGTGCGCGGTGCGTACCTGCTTGCGGCCTTCCAGCAGGATTGCGAACTGCGGCTGTGGGATTTCCACCGAACTGGCGCCGTGTTCGCGGCGCGCAGTGATGCAGGCATAGCCTTCGGCGCGGTCGCAGCCGGCCAGGCTGGCCATCTCCGTCAGCAGGGCGACGGCCGGTGGCAGCATCGCGGTCATGACACGTGGGCTCCCAGCAGTCTGCCGACACCGGCAGCGGCGGCCATTGCCAGCGCGCCCCAGAACATTACCCGGATCGCACCGCGTGCAGGCGAAGCACCGCCGGCCCGGGCGGCCATTGCGCCGGTCAGGCACAGGCCGAGCAGGGTGCTGGCCGTGGTCATCATCGCCACCTTGTTGGCCGGTGCCAGCAGCGCGGTCAGCACCGGCAGCGCGGCGCCGCAGGTGAAGGCGCTGGCCGAGGCCATCGCCGCCTGCAGCGGGCGTGCGCGCAGTTCTTCGGTGATGCCCAGCTCGTCGCGGGCGTGAGCGCCCAGTGCATCGTGGGCGGTGAGCTGCTCGGCGACCTGCCGCGCAAGCGCCGGCTCCAGTCCGCGGTGGCGGTAGATCGCCGCCAGCTCTTCCAGCTCGCTGTGCGGGTCTTCGTGCAGTTCACGCTTCTCCATGGCCAGGTCGGCGTTTTCGGTGTCGGCCTGGGTCTGCACGGAGACATACTCACCGGCAGCCATCGACATCGCACCCGCTACGGTGCCGGCTATGCCGGTGGCGAGGATCGTGCTGGCCGAAGCGCCGCTGGCGGCCACGCCGACGACCAGGCCGGCCACTGATACGATGCCGTCGTTTGCCCCCAGCACGGCGGCACGCAGCCAGCCGACACGGTCGGCGCGGTGCAGCTCAGGGTGTCGTGAATGGCGGCTCATGGCTTCGAGTGTACGAGGGTCAAGAGGGCGTCGGTAGGATGCTGAAACCCGTCACCGTCGCATGACGCAACGGGCCGCCACGCTATAGTGCGCCCTTGCGATGCAAGGCTCCCAGCCCCACATCCCCTGCCACTGTCCAGCGAGTCCTCCCCTTGTCGAGCCCCAGCCACGTCGCCGATACGCCCATTACCGACCGCTCGCAGCTGGTGGCGGAGATCGCCTCCGGCGAGAAGCCCCGCGCGCAGTGGCGCATCGGTACCGAGCACGAGAAGTTCGGGTTCCGCCTGGATGACCTGCGTCCACCGACCTTCGAAGGCGAGCGCGGGATCGAAGCGCTGCTCAATGGCCTGGTGCGGTTCGGCTGGGCACCCGTGCAGGAGAACGGCAATACCATCGCCCTGCTGCGCGATGGCGCCTCGGTGACGCTGGAACCGGCCGGCCAGCTGGAACTGTCCGGCGCGGCGCTGGAGACCATCCACCAGACCTGCGTGGAAACCGGCACCCACCTCAACGAGGTGGCGCAGGTGGCCGGTGAACTGCAGCTGGGCTTCCTCGGCATGGGCTTCCAGCCGAAGTGGAAGCGCGACGAGATGCCGTGGATGCCGAAGGGCCGCTACAAGATCATGCGTGCGTACATGCCCAAGGTCGGCTCGCTGGGCCTGGACATGATGACCCGCACCTGCACGGTGCAGGTGAACCTGGATTACGCCACCGAAGCGGACATGGTGAAGAAGTTCCGCGTGTCGCTGGCGCTGCAGCCGATCGCCACCGCGCTGTTCGCCGATTCGCCGTTCACCGAAGGCAAGCCGAACGGCTACCTGAGCTACCGCTCGCATATCTGGACCGACACCGACGCCGACCGCACCGGCATGCTCGACTTCGTGTTCGAGGATGGCTTTGGTTACGAACGCTATGTCGACTACCTGCTCGACGTGCCGATGTATTTCTCCTACCGCGATGGCGTCTACCACGATGCCAGCGGGCAGAGCTTCCGCGACTTCATGCAGGGCAAGCTGCCGATTCTGCCGGGTGCGCTGCCGACCATGCGCGACTGGTCGGACCATATGACCACCGCGTTCCCGGAAGTGCGCCTGAAGAAGTACCTGGAAATGCGCGGCGCCGATGGTGGCCCGTGGAGCCGCCTGTGCGCGCTGCCGGCGTTCTGGGTCGGCCTGCTGTACGACGACACCGCTCTGGATGCCGCCTGGGACCTGGTGCGTGACTTCACCCTGGCCGAGCGTCATGCGCTGCGTGACGGCGTGCCGAAGCATGCGATGAACCTGCCGTTCCGCAATGGCAGCGTGCGTGACCTGGCCCGCGAGGCGGTGAAGATTTCCGTGGAAGGCCTCAAGCGCCGCGCCGCACGCAATGCCGACGGCCAGGACGAGAGCAAGTTCCTGGACGTGTTGCAGGAAATCGTCGAGTCCGGCCTGACCCCGGCCGAACGCAAGCTGGCGCTGTTCCATGGCCGCTGGCACGGCGACGTCGACCCGGTGTTCCGCGAGTTCGCGTATTGATTCGATTGCGGTAGCGCCGGGCCATGCCCGGCGTCGATGTCAGCCCGGCTTGCCATCCCGCCGCGGGCTCAGATAGATCCAGCCCAGCCGCGCCACCCACGGTGCCAAGGCCAGCAACCAGCCGATGGCAGCGGCGAAATGCCACGCGTAGGCGTCCGGCATCAGCTCGGCGACGATGCGCATGATCGCCACCGCCTGCAGCGTGACGAACGCGAACCAGGCCACTGCCGGCATCACCAGCGGTCGCCCGGAATGGCCCTGGGTGACCCGGGTCACCATCGCCACCAGCAGGCTGCCGAACAGTCCCACTGCCAGCGCGTGCAACGGCGCACGGCCGAGCAGCTGCGGCTGGCCGAGCAGATGACCAACATCCTGCAGCAGATACAACGCGAAGCTGATCGGCAGCCATGCCAGCGCCAGGAACAGCGCGGCAAGCAGGCCGGGCATCGGCCCGCGCGGCCACCAGTGCCATAGCGCCTGGATCGACAGCGCCAACAGCGGTGCGTCGGCCAGCCATAGCCAGCCCTCGGCCTGCAGGATCATCAACAACAGGCGCAGCAGGATCAGCGCCCACATCACGGCCAGCCAGCGCAGCGGCCGCCAGGGCACGTAGCCGGTCACCACGTTGGTGGCGAAGAACGGAATCATGCGGTGCGCGACGGTGAGATAGATCGGCAGCAACATGCCAAACGTTCCCAACGCCACATGCACAGGCATCAGCGTGGCACGGCCGCAGGCTACGGCCATGAACGCGAGCAGGCCCAGCCAGCCGAGCAGCAACGCCGCGAAGCAGGCACGTGCATGCCAGTTACGGTTGGGGCCGGCGGCCTTGAGTACGTGGCCGAGCACGATCAATCCGGCGCTCCAGCCGGCCAGCGCCAGCAGCAGGCCGGGCCAGAGCCCGGGTGTCCACCCGCAGGCGGCGGCAATCAGCAGCGCCTGCCCGCCGAACAGGCCGAGCCCCACCGGTGCATAGCGGCTGCGCGGCAGCTCGGGCTGGTTCATCCAGCGCGGAAACACGGTAAGCAGGAAGCCGAAGATGAAACTGGGCAGCACCAGGTACTGCATCAGCAGCGCGTGCAGCCAGGCTGGTGGCAGCGATGGTGGCTGTGGCGTCCACAGGCCACGCAGCGCACCCAGCCACAGCGTCCACCACAGCATCGCCAGCAACAGGTTGCTGGCACCGATGAAGAACAGCAGCCGATGCGGTGCACGCATCAGCATCGCAGGGGAGGGCAGGCGGGCCATGCAGTGAGTCTGCGCCCCGCGTGTGGCGGGGGCCTTGACCTTCGTCATGCCCAAGGAGGCAGGCAACCGCTTCGCTCGCCGGGCATGGCCCGGCGCTACTCGTCATCTTTCCGGTAGCGCCGGGCCATGCCCGGCGGACGGGCCGTGCAACGCAAACAAGAAACCCCGGCAGTGCCGGGGTTCTTCGTTCACAGTCGCCGATCGATCAGGCGGCGTTCTTCATCGTCGCCATGTCGATCACGAAGCGGTAGCGCACATCGTTCTTCGCCATGCGCTCCCAGGCTTCGTTGACGTCCTTCATGTCGATCACTTCGACGTCGCTGACGATGCCGTGCTCGGCACAGAAGTCCATCATTTCCTGGGTTTCGGCCATGCCGCCGATTGCCGAACCGGTCAGGTGCTTGCGGCCGAAGATCACGCTGCCACCGGTCAGCGGCGGGTCCAGTTCGGTCAACACGCCGACCAGGCACATGGTGGCTTCGCGCTTGAGCAGACCCATGTACGGGTTGGTGTCATGGCCGACCGGGATGGTGTTGAGCAGGAAATCGAAGCTGCCGGCGTGCGCCTTCATCTGCGCGGCATCGCGCGAGACCAGTACTTCATCGGCGCCCAGGCGCTTGGCATCGGCACCCTTTTCCGGCGTGGTGGTGATCATCACCACGTGCGCGCCGAGCGCCTTGGCGAACTTCACGCCCATGTGGCCGAGGCCACCGAGGCCGATTACGCCGACCTTCTGGCCCGGGCCGACCTTCCAGTGACGCAGCGGCGACCAGGTGGTGATGCCGGCGCACAGCAGCGGCGCGGCCGCCTTCAGGTCAAGGGTGTCGGACACCTTCACCACGAAGCGCTGCTCGACCACCACGTGGTCGGAATAGCCACCGTAGGTCGGCGCACCGTCCGCGCGCTCGCGGCCGTTGTAGGTCCAGGTCGCGCCTTCGGCGCAGTACTGTTCCAGGTCGTGTTCGCAGGCATCGCAATGGCGGCAGGAATCGACCATGCAGCCGACGCCGGCGTGGTCGCCCACCTTGAAACGGGTGACCTCGCTGCCGACTTCGGTGACCCGGCCGATGATCTCGTGGCCCGGCACCATCGGGTAGATCGAACCACCCCAGTCGTCACGGGCCTGGTGCAGGTCCGAATGGCAGATGCCGCTGTAGAGGATCTCGATGCGCACGTCGTTCGGGCCGACGGCGCGGCGCTCGAATTCGAACGGCACCAGCGGGTCGGTATGGGTATGGGCGGCGTAACCACGGGCGAGGGACATGGGGAATCCTTGGCGGGTTTGTCGAAAGGCGTTTTACAATACGCGGCGTAACCCGGGGTAAGAAGCCCGGATATCGGCATGATTCATCAAGGCAGACTGCACAATCATGGCCACTGACAATCTCTCGCACCTGGCCGCGTTCGCGGCCGTTGCCCGCCACCGCAGCTTCCGCCGCGCCGGCGCCGAGCTGGCACTGTCGACCTCGGCGGTGAGCTATGCGATCCGCGCGCTGGAAGAACGCTTGGGCGTGGGCCTGTTCCATCGCACCACCCGCAGCGTGGCCCTGACCGAGGCCGGACAGCGCCTGCTGGAGCGTCTGCAGCCTGCCTTGGGGCAGGTGCACGACGCACTGGAGGAGATGAACCAGTTCCGCGCCGCACCGGCTGGCCTGCTGCGCATCAACGCCACCCGCGCGGCGGTGCCGACCCAGCTGGGGCCGCGGTTGGCGCGCTTCCTGCACGCGCATCCGGACATTCGGGTGGAGCTGACCGAAAACGACGGCCTGGTCGACATCGTCGCCGAAGGCTACGACGCCGGCGTGCGCCTGCACGAGTTCGTGCCCGAGGACATGGTGGCGGTGCCGATGGGGCCACCACTGCGTGGTCTGATCGTCGGCGCGCCGGACTACCTGCGGCGACACCCCGCGCCCCGGCACCCGCGCGATCTGGCCGCGCATGAATGCATCCGCTTCCGCTTCGCCAGCGGCCATCTGTACAAGTGGCAGTTCGAGCGCGAGGGGCAGGCGCTGGAGATCGATGTGCCGGGGCGGCTGACCCTGGGCGAGCAGGGCACCGTGGTCAGTGCCGTGCTCGATGGCATCGGCCTGGCCTATGTGCTGGAAGATACCGCGCGGCCGTACATCGACTCCGGGCAGATGGTGGCGGTGCTGGAAGACTGGAGCGAACCGTTCGCCGGTTTCGCGCTGTACTACCCGAAGCAGCGGCAGATGCCGGCAGCGTTGCGCGCGTTCGTGGATATGTTGCGGGAGTGAGTTGCAGTAGCTGATGCAGTGCCGGCCAACGGTCGGCACCCACCGGTATCGGCCATGCGTGGATGGGTTCTGCTACGGCGCCTGCAACACCGGCGCCAACAACGCCATGCACTCACGCAGATGCACCTCTACCGGCGCATCCTCGGCCACCACACCGATCACGCGTTCGCGTAGTGGCTCGGCCACTGCCATCGCCAGGATCAGCCGTGCCATGCACGCGGCATCTCCCTCGCGCAGCAGCCCACGCTGCTGCTGCCGTGCCAGCCAGTCGGCCAGCAGCGCCCGGCAGCGCTCGATGCCGTTGTCCAGGTAGGCCTGCAGCAGCGCTTCCTTGCCGGGAAAGTCGGTCGCCAGCAGGCGGAACACCTGCACCGCCTGCGGCGAAAGCGCCTGTGCACACACTGCCTGCAGGATGACCTGCAGTAGCGGCAGTACCTCGTCACTGTCGTGCGCGTCCCGCTGCAGCTGTGGCGCGAAGCCATCCGTCCACTCGCGCACCGCCAGCCCGACCAGCGCATCGCGGTTGCTGGCATGGCGGTACACAGTCTTCTTCGCCACCCCGGCGTGCGCGGCCACCGCTTCGATGGTGGTGGCCTCGTATCCCTGGACCAGCAGCAGCTCCAGGGTGGCCTGCAGCACCGCATGGCGGACCTCGGCTTCTGGTCGCGCTGGACGGCCGCGGCGGCGGGTCGGCGTTGAGGGCTCGGGCAGGGTGGTGCTGTTCATTGCGCCCATCTTACCGCATCCGGATAATTGCGAAACGCATGTCGTTTCCGTATTGTTGGGCCTCCCAACCCCGGTAGGAAACCCCTCATGGATACCGCTGTGAACGCTCGCGCCTGGCTGGACCACCACGATCTGCTGGACCCGGCACCGATGCATCTGGAAACCGGCATCCAGCGCCGCGAAGACGGCACCCTGCTGGTGGCGGTGCGCACTGACCTTCACGGCTGCAAGGGCCGCATGCTGGACTGGTGGTTCACCTTCTTCGAGACCACCCAGCACATCCGCTGGTGGCATCCGGTCGACCATCTCGAGCATCGCGGCTGGGACGCGGCCTGGCAGCGTGGACGCAGCTACCATGGCGCCAGCATCCATGCGGTGGAATCGCTGGCCGACATTCCGCCGGTGGCGGCGCGTTTGAAGTTCCATGACCCGCGCACGTTGCTGGCAGCCGAGCGCCTGCAGGCGGTACTGGATGCAGGCGATGTATCGGCGGTGATCGCCGCGCGCATCGGGTTCGGTGATCACGTGCGTCTGGATGCACAGGGCGATCCCTGCGATGGGCAGATGCTGCATGTGGCGCGCGATACGCCGTTTGGTTGTGTGCTGCGCAGCCGCTTCGTGCTTGGCCTGGACAGCACCGATCCGCAGCGTGATGCCAGCGATGCGGTTGGCCTGGGCCTGCTCAAGCACTGCTACACCGAGTTCAGTTTCCTCTCGCGCCTGCTGCCGTCGCTGTACTACGGCGAGCGCGCCAACGGCGAGGCGGTGCCGTTGCCGTGGTGAGCGGCGCAAGGGTCATTCGACCAGCACGTCGTAGCCTTCGCCACTGAACTGGATCAGGCAGAAGCCGTGGCCGAACGGATCGGCCAGCACGGCGATGCGCCCCCAGCGACGCTCGCGCACGGACTGCTCAAGCGTCGCCCCGGCCGCAACCGCACGGGCCAGTGCGGCCTCGATGTCATGCACTACCCAGTCCAGGTGCAGCGGCGTCCAATGACGCTCGTAGTCGCGCACGTCGCCGTCTTCGGTGGCGGCGCTGCCGGCCTCGTTCTGCAGCAGGTACAGCGGCGCTGGCCCACCGAGAAGTTCCACGGCGCCTGGGCCGAGGCTGCGGCCGATCTGCAGGCCGAAGGCGCGGATGTAGAAGTCCTCGGCAGCGGCAAGATCGGGGACATCGAGGTTGACGATGAACGATGCGGTGGGCGTATCCATGGGCAGATCCGGTGGATGCGGGTGGGCAGTGTACGCCCGCATCCACGCATCGCGTGGCTCTACTGCGCGCGCGGGTAATCGAGGTAGCCTGCCTCGCCGCCACCGTAATAGGTATTGCGGTCGGGCGTGGCCAGCGCGTCGTCGCGTTGCAGGCGCTCGACCAGATCCGGGTTGGCGATGAACGGTTGGCCAAACGCCGCCAGGTCGATGATGCCGGTCTCGACCAGTTGCATGGCACGCTCGCGGGTCATGCCGCCGGCCAGGATCAACGTGCCACCGTAGGCCTGCCTGAACTGCTGCAGGAACGCCTCGCCCAGCACCGACTGCCCCGCCTGCAGGTTGTCATTGAGGTGCACATAGGCCAAGCCGCGCTTGCCCAATTCCTCGGCCAGGTACAGATAGGTGGCTTCGTTGTCGGGGTAGAACGGCATGTCGAAGGTGAGGTTGTTCGGTGCCAGGCGCACGCCGATGCGGTGGGCGCCGATGCGCTGGGCCATCGCGTCGACGGTCTCCAGGATCAGCCGTGCGCGGTTGGGCAGCGAGCCACCGTAGCGGTCCTCGCGTACATTGATGAGCGGGTTGAGGAACTGCTCGAACAGGTAGCCGTTGGCCGCATGCAGTTCGATGCCGTCGAAACCGGCGGCGATGGCGTTGTCGGCGCCCCGTGCGAAGTCGGCAATGATGCCCGGGATCTCTTCGGTGGCCAGTGCACGTGCCGGGGTGGGATCAGCATGACCACGGCTGCCATCGTCCAGATACACGAACGAGGTGTTCTTCGGTGCGCTGGCGACCGGGCGGGTACCGGCGCTGACCGGTTGCCCACCCCCGGGCTGCAGCGAGGCATGCGACATGCGGCCGACGTGCCAGAGCTGGGCGAAGATCGTGCCCTGCGCGACATGCACCGCCTCGGTGACGAGCTTCCACCCGGCCACCTGCTCGGCCGACCAGATACCCGGCACGTCGATGTAGCCCTGGCCCTGCGGCGAGACCGGCGTGCCTTCGCTGATGATCAGGCCGGCGCTGGCACGCTGCCGGTAATACTGCGCGGTGAGCGCGTTGGCGATCGCGCCGGGATTGCGGGCGCGGGTCATCGGCGCCATTGCGATGCGGTTGCGCAGGGCGGTTCCTGACAGGTCGAACGGGCGGAAGAGGGCGGTGGTCATGTCGGTCATCTCGGTGCGGGGGAGAGGCGCCAGCGGCGCGATGCACACAGGATGGAGTTGACATGCAGGCGCATAAAGCGCTTCGATCTCCCTTGGTGCGGGACTATTTGTCCCCAATGGAGTGCGAACGATGCTGCCGCTGGAATCCTTGAATGGCCTGGTGACGTTCGTCACGACCGCACGCTCGGGCAGCTTCACCGAGGCGGCAGACGCGCTGGGCATCTCGCGCTCGGCGGTGGGCAAGGCCATCGCCCGTCTGGAAGCGCGGCTGGGGGTGCGCCTGTTCCATCGCACTACGCGGCGCATCGCACTGACTACTGATGGCGAGGCGTACTACGCCTCCTGTGCGGCGGCGCTGGAAGAAATCTCCGCGGCCGAGGCCTGTCTGGGTTCGGCGGGCCTGCCCAGCGGGCGGCTGCGCATCGACATGCCGTCCTCGTTCGGGCGGCTGGTGGTGCTGCCGGTGCTGCTGCGGTTGTGCCGCCAGTATCCGGACCTGCAGTTGACGATGACCTTCACCGATCACTTCGTCGATCCGGTCGAAGAGGGCATCGACCTGCTGATCCGCTTCGGTGGGCTGCACCATGCCGAGCATCTGGTCGCGCGCCGGCTGGGGCGCCAGCGGCTGGTTACCTGCACATCGCCGGCGTACCTGCAGGCACATGGCGTGCCGCGCACGGTGGAGGAACTGGCGCAGCACCGCAGCATCGTCGGCTTCCGCCATGGCCAGCCGGTCTGGTGGCGGATCGGCAGCGAGGAGGACGAGGGAACGTTCATTCCCAGTGCGCCGTATCAACTCAATGACGGCGACGCGGTGATCGAAGCGGCCATCGCCGGGCTCGGTATCTGCCAGATGCCGGTTTCACTGGTGCGTCGCCACCTGGAATCCGGCGCACTGCAATCGGTGCTGGACGAGCACATGCAGCGGCACATCGACATCCATGCGCTGTGGCCACCGACGCGCCACCTGCGGCCCAAGGTGCGCTATGTGGTGGATGAGCTGACCCGGCTGGCGGGTGAGGGCGTGTTTGACTGAGCTGGGGATCAGTAGTCGACGATCCGGGCGGACGTGTCTTCGCCTTCCTGGAGTGCTTCAAGCACATCAATCAGAAGCGTAATCAGATCACGCCCATGTGCAGTGACGAAATAGGTCCCCAAGCTATCGATCTCGGGAGCGATATCGTCTCCCCAGGGCGGACGCTGCGCTCGATCGTCGAGCGACCAGATGGCATGGGCCGGTGGCATTTCGGCCAGCTCAGTGCGGATGACGTGCATCTCGGACAGCGCTGCGGCCGCATCTGATTTCTGCACGCAGCCGGTATAGAACTGCTTCATGATGATCGGGAAGCGGCTTCCCCATCCATCCGGTTCCAGATTGCCGGTGATTGTCGAGAAGAACGCATACAGAAAATCGCTGCTGCCGATCTCATCGGTGACGCGCCCGAGTTGGATGCCAATACCCATTGTTTGATTCCAGCCGTTGCCGACCCCAGAGCTTGCCTGACACGGTGTTAGTGGCCGCTGGATCGTTGCAAGTAATTGATTCGGTTGAATTCAAAGCTGCCGTCTCGGAGTGTCAGAAAGCCATTTGCGTCAAGTCAAAGGCTTCTATGTATACTATCCCCCAGTATAGTTCCTGGGTGGCCCCGCCATGCCGCACTCCCCCGAAGAGAAGAAGAAGGTCCTGGCCCGCGTGCGCCGTATCCGCGGCCAGTGCGATGCGCTGGACCGCGCGCTGGAAGCCGGTGCCGACTGCGGGCCGGTGCTGCAGCAGATCGCCGCCATCCGTGGCGCGGTCAATGGCCTGATGTCCGAAGTGATGGAGGCCCATCTGCGCGAGGAGTTCGGCCAGCCTGCGGCTTCCGATGAACAGCGCGCCGAACGCGTGCGCGACATGAGCGCATTGATCCGCTCGTACCTGAAGTAAGCGATGGCGCATCACCGCGCCATGCATCCCGTTTTCCCTATGTCTGGAGAGTCCACCATGAAGTCCCGTGCCGCCGTCGCCTTTGGTCCCGGCCAGCCGCTGCAGATCGTTGAGATCGACGTCGCCCCGCCGAAGAAGGGCGAAGTGCTGGTCAAGATCACCCACACCGGTGTCTGCCACACCGATGCATTCACCCTGTCCGGCGATGATCCGGAAGGCCTGTTCCCGGTGGTGCTGGGCCATGAAGGCGCCGGCATCGTGGTGGAAGTGGGCGAGGGCGTGACCAGCGTCAAGCCGGGCGACCACGTCATTCCGCTGTACACCGCCGAGTGCGGCGAGTGCCTGTTCTGCAAGAGTGGCAAGACCAACCTGTGCGTGTCGGTACGTGCCACCCAGGGCAAGGGCGTGATGCCCGACGGCACCAGCCGCTTCAGCTACAACGGCGAGCCGCTGTACCACTACATGGGTTGCTCGACCTTCAGCGAGTACACCGTGGTGGCCGAAGTCTCGCTGGCGAAGATCAATCCGGACGCGAACCCGGAGCACGTCTGCCTGCTCGGTTGTGGCGTCACCACCGGCATCGGCGCGGTGCACAACACCGCCAAGGTGCAGGAAGGCGACAGCGTGGCGGTGTTCGGCCTGGGTGGCATCGGCCTGGCGGTGATCCAGGGTGCGCGCCAGGCCAAGGCCGGCCGCATCATCGCGGTGGACACCAACCCGTCCAAGTTCGAACTGGCGCGCGAATTCGGCGCCACCGACTGCATCAACCCGAAGGACTACGACAAGCCGATCCAGCAGGTCATCGTCGAGATGACCACCTGGGGCGTGGACCACAGCTTCGAGTGCATCGGCAACGTCAACGTGATGCGCGCGGCGCTGGAATGCGCGCACCGGGGCTGGGGCCAGAGCGTGGTGATCGGCGTGGCCGGTTCGGGCCAGGAGATCTCCACCCGTCCGTTCCAGCTGGTGACCGGGCGCAAGTGGATGGGTACTGCCTTCGGCGGCGTGAAGGGCCGCAGCCAGTTGCCGGGCATGGTGGAGGACGCGATGAAGGGCGATATTGAGCTGGCACCGTTCGTCACCCACACCATGGACCTGGACAAGATCAACGAAGCCTTCGACCTGATGCACGAAGGCAAGTCGATCCGTTCAGTGGTCCACTACTGAGCCGCGTCATGGGCTGGCTGGATGCCCTGCGCCGGCCGCGTGCGGAAGACCCGCGCGCGGCCCTGGTGGTTCCGATCGAGCAGGCGTTGCGTGCGCTGGGCTGGGTAGTGGGGGAGGTGGGGCCACCGCGTGCGGTGACCTCGGCCTTCGGCAGCGACGATGGCATGCCGTTCGAGCAGTGGCTTGCGCAGGTATTCCTGCCGCGCCTTCATGAGGCGCGCGCGGCCGGGCAGTGGCCGCCGCGCAGCGATGTGGCCGTGGCGGCCTGGCGCAATCTTGATGGCCAGCCTGGCGTCGAATCGTTGCTGCGCCTGCTGGCGCAGCTGGATGAACGGATCAACAAAGGCATCCACGCCGCGCGTGGATAAGCCGACCAAGGTCGGCATCTACCAGAAGCACGCGCGCGCTGACGCGCCGCGCAGGAGAGCACCATGGAACGCATTGAACACCGCGCCTGTTTCGGCGGCTGGCAGGACGTCTACCGCCATCACTCCACCACGCTGGGCTGCGACATGCAGTTCGCCGTGTACCTGCCGCCGCAGGCGGAAACGCAGAAACTGCCGGTACTGTACTGGCTGAGCGGGCTGACCTGCACCGAGCAGAATTTCATCACCAAGGCCGGCGCACAGCGCTACGCGGCCGAGCACGGCGTGATCATCGTCGCGCCCGACACCAGCCCGCGCGGCGATGACGTGGCCGATGCCGAGGGCTATGACCTGGGCAAGGGGGCGGGGTTCTACCTCAATGCCACCCGCGCACCGTGGGCGAAGCACTACCGCATGCACGACTACGTGGCGCAGGAACTGCCGGCACTGATCGAGGCGGATTTCCCGGTCACCGATGCGCGTGGCATCAGCGGCCACTCGATGGGCGGTCACGGTGCGCTGGTGATCGCACTGCGCAACCCGGGGCGCTACCGCAGCGTGTCGGCGTTCTCGCCGATCGTCGCGCCCAGCCACGTGCCGTGGGGGCAGAAGGCCTTCCACGCCTACCTGGGCGACAACCCGGCGGACTGGGCGCTGTGGGATGCCAGCGAACTGGTCGCCGTGGCCACTGAGCGCCTGCCGTTGCTGGTCGACCAGGGCGAGGCGGACGAATTCCTGCAGACCCAACTGCAACCGCAGCGCCTGCAGCAGGCCTGTGATGCCGCCGGCCATCCGCTGACCCTGCGCCTGCAGCCGGGCTACGACCACAGCTACTACTTCATCGCCAGTTTCATCGGCGAGCACATCGCCCACCACGCCCACGCCCTGCACGGCTGACGGCTTTCCGGTAGTGCCGGCCGCTGGCCGGCAACCTGCAGCCCTGTGATTCCCCGGGATTGCCGGCCAGCGGCCGGCACTACCATGGCGGGGCACGCGAAGTGTCGTATTGCCGTATTGGATCACGTGGCCGTGGCGCGGGCGGGGCTATCGTGCGTCCATACGGCCTTGCGGATCGGGGGATGCATGCCGGTAGTGCTGGCGCTGCTGTATGTGCTGTGCCACGGCCTGGTCGTGGCCCTGTGGCCGGGTCCCGCCGGTGCGGGTTCCTTCGGGTTCCTCACGGGTGCCCCGTTGCTGGCGGCGGCGGCCTGCCTGTGGCGGGCGCGCCGCGACCGTGCGGCACTCGGCTGGCGCGCTACCGCTCTGGCGCTGCTGCTCTGGGCGGGTGGCATGGCCGTCAACATGATCGACGCGCTCGGTGCCGGCCGTGCCGATGTCACGCCGCAGGCCAGCCTGTTCCTGTATGTGCTGTACGGCGTGCCGCTGGTGTTCATCCTGGCCCGTGCACGCCGCGAGCGGCTGAGCATCAGCCTGATCGATGCGGCGATGGCCGCATTGCTGGGCGTGCTGTTCTTCGTGCATGCGCAGTCGTTCGCCGCGCGCGTCGACATCGACGACCACGCGTTGTCCAACATGCAGCGCATGTTCGATATCCAGAATCTGTGCATTGCCGGGTTTGCGGTGGTGCGCTGGCTGGTGGGCGACGTTCCGGAGCGGCGCAACTTCTTCCGCGCGCTGGCGATCTACGCGGTGGGCTACCTGATGGTGGCGTACTACATCAACCACTACACCTCGGAACAGTCCTTCGGTGCCTACAACGATCTGCTGATCGACCTGCCGTTCCTGCTGCTGGCGTTGCTGGCGATGAGCCAGGCACCCGCGCCGACGTTCGTGATGCACCCGAGGCTGGGCAGAACGGTGCAGGCGGCGGGGCCGATGATCCTGCCATTGCTGCTGCTGGTGGTCGGTACCCTGGTGGTCGACCATGCGCGGCCGCTGGCGGTCACTGGCTTCGTGGTGGCAACGCTGGGCTTCGGCGTGCGCAGCATCCTGTTGCAGGTGGACTTGATGGAACGGCAGGCATCGCTGGACCAGCTCGCTCGTCAGGATGGCCTGACCGGTGTGGCCAACCGGCGCGAGTTCGATGCACTGCTGCTGGCGGAATGGAACCGTGCGCGGCGCAGCGGCAGCGAGCTGGGGCTGCTGTTGCTGGACATCGACCATTTCAAGGTCTTCAACGACCGCCACGGACATCCAGCCGGGGATCGCTGCCTGCAGGCCGTGGCCACGGTCCTGAAGATCAGTGCCGGCCGTGCCGGTGACAGTGTTGCCCGTTACGGCGGCGAGGAATTTGCGGTGATCGTGCCCGGAAGCCCGCTGTCGGGCGTGCTGGCGCTGGCCGAGCGCCTGCGTGAGGCGGTGGCGGCGCTGCCACTGCCCGAAGGGTCGGTCAGTATCAGCATCGGCGTGGGCTACCTGCACCCGCCGGCTCTGGCCAGCGCCGATCAGTTGCTGGCGGATGCCGATGCCGGCCTGTACGCCGCCAAGCGTGCCGGTCGCAACCAGGTGATCCTGCATGCGCACGTGCTCGACGACGAAGGCAGTGCGCACGGCAGGATGGATTGCTGAGCGCGCCGGGTGCCCGGTCCCCGTGCGTGATTGCGCACGGGCGGCGCGGCCGGGTCAGCGCTGCCGCAACCAGCCAGTGGGATCGAGCAACCTCAGCCCGACCGGTGACAACGAGCGCTGGCGCAACGGCAGGTTTGCCGCCTGCACGGCCATCGCACAGCGCGCCAGCTGCTGGCGCAGCGGAGCCAGTGCGTCATCTTCGCGCGGGCGGGCATGCCGCCATTGTGCGATGCGCAGGAGGCAGACCAGCAGGTCCAGTTCGCTGGCCGCGATGAACGGTGAGCCGGCGGGCAGCAGGTCGATCGGGGCGGTGGGCGTGGCCAGCAGCGGCAGCAGGCCGACGAACGCGTCGCAGCCTTCGGGATCAATACCGAGGCTGCTCAGCTGGGCGAGTCCATCGGCCTGTTGATCAGGATCGTGCAGCTGGCGTATCGCCGCCAGCAGTGCCTGTTCGCCGCGGCCGAACTGGCGGCCGAAGGCGCGGTAGTTGACGCGGGTGGGAAACAACGGGGAACGGGAGGCCATGGTTGCTAGGGTTGTGGGTCGCGGGTTTCCACCAGCACGGGACAGGGCGCGTGGTCGATGGTCCATTGCCCGATCGAGGGTTCGAACAGGCGTTCCAGGCGGGACAGGTGGCGGTGGCCGATGACGATCAGATCGCACTTCAGGCGCCGGGCCTGCTCGCTGATCACTTCGCCCGGGTCACCCGAGGGAATCTGCGCGATGGCGTCGACGCCGCGCTCGCGCAGCTCGGCCAGGGCTTCGGCCAGCACCGCTTCGGCCCGCGAGCGCTGGCGGGCGGCTTCCGGGTACTCGATGCGGTCGGCTTCGCTGGCATCGGCCGCCAGCGCGAATTCGGGGTCGAGCACGCACAGCAGGTGCAGGCGGCTGCGGGGGCCGGCAATGGCGGCGGCCAGGTCCAGCACGCGTGCGTGCTGGGGGCCACCGTCGAGGGCGACCAGCAGGGTAGTGAACATGGATGTCTCCTTTGCAGGACGGGGATGGTCGCCGATGTCACCGCGCGCACCCATGCCGTGCGCGGCAGTCAATGAATGCGTCAAACGCACTCCATGCCGATAACGAGTGTCGTAGAGTCATCTGATTTACTGGAGACTGTCATGCCCCTGCCGGACCTGAACCTGTTGTTGGCACTGGACGTGCTGATCGACGAATGCAGCGTGGCCGCCGCCGCGCGGCGGATGAACCTGAGCGCGCCGGCGATGAGCCGTACCCTCGGCCGGATCCGGACCGCGCTTGGCGACCCGGTGCTGGTGCGCGCCGGCCGCGGCCTGGCCCCCACCCCGCGCGCGCTGGAACTGCGCGAGCAGGTCCGCGACGTCATCGAGCAGGCGCACCGCGTGTTCAATGCCGGTCGTGAAGTGGACATGGCAACCCTGGAACGGACCTTCAGCGTGCGCGCCAACGATGTGTTCATCGGCAGCTACGGTGGGCGGCTGCGCGAGGTGTTCCGCCAGC
Organism: Stenotrophomonas maltophilia R551-3; assembly: GCF_000020665.1. Classification (NCBI taxonomy): domain Bacteria; kingdom Pseudomonadati; phylum Pseudomonadota; class Gammaproteobacteria; order Lysobacterales; family Lysobacteraceae; genus Stenotrophomonas; species Stenotrophomonas maltophilia. The sequence continues at coordinate 3,804,289 of NC_011071.1, read as the reverse complement.
AGGCACCGGGCTGCATGCTGCGCTTCGTACCCGAGGGCGATACCGATGATGATGCGATGGTGCAGGGGCGAATCGACCTGTACATCAGCACCGCTGGCAAGCACAGCCCGGAAACCAAGGTGCAGCACCTGTTCACCACCTCGCTGCTGGGTGCGGCGCGCGCCGACCATCCCTTGTTCGATGGCGATATCAGCGCCGAACGTTTCGCTGCCTGCGATCACATCGCGGTGTCCCGGCGCGGCCTGGCGCACGGACCGATCGACGAGGAGCTGGCAGCGCTGGGCCTGCAGCGGCGGGTGGCGGTGGTGATTCCCACCTTCCATGGTGCGATCTTCGCCGCTGCCGATTCGGACCTGGTGCTGCCGCAGATGCCGAGTGTGATGCTCGACCGCATCGCCCACATGGGCCTGCCGCTGCGCATGTTCCCGTTGCCGGTACCGGTGCGTACCGTTGCGCTGGTGCAGGCCTGGCACCCGCGGATGGACAACGATCCGGCCCACCAGTGGCTGCGGCGGGCGATCAAGAGCATGTGCGATTCGGTCGAGGCGGCTCGCCACTGATTGGCGGCAGGCGTGCGCCGGACGCACGCCTGGGATGCCGGCCGCGCCATTTTTCGCAGGGTACCGTCTCCCTAGACTGCGCTCCCCGGAGTTTCACTGAGCGCATTCCAATGACCCCCAATATGCCGTGCACTGCACGGATCGGTGCCCGGCGATGAGTACGCCGGCCGCCGCTGTCCCGGCCGCTGCAGCGCCCCGTCCTGCCGCCGCCCCCGGGCTCGACCGCCGCGTTCTGGTCGGCCTGTGTGGCGTGCTGCTGGCGGTGCTGGTGTCGGGCTTCAACGAGAACATCACCAAGGTCGCCCTGGCTGACATCCGCGGTGCGATGGGTTTCAGCGTCGACGACGGCAGCTGGATCGTCGCCCTCTACAGCGCGATGTCGGTCAGCGCGATGGCCTTCGCCCCGTGGTGTGCCGCCACCTTCTCGCTGCGCCGCTTCGCGCTGGTGATGATTGGTGGCTTCATGGTGCTGGGCGTGCTCTGCCCGCTTGCCCCGAACCTGCAGGTGTTCCTGCTGCTGCGCGCGCTGCAGGGCCTGTGCGGTGGTGCGCTGCCGCCGCTGCTGATGAGCGTGGCACTGCGGTTCCTGCCGCCCGGCATCAAGTTGTATGGCCTGGCCGGCTACGCGTTGACCGCCACCTTCGGCCCGAGCATGGGCACGCCGCTGGCCGCGTTCTGGGTCGAGCAGGTGGGCTGGCACTGGGCGTTCTGGCAGATCGTGCCGTACTGCCTGGCCGCCATGGCGATGGTCAGCTGGGGCCTGCCACAGGACCCGCTGCGGCTGGAGCGTTTTGCCCAGTTCGATGGCGTGGGCCTGGCGCTGGGCCTGCCGGCGCTGGTGCTGCTGGTGCTGGGCCTGGTGCAGGGCCCGCGCCTGAACTGGTTCGACTCGCCGATGATCACCCTGATGATCGGTGGCGGCGCCGGCCTGATGGTGCTGTTCATGATCAATGAATGGTTCCACCCGCTGCCATTCTTCAAGCTGCAGCTGCTGACCAACCGCAACCTCAGCTACTCGCTGGTGACCCTGGGCGGCGTGCTGTTCGTGCTGCTGGCGGTGATCTCGATTCCCTCCGGTTTCCTGGCCAGCGTTCAGGGCTACCGGCCATTGCAGACCGCACCGATGCTGCTGTGGGTGGCGCTGCCACAAGCGATCGCACTGCCGTTGGTGGCGGCGTTGCTGAACATCCGTGCAGTGGATTGCCGCTGGGTGCAGGCCACCGGCCTGGCGATGCTGGCCTTGGCCTGCTGGCTGGGCTCGCATCTGGATGTGGCCTGGATCCGCGACAACTTCCTGTGGGTACAGCTGCTGCAGGTATTCGCCCAGCCGATGGCGGTGTTGCCGCTGCTGATGCTGGCCACTGGCGGGCTGGCACCGCAGGACGGTCCGTTCGCCTCGGCGTGGTTCAACACGGTCAAGGGCTTTGCTGCCGTGCTCGCCAGCGGCGTGCTGGATGCCGTCGCCCAGGGCCGCCGTCATTTCCATTCCACCGTGCTGGTCGACCGCCTTGGCGAGCAGCCGTGGCTGGCCGAGGGCCCGCAGCTGGGCGCGCGCCTGCATGCGCAGGTGCAGGCGCTGACCTCGGCCGACCTGTACTGGGTGGTCGCGCTGGTGGCGCTGGCCTTCATTCCCCTCATTGCCTGGATGCCCACCCGCATCCATCCGCCACGTGCCGTGGCCTGAACCTTTCGCAGGAACCCCCTCATGACGATCAATCGAACCACTCTCAATACCGGCCTGGGCCTGGGCGTGCTGGCCCTGGCCATCGGTGCCTGGCTGCTGCTGCGCGACGGCGGTCACCAGACCACCAACAATGCCTATGTCGTTGCCGACTACACGCTGGTCGCGCCGAAGATTCCCGGCTTCGTCAGTGCCGTGGAAGTAGAGGACAACCAGTCGGTGAAGGCGGGCGACGTGCTTGCCCGCATCGACGACCGCGACTACCAGGTGGCCCTGCAGGCGGCCCGTGCCGACCTCGCCAACGCCCGTGCACAGCTGGCCAACGCGCAGGCCGCACTGGCCCAGCAGGACTCGCTGATTGAACAGGCCAGGGCCAGTGTCGATGTCAGCCGCTCCGAACTGACCCTGGCCAGCGCCGACCAGCAGCGTTACCGCGAACTGGCCCGTGATGGCGCCGGCACCGTGCAGAACGCGCAGCAGGCGCAGTCGAAGCAGGCCGTGGCCAGTGCGCATCTGCAGCAGGGCCAGGCCGCGCTGTCGACCGCACGCCAGCGCACCGACATCCTCAGCGCTGGCGTGCAGGCCGCGCAGGCGGCGGTACAGCGTGCAGAAGCGGCGCAGGCGCGTGCCGAACTGGACCTGTCGCACACCGTGCTGCGCGCGCCGATCGACGGCATGGTCGGCCGTCGTGCGGTACGCGTGGGCGCCTACCTGACCCCGGGTACGCCGGTGGCTGCGGTGGTACCGCTGAAGCGCGCCTTCGTGGTCGCCAACTTCCAGGAAACGCAGATGACCCGCATGCAGGCCGGCCAACAGGTCGAGCTGAAGGTGGACGTGTTCCCGGGCAAGCCGCTGCGCGGGCACATCGACAGCATCGCACCGGCCACCGGCGTCACCTTCGCCGCCGTCGCACCGGAAAACGCCACCGGCAACTTCACCAAGGTGGTGCAGCGCATTCCGGTCAAGATCGTGCTGGAACCCGGCCAGCCACTGCTGGACCAGCTGCGTGCCGGCATGTCGGTGGAAGCCAGTGTTGACCTGGGCAGCCGCGCCCGCGCGCAGAGCGTGCAGCACAGTCCGGGCCACAAGAGCGGGGAGGGTGCATGAGCGCAGTCACCCTGTTCCGCACCTTCGTTGCGGCCAGCCTGTGCACGGCCCTGGCTGCCTGCACGATGGGTCCGGACTTCGTACGCCCGCAGGCGGAACTGCCCAGCCACTGGCAGGGTGAGGCGGTCGCCGGCAACGCCATCGACCAGGACGCGGCCTGGTGGGCCGGCTTCGACGATCCACTGCTGGCGCAGCTTGCCGGCCAGGTGCTCGCGGCCAACCTGGACCTGCAGCTGGCCGCCAACCGCGTGCAGCAGAGCCGCGCCGCACGTGGCATCACCGCCGCCGATCGCCTGCCCAGCGTCAGCGCGAGCGCCAGTGGCGTGCGTTCACGCAACAGCGAGGTGGGCCTGAATGATCCGTCCGGCAACGGCGGCCGTGATGACTACGGGCTGTTCCAGGCCGGCATCGGCCTGAGCTGGGAACTGGACCTGTGGGGGCGTGTGCGCCGCCAGGTGGAAGCGGCCGACGCACGCGTGCAGATGGCCGAGGAGGATGCACACGCTGTGCGCATCGCGCTGCTGGCGGAAACCGCGCGTGATTACTTGCAGCTGCGCGCGACGCGGCAGCTGCTGGCGATCACCGAGGACAACCTCAGCATCGCCCTCGACATGAAGCGCCTGACCGAGGCACGCCAGCAACAGGGCGTGGCCAGCACGCTGCAGGTGTCCAGCGCGTCCGCGCAGGTGGCATCGCTGCAGGCCCGCATCGCGCCGCTGCGGCATCGTGAATCGCAGCTGCGCAATGCGCTGGCGTTCCTGCTGGCGCAGCCGCCGCAGGCGCTGGACGCGCAGCTGCAGGATGCACGCCGCGACTGGCCGGCGCTGCCGGCCGTAGCGGTGGGGGTGCCCAGCGAACTGGCCGAGCGTCGCCCGGACATCCGTCGTGCCGAAGCGGCACTGCATGCGGCAACCGCCGGCATCGGCGTGGCCAAGGCCAGTTTCCTGCCGCGCATCACCTTGAATGGCGACGCTGGGTTCCAGGCCAAGCAGCTGGATGATTTGGATGGCTGGAACGCGCACCGCTTCAGCATCGGCCCGTCGATCAGCGTACCGATCTTCCAGGGCGGGCGGCTGAAGGCCAACCTCGCGCTGAGCAGGCTGCAGCAGCAACAGTCGGCGCTGCAGTTCCGCCGTACCGTGCTGCAGGCCTGGCATGAAGTGGACGACGCCATCGATGGCTATGCCGCCGAGCAGCAGCGCACGGTGCAGCTGCATGTGGCGGTGGACGAGAGCGAGAGCGCACTGGGCGCGGCGCGCCGGCAGTACCAGGCTGGCGTGGTCGACATGCTGGATGTGCTGACCACCCAGCGCATCGCGCTGGACAACCAGGCTGCACTGGCCAACAGCCAGGCCACGGCTGCGATCGCGCGGGTGGAGCTGTACCGCGCGCTGGGCGGTGGCTGGTAGGGAAATGGAAACGCCGGGCATGGCCCGGCGCTATCCATCGTGTCGGTAGCGCCGGGCCATGCCCTGCGGCTTGGTAGTTGCCAACCTTGGTTGGCAGCCGTTTGTGCAAGCGCCAACCAAGGTTGGCATCTACCAGAGCACGCCCATCGGCGCCGGGCCGATCACGACGTGCGGGCGGTAGCGCCGGGCCATGCCCGGCGGGCGGTTGCCTCAACGCACGTCGCGCAGCTCCCAATGGCTGCCGGCCAGAAGGCGCAGGCGCTGCTTGAACACGTCACTGTCAATACGGGTGGTGGCCACCAGGTTGATGCGCAGGTCCTTCTGTTCGCCGGTAACGGTGGCGTCCGGGTCGGTTACGCCCCACTGCGGTTCCACCGCGTCCGGGTCAGGCTGCTTGGCCTTCCAGCGCTCGAACAGGCTGCCATTGCGCAGCGCATCCTGCAGCTCTTCGGCGAAACCGGCGGCGCCCTGCGAATGGAAGGACAGGTCAGGATCATTGCCGCGGGCCTTGGACGGGTCGGGCAGGCTGATGTGGTACTGCGCAGGCATGGAGTTCTCCTTGAAGTGCGGGAAGACTGGCACAGTCGCGGTGGAATCGTTGTGCAGATTCCAGCCCGCGTTGGCCCTCATTCAAACCGATGCGGCCCATCGGCGAAGCCCACGGTGACCGCGCCCTTGCCGACATTGACCATGCCGGTCAGGCTCATCACCGATTCGTACACGGTCACGCCATGGGTGGCGCAGACCTCTTTCAGCTGTGCATAGCCGGGCAGGGTGCGCAGCTCTTCCAGCTCACCGCCGTAGCTGACGCACACCGTCGGTGTCATCAGCCCGGCACGAACCCGCTGGCCGACCACCGCGAACAGCTTCTGCACGGCGTTGTCGAAGCCCTTGATCTTGGCCACCGGCCCGGTCTCGCCGCGGTAACCGTGCAGCACCGGCTTGATGTCCAGCGCACTGCCCAGTGCGGCGCTGAGCAGGCCGACGCTGCGATCGCCCTTGTGCCGTGCGCGCGCACGCATGTAGTACAGGTCGCGGGTGACCATGTAGCCGTGTACGTTGCCGGCCAGTTCTTCCAGCCGCTCGCGGATCTGCTGCACGCTGGCGTTGCTGTCGCGCAGGCGCACCGCTTCCACCGCGGTCACTGCCTGCGCGGCGAACAGGTTCTGGGTGTCGAGCACGCGCAGCGCGAACGGCGAGTTGTAGCCCGCTGCCTGCCGCACCGGCTTGTAGTCGTTGAGGATGGCGAAACTGGCCTGCAGCGCGTTGTCGTGGATCGGGCTGCGGGTCTTGGTGATGGTCATGCAGAACACGTGGTCGTAATCGATCACCAGCTGCTGCAGGAACAGGTCGCGGATCTGGTTGACGCTGAAGGCGATGGTCTCCGCTTCAGCACCGTGCTCGGCCACATGCGCATGCAGGAAGCTCAGTGTGGCCTGCTCATCGCGATGATCGGCCAGCACCGCTTCGCCGATGCGTACGGTGATCGGCAGCAGCACGATGTTGTGTTCGGCAATGAAGGCCTGCGGCAGGTCGCAGGCCGAGTCGACGACGATTCCGATGCGCATCCGCGGCTCCCCCTCCAGGGCGGTTGTAGGTTCGGAAACGTGAAATCTATCTCAAATCCCAGGCAGGCGCGCGAGGGAAACGCGCCACGCCCTGTTCAGCGACTGCGCTGCACCGCCACCGGCAGGGTGGCCAGGCGCTGCCATTCGGGCTGCCGCAGCAGGCCCGGATCGGCCAGCACCGCGGCCATCAGCGGGTGGGCGTCGTTGCCCCAGAACAGTTCCCCGTCGATGGCCAGGGTCGGCACACCGAACACGCCGGCGCTGATCGCGGCTTCGGTATTGCGCCGCAACTGCTCCTTGACCGCCGGTTCGGCGATGGCCGTGGCGACATCATCGATGCCCAGCCGGGCGCCGGGCTCGCGCAGCGCCTCGGCGCTGTCGGCGGCATTGCCGTCGCGCCAGATCCAGTCGAACAGCGCGTCCACCGCCTGCATGCTGGCACCGGCGGCCAGGCACAGGCGCAGGGCGGACAACGGGTTGAACGGATGGCCCGGCGGGAAGCGCAGCGGCGTGCCCTCGGCCTGCGCGGTCCACAGCAGCTGGCGGTAGATGAAGCGCCGCTTGGCCGGAATCTCCGCCGGACCGAGATTGCCAAGGTGATGCAGCACCGCACCGAAGGCGATCGGCACGGTCTGGATCTGCGCGAACTGCGGCAGCTGCTTCAGCTTCTGCCAGTGCAGGTAGGAGTACGGAGAGATGAAGTCGAAGTACCAGCGCAGTGTCGCCATCGGTGTGTCCTCGTGTGCGGTCAGGGCTGCGCGTTGCGCTGCAGGTAGCGGTCACGCAGTTCGGTCTGGCGCGAGCGCATCGGCATCGCACGGCCGCCCAGCCAGACCTGCTCGGCATAGTGCGCCACGTCCAGCGGATCGCCTTCCCACAGCACCAGGTCGGCGCGCTTGCCGGGCTCGATGCTGCCGATCTGGTCGGCCACCCCGAACGCCTGTGCAGGCACCCGGGTCAGCCCGGCCAGGCCATCGGCCCACGGCAGGCCGTTGGCCACCGCGTTGCCGGCCAGCTGGCGCATCTTGCGCGCGTTGTGGGTGGCGTCGCCGCGCTGCACGAAGGAGACTGCTACGCCAGCACGCTGCAGGCGCGCAGCGTTTTCCAGGGTGGCACCGATCTGGTCGAAGCTGGCGGGCAGATTGGCCAGCACGTCGACGAACACCGGCACGTGCGCAGCGGCCAGTTCCGGGGCCACCTGCCAGGCTTCGCTGGCGCCGGCGATGGCAATCTTCACTTTCTCGCGGGCGGCCCAGCGCAGCAGCTGGCGGATGTCGGCGGCACGGTCCACTTCCACCACGACGCGGCCCTGGCCGGCCAGGTAACGGCTGAGCGTGCGGCGCCCGGCCGGGGTCAGCAACGCATGCGGCGAGTCCGCAGCCACCTGGCCACGCGCCTCGTCGATCATCTGCTGCAGCAGCATCCACTGTGCGGCGCGCGAATGGCCGGTCAGTTCTGAGGCCGCTGCGCCGATGCGCAGGAACAGCGCGCGCGGACCGATCGGATCGATGCTGCCATCCAGCCGCATCACGCCGCCCTGGCCGGCCACGAAGCCACCGCCGGTGGCGGCGCCCAGCGCAGTGAAGCCGATGCCTTCCAGCCGCGTTACCGGAATCAGCACTGAAGCCGGGTTGTAGGCGAGGGTGACGTCGAATTCCGGCCGCAGCGGTTGCTCGCCGATCTTCAGAGAACTGTCCACCGTGCTCGATTCACCGGAAACTTCTTCGATGCCAGTCTCGGTGATGCCACCGAACAGTGCCGGTGTCAGGGGACGGCCATTGGCCTCGACCACGGTGGCGCCGGCCGGCGCCGACAGGCCGTTGCCCACCGCGCGGATGATGCCGCCCTGCACCAGCACATCGGCGTTCTGCAGGCTGCCACGCGTGCTGGCGGTGTGCACCGTTGCGTTGCGCACCAGCAGGTCCTGCGCCGATGCCGTGGTTGCCAGCAACAGCAACGCCACCACGGTAGCGCCGGGCCATGCCCGGCGACGCTTGTTCAACACGCCCATCAGCGCACCTCCTGGCCAAGCTGGAAATCGGAACGCGGCGTCGCTTGCGGCGTGCTGCGGTCGTACAACCTGCGGCCATCAATGAAGACCTGTTCGGCCAGTGCATACGAACTGAAGGGATTGCCATTCCACACCACCACGTCGGCCATCTTGCCGGCCTCCAGGGTGCCGGTCTGGCCTTCGATGCCCAGCGCCTTGGCGGCGTTGGCGGTCATCCAGGTGATGGCATGTTCGGGCGTGATCTCCGGCATGCGTGCGCGTCGCGCGGAGGCCATCACCTTGGCGGCTTCCTGGTTCAGGCGCTGGACGCCCTCGGGTGAATCGGAGTGGACGATGGCGCAGCTGTTCTTCGGGCGGTCGACCAGCGCGATGTTCTCCGGGATACCGTCGAAGGCTTCCATCTTGAAGCCCCACCAGTCGGCCCACAACGCGCCGCAGACGCCGTCGGCGGCCAGCCGGTCGGCCAGCTTGTAGGCCTCCACGCCATGGTGGAACGCAGCGACCTTGAAGCCGAACTCCTTGGCCAGGTCGAGCATGGTGGCCATCTCGTCGGCGCGGTAGCAGTGGATGTGCACGCGGATGTCGCCTTCGATCGCACCGGCCAGGGTGTCCAGCTTGAGATCGCGCTTGCCGCCGGCATCACCGGCACTGTCGCCCTTGTCGTTGCCGAACCAGCCCTTGCGCTTGGCCGGCTTGGGTTTGTTCTTGGCGATGTAGTCGGCGGCATCGATGAAGGCCGCGCGATAGCCGGCCACGTTGCCCATGCGCGTGGCCGGGGTTACGCCCTTGCCTTCGCCGTAGACCCGCTTGGGATTCTCACCGCAGGCCATCTTCAGGCCCCAGGGCGCACCGGGGAACTTCATCGCCTGGTAGGTCACCGCGGGTACGTTCTTGAGGGTCACGCCGCGGCCCCCCACCAGGTTGGCCGAGCCCGGCAGCACCTGCATGCTGGTCACGCCGCCGGCCAGCGCGGTGGCGAAGCCCGGGTCCTGCGGCCACACCGAGTGTTCGGCCCAGACATTGGCGGTGACCGGTGCGGTCATCTCGTTGCCGTCGCTGTGCGCGCCAACACCGGGGCTGGGGTACACGCCCAGATGCGAGTGCACGTCTATCAGGCCCGGGGTCACCCACTTGCCCTGCGCGTCGATGCGGGCGATGCCGGGGTCAGCCTGCAGCTGGCGGCCGACCGCGACGATGCGACCATCGCGCAGCAGCACGTCGGCGTTGTCCAGCCGCTGGCCGGTGCCAGTCAGCACGGTAGCGTTCTGGATCAGCACTGGCGCATCGGGATGCGCCTGGTAGGTGCTGGGATAGGGATCGGCGACGAAGCGCGAGGCGCCCACTGCCGGTGCCGTGCTCAATGAAAGCAGCGCCAGTGCCACCCCGGCGCGCAACAACGTCGATGCCATGCAGTTCCCCTCGCGGCGTAGTCCAAGCCGCCGACGCTAGCCGGGCGGTGGCGTGCTTGCCAAGTGACCTTCTTCACATGGTGGCGTGCGGCTGCTCGACGGCATCGCCCGGCTGGCCGAAAATAGCCGGTCCCCCGCCGTACCGGACCGTCCATGAAGAGCAAGCAGGAAATCGTCGACAACTGGCTGCCGCGCTATACCGGCGTACCGCTGGACCAGTTCGGCCAGCACATCCTGCTGACCAACTTCGGCGGCTACCTGCATACGTTCTCGGAGCTGACCGGTGCGCCGGTCATCGGCCTGGACCGGCCGATGGCCAGTGCCACCATCGATGGCATCACCATGATCAATTTCGGCATGGGCAGTCCCAATGCCGCGATCATCATGGACCTGCTGTCGGCGGTGATGCCCAAGGCGGTGTTGTTCCTGGGCAAGTGCGGCGGCCTCAAGCGCAAGAACCAGCTGGGCGACCTGGTGCTCCCGATCGCGGCGATCCGCGGCGAGGGCACCTCGGGCGACTACCTGCCACCGGAAGTACCGGCGCTGCCGGCCTTCGCGCTGCAGCGTGCGGTTTCGACCATGATCCGCGACCTCGGCCACGATTACTGGACCGGCACCGTCTACACCACCAACCGCCGGGTCTGGGAGCACGACGAGGCCTTCAAGGAGCGGCTGCGGGCAATGCGCTGCATGGCCATCGACATGGAAACGGCTACGGTGTTCGCCGCCGGCTTCGCCAACCACATCCCCAGCGGCGCGCTGCTGCTGGTTTCGGACCAGCCGATGATCCCGGACGGGGTCAAGACCGAGGCCTCCGATGCCAAGGTCAGCTCCCAGTTCGTGGAAAACCATATCCAGATCGGTATCGAGGCGCTTAAGCTTATCCGGCGCAACGGCAAGTCGGTCCGCCACCTGCGCTTCGACGAATGATGATGAAGGCCGGGCGCGGGGCGTCCGGGCCTGGGAGTAGGTAATGGACGTTGCCGCGCAAGTGGTGGAATTCTGGAAGGAGGCGGGCCCTGCGAAGTGGTTCGCCCGCGACGACGCGTTCGACGCGCAGTTCCGCCAGTTGTTTCTGGATGAGCATTTCGCAGCGGCTTCGCGCGGGCGCGAGCATTGGCTGGGCAGTGCCGAAGGGGCGCTGGCCCTGATGCTGCTGCTGGACCAGTTCCCGCGCAACTGCTTCCGTGGTACCGCGCATTCCTATGCGACCGACGGCCTGGCGCGGCATTACGCCATGCGTGCCATCGAGGAAGGCCTGGACCTGCAGCTGGTGCCCAAGCTGCGCGCCTTCATCTACCTGCCGTTCGAGCACTCCGAGGATCCGCTGGACCAGGACCGCTCGGTGGCGATGTTCGACGTGCTGGGTGACAAGGAATACCTGCAGTACGCCGAACTGCACCGCGACATCATCCGCCGCTTCGGTCGCTTCCCGCATCGCAACGCCGTGCTGGGCCGCATCCCCACGCCGGAAGAACTGGATTACCTGGCCGAAGGCGGGTTCGCCGGCTAAGAAAAAGGGGACGGAGGGGATTAAGTCGTTTGAGGCACAAACGACTTAATCCCCTCCGTCCCCTTTTTCAGTGCCGATCAGTACTTCGGCACGCCGTTGTCCACGTCTTCCGACCAGGCGTTGATGCCGCCGGTGACGTTGAACACCTTGGTGAAGCCCAGGGCGCGGAACTGCTCGGCGGCCTGCGCACTGCGGCCACCGTGGTGGCACATGAAGGCCAGCGCGGTGTCCTTGGGCAGGGCTTCCAGCTCGGCGCGGCCGTTGCCGTCGAAGCTCTTGAACGGCACGCCGACCGCGGCGATGGCGCGCTCGTCGGCCGGGCGCACGTCCACCAGGGTGATGTTGCCGGCACGCACCAGGTCGTCGGCATCACGCACGCTGATTTCCTGTACCGGCTTGGGCGCGTTCGGGTTGTCGATCGCCAGGCCCTTGCCGCGGATGTCGTCCACCCAGTCGATGGTGATGCCATTGGCGCGACGGGCGCTGGCCAGGTCGAACTGCACGCGCAGGCCGTTGGACTCGGCGGCGATCGCGCCTTCGTCGTGCGGGGCCAGCTGGAAGTTCGGCTGGAAGCCGGCGTCGATGCTCAGCTGCAGGGCGGCGCCCGGGGCGTCGGCCAACGCGCCCTTGAGCATTTCCACGGCGGCCGGGGTGACGGTGATGCTCGGCGGGGTGCGGTCCGGTGCGGCCAGGCCGAGCACGCTGCTCAGCTCGCCACTGGCGGCCATCTGCAGCACGATGTCGCTGCCGCCGACCAGTTCGCCGTCGATGTACAGCTGCGGGATCGTCGGCCAGTCGCCATAGGCCTTGATGCCCTCACGGATTTCCTGGTCGGCCAGCACGTTGACATGGGCGAACTCGACGCCGAGGTCCTGCAGGGCGCCCACGGCCTTGGCCGAGAAACCACACTGCGGCATCGACGGCTGGCCCTTCATGAACAGCACGACGCGGTTGTCGTTGAGGATGGTTTCGATGCGCGAACGCAGGGCGGGATCGAGGGACATGGACGTCGGGGTTCCGGGAATTCGAATCGCTAATTCTAACCCCCATGGCATCATGGGGGATGAGCAACACAGGAACATTGCATCGCATCCCGGCCCGCCCCTGGCGCTGGCTGCCTTGGCTGGTGGCGTCGCAGCTGGTCGTGATCCTGGTATGGGGGCTGGCCGGTTGGTATTGGGGCCTGCCGCTGATGGTGGCCAGCCATGCGCTGTTCATGGTGCCGGTGTTCCTGCCCAACAGCCGCTTCTATGCGCCGGTGCTGAGCCGGGTTCCGGATGCTGGCAACACGGTCTGGCTCACCATTGATGACGGTCCCGGCCCGGAAACCCGTGCCGTGCTCGACCTGCTGGACCGCCACCAGGCACGTGCGACCTTCTTCCTGGTGGGGGAACGAGCGCTGGCGCAGCCGGAACTGGTGACCGAGATCCTGCGCCGTGGCCACGACCTGGGCAATCACAGCCACAGCCACCCGCAGGCGCGCTTCTGGCGGCTGGGCCCGGCCGCGATGCGCGCCGAGATCGAGGGCTGCCAGCACGCACTGCAGGCGCTGGGTGGCCAGCCGGTGCGCTGGTACCGCTCGGTGGTGGGCATGACCAATCCGTTCGTAGCGCCGGTGCTGCAGCGGTTGGGCCTGGTCCGGGTGGGCTGGAGCGCGCGCGGCTTCGACGGGGTCGGCTGCACGCCGGATGGCGTGCTGGCACGGCTGCTGCCGGACCTGCGCCCGGGCGCCATCGTGCTGCTGCATGAAGGTGCGGTGCACGGCCACAACCTGGCCATCATCGAGCGCGTGCTGCAGGCGTTGGACGAGCGTGGGTTGAAGGCGCAGCTGCCGGCCGGATAACCGGTAGCGCCGGGCCACGCCCGGCGAGCGCAGCGGCATGGATGGAATCCGCCGGGCATGGCCCGGCGCTACCGGATGCGGTGCGCCACCAGCAGCCAGCTGTTGAAGGGGGTACGCCCGTGCAGCGGCCGGGGCGACGTCACCTGCAATCCGGCCTCGATCAATGTCGCCTGCAGCACCTGCGGATCCGGATAGTGGCGCGGTCGCGTGCCCATCCAGCCGACCAGCCAGGCCAGCCTGTCCGCCACCCGCGTGGTGCGGTCGCGGCCATCGCCGGTGGCCAGCGGTGTACGCAGCAGCAGGCAGCCGCCGTGGGCCACCTGCGCGCTGGCCGCGCGCAGCAGGGCCTGCTGTGGGCCCGCATCCAGGTACTGAAGCACATCCAGCAGCAGGACGTGCCCGGCCTGCGCCGGCAGCGGCGCCTGTACATCCAGGCAGTCGAAGTGCACATCGTGCAGGTGGGCGGCGGCGCGTTGCGCGCGGGTGATCTTGCCGGCATCCACGTCCACCCCCAGATAGCGCTGGCTGCCGCCGCGCTGGCGCAGCACATGGGCGAACAGGCCCAGCCCGCAACCGAGGTCCAGCAGCGGCTGCCCGTCGTCAGGCAGATGCTGCAGCACGCCGTCGTACAACGGGTCGCTGCCGAGCTTGCCGCGGGTGTAGTAGTAGTCGCGGCGGCTGCCCCAGGCCTGTGCTGGGCGGAACGCCTCGGCGATCGCGCGGGCCTGCGGGGCGGTCAGGGGCGTGCAGGGCAGGGGCGGGCCGTTCCGTGGCGTGCCGTCCATCGCCTCAGTCCGTGCCGCCAAGCAGGTGCGCGGCCACCGGCAGGGCGCGCGCGCTCCACAGCGCGTACATCCGCGCCGAAGGATGCAGGCCGTCCTCGGCAATCATCGTCGGGTCTTCGCCCTGCGCGCGGCTGATATCGGTGATATCGACGAAGGCCACGCCCAGCCGGGTGCTGATCACCTCGGCGGCCGCGTTGAACTCGTCGGTCTCGATCTCGATCGCGGCCAGGTCACGGCCACTACCGGCGCCGAACGGGGTTGCGCCCCAGTCGGGGAAGGACAGCACCAATACACGCTCGGGGTGACCACCGGCAAAGCCAATCGCACGTTGCAGCAGCGCCTGGAACTGGACGCGGTATTCGTCCAGCGGACGCCCGCGGTACTGGTTGTTGACGCCGATCAGCAGGCTGACGAAATCGAACGGGCCCTGTGGCGCGGCCGCATCGATGCCAGCATCGAGTTCGTCGGTGGTCCAGCCGGTAGTCGCAATGGTCTGCGGATCGGACAGCTCAATGCCCTGTGCACGCAGCGCGGCGGCCAGCTGGTGCGGCCAGCGGCCTTCGACTGCAACCGCTTCACCGATGGTGTACGAATCGCCCAGCGCCAGGTAGGACAGGGTCACAGCTCAGGCCACCGAACGGCGTGGCTTCAACGGCACGACCTTGGTCGCGTCTTCGGCGCGGCGGGCCAGCACGCGGTCGATGCGCGCGAACACATCGCGCATCACCGAGGCTTCCGGCAGCAGGGTCACGCGGAAATGATGGCGGTAGGGCACGTTGAAACTGGAGCCAGGCACCACCAGCACGCCTTCGTTGTTCATCAGGTCCAGCGCGAAATTGTGGTCGTCGAAGCCCTTGGCGGCGGCGCCGACCACGGCCGGGAACGCATAGAGCGCACCGGCCGGGGCGACCAGCGACAGGTGCTCGCTGGCTTCGCAGGCTTCGATCACCGCGCGGCGGGTTTCATACAGGCGGCCACCCGGGGTGCACAGCTCGGAGATGGTGTCCGGGCCATTCACCGCGGCATCGATGGCGTACTGGCCCGGCACGTTGGCGCACAGGCGCAGCGCACCGAGCAGGTCCAGTGCGGCGCGGAAGTCACCCAGGCGCGCATCGTCGCCGCTGAGGTGGGCCCAGCCCACGCGCCAGCCGCAGGCGCGGTGCACCTTGCTCAAGCCACTGAAGGTCAGGCACGGGTGGTCGCCGGCCAGCGGCGCGACCGGCTGGAACACCGCGTCGTCGTACAGGATCTGGTCGTAGATCTCGTCGACCAGCAGCAGCAGGTTGTGGCGGCGCGCGATCTCGACCACGCGTTCCAGCAGCTCGCGCGGGTAGCTGGCGCCGCTGGGATTGTTCGGGTTGATCAGCACGATGGCGCGGGTGCGCGAGGACACCAGCGTCTCGATCTCGCTCGGGTCCGGCTGGAAGCCGTTCTCGGCGGCGCAGCGGTAGTACACCGGGCGGCCGTCGTTGAGGATGGTCGAGGCCGACCACAGCGGGTAGTCCGGCGAGGGCACCAGCACCTCGTCGCCCGGATTGAGCAACGCCCGCAGCGACAGGTCGATCAGCTCGCTGACGCCGTTGCCGACGAACACGCGGTCCGGATGTGCATCGGGCGCACCGCGACGGGCGTAGTAGGCGGCGATGGCTTCGCGCGCCACCGGCAGGCCCTGCTGGTGGGTATAGGGGTCGGTGCGGCCCATGTCATCGGCGATGGCGCGCTGAAGGTGTTCCGGTGCACGGAAGCCGAACGCACCGGGGTTGCCGATGTTGAGCTTGATCAGCTTGCGGCCCTGCGCTTCCAGCTCCCGCGCTCGCCGTGCCAGTTCTCCGCGGATTTCGTAGCGCACTTCGGAGAGGCGCTCGCGGATGACCAGGGGCTTGGGCGAGGGGGTGGACATGGGCGGTGGGCCGTCGAATGGCATGGGGCTTCCATGGTAGCGGAATTGCTGCAGCGCATGGCAAGGCCCCAGGGCCTGCCGTTGTTGGGCTGGCGGGGCACTGGCACAGGTAGAATGGCGGCGATGACCCAGACTCCCGATTTCACCGCCCTGCAGACCATCGGCTGGCCCTGGCCGGGCCCGGCGCAGCAGGCCGACTGGCAGGCTGTGATGGCCACCCACCCGCAGGCCCGCCCGGCGCGGGTGATCGAACAGCACCGAACGCACTATGTCGTGGCCGATGGCCCGGATGCGGCAATCAAGGCCGAATCACTGCCGGAATGGCAGCGCCCGCGCTTCCCCAGCCACGAACGGCCGGCGGTGGGCGACTGGGTCCTGCTGGATGGCATCCGCATCGTTGCCCTGCTGCCACGGCGTACCGCGATCAAGCGTGGCGCGGCCGGCGAGCATTACCACCAGCAGGTGATCGCGGCCAACATCGATACGGTGTTCATCGTCTGTGGCCTGGATGCCGACTTCAACCCGCGCCGCATCGAGCGTTACCTGCTGCTGGTCGGCGGTGGCGGTGCCGAACCGGTGGTGGTGCTGACCAAGGCCGACCAGACCGAATACAGCGAGGATGCGCTGGCGGTGCTGGAAGAGCTGGAGATGCAGGGCATCGCCCTGCATGCGATCAACGGCCTGGATGCCGACAGTGTGGCGGTGCTGGAACCGTGGCTGGGCCCGGGCCGCACGGTGGTGCTGGTCGGTTCTTCCGGTGCCGGCAAGTCGACGTTGACCAACACGCTGCTGGGCGAGCAGCGGATGAAGACCAATACGGTGCGCGCCAACGATTCGCGTGGTCGCCACACCACCACCCACCGCGCGCTGATGCCGTTGCCGATGGGTGCCTGCCTGATCGACACCCCCGGCATGCGCGAACTGAAGCCGACCGGTGAAGAGACGCTGGCCGAAGGCGGTTTCGCCGATATCGAAGCTCTGGCGGCGCAGTGCCGCTTCAACGACTGCATGCATCAACAGGAACCGGGCTGTGCCGTACGCGCAGCGATCGACGCAGGTGAGATTGAAGAAAGCCGGCTGCTGAACTACTTCAAGCTGAAGGAAGAAGTGGCCGCAGCTGCGGCAAAGCTGGCCGTGCGCCAGGCCGAAACCGCGCAGGAGCGTGGCGGCAAGAAGGGCAAGGGCCAGCAGTTCCGCCCGGCCGGCAAGCCGCGCAGGCGCTGATCGGTATCGCGGGGTCGGATCCCATTGCACCGCAATGGGCTCTGACCCCTGCAATGAAACCCGCCTCTGCCTGCTTCGGGTGGATGCCAACTGCCCGCTCCTGGTAGGTGCCAACCTTGGTTGGCACGGATGTATCCGAAGCCCGCCTTCGGCGGATGCCAACCCAGGTTGGCAGCTACCAACGTGCGGGCAGGGCGCTATAGTCCGCCCATGGAACCGACCGCGACGCTGGACCGTGACGTGGCCCACCATGCAGCGCTCGATGCGCGCCTGGTCGAGGCCGTGGGGGGCATCCGCCTGCTGGGCCTGACCAGCTGGCCGGCGACGCTGCAGGCACCGTTCCTGGCCAGCGTGGCACGCGGCCAGCCGGTACTGCCGAAGGTGGACTACCCGAAGCTGGATTTCAGCGAGGAACGTCGTGCGCTGGCCGCGATTGCCGCCGACTGCGACGACAGCCATCCACTGGGTCACTACGTGCGGCAGTCAGCGCAGAGCTGGGATCTGGCTGCGCAGCTGCTGGAAGGACTGGGCACCGCCGCCGTCGACCGTTGCTCGGTGCAGCTTTTCGGTGCGCCCGAGCAGCCGCTGCCGGGAAATGGCCCAAGTACGCGTGAGGCTGCACGCCACTTCATCCAGATCGCCGCCGAACTGGACCACGAACTGCTGGCGCCGGAAGAACAGGTGCCGGTCTCGGCCATCGCCCTGCAACTGCAGCTGCAGAACGATCTGGACGCGTTCTTTGAATCGCGCATCATCCAGGTGCAGCTGGACCCGGAGCTGGTGTCCAAGGCCGCCGCCGGCCCGACCCGCATCCGCCTGCGCACCAGTGCACGCTTCAGCGCCTACGACCGCGCACAGCTGTTCCACCATGAAGCGCTGGTGCATTCGCTGACCGCCCTGAACGGCCGCGAGCAGCCGGTGCTGCCCAGTCTGGCACTGTCCTCGCCGCGGGTGACCGCGACCCAGGAAGGGCTGGCCACCTTCGCCGAGCAGATCACCGGCAGCATCGACATCGAGCGCCTCAAGCGCATCAGCCTGCGTACTGAAGCGATTGCCATGGCACGCGAAGGCGCCGATTTCATCGAAGTGTTCCGCTATTTCTGCGATGCCGGGCAGAACGCTGAAGAAAGTTTCGCTTCGGCGCAGCGCGTGTTCCGTGGGGTACCGCCGAGTGGCGGCCTGGCGTTCACCAAGGACACGGTGTACCTGCGCGGCCTGGTGTCGGTGCACACGTTCTTCCGCCACATGCTGGCCGAGGACCGCCTGCAGGTCTGTCGCTGGTTGTTCGCGGGCAAGATGAGTCTGACCGATGCGATCGCGTTCGCGCCGTTGTTCGAGTCCGGTGTATTGAAGCCGCCGCGCTGGCTGCCGCACTGGGTGAGCCGGGCGAACGGCCTGGCCGGCATGCTGGCGTTCTCGCTGTTCGCCAACCGGATACGGATGGACCAGCTGGCGCCGGAATGAAATGCGTTGGCGGCTTGTGGCGTCTTGGTTGATATCGGAGAGAGCGGGGGGCTTGCGCTGGCCAGGACACGCCGCAAGTACGTCCCTGTAGGCTCGGCCACGGCATCCATGCCGTGGACGGTCCTGGCCAGCGCAAGCCCCCCGCTCCAGACAATTTCCTGCGAGACGGCCAGCAATCCACCAGAGGGATTGCGTTTGAAAAGCTTGAAAAGCAAAGAGCCGGGCAGTGCCCGGCTCTTTGCTTTTGCTTTTGCTCTTGCTTTCAATTGCCTCCGCGCCGGCGCGGGGAACTGTCCAGCGTGGGTAGGCAGGCCCATGCAGGACCGTGAGGCGCATGGATGCGCCGATCGAGCCCCCATGGATGGGTTTACGGCGTGTCCTGCATGGGCCTGCCTACCCACGCCATGCAGGAACAATCAACGCGCCGCAGCGCCCGCTTTCGATTTAGAACTCCGCCGCCACCGTCATGAACAGCTGCCGCGGCGCACTCGCATGGATCGCATAGCGCGTGCCCTTCGGATCGGTCGGTGCGAACGAGCTCAGCTGGCCGGCGTAGCGCTTGTTGGTCAGGTTGGTCGCGTTCAACGACACCCGCACGTTACGCAGGCCCAGGCCCGGACCGAAGTCGTAGCCCGCACCGGCGTCGAAGGTGGTCACGCCTGGCACCGACTGGTCGTTGGTGTAGGTGTAGTAACGTTTGCCGGTGTACTTGGCACGCAGGCTGGCGAAGAAGCCATCGCGGTTCCAGCTGATCTCACTGGACGCCATGCGCTGCGGCGTATCCACGGTGATCTTGCCGGCTACCGGTACCACCGCGCCGCCGGACAGGTAGTCGTCCTCGTAGGTGGTCTTGTTCCAGGACAGCGCGTTGTACCACTGCAGGCCGTCGATCGGCTTGAGGATGAAGGTCAGCTCCGCGCCGTGGCTCTTCACCGAACCGACGTTGATGAAGCGTGTCACGCACTCCGGACGCGTGCCGACTTCGATGCTCGAGCACGGGTTCAGCGACAGCAGGCGGTTGTCGAACTTCACGTTGTAGGCCGCGATCGACGCCTGGTACTTCTCACCGAAAGTACGGAAACCGGCTTCCAGGCTCTTCGACTTCTCCGGCTCAAGCCCGGCACTGGCCGCGAACGATTCCGGCGACACCTGCAGCGGGCCGCCGCTGCCACCGCCGACGAAGGCAGCGATGTTTTCGGCATATGAGGCGAACAGCTCGTTGTTGGCGTTGAGCTTGAAGCCCAGGCCCAGCTGCGGCAGCACCGATTCCTTGGCAGTCAGCGTGCCTGAGGCGATGCTGGTTTCCACGCCCGGGTTGGCGGTGGCGCGCATGCGGGTGTTCGGGCTCTTGATGCCGACGTCCACGGTCAGGCGCTGGTCGAGGAAGCGCATGCGGTCCTGCACGTAGAACTGGCGCGTGCGGATGTCGAAGTCCTGGTTGAACAGCAGGCGGTCCGGGTTCTTCAGGTACAGGTCGTCCAGGAACGGACCGCTGATGTAGTAGAAGTTGCGCGACACGTTATGGTCGTTCTGCTCGTACCACAGGCCGGCTTCCAGTTCGTGGATGCCCACCGTCCACGACAGCGCGGCGGTCAGGCCATCGCGGTTGATCGTGTAGTTGGTGCTGCGGATCGAGATCGGCAACATCTTGTCGGTGCCAGGGTAGGACGGCTGGCCCGGTGCCCACCAGTGGCCCTGGCCACGGTTGTCGTGGTGGTAGGCCAGCAGCTTCAGGCGGCCCTGTTCGCCCAGGCGCAGGTCGGCATCCACCGAGTACAGGTTGTCGTCACGCAGTGCGCGGCTCTGGTAGTACGCATCGTCGATGCTGTTGACGCCACCGCTGAACTTGCACTTGCTGCGGTCCAGCGTGCCCGGCGCGCAGTACGCGGCAGCCACTGCGCGGTCCCAGTCCGGCGCGTAGATGTTCCAGTCATAGCCCAGGCCGCGCGCCAGCATGTCCTTGGACAGGTAAGCGTAGTTGGCCTGGCTGGCACGCGATGTCGCGACGAATGCACCGAAACGATGGTCGCCGACGTTCCACACCGCCTTTGCGTTGAACTGGCGGGTGGTCTGGTTCTGGTACGGCGCGGCCCACATGTCCTGGTCCTGGTGCACGCCGGACACATAGGCCGAGAAGCCGTTGATGTCGCCGGTATCCACGCGCAGGTAGCCACGGCGCTGGCTGTTGTCGCCAACGGTGACGCTGGCGCGACCGCCGAACTCGGTGGAGGGGTCCATCGAGAAGTACTGGATGGTGCCGCCCAGGTTGCTGGTCGAGGCCACACCCAGCGAGCCGATGCCCTGCGACAGCTCGGCGCCGGCCAGGTTCTCGGCGATCAGTGCACGGGCGATGCTCAGGCCGTTGTAGTTGCCGTAGCTGTTGTCACCCAGCGGGATGCCGTCCAGCGTGTAGCCGAGGCGACTCTTGTCGAAGCCGCGCAGGCTGATGGTCTGCGACTCCTCGTTGGCACCGAAGGCATCGTTGGACTGCACCGACACACCTGGCAGGCGGTCGAGAATCTTCTGGCCGCTCGTGCCCGGCGGCAGTACCTGCTTGTCCACCGTGGTGATGCGCTGTACCTGGCGGGTCTCGCCCTGGCCGATCACGGAGACAGTATCCAACGTCTGTGCGCTCAGCGCGGCATCGGTGCTGGCGCCGGTATCGGCGGCAGAGGCGGCATGGGCGCTGGCGGCGGCGGAGAGCGCGATCGTCACGGCGATCGTCAGGTGTCGGGTCTGCATGGTGGTCCGTTGCATTGGGGGTGGTCACCGGCACGGATGCGCGGCGCATGGCCACTATGCGAACGGAACATGAAACCTTCTTTACGGAAAACCAACGAACAGTGCAGGGCAGTGGTGCGTGTCCTGCAACATTCCTGTCACGGCGGCGGTGCATCTGCCGGTTTGAGGATCACCTGCGCGACGCACGTGTGATGCAATCCGGGAAAGAGGTAGCTCATCCATCGGTCCGGGGACGGGTAGCTCAGCGTCAATGCCTGTTCGGGGGCATGGCCTGAAGGAGGAAGCACGAGCGCTGGCGCGATCTGGCGCTGGACGATCTGCCGACGCGTAACGCAGGCGCCCCCGACATCCAGGCGCACGGAGTGCACGTGCTGGTGATCGGCCTGCAGCAGGACCACGCCGCCGGTGATCCGAAGCGGTCCGGCCGTTCATCCATCGGGCTCAGCGAGCGTTGGCAGGTAAACACCGGTTCTGCCGATGTATCGGGCAATGCGTCCCGAAAATGCAGAAACAAAAAGAGGCCGGATCACCCTCGCAAGCGAAGGTTCACCGGCCCCGCGCACTCCGTGGGGGAGGCGGTCCACGTACTGCGTGGACGAGGGCTTAGCCCATGTACAGGCCACCGTTGACCGGATAATCGGCGCCGGTCACGTACGAGGCTTCATCCGAGGCCAGCCACGCACACAGGCCGGCCACTTCCTCCGGACGGCCCAGGCGCCGCACCGGCACCGAGGCGGCCAGCCGGTCCAGCACGTCCGGCGGGAAACTGCTGATGGCCTGGCTGGCGATATAGCCCGGCGACAAGGTGTTGACGGTGACACCACGCGAGGCCACTTCGGCGGCCAGTGCACGGCTGAAGCCGTGCATCGCGGCCTTGGCGGTGGCGTAGTTCACCTGGCCGATCTGGCCCTTGTGGGCGCTGACCGAGCCGATGTTGATGATGCGGCCCCAACCCCGCGTGGCCATGCCGTCGACGACCTGCTTGGTCAGGTTGAACAGCGAGTTGAGGTTGGAGGCGATCACCGCATTCCAGTCCTCCACCGTCATCTGCCGGAACAGCAGGTCGCGGCTGCCACCGGAATTGTTGACCAGCACGTCGACCTCACCGACTTCAGCGCGGACCTTGGCGAACGCGGCGCTGGTCGAGGCCCAGTCGGTGGCGTTGCCTTCGGAGGCGATGAAGTCGAAGCCCTGTTCGCGCTGCTCGCGCAGCCAGTTGGCCTTGCGCGGCGAGTTCGGTGCACAGCCAGCAACCACAGTGTGGCCGGCACGGGCCAGGCTCTGGCAGATGGCAGTGCCGACACTGCCCATGCCGCTGGTGACGTAAGCGATTCGAAGCGTCATTGCAGAAGGCTCCTTGGTAGAGGGTCAGGCAGCGAGCGGGTACAGGCCGAACAGCAGGCTGCCGACCATCAGCAGCATCGAGATGGCGATGGCCCACTTCAGGGTGAACTTCTGGTGGTCGGCGAATTCGACTTTGGCCAGGCCTACCAGCAGGTAGGTGGACGGCACCAGCGGGCTGAGCAGGTGCACCGGCTGGCCGGCCAGCGAGGCGCGCGCCATTTCCACCGGGGTGATGCCGTAGTTGCTGGCGGCCTCGGACAGGATCGGCAGCACGCCGAAGTAGAACGCGTCGTTGGACATGAAGAAGGTGAACGGCATCGACGCCACCGCCGTGATCACCGCCAGGTACGGGCCCCACGATTCCGGGATCACCGCCAGGAAGCTGTGCGACATTGCCTCGACCATGCCGGTGTTGTTGAGGATGCCGGTGAAGATGCCTGCGGCGAAGATCAGCGATACCACCGACAGCACGTTGCCGGCGTGGTTGACCACGCGGCGACGCTGCTCGGCCAGGTTCGGGTAGTTGATCACCAGGGCGATGGCGAAGCCGACCATGAACAGTACCGGCATCGGCAGGATGCCGATGATCAGCGCGGTCATCAGCGCCACGGTCAGGGCCAGGTTCACCCACAGCAGCTTCGGACGCTTGATGTCCTCGGCGTCTTCCACCGTCGGCAGCGCATTGCTGTCGTCGGACACGCTGTTGTCCATCCAGCTGCCACCCTTGGGCAGGGTCACCACACCCAGCCGGCGGCGTTCCTTCAGGCCCAGGTACCAGGCCAGCAGCAGCACGCCGGCGCAGGCGATCACCATCGACGGGATCAGCGGCACGAACACATCGGCCGGGTCCACGTGCAGCGCGGTGGCCGCGCGGGCGGTCGGGCCGCCCCACGGCGTCAGGTTCATCACGCCGCCGGCAAGGATGGTCACGCAGGTCATGTTCAGCGCGTTCATGCCCAGCCGCTGGTACAGCGGCAGCATCGCCGAGACGGTGATCATGTAGGTGGTCGAGCCATCACCATCGAGCGAGATCAGCATCGCCAGCACCGCGGTGCCGAGCACGATCTTCATCGGATCGCCCTTCACGAAGCGCAGGATGATCCGCACCAGCGGATCGAACAGGCCCGCATCGATCATCACGCCGAAGTAGAGGATGGCGAACATCAGCATCACGCCGGTCGGCGCGATCTTCTTGATGCCCTCCAGCATCATCTCGTCGAGGCCGGCGCCGAAGCCGCCGATCAGCGCGAACAGGATGGGGATGGTGATCAGGGCGACGAGCGGCGACAGGCGTTTGCTCATGATCAAGTACATGAACGTAATGACCATGCCAAAGCCGAGGATGCTCAGCATCATCTGCGGACTCCTTGCGAAAACAGGACGTGGGGGAGTGGAAGAGGCCCGGGCGGCATGCCCGGAATGTCGGGCTTAGAAGTCGTACTGCAGGCGGCCGGTGACCGCACGCGTGCGGTCCACCGTGACCCCGGCCAGGCGGTCGCGGTTGCGGCTTTCGATCACGTTGAGCATGAAGCGCAGGTTGTCGCGCAGGTACCAGTTGCCACCCAGCGTCCAGGCTTCGGTGCTGCCGCGGCGCAGGTCCGGCGCACCGTCGAGGTGCTGCGCGCCCCACATCTGGTCGTAGCGCAATGCCACTTCGAAGGCACCGGCCTTGTGGCGGATATCCTTCACCCGCGCGAAGCGGCCGGTCTTGCGGTCGTAGGCGCGGCTCTCGCCGGTGACGAACCAGCTGAGCATGCCGTAGGCGGCCATCACGTCACCGCGCTGGGCACCGTCATCGAAGGTGGCGCCACTGAATTCGCCCTGCCATGACAGCGGGCCGCGCACCTGCGCGTATTCCAGCGACCACTTGTTGACGTCGGTATCGCGGCCCGCGGAGAAGTTGACCAGGGTCAGGCGGCTTTCATCAGAGAGATGGCCGGCCGGACGCGGGCGGATGCTCAGGCCCGGGGTGCCGTTGGCGCCGGGGTTGTCGTAGGCCTCGCGGGCCAGCGACAGGCCCAGGTGCAGCACGTCGCCCTCGCTGGGCGAGGGGGCCCAGGTGACGCGGCCACCGGCGGCGCGGCCCTTCACCTGCCAGGCATCGATGCTTTCCAGGCTGTAGATGCTGGCCGCCCAGGTGAAGTCACCCGGATTGGCCTGCCACGACGCACCCAGGCGGTACAGCGGCGCCAGCGTGGTGCCGGCGTTGCCGCGCTCCAGGAAGCTGCCGTAGTTGGAGCTGGTGCGGTCATCCAGCGAGAAATACTGCTTGAACTGGCCGACGGTCAGCTTGCCGGCCTTGCCGAAGCTGCGTGCCAGGTACACGTCCTTGGCCTCGACGCGATCGCCGGAGAAGTCGGCTTCCAGCTTGTAGTCGACCACGAAGAACTTGCCGGACACGTCCAGCCAGGCGCGGCGGATCTCGGTATCGTCCTTGTTCGGCGTGCCGCGGTTGTCGTTGTCGAAGGTGGCGAAGTCCAGGTGCAGACGGCCGCCCAGGCTGGCGGTGACCGGACGGTCGTCTTCGGCGGCAAAGGCCGGCGCCGACAGGGCAGCCAAAGCCATCATGGCGGCAGGACGCCGCCAGGCAAACGTGAATTCCACAAACCCTCCCAGGTGCACGCCAGGCGCGCGGCAATCGTGGGCACCGGACGGTGCGCGGCCGCAGTCTGGGTCGGGCAAGCTGTCATCGTCCTGTCAACGGATTGTGCGGTGCAGCGTAAAAGACCGCCGGGCACGGCCCGGCGCTACCCATGCGGTGTATCCCGGTAGCGCCGGTCCATGACCGGCGGGCGGCCCCGGCGTCATGCGGTAGCATTCGTTTCCCCTCCCACCCCCGTGCCCATGCGCCTGCTGCTGGTCGAAGACAATCCGGATCTGGCCGATGCCATCATCCGCCGCATGCGCCGCAGTGGGCACGCCGTGGACTGGCAGGCCGATGGCCTGGCCGCTGCCAGCGTGCTGCGCTACCAGAGCTTCGACCTGGTGGTGCTGGATATCGGGCTGCCCAAGCTGGATGGCCTGCGCGTGCTTTCCGGCATGCGCGAGCGCGGCGACAGCACGCCGGTGCTGATGCTGACCGCGCGCGATGGCATCGAAGATCGGGTGCAGGCGCTGGATGTCGGTGCCGACGATTACCTGGGCAAGCCATTCGATTTTCGCGAGTTTGAAGCGCGTTGCCGCGTGCTGCTGCGGCGCGCGCGTGGCCAGGCCAGTGAGGTGGTGCAGATCGGCGGGTTCCAGTTCGACAATGCCGCGCACCGCGTCAGCCTCGATGGCGAACCGATCGAACTGCCCAACCGCGAGTACCGGTTGCTGGAGATTCTGGTCGGCCGCCTCGGCCAGGTGGTTGGCAAGGACGAAATCGGCAATGGCCTGTTCGGCTTCGATGACGAGGCCGGCCCGAATGCGATCGAGCTGTACATCGGTCGCCTGAGAAAAAAACTGGCTGCTGCGCCGTTGCGCATCACTACGGTGCGCGGTGTCGGCTACCTGCTGGAAGCCAGTGACGGCAGCACCGACGCCGACGCCGATGGCTGACGCGCGCGCCGCGAACGCCGCACCAGGCTCGCTGCGGCGCACGTTGCTGCTGTATCTCGGTGCATTGCTGGCGGTGTTCGCGGTGGCCCTGCTGTTCGCCGCGCGTGACTATGGCCAACGCGCCGCCAATCGTTCCTACGACCACCTGCTGCTGTCCTCGGCGCTGTCCATCGCCGACTCGGTGGCGCTGGTTGATGGCCAATGGCAGGTCGACCTGCCTTATGCGGCGCTGGACCTGCTGGCGATGGCGCCGGAGGACCGCGTGTTCTATCGGGTCGCCGACAGCCGCGGCAACCTGATCACCGGCTACGGCGACCTGCCGGCGCCGCCGCGCCGGCCCGGCACGCAACCGCAGTTGTTCGATGCCGCCTACAGCGGCGAGACTGTGCGGTTCGTGGTGGTCGGCCGCAGTTTCGCGGCCGCCTCGGCGCAGGGCGAGGTGCAGGTCCAGGTCGGCCAGACCCGGCGCGCCCGCGAAGCCGTGGCGCAGGACCTGGTCAATCGCGCATTGCTGGCCATCGGCGTGCTGTCGGGGCTGCTGCTGGCGCTGGTGGCGTTTGGCGTGCACCGCGCGTTCCGGCCGCTGGTGCGGGTGGAACGCGAGCTGTCGCGCCGCGAGCCGTCCGACCTGAAACCGCTGGATGCGCGCGTGCCGCGTGAGATGGACCAGATGGTGGCCGCCTTGAACCGCTTCATGGAGCGCCTGTCCAGCAGCAACGAGACACTGCGTGCGTTCATGGCCGAGGCCGCGCACCAGATGCGCACGCCGCTGGCCGCACTGCGCGCGCAGGCGCAGCTGGCGCTGGACGATGACGACCCGGAAGACATGCGTCGCAGCCTGCAGGCGATCGAGCGCAATGCCACCCACATGAGCCGGCTGCTCAACCAGCTACTCAGCGACGCCAGCGTGATCCATCGTTCGCACCTGCAGCGCTTCGCCACGGTGGACCTGGCCGAGACCGTGCACCAGGCCCTGCATGAAGCGCTGCCGCAAGCCGGCCCGGCGCCGCGCGTGCAGCTGGCGATGACCGCCGAGCCGGTGCAGGTGCATGGCGATGCACTGCTGCTGCGCGAGGCGATCAAGAACCTGGTCGACAACGCCCTGAAGTACGGTGGTGATGGCCCCTTGCAGATCGCACTGACGGTGGAAGGCGGGCAGGCAGTGCTGACCATTGCCGACCACGGCACCGGCATTGCCGCAGCAGACGCAGAGCGCGTCTTTGAACGTTTTGCCCGTGGCGAAGGTGCGCCGTCCGGCGGTGCTGGCCTCGGCCTCGCCATCGTCAAGCGCGTGGTCGACAGCCACGGCGGCCGCATCGACCTCAGCAACCGCCCGCAGGGCGGCTTGATCGCTACCATCCGCCTGCCCCGGAGCAGTTCATGATCCGCCTGTTCGCCGCCGCTGTTGCCCTGCTGCTGGCCGTGCCGGTACTGGCCGCGCCGGGCGACGTGCGCCGCTTCCCTGCGCAGGGAAAGGCGGCTGCGCAGCTGCGCATCCATGGCACCACCGACATTGAAGTGTTCGCGGTGGTCATCGCCGATTACCAGCGCCTGCACCCCGGCACCGAAGTGGTGTACGAGGACATCATCACCCAGGACCTGTACGCGCGTTACCTGCATGACCGCACCGGACCTGCATCGCCGGACCTGCTGATCTCCAGCGGCATGGACCTGCAGACCAAGCTGGTCAACGACGGCCATGCACTGCCGCACCGTTCGGCGCAGACCGCTGCGCTGCCGGCCTGGGCGCAGTGGCGCAACGAGGCGTTCGGGATCAGCTACGAGCCGGTGGTCATGGTCTACAACACCCGAGCGCTGCCTGCAGCGAAGGTGCCGCACACCCGGCGTCAGCTGCTGGACCGGCTGCGTGCCGAGGGCGCACCGCTGCGCGGAAAGGTCGGCACCTATGACATCGAGCGCAGCAGCGTCGGGTACCTGCTGGCGACCCAGGACGCGCAGCGTGGCAGCATCGCCGGTGCGTTGCTGGGCGCGTTGGGCGACAACGACGTGGTGCGTGAAGAGCGCACTGGCGTGCTGCTGGACAAGGTGGCCAGCGGACAGCTGTCGCTGGTCTACAACGTGCTCGGCTCCTACGCGCAGGCACGTGTCGATGTCGGCGCACCGCTGGCCATCGTCGAGCCCGAGGATTACACGTTGGTGGTGCTGCGTACCGCGGTGATTCCGCGTACCGGCCCGCATCCGGATGAAGCGCGGCGCTTCCTCGATTACCTGCTGTCGCCACGCGGCCAGCAGGTGCTGTCGCGCGAGGCGCGGCTGATGCCGATCGTGACCGGCAATGCACGCAGCGCGAATGCACCCGGCCGCAGCCGCCGCCCGATCCAGCTCGGCCCCGGCCTGCTGGTGTACCTGGACGCGCTCAAGCGCCGCCAGTTCCTCGATGCCTGGCGCAGCAGCGTGGAGCCGGCAGGGCGCTGATGCAGGGGACGATGCCCATCGCAATTCCGCCGGGCATGGCCCGGCGCTACCGGTGTCGCGCCCGTACAATGGCCGCATGAGCGAATACACCATCCTGATCGCCGATGACCACCCGCTGCTGCGTTCGGCGGTGGTGCAGTCATTGCGGCAGAGCCTGCCGCTGGCGCAGGTGCGTGAGGTCGCCAGTGCCGATGCGTTGGCCGAGGCACTCGATGCGCATCCGGATGTGGACCTGGTGCTACTCGACCTGACCATGCCCGGCGCGCACGGCTTTTCCGCGCTGCTGCACGTGCGCGGCTCGCATCCGGACATCCCGGTGGTGATCCTCTCGTCCAACGATCACCCCCGTGTGATCCGCCGCGCGCAGCAGTTCGGCGCGGCTGGTTTCATCCCGAAGTCGGCCCCGGCCGAGACCATCGGTGAGGCCGTGCGGGCGGTGCTGGACGGCGGACTGTGGTTCCCGGCGATGGCTGCCGAACGCTCCGAGGCCGACGCGCTGCTGGCCAGCCGCCTGGCCCAGCTGACCCCGCAGCAGTTCCGCGTGCTGCTGTGCCTGGCCGACGGGCTGCTCAACAAACAGATCGCCTACACGCTGGGGCTGGCGGAAAACACGGTGAAGGTGCATGTCACCGCGATCCTGAAGAAGCTCGAATGCCACAGCCGCACACAGGCCGCAGTGCTGGTGAAGGCGCTGGAGCCGGAAGGCGACGCCGGCATCGGGTTGTAGTTTCCAGCCAACGGCGCAGCCCCTCGTGGGTGGACACGTAGAGCAGTTCATGAGTGAGGCCGGGCAGGTGGACTGCGCAGGGGCCGCTGCAAGTACGTCCATGTAAGCTCGGTCGCCGCATCCATGCGGCTCACGCCCCTGCGCAGCCCACCTGCCCGGCCACGGACAGGTTCCGTGCGCATCCATCTACGGAAGAGAAAAGAAGATCAAAAGCAAAGGCAGCCTGGCAGGCTGCCTTTTGTAGAGCCGAGCCTGGGCTCGGCTTTACACGAGCAAGCGCAGCGCGCGATCCGCTTTTGATCTTCTTTTTCTTCTTCGTGGGTGCAGGCCACCGAAATCTGTCAGAGGGCGGTCGGGTTGGGTTCGCGGGGGTGTCAGCCGCATGGATGCGGCTGCCAAGCCTCCAGGGACGGATTCACGGCGTCCCCCGCGCACCCAACCCGACCGGCCCACCCACGACTTTTGCTTTCCACGACCAACCAGGCACCAACCACGAGGGGCTGCGCCGTTGGCTGGAATCACCCGCGATGCCGGATCAACAACTGACTCATCAGCGCCCGCAGCGCCGGCGGCTTCACCGGCTTGGCCATCATTCCCCAGCCACGCTCGGCGGCCATCTCGCGCAATCCCGCATCGCGCTCGGCGGTGACCAGCACCACCGGTGGCCGGGCCTGCCACAGCTCCGCCAATGTCTCGTACAGCACCGGTCCGTGGTGGTCGCCCATGCGTACATCCAGCAACACCAGCTCCGGCACTGTTTCGGCGGTGGCCAGCTGCAGCGCGGCCTGCGGGCCGTCGGCCAGCACCACCTCGCAGCCCCAGCGCTCCAGCAACGCGCGGCTGGCCGCACACACGTGCGGGTCGTCGTCGATCACCCACACCCGGCACCCGCGCAGGGGATTGTCCGCAGCAGGCTCCTGCACCAGCACCGGTGGTGGTGCAGTGGCTGGAATCGCGCTGGCCTCGCCGAATGGCACGCCCACGGCGAACACGCTGCCCTGGCCCAGCTGCGAGCGCAACCGGATCGGATGGCCGAGCAGGCGGCCGATGCGGTCGACGATCGCCAGGCCGAGGCCGGCACCGCGTTGCTGGCCATCATGCAGGCGGCGGAATTCCTCGAAGATCTCGCCCTGCAGCGCATCGGGAATGCCAGGGCCCTGGTCGTGCACTTCGATCCACAGCAGCCCTTCGCGGCGACGGCAGCCCAGCAGCACGCGGCCGCGCTCGCTGTAGCGCAGCGCATTGGACAGGAAGTTCTGCAGGATGCGGCGCAGCAGTGCCTCATCGCTGACCACTACGGCATCAGTATCGACCCAGTCGACCACCAGGCCGCGCGACTGCGCGGCGATGCCGAATTCGCGTGCCAGCGTCTGCAGCAGCGGTCCCAGCCGGAAGGCCTGTACACGCGTCGGCAGGCTGCCCGATTCCAGCCGCGCGATGTCCAGCAGGCTGTTGAGGATCGCGTCCTGTGCCGCCAACGCGGCATCGATATGGTCGCTGGTCTGCTGTTGCGCCGGGTCGCTCAGCTTGCCGCGCAGCACCGAGACGAACATACGTGCGGCGTTGAGGGGCTGCAGCAGGTCGTGCACCGCCGAGGCGACGAAGCGGGTCTTGTAGCGGTTGGCCTGTTCGGCCTCGCGGCGTGCTTCGTCCAGGTCATGGGTGCGTTCGGCAATGCGATGTTCCAGTGCATCGGCCAGCGAGCGCAGTTCGCGTGCAGCGTTCTTGTAGCTGGTGATGTCGGCGTAGCTGGTGACAAAGCCGCCGTCGGGCAGCGGATTGCCGCGGATTTCCAGCACCGTGCCGTCGTCCTTCTCGCTCTCGCGCATGTGCGGGCGGCCGCTGCGCAGATGGTTCAGGCGGCGCTCGATGGCCTCGTCGACCGGGCCGGGGCCGAGCAGGCCGCGGCGGGCGTTGAAACGGAACAGCTCTTCGATCGGCCGGCCCACGCGTACCAGGTCCAGCGGGAAACGGAACAGCTCCAGGTAGCGCGAATTCCAGGCAACCAGGCGCAACTCGCGGTCGATCACCACCACGCCCTGCGGCAGGTGCTCAAGGCTGCGGCTTAGGCCGCTGTCAGCATCTGTGGCGGCCTGCAGCAGGCCATCCTGTGCGGTGCGCAGTTCCTGTGCATGCTGCTTGAGCAGGGTTTCCAGCTCGCGGCGGCTGCGCAGGCGATGCTTGGCCAGGCGCCGGCGCTGCTGTACGAACAGCACCAGGAAGCCCAGCGCCAGCCACGCAGCACCTCCGGTAAGCGCGGCCGCACGGCCGGCGGCGGTGGCGGCACTGGCATCGTGCAGCAGGTGCAGGTTCCAGTCTTCGGCCGGCAGCGCAAGGCTCTGCCACAGCATCGGCTGCGGCAATGCCGGGTCCAGCAGGCGCACCATGCGGCCACCGTCTGCCAGCACGTCTTCAGTGCGCGCGCGCAGTGGCTGCAGGGTACGGTCGGCATACTGGCGCGCATCCAGCATCTCGCGGCGCTCATCGGCACCCAGCGGGCGCAGCAGGCGGTAGCGCCAGGCATCGCGGTTGGCCAGGAAGACCACGTCGTGGTCGTCACTGGCCAGCACCACGTCCGGGCTGCTCAGCCATTCCTGTTCCAGTGCGGACAGCTCGACCTTGATCACCACCACGCCCAGTCGCTTGCCGTCTTCCTCGATGGCCTGCGACAGGTAGTAGCCGGGCACGCCGGTGGTCATGCCGATCCCGTAGAAGCGGCCACGGCCCTGGGCCAGCGCCTGGCGGTAATAGGGGCGGTAGCTGTAGTTCTCGCCGACGTTGGTGGTCGGCTGGTCCCAGTTGCTCGCCGCCACGGCCACGCCATCGTGACCGACCAGAGTCAGGGTCGAAGCGCGGGTGACTTCATTGGCACGTTGCAGCTTGAGGTTCAGCCGCTGCCGTTCGGTGGGCGAGGGCGGCACGCGTAGTGCGTGCAGAAGATCCGGATCAAGCGCCAGCACCTGCGGCAACGTACCGAATCGGTCGATACGCTGCTGCAGGCCCTGGCCGTACAGTTGAAGCTGGCGTTGCACCTGGCTGCTCTCGTCGCCGAGGGCGCGTCGCCAGGCGTAGTGGCCGGCGGCGACGGCGCACAGCACGGTGCCGCCGACCATGACCAGCAGGGTGAGCAACAGCATCCGGTGGCGGCTGAGCCAGTACATGGCGGCAGTCTACGCAGGGCCGGCGGGCGTGACGTGCACGCCCGCCGGGGTCTGACGTGGAAGGGGTCAGAAGTGCATCTGCGCGCGCAGTTCGAAGATCTCCGGCGTGCTGTGCACGCCGCGACGGCTGGCGTCGACCTTCACGTAGTTGGCCTGGAACTTGAAATGGCTGGTCAGGTACCAGTTCGCGCCCAGGGTCAGGTCGTGCTGGCGGCCGCCGAGGATGCTGCCGTCGTCGAGGTCGAGGCGGCTGTAGCGGGCCACCAGTTCCACCGCGCCGTAGTCGTGGGCCGGCTTGATGTTGGCCACCGCACCGGCGTTGTACGGGCGCGATTCGCCGGTCAACACCCAGCTGGCCATCGCGTACTGGCCGCTGCCGGTGTAGTCGGGCTTGCCGTCATTGCGGGTGACCGTGGCGCGCAGGGCTTCGGCCTGCAGCGAGAACGGGCCGCGGATCCAGATGCCTTCCAGGCCGGTGCGACGGATCTGGTCGGCGGTGACCAGCGCGCCGGAATCGACGAAGCGGATATCGGTCAGGCCGGCTTCCGGACGGGCACGCAGACGTGCGCTGGCTTCGTGGTGGACGTCGCGGCCATCGCTGTAACCACGCGGATTTTCCTGCGAGTAGGCCAGGCCCAGGTGGATCACGTCACCAGGTGCCTTCACCGGGGTCCACACCGCACGCACCGCCTGGGTGGTGCCGGGGTTGTCACCCTGCAGGTCCTTGCCGCCATAGGCGCCGGCCTGCAGCAGGTACTGCGGACGCTCCAGCACCCATTCCACGCCGGTACGACGGCCTGCGTAGAAGGCCTGCACGGGCAGCGCGGTTTCCAGGAAGCTGCCGGCGCGCGAAGAGGTATTCGCATCCAGGCCGACCGGGGTCTTCATGTAGCCGAAGCGGAAGCGGCCGATGTCGCGGCCGAAGAAGGCCTTGCTTTCAAAGCGCACGAACACGTCCAGCCAGGTGTCGGACTGGAAGTCGTAATAGACCATCGCGTCGTAGACGCCCTTCTTCTTCAGCGTTGCACCGAACTCCTTGCGGCGCACGGCATCGTCGTCCTCAAGGCCGCTGCCCGAGGAAAAATCGTTGTAGTCGTAGGCGATGTTGGCGGTAGCCGCCAGCTCGGTGCCGTCGCCGAAGGCGTACTTGGTCGGCCAGTTGTCGAAATCGGCAGCCGAAGCGAAGGCGGGAAGGGCGGCCAGCGACAAGGCCAGCAAGGTGGGAATCGGGCGCATGTTGGGTGCGGCTCTCTCAGATTGCGTGTGGACAGGACAACAACGGCCGCAAGGGCCGGAACTTTCGCAATGACGCGCCCGGCCGTTCAGCTCGGGCCACCGGCCTCCCCGTGATCGGGCGGTGCGGCGCCAGTGTAGGCACCGCTGCCACCTGAACCGGGGGGCTAGTACCAATAGGTTATCTGCGCCGGCGTGCCCGGCGCGTACAAAGGCGTCCATTGGTCGCACCCCCTGCGCGTGCAGCACAGGGCCTGCGAACAGTTTCCACGGTAACGGTTCCCGTGCAGTGCTGGGGCCGTACGTGCCTGAAAACGCCCCTTCCGGAGTCCGCCATGCACATCCCGACCGCAGCCCCGGCGCCTGCAAAGCCGTTGCCGATCTATCGCCAGCTGTACTTCCAGGTGATCGTGGCGATCGTCCTGGGCGCCATCCTCGGCCACTACGAACCGCTGGTTGGCGAGAAGATGAAGCCGCTCGGCGACGCCTTCATCAACCTGGTGAAGATGATCATCGCGCCGGTGATCTTCCTGACCATCGTCACCGGCATCGCCAGCATGACCCACCTGCGCACGGTGGGCCGCGTATTCGCCAAGGCGATGGCGTACTTCCTGTTCTTCTCCACGCTGGCGCTGATCGTCGGCATGATCGTGGCGCACGTGGTGCAGCCCGGCGCCGGCATGAACATCAACCCGGCCGAGCTGGACCAGACCGCGGTGCACAGCTACGTCGAGAAGTCGCACGACCTGACTCTGGTCGGCTTCCTGATGGACATCATTCCGAAGACGCTGGTGAGCGCCTTCGTCGATGGCAACATCCTGCAGGTGCTGTTCATCGCGGTGCTGTTCGGCATCGCCCTGGCATCGGTGGGCGAGAAGGGCAAGCCGATCCTGAACTTCCTGGAGGCGCTGGTCGCCCCGGTGTTCAAGCTGGTGCACATCCTGATGAAGGCCGCCCCGATCGGCGCCTTCGGTGCGATTGCCTTCACCATCGGCAAGTACGGCGTCGGTTCGCTGGTCAACCTGGCCTGGCTGGTCGGCTCGTTCTACCTCACCGCATTCCTGTTCGTAGCGGTGATCCTGGGCGTGGTCTGCCGCCTGTGCGGGTTCTCGGTGTTCAAGCTGGCGCGCTACCTGAAGGCCGAACTGCTGTTGGTGCTGGGCACGTCCTCGTCGGAGTCGGCGCTGCCGTCGCTGATGGAGAAGATGGAACGCGCCGGCTGCAGCAAGTCGGTGGTCGGCCTGGTGGTTCCCACCGGCTACTCGTTCAACCTGGACGGCACCAACATCTACATGACCCTGGCCGCGCTGTTCATCGCCCAGGCCACCAATACCGAACTGACCCTGGGCCACCAGATCGCCCTGCTGCTGGTTGCCATGCTCAGTTCCAAGGGCGCCGCGGGTGTCACCGGTGCCGGCTTCATCACCCTGGCCGCTACGCTGGCGGTGGTGCCGGAAGTGCCGGTGGCCGGCATGGCGCTGATCCTCGGCGTGGACCGCTTCATGAGCGAGTGCCGCTCGCTGACCAACTTCATCGGCAACGCCGTGGCCACCGTGGTGGTCTCGCGCTGGGAGGGGGCGCTGGACCGCAACCGCCTGCAGCTGGCGCTGGACGGCCGCGAGAGCGAGCTGCCGCCGCCGATCGACGTGGTGCCCGAGGCACTGCCGGCCAAGGGCTGATCCAGGTGTGTGGTACTGCGGGGCCGATCACGACAGTGGTACGGCCCCGCAGCGTTTCAAGGCGTCCCATGGCTGTCATGGCCAGCGCCGAAGCTGTCCCTTCAGGCCGTCGCATACGCCCCGGAATTGTGCGGTCGCAGCATGACTGCGACAGGGTAGCGACAGGTCCGAGCGCTCCAACGGGGGTATGATCCCCTGTCCCTTCTGCCCATTCATGTAACCCACATCGATGTCCAACGAAGATTTCAAACAGGCCGCCCTCGATTACCACCGGATGTCCCCGCCGGGCAAGATCAAGGTTTCCGCTACCAAGCCCATGCTGACCCAGCGCGACCTGTCGCTGGCGTATTCGCCGGGCGTGGCATATGCCTGTGAAGCGATCAAGGCCGACCCGCAGCAGGCCAGCGAGCTGACAGCGCGCGGCAACCTGGTGGCGGTGATCTCCAACGGCACCGCGGTGCTGGGCCTGGGCAACATCGGCGCACTGGCCGGCAAGCCGGTGATGGAAGGCAAGGGCGTGCTGTTCCAGAAGTTCGCCGGCATCGATGTGTTCGACATCGAAGTGGATGAAACCGACCCGGACAAGCTGGTCGACATCATCGCCTCGCTGGAACCGACCTTCGGCGGCATCAATCTGGAAGACATCAAGGCACCGGAGTGCTTCATTGTCGAGCGCAAGCTGCGCGAGCGCATGAAGATCCCGGTGTTCCATGACGACCAGCACGGCACCGCGATCATCGTCGGTGCGGCGGTGCTCAACGCCATGGCGATCACCGGCAAGAAGATCGAGGAAGTGAAGCTGGCGACCACGGGCATGGGCGCGGCCGGCATTTCCTGCGTGAACATGCTGGTACAGCTGGGCCTGAAGCCGGAAAACATCCTGGCCTTCGACCGCGAGGGCGTGATCCACACCGGCCGTACCGATCTGGACCCGGAAAAGCAGCGCTATGCGCGCGATACCGACAAGCGCAGCCTGGCCGAGATCGTCGACGGTGCGGATATCTTCCTGGGCCTGTCGGCGCCGGGCATCCTGACTGCCGAGATGGTCAAGACGATGGCGCCGGACCCGGTGATCTTCGCGCTGGCCAACCCGACCCCGGAAATCATGCCGGAGCTGGCGCGCGCGGCGCGCCCGGACGCGATCATCGGCACCGGCCGTTCGGACTACCCGAACCAGGTCAACAACGTGCTGTGCTTCCCGTACCTGTTCCGTGGTGCGCTGGACGTGGGCGCGACCGCGATCAACGAGGAAATGAAGATCGCCTGCGTGCGCGCGATCGCCGCGCTGGCGCGTCGTGCGGCCACCGACATGGGTTCGGCCTATGGCGGCGAGACCCCGAGCTTCGGCCGCGAATACCTGATTCCGCGCCCGTTCGACCGCCGCCTGCTGGTGGAGCTGTCGGCTGCGGTGGCGCAGGCTGCGATGGATTCGGGCGTGGCCGCCCGTCCGATCGCCGACATGGGCGCCTACCGCGACAAGCTGGCCCAGTTCGTCTATCGCACCAGCCTGATGATGAAGCCGGTCTACGATCGCGCACGCAGTGACAAGCAGCGCGTGGTCTACGCCGAAGGCGAAGAGGAAGTGGTGCTGCAGGCGGTGCAGAACGTGGTCGACGACGGCCTGGCGCATCCGATCCTGATCGGTCGCCCGGAAGTGATCGAGTCGCGCATCGAGCGCCTCGGCCTGCGCCTGAAGATCGGCGAGAACATTGAAGTCACCAACATCAATGACGACCCGCGCTTCAACGAATACTGGCAGTACTACCACGGCCTGACCGGCCGTCGTGGCGTGACCGTGGCCGCGGCGAAGAACCTGATGCGTTCGCGTCCGACCCTGATCGCGGCGGTGATGGTGGCCCGTGGTGAAGCCGATGCGATGCTGACCGGCATCGTCGGGCGTTTCCACAAGAAGCTGGGTTACGTGCGCAGCGTGCTGCCGCTGGAATCGAAGGTCACCTCGACCTCGGCGATGACCGGCGTGATCAACCAGCAGGGCGTGTTCTTCTTCGTCGATACGCACGTGCAGGAAGATCCGACCGCCGAGCAGCTGTGCGAAGCGACCCTGCAGGCCGCCTACCGCATGAAGCTGTTCGGCGTGGAACCGAAGGTGGCGCTGCTGTCGCACTCCAACTTCGGCAGCCACGACTCGAAGGATGCGCTGAAGATGCGTCAGGTGCGCGAGCTGCTGCTCAAGCGCAACCCGCGTCTGAACGTGGATGGCGAGATGCAGGGCGACACCGCATGGGATGAAGCGCTGCGCCAGAAACTGCTGCCGGGTTCGACCCTGCAGGGCCGTGCCAACCTGTTCGTGCTGCCGAACCTGGAAGCGGCCAACATCGCCTACAATCTGGTGCGCGTGTTCACCGACGGCGTGGCGATCGGCCCGATCCTGATGGGCGTGAACAAGCCGGTGCACATCCTGACCACCAGCGCGACCTCGCGCCGGATCCTGAACATGACCGCGATTGCCGCGGTGGATGCGCAGATCCGCAAGCAGCTGGAAGCGGAAAAGAAGGCGTAAGCCTTCTTTCCAGCGACAGCTGCAGAAACGCGCCCCGCGGGGCGCGTTTCTGTTTCCGCAAAGCGGAAACGGGTAGTGCCGGCCGCTGGCCGGCAACCGCAATCATGTCCACCGCCACTGCAGCCGGCCAGCGGCCGGCTCTACCGCCCGCCGGCCTGTGCCACACGCGCTACGCCGCCCGGTCATGTCCCTGCAACGCCTTTGCGGCCCAATACGCCCACGTGGCCCGGCCGCGGGAAGGGACCGGACCGGCCTTCCTGCCCTGGGCCCGACCAACTTTCCATCGGCGAGGGTGCCATGCGCAATCGAGTGACGCGTCGTTATTTCCGGCAGCTGTTCGCGCTGTACGCCGGCTTCGTGCGGTCGCGCTGAGGCAGCGATGTGGTAGCGCCGGGCTATGCCCGGCGAGCACGCAGCGCGGCGCTCTGCATTCCGCCGGGCATGGCCCGGCGCTACCCGTCAGCGCTTGCCGCGGCGTGCTGGCGGCGGCGCATCCGAACGCGGCTTGGCGTACTGCGCCCACAGTGCCGGCAACGCCTTGCCGGTCTGCTTCTGCCACAGCGCAGACGTGTAGCGACCATCGCGCAGGGCCTTGTCCAGTGCCAGCACCAGGCCCGGATGCTCGGTCTCGGCCCACTTCAGGAAGGCGCCGGTGACCCGGTAGCCGCTGTCGACGTTCTGCCCCTTCTCGACCTTGACCGGCAATGCCCAGCTGGCGGCGGCGTTATCCATGCCATAGCGGTCGCGGGCGTAGTCGGCGATGCCTTCCACCAGCCAGCCCGGTACCCGTGCATCGCTGTAGCCGGGATACCCCTGCACGATGTGCATCGCCTCATGGGTAACCAGGTCGATGTCGTTCGGGTGTTGCGCCAGCCAACCCGGATTGATGGTGATCGTCGCCGCCTGTTCCTTGTCGCCAACGAAGGCGATGCCGGTGTAGGCCGGATCGATCACGATGCGCACCATCGACGGCGCCGCCGGATGGAAGTCCGCGCGTTCGCGCAGATAGGCGAAGAAGAACGTATCGATCACCCGCTTGCGCTGCGGCGCGGCCAGGGCGCCACGGGCGTCCTGGTAGTTCAGCGTCACGCCATCGCGGGTCAGCTGCGTATCGAACGCCTGGGTCTGGCCGAAGCTGGAGAAGGACAGGGCAACAAGGGCCAGAGGCAGCAGACGGTAGCGCATAGGACTCATTGTACGGTGCTGGCTGCCAACAGTTCGATCTCCGCCAACGGCAGCCGACCCGGTGCCAGCAGGCGCAGGCGATACTCGCTGTAGCGGCCAGGCTTGGCGATGCGGAACGGACGGGTCTGGCGGGCGGACGCGAAGTCCTCACCACTACGCTGGTCGAGCACGGTCCAGCCGCCATTGCCGTTGCGTGCCTCCAGTGCCCATTCGCCGCCACGGATGCTGCCGTCGCCACTGGTCAACGTGTACATCGTCGGGGTGCCGTCGGTCAGGCCGCTCAGCGCGATGGTTGCGCCACCGCCCAGGCCCACCGTGGTGGTGGCATCGTCATCGACCAGTGCGGGCACGGCGCGGCCATCGGCCAGCGTTGCTTTCGTACCGCTGCCGAGCAGGTCGTGCAGCAGCTGCGGGCGCTGGCCACGCGCGGTCAACGAGCGCGGAACATCGTCCACGCCACTGCCCCAGCGCGACGGCTGCGGGCCCATCACGAAGTCCAGGGTCGCGCCCTTGGCGATCACTTCGTGCGGCACCCAGGTCTTCGTCCACGGCGTGCCGTTGATCTTCAGCGACTGCACGTAGACGTTCTCGCGCGAGTTGTTGGCCGCGTTCACGGTCAGCACCGCGCCGCCCTGCAGTTCCACCCGCGCATGCTGGAACGCCGGCGAGCCGATCACGTACTCCGGCGCGCCCATGCGCAGCGGGTACAGGCCCAGCGAGGCCAGCACATACCATGCCGAGGTCTCGCCGTTGTCCTCGTCTCCCGGATAACCCTGGCCGATCTCGCTGCCGACATACAGCCGCGACAGGATCTCGCGCACGTGCTGCTGGGTCTTCCACGGCTGCCCGGCATACAGGTACATCCACGGGATGTGGTGCGCCGGCTGGTTGCTGTGCGCGTACATGCCCATGCGCACATCGCGTGCTTCGGTCATTTCATGGATGGTGCCGCCGTAGGAGCCGGCGAACGCCGCGTCGGCGGTTTCCGGCGTGGCGAAGAAGGTGTCCAGCTTGGCGGCCAGCCTGTCGCGGCCACCGTACAGCGCTGCCAGGCCTTCGCCGTCGTGTGCGGCGGTGAAGGCGAACGTCCAGCCATTGGATTCGGTGTAATCGTGGCCCCACACGCGCGGGTCGTAGTGCTTGGCGTCCACCCGCCAGCGGCCATCGGCCCTGCGGCCCTGGAAGAAGCCTGCGGCCGGGTCGAACATCGTCGCGTAGCTGGCGGCGCGGTGACGGAAGTAGTCGGCCTCGGTGCTGTAGCGCTCGCGTGCGGCGGGCGTGGTCGCGCGCTTGGCCAGGGCCTCGGCCATGTTGGCGATGCCGAAATCGTTGAGCGCACCTTCCATCGTCCACGACATGCCTTCATGCACGTCAGCGCTGGCGTAGCCACGGAAGGTCGAGCGCTCCATGCCCTTGCGGCCGACATGGCGGTCCGGCGGTACCACCGTGGCGTTCTTCAGTGCGGCGGCATAGGCCTCGGCCGGGTCGAAGCCGCCGATGCCTTTCAGCCATGCATCGGCGAAGGCAACATCGGAGCTGGTGCCGACCATCAGATCGGCGTAGCCCGGCGACGACCAGCGTGCGATCCAGCCGCCGGCACGGTACTGCTCGATGAAACCCTGCACCAGCTGCCCGGCATCCTCCGGAGTGAACAGCGCATAGGCCGGCCAGGTGGTGCGGAAAGTGTCCCAGAAGCCGTTGTTGACGAACACCTTGCCATCGCGCACGGCGGCAAAGCTGCGGGTCGCGCTGCCGTCGGTGTTGTCGTCACTGGCGCTGGCCTGGTTGGCGTAGCGCCAGTCCGGCGCCGCCGCGCTGCCCACGTTCTCGTGGCCGGAGTTGGGGTACAGGTAGAGACGGTACAGGCTGGAATACAGCGTGGTCTTCTGGTCGTCGCTGGCATTGCCGATATCGAAGCGGGCCAGGCGGGCGTCCCATGCATCCTGGGCGCGACCGGCCACGCTTTCCAGCGTGTCGGTGGTGGCGATTTCCAGTGCGAGGTTGTGCCGCGCCTGTTCCACCGACATCAGCGAGGTGGCGATGCGCATGGTCACCCGGCGCTCGCTGCCGGTGTCGAACGTGATGTAGCCGGTGGGGCGGCCTGTATCGAGACGGCCGCTGCTGCGCCAAGGCTTGTCGAAGCTGGCCACCACGTACATGCGGCTGGCGCCGTTGGACAGGCCGCTGCGGGTATCGGTGTAGCCGGACAGCGTCTGCGTCGCAGCGTCCAGGGTCAGGCCGCCACGTGCATCGACGTTGTCGAACAGCAGGTTGGCGTTGCCGTCTGCGGGGAAGTCGAAGCGGAACACTGCGGCATGGTCGGTCGGTGCGATCGAGGCCGCGATGCCATTGTCGAAGCGCACGTCGTAGCGATACGGGCGCGCGCTTTCATGGCTGCGATCGAACGACAGTGCGCGCTTGCGGCGGTCTGCCTCCGGCACACCACGACTGGCCGAGGGCATCACCTGGAAGGTCTGGCGGTCGCCCATCCACGGGCTGGGCTGGTGGCTCAGCGCAAGCGCCTGCAGCTGCGGCCGGTTCTGTGCGTCGTTCTGTTCGTTCCAGCGGTACAGCCAGTTCAGCGCACCGGCATCGGTCACCGGGGTCCAGAAGTTGAATCCGTGCGGCACAGCGGTGGCCGGGAAATTGTTGCCGCGCGAGAAGGTGCCGTTGGCCTGGGTGCCACGGGTGGTCAGCACCCAGTCGGAGACGCGCTGCGGTTGCTGGTGTGGCTGCGCGTCGAGGCGCACATCGTCGATCCAGCCGGATACCGGTGCGCCGTCGGCACTGGCCACTTCCAGTTCGATCGCCACCACGCGGCGGCCCTTCAGCGCGGCCACGTCGCCCAGGCGTACCGCTTTGCGCGCCCACTGCTGCGGATACAGCGTCTTCGAATCGCCCTGCGCGCGCGCGCTGATGGCCACGCCATGCTGGTCGCGGGCAGTGCCGGCCGAAACCCTGCTGCCATCGTCCAGCAGCAGGTCCAGCGAGACATAGGTCGAGGCCACGCTGTCCTTGCCGACGATTTCCGGCAGCACCAACCACGACAGCGTGGTATCGGCCTCGATGGCCAGGTCTGTCTTGAACAGTTCGCGCCGCGCGTTACCGCCAGCGCTGCTGTAGCGCAGTGCATGCAGGCCGCTGTAGCCGGCGTTGCGCTTGGCGGTGTAGGGCGCTGCAGGGCCGTTGCCGATCGTGACCTGCAGTGCGCCCGCGGTCTGGGTCGGAGCTGGCTCACCGGGCTCGAACGAGGTCTGCAGCCCCTGTGCCAGCACCGGCATCGCAGTGGTCGCACAGGCCAGGGCCAGGGCGAGCGGAAGCAGGGCGCGGCGCGGATCGGACAGGGTCATGCAAGGGTCTCCCGGAGGGGCAGGCGGCAGGCAGAACCCGCATCGGCGGACACCACAGGCAGCATCGCTCCGCCCGCCAGGCTGGCAGTGGCAGAGGCGATGCTGGTCCGGTGGGGGCGGGCCATGCGATCGGGTCGGATTGAGCAGGTCGGGTTACGACC
Organism: Stenotrophomonas maltophilia R551-3; assembly: GCF_000020665.1. Classification (NCBI taxonomy): domain Bacteria; kingdom Pseudomonadati; phylum Pseudomonadota; class Gammaproteobacteria; order Lysobacterales; family Lysobacteraceae; genus Stenotrophomonas; species Stenotrophomonas maltophilia. The sequence continues at coordinate 3,761,736 of NC_011071.1, read as the reverse complement.
TGGCCCGATCCTGCAACAGCCATCGCGGCCTGACAAGTGCCATTTAGTTCGATCCAAATGCGGGAAATATCGCTGCCGGCCGATTTTCGGCATGAACCTGCAGGATCGGTCGGGAATTTCCACCGGCACCCCGTCCCGAGGCGGCATGCAAGGCCGCAGGGAATCGGCCCGGTACGCGCAAAGACCTGTTGCGGCGCAATGTCAGGGCAGCCCGGATGCTAGAATCGCAGGCCTCGCAACCCGTTCATCGACATCCGCCATGAGCCATACCGCCACCGCGCCCGCCAACGCCGAAAAGCGCTACACCGTGCACCGCAGCGATCTGCCGCTGAGCTGCCCGACGCCGGAAATGGCGCTGTGGAACTCGCATCCGCGCGTGTACCTGCCGATCGAAGACGAGCCCAACGGCGAAGCGAAGTGCGCGTACTGCGGCTCCGTGTTCGTGCTGGCCGACTAAGCAGGCCTTCGATCGATGCGCCGATTGACCGTGGTGCAGTTGCTGCCGGCGCTGCACTCCGGCGGTGTCGAGCGCTCGACCCTTGAAATTGCTGCGGCGCTGGTGGCTGCCGGCCATCGCGCGCTGGTGGTGTCCGCTGGCGGTCGCCTGGTACAGCCGCTGCTCGATAGTGGTGCCGAGCATCTCACCCTCGATATCGGCCGCAAGTCGCTGCTGACCCTGCGTCACCTGCCGACCCTGCGTCGCCTGTTCACCGAGGTCGGTGCGGATATCGTGCATGCCCGTTCGCGGTTGCCGGCCTGGCTGGGCCTGTACGCGATCCGTGCGATGCCCGTCGCACAGCGCCCGCATTGGGTGACTACCGTGCACGGCCTGAATTCACCCAGTCGCTACAGCGCGGTGATGACCAGCGGCGAGCGCGTGATCTGCGTGTCCAACACCGTGCGCGACTATGTGCAGCGGCACTATCCGACGGTTCCCGAAGCGAGGCTGCAGGTGATTCCGCGCGGCGTCGATGTCCGCCAGTTCCCGCGCGTGGCGTGTGCCGATCGCCGTCCGCGGCTGGCGCTGGCCGCGGATTACCCGTGGCTGGCCCAGGTTGAAGGGCCGCTGCTGCTGCTGCCGGGGCGGGGCACCCGCCTGAAGGGCCACGCACACGCGCTGCAGCTGCTGGCTGACGTTCGCGCCACCGGTGTGCCGGCGCAGCTGTGGATGCTGGGTACTGATGAACCCGGCCGCGAAGCCTACGTGGCTGATCTGCGCAGGCAGGCGGCGGCGCTGGGCATCGCCGACGCGGTGCAGATCAGCACGCCGACCGCGCGCATTGCCCAGGCCTATGCCGCCAGCGACCTGGTACTGCAGCTCTCGGACAAGCCCGAGGCGTTCGGCCGCACCGTGGTCGAAGCGTTGTCGGTCGGTCGCCCGGTACTGGGCTGGGACCATGGTGGCGTCGGCGAACTGCTGCAGCAGCTGCAGCCCAGCGGCGCGGTGCCGCTGGGTAATGCACGCGCGCTGGGTGAACGCGCGCTGGCCCTGCTGGCGCAGCCGCCGTCCTTGCCGGCCCGTATCCCGTTTACCCTGCAGGCCATGCAGCGTGACACCCTCCGCCTCTATGCCGACCTCGCCGGCTGATCCCGCCGTCATCGTGCGCGACGACCGCGCCGGTCGCTGGGCACCGTGGTGGGTGCTGGCGTACGTGGCGATGTGGCCGTTGCCGGGTATCGCCGAAACCGTACTCGGACTCGGTGCGCTGTATGCCGCCGCGCGCATGATGATCCGCCGGCTGCAGCGCCGCCCGCACCTGCTGAGCACCGCGGCGTGGGCGCTGACCTCGATCCTGTTCCTCGGCTATTGGCTGCCACAGGCGTTTTCCGCGTTCGATGCCATCGATCCGGCGGCGTCGTGGACCAAGGCCGCCGCTGGCCTGCGCTATCTGCCCTTCATGTGGCTGGTGGCGATTGCCGTGGCCACGCCGGAGCGGCGACGGCTGACCTTCGGCGGACTGGCGTTGATCACCGCCGCCTGGACGCTGGATGCGCTGGTGCAGGCGGTGGCCGGTACCAGCCCTTGGTTCTGGTCACTGGAACACCTGAAGCTGGCCGTGAGCGGCCACGCGTTGTGTCCGGCCGACGAGGCCGCGCTGGCTGACCGCCTCAGTGGCGCACTGGGTCCGTGCAACCTGAAGTTCGGCCAGGTGCTGGCCAGCCTGTCGCCGTTCCTGTTGCTGCCGGTAGCGCGCCGCTTCGGCAACCTGGGCTGGGTGTTGGCAGCGGCGGCGCTGGGCAGCGTGCTGCTGCTGGCCGGCTCGCGCGCGTCATGGATCACTTTCGCGCTGGTGCTGGCCTACAGCGGCGTGCGCCAGTTCGGCTGGAAGCGGTTGGCTTTGCTCGCGCTGCTCGCGGTTCTCGGAGCGGGCGCGCTGACCGCCAGCGTGCCACAGCTTCGCGAACGCTTCGCGCGTACCGCGATGGCCTGGGATGGAGGCGAGCGTGGCGTCGACGAAGCGCTGTCCGGGCGTGCAAGGATCTGGGAAGCCGCCGCCTGCATGATCGAGGCGCATCCGATCAACGGAGTCGGCGCGCGTGGCTTCCGCGACGCCTATGCGGACTGCGTGGCTGAGGAGGGCCCTGCGGTGTGGGGCAATGCTCCGGCCTTGCATGCCCACCAGATCGTACTGGAAATCCTTGCTGAAACCGGCGTGCTGGGCCTGCTGCTGTGGTTGGCCGCGGTCGCCCAGGCCTGGCGTGCGTGGCGCTTCGCGCCCACCGCCGCCCGCGAGCGAGCGCGCCCGGCAATGCTGGCGCTGGCGGTCACGGTGTTTCCGCTCAACACCCACCTTGCGTTCTATTCCGCGTTCTGGGGTGGCCTGACCGTGTTGTTGGCCGCATTGTTCGCCGGCAGCCTGCTGGCCCGCGAATCGGATGAATCTCCGCCGATGCAGTAGTTGCCAACCTTGGTTGGCTCTTCGGGACCGGCCTTGGTTCATCGGCGCCAACCAAGGTTGGCGACTACCATGAGCACGCCGGCCCTTCCACCGCATCCGGTTATTTGTAGAAATCGCTCCGCCCGCCGGGCTGGCGCTTGAAGCGGCGGTGGATCCACAGGTACTGGTCGGGGGCTTCGCGCACCATCGCTTCGATGGCCTGGTTGACCCGCGTGGTATCGGCTTCCACGTCCTCGCTGGGAAAATTCTCCAGCGGCGCGCCGATCTTCAGGAAGTACTTCCCGCCTTCGCGGCGGTGGAAATACGGGATCACCGCACAGCCGGTCATCCGTGCCAGCTGGTGGGTGGCGGTAATGGTGGATGCGGTATGGCCGAAGAACGGCACGAACACGGTGTCCTTGCCGCGCATGTCCTGGTCCGGCGCGTACCAGAGGAAGCCGCCCTTCTTCAGGTGGCGCACCGTGGCGCGGATGTCCTCGTTGGCGTACATCGCCTTGGCATAGCGCAGGCGACCGAACTTCACCGCCCACTCGTATACCGGATTCTTGTGCTTGCGGTACATGCCCGACAGGTCAACGTAGTCGCACAGCAGGCGGCCGCACATCTCCAGCGTCATGAAGTGGCCGGAGACCAGCAGCACGCCACGGCCCTCGGCCTGCATCTGCCGCAGATGTTCCAGACCCTCGATCTGCACCTGCGGGCGGATGCGGTCGATGCTGCCCCACCAGGCGCGGATGCACTCGAGTACGCCCACGCCCAGTGCGTCGAAGCTGTCGCGGACCAGGCGCTGTCGCCAGGCCTCGTCCTTTTCCGGGAAGCACAGTTTGAGGTTGACTTCGGCGGCGCGGCGGCGGCTGCCGAGCAGGCGCCAGCTGATCCAGCCGACGCCACGGCCCAGCGCACGCTGCAGCATCCACGGCAGGCGGGCGATGGCGAAGGCGCCGAGCATGGCGGCGAACATCGGCCAGTTGCGGGGATCGCGCAGCGACGGGCGGACGGCGGTGGTGGCATCGGACATGGCGCCATTCTACCAACCCGGCTGCGTGTCTTTCCCGGGGGGCTCCCGTATCCTTGCCGCATGCGTAAAGACCCTGTCGAATGGATCCTGCGCGGCCTGTACTCGGCCGTGCTCTACATCCTGCTGCCGATCACCGTGTACCACCTGGTCTGGCGCGGTTTCCGGGTCCGTGAATACTTCCGGCGCTGGGACGAGCGTTATGCCTCGTATCCGCAGCCGACCGGCCAGCCGCGGGTCTGGCTGCACGCGGTCTCGGTGGGCGAGGTCAATGCCGCCGCGCCGCTGGTGAATGCCCTGCGCCAGCAGCGTCCGGACATCCGCTGGGTCATCACCACCATCACCCCGACCGGTTCGGAGCGCGTGCGCGCGCTGTGGGGAGACGCGCTGGACCACGTCTACCTGCCGTACGACGTACCGGGCAGCGTAAACCGCTTCCTCGGCCATTTCCAGCCCAGCCTGGCACTGATCCTGGAAACCGAGCTGTGGCCGAACATGCTGTTCGGCTGCCGCGACCGCCGCATCCCGGTCTATATCCTCAACGCCCGCCTGTCCGCGCGCTCGTTGCGAGGCTACCGCTTGCTGGCCGCACTGATCCGCCGCGCGCTGCGCACCGTCACCTGCGTTGCCGCACAGTCGCAGGACGATGCCGAGCGCTTCGTGCAGCTGGGTGCCGTGCCGGAACAGGTGCAGGCGCTGGGCAATCTGAAGTTCGATATCGCCACGCCGGACGTACAGGGCTTTGTCGAACAGTTCCATGCGCGGGTTGCGGCCGGGCGCCCGGTGTGGATCGCGGCCAGCACCCATGACGGCGAAGAACAGGCGGTGATCGACCTGCACCGACGCCTGCGCCAGCAGCACCCCGGCCTGTTGCTGCTGTGGGCGCCACGGCATCCCGAGCGCTTCCCGAAGGTGGAGGCGCTGGCGCGCGAACAGGGCTGGAACGTGGCGACCCGTCGCGCGAAGCAGTGGCCCGATGCCGATACCGATGTGTTCGTCATCGACACCCTGGGCGAGCTGATGCCGTTCTATGCCTGCGCACAGGTCGCGTTCGTCGGCGGCAGCCTGCAGCCGATCGGCGGCCACAATCTGCTGGAACCAGCGGCGATGGGCACCGCAGCGGTAACCGGTCCGCACCTGCACAACTTCGCCGAGATCTCGCGACGCATGCGCGAGGCCGGTGCGTTGCTGATCGGCGAGGACGTGCAGGCGGTCGGTGATCTGCTGCTGCATCTGCTCGACAGCGCGCAGGCGCGCGAAGACATGGCGCGTGCAGGGTGCACGTTGGTCAGCAACGGTCGCGGCGCATTGCAGCGCACGCTGGCGCTGGTTGCGCCGCACCTGCCGCCGCCTCGTCGCTAGGGTTGTGCCTACGCCCGCGGTCTCGCTGTCGCGAACGACTGCATCAATTCTGCTTAGCGGCCAGATTCCTGTCGTCGCCGGACCGTTTGCGTAGAAGGCAGCGTGCCTGCGATCACATCGCGGCATAGATCGCACGGAATCTGATACCGCCTCTTGGCGTGGGCTGCCAGCCTGCGGTCGCCCGCATGTGGGCGCATATCAAGAGGACTTGCGATGGATGGCGACAGCAGCAGGGATGGCGTCGGCGGACTGCATCCCGGGAAGGAACATCTGGCGGTGGTTGCGCTGACGCTGCTGCTGGGAGGAAATGTGGTGGCGCGGGTCGGCCAGTACACCGCTGTCCAGGCCGGTCCAGCCATCGTGCTCAGTCTGCTGCTGGCCGCGTTGGCTGCCGGACTGGTGCTGTGCTGCGTGCAGGTCGTGCGCCAGCAATGGCCAGGCGTGGATGGCCTGCACGGGCTGCTGGTTGCAAGCTGGGGCAGGGGCCTCGCCGGCTTGCTGGGCGCCGTACTGCTGCTGGAACTGGTGGCGACGGCAGCAGGCGTCGCGCAGTCCGCTGCCCTGCATCTACATGCGGTGCTGGCCAGCCGCGGCATCAGCGCGGACAGCTGGCTGCCGGGCCCGTTGCTGGCGGCAGCAGGCCTGCTGCTGTTGGGAATGTTCGCGGTGTTGCCGCCGCGGCGTGCCGCACTGCTGGTCTGCGCACTGCTGACGGTGAAGATCGGTATCGGCGTGCTGTTGCTGGCGCTGGCGGCGCGGCATGTGCACTACGCCCATTGGATTCCGTGGTTGCCAGAGGCAACCGCGCCCTATCACTTCGGGCTGGGCGGCGTACTTGCCGCGAGCGTGTCGTTGCTGGGCGTGTTTGCCAGCGCAGGGCTGGCGCTGGGCTTTCCCGGCCTGCGCCTGCGAACGGTATCGCAGCAATTCAGGGTGCTGGCAGCGATGGTGTTGCTGGCCATGCTGCTGTTGATCCTGCTGGCTGCGCTGCAGGCGGGGCTGGTCGCATTCCCGGCGCTGGCCAGCCCGCGTCCGTTGTCGGTGGCACTGCAAGGCCATCCCGAACTGCAGTGGCTGCTGCCGCTGCTGCCTTTGGCCGGCATGGCCGGATTGGCGGCGCTGCTACTGGTGCTGGTGTTGCTGGCCGCACATCTGGCAATGGGGATGTGGTCCGTGGCATGCAAAGAGAAGCATGGGCCCAGGAAAACGCTGGCGACCGTGGTCGTTGTTCTGCTCTCGGCCTTGTTGGCGCTATGCGTGCCGATGGGGTGGCTGCCGGTGCTGCCTGGCCCGGCCGCCCTGCTGGTGACGGCAGCGCTGTGCCTTGGGGCACTGCGCACGCGGGAATGCGTGGAGGTGTCGCACGGCTCACGATGGTCGTTGACGATGCCGGTGCTGGCGCCCTTGGCGGCGGCACTGTGCCTGCTGTCGGCGGTGCTGCAGCTGCGCGCATGGCCCGGCTGATGCGCGGTAGTTCTGCGTCATGCGTGATTGCGTGCGCATGCGGCGTCCACAAAAAAGCCACCCTCGTGGGTGGCTTCTTCGTTGCCGGCAGGACGACGACTCAGTTTGTGGTCGTTGCCGGGTTGCCTGCGTCCTGGGTCAGCAGGCGGTTGACGTCCTGCAGCTCGGCCACGTCCAGCGCGCCCAGCGACTGGCTCAGCAGCAGGCGGTTCTGCAGGAAGGTGTAGCGGGCCTGTGCATAATCCAGCTGCGCCGAGAACAGGATGCGCTGGTTCTGGATCACGTCCAGCACGGTACGGGTACCGACTTCCAGGCCGACCTGCGACGCGTCGTACGCGCTCTGCGCCGAGACCACCGCCAGGCGGCGGGCTTCCACTTCGCTGATGCCCTGCACCAGGGTCTGGTAGGCATTGCGGGTGTTGCGGTCCAGGGCGCGCTTCTGCTGCTCGTAGCCGTCCTGGGCGATGTCGCGCTGGGCCAGCGCCTGGCGCACGCCGGACTGGGTGGCACCACCGGCGAAGATCGGCACGCTCAGGGTCAGCCCGATGCTGTTGGTGCGTGCATCCGGCGACAACGAGCCTGCACCGGTGCTGTCACCCCAGGTCGCGCTCTTGCCCCAGCTGCCGCCCAGCGACAGGGTCGGGTAGTGGCCACCACGTGCGGCCTGCACGCCGGCCTCGGCAGCGCTGACCTTCAGTTCCTGTGCCTTCAGTGCCGGATTCCCGGTGGTGGCCTGGTGCACCAGCTCATCGATGTTGCCGCGGTTGGCCGGCACTTCCGGGCGGAAGTCCGCCGGCAGGCCGCGCAGGTTGACCACCGGCTGGCCGGTCAGTTCGGTCAGCGCCTGGTAGTTATCGGCCAGGGTGTTCTGCGCAACGATGCTGTTGGCACGTGCCTGGTCGTACTGGGCACGTGCTTCGTGCACGTCGGTGATCGGCGCCAGGCCCACTTCCAGGCGCTTGTCGGCGAAGTCGAACTGCTTCTTCGCGGCCGCTTCATTGGTCTGCGCGGCGTTCAGCGATTCGATCGCCACCAGCACGTTGAAGTAGGCCGCCGAGGTGCGCACGATCAGGCTGTCGTTGGCCGAATCCAGGGTGAAATCCGCCGCCTTGCTCAGTTCGCGCTGCGAACGCAGGTTGTTGATCTGGGTCCAGTTGAACAGCGTCTGGCTGCCCTCGACCGTGTAATTGCGGCGCCTGCTGGAGACCGTGCCGGAGTTGGCATCGGCATTGGCCTCCGAACGCGAACGGTTAAGCGTGGCCTGGCCGGTGAGCTGCGGCAGCAGGGCGGCACGTGCCTGCACGGCGCCTTCCTTGTCGACCAGCCGGGTCGATTCGGCGGCGGACAGCTGCGGATCGCCGTTGCGCGCCATTTCATAGACCTGCAGCAGGTCGGCGGCATGGGCGGACAACGGCAGCAGGGCAGTGGCCAGCGCAACAGCGAGGGATCGGCGGATCATTGCGGCTTCCTTGGACTCAGAGGTGGAACTGGGGTGCCGGGGCGGCACCACGCAGGTAATCGATATCGGTCTCGAACAGGGACTCGCTGCTGCCGTCGGCCTTGACCAGCAGGGCCTCCATTGCCGGCGAACGGCCATGGATCACGAACAGGCGACCACCCGGACGCAGCCACGATGCGAACTGTGACGGCACCACGTCGACGGCACCAGTGACACAGATCACGTCAAAGCGGCGTTCGGTCTGCCAGGCCAGGGCGTCGGCCACTTCCACGCGGACGTTGGTGCCCAGGCCGGAAGCATCCAGGCGCGCACGTGCGGCGGCAGCCAGCTCCGGGTCGATCTCCAGGCTCAGCACGTCGCGCGCCAGCGCGCCGATGCAGGCCGACAGGAAGCCGCTGCCGGTGCCGATTTCCAGCACTTCGTCACCCGGCTGCAGGTCCAGTGCCTGCAGGGTACGGCCCTCGATGACCGGCTTCATCATCTTCTGGCCATGGCCGATCGGCAGTTCAACATCGGCGTAGGCCAGCGCCCGGTGCGCGTCGGCGACGAAGGCCTCGCGCGGCAGGCGGGCCAGGACGTCGAGCACCTTGATGTCCAGCACGTCCCAGGGACGGATCTGCTGTTCCACCATCAGTTCGCGGGCGTGGGCGTAATCAATCGTCATGAGGTTCAAATCCAGCGCAGTGGGCCGGCCATTTTACCGGTGCCGGAGGCCGGCGGCGCGCCCAGAGCATCAGCTGCCGGGTGGCCGGGGTCGCAGTGCCGGAAGTCATCGCGACCTCCGGTTCGTTCAGTTTTGGTTATCCGGCCGTCCCGGCCCCTCTTGGCGCGTAGGCGCGCAGGAAGAAGTCGATGCTGGCGGTCACGTGGGTGAGAGGGTCGCATTCCACCGGTGACAGTGGCATGCCGCACATCATATGCATGTGCACTTCGCCCTTGACCAGGGTCAGGAACTGCTGGCCAGCCAGGTAATAGTCGGGGATGTCCAGTTCGCCGCGCGCGCCGCGCGCGCGCAGGAAGTCGGCCAGGGCCTCGCAGGTGCGCTCCGGGCCGGCCTGCCAGAACAGCTCGCGCAGGCGCTCATCGGTTTCCGGCGCCATCATCATGCGCTGGATGGAGATCGCCGCGTCGGAGGTGATCAACTCGAAGAAGGCCAGGCCGATGCCGATCAGCTGGTCGCGCAACGGTCCGTCCGCGTCGGCCACGAACAGCGCGTCAGGCAGCATTTCAATGCATTTTGACTGCACGGCCTCGGAGAACAGGGTCTCCTTGTCGCCGAAGTGGCTGTACACGGTCAGCTTCGAGACGCCGGCCTGAGCGGCGATGGTGTCCATGCTCACGCCGGTATAGCCCTGTTCGATGAACAGTGCCTTGGCTGCTTCAAGGATCGCCGCGCGCTTGCCGAGGTCCTTGGGGCGCCCGGGCCCGGCGGCCTTGGCAGCGGGCTTGGCCGACGGCTTGCGGGAAGTGGGAGAACTCATCACGACAATACTAGACCAAGCGGTTCGATATTTATACTATACCGACTGGTTCACTAATGTCCGTGTCGCAACAGTATGTTGCCGGCGCGTTCCCCCGGATCCCCTTTTCAGGTCTTGTACCTCATGAAGAACATGCGTTGGTTGGGTGTTGGCGTGCTGGCGGTGGTAGTGGCGGCTTGTGGCAGGCAGGCCGCCGAGCCGGTGGCGGCCATTCCGGTGCTGGTGGTGCATCCCACCACGCAGGACGGACAGGCGCCGGCGGCCTACCCCGGCGAGGTACGCGCCCGCCAGGAGAGCCCGCTGTCGTTCCGGGTCGGCGGCAACCTGATCAAGCGTCATGTCGACGCTGGGCAACGCGTGAAGAAGGGCCAGCTGCTGGCCGAGCTGGACGTGGCCGACTACGCCTCGCAGGCAGCCGCCTCGCAGGCGCAGCTGGCGGCGGCAGAAGCCGACCTGGTGCGCGCCCGCGATGACCAGAAGCGCTACGCCAAGCTGGCCGAGGACCAGCTGGTCAGCCGCTCGGCGCTGGACCAGCAGACCGCTGCGTTCAAGGCCGCGCAGGGCCAGGCCAATGCCGCCCGCGCCAACCTGGCGGTGGCCCGCAACCAGGCCGAGTACGCGCAGCTGCGCGCGCCGGCCGACGGCGTGATCGCCAGCCGCCAGGCCGAAGCCGGGCAGGTGGTCAGTGCCGGGCAGACGGTGTTCACCCTGGCCGCAGATGGTGGCCGCGAAGTGCTGATCGCGCTGCCGGAAAGCAACATCCGTGATTACAAGGTCGGGCAGCCGGTGCAGGTGGAACTGTGGAACCGCCCGGGCCAGCTGCTGCCGGGCACCCTGCGCGAGATCGCGCCGGCCGCCGATGCGCAGGCACGCACCTATGCCACGCGGGTCAGCCTGGCGCCGGAAGCCTTGAGCGAAGTGGAACTGGGCCAGAGCGCGCGGGTGTTCGCCGCCGCTGGCCGCAATGGTACCCTGCAGCTGCCGCTCGGCTCGGTGCTGCGCGGCAGTGATGGCAAGGCCAGCGTGTGGGTGGTCAATCCGTCCAATGGTGCGTTGAAGGCCACCCCGGTGACGGTCGGTGCCTATGGTGCGCAGGCGGTGCCGGTGCTGTCCGGCGTGGCCGCGGGTGACTGGGTGGTGGCTGCCGGTGGCCATCTGCTGCGCGAAGGCCAGGTGGTGACGCCGGTCGACCGCCAGAATCGTCCGGTGCTGGCACCGGCGGCCACGCCGGCCGCTGCGCCGGCCGCAGGCAAGGGGCACTGATCCGTGCGCCGCTTCAACCTCTCCGAATGGGCGCTGGGCAATCGCCCGCTGGTGCTGTTTGCGATGCTGGCCTTCGCCGTCATCGGCGCCTGGTCCTACAAGCACCTGGGCCAGTCTGAAGATCCACCCTTCACCTTCAAGGCGATGGTGGTACGCACGATGTGGCCTGGCGCCACCGCCGAGCAGGTCTCGCGGCAGGTGACCGAGCCGATCGAGAAGGCGCTGATGAACACCGGCGAGTACGAGTTCATCCGCTCGTACTCGCGCCCGGGCGAGTCGCAGGTGATCTTCATGGCCCGCGACAGCCTGCGTTCCAAGCAGATTCCCGACCTCTGGTACCAGGTGCGCAAGCGCGTGGGTGACATCAAGGCGACGCTGCCGCGCGAGATCGTCGGGCCGTTCTACAACGATGAGTTCGGCGATACCTTCGGCAACATCTATGCGCTGACCGGCGAAGGCTTCGATTACGCGGTGATGCGCGATTACGCCGACCGTATCCAGCTGGAACTGCAGCGCGTGCCTGACGTCGGCAAGATCGACCTGGTCGGCCTGCAGGACGAGAAGGTCTGGATCGAACTGTCCAACACCAAGCTGGCCACGCTGGGCGTGTCGCTGCAGCAGGTGCAGCAGGCGTTGGCCGACCAGAACGCGGTGACCGCCACCAGCTTCTTCGAGACCCCGACCGACCGCGTGCAGCTGCGCGTGACCGGCCAGTTCGATTCGATTGAAGACATCCGCAAATTCCCGATCCAGGCGGGCGAACGGACCTTGCACCTGGGCGACATCGCCGAGGTGAAGCGTGGCTTTGCCGATCCTGCCTCGCCGAAGATGCGCTTCATGGGCCAGGATGCGATCGGCCTGGCGGTGGCGATGAAGGAGGGCGGCGACATCCTGAAACTCGGTGCCACCCTGGATGCCGAGTTCGAGCGCCTGCAGAAGACCCTGCCGGCCGGCATGCAGCTGCGCAAGGTGTCCGACCAGCCACACGCAGTGGAAGAGTCGGTGGGTGAGTTCGTGCAGGTGCTGACCGAAGCAGTGGTGATCGTGCTGCTGGTCAGCTTCTTCTCGCTGGGCCTGCGCACCGGTCTGGTGGTGGGCGTGACCATTCCACTGGTGCTGGCGATGACCTTCTTCGTCATGCACTACTTCGACATCGGCCTGCACAAGATCTCGCTGGGCGCGCTGGTGCTGGCGCTGGGCCTGCTGGTGGACGATGCGATCATCGCGGTGGAAATGATGGCCACCAAGATGGAGCAGGGCTACGACCGCCTGCGTGCAGCCAGTTTTGCCTGGGAATCGACCGCGTTCCCGATGCTGACCGGCACGCTGATCACCGCGGCCGGCTTCCTGCCCATCGCAACGGCAGCCTCGAGCACCGGTGAGTACACCCGTTCGCTGTTCCAGGTGGTGACCATCGCCCTGGTGGTGTCCTGGATCGCTGCGGTGCTGTTCATCCCGTACCTCGGCGACAAGATGCTGCCGGACCTGTTCAATCCGCAGCTGCCCAAGCCCGACAGCCTGGCCGGTCGCTGGCGTGCCAAGCGCCTGCAGTGGGCTGACCGCCACCCGACGCTCTTGCGCTGGATCGCGCCGAAGGAGCATGCGCATGACCATGATCCGTACCAGCGGCCGTTCTACACCCGCTTCCGGGGTTTCCTGGATACCTGCCTGCGCCATCGCTGGTGGGTGATCGGTGCGACCATCGCGCTGTTCATCGGCTCGCTGATGCTGTTCCGCTTCGTGCCGCAGCAGTTCTTCCCCGATTCCACCCGCCCTGAGCTGATGGTGGACATCGAACTGGCCGAAGGCGCATCGCTGGCCGCCACCCAGGCGCAGGCCAGCAAGCTGGAAACGCTCCTGAAGCAGCGCGAGGGCATCAGCAACTACGTGGCCTACGTCGGCACCGGTTCGCCGCGCTTCTACCTGCCGCTGGACCAGCAGCTGCCGGCGACCAACTTCGCCCAGTTCGTGGTGCTCACCGAAGATGCCAAGGCCCGCGAGGCGACCCGCGACTGGATGCTGAAGGACGTGATCAAGCAGTTCCCGGACGTGCAGATGCGCGTGACCCGGCTTGAGAACGGCCCGCCGGTCGGCTACCCGGTACAGATGCGCGTATCCGGCGAGCACATCGCACAGGTGCAGGCGATCGCGCGCCAGGTCGAGGCCAAGGTGCGGGAGAACCCGCACGTGATGAACGTCAATCTGGACTGGAGCGAGCCGAGCAAAGTGGTGCGGCTGGTGATCGACCAGGACCGTGCACGCGCGCTGGGCGTCAGCAGCGCGCAGGTCAGCCAGTTCCTCAGCAGTTCGTTGTCTGGCATGAGCGTGAGCACCTATCGCGAAGGCAACCGCCAGATCGAGATGCTGCTGCGTGGGCCGGACAACGAGCGCGCGCAGCTGGACCTGATCGGCAGCCTGGCAATGCCCACCAGCAGTGGCACGGCAGTGACGCTGTCGCAGGTCGCGCGGCTGGAATACGCCTTCGAGGACGGCATCATCTGGCACCGCAACCGCCTGCCGACGGTGACCGTGCGTGCCGACATCAGCGACGGCATGCAGGCGCTGGACGTGGTGCAGCAGATCGTACCGACGCTGGACGGCATCCGTGCCGAACTGCCTAGTGGCTACCTGCTGGAAACCGGCGGCTCGGTGGAGGATTCGGCCCGTGGGCAGAACTCGATCAAGGCCGGCATGCCGTTGTTCCTGATCGTGGTGGCCACGCTGCTGATGCTGCAGCTGCGTAGTTTCTCGCGTGCGGCGATGGTGCTGGTGACCGCGCCGCTGGGCATCATTGGCGCTACGTTGTTCCTGCTGCTGTTCCGCGCGCCGTTCGGCTTCGTGGCGCTGCTGGGCACGATCGCGCTGGCGGGCATGATCATGCGCAACTCGGTGATCCTGATCGACCAGATCCAGCAGGATATCGATGCCGGGCATGACCGCTGGCATTCGATCATCGATGCCACGGTGCGCCGTTTCCGCCCGATCGTGCTGACTGCGCTGGCGGCGGTGCTGGCGATGATCCCGCTGTCGCGCAGTGCGTTCTATGGCTCGATGGCGATCTCGATCATGGGTGGCCTGATCGTGGGCACCGTGCTGACCCTGGTGTTCCTGCCGGCGTTGTACGCGGCATGGTTCCGGGTCAAGCCGGACGAATCCGGGGCGTGATGCCCCGGGTTCTTCGGCCGGGGTCGGATCCCTTTCCAGCTGGGAAAGGGCTCTGACCCCATCCACGATGTGCACATCCACGCATGGCGTGGATTGATCTGCTCGCGGGACCTGCCTTCTGTAGAGCCGAGCCATGCTCGGCTGCTCTTCGCGCGATGATGGGATGAGTCGAGCACGGCTCGACTCTACAGAAGCATCCACGCATGGCGTGGATCTACTGCAGCTGCAGGTCGGTGCGCAGCAATGGCAGCAGCCATTCGATGAACACCTGCACGCGTTGCGCACGATGCTGCCGATGCGGTTGCAGCAACGTCACCGGCAACGGTTGCGCCACGTACTGCGGCATCACTTCCACCAGTGCGCCGGCGTGCAGTTCCGCCTGCACGTCGTAACGCGGGATCTGCAGCAGCCCCAGCCCCGCCACGCAACAGGCAATCGACGCCTCGGCGCTGTTCACCCGTACCCAGCCGGGCATCGGCTGCGTGCGCAGCTGGCTGCCGTCCTGCCATTCCCACGGTTCCACCCGCGCCGTTGTTGGTGAGGCATAGTTCACCGCGCGGTGCTGCGGCAGATCCGCGGGATGCTGCGGCACTCCGTGCTCACGCAGGTAACTGGGCGCAGCAACGTTGACGAAGTCGAGCTGGCCCAGCGTGCGTGCCACCAGGCTGGAGTCACCCAGGTGGCCAACCCGCAGCACGGCATCGCAGCCGTCTTCGATCAGGTTCACCGCGCGATCGGTCATGCCCAGGTCCAGTTCCACCTGCGGGTAGCGCGCAAAGAAATCCGGCAGGGCAGGGGCGATGATGCGTCGGCCGATGCGGCTGGGTACGTCGATCTTCAGCAGGCCAATCGGTTGCGCGTCATCCTGGCGGAACAGCGATTCGGCGTCTTCAACCTCGGCGATCAGGCGCAGGCAGCGGGCATGGAACACGTCCCCATCATGGGTGGTGGACACCCGACGGGTCGATCGCTGCAGCAGGCGGGTGCCGAGCCGCTGCTCCAGTTCGGCGATGGCCGCCGATACCGTGGAGCGGGGCAGGCCGAGCTGGTCGGCGGCGCGGGTGAAGCTGGCGCTCTCCACCACCCGGGTGAAGATACGGAAGCGGTCGATGCGGTCCATTGTTCGCTGACTCTGGAAAGTTAAGTCAATGTAGCGGGCTTTATCCGGATTTTCTGCACGATATCGTCATCAGGGCAGGTTGCCATCCCGGGCAGCCCCTCCCCGAGACCAAGCCATGACTGACCATTCCCTCAAGGGCAAGACCGTGCTGATCGCTGGCGGTGCCAAGAACCTGGGCGGGCTGCTGGCCCGCGACTTTGCCAGCCAGGGCGCCAAGGCCATCGTCATCCACTACAACAGTGCCGCCACCCAGGCTGATGCGGAAGCAACGGTCGCCGCCGTGCAGGCCGCTGGCAGCAAGGCGGTGGCGCTGCAGGGCGACCTGACTTCGGCCGCAGCGATGGAGCGCTTGTTCGCCGATGCCGTGGCTGCAGTCGGCCGGCCGGACATCGCCATCAATACCGTCGGCAAAGTGCTGAAGAAGCCGATGCTGGAGATCAGCGAAGCCGAGTACGACGAGATGAGCGCGGTCAATGCGAAGTCCGCGTTCTTCTTCCTCAAGGAAGCCGGTCGAAACGTCAATGACGGCGGTCGCATCTGCACCCTGGTCACCTCGTTGCTGGGCGCGTTCACGCCGTTCTATTCCAGTTATGCCGGCACCAAGGCGCCAGTGGAGCATTTCACCCGTGCGGCGTCGAAGGAATTCGGTGAGCGCGGTATCTCGGTGACGGCGATCGGCCCCGGTCCGATGGACACGCCGTTCTTTTATCCGGCCGAGAGTGCCGACGCGCAGGCGTACCACAAGACCGCGGCGGCGCTGTCGGCATTCACCCGCACCGGCCTGACCGACATCGCCGACATCGTGCCGTGGATCCGCTTCCTGGTCACCGACGGCTGGTGGATGACTGGCCAGACCATCCTGGTCAATGGCGGGTACACCACAAAGTAAAGCAGCCACGCAGGGCGTGGCTGCGGCCCACCTGTAGAGTCGAGCCATGCTTGACTCACGCAACAGCAGTCGAGCATGGCTCGACTCTACAAGTGTTGCCGGATAGGTCAGGCCAGCCTGGCCAGCACCGCATCCGTGGCTGCGGCGGTACTCACCGCCTGGCCCTTCGCGGCCAGATCGGCGGTGAACACGCCATCGTCCAGCACTGCATGCACGGCCGCTTCCACCGCAGCGGCTTCCGCTTCCAGCCCCAGCGAATGGCGCAGCAGCATCGCGGCGCTGAAGATCGTCGCGTATGGGTTGGCGATGCCCTTGCCGGCGATGTCCGGGGCCGAACCGTGGATCGGTTCGTAGATGCCGACCGCACCGGGCTCGCCCAGCGAGGCCGACGGCAGCAGGCCCAGCGAGCCGGCCAGCATCGAGGCTTCGTCGGTGAGGATGTCGCCGAACATGTTCTCGGTCACGATCACGTCGTACTCGCGCGGCTTTGCCAGCAGGTGCATCGCCATCGAATCGACCAGCTGGTGCTCCAGGGCAACGTCCGGGAACTCCTCGCGGCCGATGCGTGCAGCCACGTCACGCCACAGGCGCGAGGTTTCCAGCACGTTGGCTTTGTCCACCGAGGTGACCTTGCCGCGGCGCTGCTGCGCCAGGCGGAACGCACTGCGCAGCACGCGCTCGATCTCGGCCACGGTGTAGCGGCACAGGTCGCTGGCACTGTCGGCGTCGCGGGTCTTGTCGCCGAAGTAGATGCCTCCGGTCAGTTCGCGCACCACCACGAAGTCCACGCCCTGCAGCAGCTCGGCCTTGATCGGCGAGGCGTGCAGCGCGGCTTCATGAGTGCGCACCGGGCGCAGGTTGGCGTACAGGCCCAGCGCCTTGCGGATCGCCAGCAGGCCTTGTTCCGGGCGCACCTTGGCATTCGGATCGGACCACTTCGGGCCACCCACCGCGCCCAGCAGCACCGCGTTGGCAGCCTGGCAGGCGGTGAGGGTGGCGGCCGGCAGCGGCTCGCCATGGCGATCGATGGCGATGCCACCGATGTCGTGCTCGCTGAAGGTGAAGCTGTGGTTGAAGCGTTCGGCGACGGCGTTCAGGACGGCAACCGCAGCGGCGGCCACTTCCGGGCCGATGCCATCACCGGGGAGTACAACGATCTCAGCGTGCATGCTCACTCTCGTAACGTTCGATTTCAGGGACACGGCCCAACAGATACCCCAACTGGTCGACGCCTTCCAGCAGGCAGGTCTGCGAGAAGCCATCCAGCGGGAAGGAATAGACGCGACCGTCAGGCGTCCGCAGCTCGCGCGCGGCGACGTCGATGGTCAGTTCATCGTCCGGGCGCTGCATCAGCGCCTGCACGTCGGCCTCGTCCAGCACGATCGGCAGCAGACCGTTCTTCAGCGAGTTGCCACGGAAAATGTCGGCGATCTCGCTGCTGACAATGGCACGCAGGCCGAGGTCGGTCAGCGCCCACGGTGCATGCTCGCGCGAGGAACCGCAGCCGAAGTTGCGGCCCGCCAGCAGGATGCTGCGGCCGGCGTTGTGCGGCTGGTTGAAGGCGAAGTCGGCCACCGGGGAACCGTCGGCCTGCCAGCGCCAGTCATTGAACGCGTTGCGGCCGAGGCCGGCGCGCTCGGTGGTGGACAGGAACCGCGCCGGAATGATCTGGTCGGTGTCGATGTTGGTCTGCGCCAGCACCACGCTGGACGAGGTCAGGGTACGGAAACCGGCCATCAGGCCACCTCCTGCGCGAACAGTTCGCGGGTATCGGCAACGTGCCCGTTCACCGCGGCCCACGCCGCACTCATCGGCGAAGCCAGCAGCGTGCGTGAACCGGGCCCCTGGCGGCCTTCGAAGTTGCGGTTGCTGGTGCTCACGGCCAGTTGGCCGGGGGCGACCAGATCACCGTTCATGGCGATGCACATCGAGCAGCCCGGTTCGCGCCATTCGGCACCGGCGGCACGCACGATCTCGTGGATGCCTTCGGCCTCGGCCTCGCGCTTGACGATCTCCGAGCCCGGCACCACCAGCATGCGCACGCGCTCAGCGACGCGACGACCACGCAGCACCTGCGCCACTTCACGCATGTCGCTCAGGCGGCCGTTGGTGCACGAGCCGACGAACACCACGTCCACCGGCGTGCCGGCCAGCGCCTTGCCGGCCTCGAAGTGCATGTAGTCCAGGCCCTTCTGTGCGGCCGCATCGTTGGCCGCCGGAATCGGCGTATCCACCGCAATGGCGGTGCCGGGATGGGTGCCCCAGGTCAGCGTCGGGCGGATATCGGCGGCGTCGATGTGCACTTCGCTGTCGAAGCGTGCGCCTTCATCGCTGCGCAGCTGCTGCCAGCGCGCGACGGCGGCATCGAAGTCGGCGCCCTTGGGGCCGCGCGGAGTGGCGGCGACGAAATCGAACGTCACCTGGTCCGGCGCGACCATGCCGGCGCGCGCGCCCGCCTCGATCGACATGTTGCACAGGGTCATGCGCTGTTCCATGTCCATCGCTTCGATGGTGCTGCCACGGAATTCGATCACGTGGCCGGTGCCGCCGTTGACGCCGATCACGCCGATGATGTGCAGGACCACGTCCTTGGCACCAACGCCGGGTGCCAGAGCGCCATCGACGCTGATCGCCAGGGTCTTCGCCTTGCGCTGCAGCAGGCACTGGGTGGCCAGTACGTGGCCGACTTCACTGGTGCCGATGCCGAAGGCCAGCGAACCGAATGCACCGTGGGTGGAGGTGTGGCTGTCACCACAGACGATGGTCATGCCCGGCTGGGTGAAACCCTGCTCAGGGGCGATCACGTGGACGATGCCGCGATTGTCCGAGGCCATGTCGAACAGTTCGATGCCATGTTCGGCGCAGTTGCGTGCGAGCGTGGCGACCTGGGCTTCGGAGGCGGCACTGGCATAGGGCAGCTTGCCGTCGGCACCGGCAGGCAGGGTCGGGGTGGAGTGGTCCATCGTCGCCTTGGTGCGATCCGGTCGACGCGGCGCCAGGCCGCGCTCGCGCAGCTCGGTGAACGCCTGCGGCGAGGTCACTTCATGGATCAGGTGCAGGTCGATATACAGCACGGCAGGCGCGCTGTCGGTTTCGGGAACCACCACGTGGGCGTCCCACAGTTTGTCGTACAGGGTGCGGGGTGCGGAAGTCATGCGTTTGCCTGGCAGGAGTACGAAGTTGCGGACATCGGAAAAGATAACGAATGGATCATGTCAGCGGCGGCGGGCAAGTACCCGCAGCCGCACGTAGTCGGCCAGCGGCTGGCCGGCGGCGTTGCGCGGCAGCTCGCCCAGCAATGCGGTGGCGGCCTCGCGCACGGTGGCGCGTGCCTCCGTCGTCAGGTCGTCCAGCAGTGGTGCGGCGAACACCCGCAGCCAGCCGGCCACGCCGGTGGGCAGCGCGGTCGGGCGCGGCGTGCATTCGATCAGCTGCACCTGGAAGCCATGCTGGCGCAGGCGGTCGGCGTAGGCGTCGGCAGTAGGGAAGTACCACTGGAATGCGCTGGCGCCGTGGCCATGGGCCACGCGTGCGGCCTGCACCGCGGCAATGATCGTGGCCACGTTGCCATGGCCGCCGAACTCGGCAACGAAGCGGCCGCCCGGGCGCAGTGCGCGGCGGACGCCTTCCATCACCCGGTCGGGATTGCTCATCCAATGCAGTGCCGCGTTGCTGAAAACCGCATCGAACTCACTGTCGAACGACAGCGCGTGGCCGTCCATCACCTGCGCATCGACGCCGCGTGCACGTGCGGCGATCACCAGCTCCGGCGAAGCATCGACACCGTGGATGCGCGCACCGCTGAGCGCCAACTCAGTGCTGAGCACGCCGTCGCCACAGCCCAGGTCGAGGATGCGTTCACCGGCGCGCGGGTCGAGCAGGCGCGATACCGCGCCGCCGAGCAGCGGCACGAAGCCGGCGTCGATTGCATAGTCCTGGGCGTTCCAGTGCTGCCCTGCGGGCAGTGCCGTGGTGTCGAAGGCGCTCATCTCAGGTTCCTCAGGCAGTAGCGGGGGCGGGTGCTTCAGTGGTGCTGGCAGCGTTTGCCTGGCGCTGGCGCAGCAGGCGGTTGGCCACATCCAGCCAGGCCAGCGCGGAGGCTTCGATGATGTCCTTGCTGGTGCCGGTGCCGTCGTACTCCACGCCTTCGTGACGCACGCTCAGATTGGCTTCGCCGCGCGCGTCGGCGCCGATGCCGACGCTGTGCACGTGGTAGCTGTCCAGCATCAGCTGCACGCCGGTGGCAGCCGACAGCGCGCCGAACAGCGCATCGACCGGACCGTCGCCCTGCGCGGTCTCGGCCACGCGGTTGCCGTCCGGGTCGGACAGCTCAACCAGCGCGTTGGCGCGGCTGCCGACGTCGCTGATGGTCATCGAGGCCAGGCGATAGCCCTGCGCATTCGAGCCACCCTGCATCAGCGTCTGCAGGTCGGCATCGGTGACAACGCGCTGCTGTTCGCACAGGCCCTTGAACTGCTCGAATACCAGCTTCAGCTCGTCCTCTTCCAGCCAGAAGCCCAGTGCACGCAGGCGTGCTTCGACGGCGGCGCGGCCACTGTGGCGGCCCAGCACCATCTGCGAGTCCTCCCAGCCCACGTCTTCCGGACGCATGATTTCGTAGGTGCCGCGATGGCGCAGCATGCCGTGCTGGTGGATGCCCGATTCGTGGGCGAAGGCATTGGCACCGACAATCGCCTTGTTGCGCTGTACCGGCATGCCGACCAGGCGCTGCAGCAGCTGCGAGGTGCCGACGATGCGCGGGGTGTTGATCGAACTGTCCTGCTCGTAGAACGCCTGTCGCACCTTCAGCACCATCGCGATCTCTTCCAGCGAGCAGTTGCCGGCGCGCTCGCCGATGCCGTTGACGGTGCATTCGACCTGGCGCGCGCCACCTTCAATGGCGGCCAGCGAGTTGGCTACGGCCAGGCCCAGGTCGTTGTGGCAGTGCGCGCTGAAGATCACGTTGGCCGCGTTCGGCACATCGGCCACGCCGGCAATCACCTGCTGGAACATCTCGCGGATCTCTTCCGGCGTGGTGAAGCCCACGGTATCAGGCAGGTTGATGGTGGTGGCGCCGGCAGAGATCGCCGCGCGCGACACTTCGATCAGGTAGTCCAGCTCGGTGCGGGTGGCATCTTCGGCCGAGAACTCGACGTCGTCGATGTACGAGCGTGCCAGCGATACGTGCTTGCGTACCGACTCCAGTACCTGCTCGCGGGTCATCCGCAGCTTGTGCTCGCGGTGCAGCGGGCTGGTCGACAGGAACACGTGCAGGCGCGGGTTGGCAGCGGCCTCCAGCGCACGTGCGGAGGTTTCGATGTCGGCCTGCAGGCAGCGCGACAGCACCGCCAGGCTCAGGCTCGGGCGGCGCAGCTCGCGGCCGATCAGCGCCATCGCATCGCGGTCGGACTGCGAGCTGGCCGGGAAGCCGGTCTCGATGATGTCCACGCCCAGTTCGTCCAGCGCACGCGCCATCACCAGCTTCTGCGGCGGGCTCATGCTGCAGCCGGGGGACTGCTCGCCGTCACGCAGGGTGGTGTCGAAGATGCGGATGCGCGGGGTGGTAATTCGTTCGATGGTGGTCACAGTGAAATCTCCTCGACAGCGGGCGTGACGGCTTGCAGGGGGGAAGGGGAAGAGGTGGGGGAAGTGGTGGCACTGGCCTTGCTGGGCGAGCGTGGGGATTCACTGCGCCGTCGCCGCGGTTTGCGCGGTGGGCGAGGGCGGATGTCGGTGAGCAGGCCGGCCAGGACACCGGCATCGATGTTGCCGCCGGAGACCACCGCGCATTTGCGGCGGCCGGCAACGCGTCGACCGGCCGCCAGTGCCAGTGCGCCGGCGCCCTCGGCGATGATGTGTTCTTCCAGTGCCAGGCGGACCAGGGTTTCGCGCAGCTCGGCCTCGCGCACGATCACCACGTCGTCCAGCAGCGAAGTGCACAGGCGGCGGGTCAGGAAGCCGGGGATCTTCACCCGCACGCCGTCGGCCAGCGAGGCAACGGGGGCGATCTCGCGCACATCGCCGCGGATCGCGCGGGCCATCGAATCGACGCCCTCGACCTGTGCACCGACGATGCGTACGCCCTGTGATTTCAGCGCCAGCGCGACCCCGGAGGCCAGCCCGCCGCCACCGATCGGCACGATCACCACGTCCGGCGCATGCGCGGCCAGCTCGATGCCGACCGTGCCCTGGCCGGCGATCACATCGGCATCGTCGAACGCGGACAGGAAGCGGTAGCCGTGGCGCTGCGCCAGTTCAACCGCGAACGCGTAGGCCTCGTCATAGCTGTTGCCATGCTGGCGCACGGTCGCGCCCCAGTGGGCGACGCCGGCGATCTTGGTGGCCGGTGCGCCGTGCGGCATCACGGTGATGGCAGGCACGTCCAGGCGGTAGGCGGCCCAGGCTACGCCCTGGGCATGGTTGCCGGCCGAGGCGCAGATCACCGGCCGGGTGTCGCCGCGCTCGCGCCCGGCCAGCAGCGCGTTCAATGCACCGCGTACCTTGTAGGAACCGGTGCGCTGCAGGTTTTCCAGCTTCAGCCAGGTGCCGAAGCGCTCGGCATGGTGCAGCGGCGTGGGCGGCAGGAAGCGGCGCAGGCGGGCCTGCGCTGCCAGTACGTCGGCGACGCTTACGTCGCCGACATCGCTTTCCTGGCTGGTGTCAGTGGCCGGCATGGACCACCAACGGGGGGCAGGCGACCACCGCGCACGGGCACGGGCGGCGAAGAAGACGCCTCCGTACCGGCACCGTGTTGGAAACGGTACGGGTGTTCATGCGGATACTCCTTCCAGTGCGGTCATCTGCACCGACACGCAGTCGTAGATCTTTTCCATCTGCCGGCACAGCGTTTCCGCCGGGCGCTGGCCATCCACCACCAGCTGCAGGTGCCAGCGGCCATCATCGGCGGCCACCGGCGCACCGCTGATCGCGCACGGTGCGAAGCCGCGACGCTCGGCCATGCCGATCACGCGCAGCAGCGCGCCTTCGGCAGGGTGCAGCACCAGGTCAAGCCGGTATTGCATTGGGGATCTCCTGGCGGGCATGGGCGGGGTTGCTTTCCAGCATCGTGCTGTTGGCAGTGTTCGGCGGCACCAGCGGCCACACATTGGCGCGTGCATCAATGGCCACGTGCAGCAGCGCCGGGCCCGGTTCGGCCAGCAGCGCGGCCAGCCCACCTTCGACGTCGTCGCGTGCATCGATGCGGGTCGCGGCGATGCCAAATACCTTGGCCAGTGCCACGAAGTCCGGGTTGTCGGACAGGTCGATCTCGCTGTAGCGCTCGGCGAAGAACAGTTCCTGCCACTGCCGCACCATGCCCAGCGAACTGTTGTCCAGCAGCACGATCTTCACCGGCAGGCGGCAGCGGGCAATGGTCGCCAGCTCCTGCACGTTCATCATGAAGCTGCCGTCGCCGGACACCAGCACCACGGTGCGCTCGGGACAGGCGAACTGAGCACCCATCGCCGCTGGCAGGCCGAAGCCCATGGTGCCCAGCGCGCCACTGGTCAGGTGGTTGCGCGGGTGGTTGAAGCGGCAATGCTGGGCCACCCACATCTGGTGCTGTCCAACGTCACAGGCGATCACCGCATCGGCCGGGGCCAGTTCGCTCAACCGCTTCAGCATGGCGGGCGCATAGATGTGCTGGCCCGGCGCGTCGTAGCGTGCGGCGAAACGTTCGCGGTGCTGCGCGCATCGCTTGCGCCACGCGTCCTGATGGGCCTTGGGGGAGGGGAAGGCCGCACGCAGGGCGCGGATGGCATGGCCGACATTGCCGGGCACGGCGACATCGGCGCTGCGCAGCTTGGAGATCTCGTAGGCGTCGGCGTCGATGTGGACGACGCGGGCGAACGGTGCGAACTCAGCCAGCTTGCCGGTGGCACGATCATCGAAGCGCGCACCCAGCACCAGCAGCAGGTCACTTTCCTGCACCGCCATGTTGGCCGCGCGGGTGCCGTGCATGCCCAGCATGCCCAGCGAGTGCGGGTGGTTGGCCGGCAGCGCGCCCAGTCCGCGCAGGGTCATCACGGTGGGGATGGCGCTGGCCTCGACGAAGTCACGCAGGTCCTGCACCGCATCGCCCAGCGCGATGCCACCACCGGCGTAGACCACCGGCTTTTCGGCCGCCGCCAGTGCGGCGATGGCTTCGGCGATGGCTGCTTCAGCGGGGGCCGGCGGCGGTTCGACGCTGCTCGGCACGTGCACCGGTAGATGACTGGCATCGGCCAGCTGCACGTCCTTGGGCAGGTCGATCAGCACCGGGCCGGGACGGCCCTCGCGGGCGATGCGGAAGGCATCGGCGACCACGCGCGGCAGGTCGTCGACGCTGCGCACCAGCCAGCTGTGCTTGACGATCGGCAGGGTCAGGCCGAACACATCCAGCTCCTGGAAGGCATCGGTGCCCAGCAACGGGGTGGCGACCTGGCCGGTGATGCAGACCATCGGCACCGAATCCAGCATCGCGTCGGCGATGCCGGTGACCAGGTTGGAGGCGCCCGGGCCGGAAGTGGCCACGCAGACACCCACCTGGTTGCTGGCGCGGGCAAAACCGTTGGCGGCCAGCGCCGCGCCCTGCTCATGGCGTACCAGGATGTGCTTCAGCGACGAATCCACCAGCGCGTCGTAGAACGGCATGATGGTGCCACCGGGATAGCCGAACAGCGTGCGGACGCCTTCGGCCTCCAGCGCCTGGGTCAGCCAGCGCGCGCCGTTGGGCGGCGCGCTGCGATGTGTCGAAGAGTTCATGGGGGAACCTTGCAAAGCGGGTGGGGGAGGGCCGCGCGGTTACGCGGCCTGTCCTTGCAACCAGACCATCTTGGCGCGCAGTTCCTTGCCTACCTTCTCGATCGGGTGCTCCAGGTCGGCCTGCTTGAACCTGTTGTAGTTCGGCAGGCCCGCTTCGTACTCGGCCACCCAGTTCTTGGTGAAGGTGCCGTCCTGGATGTCCTTCAGCACTTCCTTCATGCGCGCCTTGGTGCCGGCGTCGATCACCCGCGGGCCGCTGACGTAGTCGCCGTACTGCGCGGTCTCGGAGATGAACTCCAGCATGCGCGAGATGCCGCCTTCGTAGAACAGGTCCACGATCAGCTTCAGTTCGTGCAGCACTTCGTAATAGGCGATTTCCGGCTGGTAACCGGCTTCCACCAGCGTCTCGAAACCGGCCTGCACCAGCGCCGAGGCACCGCCGCACAGCACCGCCTGTTCGCCGAACAGATCGGTCTCGGTCTCTTCCTTGAAGGTGGTCTGGATCAGGTTGGCGCGGGCGCCGCCCAGGCCACCGGCATAGGCCAGGGCATACTCGGCGGCCTTGCCGCTCTTGTCCTGGTAGACCGCCCAGATGCACGGCACGCCACGACCGATTTCGTACTCGCGGCGCACCAGTGCACCGGGGCCCTTGGGCGCGACCAGCACCACGTCTAGGTCCTCGCGCGGCTTGATCATGTCGAAATGCACATTCAGTCCGTGCGCGAACAGCAGCACCGCACCCTGCTTCATGTTCGGTGCCAGCACATCGTCGTAGAGCTTCTTCTGCACCATGTCCGGGGTCAGCACGGCGACCAGGTCGGCATCCTTCACCGCATCGGCCGGTGCTTTCACGGTGAAGCCGTCGGCCTGCGCCTTGACCTCGGTGGGGCCGCCCGGACGCAGGCCTACCACCACATCGAAGCCGGATTCACGCAGGTTCAGCGCGTGCGCGCGGCCCTGGCTGCCGTAGCCGATGACAGCGATCTTGGTCTGGGGCAGGTCGTTGGTGCTCATGGGGGAGGTTCCTTGCGGTGGGAAGAAAAAAGAACGGCCGGTCGTCGAGGTGACGTGCCGGCCGGTCAGGGGAAAGCGGTGGAGGAGGCGCCGCGCATCGCACAGGCACAGCCACCACGAGGCGTCGTGGTGGTGCTGGTCCTGGTTTTGAAGGTGGCGTTGTTCATGGTGGTTGCGTCTGAAACCAGGTCCTGAAATGAAAAAACCCGCACCGGGGCGGGTGCGGGTTTTTGATGAGTTCCGGTGTGTTTGTTGCTTACACGCTGGCTCGTCCCGCACCTGTTGGTTGGGTAATAAGTACGAGCACAAGAATCGAACGCAGCGAGGCGGCGCCGATGTCGGCGGCTTCAATGTGGGTTCGCGGTGGCGTGTTGTGATGCAACATGTGATCGAGAGAAACACAGCCGTTTCGGCGATGTCAACCCTTGCGATGGAATTTCCATCGGTTGCCGCTGCATCCAGCGCAATCGCTTGCAGCACAAGGATGGTTGCCGCTGAAAGTGTTTCGGTGAACCCGAATTCACTCTTTTCGTTGTGGTTTTTGCGCGGGAATGGGGGCGTCTCTGCCGCTTCGCTCGCCGGGCCATGCCCGGCGGATCACCCGCCTGGTCCATGACCTCTGCCCGATACCGCATGAAGGCCGCAGCGGCGAAGATCGGGGCATCACCCTTCCACCGGAACCCGACCGTGTCCCGACGCCTTGCCCGTTCCCTGCTCGCTGCCGCCGTGCTGGCTGCCGTGCCCGCGCTGTCCTTCGCCGCCGATCGCATCACCGGCCATAGCTTCGCCACCCGCTCGGAGGTGATCGCCCCGCATGCCATGGCCGCCACTTCGCAGCCGCTGGCCACCCAGATCGCGCTGGATGTGATGAAGGGCGGTGGCTCGGCGGTGGACGCGGCGATCGCCGCCAACGCCGCACTCGGCCTGATGGAGCCGACCGGCAACGGCATCGGCGGCGATCTGTTTGCCATCGTCTGGGACCCGAAGACGCAGAAGCTCTACGGCTACAACGGCTCGGGCCGCTCGCCGAAGTCGCTGACCCTGGCCGAGTTCCAGCGCCGTGGCCTGAAGGAGATTCCCGCCACGGGCCCGCTGCCGGTGTCGGTGCCTGGTGCGGTCGACGGCTGGTTCGCCCTGCACGACCGTTTCGGCCGCAAGCCGATGGCCGACAACCTGGCACCGGCCATCGGCTACGCCCGCGACGGTCACCCAGTGGCTGAAGTGATCGCCTACTACTGGGACCGCTCGGTGCCCAAGCTGTCGCAGTATCCGGGCTTCAAGGAGCAGTTCACGATCAATGGCCACGCCCCGCGCAAGGGTGATATGTGGAAGAACCCGAACCTGGCCAGCACCCTGCAGAAAATCGCCGACGGTGGCCGCGATGCCTTCTACAAGGGAGACATCGCCCGCACCATCGGCGACTACTTCAAGGCCAACGGTGGCTACCTGAGCTACCAGGACATGGCCGACCACCACGGTGAATGGGTCGAACCGGTCAGCAGCAACTACCGTGGCTACGACGTGTGGGAGCTGCCGCCGAACAGCCAGGGCATTGCCGCGCTGCAGATCCTCAATGTGCTGGAAGGCTACGACTTCTCGAAAATCCCGTTCGGTTCACCCGAGCATGTGCACCTGTTCGTTGAAGCGAAGAAGCTGGCCTTCGCCGACCGCGCGCGCTTCTATGCCGACATGGCGTTCCAGCCGGCGCCCGTGCAGAAGCTGATTTCCAAGGACTACGCCGCACAGCGCCGCGCGTTGATCTCGATGGACAAGGCGCTGAAGGAAGTGCAGCCGGGCACGCCGAAGCAGCTGGAAGAAGGCGACACCATCTACATGACCGTGGCCGACGCCGACGGCATGATGGTCTCGCTGATCCAGTCCAACTACCGCGGCATGGGCAGCGGCATGGCGCCGCCGGGGCTGGGCTTCATCCTGCAGGATCGTGGCGAGATGTTCGTGCTGCAGAAGAACCATCCCAATGGCTACGCACCGGGCAAGCGCCCGTTCCAGACGATCATCCCGGCGTTCATCACCAAGGGTGGCAAGCCGTATGCCAGCTTCGGCGTGATGGGCGGCGCGATGCAGCCGCAGGGCCACGCACAGATCGTGATGAACCTGGTGGACTTCGGGATGAACCTGCAGGAAGCCGGTGACGCACCGCGCATCCAGCATGAAGGCTCGACCGAACCGACCGGACAGGCCACGGCGATGACCGATGGCGGCGAAGTGAATCTGGAGACCGGGTTCCCGTATGAGACGGTGCGTGCGTTGATGCGCAAGGGGCATCGCATCGTGTTCGCCGACGGGCCCTACGGCGGGTACCAGGCGATCATGCGTGATCCCGAGACCGGGGTTTACTACGGTGCTTCGGAGAGCCGCAAGGATGGGCAGGCGGCGGGGTACTGAGGTTTTCCGGCCACCGGGCTGAGCCCCCTCTGCGGTGATGGTTCGTGGAAGCGGGATCATGTGATTGGGCCGGGCGGGTGGGCTGGTCGGGGGACGCCGTGAATCCGTCCCTGGAGGCTTGGCCGCGGCATCCATGCCGCGGACACCCCCGCCCAGCCCACCCGCCCGGCCCCTGACAGTTTCCGTGCCCGTCACCGCAGGAAAAGAAAAAAGAAGATCAAAAGCAAAGGCAACAGCAACAGCTGCGCGCTGCGGGTTGGGGTCGGATCCGTTTTCCGGAGGAAAACGGATCCGACCCCTTCCTGTTTTCCGATACACCTCATCCACGCATGCCGTGGATGGACCAACCGTCACACGTAACCTGTCGGGGGTGGGGCGGTGTGGGTGGGCAGGACCGTTGGCGCCATGGATGGCGCCATCGAGCCCCCATGGACGGGTTTACGGCGTGTCCTGCCCACCCACACCGACCCGCCCAACCAGTAGAAGCCCAGAGCTGCTCTGGGTTTTGAACTTGCTCTTGCTTGAAAGAAAAGCGGTGCAGCCGCAGGCTGCAAAACTCCCTCAATCCTGATCGTGCGCGCGCGCCGCCTCCGCCTGGGTCTCTTCCTGCGCCGCCATCTCGCGCGCGATCCACGCGTCGATCATGTGCCGCTGGCGCTGCGCCTGCCGCCGCTCGCGGGTGTACTCCTGGTCCAGTACCCGGTACAGCGACACCATCACCAGCACCATCAGCAGCGCGAATGGCAACGCCGCGATCGTGATCATGCCCTGCAGCGCATCCAGGCCACCGGCCAGCAGCAATGCGGCTGCGATCAATGCCACCGCGATGCCCCAGGCCAGCTTGCGCTTCAACGGCGGATCGCCTGCCTCGTCAGTGGACATGCTGGCCAGCACCAGCACCGCCGAATCGGCTGATGTCACGAAGAAGATCATCAGCAGCACCAGTGCGATGCAGGAAAGCAGCAAGGGCAGCGGCATGCTGTCAAACAGGGTGAACAGCACCGTCTCATAGCCGTTGCCCAGCGCCTGCACCAGGTCGGCGTGGCCGAAGATCTGCGCCCACAGTGCAGTACCACCAAACACCGCGAACCAGAAGAAGCCCAGCACCGTCGGTGCCAGCACGACGCCGATGACGAACTCGCGGACGCTGCGCCCACGCGAGATGCGCGCGATGAACGAGCCGACGAACGGCGCCCAGGAAATCCACCACGCCCAGTAGAAGATGGTCCAGTCCGCTACCCATGTGCTGCCCGAGAACGGCGACATGCGCAGGCTCATCGTCACCAGCTGGTTGAGGTACGACCCCAGAGTGGTGGTGAACGTATCGAAGATGAATCCGGTCGGGCCCAGCACCAGTACGGTGGCCGCAAGAAGCGCGGCCAGCGCAAGATTGAAGTTGGACAGCCACTTCACGCCGCGCTCGACACCGCTGGCGGTGGACGCCATGTACAGCACGAACGCGATGGCGATGATGGTCAGCTGCAGTGGCACACCCGCGTGCAGGCCGAACACGCGTTCCATGCCGGCAGCGATCTGGATGGTGCCAAAGCCCAGCGTGGTGGCAACGCCAATCGCGGTGGCCACGACCGCGGCGATGTTGACCACGCGTCCGATCCAGCCACGATGGTGGCGGCCGATGATCGGTTGCAGCATGTCACTGACCAGTCCACGGCCATTGCGGTTGAACTGGAACCAGGCCATCGCCAGGCCGATCAGCGCGTAGATTGCCCATGGATGCAGGCCCCAATGGAAGAACGCATAGCGCATCGAAGCCCGCGCCGCGTCCATGCTCTGCGGTGCAAGGCCTTCCGGAGGCTTGGTGAAGTGGGAAATCGGCTCGGCGGCGCCCCAGAACACCAGGCCGATGCCCATGCCGGCGGCGAACAGCATCGACATCCAACTGGCGCGCGAGAACTCCGGCTCGGCATCTTCACCGCCGATGCGCAGGTTGCCGAAGCGACCGAATGCCAGGTACATCAGGAAAGTCAGCGCCAGGAACACGACCAGAAGATAGAGCCAGCCGACACTGCGGATGACATCGGCGAGTACCGACTGAACGACGGTATTGAACGGGCCGGGCGCGAAGCCAGCCAGCAGCACCAGCAGCAGAACGAGTGCGATGGAAACGCGAAACACCATGAAGGAGCTTCTCCGATCAAGGGATTGAGGGGAGCGAGCAGAGCTTGCTGCGAGGGGGCCGGCGGCATGCAGCACGAACCGGGCAGGAGCCGCGAAGGCGGCAAAGGAAACATCGGCCGCAGCGGCACGATGCGCGTGCACGTTACTGAATGCGATGTCACGGTTCTGTTAATGCCGATGGAGCAGCGCCACGCCATGCATGGATGAACGGCCATGAGCTGCAGTGCGTTCTATGCTCTAATGCACGGCAAGAAGCGGGGGTACCGCGGCCATGTGGCCACGGTTGAGACAGTCCCTTGGAACCTGATCCGGCTCATACCGGCGTAGGGAAGCTTTGCAGTGCAGCCATGCCCGGACTCCGCCCAAGGACCGTCCGGATGCGGCCGCAGTGCGCCGCCGCTTCGTCCCTGACCTTCCTGGACGATGCCCGATGAACGCACAGCTCTCCGCCCTGCAGCAACAGGCCCAGCAACTCTCCGAATCCGTGACCCGGCCCATTCCCGGTTCGCGCAAGATCCACGTGCCCGGTTCACGCCCGGATCTGCAGGTGCCGATGCGCGAGATCGCGCTGACCCGCACGCCGACCTTGTTCGGCGGAGAAGAGAATGCACCGGTGACCGTTTACGACACGTCGGGCCCGTACACCGACCCGGAGGTGCGCATCGATCTGTCCGCTGGTTTGCCGGCACTGCGTCGCGGCTGGGTGGAAGAACGCGGTGATACCGAGCGGCTGGAAGGACTGAGTTCTTCGTTCGGTCGCGATCGCGAGCATGACCCGAAGCTCGATGCGGTGCGCTTCCCCGCGCGCAGCCTGCCGCGCCGTGCGCGCGCAGGTGCCAACGTCACCCAGATGCATTACGCGCGCCGCGGCATCATCACCCCGGAAATGGAATTCGTCGCGATCCGCGAGAACCAGCGGCTGGAAGCGATCCGCGATGCCGGCCTGTTGCAGCAGCATCCGGGCGAGGCGTTCGGCGCTTCGATCCAGAAGATCATCACGCCGGAGTTCGTGCGCGATGAAATCGCGCGCGGCCGTGCGGTGCTGCCCAACAACATCAACCATCCGGAAAGTGAGCCGATGATCATCGGCCGTAACTTCCTGACCAAGATCAACGCCAACATCGGCAACAGCGCGGTGTCCTCCGGTATTGCCGAAGAGGTGGAGAAGCTGGTGTGGGCAATCCGCTGGGGCGGCGACACGGTGATGGACCTGTCCACTGGCAAGCACATCCACGAGACCCGCGAGTGGATCATCCGCAACTCGCCGGTGGCGATCGGTACCGTGCCGATCTACCAGGCGCTGGAAAAAGTCGACGGCCGCGCCGAAGCACTGACCTGGGAGATCTTCCGCGACACCCTGATCGAGCAGGCCGAGCAGGGCGTGGACTACTTCACCATCCACGCCGGCGTGCTGCTGCGCTACGTGCCGCTCACCGCCAAGCGGGTCACCGGCATCGTCAGCCGCGGCGGCTCGATCATGGCCAAGTGGTGCCTGGCGCACCACAAGGAGAACTTCCTCTACACCCACTTCGAAGACATCTGCGAAATCATGAAGGCCTACGACGTGACCTTCTCGCTGGGTGATGGCCTGCGCCCGGGCTGCATCGCCGATGCCAATGATGCTGCGCAGTTCGGTGAACTGGAAACGCTGGGCGAGCTGACGAAGATCGCCTGGAAGCATGATGTGCAGACCATGATTGAAGGCCCCGGCCACGTGCCGATGCAGCTGATCAAGGAGAACATGGACAAGCAGCTGCGTGAGTGTGGCGAAGCGCCGTTCTATACGCTGGGCCCCCTGACCACCGACATTGCGCCGGGCTACGACCACATCACCAGCGCGATCGGTGCAGCGATGATCGGTTGGTTCGGCACCGCGATGCTCTGCTACGTGACGCCGAAGGAGCACCTCGGCCTGCCCAACCGCCAGGACGTGCGCGACGGCATCATGGCCTATCGGATCGCCGCCCATGCGGCCGATCTGGCCAAGGGCCATCCGGGCGCGCAGGTGCGCGACAACGCGCTGAGCAAGGCGCGTTTCGAGTTCCGGTGGGAAGACCAGTTCCACCTTGGCCTGGATCCTGAGAAGGCCAAGGAGTTCCACGACGAGACACTGCCCAAGGACGCGCACAAGCTGGCCCACTTCTGTTCGATGTGCGGTCCGCACTTCTGTTCGATGAAGATCACCCAGGACGTGCGCGAGTACGCCGAGTCGGGCATGAAGGAAAGGTCGGAGGCATTCCGTGCCGCCGGTGCCGAGGTCTATCACCAGGGCTGATCCCGCCCAGGTAGCGCCGGGCCATGCCCGGCGACGTGGGGGTTCAGGACAGCCGCCGGGCATGGCCCGGCGCTACCGGAGCCTCACATCCATCCCGGCTATCCTCGCCGCATCGCCCAGGGGAAAAGGACGCCATGCCCGTTGCCGTGACCACCCGCTGGCTGGCCATCGCCCGCCGCCATCCGTCTGCATGGCTGCTGGGCGCGCAACTGCTGGCGGTAGTCCTGTATCCGGCGCTGGATGACACTGCTGGGGGGCGCGCGGCCTTGGGCATGTTCGGCATGGCGGTACTCGGCCTGGCGCTGTGGGTGGTCCAGCGCAGCCCGCTGGGCACCTGGCTGGCGCTGCTGCTGGCCTTTCCCTCGGTGGTGTTCTCGCTGGCCGGCGCACTGCTGGACCGTACTGCCCTGTTGACCACTGCGCAGTTGCTGGAAAGCCTGCTGTATTTCTATACGGCGGGGGCCCTGATCGCCTACATGCTGCAGGACCATAAAGTCACCCGCGATGAACTGTTTGCTGCTGGAGCAACCTTCACACTGCTGGCCTGGGCCTTCGCATTCACCTTCGCGGTCTGCCAGCAGTGGTATCCGGGCAGTTTCCAGGGCACTGGCGGTGGGGCGCAGCGGACGTGGATGGAGCTTCTTTATCTGAGCTTCAGCTTGTTGTCCGGAGTGGGTTTGAGCGACGTGGTGCCGCTGCACCCGCAAGCGCGGGCACTGGTCATGCTTGAACAGTTCGCAGGCGTTATGTACGTGGCGCTTGTCGTATCGAGATTGGTCGGTCTGACCATGCTTCGGCGCATGTGAAAATGAACGCCAGATAAAAATTTCGCGCCCAAGAGGGCGCGAATAGTGAAGCAGATTATGTGAATGCGTCGGCGAGAGAGAGCCTGAGTGTCGACCCCGTCATAGGCGGGGTAACCGGCTTAGGCTAATATCCGGGGGCGATATTGTTTTTGCGGTATGCGCCGATGCTTTGTGCGGAATCTGGCTTTTCGATGGCCCTGTCCAGGGACGGTAGGGGCGGTATTGCTGGTGAACCCTGCCCAGACCCCGTCCCTACTGTATAGCGGAAGATGAACAGCAGCGAATTCCTGCCCGTCGAGGCCGACCGTATCCAGGTTGGCGACTGCGTCATCACCTTGTCCTCGCGAGAGGTCGAGGTCGAAGGCGCACGTCGACCTCTCCGGTTGACGCCGAAGGCGCTGGGCGTGCTGCGGGTGCTGATGCGTCAGCCGGGGCGGGTCGTGACCCGTGAAGAGCTGTTTGCAGAAGTCTGGCCCGATACGCTGCCCACCAATGACGTGCTGACCCAGGCGGTCACCCAGCTACGCAAGGTGTTCGCCAATGACGACGACAATGGCCAGGCCTACATCGAGACCATCGCCAAGAGCGGCTATCGCCTGTTGGTGCCGGTGCTGGTGCTGGATGACGTGGCGCCTGTCGTGGAGGTTGATGCGGTCCCTGAGGTGATGCCCGCGCTGGCAGGTGCCAGTGCGATTCCGACGGCGACGGTGTTGCCGGCTCCTTCACGGCGCAGTGGATGGCGGCAGTTGCGCCGGCAACTGCTGTGGGTGCTGGGTGTGCTGATGCTGGCCGCGCTGGTGGTCATGGCCACGCTGCTGTTGCGCCGCGGACCGGAAACGAGTTCGCCAGTGGATGCGGCGGTCGAGAACGGTGTGCGGGTGATCGGCAGCCCGCAGCGCCCCTATCGCTTGATCACTGCGACCAGTGGTTTTGAGACGTATCCCACGCTTTCGCCGGATGGCTCGCAGGTTGCCTATGAAGGCGCCAACGAGGACGGTGCCGGCGGCGGCGCGATCAAGGTGCAGACGTCCGGTAATGCCCCGGCCAGGCAGCTGGCGCTGCCACCCAAGGGTGCCAGTGACCGTTTCCCGAGCTGGTCGCCGGATGGGCGCGAGATCGCTTTTGCCCGTTTCAGTGCCGATGGGGGGTGCCAGGTATTGATCGCCAGCGCGACCGGAGGCGTCGTGCGCCAGGCCACGCGCTGCGACGGAACCGAGCTGCTGAGTTTCGACTGGACCCCCGATGGCCGTGGCCTGGTCTTCGGCAGCATGGTGGGCCGCTACGCCCATCGTGGTATCCGCGTGCTCGACCTGGCCAGCGGGCAATGGCGCGCGCTGGCGTATGAGGTTGACCAGGATGATTTCGACTACGCGCCGCGTTACTCGCCCGACGGCAAGTGGCTGGTGTTTGTCCGCAACCCGCAGATGGGCGACCTCTGGCGGATGCCAGCAGGCGGCGGTGCGCTGGAACAACTGACCAACGAGTCCGCCGAGCAGCGCGGCTGGGCCTGGCTGGGCGACGGGCGCAGCATCGTGTTCGGCCGCCGCGTCGACAGCGAGGTGCGCCTGTACTACCTGGATGTCGAGCGGCGTACGCTGCGTGATGCCGGCCTTGATGACGCGCAATGGCCGACGGTGTCACGCCATGGTGACGTGTTGGCTTTCGTCCATCGCCGTGCACAGTTCGGTGTGTTCAGGATGCCGATGGCAGGCGGGGGCGCCGAACGCCTGTTCGCCTCCAGTGGGCGTGACGGTCAGCCGATGGCAGCGCCCGATGGCCGCCAGCTGGTCTTCACCTCCGACCGCTCCGGCAGTTTCGCCTTGTGGTGGGCCGACATGCAGCGGCCGGATTCGCTGCGGCCGATCGAGGGGTTGCGGCCGGAAGGCCGGCAGGCGCCGGACTGGTCGGCTGACAGCCGCCAGTTGCTGGTGGTCGGTCGTGACGAGCACGGGCGCACCGTGGTCTACGAAATCGCACCGCGTGACGAACGCCTGCAGCCGCTGCCGGTTCCGGTCGAACAGCCATTGCAGGCGCTGTATGGGGCGACCCCCGGACAGCTGCTGGTGGTCGAGCGCGATGCCGAGCAGCGCACCCGGTTGAGCCTGTTTGATCGCAGCGTGACCCCCTGGCGCCGGTTGGCCAGCATTGATGGCGTCTCCCAGGCCCGTTTCGATCGCGGTGGCGGCCGGGTGTTGTTCACCCGGCTGGCGTCCGGTGGCTTGTGGTCGGTGGACGCGTCGCTGTCCCCGGCCAGCGTGCAGCAGGTCAGTGAAGACCGGCCCAGCCGGTGGCGCTATCGGACCTGGACCGTGGCTGGCGCGGGTGGCATTGGCTATCTCGGTACCTCTGCCGAGTGCGGTACCACTCTGGTCCATATCCAGGCCGGCAAGGAAGCGCCCGAACGCTGCCTGGATCGACAGCGCCTCAGTGCGGGCAACGGCATCAGTGCCAGTGCCGATGGACGCGATCTGTTCGTCGCCCTGGCGATCAGTGATGGCGCCGACATCGGCGTAATGCAGCTGCCCAAGCCCGCCCCGACGCTGTTCCCGGCATTCCTCAACTCGTTGATACTGAAGAAGAATATTTCTTCGTGATTTCTTCGTGGGGTTCTCGCCGCGAATTCGTGGCGATCTCGGCGGATTTTCCTGACGGCGTGACGCCTGATTAGGCAAAACGGAGGCCTGTATCAGGCAAACCCGTGGTGCCCCATGCGTCAACTCTCGCTGGCCGATCGCGGCCAAACCGTTTCCCTCGACAAGGCCCTCGACGATGTTGCGCCGACCTGCATGGGCGTGGCCCGGCTGGGCAGCCTGCAGACTGCAGGCACCAGCTTCACGGTCTGGCTTCAGGTCCGGGGCAATTCCTGGGTCGAGGCCAAGGAAGGACGCTTCCGCCTGCGCCACGGGGAGTGGATCGCCTTCGAGAAGGAGTCGCGTCCGCTGGTCCAGGCAGGACGCAGCAGCCTGTGCGTTGGCCTGAACCTGAACGCCGAAGCGCTGCGTGTACTGTCCGAGATGGCCGACTGCGGCCTGTATGCGGGCCGTGGTCGCATGAGCCGCGGCGACGCCCGGGTTGCCCTGCGCCTCTGGCGCGATGCCTTGGCCAGCGGCATGCCGGCACAGGCGCTGCGCCCATTGCTGCTGCATCTGGCGGGCCTGCAGCGTGGGCTGGCCGACAATGTGCAGCGCTGCCCGGGCCGGTCACGCAGCCGCAAACGCCAGGTCTTTGGCCGCATGCAGCGCGCCCGCCTGTATCTGGAAGGCAACAGTCACCGGGTGGTGCGCATCGGCGAGCTGGCCGAGCTGACCAATTTCTCCAGCTGGTACCTCTCCAAGACGTTCCAGAGCCTGTACGAAGAGAGCCCCCAATCGCTTTCGGCGCGGTTGCGCCTGGAGCGGGCAGCCGACCTGCTGCGCGATACCGACATGATGGTGGGAGAAGTCGCCGCGGCGAGCGGATTCGACAACTGCTGCAGTTTCGCGCGTGCCTTCCGGGCCCGCTACGGCCAGTCGGCCTCCCGCTTCAGGGAAAACGACGGCTTGCTCCCGCCACATTCTGCAAAGTCTCCGGTTGGGTCGCGCAAATACAGCGTCGCAACGCAATCGTAACGTGCTGAAGCGTTTTAACACGCTACTAACACGTACCTTGGAGAGATTGATGAACGTTCGCACCCCTGCTGTGCGGTTGGGCCTGCTGCCCGCCGGCATCGCACTGGCGCTTGCCCCGGCATTTGCTTCCGCCCAGGAAGCCAGTGCCCCCACCACCCTTGATCGCCTGGAAGTCACCGGCTCCCGCATCCGCTCGGTGGATGTGGAAACCTCCCAGCCGGTCCTCACCGTAAGCCATGAGGACATTCAGCGTTCGGGCCTGGTCAGCGTCGGCGACCTGCTGCAGAACCTGTCCGTGGCAGGCACCCAGACCTTCAGCAAGGCGGCCGTGCTGGCGTCCAACCCGGAACAGGGCGGCCAGTACGTCAGCCTGTACAACCTGGGTGAGCAGCGCACGCTGGTGCTGGTCAACGGCAAGCGCTGGAGCACCAGCCTGGCCGGCTTCACCGACATGTCGACCATCCCGACCTCGCTGATCGAGCGCATTGAAGTCCTGAAGGACGGCGCCTCGGCGATCTACGGTTCCGACGCCATCTCCGGCGTGGTCAACATCATCCTGCGCAAGAACTTCGACGGCGCCGAGGCCAGTGCCTATTACGGCCAGAACAGCCACGGCGACGGTTCCAAGACCCAGTACAGCCTGACCCTGGGTGCCACCGGCGAGCGCTCCTCGATCGTGTTCGGCGCGAACTACATCAAGGAAGATCCGGTGTGGGCCAAGGATCGTGGCCTGACCCAGTACTCCTATGGCCAGGGCCACAAGGAAGACGGTCTGAGCCCGGCGGGCCCGTGGGGCCGCTTCACCGATCCGCGTGCCGAAGGCACCGCCGGTGCTGGTGAATACAACAAGGCTGGCAAGTGGGTCCCGAACACCTGGGTGGTCAACCACACCGGTTCGTGGGACACCCCGGTCGGCGTTGGCCAGCCGTCGAACAACTTCAACAACTACCACCTGATTGGTCTGGACGACTACTACAACGCCTCGCAGCAGATGATGCTGAACCAGGGCGCTGAGTCGAAGACCATGTTCACCTCGGCCAGCTACGACATCAACGACAACCTGCGTCTGAAGTCGACGGCGATGTACTCCGAGCGTGACTCCAAGCGCCAGATCGCCGGCTACCCGCTGACCGGCACCTCGCAGCCGCAGTTCCCGGTGGCGATCAGCAAGGACAGCATCTACAACCCGCTGGGCAACTGGGCCAACCCGGGCGCCGGCGTTGACATCGGTGGCTGGGGCCGTCGTATCTTCGAACTGCCGCGCATCACCCAGAACAACGTCAAGTCGCTGCACTTCGACGCGGCCCTGGAAGGCAACTTCGACTTCAACAACCGTCCGTTCGACTGGGATGTGGGCATCAACTACAACCAGTTCGATGTGACCCAGACCAGCTCGGGCAACATCAACCTGCTGGCACTGAAGAACGCCCTCGGCCCGTCGTTCATCAACGCCAACGGCGTCGCCCAGTGCGGCACCGCTGCCAACCCGATCGCGCTGGGCACCAGCCCGGGCAGCTGCGTCCCGTTCGACCTGCTGGGCGGCGCCAGCGCCGCGACCCCGGATGCGCTGAAGTACATCAACACCCTGCTGAACTCGACCGGCCAGAGCAAGAGCAAGCAGTACTTCGCCAACATCACCGGTTCGTTGTTCGACATGCCGGGCAATGCGGGCGAGTTCGCCTTCGCTGCCGGTTACGAGCATCGTGAAGTGTCGGGCTACGACCACCCGGACGCGCTGTCCTCCTCGGGTTACACCACCGAGCTGGCCGCCCAGCCGACCGAAGGCAAGTACAAGACCAACGAGTTCTACCTGGAACTGATGGTGCCGCTGCTGCGTGACCTGCCGGGTGCCAAGGAGCTGTCGCTGGATATCGCCAGCCGCTACTCGGACTACGACAAGTTCGGCAACACGGTCAACAGCAAGTTCAGCGTGACCTGGAAGCCGATCGACGACCTGCTGGTGCGTGCGACCTACGGCGAGGGCTTCCGTGCCCCGACCCTGGACGACACCTTCGGCGGTGGTTCGCAGACCTTCGACAAGTTCACCGATCCGTGTGATGCCGTGTTCGGCCAGCGCAGCAACCCGGCCGTTGCCGCCCGTTGCGGTGCTGAAGGCCTGGCGTCCGACTTCCGTCAGACCGACGCTGCTGGTCGTCCGATCAGTGCCCGTGACACCCAGGGCAACAACCCGTTCAACTCGGGCGTGGGCAACGACAAGCTGCAGCCGGAAACCAGCAAGACCCGCACCGCGGGCCTGGTGTGGAGCCCGAGCTTCGTCAGCGGCCTGAACGTCTCGCTGGACTGGTACAAGATCACCGTGGACAACGTGATCACCGCGCTGTCGGCGAACTACGTGCTGAACCAGTGCTACCAGAACGGTGTGCAGGCCTTCTGTGACCAGTACAGCCGTGGCGACGTTGCCAATGGCCAGCAGGTCACCGGCCTGAGCCGCGGCAATGCCAACCTGGGTTCGCTGGAAACCGAAGGCTACAACTTCGGCGTCCGCTACCGTATGCCGGAATACAGCTTCGGTACCCTGTCGTTCAACCTGGACACCAACTACCTGACCAGCTTCCGTCAGCAGGCCACCAAGGGCGCTGCATGGGATGACTACGCAGGCTACTGGAACTACCCGCGTGTCCGCGGCACCCTGGCAACCACCTGGACCAAGGGCGACCTGTCGGCCACCTGGACCATGCGTTACTACGGCGGCTTCCGCGACTTCTGCTACGACCAGGAAAATGGCCTGGAGTGCAACCAGCCGGATTACTACACCGAGAACGGTGGCTGGACCGGCGGCCTGGGTGCCAACAAGAAGGGTGCGATCGTCTATCACGACATCTCGGCCACCTGGCAGGCTCCGTGGAACGGCAGCGTGACCGTCGGTGCCCGCAACGTGTTCGGCAAGACCCCGCCGATCACCTACGCGGTGACCAACGCCAGCGCCGTGCAGCTGGACCCGATGCTGGATTACGACCGCTTCCTGTTCATCCAGTACAACCAGCGCTTCTGATCCATCGAAGCCTGAAGGCAATACGAGGAGGGCGGGCCGCAAGGCCCGCCCTCTTTGCGTTTGGCAGGGCCGGGTCGGGAAACTCTGAATCGGGCGGTTCAGCGACAGAGGTCACGCTTGTCGCAACTGGACCGCTGGTACGTTCACAGAGGTCCATTCCGGACCAAGGAGAGCGCGAAATGAAGAACGCGATGCCACGGATGTTCGCTGCGGCGGTTCTCGCCGTCCTGAGCCTGGCCGGCAGTGTGTCGGCCGGTCCGCTGGTGTGTGCCAATGGCCGCTATTGCGCGGAGGTGCGCAGCAACTGCATCAAGGCCGGTGAGGATGCGGCGTACTGCCAGTTCCTGTTCGAGCGCTGCGTGTACGACCACTGCGCGCAGCCCTGATGCAACGAAGGCGCGTCACTGCGGGCGCGCCTTCATCGCATGCATTGCCGGTGTGATCAGGCTTCGCTGGGCGTGAGCCCCATCAGGCTGTTGGCATGCTCGCGCCACTGCGGCAGTTTGTTGAGCACGCCCGCGCGCTGCAGGTAGTCCTCGTCCACCGGATCGCCATTGACCAGTGCCAGTGCCACGTGCACCGCGCCGGTTACCCAGAAGCTGCGTGTGTTGGCACGCTGCGGTTGCAGATGGAACGCCACCGCTTCGATGATCGGCATCGGCAGTCCCCACAGGCCCAGCAGGTAGGCGCCGGCTTCGGCGTGGCCTGGGCGGGTATCACCGGCCAGCGACGGTTCGCTGCGCTCGTTGCGCACGCCGGGCAGCAGCAGGCCGATGTCGGCCAGCAGGGCGGCGGTCGCGCCCAGTTCGGCGCTGGATTCGGGCAGCAGGCGTGCGGCCAGCCGCGAGGCGAGCAGGGCACGTTGCTGCAGCGAGTTGCGTTCGGCCGTGGACAACGTCGGTGCCGAGAACACTTCACTGGCCAGTACCAGGTCGCGCAGCGTCGACAGGCCAAGGCGTGTCACCGCCGTACGCAGGTCGGCAATGGTGCGCCCCTGGCTGAAGAACGCCGAGTTCGACAGCTGCAGCACCTTCGCGGCAATGGCCGGATCGGCCGCCACAAGCTTGGCCACGTCGGCGCTGTCGGCGTCGTCGTCATGCTCCAGCGCCTGGGTCAGGCTCAGGTACAGGTGCGGCGGCGACGGCAGTTTCTCGATGCGGCCGATGGCATCACGCAGACGAGGGCTGTCCAGCACCTCGCGTAGTTCTTCC
The DNA here is from genome assembly GCF_000020665.1 of Stenotrophomonas maltophilia R551-3. Classification (NCBI taxonomy): domain Bacteria; kingdom Pseudomonadati; phylum Pseudomonadota; class Gammaproteobacteria; order Lysobacterales; family Lysobacteraceae; genus Stenotrophomonas; species Stenotrophomonas maltophilia. The sequence continues at coordinate 3,720,404 of NC_011071.1, read as the reverse complement.
AGGCTGGTCAGTGCTTCCAACAGCACTTCCGGCGCCAGTGGCAACGGCAGGAAACGATGGGCGACACCGATCAGGCGCGCCGGTGGCGGGCGGTTGCCATGCTGTGCATCCACCAGTGCGATGCGGATGGTTTCCGGGCGCAGCGTCCGGATCTGGCCGAGCAACGTGGTTGCATTGAGGTCCGGCAGCTGCGGACAGACGATCACCGCATCCACGCCCTGCGTAGCCACCGCGGTCATCGCGGTCTGGCCATCGATAGCGGTCAGCGGCTGCCAGTCTTCCCCAAGATCGGCAATGAATTCGGTCAGCTCGGCCGGCAGGCTGGCTGCATCCCCAACAAGCAGAATACGCACGACACATTCCCCTGGCTGTCTCGACGATGGATGTCGACGACGTGTGAAGTGACGCAATTTACCTAATACGGCGACAAAGGTGATGCGCCGCAGTCATGAAACGTGACCCGCATCGCTCCGACGGCCTGCGCCGGAGCGATCCGGTTCAGGCTCAGGCCTTGCTGTCGAGATGGCGCTGATGCGCCTCGACCAGGATCTGCTTGGCCTCAGCGGCGCCACCCCAACCGTCGAGCTTGACCCACTTGCCCTTCTCCAGGTCCTTGTAGTGCTCGAAGAAGTGGCCGATGCGCTCCAGCCAGTGGCTGGACACCTGCTCGATGTCTTCCACGTGGGCGTAGCCGCCGAACACCTTGGTGACCGGCACGGCCAGGATCTTCTCGTCGCTGCCTGCCTCATCGCTCATCTTCAGCACGCCGACCGGACGGCAGCGCACCACCGAGCCCGGAACCAGCGGCAGCGGCAGCACCACCAGCACGTCGGCCGGATCGCCGTCGCCACACAGGGTGCTCGGCACGTAGCCGTAGTTGCAGGGGTAGCGCATCGGGGTGGACAGGATGCGGTCGACGAAGATCGCGCCGGTTTCCTTGTCCACTTCGTACTTCACCGGCTCCGAGTCCTTCGGGATCTCGATGATGACGTTGATTTCTTCCGGCGGGTTCTTGCCGGGCGAGACGAGTTCCAGACCCATGGTCGTGCTCCAGGTGGGGGATATAGACGGATAGCCCCCCATTTTATGCCTTTGCCGGGCGCTGTGCAGGGGGCGCGGCCGACAGCACGGCACGGCAGTGGCCCACCCTTGCTGGAGGTGTTGCCCGATGGGGGCATCGGGACGCCGGGTGCAGGCTGGAACCCTGTTCCCGAGGAGCTCCCGCATGAAAATGTCTGCCCTGCCGATCGGCCTGACCTGCGCGCTGCTGATGGCGCCGCCGGTACAGGCGTTTCCCTATGTCGATCTGATCGACTACCCGCACCAGGAGGCCAACTGGGACCGCTTCTTCGCCTTGGAAGGCCGGTTGCAGCATGGTTTCGACGCCATCTGTGGCGACACCTTCTGCGAGGGCGAGTACAGCGATATCCGCGCTCTGCGCCTGCGCTGCTCGGTGGATGCGGTGCGTGGCACCGTCCATGAGTGTCTGTGGGCATTTGCCGCCAGCGATCTGGCGGTGACTCCGGCCGATGGCACCGTGGTGGCCCGGCAGCCGACCTGGCTGTGCCGGCTGCCGCTGGTGGCGGGAACCCCGGTGGAGGCCTTCCATGCCGCGCTTGCCGCCCGCAACCCACTGCACGACCCACTGCCGGGCACGTCGCAGAGCGCCTATGACGGCCTGACCGAATGCATCTATTGATGAGAACGTGACTGATTCGCATTAACGGAGTAGCATGCGCGGCGCCTTCCGTCTGTCCTCCCGGCCCCGCGCATGTCCTCCAATGCCGCCACCCTCACCGAACTGCTGATCCGCGAGCGGCCGGCACTGCTGCGCCGGGTGCAGCGCATCCTCGGCGGAGACAATGGTGCCGAGGACGTGATCCAGGCGGTCTGGTTCAAGGCGCGTGGGGTCGACGACAGCCAGGCCATCGACAACCCGCGGGCCTATCTGTACCGGCTGGCCGCCAACCTGGCCACCGACCATGGCCGTGAATCGACCCGCCGCAACCGCCTGCTCGCCGACCATTACCTGTGGGGGCCGGACGAGGTGATCTCGACCGAAGAACAGGCGATGGCACAGGACGAACTGCAGCGGGTGCTGGATGCCGCCGGCCACCTGCCGGAGCCGACCCGCACCATTTTCCGCCTCAACCGCCTGCAGGGCCTGACCCAGGCCGCGATCGCACGCCGCCTCGGCGTGTCGGTGACCACTGTCGAAAACCACGTGCGCTCCGCGCTGCAACGCCTGGCTTGGGCGCGCAGCGGCCGATGAACGACCCGGCTTGGGGCAGGCCTTCGCTGAAACGTCTTGATTACTGGACCGTGCATGCGGTCTAGTTCCTTCGCCCGCGCTTGAATGCGCCTCTCTGCCAGCCCATGAGCCCGCCGAACACGCTGCCCGCCGCCAACGATGATGCCCTGGCCGAACAGGCCCGGGGCTGGATCGTGTGGCTGGCGTCTGGCGATATCAGTGATGCGCGCATGCACGACTTCGAGTGCTGGCTGGCACTGCCGGGGCATCGCCGTGCCTTCGAGCACGAGCGTGTGCTGTGGCGCAGCGCAGGGCCGCGTCCGTCGCAGGCCGCGACGATCGCGCGGCGCCGGCCGCAGCGCCTGCGGTGGGCGATGGCCGCCGCTGCGGCGCTGGCGATGCTGGTGGTGTGGCCGGAAGCCTGGCTGCGTGCGCAGGCCGACCATCGCAGCACGCATGTCGTACAGAACGTGCAGCTGCCTGATGGCAGTCGCGCGGTGCTGGATGCCGACAGCGCGATCGCCGTGCACTTCGATGCGAATGCGCGCCAGGTCGAGTTGCTGCGGGGCCGCGTCTGGTTCGAGGTCAGTCCAGACGCGCAGCGGCGTTTCAGCGTGCGTGCCGGCAATGGTGTGGTCGAGGACATCTCCACCGCGTTCACCGTTGCGCGCGGCGATGACCGGGTGGAAACCCAGGTCGGGCAGGGCAGGGTGCGTGTGGCCAGCCCGGCCGACGGTGGCTGGACGTACCTGCAGGTGGGGCAGCGTGCGGTCTATGGCGAGCGCAGTGGCGTGACGCGGCTCGATGACGTGGCGGCTGACAGTGTCGGCGCCTGGCGGCAGGGCGAGCTGCTGCTGGAGCAGGCCAGCGTCGCCGACGCGGTGCGAGGGGTAGGGCGCTATCGTGCTGGCCCGACCTTCGTGCACGGTGATCTGTCGCGGTTGCCGGCGGTCAGTGCAGCGCTGCGCATCGATCGCCCGGAGCAGGCGCTGGACGCGCTGGCGGCAACGGCAGGTTTGCAGGTTACCCGTCTGCCGTTCGGGGTCGCCATCGTCCACCCGTAGATCCCCGCCATTCCCCGTGTGCCGACCAACGGTCGGCACCCACCACTGCAAGCAGCCGACCAACAGTCGGCAGCCGCCGCGACAACCTGAGATACACCTTCAACTGCAATTCCCTCTTGGGGTTGTCGCCACCCCATCCGTCTTACCCCGCGAACGTACCCGCCGCCGCCACGTACGTCGCCGTGTCCGCGCCCGCCGCGGATGACGCCGCGCCTGCGGCTCCGATTACCTGACAGGTTCCCCCATGTTCGACTCCCATCGTCCGGGCCGCGTGCTGCGCCCGTCCCGCCTGTGCATCGCGTTGCTGGCTGTCGGCCTCGCCTGCGCCGCACCATCGTCCGTACTGGCGCAGAGTGCTGCCAGCGGCCATGCGGCCCTGCAGCGTTTCGACATTCCCGCGCAGCCGCTTGATGAAGCGCTGCGCAGCTACATGCGCCAGTCCGGTGTGCAGGTGGTGTATCCGGCCACGCTGGCCCAGGGCGTGAGCTCGCACGCGGTCAGCGGTAACCTGTCTTCCGATGAGGCCCTGGCTCGCCTGCTGCAGGGCAGTGGCCTGGCGGTGCGCCGGGTCGGCACCGATGCGGTCACCCTGGAATCGGCAACTCCCGTGCAGGCCGACAGCGGCGTGATCGTCACCGACACGCTGAGCGTGGCCGGCGACCGCGTCGACAGTGGCGCAACCAGCGACGAGGCGCGCCTGCTCGACGGCTATCGCAGCGTCGGCTCCACCACCACGCTCAACCGCACCCACCTGGAGCGATTCCGCGGTACGTCCAACGGCGACATCGTCAAGGGCGTGGCTGGCGTCACCGCCGGTGATCCGCGCGTGGGCAACGGCTTTGACGTCAACATCCGTGGCATCCAGGGCCAGGGCCGCGTGCCGGTGATCATCGACGGTGGCCAGTCCAGCATGGATACCTACCGTGGTTATGCCGGCCAGTCGCAGCGCACCTACCTCGACCCGGACCTGATCTCCAGCCTGACCATCACCAAGGGCCCGAGTCTGCAGGCCAATGCCTCCGGTGGCATCGGCGGCGTGGTCGAGATGGAGACGCTGAAGATCGGTGACGTGCTGCGCGAAGGGCGGGACTTCGGCGTGCGCGTGCGTGGCGGCCTGGCCAACAACAGCGCCAACAACCTGCCTTCCTACAGTGCCGCGCCGCGCAACGATCGCAGCGCCACCGGCAGCCAGTTCTTCAACGTGGCCGCGGCCGGTCATTGGGATCGTTTCGATCTCGTGGCCGCCTATGCCTACCGTGACAATGGAAACTACTTCTCCGGCAAGCACGGCTACGACGATTTCCCGCAGACCCGGCGCACGCTGGCACCGCTGAATCCGCCGCGTACCGAGGTCTTCAATACCTCGGCGCGCTCGAAGTCGGCGCTGCTCAAGGGCACCTGGCGCATCGACGATGCACAGATGCTGGAAGCGGGCTACCGCCGCTACGAGGGCACCGCCGGCGAGATCATGGCCTCGCAGATCATCCGCGTCGATCGCGACCGCATTCCGCAATGGGATCCGGGCCACGTCGACATGGACAGCTACACCCTGCGCTATCGCTTCAACCCGGACAGCGAGCTGGTCGACCTGCGCGTCAATGCCGCGTACACCGACACCGACAGCGTGATGTACAACAGCCTGACCGGCATCACCCCGTGGTACTTCGATCGCCGCACCGAGTGGTACGACGCGCCCAGCTTCAGTGGCGACCCCGGCTACAAGGATGCGTACCGCAACCCGCTGCGACAGAAGCGCTTCGGCCTGGATGCCAGCAATACCTCGAAGTTCGACACTCGTGCCGGCGCGTTCACCCTCGACTATGGCCTGTCCTACAGCGACGAAGACATCGCGCCGGGCAGTTCGGGGCCGGTCATGCACGACGATCTGATCAACAACCGTTTCCTGCGCAACGCCGAGCGCAAGGAATACAGTGCCGTGGCCTCGCTGAAGTGGCAGCCCGATGAGCATTGGGAACTGCTGGCCGGCGGCCGCTGGAACCGCGTGGATGTGCATGACCGCAACCGCCTGGCCACGCCCGATGCCTATGAGGTGCAGGGCCAGTACCGCTACACCGAACTGCTCAACGGCAACCCGGCGTTGCCGTCGTGGCGGGCCAAGCGCATCGCGCTGCTGAACTGGTATCCGGATGCCAACGGCAACTTCACCCAGGAATCGCTGCTGGCCTCACCGTACAAGAAGGGTACGGTGGGCGACATCGGTGGCTGGAACTTCTACGACGCCGGCAAGGCGCAGGACCTGGAAGTGCCGGTCAGCTGGACCTGGTCGCAGCCGATCCGCCGTCGTGACACCGCGTTCTCGCCGACCGCCAGCGTGGCTTACCGCTTCAGCGAAGACACCATGGTCTATGTGAAGTACGCCGAAGGCACCAAGCTGCCGAGCCTGTTCGAGACCACGCTGGGCCTGTTCACTGCCGCCAAACCGGTGGGCGAGCTGAAGCCGGAGCGCGCGCGCAGCTGGGAAATCGGCGCCAGTACCATCCGCTACGACCTGTTCACTGCCGGCGACCGCCTGGCACTGAAGCTGGCCTACTTCGATACCCGCATCGATGACCTGATCACCCGCGACTACCGCACGCTGTCGGCCGGCCTGATCCGCAACGTCGACCAGTTCAAGGTCTCGGGCATGGAGTTCCAGTCCAGCTATGACAGCGGCAAGGTATTTGCGGATCTGTCCGCGCACTACTACTTCAAGGCCAAGACCTGTGCACCGGACATCGCCGCCGAGCGCCGTGCCTATGGGGCACAGCGCAGGAACGATGAGCTGGCCAACACGCCCAACTGCGTGGACGGTGGCTTCGAGGGCTCGTACACCAATACCCAGAATCCGCCGCGCTACATGGTCAACCTGACCCTGGGCTCGCGCCTGTTCGACGAGCGCCTGACCTTCGGCACCCGCGTGGTCCACAACGCCGGCCCGATCAGCAAGCTGGACAAGGACTGGAACGTGGGCCTGTCGGCGATCCAGCAGCTGTACCGGCCGACTACCCTGGTCGACCTGTTCGCCAGCTGGAGCTTCAACGACCAGCTGTCGGTGGAAGCGGGCGTGGACAACGTCACCGACCGCTACTACCTGGATCCGCTGGCGCTGGGCGTGATGCCGGCCCCAGGTCGCACCGCGCGGCTGGCATTGACCTGGAGGTACTGATCGGCGGGGTCGGATCCCTTTCCTGCGGAAAGGGCTCTGACCCCAGCGGGAGACAACGGTAGCGCCGGGCCATGCCCGGCGCCTTCCTCCAGGCATTACAGCCCGGTCGCCGCCTTCACCGCATCTTCGTGCAGCGACTCGTTCAGTTCATCCACCACCGTGGTCCATGCCGCATCGGCCTGCAGCGACTCGGACAGGAACTGGCGCTGGGCATCGTTCCAGTACGGCGCTTCGACGACTTCCACATCGGTGGCCAGCTGGTGTTCGCGGATGAAGCGGGCGATGCCCTCGGCGCTGGCGTCCAGGCCCAGCTGCAGGAACAGGTTGGTCATGCGCGGTTCGGTGGTGATCATCGTCGGTTCCTGCGGGAAGAAGGGATACGCCATTATCGGTGCCCATGGCCTTGGGGAAAGCCCCATGGCGAACGTCTACAGCAGGACGACCCCCTTGGCATTCCCCCATGAACGCACACATCGCCCCTGAAGACAGCCGCAGCCTGCGGCTCAAGGCCGCCACCCGCGACAGCCATGGCGCGCTGGACAAGCGCATCATGGCCGGCGACATCTTCGCCGACCGCAGCAACTTCGCCCGTTTCCTGCGCGTGCAGTACCGCTTCCACCGCAGCATCGATGCGCTGTATGCCAACCCTGCGCTGGACGCACTGCTGCCCGATCTGGGCGAACGCCGCCGCCTGACCCAGGTGGCGCGCGACCTGCAGGACCTGGAGCAGACCCTGCCGGGGGCCGACATCGCGGCGTTGCCGTCCGATCTGGAGCTGCCCGCCGCATTGGGGTGGCTGTATGTGGCCGAAGGGTCCAACCTGGGCGGCACCGTGCTGTACAAGATGGCCGCCAAGCTCGGCCTGGACCGCGATTTCGGCGCCCGTCACCTGGCCGCGCACCCGGATGGCGCGGCGCGCCACTGGCGTGAGTTCACCGCTGCGCTGGATGCGGTGCCGCTGAGCGCCGAGCAGGAGCAGCAGGTGATCGATGCGGCGGACGCCGCCTTCCGCAGCGTGCACGGCCACGTTGAAGTGGAATTCGCCTGATGCACGCCTCCCGCCTATCGGCGCAACGCTGATGCGCTGGCTCTGGTTCGCGCTGGGCTGGGTGATGGTCGGGCTCGGGGTGATCGGCGCGCTGCTGCCGGTGATGCCGACCACCATCTTCCTGATCCTGGCAGTGGGCTGCTTCGCACGCAGTTCACCGAAGTTCGAGCAGCGCCTGCTGGCGCACCCGCGCTACGGCCCGTCACTTCGGCTGTGGCGCGAGCAGGGCGCGGTGTCGCGCAAGGGCAAGGCGTTTGCCAGCGCCGGCATGGCGGTGGGCTTCGCGCTGTTCTGCTGGGGCGCGCACCCGTCCTGGCGGCTGCTGCTGGGCGTGGGCCTGTTCTTCGCGGTCAGTGCCGGCTACGTGCTCAGTCGGCCCGCACCGCGGCTGGAGCCCAACCCGGTCGTGGAAGTGGACGACGCCAATGATCCGCGCTCGGCACGCCGCCGTGCTGCGACCCCTGATGCTGATGGAAAACGAGACGATGTTGCCTGCTGACCTGGCCCCCGTGGCTGCCCCTGCACTGACGCCCTGGGGCATGTATCTGGCCGCCGACGTGGTGGTGAAGACCGTGATGATCGCGCTCGCGCTGGCGTCGCTGGCCACCTGGACCGTGCTGCTGGCCAAGGGCTGGGAACTGGCCCGCCAGGCACGGCAGCTGCGCGCAGCGCGTGCGCTGCTGCTGCAGGCGCCGAGCCTGCCCAGCGAAAGCGCCGACGCCAGTGTGCAGCAGGGCACCGCACTCGCCATGCTGGACGCGGCGCGAACCGAGCTGCGCCTGTCTCAGGAGCTGGACAGCCGCGATGGCACCAAGGAACGCGTTGCCTCGCGCCTGGGCCGTATCGAACTGGAAACTGCGCGCGTGCAGCGGCGCGGCATCGGCGTGCTGGCCAGCATCGGCGCGGTGGCGCCGTTCGTTGGCCTGTTCGGCACGGTGTGGGGCATCATGAACAGTTTCATCGGCATCGCCCACAGCAACACCACCAACCTGGCGGTGGTCGCCCCCGGCATCGCCGAGGCCCTGCTGGCGACCGCGCTGGGCCTGGTCGCAGCGATTCCCGCAGTGCTGGTCTACAACCATTTCAGCCGCGTGCTGGCTGGCCTGTGTGGGCTGCTCGGCGATCTGTCGGCGGCCGTGCAGCAACTGGTCTCACGCGATCTCGATCGTGCCGTTCCGCGTACCGCAGCCGCGCCGCTGCGTGCGGTGCACTGAGGCGCGACGATGGCGATCAGGACCGCGTCCGACCGTGACGATGCGCCGGAAGAAGCGCATGAGATCAATGTCACGCCTTTCATCGACGTGATGCTGGTGCTGCTGATCATCTTCATGGTGGCCGCACCGCTGGCCACCGTGTCGGTGCCGGTGCAGCTGCCGGCCAGCAATGCCAGTGCCACGCCGCCGGAACAGGCACCGGTGTACGTGACCGTGCAGGCAGATCTGTCGCTGCGCGTTGGCGAACAGGCCGTAGCGCGCGACGGGCTGGCGGCTGCATTGCAGGCGGCCACTCACAGTGATACCACGCAGCGCATCTTCCTGCGTGCCGATACCCGCGTGCCCTATGGCGAACTGATGGCCACGCTGGATGCGCTGCGAGCGGCCGGTTACCTGAAGGTGGCGCTGGTCGGCCTGGAGCAGGGCGCACGATGAGTGGACTGCGGCGCTGGGCGACCAGCCTGGCGATCGTACTACTGGTGCATGCGCTGTTGATCGGCGCGGCCTGCTGGTGGGCGGCCCGTGCGCCGGCGCTGACGGCTGCGGTTCCGCCTGCGGCGCTGATGCTGGAACTGGCGCCGATGGCGCAGGCGCCGCCGGTGCCGCCGCGCGAGGTCGCCACCGGGCCGCTGCAGCAGCAACAGCAGCGGCAGGCGCCGAAGCCGGCCCTGCGCGAGCAACCGAAGGCGCCGATGCAGCCGCAGGGTGAGCTGCCACCGCCGCGTACACCGGAGCCGACGCCGTCGCCGGACACCGCTGACGCCAACGTCGCGCAGACCAGCGCACCGCCGCAGGTGGCGGCTGACGCGGCTACACGCTACACCGCACCGCAGACCACGGCGGGTGAGCGCAGTCGTGCCGAGGCGACCTGGGAAGGACGCCTGCTCGGGCACCTGCAGAAACACCGCCGCTATCCGCGCCAGGCCGAGCGGCTGCGCCAGCAGGGTGTGGTCTACGTGCGCTTTGCGGTTGCCCGCGATGGCGCGGTCTCGGGGTTGAAACTGGGCCGCAGCAGTGGCTTCGCGCTGCTCGACCAGGAGACGCTGGACACCGTGCAGCGGGCCAGCCCGGTACCGGCGCCGCCGGCCGAAGTGGCCGGCGACCCGGTGGAAGTGATGGTGCCGGTGTCGTTCTTCCTGCGCGGGCGGTGATCGCCATCGGGCATCTCATCCACGCATGGCGTGGATCTACAGCAGCGGCACCAGCAGCAGCGCCACGATGTTGATGATCTTGATCAGCGGATTGATCGCCGGACCGGCGGTGTCCTTGTAGGGATCGCCGACGGTATCGCCGGTCACTGCCGCCTTGTGCGCCTCGCTGCCCTTGCCGCCGAAGTGGCCGTCTTCGATGTACTTCTTGGCGTTGTCCCAGGCGCCGCCGCCGGTGGTCATCGAAATGGCCACGAACAGGCCGGTCACGATCGTGCCGATCAGCAGGCCGCCCAGTGCGCGCGGCCCCAGCAGCAGGCCGACCACCACCGGCACCGCCACCGGCAGCAGCGAGGGCACGATCATTTCGCGGATCGCCGAGCGGGTCAGCATGTCCACCGCCTTGTCGTACTGCGGCTTGCCGGTGCCCTGCATGATGCCGGGGATCTCGCGGAACTGGCGGCGCACTTCTTCTACCACCGCACCGGCGGCGCGGCCGACCGCTTCCATCGCCATCGCACCGAACAGATAAGGAATCAGGCCGCCGATCAGCAGGCCGATGATCACCGTGTGGTCGCTGAGGTCGAAGCGGAACTCCTGACCGGGATTGGCCGCCTGCAGGTTATGGGTGTAGTCGGCGAACAGCACCAGCGCGGCCAGTGCCGCCGAACCGATTGCATAGCCCTTGGTCACCGCCTTGGTGGTGTTGCCCACCGCATCCAGCGGATCGGTGATGTCGCGGATTTCCGAGGGCAGTTCAGCCATCTCGGCGATGCCACCGGCGTTGTCGGTGATCGGCCCGTAAGCATCGAGGGCGACGATCATGCCGGCCATCGACAGCATTGCGGTGGCGGCGATGGCGATGCCGTACAGGCCACCCAGCGCGAACGCACCCCAGATGGCCGCGCACACCGCGATCACGGGCAGTGCGGTGGACTTCATCGAGATCCCGAGGCCGGCGATGATGTTGGTGCCGTGGCCGGTGGTCGACGCCTGTGCCACGTGCTGCACCGGCTTGTACTGGGTGCCGGTGTAGTACTCGGTGATCCACACGATCAGGCCGGTCAGCACCAGCCCGATCAATGCGCAGCCATACAGCGCCATCGGCCCATGCACGTTGTCACTCATCAACCCGGTGGTGATCGGGTAGAACGCAATCGCGGCCAGTACGCCGGAGACGATCACGCCCTTGTACAGCGCGCCCATGATCGAACCGCCCGGCTTCACCTTGACGAACAGTGCGCCGATGATCGAAGCGATGATCGATACGCCGCCCAGCACCAGCGGATACAGCACTGCATTGGCGCCGGCCTCGGCCAGCATCAGGCTGCCCAGCAGCATGGTGGCGATCACGGTGACCGCATAGGTCTCGAACAGGTCGGCAGCCATGCCGGCGCAGTCGCCGACGTTGTCACCGACGTTGTCGGCGATCACCGCCGGGTTGCGCGGGTCATCCTCGGGAATCCCGGCTTCGACCTTGCCGACCAGGTCGGCACCTACGTCCGCGCCCTTGGTGAAGATGCCGCCGCCCAACCGCGCGAAGATCGAGATCAGCGAGGAGCCGAAGGCAAGGCCCACCAGGGCATGCAGCGCTTGTTCCATCGGCAGGCCCATGCGCAGCAGCAGTGCGTAGTAGCCGGCCACGCCCAGCAGGCCGAGGCCGACCACCAGCATGCCGGTGATCGCACCGCCGCGGAAGGCGACGTCCATCGCCGCGCTGATGCCGTGGCGGGCAGCTTCGGCGGTGCGCACGTTGGCGCGTACCGAGACGTTCATGCCGATGTAGCCGGCGGCACCGGACAGCACCGCGCCGATGGCGAAGCCGACTGCGGTGTACCAGCTGAGGAAGATGCCGACCAGCACGAACAGCACCACGCCGGCGACGCCGATGGTCAGGTACTGGCGGTTGAGGTAGGCACGCGCACCTTCCTGGATCGCGGTGGCGATCGCGACCATGCGTTCATTGCCGGTGGGTTGGCGCAGGATCCAGCGCGCCGAGACGATTCCGAACAGGATCGCGAGAATGGCGCAGCCCAGCGCCAGTGACAGCCCGTGACGTTCCAGCATTAGACCCCTCCGCAGAATGGATGGACAAGCATCCAGTGGCGATGAACTGCACCACGAGGGGGACGACGGGCTGCAGCCTGGAACCAACCCGTACCGACCTTGGTGGTCGTCCGACGTATGGCGGTGTTCAGCATTCCCTGGTGCCCGCAGTATGCGTGCACCTGCGCCCGGATGGTAGCGCCGGGCCATGCCCGGCGAGCGCAGTGGCTGCTCGATGGATGCGTCTTTGCGCCCCGTTAAGCCTGCCTCTGCAAGCCTGCGCACAGTCCTGAAGGAGATCCCGCATGCGCCTGTCCCTGTTGATGCTTGCCGCCCTGGTCCCGGCCGTACCGGCACTCGCCGTGGAAACCCCCGAGCTGCAGCGTGCCGTGGGTGCCCCACAGGCGGTGGGCGCAGTGCACACGCTGCGGCAGATCCCCGAGGCCTGTGCGCGACTGGAAGGTGCATTCACCGGCCAGGCGGCCGAGCCGTATCGCTTCGCACCGGTGCGGACCAGCGAGCAGTGCCAGCCGCGCGCACGCTTCGTCGACTATGCCAAGGCGCAGCCGAGTGTGGACAAGGGCTGGAAGCTCAACGATGTGATCCGCGTACCCAATGCCGCGTGCCCGGCGCAGCAGGCAGTAGTGCGGGTGTGGCGCCTGCCAGTGAACAATACCCAGGCATTGGATGGGCAGGGCCAGTCGCGCATCTATCTGGAAGAGGCCAAGAAGCAGGCCGCTGCCGGCAAGATCCCGCAGGTGACGATGTTCGCCGCGCAGCTGCAGATGGAAGGCAAGGCCTGCAATTGAAATTGCGCGGGCGGTGTACCCACGCGGTCATCCACCGGTAGTGCCGGCCGCTGGCCGGCAACCCTGCAATCATCACTCCGCCAGCGTCGCCCCGCGCGCGACCAGCAGCTCGCGCAATACCGTACGGTGGCAGTGCGTCTCATCCTCGCAGTAGCAGCCCACGCTGATGTCGCTGTGCTGCGACATCGCGGCCAGCAGATCCAGCGCATGCGCGGCATCGGGTGCCTTCATCTCGGCCTTGTAGTGGCGGAAGAAGGCATTCCAGTCGGCGGTGGTCTTCGCTTCATGGGCCTGCTTCACCAGCTCCGCGCTGGGTGACAGGGTCGGGAACCAGACGTCGTACCAGTCCTGTTTCGCGAATTCGCTGCGTGGCACGCCGCGCGGTGGGCGCCGAACGGTGCCGATGCGCAGGCCTTCACCGGGGGCGCGAGGGGTGCCCAATCGCACAACACGCAGTGCCATGATGATCTCCATGCGGGGCATCCATCATCCTGCGATGCACGTGCGCCAGGTGTGAACCGCTGTGGAAACGAAAAGGCCCGGGCGCCTGCGCACCCGGGCCTTTTCCCATGCTGGCAGCGATCAGTTGCCGCGGCAGTCCTTCAGCCACAACACACGACCAATCTGGTCGTAGCTGTCGACCACGCCGGTCAGCGTCACCTTCTCGCGCGGGCGCAGGGCCAGCGCATACGCGGCCTGGTTGGCTGCGAACGAGCAGGAAATGGCCACGCGCTCAAAGTCGATGCTGCCATCGCTGGGCAGGTCGAAGCTGGTGTTGTAGGTGCCGCCACTGCGCAGCACGGAGGTGATGCGACCGGTGATGGCGTAGGTCTTGCCCTTGTAGCGCGGCTCGACCGCGGCCGGGTTGTCCTTGTTCTGGTTGCGCAGCTGGAAGCCGAAGCGGTCGGCGGCAATCGTTACCACCGACGCCTGCGGAGTGGCCTTGGCTGCCTGTTCGCCAGCCTTGCCCGGCTTGATCTGGTTGAGCAGCTTGCACATTTCTTCGCGCACGCCATCGGCCGAGGCAATGGCGCCCTTGTTGACCTTCACCACCATGCCGACGGTGCCCTGGCCGCCTTCGGAGGTGGCACTGATGATCATCGGAATCGGCTTGTGGGCCATGGTTTCCGGTTCTTCGATCAGCATCGAGCCGCCTTCCACGTCCTCGCTGAGGACATCCATGTTGGCGTTCTTGGCGATCACCCGCATCTGGCCGATGGCACTGGCCACGGTCAGGTCCGGGTGGGTGACCGATGAAGTGAAGGTCGTGCCGACGAAGGGATTGCCCTTCTTCTGGAAGTTGCTTTCGCAGGTCGCAGCGAAGGCCGGCGCGGCAGCGCCGCACAGCAGCGCGGCGATCAGGATCGGGTGCTTCATGGTTACAGTCCTTGTGAAATGGCAGCACAGGCCCGGGCCTTGAAGGCCGGGCAGCGTCGAATCTGGCTTGCGGCGGCCCCTTTGCCCCGGGCCGGAGCCCGATTGTGGGGTGCTTCGGCGGCCGCCGCAATGTGCCCTGCGCTCGGCACAGGGCTCAGCACGGAGGGGCTTATACGACTTAATCCCCTCCGTCCCCTTTTTCGGCTCAGCCCTCGAAGGCCGGCAGCTTCTGCTTCACGGCCACGTTCTTCAGCGTCACGTACTTCGGCAGGCCGTCGGTGCCGTACGGCAGCGGGGCTTCGCCCTTGATCAGCGGTGACAGGTAGGCGCGTGCCTTGGCGGTGATGCCGAAGCCATCGCGGCGGATGAAGCCGGCGGGCATCTTCTTCTCGTGGTTTGCGATCTTCGACAGCGGTGCCGCTTCGATCTTCCAGCGGTAGGGCGCATCGCTGCTGCGCACGATCACCGGCATCACGCCGTTCTGGCCCTTCAGTGCCAGCTGCACCGCGGCCTTGCCGACTGCCTGCGCCTGCTCCCAGTCGGTCTTGCTGGCCAGGTGGCGGGCCGAACGCTGCAGGTAGTCGGGCAGCGCCCAGTGCACCTTCAGGCCCAGCTGGTCCTTGACCCGGCCGGCCAGATGCGCGGCCACGCCGCCCAGCTGCGAGTGGCCGAACGAGTCCTTGCCGCCACCGGCGTCGGCGACGAAGCGGCCATCGGCGGTGGCGATGCCTTCCGAGGCCACCACCACGCAGTAGCCGACGCGTTCCACCACAGCCTTGACCTTGGCCAGGAACACCGCCTCGTCATAGGCGCGTTCGGGCAGCAGGATGATGTGCGGGGCCTCGTCATCGCCATTGCCTGCCAGGCCGGCGGCCGCCGCCAGCCAACCGGCATGGCGGCCCATCGCCTCGTAGATGAAGACGCGGGTGGAGGTCTCTGCCATCGCCGCCACGTCCAGCGCTGCCTCGCGCACCGACACGGCGGTGTATTTGGCCGCCGAGCCGAAGCCCGGGCAGGTATCGGTCACCGCCAGGTCGTTGTCGATGGTCTTGGGTACACCGATGCAGGTCAGGTCATAGCCGGAGGCCTTGGCCAGCTGCGAGACCTTCAGCGCGGTATCGGCCGAGTCGTTGCCGCCGTTGTAGAGGAACCAGCGCACATCGTGGGCCTGCAGCACCTGCAGCAGGCGGTCGTAGCGGGCGCGGTCGGCATCCAGCGATTTCAGCTTGACCCGGCACGAACCGAAGGCGCCGCCCGGGGTGTGGGCGAGGGCGCGGATGGCCGCAGCACTCTCCTTGCTGGTGTCGATCAGCTCCTCGCGCAGCGCGCCGAGGATGCCGTTGCGGGCGGCCAGTACCTTGATGCCCTTGGCGCGGGCCTGCTCGATCACCGCTGCTGCAGTGGCATTGATGACCGCGGTGACACCGCCGGACTGGGCATAAAGGAGAGTACCGTTGCGCATGCTTCTACCTGCTCGGGGGAGGGGACATTGCAGGGACATTACCCGTATGCGGTAAAGTGGCGCTATTGCGGTGCAGCGATACCGGACCGTCCGGGACGCGAACCTTCTTAATTTTCAACACGTTGGAGTCAGGTCAATGCGATTGGTTCTGTTGGGACCGCCCGGTTCGGGCAAGGGGACACAGGCGACGCGCCTGAAGGAAAAGCTGGGTATCGCCCACATTTCGACCGGTGACATGCTGCGCGCGGAAATCGCTGCCGGCTCCGAGCTGGGCAAGCAGGCCAAGGCCGTCATGGACGCCGGCAACCTGGTCTCGGACGACATCCTGCTGGGCATGCTGGAGTCGCGCCTGACCCAGGCCGATGTCGCCAAGGGCTTCATCCTGGATGGCTACCCGCGCAATGTGGCCCAGGCCAATGCGATGGACGGCCTGCTGGCCAAGATCGGCCAGCCGCTGGACGCGGTGGTGCAGCTGGACGTGGCCACCGAGCTGCTGGTCGACCGCATCGCCGGTCGTGCCAAGGAGCAGGGCCGCGCCGATGACAGTCCGGAAGCGGTGCGTCAGCGCCTGCAGGTCTACAACGACCAGACCGCCCCGGTGGTCGACTTCTATGCCGCCCGTGGCACTCTGGCCCGCGTCGACGGCGTCGGTGAGCTGGACGAGATCGAAGCCCGCATCCTGGCGGCGATCAAGGGTTGAACCGGCCGGGCCGGCGTCTTGCCGGCCCCCGGGCGCAAAAAACACAGGCCTGGTCCGCGAGGATCAGGCCTGTGTCGTTTCATAGGCGCCAGCAGAGGGCTTGCTCAGGGCCCCGCAGCATGAGCTCCCTTGGGGATGGCCTCTTGGGGAGTAGGACCGGTTCGGGTACTGCGGCTGGCAGTTCGAATTGTGTCCGGGTTCACAGAACATCGCTATCGGGATTTCCCTGACAGAAGATTGGAGTTTTCTCACATCCTGTGTAGGACTTGTCTTACCCCCGGTCGGACATTGGCCCTATACAGCCGTCATCAGTCACAATCCTCGGTCATGAGCAGCGTACATATCCTTGCAATCGCCGGCACCTTCATGGGCGGCGTGGCCGCCCTGGCGCGGGAACTGGGCCATACGGTCAGCGGCAGCGACCAGGCCATCTACCCGCCGATGTCGACCCAGCTCGAGCAGCTGGGCATCACCCTGGACCAGGGCTACCGCGCCGACAGCGTGCCGGCCGACACCGGCCAGGTGGTGATCGGCAACGCGCTGTCGCGCGGCAACGCGGCCGTGGAGGCCGTGCTTGATGCCGGCCAGCGTTACATTTCCGGGGCGCAGTGGCTGTCCGAGCAGGTCCTGCCGGGGCGCGATACCCTGGCTGTGGCCGGCACCCACGGCAAGACCACCACCACCACCATCCTCACCTGGCTGCTGGAAAGCGCTGGGCGCTCGCCGGGTTTCCTGATCGGCGGCGTAGCTGAGGACTTCGGCGTTTCAGCCCGGCTGGGCCAGGGCCGCGAGTTCGTGGTCGAGGCCGATGAATACGACACCGCCTTCTTCGACAAGCGCAGCAAGTTCGTGCACTACCGGCCGTTGGTGGCCATCCTCAACAACCTCGAATACGACCACGCCGACATCTTCCCGGACGTGGCTGCGATCCAGCGCCAGTTCCACCACCTGGTGCGCACGGTGCCGGCTCGCGGCCGCTTGATCGTCAACGGCGAGGACCCGCACCTGGCCGAAGTACTGGCCATGGGCTGCTGGACCCCGGTGGAGCGCTTTGGTTTCGATCCCTCGCTGGAGTGGCACGCCGAACTGCTGGCCGCCGATGGCAGCGCGTTCCGCGTGCACCATCGCGGGCAGGCGCTGGGTGACGTGCAGTGGTCGTTGCTGGGCCGCCACAACGTGCTCAACGGCCTGGCCGCACTGGCTGCCGCGCATGCGGTGGGCGTGGCCCCGGCCGAGGTGATCCCGGCGCTGGCGCACTTCCGCAGCGTCAAGCGCCGCATGGAGGTGATCGGCAGCCACGATGGCATCACCGTCTACGACGATTTCGCCCATCACCCGACCGCGATCGCCACCACGCTGGAAGGCCTGCGTGCCAAGGTTGGCGATGCGCGCATCGTGGTCGCGATGGAGCCGCGCAGCAATTCGATGCGGTTGGGCGCGCATGCGCAGGCGCTGGCCCCGTCGCTGGCGCTGGCCGATGAAGTGGTGTTCCTGCACCGCCCTGAGCTCGCGTGGGACGCGGCGGCAGTGGTCGCCGCCGTGCGTGGTGAAGCGCATGCGGTACCCGATACCGACGCGTTGCTGGCGCAGCTGCAGTCCAGCGTGCGCAGCGGTGACCATGTGGTGTTCATGTCCAACGGTGGCTTCGACGGCGCACCGCGCCGCTTCCTCGCTGCCCTGCAGGCCCGATGAGCGCCGACGATTCGCTGCCGCTGTTTCCGCTGCACACCACGCTGGTGCCGGGTGCAGCGGTGGGCCTGCGTGTGTTCGAGCGCCGCTATCTGGATCTGGTCCGCGACAGCGGTCGCAGTGGCGAAGGCTTTGGTGTCTGCCTGATCCTCGACGGCCAGGAAGTGGGAGCCCCGGCGACACCGGCAGCGTATGGCGTGCAGGTACGCATCGAAGACTTCGATGTCGGCGCCGATGGCGTGCTGCAACTGCGCCTGCGCGGTACCCGCCGCTTCCATGTCGAGCGCACCCGCGTGCGCGACAACGGCCTGGTGGTGGCCGACGTGCACTGGTGCGAGGAAGATCCCGATGACGAATTGAAGCCGCAGCATGCGCTGCTGGCCACGGTGCTGGGGCACATCATCGAACAGGCGGGCGAGGCCTATGCGCCCGCCAGCCCGGCACTGCTGGACCAGGCCAGCTGGGTCGGCTGGCGGTTGGCCGAACTGCTGCCGCTGAGCGAGCAGCAGCGCCTGCAGCTGCTGCAGATGGATGACCCGCACCAGCGGTTGCAGCAGTTGCTGGGCTGGATGCCGTAACCGGAAACCGCCAACCAAGGTTGGCGACTACCAGAGCGCGGCGGAACCGGAAAATGCCAACCAAGGTTGGCGACTACCAGAGCGCGGCGGAGCCGGAAAACGCCAACCAAGGTTGGCGACTACCAGGGCGCGGCGGAGCCGGTAGATGCCAACCTTGGTTGGCAGCCTTTTCCCGAAGCGCCAACCAAGGTTGGCATCTGCCAGAGCGCGGCGGTAGCGCCGGGCCATGCCCGGCGGCGCCATCACGGCGTGGTCTTCAACCGCAGCACCGGCAATCCGGTTTCGCTGTGCACGTCTTCGCGCTGCGGCAGGTCCTGCACGGCGTCCTTCACTGCATTCAAGGCCGGGTCGACACCACGCAACGGGTGCCACATGCCGATCCATTCGAAGTGGCGCTCGTAGCGCAGGGTCTGTGCACTGCCCAGCCACAGCGGCGTGTTGCCCGGCTGCAACTGCGCGGGTGCGGGCCACAGGCGCAGCACATAGCGCTCATCCGGCTTCGCGCCCTGGCGCACCATCAGCAGTGCTTCCACGCGGGTGTCCAGCGTTGCCGGCAACACCGGCAGTTCATCTGCACCGGTGTTCTTGTCCAGCATCAGCAGCGCCTGCTGCCAGCCAGCCTGTTCCTGCCGCTTCCAGCCGCGCGCTTCCAGCTGAGCCTGCAGCGGTGCCAGCGGCCCGGCTACCTGCACGTCCAGCGGCCAGCGCTGGTCGTCGTCGAACTCGTTGCGGCGCGCCGGCAGCGTGGCCCAGTCGTGCTGCCACCAGGCTTGCGCATCCATCGCCTGCGGTGCCGGCAGGGTCGGCTCGAAGCGTTCCAGCTTCACCGGAATGTGGCGCGGCGCGTACCACATCGCCGCTACCGCGAACACGCCGTAGAACAGCCAAGCCACCGGCTTGACCCAGAACGAGCGGTTGAAGCGGCGGCGGTAGGCGATGCCCAGCACCAGCAGCCAGAACGTGCCGAACAGCATGCCGCCGATCACGTCGCTCAGCCAATGCGCGCCCAGGTACAGGCGTGAGAAGCCGATCAGGCTGACCACGATGCCCGACACCAGGTAGGGCCAGACGCGGGTGCGGCCGGGCATCTCGCGGGCGATCAGCACCGCGAAGAAGCCGAAGGTGATGGTGGCCATGGTCACCGACACCGACGGGAAGCCGAAGCCGCTGCTGGCGTCGACCGGGCGCACCACATCCACGGTGGCACCCAGCAGCATGGTCAGCGCCAGGCCGAAGGCGAGGGCGGCCAGCCAGTGCGCGGCCGCCATCCAGCGCCGGCGCCAGATCAGGTAGCCCATCGCCGCAGCGGTGGCCGGCAGCAGTACCTGCCACGCCCCCAGCGAAGCCAGCGCGGCCATCGGGTAGTCGGCCAGCGGGTTGCGCAGTGCCAGCATGGCCTGGTGCACCAGCAGATCGATTGCCAGCGGCTCCCCATGCGCAACTACCACGGTCAGCAGCGCGAACCAGCCCCAGCCCAGCACCAGCAGCATCAGTGCCAGCATCGCCAGCGGCACCGACTCGCGGCGCTTCGGGTCCAGCACGCCAACGGTGTAGCGGCCCAGCGTCGGATGACGGTTGGACCAGTCCAGCAGGCGCGCCAGCCAGTTGTCCATGCGCGCGGCCGACCAGCGGTAGCCGTACAGCACGATGGCCCAGACCAGGCTGAGGATCACCGCCAGCAGGCCGACCACCACCACCAGACGCCCGGCCACCGCCGCGACTGCGTCGTAGGCTTCGCCGAGGATCCAGCCTGGCGCCAGGAACAGCACCGCCCAGGAGATGCTGGCGATGCCGCTGGCCTGCACGTAACGGCTGGCTGGCATCTTCATCATGCCGGCAATGGCGGGCACGAACGGGCGGATCGCGCCGACGTAGCGTGCGATCAGGATGCTCTTGAACGCATTGCGGCGGAACAGGTTCTCACCGCGGTCGAGCAGCTGCGGGTAGCGGCTGAACGGCCAGACGCCGCGCAGTCGGTCACCCCAACGGCGGCCGATCCAGTAGCTGATGCCGTCGCCGGCAAAGGCGCCCAGAGCTGCAGCCGCAACCGCGTACGGCCCGGAGATCTGGCCCAGGCCGATGAACACGCCCACCGCGAACAGCAACGGCAGCGCCGGCACGATGGCGCCAAGAATGATGACCGCATCGCAGAAGGCGATGAGGAAGATAACGGCACCCGCCAACACGGGGTGAGCGGCAATCCACGCGAGCGTGGCGTCGATCCATGAAGAGTCCATTGCCCGATTATAGGGGCGTGAAGGTGACTGGTTCCCAGCCGCTTCGTGACCGTTTGCAACCGGCGCCATCGCCTAGAATGGGCCCATGCCGCATACGCCAGACGCTCCACCGCATGCTTTGAAGGCCGACAGCTTCGGCCAGATCCTTCTTGTGAAAGGGCCCGATGGCCCGTTCGTGCGCCGTGATCTGGGCGCCACACCGATGTGGCTGCGGCTGCCAGCCTGGTGGCTGGCCCGCCGCGAGGCACGCGCGCTGCAGCACATCCACGGCATGGCCGATGTGCCGCAGCTGCTGGCCTGGAATGGCCGTCACCTGGACCGCAGTTTCATGGCCGGCGACGCCATGTACCAGCGCCCGCCGCGCGGCGATCTGGCCTGGTTCCGCTCGGCGCGTCGCCTGCTGCAGCAGCTGCATCGCAACGGTGTCGCCCACAACGACCTGGCCAAGGAAGCCAACTGGCTGGTCACCGAGGATGGTCGGCCGGCGCTGATCGACTTCCAGCTGGCGGTGATCGGCAACCCGCGCTCGCGCTGGATGCGGCTGCTGGCCCGCGAGGACCTGCGCCACCTGCTCAAGCACAAGCGCATGTACTGCCGCGAGTCGCTCACCCCGGTGGAAAAGCGTGTGCTCAAGCGCACCTCGTGGGTGCGCGAGCTGTGGTTCGCCACCGGCAAGCCGGTCTACCGCTTCGTCACCCGCCGCATCCTGCATTGGGAAGACAACGAAGGGCAGGGGCCGAAGCCGTGAGCCGTGCGCAGGTGGTGAGCGGCCCGCCGGGTGCGGGCAACGTGCTGCGTGCGCAGCTGCCCGGCGCCGACTTCGTGCACGCCTGCCAGGCCACGACCCGGCGCGACGGGCGCACCGCGCTGCAGGCGTACCGCGATATGTCGGCGACCATTCCCGGCTGGTTCGACGGGCTGATGACGCTGCGCAACCACGGCATGCGCCTGCTCGGCATGAAGCATCTGGGGTCGTTGCGTGCGGTGCAGGTTGTTGAGGATCCTCGGCCCGGCCAGCGGCTGGGCATCTTCACCCTGCAGTCGCTGGGCGACGATGCCATCGTGCTGGAAGACGATGATCGCCATCTGCGCGTGCAGCTGGCCCTGCAATGGCAGGGTGACGTGCTGGAAGTGGCGACGGTGGTGCATACCCACAACGCGTTCGGGCGTGCGTACATGCTGCCGGTTGCACCCGTGCATCGGCTGATCGTGCCGCATCTGCTTCAGAAGCAGGTCCGCAGCTATCGGTAGCGCCGGGCCATGCCCGGCGGCATTGAACGCTGCGTCCGCCGGGCATGGCCCGGCGCTACCTGCTTACGGCGTTGCCGGTACCACTTGCTGGCCGATGAAGTTGCGCTTGGCGTCGAAGTCATAGGCGATCTGCAACTGGCCCACGTCCGGGCAGGCGTGGCAGTCGCGCAGCGGCGTGCGGTACAGCAGGCGGATGCCGCCGTTATCCAATGGCGAAGCGCCGGCCGACTGCGCCGGTGCGAACGGCGTGGCCTGTGGGTTGGCCTTCAGCAGTTCCTGCACAGTGGGGTCGGCACGCAGCGTGTCGTCCAGCTGCACCGCATCCACGTCGATGCGCTTACCACCGGCATCGACCAGTCGCGTGCCTTCATTGGTGTTGGCGCGGAACGGATACTCGACCGTGGCAATGCCAAGTCCTTCGTTCTCGTGCCAGGCGGTCACATAGGCCAGCTCGCCGCCGCTGGACAACTGCTCGGCGGCGGTGATGGCATCGGCGCTGGCGCCACCCGCGCGCATCGCATCGCGCAGGCAATCGCGGGTCGCGGCGTTCTCACCTTGGCGGCAGGCATTGAGGTCGCCATCCCAGACCACCGCCTCGCTCCAGCGCATCTTGCCGTCGGCGGCGGCCTTCTCCGCACTGGGCGCGTCACCGGCGGGCGGCTCCTTACCGGGTTCCGGCGAACGGCCCTGGCAGGCAGTCAGCAGGGCGAGGCCCAGGGCAGGCAGCAACAGGCGGGAACGGCGCATGGCGTGGACCTCGTGCGTTGTCTGGAGACCCGAGTATCGTCAAGGCTGGGTGAACTCCGCGTCGGCGCGGCATACTAGCGACTCATTGCATACGCTGGAGTGTGGAACGTGGGCAGTCTGCAGGGCAAAACCCTTTTCATCACCGGTGCCTCGCGTGGCATTGGCCTGGCCATTGCACTGCGCGCCGCGCGCGACGGTGCCAACGTCGCCATCGCCGCCAAGTCCTCGGTGGCCAATCCGAAGTTGCCCGGCACCATCCACACCGCTGCCGAAGCGGTGACCGCCGCCGGCGGCCAGGGCCTGGCGCTGAAGTGCGACATCCGCGAGGAAGATCAGGTCAACGCGGCAGTTGCGGCCACGGTCGACACCTTCGGTGGCATCGACATCCTGATCAACAACGCCAGCGCGATCTGGCTGCGCGGCACGCTGGATACGCCGATGAAGCGTTTCGACCTGATGCAGCAGGTCAATTCGCGCGGCAGTTTCCTCTGCGCGCAGGCCTGCCTGCCGTACCTGCTGCAGGCACCGAATCCGCACATCCTCACCCTGGCACCGCCGCCGAGCCTGGACCCAAAGTGGTGGGCACCGCACACCGGCTACACGCTGGCGAAGATGGGCATGAGCTTTGTCACTCTGGGCTTGGCCGCGGAGTTCGGTCCGCAGGGCGTGGCGGTGAATGCGCTGTGGCCGCGCACGGTGATCGCCACCGATGCGATCAACATGATTCCCGGCGTGGACGCGGCCGGCTGCCGCACGCCGCAGATCATGGCCGACGCCGCGCATGCGGTGCTGGTGCGTGAGGCGGCCGGTTTCCACGGCCAGTTCCTGATCGATGATGAAGCGCTGGCGCAGGCCGGTGTCACCGATCTTTCGGGTTACGCGGTGGATCCGTCGCGTCCATTGTTGCCGGATCTGTTCCTGGATTGATCGCGCGTCGCCGGAAGAGGCCGAGGGCTGCGACCTTCGGCCTGCTGCGCTAGAATGCGTGGCTGTAATCGTTTTCAACAGGGATGTGAGCACATGTCACGCACTCTTTCCGTCGCGGCGCTGGCCGCTTCGCTGTCGTTGATCCTGACCGCCTGCGGTGGCAAGGCACCCGCAGTTGCGGGCGGCGCCGCTGCCTCCGGCACGGCAGACGCCAGCGCGGCCCCGTCCGACACGCAGCAGCAGTTGACCGCCAAGCTCAACGCCTACATCAGCTGCTTCAACGCGCTGGATTCGAAAACCCGCGGCAGCATCCAGTCCTACACGCGCTGGATCAAGGATGTCGACGCTGGCCCGACCGGCCGCGAGACGCACGTGTACGGGCCGTTCGAGATCAGCGATTACGACATGAAGCAGTGCGACGCCCCGGTAACCGAGGCGATCGCTGCCAAGCCGGCGCTGGCCGATCTCGATGCGGCTGCAGGCCGTTACCAGCAGGCGCTGAAGGCGCTGGTGCCGGTGAGCAAGGACGCGCACGACTACTACGATCGCCATGACTACGAGGACGACCAGTTTGCCAAGGGCAAGCAGCTGCATGCGCCCTTGATGGCCGCTTTCAAGGATTTCGTGGCTGCCAGCGAAACGTTCAATGCCGAGCTGGAGCGCCAGAACGACGCTGCCCAGCGCGAGCAGCTCAAGGCGCTGGAGCAGGCCGAGGGGCGCACCCGCGAGTACTACCGTCTGGCGATGATGCTGGAAGCCAAGGCCATCATGGATCTGATGAGCGAGGATGATTTCGATCAGGCCAAGGCCCGTGAACGTCTGGATGCCTTCAACCGCATTTCCGATGAAGCGCACGCCAAGGTTGCCGACCAGGAGCCGGGCAAGTCCGACTGGGAAGGCTTCGAGCGTGGGGCCGAGAATTTCCGGCGCGAAGGCAAGGAGCGGCTGCAGCGCGTCAGCGAGAAGAAGCCTTACACCGATTTCGAACGACGCATGCTTGATTCGCCGTCGATGGCGCCGCGTGGCTCTGCCAGCAAGCTCATGCAGGAATACAACACGCTAGTTTTCCAGAGCAACCGCCAGTGACCGGCGCGCCAGCACCCATGCTAGAGACCATGACGACTTCCTATCTGCGTATCGCGCCGCTGCTGCTGATCGGCGCTGTGGCTGGCCTGAGCGGCTGCAACAAATCGGCAGGGTTGTCTGTGGCCGACCCCGGCCTGGAGAAGGTGAACGCCTACATCGAATGCTACAACGGCGTTGAACAACCCATTCACGAGGGCTTCCAGGCCTACACCAGCTGGATGAAGGACCCTGAAGTCGGCCCGACCGGCAAGGAAGCGCAACCTCGTTCGCCCGGCAAGGTGCTGTCGCACCGGGTCGAGTACTGCGGCCAGCCGCTGACCGATGCGCTGGCAAAGACCCCCGCGACGCCGCTGGACGCTCCCGCGCGGCAGTACCAGCAGGCGTTCCAGGCACTGAACACCCTGGTCGAGCGCGCTGATGGCTATTTCACCCGCGAAGACTATCGTCGCGATGGCGGTGAAGGGATGCGCAGCCAGCATGCCCCGCTGATGCAGGCTTATGTTGATTTCTTCAAGGCCAGCGAAGCGATGGATGCGGCGCTGGAAAAGAACGAGAACGATCGCCGCGCCGCGCAGCTGAAGCAGATTGAGGAACGCGAAGGCCGCTCGCTGGCGTATTACCACCTGCGCCTTGTCGGTGATGGCAAACAGCTGGCGATGGCGTTCCAGGGTGACGCACCGGATGTGGCGGTGCTGCGCAGGCAACTGGCCGACTATCAGGCGTTGGTGACGGAAATCCAGAACGGTAGTGTCGGCAAGGACGACCCGATGTGGGGCCATGTGCAGCGCTCGGCCGACAAGCTGGTGCGTACTGCCGGACGCGGTGTCGAGCGGCTGCAACAGGGCAAGCCGATCGCCGCCGATGCGTTGGCAGCCGAGCGCAAGGCGTCGGGCAGCTGGCTCACCACTGATCCTGAAGGGGCGCAGTCGACGATTCTGGATGCCTACAACGACCTGGTAACCACCAGCAACCGCATGCGTTGAGCGCGATCCACGCAGGGCGTGGGCCTGCCCACGGTAGCGCCGGGCCATGCCCGGCGCGCACCATCCTGTTTCGGTAGTGCCGGCCGCTGGCCTGCATGCGCCTCAATGGCTGAACGTATCCGGCAATGGTCCGCCACATTTGCGGCAGTGCCGCGCATCCGGCTCGTGGCCTTCCAGCCCGCAGTGCGGGCAGCCACGTGAATCGCGGCGCGCGGCCAGTTCGGCATCGCGCATGGTGCTGGCCAGTTCGGCGGTGTAGATGCCGGTGGGCACGGCGATGATGCTGTAGCCGATCAGGATCAGCACCGAGGTGACGAAGCGGCCAAGCACAGTCTGCGGCACGATGTCGCCGAAGCCGACCGTGGCCATGGTCACCACCGCCCAGTACATGCTGGCCGGGATGTTGGTGAAGCCGTGTTCGGGGCCCTCGATCACGTACATCAGCGCGCCGGCGATGATGGTGATGGTGATCACCGTGAACAGGAACACCAGTACCTTGCGCCGGCTGCGCCACAGCGACGTCATCAGCACGCCGCTTTCCTCGATGTAGCGGGTCAGCTTGAGGATGCGGAATACGCGCAGGATGCGCAGCGCGCGCACCACCAGCAGGCTCTGTGCGCCGGGGATGAACATCGACAGGTAGGCGGGCAGGATCGACAGCAGGTCGATGATGCCCCAGATGCTCACCGCGTAACGCAGCGGGCGCTTGACCACCGCCAGCCGCAGCAGGTACTCGGCGGTGAAGATAATCGTGAAGGCCCATTCCAGGATGTACAGGCCGGTGGACCATTCGGCATGCAGGTGCTGCACGCTGTCGATCATCACCACCAGGATGCTGGCGACGATCGCCACCACCAGGATCAGGTCGAAGTTGCGCGAGGGCCGCGAGTCATGGCGGTAGATGATGTCGAACCACCGACGGCGCCAGCCGGTCTCGGTGGCGGGGTTCAGCTGGGGGGCAGAAAACGGTCGCATGGGCGCATTGTGCCGCAGGGGTTCCGGCGCGAGAATGGGCATTCCTGAACCCTGCCGACTGCCATGACCGCCGCTACCGATCCGCTGATCTCCCTTTCGCACTATTACCTGCCGGTCTACAAGCCCCGCCAGGTGGTACTGGAGCGCGGCCAGGGCGCCCGCGTCTGGGACAGCCAGGGCCGTGAGTTCATCGACCTGGCGGCTGGCATCGCGGTGTGCGGCCTGGGCCACAACGATCCGGACCTGGTGGCCGCACTGGTCGAGCAGGCCGGCAAGCTCTGGCACACCAGCAACGTGTTCTACAGTGCACCGCCGCTGCACCTGGCCGAGGAGCTGGTGAAGGCCAGCCGTTTCGCCGAGCGCGTGTTCCTGTGCAATTCCGGCGCCGAAGCCAACGAAGTGGCGATCAAGATGGTCCGCAAGTGGGCCTCCAGCCAGGGCCGCCCGGCCGACAAGCGCGTCATCATCACCTTCCGCGGCAGCTTCCACGGCCGCACCATGGGCGCGGTGACCGCGACTGCCCAGCCGAAGTACCAGGAAGGCTACGAGCCGCTGCCCGGTGGCTTCCGCTACATCGATTTCAACGATGAGGTGCAGCTGGAAACCGCGATGGCCGCCGGCGACGTGGCGGCGGTGATGCTGGAGCCGATCCAGGGCGAGGGCGGCGTGATGCCGGCCAAGTCCGGTTTCCTCAAGCGCGTGCGCGAATTGTGCGACCAGCACAACGCACTGCTGGTGCTGGATGAAATCCAGGCCGGCATGGGCCGCACCGGTACCCTGTTCGCGCACTGGCAGGACGATGTGGTGCCGGACATGGTCACCCTGGCCAAGGCGCTCGGCGGCGGCTTCCCGATCGGCGCGATGCTGGCCGGCCCGAAGGTGGCTGAGACCATGCAGTTCGGCGCGCACGGCACCACCTTCGGTGGCAACCCGCTGGCGGCCGCCGTCGCGCGCGTGGCGCTGCGCAAGCTGGCCTCGGCGGAGATCGCCGCCAACGTCAGCCGTCAGTCGAAGGCGCTGCGGGATGGCTTCGCCCGCATCAACGACGAGTTCGGTGTGTTCAGCGACGTGCGTGGCCGTGGCCTGATGCTGGGCGCGGTGCTGAGCAAGGACTTCGCCGGCCAGGCCGGTGCGATCCTCGACCACGCTGCCGAGCAGGGCCTGCTGACCCTGCAGGCCGGCCCGGACGTGCTGCGCTTCGTGCCGTCGCTGAACATCACCGACGAAGAAGTGGCCGAAGGCCTCAAGCGCCTGCGCGCGGCGATTGCCGCGTTCATCGCCGCGCGCTGAATCTGCTGAGGTCGGACCCCTCTCCTGCGGAGAGGGCTCTGACCCGGCTGCCGCGGAATGCCTGTAGAGCCGAGCCCATGCTCGGCTGCTGTTGCCTGACATGGCGATGAGCCGAGCATGGGCTCGGCTCTACAGTGGTTCACGCAATCTGGTAACGCCTCAACACCTTGCCCAACCCACGGCCATCGCGCACGGTTTCCGCGTGCAGGCCGGCGGCGCGTGCGCCGCGCACGTTGGCGAACAGGTCATCGACGAACAGCGTGTGCGAAGGCGCGACGCCCAGTACATCGAGCGTACGCAGGAACACCGCTGGCTCGGGTTTGCGCAGGCCGAAATCGGCGCTGCAGAACACGCGGTCCTGCAGCGCCGGGAACAGTTCCGGCAGCAGCGTGGGCAAGGCCTGCACCATCAGCGCGCCATTGTTGGTCAGCACCGCCAGTGGCAGCTGCAGGGCCTGCAGCCGCTGCAGTACCGCGGGCCGTGGATGGCTGGCGGCCTGTCGCGCAGCGATCCAGGTGTGCATATCAACGGTGCGGTCCAGCTGTTTGCTCAGCTGCGCCAGATAGGTGAGGCCATCCAGGGCGCCGCAGTCGTGCTGGGCTTCCAGCCCGCTGTCGTACAGCGCGGCCTGCACGGTTTCCGGCGCGACATCCAGCGCCCGCGCCAGGTGCAGCACGCGCTGCGCGCGCTGGTACTGCACCAGCACGCCATCCACATCCAGCAGCAACAGGTCGATCCGCATTGGCCGAGCATGCCATTGCAATGAACACGCGGGAAACCCTGGACCAGCCATGCGACAGACGGTCGCAGACGGGGCCGCAGGCGCCTGCCTAGAATGGCGCTTGAATCCGCAGGAGACGCAACGATGAAGGCTTGGATGGTGGCAGTGGGACTGGGCGCGCTGATGCTGGCGCCGTCGGCGATGGCGCGGGTGTGTGCGGTGAGTATCGACAGCACCGACCAGATGAGCTTCAGCAGCCGCGAGATCAAGGTGGCCGCCGACTGCACCGCCGTCGACCTGACCCTGCGCCACACCGGCAAGCTGGCCGCTACCGCGATGGGCCACAACTGGGTGCTGACCCGCAGCGCGGATTACCAGCCGGTGGCGATGGCCGGCATGCGCATGACCCTGGCCGACAGCTACCTGCCGAAGGCTGACAAGCGCGTGCTGGCGCACACCAAGGTGATCGGCGGCGGCGAAACCACGCGCGTGCGCTTCTCTACCCAGGGGCTGCAGAAGGGTGGGGATTACACCTTCTTCTGCTCGTTCCCCGGCCACTTCGCGATGATGAAGGGCAAGTTCGTCTTCGGTTGAAAAAAGGGGACGGAGGGGATTAAGTCGTTTGTGCACAAACGACTTAATCCCCTCCGTCCCCTTTTTCGTGCAGAGCGGGCTCAGCCCTTGGCGGCCTTGAACGCCACGCGTGCGGCGGCCAGCGTGGCCTCGATCACGGCGTCATCGTGTGCACTGGACAGGAAGCCGGCCTCGTACGCCGACGGCGCGAGGAACACGCCCTGGTCCAGCATCGCGTGGAAGAAGCGGTTGAACGCCGGAATGTCACAGGCGGTGGCCTGCGCATAGGTCTCCACCTTCTCACTGGTGAAGAACAGCCCGAACATCGCACCCACACAGGTGGTGGTCACGACCACGCCGGCGTCGGCGGCGGCCGCTTCCAGGCCGGCACACAGGCGCGCGGTGCGCTCGGCCAGGTCGGCGTGGAAGCCCGGCTGCTGGATCAGTTCCAGCATCGCCAGGCCGGCGGCCATCGCCACCGGATTGCCGCTCAGCGTGCCGGCCTGGTAGATCGGGCCAGCCGGGGCGATCTGCTGCATCAGTTCGCGGCGGCCGCCGTAGGCGCCCACCGGCATGCCGCCGCCGATGATCTTGCCGAAGGTGGTCAGGTCCGGGGTGATGCCGTAATGCGCCTGTGCACCGCCGAGGGCGACGCGGAAGCCGGTCATCACTTCGTCGAAGATCAGCAGCGTGCCGTGCTTCGTGCACAGTTCGCGCAGGTGCTGCAGATAGCCGTCGCGCGGCGGGATGCAGTTGGCATTGCCAACCACCGGTTCGATGATCAGGCCGGCGATGTCGTCGCCCTGCTGCTCGAACAGCGCGGTGGCCGCTTCGAAGTCGTTGTAGGGCAGGGTCAGGGTCAGTTCGCTCAGGCCGGCCGGCACGCCGGGCGAGGTCGGCACGCCCAGGGTCAGCATGCCGCTGCCGGCCTTGACCAGGAACGAGTCGCCGTGGCCGTGGTAGCAGCCTTCGAACTTGACGATGCGGTTGCGGCCGGTGGCGCCGCGCGCCAGGCGGATCGCCGACAGCGTGGCCTCGGTACCGGAGTTGACCATACGCACCATCTCGCACGACGGTACCAGGCGGGTGATGGTCTCGGCCATGGTCACTTCGGCTGCGCAGGGCGCGCCGAAGGACAGGCCATTGTCGATCGCCTTCTTCACCGCCTGGCGCACCGCCGTGTGGTTGTGGCCGACGATCATCGGACCCCAGGAGCCGACGTAGTCGATGTAGCGATTGCCGTCGACGTCATACAGGTAGGCACCGTCGGCGCGCTCGACGAAGAACGGCTCGCCGCCGACCGACTTGAACGCGCGCACCGGCGAATTGACGCCGCCCGGCAGCAGTTGCTGGGCGCGGGAGAACAGGGCGTGGGACTGGTCGTGGTTCATGGGGCTTTCCTGGGCATTACGCGAACTGGGCGAGGTAGGCACGCTGGGTCGCCACCGGGTCTTCGGCGGCGAACACGCTGCTGACCACGGCGACCAGATCGGCGCCGGCGTCGATGATGGGACCGACATTGTCCGGCGTCAGGCCGCCGATCGCCACCCGCGGCACGCCCAGTGCGGCGCTTTGCCGCAGCAGGTCGGTATGGGCGCGGCTGGTGGTGATCTTGGTGGTGGTCGGGAAGAATGCGCCGAAGGCCACGTAGCTGGCGCCGGCGGCCACGGCCTGTTCGGCATTGGCCAGCTGGTCGTAGCAGGACGCGCCGATGATGGCATCCGCGCCGAGCAGGGCGCGCGCGCTGGGGATGTCGCCATCGGTGCCGCCCAGATGCACGCCGGCGGCGCCGACCGCCTTGGCCAGCGCCGGGTCGTCGTTGACGATCAGCGGCACGCCGTGTTCCGCGCACAGCGCCTGCAGGGCGGTGGCCTGCTCGCGCCGCAGCGCGTCACTGGCGGTCTTGTTGCGGTACTGCAGCCAGGTGGCGCCGGCGGCCAGCAGCGGCGCGGTGCGGTCCAGCAGGCGCGCGGTATCGGGCTCGTCCGGGGTGATCAGGTAGACGCCGCGGGGCGCCGGGGAAGCAGAAGTCATCGATGGCTACCGGTGAGTGGACCGCGATGGGACAATGGCGGCCCGTGAATCCAGTCCTGATTATCCGATGAGCGATGCCACCCCCACCACCTTGCGCACCTGGATGTGCGTGGTCTGCGGCTTCCTTTACAGCGAAGCGGAAGGCTTGCCGGAGGAGGGCATCGCGCCGGGGACGCGCTGGGAAGACATTCCCGAGACCTGGACCTGCCCGGATTGCGGCGTGACCAAAGCCGATTTCGAGATGGTCGAGGTCGATTGATTGGTGGGCCACCCGGCCCATCCGGTGGGTGTGGACCGTTGGTCCACACACCGACATCCTCAATGCAGCCGCGGCACCGGTCCACCCAGGTCGATCAGCTTCTCGCGCAGCCACTGCGCATCGCTGGCCTCGGGATTGCGCTTCAGGTACTGCCCCAGGTCATGGCGGGCACCGGCCAGATACTCCAGCTGCAGGTAGGCCAGGCCACGGTCGCGCAGGGCGTCGTCCTGCTCCGGGGCCAGTTTCAGCAGGCGGTCGGCACTGCGTGCAGCGCGGTCCCATTCGCCCGCTTCGGCATACACGCCGTGCAGGTTGCGCAGCATCCGCATCAGGATTGCGCGCGCAGGGGCCGGGTCGAGGATCTGCGCCAGCACCTGGTCGTCGGGCATCTGCCCGCCCAGGTGTGACTTGGCCCGCTCGCGCAGTTCGTCCACGTCCAGCGGGCGGCCGCCATTGAACGGGTCCATCACCAGCACGCCGTCGTCTACCGGCAGGCGCACCAGGAAGTGGCCGGGGAAGGACACGCCGTCGAGCGGGATTCCCAGCCGGCGCGCGACTTCCATCTGCACCAGTGCCAGCGAGATCGGGTTGCCCAGGCGGCGCTCGAATACCTGGTTGAGGTAGCTGTTGCGCGGGTCGTAGTACTCGTCGTGGTCGCCGCTGTAGCCCAGCTCGTCGAACAGGTGGCGGTTGATTGCCGCCATCTTCAGCGGGCTGTTATCGATGCTGTCCACTTCCGAGCGGAGGTGGTCGACGTGGCTCTGGATCAGCGCGTCGTACGTGGACGGCTGCAGATCGGGGTATTCATCGCGCGCGATCAGCAGCGCGGTCGGCAACAGTGGCAGCGCCTCGTCTTCGAGGTCGGCCAGTGCATCCCAGTCGGGGAGTGAGATCCGGTCCTGCATGACCACAGACTGGCGGCAATTGCAGGCGGTTTCAAGCGGTGTCGCGTGAAAAATTCAGGGGTCAGATCCCTTTCGCGTGCGAAAGGGATCTGACCCCTGCAGGGTTGCCGGCCAGCGGCCGGCACTACCGCGGGTGCCGGCCGCTGGCCGGCCGCATCGTTTACTTTTCGATGCCCGGGCCGAAGGTCAGCTCGGTGCCGTCCTTCAGCTTGAGCTTCTCGGCCTGGCCGGCGTTGAGCTCCAGCACGTAGCGCGCCGGGCCACCGCTGGGGTAGGGCGGGCACATGTCGCCGGCCGAGCACGGCGGCACGTCGCGCTGCTGGCTGACCAGCTTGCGCTGGCTGTCGAAGTACAGGATATCCAGCGCAAGCTTGGTGTTCTTCATCCAGTACGCCTGCATTTCTTCGCGGTCGTGGATGAACAACATGCCGTGGTCAGCGGCCATCTGGTCGCGGAACATCAGCCCGCGCGCGCGGGTTTCATCGTTGGTGGCCAGCTCCACCTGGTAGCGCGCACCATCCAGCTCGACCCAGTGGCGGGCCGCATCGGTGGCACAGCCGGCCAGGGCCAGCAGCGGAAGCATCAGCAGCGAACGCAACAGCGACATCGTCAGGATCCTTGCAAAGGTCAGAGCACGACCGGCGGCTCGCCGCCGACGATCACCACATCGGCGCGACGGCGCGCGAACAGGCCGACGCACACCACACCCGGCAGCTGGTTGAGCTCGCGCTCCAGCTTTTCCGGATCGGTGATCTGCAGGTTGTGGATGTCCAGGATCTGGTTGCCGTTGTCGGTCACCACGCCTTCGCGCCAGGTCGGCTGGCCGCCGGTCATGTCGCGGATCTGGCGGGCGATCAGGCTGCGCGCCATCGGAATCACCTCCACCGGCAGCGGGAATTTACCCAGCACCGGCACCTGCTTGCTCGGGTCGACGATGCAGATGAAGCGCTCGCTGGCCTCGGCGATGATCTTCTCGCGGGTCAGCGCGGCACCGCCGCCCTTGATCAGGCACTTGTTGGCATCGCACTCATCGGCGCCGTCCACGTACAGCGACAGATTGCCGCTGTGGTTCAGCTCGATCACCTCGATGCCGTGCTGCTTCAGGCGCGCGGTGCTCTGTTCGGAGCTGGACACGGCACCCTTGATGCGGTGCTGGATGCGGGCCAGGGCATCGATGAAATAGGCCACGGTGGAACCGGTGCCGACACCGACGATCATGCCGTCTTCAACGTACTCGATGGCTTTCTCGGCGGCCAGGCGCTTGGCTTCGGACATGGGAGAACTCTCAGGCAGGGAATCAGGATTTCTTTTCCAGCGACAGCAGCAGCTTCCACTGCGCAGCGGTCACCGGGAACACCGACAGGCGGTTGCCCTTGGCAACCAGCGGGAAGCCTTCGCCCAGCGCTTCGGCGTGCAGCTTGATCTCGTCCAGCGCGATCACCTGCTTGAGCTTGCGGTCGAAGGCCACGTCCACCAGCATCCAGCGCGGGTTCTCGCGCGTGCTCTTGGGGTCGTGATAGTCGGATTTCGGGTCGAACTGGGTGTCGTCCGGGTAGGCCGTGCTGGCCACCGTGGCCAGGCCGACGATGCCCGGCACCTTGGTATTGGAGTGGTAGAACAGGATGCCGTCGCCGACCTGCATGCCATCGCGCATGAAGTTGCGCGCCTGGTAGTTGCGCACCCCGTTCCAGGGTTCGACCTTGACCTTGGCCAGGTCATCGATGGAGAAGGCGTCCGGTTCGGACTTCATCAGCCAGTAGCGCTTGCGGGCGGTCATGCGTTCACGGGGGCAGCGGAGGGGAACAGGGTGCCGTCTTCGGTGCAGATCGCATCCACCGGCACGTCCCACGACGCCACCGGCAAGGACTCGACCTGCTGCACCGCGAACGCAGCGCCGACCAGCCAGGGCGGCGCCGGCCGGTCGTGGCGGAAGGCGAAGCTGCGATCATACCAGCCGCCTCCCATGCCCAGCCGCCGGCATTGGGTGTCGAAGCCCACCAGCGGGGTCACCACCAGCGCCATCTGCGCGGGTTCCAGGGTGTCTTCCACGGTCACATCCGGCTCGGGGATGCCGTAACGGTTGCTGGTCAGCGGTTGCCCGGGCCGCCACGGCGCGAAGCGCAGTACGTCGCCGGCCAGTACCGGCAGGCAGTAAGTGAGTCCTTCGGGCAGCTGCAGTTGCCAGCGGTGCAGGGCGATTTCGCCATCCAGCGCCCAGTAGCCGGCCACGGCGCCTTCGCACGGGGCGAACGGCAGGGCCAGCAGGGCATCGGCGAGGGATTCGGCGGCGGCGATGCGCTCACCGGCGGAAAGGTCGCGGCGGCGTTGCCGCAGGTCGTGGCGCAGGGCCTGGCGCGGGTCGGTCATGGCAGCGTGCGGCAAGGATCAGCCGTCATTGTGCCGGAAAGAACAAGGGCGACGCCCGAAGACGCCGCCCTTGCTGGAATATTGCATTCTCCGCAATGTCGATGCATGCGAAACGACCTTGAACCCGGGGGCTCAAGTGGGAACGCTGGAGAACCATCGGGCTTCCCGCTACAAGGCGGACCTGCACTCCCGGCGCTGTCGCGCTCCCGGTGTCGTTCTTAAGGGACAAGGCGAATGTTTGCACATGCCGTCGAGTACCGCAGAGAACGCGTGGCCATTATAGCCAGCACGCAGGATCTGGATAGGCCGTTCGTCGGCAACAGTCCGTGCCAATTCAGATATGAGAAAAGGGGACGGAGGGGATTAAGACGTTTCCAGCGCAGAAGGGGCGAATGCGCCTTAATCCCCTCCGTCCCCTTTTTCTATGGGGTGCCGTCGATCGCGCGGTCCAGACGCCGGTTCAGGTCGGCCAGCGTCTGCTGCAGCGCCACCGCCTGGCGGGCGTTTTCGTCGCGCAGCAGCTGCAGTTCGTGGGCCAGGTTCAACGCGGCCAGCACCGCAATGCGGTCCACCGCGGCCATGCGGTTGCTGCCTCGGATCTCGCGCATGCGTGCATCGAGCAGGCGCGCGGCGGCCATCAGGCTGTCGCGTTCATCGCCGCCGACACCCACGGTGTATTCACGATCGAGGATGCGGACACTGACCGGTTCGGCGCTCATGTGTGCTGCTCCAGGGATTTGAGCCGGCTGATCATTGCTTCCACCCGCGAGCGCGCCTGTTCGTTCTTGGCCAGCAGCGTGGAGCGCTCGGCCACCAGTTGTTCCTGCTGATGGCGCAGGCTGCGGTTCTCCTCGGCCAGCCGCTGGTTGCGTTCAAGCAACGCTTCCACGCGGGCGGCGAAGTCCTGCAGCTGGGCAAGGGGATCGGCGGGTTCCATGCGGGCACGATAGGCAAGCGGGGCAAGGGCGGTCAAGCGCTGTCGCAGCAAGGCCCGGCGGCCACGGGGAGGAGGCCGTCGGGTTGCTACACTAGGCGGTCTCACGGGCGCGCGCGTGCGCTCCTGGTTTCCTTATCCGAACGAGCCGCACGATGACCGAACTTCCCTCCGTCGACGACGTTACCCGCGCCAGCCAGGAGCTGGGCCTGGGCGCCACCGCTGCCGAGCTGCACGGCGCACTGTGCGGCTGGCTGGCCGCCGGCGGCGCCCCTGGCAACGACTGGCCGGCGCGCGTGCTGGCCGACGACAACCTGCCGCCGGTGGCCGCCGACAGCGTGCTGGCACAGCTGCTGCAGGTCACCATCAGGCAGCTGGAAGACCGCGACTTCGCCTTCGAGCTGCTGCTGACCGACAACGACGACGTGGCCGCGCAGGCCGATGCCATGTTCGCCTGGACCCGCAGCTTCCTCGGCGGCTTCGGCCTGGGCAGTGGTGGCCATCGCCCGGCGCTGTCCGAAGAGGGCGAGGAAGCGCTGAACGACATGGCCAGCCTGGCCCGCGCCTCCAGCGAGGATTTCGAGGCCGGTGGTGACGATGACGACGAAGCACTGTCGGAGATCGAGGAGTTCATCCGCGTGGCGGTGCTGTTGCTGCACGGTGACGTGGTGCTGGCCTCGCGCCATCGGCAGCGCCTGAACTGATGGATATCAAGCAGCGCACCGGCATCGCGGCCGGCGAGTACAAGCGTCGCCGCCGCCAGCTGATGGACATGGCCGGCGAGGACGCGATCCTGGTGCTGCCCGCCGCGGCCGAGAAGGTGCGCAGCCTGGATACACATTACCCGTTCCGGCAGGATTCGGATTTCCAGTACCTGAGCGGCTTCCCGGAACCGGAAGCGGTGCTGGTGCTGATTCCCGGCCGTCGCCACGGCGAGGCGATCCTGTTCTGCCGCGAGCGCGACGCCGAGCGCGAAGCCTGGGACGGTGGGCGTGCCGGCCAGGAAGGCGCGGTGGCGCAGTACGGCATGGACGATGCCTATCCGATCGATGATCTGGACGAGATCCTGCCGGGCCTGCTGGAAGGGCGTTCGCGCGTCTATTACCACTTCGGCCGCGATGCCGACTTCGACCTGAAGCTGATCGGCTGGGTCAACCGCGTTCGTTCGCAGGTGCGCCACGGTGCGCAGCCGCCACATGAGTTCCTGGAGCTGGGCCATCTGCTGCATGAGCAGCGCCTGTTCAAGTCCGGTTCGGAAGTGGCGCTGATGCACCACGCCGCGCAGATCAGCGTGCGCGCACATCTGGCGGCGATGAAGGCGGCGAAGGCGGGCATCCACGAGTACGAACTGCAGGCCGAACTGGAGCGGGTGTTCCGTGCCAGCGATGCGGTGCCGGCGTACTGCAGCATTGTCGGTGCCGGCCGCAACGGTTGCATCCTGCATTACCGCGACAACAACGCACGTTCGCGTGACGGCGAGCTGGTGCTGATCGATGCCGGTGCCGAGTACCGTGGCTATGCCAGCGACATCACCCGCACGTTCCCGGTGAACGGCCGTTTCAGTGCCGAACAGCGCGCGCTGCACGACCTGGTCGGCGATGCACAGGCCGCGGCACTGGCCCAGGCCAAACCGGGCGTGGCTTACGAGTTGGGTCACCTGGCGGCGGTGCAGACCCTGACCGAAGGCCTGCTGCGGCTGGGCCTGCTGAAGGGCACGCTGGAAAAGAACCTGTCCGAGGGCCTGTACCAGCGCTTCTACCGGCACAAGACCGGGCACTGGATCGGCATGGACGTGCACGACGTGGGCGACTACCGCCTGGCCGGCGATTCGCGCCTGCTGGAGCCGGGCATGGCGTTCACCATCGAGCCGGGGCTGTACATCGGCGTGGACGATACGACGGTGGAACCGCGCTGGCGCGGTATCGGCATCCGCACCGAGGATGATGTGCTGATCACCGATGACGGCCATCGCGTGCTGACCGAGGGCCTGGCGCGCAGCGCTGACGAGATCGAAGCGGTGATGGCGGGGTAAGGGGTTTCGGCAGGGCTTGCAGCCCTGCACCCGCAGAGGCAACAGCCAAAGCCAAGGCCAAAGCGGGCTATCCGTGGGATGGCGGGGCACTGTGGGTTTGCGGGGACGCCGTGAATCCATCCCTGGAGGCTTGGTCGCCGCATCCATGCGGCTCACACCCCGTAAACCCACCCCGCCCGGCCAAGCGCGGCTTCTGATTTCAGCGACCAACCACGAGGGGCTCAGCCGTTCGCCGCCGCAAACACCGGCCGCGTCAGGTTGTCCGCTTCGCCCTCGGTGCACAGCACTTCGTCTTCGATGCGGATGCCGCCATACGGACGGAAGAAGTCCACGCGGTCCCAGTTGATCGCATCGCCATGACCGGCGTCCTTCACTTCATTCAACAGCATGTCGATGAAGTACAGGCCGGGTTCGATGGTCACCACCATGCCCGGTTCCAGCACGCGGGTCAGGCGCAGGTACGGATGGCCGGCCGGGCGCTCGATGCGGCCACCTTCGTCGCTGGCCGCGAAGCCGGCCACGTCGTGCACCTGCAGGCCGATCAGATGGCCGATGCCGTGCGGGAAGAACGCGGCGCTGACGCCGGTCTCCAGTGCGGTCTGCGGCGACACCTTGATCACGCCGAAGTCCTTCAGTACGCCCATCAGCGAAAGGTGCGCGTCCACGTGCAGCTGCTTGTAGTCGAAGCCCGGGCGCACCGCCGCGCACATCTGCTGCTGCGCGGCATCGACAGCAGCGATCATCGCCGCGAACTCGTCGTGGCCGCGCGCGGCGTAGGTACGGGTGATGTCGCTGGCGTAGCCGTGCGCGCTGGCGCCGGCATCGATCAGGAAGCTGCGCAGCGGCTGCGGCGCCTTGCGGCCCAGCTCGGTGTAATGCAGCACGGCGGCGTGTTCGTTCAGCGCCACGATGTTGCCGTACGGCAGCTCGGTGGCATCCTGGCCCACGGCCTGGCAGTACGCCATGTGGATGCTGAACTCGTCGGCGCCGTTGCGGAACGCAGCCTCGGCGGCGCGATGGCCGCGCACGCCCAGCACCTGCGCCTGGCGCATCAACGCGATTTCATACGGCGTCTTGCTGCCGCGGTGCCATTCCAGGTAGTTCACCACCGGTGCCGGGTTGTTCGGCACATAACTGCCCAGCGCGCTCTGCGGCTCGCCGAGGATCGCGCAGCGCGACGGATCGGCCGGCAGCAGCGCCAGCGCCTCTTCGGGCTTGCGGATGATGTGGATGTCGAAGTGCTCCACCCACCAGCCGCTGGGTGCGTCCGGCACCACGTGCCAGTAGTCGAAGGGCTGGTGGAAAAGCACCGCCGGGCGCTTGCCCGGGGTGAACACGATCCAGCTGTTGGGCACGCGGGTCAGCGGCAGCCAGGCCTTGAACTGCGGGTTCACCGCGTACGGGTAGTCGCGGTCGTCGAACACCTGGTAGTGCAGGGTACCGCTGGGCACCACCAGATGGTCGAAGCCGCCGCGGGCCAGTGCCTGTTCGGCGCGTCGGAACAGCACGGCCAGGTGGTCGGAATACAGGGCGCCGGGGTCTTGCTGGATCATTGCGGTGGCTCGACACGGAAAACGGCCCTAGATTCTGCCGCATACCGCGAAAAACCGCTGTGCCGGAACCGGCACTCAGGCCGTCGAAAGCGGTCCCTCGTCGCTGTCCTCGCCCACCCACTGGCGCAGCAGCTGCCGATGTTCACGTGACAGGGTCAGGAAGCGGAAGCCGGTCCAGCTCTGTCCAGGTACGTGCGCCGGCTCGCTCCACAGCAGATGCACGCCGACATCGATCGCTTCCTGGCGGCCATCACCCATCGGCAGCGGGAAGCGCAGCTGGTACAGCGCATCTTCGCGCAGCGGGGCGCTGGCCAGCATCAGCATGCCGGTCTCGGAGACATTGCCGAGGCGGCCGACCACGCATTCGCGCATCTGGTCGGTGACCGGCACCAGGTCCGAGACCTGGCGGCGCGGTGCGCGGCGCGTGTCCTGCGGCGGGACGGGTTTCATGCGTGGGTCTCCTGCGTGCGATCACCGGCCAATGTGCGCAATGCGCCAAGGCTGGCCTGCCAGGCGCGGTCGACCAGCCGGCCCTTGTCCTCGGTGACCAGTTGCGCATGGCCAGCGCTGATCTGCCGGGCCAACGTATCCAGGTCGGTATCGGCGATCTTCTGCCCGCGTGCGTTGACCAGCAACGCGTGGCCAGTCAGCAGGCTGTACCAGGACAGTCGCTGGCGGCGAAGGGTGCCGTCGTCGTTGTCGATATCGAACCAGCTGCCGAACGGCAGCGTCGACAGTTGCTGGTACGCCGCTTCTTCGGAATCGCTGCGCGGTGCGTCGGCAGCGGTACCGGCGGTCGTGCCGGCATGTTCACCCAGGCGCGCGCGTGCCTTCAGGCGGGCGCTGAGTTCGGTACGCGAGGTGCTGTCATCCTCGCCACCGGGCGTGGCCAGGCGGCGGGCGACGGCAGCGGCTTCCTCGGCGTGGTAGCCAACCTGCAGCAAGGCTGCTTCGACCTCGGCGGCCAGCACCGTATCGGTGCCGACAGCGGTATCTACCGGCTGTGCGGTCACCGCTGCGATGCGCTCGGTCTGCTGCAGGCGCTCCTGCCACTGTGGTGAGTCGTCGCCATGGCGCAGCCGGGTCAGGGTCAGGGCATCGGCCCAGGCCTGGCGCAACAGGGTCTGCACGAAGCGCGGTGGCTCCTGCGCATCGCAGCACTGATCGATGCGGGCGCTGGCCTGGCGCCGGGCCAGTTCCAGCCGTTCCTTGCCGCGTGCAGCTTCCACGTGACGGCGTTCGGCCAGTTCGGCACGATGCGCGGCGGCACGCTGGTGCTGCTGCAC
The DNA here is from genome assembly GCF_000020665.1 of Stenotrophomonas maltophilia R551-3. Taxonomy (NCBI): domain Bacteria; kingdom Pseudomonadati; phylum Pseudomonadota; class Gammaproteobacteria; order Lysobacterales; family Lysobacteraceae; genus Stenotrophomonas; species Stenotrophomonas maltophilia. Next base: position 3,679,692 of record NC_011071.1, on the reverse strand, counting down.
ATCTTCATTGGCAGCGGCGAAGGCTTCCGGCGCGCGTGCATCCTGGCCGAGCAGGCCCTGCACGCTCTGCGCCATGCGCTGCAGCAGCTGCGGGTCGACATCATCGTCGCCCAGCCAGTTGGCGCCGACCTCGGCGATCTGGTTGAGCAGCTCGCGCGCGGGATGTTCGTCGCGTACGAAGAAGCCCGGGTCGGCCATCGCAGCACGCGCCAGCGGTACCTGCAGGCGCGCCAGCAATGCGGCGGGCACCGGGTCGGGGCGCTGTTGCTGTTGCACCTGCTGCATCAACAGGCGCAGCAGGTCGAGGTTGTCGCGGTCGTGGCTGCCGAGCTGGGCCTGCGCGCCGTGCTCGCTGCGCAGCTGGGCGACGACGGCGGCCTGCAGGTCGGCCACGCCGGTGGCGGCACTGGACTGGGCCTGCAGGCGCGCGAGTATGGCGTCCACCGCAGCGCTGGGTACGGCGCCGCTGTCCGCGGGTGCGGCGCTGGCATGGCGTGCCTGCTGCAACAGCTCATGCAGTGCGCTGCCGGTGGACGTGGTCAATCCAGGCGTGGTGGCGGGGCCGGCAGCGCCGCCCTCGTTGAAGGCGTCCTGCACCAGGCTCGACCAGGAGCCCGAGGGGGCCGAACCGTTCCAGCCGGTCAGTGGCGCAGCGGCGCGTTTTGCGGGCTGCGTGGTGCGGCCGCCACCCACCGACTGGGTGATGATCCGCCGCGTGCTCGAGGAACGCGCCAGATAGGGGGTGTAGACCAGCCCCGGCAGCACGCCGTGCTGGGCCAGCAGTGCATTGGCGCGGTCGAGTACATCACCCAGCCGCTCCAGCACCTGCCGTTCGAAGCTGCGGTACAGCGCCAGCTGCACCTCGGCGCCAAGCGCATCCTGTTCGGCCAGTCTGCGCACCATCACGCACAGCGCCTGCGGCGCCAGTGGCAGGGTGTCGGCTTCGAAAGCCGGCGCTGCCGCCAGCACGCCCAGGCGTTGGCCCAGCAGGTTCAGCGTGTTGGTCGAGCGCAGGGTTTCCCGCCGCACCATCTCGGTCAGCAGCAGGTCGCGGTCGACGTCATGCTCGGCCACCAGCGACAGCCCCAGCATGCCGGGCAGCGGTGGCGGAGCCGCGCTGCTCGTGGCGGCGGCAGCCGGCTCGCGCAGGCGTGCCAGTGCTTCGGCAACGGCATCAAGCATGCGGTCGGCGAAGTGACCGGAGAAGGTGTGCAGCTGGCCGCGCTGGGCCATCAGTTCGGACTGCTGCTGCGGATTGCGCGCGCGGTCGGCGTCGTGCAGCAGGGTCTGCTCCAGCGCTTCGACGGTCAGGATCAGCGGCGCGGCCAGCGTTTGCCGGCACAGGCCGATCAACGCGCCCAGCAGTTCGCGCACCCGCGGTGGCAGGTCGCTGGCGGCCAGGCGGTTCTTGTCGGCAGGAGTGATGGAAAAGACAGCTGACATCGGCAGGCGGTACCCGGATTCCCGCGGATCGATCTGGTGAATCTACCGTGTCGGCCGCTGTCGGCGCTACTTTAGGGTGAATGTGCACCTTGTTCGCCGGGCCATGCCCGGTGGATGAACGGTAGTGCCGGCCGCTGGCCGGCAACTCTGTCTTTATCGGATTGCCGGCCAGCGGCCGGCACTACCCGTTACGGCGGAAGGGATCATTCCTCCAGGAACAGGCTCACCACATCGTTGGTGAAACGCCGGCCCAGCTCGGTCGGCTGCACATGGCCATCCGTCACGTCCAGCCAACCGCGCTGCACGGCCTCGGCCAGCGGCGCATCGAGCACGCTGCGCGGCAGCCCGGTGCGCGACTCGAAATCGCGCAGGCCAAAGCCTTCATGCAGGCGCAGCAGATTCAGCATGTACTCGAACGGCAGGCGCTCGGGCGCGATCACCTCGTCACCGCCGAACGAGGCTGGCGTGCCAGCGCTGTCCAGGTAGGCCTGCGGATGCTTCAGTTTCCAACGCCGCAGCACGTGTTCCTCGGCACCGGAGCTGATCTTGCCGTGCGCGCCGGCACCGATGCCGAGATAGTCGCCAAAGCGCCAGTAGTTCAGGTTGTGCGCGCTCTGCCGGCCGGGGCGGGCGTAGGCACTGACTTCGTACTGGCCGAAACCGGCCTGCGCCAGCAGCGCCTGGCAGTGCTCCTGCATGTCCCAGGCGTTGTCTTCATCGGGAATGCCCTGCGGCGGCCGCGCGAAGAACACCGTGTTCGGTTCCAGGGTCAGCTGGTAGTGCGAGATGTGCGCCGGCTGCAGCGCGAACGCGCGTTCCAGATCAGCCTCGGCACCGGCCAGGGTCTGTTCCGGCAGTGCGTACATCAGGTCGATGTTGAAGTTGTCATAGCCCGCGTCCTGCGCCATTTTCACCGCGCGCTCGGCCTCGCCACTGTCGTGGATGCGGCCCAGGCGCTTGAGCATCGCATCGTCGAAACTCTGGATGCCGAAGCTGAGGCGGTTCACGCCGGCTGCGCGATAGCGGTCGAAGCGGCCGTGTTCGGCGGTGCCCGGGTTGGTTTCCAGGGTGATTTCGGCATTGGGCGCGAAGCGCAGGCGTGCGCTGGCCTGCTGCAGGAAGCGGTCGATCGCTTCCGGCGGGAACAGGCTGGGCGTACCACCACCGAAGAACACGCTGTGCACCACCCGGCCCCAGACCAGCGGCAGGTCCTGGTCGAGGTCGCGCAGCAGCGCATCGATGTAGGCATCGAACGGCAGCTCGCCCTTGGCCTGGTGCGAATTGAAATCGCAGTACGGGCATTTGCGCACGCACCACGGCAGGTGCACGTACAGCGACAGCGGCGGTGGCACCAGTCGCGGCGGGCTGTCGTGGTCAGCGGAGCAGGCTTCGCCGGGCAGGTGGTTGCAGTGGTCGTGGGCGTGCGGCATGGGCTTCTTCGGTAGTGCCGGCCGCTGGCCGGCTTCCCTGGTTCGATCGGGTGGCGTCAGTACAGCGTCGCCAGCTGCTGCTTGAGCTGTTGCAGGGCGAGGGCACGGTGGCTGATGGCGTTCTTCAGTGCCGGCTCCATCTCCGCGGCGGTCAGGCCGTGGGTGGTATCCAGGAACACCGGGTTGTAGCCGAAACCATTCGTTCCACGCAGTTCGCGGATGATCTGCCCCTCCCAGCGACCTTCGCAGATCAGCGGTTGCGGGTCGGTGGCGTGGCGCAGCAGCACGATCACCGCATAGAAGCGGGCGTCGCGCTGGCCATCGGGTACATCGGCCATCGCCTCCAGCAGCTTGGCGTTGTTGGCCGCAGCATTGGTCGGATGGCCGGCATAGCGCGCGCTGTACAGGCCCGGTGCACCGCCGAGGGCATCGACGATCAGGCCCGAGTCATCGGCCAGCGCCGGCAGCCCGGTCGCTTCGCAGGCCGCGCGCGCCTTCAGCAGCGCGTTCTCGACGAAGGTCAGGCCGGTCTCTTCCACGTCGCCCAGGCCCAGCTCGGCGGCCGAGGTGATCTGCAGCGGCAGATCGGCGAGGATCTCCTGCATTTCCACCAGCTTGCCAGCGTTGTGGCTGGCCAGTACCAGTTGCTTCATTGACGGGGCTCCAGCAGGTCCCAGGTGTTGCCGTACAGGTCGCGGAACACCGCCACCGTTGCATAGGGTTCTTCGCGCGGCGCTTCCAGGAACTCGACCCCGGCGGCCAGCATCGCTGCGTGGTCGCGGTGGAAGTCGTCGGTGTTGAGGAAGAAGGCGACGCGACCACCGGTCTGGTTGCCGATGCGGCTGCGCTGCTCGTCGTCGCTGGCGCGTGCCAGCAGCAGTGCGGCGGCGCTGCCGTCGGTCGGGCCGACCACCACCCAGCGCTTGTGGCCCTGGTCGATGTCATCCAGCAGCGCGAAGCCCAGCTTGCCGGTGTACCAGGCAATGGCTTCGTCGTAGTCGGCCACCACCAGCGTGGTCAGGGCAAGGCGCCGGTTCATGCCGACAGCGCTGCCTGCTGCGCGTCCAGCAGCTCGCGCACGCCCTTTTCGGCCAGGCCCAGCAGCGCGTCCAGTTCGTCGCGACGGAAGGCATGGCCTTCGGCGGTGCCCTGCAGTTCGATGAAGCCACCGCCGTCGTTCATCACCACGTTCATGTCGGTGTCGCAGTCGCTGTCTTCGGCGTAGTCCAGGTCCAGCACCGGGGTGCCGCGGTAGACGCCCACCGACACCGCTGCCACGGCGCCCAGGATCGGGTTGCGCTTGATGTCGCCACGCTTCATCAGCACGTTCACCGCATCGACCAGGGCCACGTAGGCGCCGGTGATGGCAGCGGTGCGGGTGCCACCGTCGGCCTGCAGCACGTCGCAGTCGAGGGTGATGGTGCGCTCGCCCAGTGCATTGCGGTCCACGCAGGCACGCAGGCTGCGGCCGATCAGGCGCTGGATCTCCAGGGTGCGACCGCCCTGCTTGCCACGGGCCGCTTCGCGGTCGCTGCGGGTGTGGGTGGCACGCGGCAGCATGCCGTACTCGGCGGTCACCCAGCCCTCGCCCTTGCCACGCAGGAAGCCCGGCACGCGGTTCTCGACGCTGGCGGTGCACAGCACACGGGTTTCACCGAAGCAGACCAGCACCGAACCTTCGGCGTGGCGGGTGAAGCCGCGTTGGATGACGACCGGACGGAGCTGGTCGGGCTGGCGGCCGCTGGGGCGGGAATCGGACATGGTGCGGGTTCCGTAATGGCGAGGGAGTACGCCGCCACGCCCGCGGCCTTCACGGGGCGGGCAAGGGGGCTCTGGTGAGGGCGCTAGGGTACCATTCCCCCTTTGCACGCACCGGACACATTCCATGATTCGAAGCATGACCGCCTATGCCGGCGGCGAGCGGGTCACCCCGTGGGGCACGCTGGGCTGCGAGCTGCGCTCGGTCAACCACCGCTTCCTGGAGGTCGGCACGCGCCTGCCCGATGAACTGCGGGCATTGGAACCGCAGCTGCGCGAGCGCATTGCCGCGCGCCTGAGCCGTGGCAAGCTGGATCTGGTGATGCGCCTGCGCGCGCCGGAAGCCGCCGCCAACCTGCAGGTGGACGAGGCCCTGCTGGGCCAGCTGGGTCGCCTGGCGCACCGCCTGACCTCCGATTTCCCCAACCTGCAGGTCAGCTTCACCGATCTGCTGCAGCTGCCGGGCGTCACCCGCGGCGAGGCCACCGATGCTGCCGCGCTGCAGGCCGAGGCCCTTGCGCTGCTGGACCAGGTGCTGGACGGTTTCGTCGAAGCCCGTGAACGTGAAGGCGGCAAGTTGTCCGCTGCCATCAGCGAGCGCGTGGACGGCATCGAACGCATCGCCACCGAAGTGCGCACGCTGATTCCGGCCATTCGCGACGGCCAGCGCGCCAAGCTGGCCGCCCGCCTGGCTGACCTGCCGCATCCGGTCGACCCCGGCCGCGCCGAGCAGGAGTTGGTACTGTGGCTGCAGAAGCTGGATGTGGATGAGGAACTGGATCGCCTCGGCAGCCACATCGTCGAGATCCGCCGCGTGCTCAAGCAGCGCGAGCCGGTCGGCCGCCGCCTGGACTTCCTGCTGCAGGAGTTCAACCGCGAAGCCAACACGCTGGGCTCGAAGTCGGTGGACAGCCGTACGTCCAATGCGGCGGTGGAGCTGAAGGTGCTGATCGACCAGATCCGCGAACAGGTGCAGAACATCGAGTGAGAGTGCGTGGCCGGGCGTGCCGTCAGGCCATCGAAGATGCGTGCCCTGGCGGTTGGGACGAGCGTGTGATGGGGGATCGTTGATCCGCCTGGGTACGCATTAGGGGGAGATTCAACGTCTTCACTTCGATGCGCGGGCTGCGCCTACCTCCCTAGCGCTGCAGCAGTTCGGTGTATTGCTTGTAGCTGAACTGCTGGTTCCGTTTCTGATTCTCGGTACCGACAAGGACGTCAACGCTTTGCAGGACTTTGACAGCCGCACTGGCGGTGGGAAATGTCACCCCCAGCCTTTCAGCTGCAAATGTAATGGTGAAGCGCGGCATCGTAGGCAGCATTTCGAACAAGCGGATCGCCTGCACCGTGCCGTCTTTCGCAGCCATGACCTTTCTCCGGTCGGCTGCGATGAGTGAGGCGATGTCGATGATGTTTCTTTGGGCGTTCTCGGCGGCTTCGGTCGTGCAGTCGAGGAAGAAGCGGATCCAACTCTCCCAGTCGCCATCGGCGCGGATGGCCGACAGGAGCCGGTAGTACTCGGCTTGATGTTTCTTGAGTTCGCCAGAGACATAGAGCAGTGGCTCCGGCAGCAGCTTCCAGTCTTCCAGCAATGCTGCAATCAGCAAGCGGCCTATGCGCCCATTGCCATCAAGGAACGGGTGGATCGTTTCGAACTGCGCATGGATCAAGGCAATGCGGACCAGAGGAGGAAGGTCTGTCGTAGTCTCGTGGATATAGTGCTCCATCTCACCCAGCAACCGTCCGACTTCCATGTGAGGCGGGGGGACGTAAAGAGCATTGCCTGGCCGGGTACCTGCGATCCAGTTCTGGGAGCGGCGCACTTCACCAGGTAGCTTCTGCTCGCCGCGCGCACTGTTCAAAAGGATGCTATGTGCTTCGCACAGCAGGCGCGTTGAGATCGGCAGGCCCCGATCGTGCTTCAGCTGGTCTCGCACATACGCGAACGCTTGCAGGTAATTCGTCACGTCGCTAACGTCTGTGGTACTGGCCACGTCGATTCCGGATTCTTGATCCAGCAGATCCGTCAGTGTCGCCTGAGTGCCTTCCATCTGGGAGGTCAACAAGGCCTCCTTGCGGATGGAGCTGTAGATCAGCCATTCAGCAGAAGCGACCAAACCTGACATGGCGGAGAGCCGTCCCAGCGCCGCCTCGGCTGCCGCATTGGCCATGTAGCAAGCAGGGTCAAGGGGCGGCATCGTGGGCGGCAATGGATGGGGCACGAAGGCCTTGACAAGCTCGCCACCCGAATCGGTGGTGGTATAAGTGCCGGTGGTCCTGGGCATTTGCGCTCCTGGCGAGGCGTTGTTAAAGGGATCTTTAAGAATCCCGGCCACTATTAAAGCATGCTTTAATAGTGATGAGATTGCTCTCAGTGGCACGTTATCTGAGCAAGCCGATGAAGTGGTGCCGCCGCCATGGCTGCGGATCTCATCGACGGGAGACGCGCGCCCGAGGCAAGAACATCTCAAACCACGCTGACGCCCGGCGCTCCCTCGCTCAAGCGCCCCACCACGGCCGCCTGGCCGAACCCGGCGTCGTGGAAGCAGGCCAGTACCGCATCCACCGCCTCCGGGGCGCAGGACACCAGCAGGCCACCACTGGTCTGCGGGTCGGTCAGCAGTGGCTGCCAGTGCGCCGCCGTGCCCTCGGCGAAACGCACCTCGGCGCCATACGAGGCCCAGTTGCGGTTGGAGGCGCCGGTCACGCAGCCGCGTTGCAGCAGGTCCAGCGTCTGCGGCAGCAACGGGATCTGCGCGCTGTCCACCTCGGCGGCCACGCCACTGGCGCGGCACACTTCCAGCAGGTGGCCGAGCAGGCCGAAACCGGTGACGTCGGTCATCGCGTGCACGCCGTCCAGCGCGGCAAGGGGCATGCCCACGCTGTTCAGGCGTGTGGTCGACTCGACCATTTGCCGGTAGCCCTCGGCATCCAGTACTTCTTTTTTCAGTGCTGACGAATACACGCCCACCCCCAATGGCTTGCCCAGCACCAGCACGTCATCGGCGCGGGCATCGGCATTGCGCTTGAGCCGTTGCGGATCGAGCACACCAATGGCAGCCAGGCCGTAGATGGGTTCCACCGAATCGATGCTGTGGCCGCCGGCCACCACGATGCCGGCATTGGCGCAGGCGCGTTCGCCGCCCTGCAGGATGCCGCGGATGGTGTCCTGCGGCAGGGTATTGATCGGCATGCCGACGATGGCCAGCGCGAACAATGGCCGCGCGCCCATCGCGTACAGATCCGACAAGGCATTGGTGGCAGCGATGCGGCCGAAGTCGAACGGGTCGTCGACGATCGGCATGAAAAAATCGGTGGTGGCGACGATCGCCTGGTGGTCATCGAGGCGGTACACCGCGGCGTCGTCGCTGGTCTCGCGGCCGACCAGCAGTTCGACCGGTGCGGGAAGTGCCGGAACCCCGCGCAGCAGTTCGGTCAGCACACCCGGCGCGATCTTGCAGCCGCAGCCGCCGCCATGCGCGAGAGACGTCAGTCGTTGCGGGGCATCGGCCGTTGAAGGAGCGGGGGACTGCGCGTGCGTGGCCATGCCGACATCTCCTGCGGAAACACGAATGGCGGAAGGCAGCAGGAGTCGAACCTACCAGGGAACGATCGACGCCCCCTACTGGGTTTGAAGCCCAGCCGCATGCCCGGATGCGCATGCCTTCCGAAAGTACCGCGATGCCGGTGGGCTCAGTCGCGCGCTTCGTTCCACTGCAGGTCGCCGCGCGGCCGATGCTGGTCACCGACGCGTCGAGTGTAGCCAACGCGATTGAAGAACTCCAAGATCTGGATGCTGCGTTTGCGGCCCAGCCCGATGGCATCGCGGAACGCCGCCGCATCCACCGTGCCGCTGGCCTGTGACAGCTGCGCGACGATCGCGGCCAGCTCGGCGATGCGGGCCGGTGCATAGAACAGGTCGGGCACCACCTGGAACAGTTCACCACGCGCGGCAGCGCGGCGCAGGACCGCGCGGACCTCATCCTCGGGCAGGCCGATGTCGGCCGCCAGGGTACGTACCCATGGCGGATCGAAACCGCCCGCGTGCAGTTGTGGCAGCACGCGTTCGAGCAGCAGGCGTTCGCGTTCCGGCGGTGCGTGATCGTGGCCGGGCAAGCGCCACCATGCACCCGCGCGCTGCACGCTGCCATCGTCGAGCAGATCCTGCAGCAGGGCGTTCCACAGGCTGGTTGCCAACGCGGGCAGGGTGCTGCGCTGCAGGCGTCCACTGTCGACGCCGGGTTCGTCCGGGCGTCGTTCATGCCAGTCGCACAGCGAGGTGAGCACCTGTTCGCGCAGCGCCTGCCAGTGCGGGGCAAGAATGATCACCGTGTCTTCGCGGGTAGCGATGCGGCGCGCGTCGTCGGGCAGGTCGATCCGGTCGGCGGCGCGCCGGCAGTAGCGCTGCAGAGCGCCGAGGGGGATGCCGGAAGGGGCCTGCCGCAGCAGCGGGCCAACCCCTGCTCCGGCCGCCAGTTGCTCCAGTGCACCCAGCAAAGCAAGGCGAGCCAGGCTGCGCCGACGCCGCTGCGGGGGATCTGGATCGAGCACAACACCACCGCCCAGGGTACGGGTCGCGGCCGAATCGCGGGCAATGAAGCGGTCACCGCACATCGCGCAGACCGGTGCATCGAACACCAGCTGCACGAGCTGACCATCGCCGTGGTCATGGTCCTCCAGCAGCACCACGTGGGCCTGCCGGTGCATCGTTCCCCAGTGGATATGCAGTGGCGCCCAGTCGCGCAGGGGGGCTTCCCGCGCGGAAAGCCGCAGGCGCACGTCGACGCGGGTGGTGGCCAGCAGCGCACGCGGGTCGGCGATCCAGTCACCGCGCGTGATGTCGTCGCGGGCGATGGCGGCCAGGTTCAGCGCGCAGCGCTGCCCCGCCACCGCCTGTTCGCTGGCCTGGTTCTGCGCGTGGATGCTGCGCACGCGAACGTCGGTGGCGGCCGGCATCAGCTGCAGATGTTCGCCAACAGCAGCCACGCCGCCATGCACTGCGCCGGTCACCAGCGTGCCGTGGCCGGCCAGCGAGAACACGCGGTCCACCGGCATGCGGAACAGTTCGCTGCGCAGTTCGGCCTGGCGCGTGCTGGCATCGTCCGCAGCCCACGCGTGCAGGCGGGCACGCAGTGCGCTGACACCTGTGTCTTCAGGTGACGTGCTGTTACAGGCGAACACGGGGGCGTCCTGCAGTGGCGTGCCGGCCAACAGTGCAGCGATCTCGATTTCGACCCGGGCGAGGCGTGCGGCATCCACGCGGTCGATCTTGGTCAGCGCCACCGCGGCACGGTCTACGCCCAGCAGCTGCAGGATCGCCAGATGCTCGCGGGTCTGCGGCATCACACCGTCGTCGGCGGCGATCACCAGCAGGGCGACATCGATACCAGTGGCGCCGGCCACCATCGTATGCACGAAGCGCTCGTGGCCTGGCACGTCGACGAAGCCCAGCGTCGCAGCCGGGCCTTCGGCGTCCCTGCTTTCCACCGGGACATAGGCATAGCCCAGTTCGATCGATATACCGCGCGTTCGCTCTTCCTGCAGACGATCGGTCTCGATGCCGGTCAGTGCGCGTACCAGGCTGGTTTTGCCATGGTCGATATGCCCGGCGGTGCCGACGATCATGCCTGCAGCGTGCTCCATTGCGCGAGGAAGTCGGCTTCGTCCGCAGGCTCGAGACAGCGCAGGTCCAGCCACAATGCGTCATCGGCGATGCGGCCCAGTACCGGCCGTGGCAGCTGGCGCAGGCGCTTGGCCAGGCGATCCAGTCCGCCTCGGCGTGTACTGGTGATGCGCAGTCCGGCACTGGCCAGCTGTGCCTGCGGTTGCGCACCGCTGCCGATCTGGCTGTGCATCGCCGCGCGTTCAAGGCCGTACTCCGATGCCAACCCGTCTTGCATCGGCCGCAGCAGGCGCTGTGCCTGCGCATCGATGTCGTCCTGCGTGCGCGACAGGGTGCGCAGGGTCGGCAGCCTGTGCGCCAGCAGCTCCGGTTCGCGGTACAGGGCCAGCACCGCTTCCAGCGCGGCCAGCCCCATCTTGTCCATGCGCAGCGCCCGCTTCAGCGGGTTGCGGTTGATCCGTGCGATCAGGTCGGCGCGACCGGCGATGATGCCGGCCTGCGGTCCGCCCAGCAGCTTGTCACCGCTGAACGAAACCAGGTCGGCACCGGCCGCCAGCGTTTCCTGTACGGTCGGCTCGTGCGGCAGGCCGAACAGGGCCAGATCACACAGGCTGCCGCTGCCCAGGTCCACCACCAGCGGCAGGCCATGCTCGTGCGCGATCGTCGCCATCTTCGCGGTCTCGACCTTGGCGGTGAAACCGGTGATCGCGTAGTTGCTGGCGTGCACCTCCATCAGCAGCGCGGTGCGCGCACCAATGGCGTTGGCGAAGTCGGCCGGATGGGTGCGGTTGGTCGTACCCACTTCCAGCAGCCGCGCGCCGGCGCTGCGCATCACATCGGGAATGCGGAAGGCACCGCCGATCTCCACCAGTTCGCCGCGCGACACCACCACGTCGCGGCGGTTGGCCAGGCTGTTGAGCAGCAGCAGGACCGCTGCCGCATTGTTGTTGACCACGGTAGCGGCTTCGGCGCCGGTCAATTCGCAGACCAGCGCCTGCACCCGCGCATCGCGGTCGCCGCGGCGGCCACGGCTGATGTCGAATTCCAGATCGACCGGTGCGGTCATCGCGCGGGTCACCGCCCGTACCGCAGCCTCGGGCAGCAGGGCGCGGCCCAGATTGGTGTGCAGTACGGTGCCGGTCAGGTTGTACATCGGCTGCAGGTCCAAGCGTGCATCGGCGGCGAACGCTGCGTTGAGTGCGGCGACCAGCGCTGGGCCGTCCACCGCCTGTTGCAGTTGCTCGGCGGACAACTGCCCGCTGCTGATCCGATCGCGTAGCTGCTGCAGGTGCGAACGCAGCAGCTGGGTGATGCGGCTGCGTCCGTGGCCTTCAATCAGTTCGGACAATGCCGGCAGTCGCAGCAGCCGATCCAGCGAGGGCAGGGCAGCGGCGGATGCCGGAGCAGGAGGCGTGCGTGGCATCGGTCAGTCGCCGTCGGCCTGCCACAGCAGCGGGTTCTGGCTGGCACGCGCGTAGCCTTCCTCGCCCAGCAGCAGGTCCAGTGCGAGGGTGCCCAGATCGTCGGCCACCGGTTCCAGCATCGGGTCTTTTTCCAGGTACAGGATCTTGCGGTAACTGTGGCAGTGGTCGCAGGTCTCGGCGCGCACTGCGCTTTCGCGCACGGCGTGGCCGGCGTCGCCATCCACATCGGCCAGTGCACGGTAGGCGATGTCCTTGCCGGCGGTGCCGCATTGGCTGCACTGCACGCGCACGTAGTGCCACTGGCAGGCGCACAACGCGCACGACAGGTAGCGATAGGACGCATAGGGTGGGCGTGCCTGCACCACGCTTACCACCGGCAGGGTGCCGCACAGCGGGCACAGCCCGGGTGCATCGGCCAGCGGCTTCAGATCGGCCGGGCGGAAGCTCTCGGCCAATACCACCCAGTACACCTGCAGCGCCGTCATCACCAGCAGCGCAGCCACCGCATCCAGCGACGGCGCGTCGTCCCGCTCCAGCACCGCGTGCGCCTGCGCATCCAGCCACGCGTCATCGGCAGCGGCAACGCGTTGCAGTTCCTGGCGGGTTTCCGCCGGCAGGCCGGCTTCATCGGCACAGTGTTGGCACAGCGTGCGCAACCATCCGCGCCAGCGGTCGTCGAGCTGCAGGGTGTTGGCGGGACGCAGCGGCATGCCGGCGCCGGCCGCAGCGCTCGACTGCTGCGCGCGCGCCTGTACCTGCAGCGCTTCACGTTGCTGCGGCGTCAATTCATCCAGCAGCGCCTGCTGCGCTTCGGCCAACGCCGCCAGCAACTGCAGGTAACCGCCGATGGCACTGTGCGCGGCCAGGCTGCGCAGGCGTGCTGCGCGATCGGAGAACAGGGACGCAGCATCGGGCAGGATGATGCGCGGAACATCGCGCGAGGCCAGCGTCTCGATTTCACCGGGTTCAAGGATGCGTTGCGCCATGCAGGGCCAGCCGGAAGAACCAGCCTCCATCCTCGCCGTTGTCGGCGCTGGCGTCCAGCGTGCTGCCGGCCATTTGAAAGGTTGGGGTCAGATCCGTTTTCCTCTGGAAAACGGATCTGACCCCATCGGTTGTTGCCGTGTTCATCGTGTCGACCAAGGTCGACACCCACCAAGAGCAACGCAGAACGCCGTCCCGACAGATCGCAGGAAACTGTCGAAGGCGGGGTGGGTCCGGTTGCGGGGGCGTGAGCCGCATGGATGCGGCGACCGAGCTTACATGGACGTACTTGCAGCGTCCCCCGCAACCGGACCCACTCCGCCATCCCCAGGAAACCCGCTTTTGCCGTTGACGTTGACGTTGATTTTGCGGGTGCAGGGCCGCAGGCCCTGCCGTCAACCCTCTCCCCGCCGTCCGCGCAGGATGTCCCGGAACCACTGCCGGTGGTGCTTGTACGCCCACCCATAGGTCACCTTGCCCTGGGTCATCGCCCGCACCGAACCCTTGATCCAGATCGCCGCGTAGATGTGCACCACGATCGCGCAGATCAGCACCCAGCCGAACAGCGCATGGGCAAGCACCGAGAAGCGGATCGCCCCGATCGGGAAGAAGTGGCTGAAGTACTGCCGCCAGATCACGAAGCCGGTCAGCAGCAACGCCGACAGGCAACCGATGATGGCCCAGAACAGCAGCTTCTGGCCGGCATTGAAGCGGCCTACCGGCGGCAGTTTCTCGTCCTCGTTGCGCAGCACATCGCGCATGCCGCGCATCCACTTGCCATCGTCGGCGGTCGGCAGGTTGTCGCGCCACATGCGGAACGCCAGCAAGGCGAAGCCCACCACCATCACCAGGCCGATGAACGGGTGCAGGATGCGCGTCCACGGCCCCCCGCCGAACAGCTGGGTCAGCGGGAACAGGGCAGGGTGGAACAGGGCCAGCCCGGACAGCGCCGTCAGCACGAAGCAGATCGCCACGATCCAGTGGTTGATGCGGGTCGGCGCGCGGTAGCGCACGATCTGCCGCGGGTGCGGGGCGTACTTCATGGCCGCTGCTCCTCTTCGATCTTCTTCGCCTCGTGCTCGGCCTCCTCCTCTTCCTCATCGTTCACCGTGTTGCGGCCGATGCCGATGTAATGCAGGAAGCCGGCGAAGGCGGTGGCGGCAATCGCCAGCACGCCCAGCGGTTTGGCGACGCCCTTCCACACTTCCACCATCGGGCTGATGCGCGGGTCCTTGGGCAGGTCGGCGTACAGCTCGGGCTTGTTCACGTGCTGCAGCACATACATCACATGGGTGCCACCCACGCCCTGCGGGTCGTACAGACCAGCGTTCTCGTAGCCACGGGATTTCAGGTCTTCCACGCGCCCGGCGGCATGCTCGGTCATCGCCTGCTTGCTGCCGAAGGTGATCGCACCGGTCGGGCAGGTCTTCACGCAGGCCGGTTCCTGGCCCACCGCCACCCGGTCCGAACACAGCGTGCACTTGTAGGCCTTGTGGTCCTTCTTGGAAATGCGCGGCACGTCGAACGGGCAGCCGGTCACGCAGTAGCCGCAGCCGATGCAGTTCTCTTCCTGGAAGTCGACGATACCGTTGGCGTACTGGATGATCGCACCCGGCGACGGGCAGGCCTTCAGGCATCCCGGGTCGGCGCAATGCATGCAGCCTTCCTTGCGGATCAGCCACTCCAGCTTGCCCTTCTCGTCCTCGTACTCGCGGAACTTCATCACCGTCCACGACTGGTCGCTCAGGTCGGGCGGGTTGTCGTAGCTGCCAACGCAGCTGCCGACCTCGTCGCGCAGGTCGTTCCACTCCATGCAGGCGACCTGGCAGGCCTTGCAGCCGATGCACTTGCTCACATCGATCAGCTTGGCGACCTGGCCGGTATGCGCACCACGTGCCTCCGGCGAGGGCGTGGTGGTGGCCGAGCGGCGGATGATATCCAGGGATTGCAGTGACATGGCGTGTCTCCTACACCTTCTCGACCTTGACCAGGATGCACTTCGACTCCGGCGTCTGCGAATTGCCGTCACCGATGGCGTTGGTCAGCGTATTGGCGATGTATCCGGGCTTGGCCGCACCGAGGAAGCCCCAGTGGATCGGCACGCCCACCTGGTGCACGGTTTTGCCATCAATCTGCAGGGCCTTGATGCGCTTGGTCACCATCGCCACCGCTTCGATGTGGCCGCGCTTGGAACTGACCCGCACACGGCTGCCGTTGTTGATGCCCAGCTCGTCGGCCAGGGCCGCGCCGATCTCGACGAACTGCTCGGGCTGGATGATGGCGTTGAGCTTGCCGTGCTTGGTCCAGAAGTGGAAATGCTCGGTCAGCCGGTAAGTGGTGGCTACATGCGGGAACTCATCCGGCGAACCGATCTGTGCGCGATCGCTGGCGAACACGCGGGCCGCCGGGTTGTTCAGCGTCAGTGCCTGGCCGGGGCTGAGCGGGTTGCTGCGCAGCGGCGTATCGAACGGTTCGTAGTGCTCCGGGAACGGCCCCTCGGCCATGCCGGCCTTGGCGAAGAAGCGGGCGATGCCTTCCGGGTTCATGATGAACGGCCCCATCCCGCCTGCGGGATCTTCGTCGGCCTTGAAGTCCGGCACGTCCACGCTGCCCCAGTTTTTCCCGTTCCAGGCGAGCAGCGTGCGCCGCGGATCAAACGGCTGGCCGGCCACGTCACACGAGGCGCGGTTGTACATGACGCGGCGGTTGGCCGGCCACGCCCAGGCCCAGCCCAGCGTGTTGCCGATACCGGTGGGGTCGCTGTTGTCACGCCGCGCCATCATGTTGCCGGTCGGGCCCCAGGCACCGATGTAGATCCAGCAGCCGGAGGCGGTGCTGCCGTCGTCGCGCAGGTCGCCAAATGCCGCCAGCTGCTCGCCGGCCTTGCGCACCAGCTTGGTCGGGTCCTTCGGATCGAACACGTCCACCAGTGCCTTGCCGTTGTACTCCATCGCCAGTTCTTCCGGCGTCGGCAGTTCCGGGTTGGAATACTTCCAGGCCAGGTCGCGCACCGGATCCCACCACGCACCACCGTCCTTTTCGTACATCGCTTTGATGCGATGGAACAGCTCGGACATGATCTCGATGTCGCTGCGCGCTTCGCCCGGCGGATTGGCCCCCTTCCAGTGCCACTGCAGCCAGCGCGAGGAGTTCACCACCGCGCCGTTTTCCTCGGCAAACGAGGTGGTCGGCAGGCGGAACACTTCGGTCTGGATCGTGCCCGGGTCGACGTCGTTCAGTGCGCCGTGGTTCTGCCAGAACGCGATGGTCTCGGTTTCCAGCGGGTCCATGCTGACCATGAACTTCAGCTTGGAGAACGCACTGATCAGCTTGCCCTTGTTCGGCGCCGAGGCCAGCGGGTTGAAGCCCTGGCAGATGTAGCCGTGGATCTTGCCTTCGTTCATCAGCTCGTACGCCTGCAGCATGTCGTACGGCTTGTCGAGCTTGGGCAGATGGTCGAAGCACCAGTTGTTGTCCGCAGTGGCGGCGTCGCCCCACCACGACTTCATCAGGCTGACGTGGAACTTCGGGTAGTTCTGCCAGAACGACATCTGGTTGGCGCGCAGTGGCTTCTGTGTGCGCTTGGCGATGTAGGCGTCGTAGTCCTGCTCGTCCTGCTTCGGCAGGGTCAGGTAGCCGGGCAGCAGGTCGGACATCAGGCCGATGTCGGTCAGGCCCTGGATGTTGGAATGCCCGCGCAGCGCGTTCATGCCACCGCCGGCCACGCCGATGTTGCCCAGCAGCAGCTGCACCATGGTGCCGGCGCGCACGTTCTGCGCACCCACCGAGTGCTGCGTCCAGCCCAGCGCGTACAGGATGGTCATCGCCTTGTCCTTGCCGGCGGTGGACGCGATCATGTCCCAGACCTGGCGGATGCTGTCGGCCGGCGTGCCGCAGATGCGTTCGACCATCTCCACGGTGTAGCGCGCGTAGTGCTGCTTGAGCAGGGTGTAGACGCAGCGTGGGTCCTTCAGCGTCGGGTCGCTGCGCACGAAGCCATCATCGCCGTACACGTAGTCCCAGCTGGAACGGTCGTAGCTGCGCTTCTCTTCGTTGTAGCCCGAATACAGGCCGTCCTTGAAGGCGAATTCGTCCTTCACCAGGAACGACATGTCGGTGTAGTTCAGCACGTACTCGTGCTGGATGCGGTCCTCGGTCAACAGGTAGTTGATCAGGCCGCCCAGGAACACGATGTCGGTGCCGGTGCGGATCGGCGCGTACACGTCGGCCACCGCGGCCGAGCGGTTGAAACGCGGATCGACCACGATCAGCCGGGCCTTGTTGTGGGCCTTGGCCTCGGTCACCCATTTGAACCCGCACGGATGCGCCTCGGCGGCATTGCCACCCATGATCAGCACCAGGTCGGCATTCTTGATGTCGACCCAGTGATTCGTCATCGCACCACGGCCTAGCGTCGGGGCAAGACCTGCCACCGTCGGGCCGTGTCAGACACGTGCCTGGTTGTCGAATGCCAACATGCCAAGGGAGCGCACGACCTTGTGGGTCAGCACCGCGGTTTCATTGCTGGTGGCCGAGGCGGCCAGCATGCCGGTGGTCAGCCAGCGGTTGACCGTCTGCCCGGCTTCGTTCTGCTGCACGAAGTTGGCATCGCGGTCTTCCTTCATCAGCCGCGCGATGCGGTCCAGCGCATCGTCCCAGCTCAGCCGCTTCCACTCGTTCGAGCCCGGCGCGCGGTACTCGGGGTAGAGCAGGCGCGACTTGCTGTGGATGATGTCGGCCAGTCCGGCACCCTTCGGGCACAGCGTGCCTCGGTTGACCGGATGGTCCGGGTCGCCCTCGATATGGAAGATGCTCGGCTCGGCGTTCTTGGCGCCATCGCCGAGGCTGTACATCAGGATGCCGCAGGCCACCGAACAGTATGTACAGGTGTTGCGGGTCTCGGTCGCGCGGGTCAGCTTGTACTGCCTGACCTCCGCGAGCGCGATGCCGGGCGCGAAGCCCATCAATGCCAGACTGGAGCCGACCAGGGTTGTCCCGGTCACTTTCAGGAACTGGCGGCGGCTCATCGAGGGCATGCCGTTCTCCTGGGATGGCGAGGAGGCGCAGGCCTCCGGGCTGTCGGTGGGTACGGCCCGGTTATAGCACAGGCCCCCGCACGCCCATGTGGCACAAGGCCCGGCAGCCCGCTGGCCGGGCGCGGAAAGGGGCGCCTCTGCTAAAGTTGCGTGCCCGCACCCCGGGGAGCCGTCTGCCGGGCCTGGTTCCAGGATGTTCCGCGCAGCCCCCGCCGTCCTGGCGCGATCCTCCGCGCCGGATCTGGAACACTGAGGAAAAATTTTGCGAAATCAACCAGTTGGGTTCCGCGCATGAGCGCCCCGTCGAAGCCGTCGGACGCCGTTGCGCGCGGCACGCTGTACATCGTTGCCGCCCCCTCCGGTGCCGGCAAGAGCAGCATCGTCAATGCCACCCTGGCGCGTGATCCGCAGATCGCCCTGTCGATCTCCTTCACTTCGCGCGCCATGCGCCCGGGTGAAGTGAACGGCAAGCACTACCACTTCGTCAGTGCCGAGAAGTTCGAGCAGATGATCGCCGCCGGCGACTTCTTCGAGCATGCCTGGGTGCACGGCGACTGGAAGGGCACCGCCCGCCAGTCGGTGGAACCGCAGCTCGCTGCCGGCCAGGACGTGCTGCTGGAGATCGACTGGCAGGGGGCGCAGCAGGTACGCCAGCTGGTGCCGGGCACGGTCACCGTGTTCATCCTGCCGCCGTCCAAGCAGGCCCTGCAGGACCGCATGCGCAAGCGCGGGCAGGACAGTGAGGCGGTCATCGCCCAGCGCCTGGGTGCCGCCCGTGACGAGATGCTGCACTTCAACGAGTTCGACTACGTCATCGTCAACGAGGTGTTCGACACCGCCGTGGACGAGCTGTGTGCCATCTTCACCGCCAGCCGCCTGCGCCGGGAGGCCCAGAAGGTCCGCCACGCCGGCCTGATCCAGGCGCTGCTGACCCCTGATCCGGGCGCAACTGACTGATTCCAAAAGAATCGGGTGGGGGTTGGCTTGATTTTGTCCAGCCCCTGCCAGTACACTCCGTCCCCTTTCCCTCATTCGACTGAGCGGCCGACCGGTCGCCGGGAGCCCGTATGGCCCGCATCACCGTAGAAGATTGCCTGGAAGTCGTTAACAACCGTTTCGAACTGGTCATGATGGCTTCCAAGCGTGCCCGCCAGCTCGCCAACGGCGTGCAGGCCACGCTGGACAACAGCGAGACCGAGGACAAGCCGACCGTGCTGGCACTGCGCGAAATCGCCGCCCGCAAGATCGACAACGCGCTGATCGACGAAGTCGAGAAGGCCGAGCGTGAGCGCGCCGAGCGCGAAGCGCTGGAGTGGGCCGCCGCCGAAGTGGTCGCCGACGAAGACATGTCCAAGAACGACGATTGATCGCATCGATCAAGGTCATTGCTGGATACGCCGAACAGCCCGCCCCGTGCGGGCTGTTTCGCATTCAGGATTTGCCGTAAACGGCGCACTGGCATAGGCTTCGGGCATGAACCCAGGCCCCACTGCCAAGGTCGCCGCAGTCCCCGCTGCCGCCGTACCCGACTACGTCCTCCAGCTTGAACGCGCCGCCCACTACCTGCCGCCCGAGCAGCTGCCGCTGCTGCGCCGCGCCTGGGAAGTCGGCGCCGCCGCGCATGCTGGGCAGACGCGCAAGTCGGGCGAGCCCTATATCACCCATCCGGTGGCCGTGGCCCAGGTGCTGGCCGAGCTGGGCCTGGACGTGGAGGCGCTGATCGCCGCGATCCTGCACGACACCATTGAAGACACCCCGCTGACCCGTGAGGCGCTGTCGGCCGAGTTCGGTGAGGCCGTGGCCGAGCTGGTCGACGGCGTGACCAAGCTGGACAAGCTGAAGTTCCGCGACCGCCAGGAGGCTGCCGCCGAGAGCTTCCGCAAGATGCTGCTGGCGATGTCGCGCGACCTGCGCGTGATCATGATCAAGCTGGCAGACCGCCTGCACAACATGCGCACGCTGGGCGCGCAGAGCCGCGAGGCACGTGGCCGCATCGCCCGCGAGACGCTGGAGATCTACGCGCCCATCGCCCAGCGCCTGGGCATGAGCCTGGTCAAGAGCGAACTGCAGAACCTCGGGTTCAAGGCGCTGTATCCGTGGCGCCATGCCATCCTGGAAAAGCACATCCGCAGCCAGCCGGTGGTGCGCCGCGAGGCGCTGGCGCAGGTGGAAGTGCAGTTGTCGCAGCGCCTGGCCAAGGAGGGCATCGAGCACCGCCTGGTCAGCCGCATCAAGACGCCGTGGAGCATCTACAACAAGATGCACGAAGAGAACAAATCCTTCGACCAGGTGATGGATGTGTTCGGTTTCCGCCTGGTCGTGCGCAGCGTGCCCAGCTGCTACCACGCGCTGGGTTCGGTGCACGCTACCTTCAAGCCGCTGGATGGGCGCTTCCGCGACTTCATCGCCATTCCCAAGGCCAACGGCTACCAGTCGCTGCACACGGTGCTGTTCGGGCCGTATGGCTCGCCGATCGAAGTGCAGATCCGTACCGAGGAGATGGACCTGATCGCCGAACGCGGCGTGGCCGCGCACTGGACCTACAAGTTCGGTGGTGATTCGCCCAACAGCGCACAGAGCCGCGCGCATGCCTGGATCGTTGAACTGATCGACTCGCAGCGTGCTGCCGGTTCGTCGCTGGAGTTCCTCGACAACGTCAAGGTCGACCTGTTCCCGGACGAGGTCTACCTGTTCACCCCAAAGGGCAAGATCCTGGCGCTGCCGCGCAACTCCACCGCGCTCGATTTCGCCTATGCCGTGCACACCGACGTCGGCAACATGGCGGTCGCTTCGCGCGTGGACAAGAAGCTGGTGCCGTTGCGGACCAAGCTGGTGTCGGGCCAGTCGGTGGAGATCATCACCGCGCGCTCGGCCACGCCGAAACCGCAGTGGCTGGAATTCGTGGTCACCAGCAAGGCGCGCACCGCCATCCGCCACCAGCTCAAGCAGCTGGAGCACGAAGACGCCGTGCAGCTGGGGCATCGCATGCTCGACCGCGCGCTGGAAGCGATGGATTCCTCGCTGGAGCGGCTGCCGAAGGGACGCCTGGATGCGTTCCTGGCCGAGCACCGCTTCCCGCGTCTGGAGGCGCTGCTGGCCGAGGTCGCGCTGGGCAACTGGATGCCGACCCAGGCGGCACAGGCGCTGATGGCCTACGCCGAACTGCGTGGCGGCCCGCATTCGCGCCACCACTCGCAGGAAAAGATCCTGATCAACGGCAGCGAGCGCGGCGTGGTCACCTTCGCCGGCTGCTGCCAGCCGATTCCCGGCGACGAGATCATGGGCTACCACACCGCCGGCAAGGGCATCGTGGTGCACCGCATGGACTGCCCGAACCTGGCCGAGCTGCGCAAGTCGCCCGAGCGCTGGGTGCCGATCGGCTGGGACACCACCGTTTCCGGCGACTACGACACCTCGCTGGTGGTGGAAGTGGAGAACGGCACCGGCGTGCTGGCGCAGCTGGCCGCGGCCATCGCGCAGAGCCATTCCAACATCGAGCGCGTGGATTACCTGGACCGCGACTTCAACGCCGCCGTGCTGGCGTTCAACATCCAGGTGCGCGACCGCAACCACCTGGCCGAAGTGATGCGCCGCCTGCGCCGCTTGTCGGTCGTGCAGGCCGTGCGCCGCCAGTAACACGAACCCGGGGTCGGATCCCTCTCCAACGGAGAGGGCTCTGACCCCATTGAATCCCGCTGCAGGTCCACACAAATGCGTGGATGATTGCGCGCTCGCCGGGAATGGCCCGTCGCTACCGGTTGCATTGCAGTAGATCCATGCCATGCGTGGATGTTCCCGGTAGTGCCGGCCGCTGGCCGGCAACCTCGCGATGTCGGCAAACGTTCATGGAGTTGCCGGCCAGCGGCCGGCACTACCGAAGCGGCGCGGTAGATCCACGCCATGCGTGGATGCGCCCCCACCCGGTACAATCACCGCTCTGTTTTCCCCCAAAAGCACCGGAGCGACCCATGTCCCGCCAGATCATCAACACCGAAAAGGCCCCGGCCGCCATCGGCCCGTACTCGCAGGCCGTGCGCGCCGGCAACACCGTGTATTTCTCCGGTCAGATTCCGCTCGACCCGGCCACCGGTGACATCGTCGGCGCCGGTGACGTCGAAGCCCAGGCCCGTCGTGCGTTCGACAACCTCAAGGCGGTTGCCGAAGCCGCCGGCGGCTCGCTGGACAAGGTCGTGCGCCTTGGCCTGTACCTGACCGACCTGGGCGAGTTCGCCAAGGTCAACGCCGTCATGCAGGACTACTTCCAGGCCCCGTTCCCGGCCCGTTCCACCATCGAAGTCTCCGGCCTGCCGAAGGGCGCCAACTTCGAGGTCGACGCGGTGATGGTCATCGACTGACCGCCACGTGGCACGCAAGGCGGCGGTCACCCCGGTCCTGTCACCGTCCGGCGAAGCATCGCTTGCGATGCTCGCCGGCGTCGGTCCGGCCGTGGCCGCCAAACTGCAGGCGCGTGGCCTGGCCACCCTGCAGGATCTCTGGCTTCATCTGCCGCTGCGCTATGAAGACCGGACCCGGCTGACCCGCATCGAAGACCTGCGCAACGGCGTGCCGGCGCAGGTGGAAGGGCGGGTGGTCGCGGTCGAGCGCGGCATGCGCTACCGGCCGATGCTGAAAGTGGCGGTGGAAGACGAAGGGCAGGGCACCCTGGTGCTGCGCTTCTTCCACTTCCGCCAGCAGCAGGTCGGACAGTTCGCGGTCGGCAACCGGCTGCGCTGCTTCGGCACGCCCAAACCCGGCCACCTCGGCCTGGAAATCGTCCACCCCAGCTACCAGGTGCTGGGCCGCAACGACGATCCCGAACTCGGCGACCGCCTCGACCCGGTGTATCCCACCGTCGAAGGCGTCGGCCCGATGACCATGCGCAAGCTGATCGGCCAGGCGCTGGACCGCCTGCCCGAGGAAAGCACGCTGGAACTGCTGCCCAGCGGCTGGCTGGATGGCCTCGGCCTGCCGTCACTGCGCAGCGCCCTGCTGACCGTGCACCGGCCGCCGCCGGATGCCGACCTGGCCGCGCTGGCCGCAGGCACCCATCCGGCGCAGCGCCGGCTGGCAATGGAAGAGCTGCTGGCCCACCACCTCAGCCTGCGTCGCCAGCGGATCGCCTTGCAGGCACACCACGCGCCGCCGCTGGCCGGTCCCGGCAAGCTGGCCAAGGCACTGCTGAAGCAGCTGCCGTTCGCGCTGACCGGCGCACAGGCGCGTGTGTTCAAGCAGATCCGCGAAGATCTCGCCCGCCCCAGCCCGATGCTGCGGCTGGTGCAGGGCGACGTCGGCTCCGGCAAGACCGTGGTTGCCGCACTGGCGGCGATGCTGGCGGTGGAGCAGGGCAAGCAGGTCGCACTGGCTGCCCCTACCGAACTGCTGGCTGAGCAGCATCTCAACAACCTGCGCGGCTGGCTGGAGCCGCTCGGCGTGCGCATCGCCTGGCTGGCCGGCAAGGTTACCGGCAAGGCGCGCGCCAAGGTGATGGAGCAGGTCGCCAACGGCGAAGCGCAGGTCGTGGTCGGCACCCACGCGCTGATGCAGGAGGCGGTGGTGTTCCAGGACCTGGCCCTGGCCATCGTCGACGAGCAGCACCGCTTCGGCGTGCGCCAGCGATTGGCGCTGCGCGACAAGGGCGCGGGCGGCAACAGCGTGCCGCACCAGCTGGTGATGACCGCCACGCCGATTCCACGCACGCTGGCGATGTCCGAGTATGCGGACCTGGATGTCTCGGCCATCGATGAGTTGCCACCGGGCCGCACGCCGGTGCAGACGGTTGCATTGAACAATGATCGCCGCCCGGAACTGATCGAACGCATCGCCCTGGCCTGCCAGGAAGGGCGACAGGTGTACTGGGTGTGCACGCTCATTGAAGAAAGCGAAGAGTTGGATGCCACCCCGGCGCAGGCCACCTACGAATCGCTGCAGGCGCTGCTGCCGGGTGTGCGCGTCGGGCTGGTGCATGGCCGGCTGAAGGCGGCGGAAAAGCTGGCAACGATGGTGGCGTTCAAGGCCGGCGAGATCGACCTGCTGGTGGCCACCACCGTGATTGAAGTGGGCGTGGACGTACCGAATGCCTCGCTGATGGTGATCGAGAACGCCGAGCGCCTCGGCCTGGCGCAGCTGCACCAGCTGCGCGGCCGCGTGGGTCGTGGTTCGGCGGTCTCGCGCTGCGTGCTGTTGTACCAGGCGCCGCTTTCGCAGATGGCGCGCGAGCGTTTGCAGACCATGCGCGAAACCAACGATGGCTTCGTCATCGCCGAGAAGGATCTGGAACTGCGCGGCCCCGGCGAACTGCTGGGTACCCGGCAGACCGGCCTGGCCGGCTTCCGCATTGCCGACCTGGCCCGCGACGCCGGCCTGCTGCCCGGCGTGCATGACCTGGCCGAGCGCCTGCTGGACCAGCAACCCGCGCTGGCCGATCGCGTGGTGCAACGCTGGATCGGCACCGCCGTGCGCTACGCCTCGGCGTAAGCGGGTCGGATCCCTTTGCATGGCAAAGGGCTCTGACCCCATGTCCCGGCGCTCATCCACGCCGCATTTGAAGGTGTGGAACTTGATCCACACATCCACGCATGGTGTGGATCTACTGTAGAACCGAGCCCACGCTCGGCTGCTGTTCGCGCTACGCGCGTGAGTCGAGCATGGCTCGACTCTACAGAGAGCCGATTCGATCATTTACATGTTCCTCCACGCATTGCGTGAATGTGTCGACCAAGGTCGACACCTACCAGAGCAGAACGCCGTTCCGACAGACCGCGGGAAATTGTCGAAGGCGGGGTGGGTCCGGTGGCGGGGGCGTGAGCGCCATGGATGGCGCGACCGAGGCTACACGGATGTATTCACGCCGTCCCCCGCCATCGGACCCACCCCGCCATCCCACGGATAGCCAGCTTTTGCCCTTGCCGTTGCATTAAGCAGGTGCAGGGCGCAGCCCTGCCGAACCCCAATCCCCCGTACTTGCAACGGTCATCATCCCGGTCCACACTTCGTTGCCGATCTGAAGACGGCAACGATGACCCACAAGATCCCCCTGTTGATCGACACCGACCCCGGTGTGGACGACGCCCTGGCCCTGCTGATGGCCTTTGCCGATGAACGGCATGACGTGGTCGCCCTGACCATCGCCGCCGGCAATGTCGGCCTGCAGTACACCGTCCGCAACGCCCTCAAGCTCTGCGACATCGTCGGCCGCGCCGACGTGCCGGTGTTCGCCGGCAGCCCGGATCCGCTGCTGCATCCCTCCGTTGACGCCGCCCACGTGCATGGCCGTGACGGCTACGGCGACGTCGATCTGCCGCCGCCGAGCCGCCAGGCCGACGCCGAACACGCCGCGCTGGCCATCCTGCGCCTGTCGCACGAGCACGCCGGCGAACTGATGCTGGTGATGCTTGGCCCGCTGACCAACCTGGCACTGGCACTGAAGCTGGACCCGACCCTGCCCGAGCGCATCAAGCGCATCGTGGTGATGGGCGGCGCGGTCACCTGCCACGGCAACATCACCCCGGCCGCCGAATTCAACATCGCCTTCGATCCGGAAGCGGCGCACGTGGTGTTCACCTCGTTCAAGCACCTGCTGGTGTCGGACTGGGAGGCCACCGTCGCCCACGGCCTGCCGCTGCAGGACGCCGAAAAATGGCTGCAGGCCGATTCCGATCGCGCGCGCTTCTACGAGCTGATTTCGCGCAAGACCCGTGGCCTGTCCGAAGACAGCAAGGGCGGCCGCTGGTACACCGCCGACGCGCTGGCCATGGCCTGGGCGCTGAACCCGGAAGGGCAGCTGCAGGTCGAGTCGCGGCCGCTGAACGTGGAGCTGAACGGTACGTTCAGCCGCGGCGCCACCATCGTCGACTGGAACCGCCAGACCGGCCAGCCGGACAACTGCGATCTGCTGATGGCCTACGATCAGGCCCGTTTCGAGGCCCTGGTACGCCAGGCCTTGGGCGCCGCCTGAGCCGGATGCCGGCAACCGGTTGCCCCGAGGGGCAACCGGTGCTTATAATGCCGCTCTTGACCACCAGCCCATTTACGGTGTGAGCCCATGAAGGCCGATATCCATCCGAACTACCGCGACGTCGTCTTCCATGACGTCACCTCCGATTTCAAGATCCTGACCCGCTCGACCATGAGCACGAAGGAAACCATCAAGTGGGAAGACGGCAACGACTACCCGCTGGTGAAGGTTGAAATTTCCTCTGCTTCGCACCCGTTCTACACGGGCAAGCACAAGGTCATCGATACCTCGGGCCGCATCGACAAGTTCCAGAAGCGCTACGCGCGCTGATCTGTCGATCCAGCTTCGAACCGACGGCCGCGCTCTGCGCGGCCGTTTGTTTTTCCCCAACGCCTACCCAACGGGCGTTTGGATGGACGGAACACTGCGTTCGGATGACAACGCTTTTGCCGATCCGGGCCGCTCAACGGCCGGCGTCTGGCCGCCTGTCGTATACGACTTCTGTCTAGCGCCGGGCAAATGCTGCTGTGCGATAATGGCGTGATCCCCGGCACAGGCCGAGGACGTCATTCACGTGCCTGACCAATGCGCTTGGGCAGGCGCCTTCCCATGAAGGAGCGCACACAGTGTCCGATCTTGATCAGGTCACGCTCAACGCCGGCGATAAGTCGGTCGTTCTGCCCGTCATCAAACCCACCCTTGGCAACGACTGCGTCGACATCGCGAAGCTGACCAAGGAAACGGGGTACTTCACCTACGATTCCGGTTTCACCGCGACGGCCAGCTGCAAGTCCGCCATCACCTACATCGACGGCGACAAGGGCGTGCTGCTGTACCGCGGCTACCCGATCGAACAGTTGTCGGAAAAGTCGAGCTACGTCGAAGTGGCCTACCTGCTGATCAACGGCGAGCGCCCGAGCGCCGAACAGCTGAAGGCCTTCACCGACGAGCTGGCGGCTGAAGCCAACGTCGATGCGTCGATCAACACCCTGATCGGCAGCTTCGCCAAGGATGCTCATCCGATGGCCATCCTGACCGCCGCCATCGCGCAGCTGTCAGGCATCTACCACGCCTCGCTGGACCTGGCCGACGCCGAACAGCGCCGCCAGGCTGCCGTGCGCCTGATCGCCAAGGTGCCGACGCTGTCGGCGCTGATCTACCGCCACGGCAAGGGCCTGCCGGCCAACAAGCCGGACACCTCGCTGGACTACGTCAGCCGCTTCCTGAAGCAGACCTTCGAGTCGGCTGATGGCCAGTACGATCTGAACCCGGACGTGGTCAAGGCGCTGGACCTGCTGTTCATCCTGCACGCCGACCACGAGCAGAACGCCTCGACCTCGACCGTGCGCCTGGTCGGTTCGACCGGTGCCAACCCGTACGCGTCGGTCGCCGCTGGCGTCACCGCGCTGTGGGGTCCGGCCCACGGCGGTGCCAACGAAGCCGTGCTGAAGATGCTGGAAGAGATCGGCACTGCCGACAATGTCGAGTCCGCCGTGCTCAAGGCCAAGGACAAGACCTCCGGCTTCCGCCTGATGGGCTTCGGTCACCGCGTCTACAAGAACTTCGACCCGCGCGCCAAGGTCATCGGCGAGATGACCGGCAAGGTGCTCAAGCAGCTGGGCGTGCAGGATCCGCTGCTGGACGTGGCCGTGAAGCTGGAACAGGCCGCGCTGCAGGACGAGTACTTCGTCGCCCGCAAGCTGTACCCGAACGTCGATTTCTACAGTGGCATCATCTACAAGGCGCTGCAGATCCCGACCGAAATGTTCACCGTCATGTTCGCCCTGGGCCGTACTTCCGGCTGGGTCTCGCATTGGCTGGAACAGCAGGTTGATCCGGAAATGAAGATCGGCCGTCCGCGCCAGGTCTACACCGGCAGCGACGTGCGCGACTACCAGGGCTGATCGCCCGCGTAGGTTGTGCCGAGAACGCCCCGCATCCGCGGGGCGTTTTTTTTGCCCCGATCGCGTTCGGCGGAGGGTGGCTGCGGACCGTCGACGGGTGGTGGGTGCGGACCGTTGGTCCGCACGGCAACCAAACACCTGCCCGGCACTACACCTCTGAATACCGGCTCGGCGAACACCCCAGTTCGCGCCGGAACGCGGCAGAAAACGCGCTGGGGCTCGCATACCCCAGGTCCAGTGCCACGCGGGTCACTGCCTGCCCCTGGCCCAGCCGTTCGATGGCTGCCAGCAGGCATACCTGCTGCCGCCACTCGGCGAAACTCACCCCGGTACCTGCGCGGAACGTCCGCGTGAAGGTGCGCCGGCTCATGCCTGCATCCGCAGCCACCTCATCAAGCCCGATGGCGAGCGAGGGCGCATCGAACAGCGCCAGGCAGACGCGCGCGAGGCGTGCATCGGCAGGCAACGGCGCATGCAGGGAAAGCATCGGCATCGACGCGATCTCCGCAACCAGCAACTGCATCAGCTTGCCCGCACGCCCGTCCTCGTCGTACAACGCAGGCAGGTCCACTGCGCCTTCCAGCAGCTGCCGCAGCAGCGGCGAAACGGCATACACGTGGCACTGCGCCGGCATCGCCACCGCAGCAGCGGCCTCGATGGAAAGGAAGGCGTTGAGCATCGTCACCGGCCCGCGCATCGTCATCTCGTGGGCCAGCCCGGCGGGAACCCAGCAGGCGCGCCGTGGCGGCACCAGCCAGTGTCCCTGCGGTGTCGTCACGCTGATGGTGCCGCGCGCGGCGAACGCGAACTGCCCGCGTCGATGGGCATGGCGGGGAAAGGTGGACGACGCTGCATAGTCGTTCGAGGTGACCACGACATCGCGCGGCAGGTCTTCGTAGGGATCGAGCAGTGAATTGCGCATGGCCCGGATTCTATAGCGGTTGACCTGTCATCGACGGTGGGCCGGGCCTGCGCTGCCTAGCATCAACACTCCTCCTCACTGCGGCAATGCTTCATGGCCAATACCTTTCATCGCGTGGGGCAGGGGCCTCACTCCGTCCTGGTCCTGCATGGCTGGTTCGGCGACGCACACGCGTTCGAACCGATCGAGCCATGGCTGTCACGCGACCACTTCAGCTACATCTTCATGGACTGCCGTGGCTACGGCGGCATGCGCGATGTGGCGGGGCAGTACAGCATCGACGAAATCGCCCGTGACGCACTCTCGCTCGCCGATGCACTTCGACTGGCGACATTCAGTGTGGCGGGGCATTCCATGGGAGGCATGGCCATCGAGCGCATCGCCGTGCTCGCGCCCCAGCGGGTGCGCTCCATGCTGGCCATCGCACCCGTCCCCTGTGGTGGCATTGCCTATGACGCATCCACGCGAGGACTTCTGGAGAGTGCTGCCGGCAGCGTGGCCAGCCGAAGGGCCATCATCGATCGCAGTACTGGCGGCAGACTGCCTGCAGCCTGGCTGGATTGGAAGGCCCGCTATTCAATGCAGCACTCCGCGCCTGACGCGTTTGCTGCCTATCTTCCCGCGTGGGCAGATACCGATTTCAGCGACGAGATCGTTGGCGAGCACCGGTTGAAGGTGCTGATAGGCGGGCACGATCCGACCTTCAACCGATCACTGATGGAGCGCACCTATCTGCGCCGCTACCGGCAGGCCACGCTGCAGGTTCTGGAGGATGCAGGACACTACCCGATGAATGAGACACCGTTGGTACTGGTGGAGGCAATGGAGTCCTTCCTGTTGTCATCGCCTTGATCGAATAGGAGATCGACGACGATCTGCCGACGGAGGCCATCGGATGGGTACGGTGGTGGAACCGCATGGCGAGGTCGACACGCATCGGTTCAAGCCGACCGACATCGATGTTGATCGCGTGACCGTGGTGCCCGCAGGCTGAGGCTCGCGCGCACAGCGCGAACAGCAGTCGAGCATGGCTCGACTCTACAAAGGCGAGGCAATGGGGTTTGTTGTATTCAACGCGTGAGGGAAGTTGCATAACCTTGTCTGTAGATCCACGCCATGCGTGGATGAACCACTGTAGAGTCGAGCCATGCTCGACTCGCACGCATAGCGCGAACAGCAGTCGAGCATGGCTCGACTCTACAAAGGCGAAGCAATGAGATTTTTTGCATTTACCGAATGAGGGAAATTGCATAAGCCTGGAACGTTGAACTCATTCAAAGATTCTTCTTAACGCTCAACGTTTTAGGAATGCTTGAATGGCCGGCAGGACAATGGGTTCCTAACATTCTCTCCGTCGCCCGCAACCACCTCTGCGGGCGGCGCCTCCCTCCCTTTCTCCTTTGGGGAGGGGGGCTTTCTCATTCCCCCTTGTCCGAGAGAGACAACCCATGCACGCCATTCTCAAGAAGGCCGCGCTCGCTGCAGCGCTGGCCACGGCTTCGCTGTCCGCGCACGCCGTGGAAACCAAGATCACCGTCTATGCCGACGTCGACCCGACCCTGGCCCTGCTGCGCGACGACGGCAGCGCATTGCCGGACGCCGTCACCCTGACCCACGATCCGCTGCGTGGCCTGATTCCGGACACCCAGCACGTGCGCATCCACTCCAACGATGACACCGCCGATATCGAAGCCAAGATCGGTGGTGCGTTCGTGCTGGCCAACGGTGACGGTACGGTCACCGTGCCGATGAAGGTCAGCCTCAACGGTCGCGATCTGGGCCTGACCCCGATTGAATACGCTGCGGCCGATCTGTTCACCGGTGCAGGCTCGACCCCGGGCGCGTCGATCTCGATGCCGCTGGTCATCGCGCAGACCGCTCCGGCACCGCTGACCACCCAGGGTCGCTACTCGGGCGTCGTCAACATCGTGCTGAACCAGAAGCCCTGATTCAACGCGGTTCCTGTGCCGGCCCCTGACTCGGGCCGGCCGCTTCTCCAGCGGTACCCTCATGACCCCACACGCCCCCGCCATCACCCGGCTGGCGGTCGCGCTCGCCCTGGTGCTGGCAACGCCGCTGGCGGCGGCGCGCGGCGTCCCGCCCGGCTTCGAGGATCTGGTCGAAGGCCAGACCGAACAACTCGACATCCAACTGTTCGGCCGCTCGGCCGGGCTGTCGCCGGTGCGCGTGACCCTTGAACACGTGCAGCTGGAAGATCCGGCAGGCGTGCTGCAGGCGCTGGATCTGCCCGTCGAGGCGCAGGCCGCGCTGCTGCCCGCGTTGTCCCAGCCGATGCCGCGCAACAGCCATCTGGCCTGCCGCTTCGGTGGCGCTACTGCCGGCTGCGGCTATCTCGATCCACCGGACGACCCCGCCGCCGTGCGCGCGCTGTACGACGAAGGCGAGGGCGCGGTGCGCCTGTTCGTCGCCCGCCAGTGGATTCCGGGCAAGCCGGCTGCCGAACGCTTCCACACCGTCAGCGCCAACGCCGAAAACGCCTTCCTGCACCAGCAGGTGATCAATGTGAGTGGCAGCCGTGACTACCAGACGCTGTCCGCGCGCGGCACCGGTGTGCTGGGCCTGTTCGATCGCGGACATGTCTCCGCCGAATGGAACTTCAACCAGCAGCGCTACCGCAGCCGCGGCAGTGACAGTGAGTTCCAGTTCGACAACGTCTACTACCGTCACGACCTGGGGCAGGCGCACTACCTGCAGGCCGGGCGCATGGACCGCCGCAACCTGTCCAGCCCGCAGGGCGGCACCTTCAGTTTCAGCATGCTGCCGCTGGACCGCCTGCAGGGCCTGCGCGTGGGCACCACCCAGGCCTATGTGGACGCCGATGCCGCCGTGCAGGCCACGCCGCTGACCGTGCTGCTGGCACGCGACGCACGCGTGGATGCCTACGACGGCACGCGCCTGCTGCAGACCTCCTACCTGCAGGCCGGCATCAACCAGATCGACACCCGCAACTTCCCGTTCGGCAACTACAACGTCACCCTGCGCATCTACGAAGATGGCGTGCTGGTGCGCAGCGAAGACGCACCGTTCGACAAGGGCGGCGACTGGACCAACAGCCAGTGGCAGTGGTTCGTGCAGGGCGGCAGGCGCAACGAGCGCCGCAGTGACCGCTTCGATGGCGAACGCGTGGCGGTGGCCGGGATGCGCGTCCCGCTGGGCCGCGACGTGGCGATGGTGGCCGGTGCCGCCGACCTCGGCGGCTTCCGCTATGGCGAGCTGCGTGTGGACCTTCGCCGCCTGTACGCCACCCAGGAACTGCGCGCCAGCTTCGGCGGCATGCGCGGCAACGATGGCAGCACCGGCCAGCAGCACCAGCTGTCGTACCGCCGCATCGCATCCTGGAACATCTACCAGCAGCGCATGCGCGGCAAGGCCTGCCAGTTCGAGGCCGACGCCCGCGACCAGCTGGGCTGCACCAACTCGCTCAGCGCTTCGATGGCGCTGCCGCTGGCTGGTGGCAGTGCCTATGTGGGCTACACGCGGCGTCAGACCTGGCGCGCGGGACGCATCCTGCCGGGTGCGGAAGACGATCCGCTGGCCGGGCTGGACCCGCTGCTGCCACCGCCACCGCCGTGGCAACCGCGCCGCGAGCCGCAGCTCAGCCGCACCTGGCAGGCCAGCTTCAGCCGCAGCCATCGCTGGCAGGATTTCAGCGTCTCCACCCGCGTGGGTGTGTGGCAGCAGCGTGCCAGCGACAGCCTGCGCGGCAGTGATCAACGCGACCGCGGCATCTACTTCAACCTGAGCCTGACCCGCCTGCTGCGTGGCACCGCCAGCAGCGGCCAGCGCCGCTACAGCGTGGACGTGCGGCAGCCGCAGCATCAGCGCCCGGACATCAACTACAGCGTTGGCCATAGCCTGCGCCAGGAGGTGGATGCGCAGTACCGCGAGCTGTCGGCCGAACTACGCGCCAACAACAGTGACCGCTACAGCGCCACGCTCAGCGGCCAATTGCAGAACAGCCTGGGCCAGAGCGGTGCCACGCTGGCGCACTACCAGCAGCGCGGCCGCAGCGAGACCGCCTACAGCGGCATGCACAGCTCCGGCTTCGCACTGGGCAAGCGCGGCTTCTACTGGAGCGGCAGCAACGGTGCCGATGCTGGCCTGGCCGTACAGGTGGCCGACACCGACGACGTCGACCTGCGTGGCGTGGCGGCCGAACTGCAGGTGGGCGGCCTGCGCAGGCAACGCCTGCAGATTGGCGAGCGCCGGTTGCTGCCGTTGTCGTCGTACCAGTCGCACCGCGCTGAAGTGCAGGACGCCAGCACGCTGGACAGCATCGCCGCCATCCGCGTGACCGGCGTGGGTGGTGCACGGCCGATGTTCCTCAGCCCCGGGCGGCTGATGCGCATGCCGGTGCCGATCGAGGTGACCTACACCTTCATCGGCAACGCCAAGGATCTTGCCGGAGCACCGCTGGGCGGCGCCCGCATCCTCAACGCGCCGGTGCCCGGCACCAGTGCCAACGGTGGCTTCGTCG
The DNA here is from genome assembly GCF_000020665.1 of Stenotrophomonas maltophilia R551-3. Taxonomy (NCBI): domain Bacteria; kingdom Pseudomonadati; phylum Pseudomonadota; class Gammaproteobacteria; order Lysobacterales; family Lysobacteraceae; genus Stenotrophomonas; species Stenotrophomonas maltophilia. The sequence continues at coordinate 3,646,716 of NC_011071.1, read as the reverse complement.
CCGACTTCCCGCGTCGCGAAACAACGCTGTACCTGCTGCAGGACGACCGCCTGCTGCACTGCCCGCTGCAGGTGCGCGAGCGCCGCCAGGTGGTGCTGCTGGTCGGCGCCGTGCACTGCGAGCCGCTGGCCGTGGCCCAGCTGCCGCCGGAGATCCGCCAGCAGGCCCGCGTGACCCGGCTGCTGCAGGAGCGCGCGTTGATTGCCGCCACGCCCCAGACCGCTGCTGCAGGAGGAACGCCATGAACCGGCGTGTGTTGTTGGTGTTGATGCTGGTGTGTGCGCTGGTGGTGCTGGCGCCGAGGGCGTGGGCGCAGTGGCCGCCGGAGACGCACCCGACGGATCAGAGCCGGGACATCGTGATGACCTGGGATCGCTCGGCCGTGCCGGGTGATGTGGAGTTGTGGGCGCCGCGGACGGTGCTGGGGTTTAGCCACGACCTGGCGATGAAGTATGGGCAGATCCATGTGGTTTGTGGGTCTGCTTCTGATAGTGAGTTTGGGCGGTGTCCGACGGAAGGTGACCTGACCTCGTCAGGGGGAACAGGAACAACAGAGATAGCGTTACGTCTCGTTGAACTAAGGACTGGCCTGCGTACCGAGATTCGTGCAGTAGGAAACCTGCAGCGGGTCATGTCGGGATATCGCTGCAATTTAGATTACTGGGACTCAGTACCGCGTGTTCTGAATGCAGCATTCTGGTACACATGTGGCATAGGGAGTGGGGCAGATCAGCCGCTCGGCACCGGCGTCGAGATGATTCTGCCTCAACGCGAGATCTCGCGGCTCGTCGCAGGCCACTGGAAGGCCACGATGCGCCTGAACATCAAGGCTGACCCGGCCGCAGCACCGGTCGCCACGGCCACCTTCAACTTCGACTTCACCGTCACCGACTACGACGCGATCTCGATCTACTTCCCCGGCTTCGACGGTGTTGCACCGCTGGTCAACATGGACCTGCGCTACGACCCCATCCGCAAGGTCGTCGCCGGGCGCAAGGACGTTGACATGTGCCTCTACGACGGCGTGGGTTCGCAGAGCGAATTCCTCGGCGTCACTGTGCGCGACAGTGGGCCGCGACCGTCACCAGGGCGTGACTTTGCTGTCTGGCATCAGGATGGCGGTAGCGACGATACCCAGCGCCTCGACTACCAGGTCGGCCTGAGCTATGGCGGCAATCTGCTGGCGATGAAGCATGGTGAGGAACAGCTGCTGCGCGGTATCGACAGCGCGCAACTGCGCATGGTGCTGCTGCCGGGCATCAGCCAACCCGTGTACTGCGTGCCTACGCCACTGACGCTGGAGACACCGCCTACGCCCATCGCCGGCAAGCGCCCCGGTCTCTACGACGGCGAGCTGACGGTAGAGCTGCGCGTGCCGACCGCCAAACCCTGATCCCCACGGAGGCTCATCATGAAGAAGCTGCTGTTCTGCCTGTTGCCGTTGAGTGCACTGCTGGCCCCACCGGCACAGGCCAATCTGTCCATTCATCCGATGCGTGCGGCGGTGGACGCCAAGCATGGCACGAAGATCCGCGTGTACTCGCAATCCACCCAGCCGCAGTACGTGCAGGCGCGGCTGCTGCGCATCAACAACCCGGCGCAGGTGGGGGAGCAAGAGATCGAAGTGGAAGCTGCCGATGCGGCGATTGCCATCACGCCTGGCAAGTTCGCACTCAGCGGTGGTGGCAATCGCCTGATCCGGGTGATTCCGCTGCAGACCGTCGAAAAAGAAGCGGCCTATCGCATCTACTTCGAGGGCGTGAATGGTCCCGACGGCACGATCCTGGAGGGCGACGAGCAGGCGGCGCAGGCCAACGTCGGCGTCAGCCTGGTCTGGGGCGCGCTGGTGAACGTGGTGCCTGCCAAGGGCACCGTGGATCTGCAACTGCAGGGCAACACCCTGCGCAATACCGGCACGTTGCGTGTGGGTATCACCGGTGCGTCCGAGTGCAATGCCGCTGGCGTATGTGCACCGCACGAGCTGTCGAAAAGCCTCTACCCCGATGCTGCGCTGACCTTGCCGTTCCAGCTCCAGCCGGGCAGCGCCCTGCAGTTGCAGTACCGCCTGTCGAACGACGGCTATCGCGATCACATAGCGACCCTGTCGCCAAGCGCCTGACCCTCTATCACCCCGCGCAAGCGCGGGGCTTCATATCCCTTTGGTGTTAAGGAGAGCAAGCATGAATCGAATCTATCGACGTATCTGGAGTGTGGCCAAGCAATGCTGGGTGGTGGGCAGTGAGTTGAGTAGTCCGCGCAGAAAATCCTCTCGGACCAAGCCGCGGTTGCTGGTACTGGCGGCTGTTGCATCGGTCGGGATGTCTGCATCAGCACAAGAGCGCCCGAAGGATGAGTATGAGAACGGAGAGCCTCAGGAAGAGGTGGCTAGGTTCCTGTCCAGCTCTCCAATGATCTCTTCGCTGTTCGCTGCGCAACCACGCAAGATCGTGGTGCAAGGCGCCATCGTGAACGATGCCTACTACAAAGACTCAACCCTCAATGGTGACATGCAGATGATTCTGGGCTCCAGATCCAGCATCAACGGTTGGGGTTCCGTGGTCGTCGGCACCGCGTCGGCGCTGGCAGGGAGGGGAAGCGTGCTTGTCGGAAATGAGGCGATTGCAAAGGGGGACCGGGCTGTGGCGGTTGGGTACAAGGCGGAAGCCACGGGCGGCTACTCCACAGTGCTCGGTGCGAGTTCGGTTGCGTCGGGTGTTGGTACCACTGCTGTCGGTCACGATGCTCGTGCTTATTCTCAGAACTCAATAGCAGTAGGTAGTGGCGCCCGCACAGTTGAAAGCACGGCGGGTGTATCCCGCATCTCGATTGGAGGAAATGCATTTGCGGGAACCGCTGGCTACTCAGGAGCCATTGCAGTGGGTGGCAACGCGCGTGCAGAGTTCAGCGGCGTTGCGCTCGGTCACCATGCGAAGGCACTGGCTAATGGCTCGGTCGCCATCGGCGCCAACTCTGAAGCGACCGAGGCGAACTCGGTCTCCGTCGGCAACGCGTCGACCAAGCGACGAATCGTCAACGTGGCCGATGCGCGCTTGAATGCAACAAGCACGGACGCCGTCAGCGGCAAGCAGCTGTTTGCGACCCAAGCCCTTGCGCAATCGGTCAACAATCGGGTGGATGCGACGGCGCTGGCGCTCGGCAACGGGGCCGTCGCTGAGTCGGATACTTCCCGTGGCGCAAGTACTGCGCTGGGTAATAATGCCAAGGGCTATAACGGAGCGAGCGTTGCGCTCGGCGACGACGCTCGCGCAGGCGTAGATGTGGCAGGAAACAAGGTCAATGGCAGGACGGGAGGAGTCTCGGTCGGGTCCGGCACCCGCAGTGCGCACGGCGCCGTTGCCATGGGTCACAAGGCAGTTGCGGGTGGCAATTTCTCCGTTGCGATCGGCTCCGATGCCGTCGCCAATGAGGAGTTGAGTACCGCCTTCGGAAAAACCAGTATCGCAGGTGCCCAGCAGACGACGGCCTTGGGGCGAGGGACACAGGCAACGGCGAAGTTCGCCACCGCTGTCGGCAATCTTGCCAGGGCAACGGGCATCAATTCGCTGGCACTTGGAAACAGTGCACACGCAGGGCACGAGGACTCTGTTGCGATTGGCGCCGGATCGGTAACCGCTTCGGCAAGCTCCGTTTCGGTAGGCAGCGCCAGCAGGAAGCGGAAGATCCAATACGTCGCCGATGGTGTGGTGGGTGCCGGCAGCACCGATGCCATCACTGGCAACCAGTTGTTCCAGACCAATACCCGGCTCGCGGCCGTGGAGAAGACCGCAGGCGATGTGACGGGTGAGCTGGCCGCAGTGAAGTCAATCGCACAGGCCGCCACGAACCGCATCGATGCAACGACCTTGGCTTTGGGCAACGGTGCCACCGCAGAGAGCGGCAGCTACGGCATCAGCACCGCACTCGGCAACAACGCAAAGGCGTACAACGGCCGCAGCGTAGCGCTGGGCGACGACGCGCGCGCTGGTGTGGATGCGGACGGTAACAAGGTGGCCAACCAGAACGCGGGTGTCTCGGTTGGCGCCGGAACCCGTAGCGCCAACGGCGCCGTTGCAACCGGCTTCCGTGCAAACGCAAGCGGCAACTTCTCTATTGCCGTAGGTGGCGACGCCAAGGCCGAGGCAGAGCACGCTACGGCGGTTGGCTATCTGAGCAAGGCAGGCGCCAGCCAGGCCACCGCGCTGGGGCGTGGCAGTGAGGCGACGGCGCAATTCGCCAGCGCACTGGGCAATCTGGCCAAGGCTACGAACACCAGCTCCGTGGCGCTGGGTGACCGCGCTCAGGCCTCACATGAGAATGCCGTTGCGCTGGGCGCAGGTGCAGTGACCGCTTCGGCCAATTCGGTATCGGTCGGCAGCGCCAGCAGGAAGCGGAAGATCCAGTACATCGCCGATGGTGTGGTGGGGGCCGGTAGCACCGATGCCATCACCGGCAACCAGCTTCATGTCACCAACCAGGCCGTGACCAAGGCCCAGACAGCAGCTGACGGAGCGACGACCATCGCCAATGCCGCAAAGGTGGAATCGGGCAAGGCACTGGCCGAGACGGTGGTGCTGGGTGGCCTGGTCAACCAGACCGCTGCCAATGGCAGTGTTCGTCTGGGCCAGAAGAACAGTGGCACGCAGTTGGATGTGCGCAACAGCGCCAATGCGAATCGCAAGATCGTGGGCGTCGCCGAAGGGGCCATCAGCGCGACCAGCAATGAGGCCGTGACCGGCAAGCAGCTCCATGAAACCAACGCGAACGTGAATTCGGCACAGGCGACAGCCAGCGCAGCGAAGGTCAGCGCGGACAAGGCGCTGGCTGACACCGGAGTGCTGAATGGGCTTGTCGGTCAAGTCGCTGTCAACGGCAACGTTCGTGTTGGCGAGAAGAACAGCGGCACCGTGCTCGATGTGCGCAACAGTGCGAACGCGAATCGGAAGCTGACCGGAGTGGCCGATGGTGTAGTCGGCGCCAGCAGCTATGAGGCCGTCAATGGTAGGCAGCTCAATACCACCAATGACAAGGTGGCGACGGTGGAGGGTATAGCCAGGTCTGCGGGCACGGAAGCTGCCGTGGCGAAGACGGATGCAGCCAAGGCACTGACCGAGACAGCGGCGCTGGGCGGGCTGGTGGCGCAGGTTTCCGCGTCCGGCAATGTGCGCCTGGGTGAGAAGAACAGCGGTACGACGTTGGATGTGCGTAACAGTACCAATGCCAATCGGAGAATCAGTGGCGTTGCAGATGGGCTCTTGAGCGCAAGTAGTGCCGAGGCTGTGTCTGGTAAGCAGCTGCATTCAACCAATTCACGCGTCTCAGATCTTGAGGATGTCGCGCAGTTTGTGAGTATAGGCTCAGCGCCAATCAGTGAGCGCGCAGCAGCCGGTGTGGCAGGTGTTGCGGTCGGAAATTCAGCAAAGACTGGACTAGAAGGAGGGACCGCGGTGGGCACGTTTGCGGAGGCGATGGGAAGGAACTCCACCGCAATCGGTAGAGCGGCGAGTGTCTCTGTGGATTCCGAGAATGGGTTCGCAATGGGAGTCGGTGCACAGGTCGGCGGAGACGCTGGCGGTGCACGTGGAGGTGTAGCGATCGGTGCTGGCGCAAGCGTTGAAGGCGGAGCTCACGGCTCGTTGGCACTTGGAATGGGTTCCCAAGCTGATGAAGTTGGGGTTGTGTCATTCGGGAGTGTCGGCATCCAGCGCCGCCTTGTAAACATCGCCCGCGGTACAGCTGGCCACAACGCCACCACCGTTTCTCAGCTCAATGATTCCCTCGCCACTCTCGGCGGCGGCGCAGGCATGGACGGCAACGGAAATATCATCGCTCCGACCTACACGCTGCAAGGCGGAACGCAGAACACCGTCGAGGATGCGCTGACGGCACTCGATGGCGCTGTCATCACCGCCGGCCGTCGCGCGGACAAGGTGGAAGGTCAGCTCAGCTCGATCTTCCAGGATTCACCCTCGGCCCGCGCCGACGGCACGAGGCAGATCGCGCTGAATGGCGTGAATGGCATGGTGTTGACCAATCTTGCCGATGGCCGAGTGGCCCAAGGAAGCCGTGATGCCGTAACGGGCAACCAGCTGTACGCCGCAGAGCAGAAGATCTCGCAGAATCGGAATGATCTGGAGGCAATGCGCAAGAAGCGGGAGATGGGGCAGCAGGCAATGCGAGAGATGGATGCAAACGGCCCGATCGACTTCGGTGGTGCGCGTTTGACTGGTGTGGGCGATGGTTCAGTCTCTGGGGATAGTCACGACGTGGTTACCGGTCGCCAGTTGTTTGGCGTCAGTGATCGGGTATCCAAGATTGAGCATCAAGGACGCTTCCTGAAGATCAATACAGATGAGTTGAGCGAAGATGCCTTCGCTGGCTTCTTGGGCGTGGCAATCGGCGATTCTGCAAGGACTGGGGCTGACGGTGGTACGGCGCTTGGAGCCTATGCAGCGGCGCTTGGCGTTAATTCTGTGGCGCTGGGAAGAGGTTCATATGTTGAGGAGCGAGCAGTTGGCGGCTTTGCCGTGGGCGCGGGATCTCAAGTGAGCGCACAGCACGGAATCGCTATGGGCTCCGGTGCCAAGGTGGGTGCTGGCGCGGTTTGGTCAGTGGCAGTGGGTGCAGGTTCTGAGGCAACCGAGGCGAACACTGTATCGTTCGGTAGTCTGGCCGCAGGGCGGCGCTTGGTGAATGTCGCCAACGGCACCGCCAATCACAATGCCGCCACCGTCGGCCAGCTGCGCGGTGCGCTTTCCGCCCTCGGCGGCGAGGTGGATACAAACGGCAACATCGTCGGCCCGAGCTTCAACGTCCAGGGCCAGGCACAGTCCACCTTGAACGGTGCACTGCAGGCGCTCGATGGCGCGGTCGTCACCACAACCTCGCGCGTGGACAAGGTCGAAACCCAGCTCCGCTCCGTCTTCCAGGACACCCCCTCGGTCCGCGCCGACGGCGTCAACCAGCTCACCCTCGCGGGTGCCAACGGCATGGTCATCTCCAATGTGGCCAACGGCCTGATCGCGGCCGGCAGTCGCGATGCGGTCAACGGTGGCCAGCTGCATTCGATGCAGCAGCAGCTCAACGGCCGCATGGATGGGCTGGAGCAGCGCATCGACGATGCCCCAGCACCGCGTGCACTGGCGTCGTCCTCGGTGCCCAAGCCGCAGGCCGAGGAAACTCCTGTGGTACCGGAAGGCAAGGATTCCCAGCAGGTCGCTTCGCTGGGCGAGGGTGACAAGCCCACGCCGCAGCCGAAGGCCAACAAGGACGAGTCGCCGAAGCCGCAGGTCGACACCGCCGAGCTGGAGAAGATGCTGGCCCGCGCCAACGAGTACACCGATGGCGCGATCAGCAACGTCGAACGCCGCCTGGACAAGATGGACAAGCGCTTCAACCGCATGGCGGCGATGAGCAGCGCTCAGACGGCGATGGCAATGAACACGGCCGGCCTGGCCACCTACAACCGTCTCGGTGCGGGCGTCGGCTACGCCGAAGGCGAGTCGGCCATGGCGGTGGGTTACCAGCGCGTGCTCAACGAGAAGGGCTCGGCCACCTTCAGCCTCAATGGTGCGTTCACCAACAGCGGTGAGCGCAGCATGGGCGTCGGCGTAGGCATCGGCTGGTAAGCCATGGAGCCCCGGCGTGACGCGCGTAATCCACCCCGTCGCGCCGGGGTCCTCGCCCAGGAGATGGCGATGTATCGATGGGTAAGCTGGTTCATGAGCTACCGCAGCTTCTACGTGTGGCGTGCCCGGTATCGTTACTACACCCGGCATCTGGATGCCTGGATGCTGGCCAGCACACTGTGCCTCATGGGAGTGGTGGCGCTGCTCTGGTACTACTGGCAGTTCACCAGCGCGCCGCCGCCGCGCATGCATCCGCAGGCGGCTGCGCTGCGGGTGGAGGGCATCACCAACGAGGCCATCCGCCGCATCGTGCTGGTGCGCCATGGCGGTACCACGCCCGGCAAGGCGTTCACTACGCCGGAGGAGATCCGGGCCAGCACGGTACGCACGATGCGGGTGCGGCAGGTGCTGGACGGTGAGGTCGCCTGGCGGTTGAAGGCCAGCCTGCTGACGGATATCGCCGAGTACATCGACGCGACCGATGGATGCGTGCCTTACCGCTGCGAGCGCGTGCAGGAGCGCATCGCGTTCCTGCGCGAGGCGGCGGAGGAGAACGCGGGCGTCAACCGGGCGCTGCAGGCGATTCTGGACGAGCCGATGGATCTGCTGCCCAATCTGGAAGACAACGAGCGCCAGCGGGTGAAGAGTGGCTGGTCGGACTCGTTCGACGACATCTATCACCAGACATGGCTGCTGAACGATCTGCAGAGAATGCATGCCCGGATGATGGCGGAGTACCCACGGCGCGCACCAGTGTCGTGGTTGCCGAAGTGGATGACGGGATCGACGCCGGAGTCTCGAAACGGAATGCCGTTGTAACACCGCAACCGGCCCCCTGTAGAGCCGAGCCCACGCTCGGCTGCTCTTTGGTCAGGCATCCGGATGTCTGAAACACCGTGCGGACCAACGGTCCGCACCCACCAAAGGCGGGGACCGCGCTCCTTGTAGATACCGTGTCGCCCTCGCCTAGGCAAGGGCGACGTCAGGCTCAAAGGGTCGGCCACTTCTCAGTACGCCCCAAATCAGATGGATGAGCTTGCGCATCACTGCACACATGACGACCTTGAAGGGCTTGCCTTTCGCGCTGAGCCGGTCTGCAAAGGACTTCAGTGTGGGGTTGTGGGTCTTCCCGGTCAGCGCCGGCATGTACAGCTTTTTGCGGAAATTGGCGTCGCCGACGCGTGATATCCGGCATTTGCCTTCGTAGTTTCCTGATTGACGCTGGGCCGGATTCAGGCCCGCGTGGGCAACCACCTGGCGCACGTCGCTGTATTTGCTTAGATCCCCCAGCATGGCCAACAGCTGGGCACTGCTGGTGTTGCCTACACCGGGGATGCTGGTAAGCAGTTGATGACGCCGGCGCAGGTCCGGATCGTTATCGATATGGTCCTCAATCGCCTTCTGGACCTGCTTGATCTGCTCTTCCAACGTCCGGATCACATCCTTGATCCCTTGCTGGACCGAGATATCGGCAACGTCCAGGCGGTTGTGCTCCATCTGCAGCATTTCCTGGAGATCATCTCGACGCCGTACCAAGGCGCGCAGCTTCACCTCCGAGGGCGTCGGTGGAACGTAGGGATACAGCTTTTCCGAGCGTTGTGCCTCAAAAAACCGGGCAATCAGCTTGGCGTCGCTGCGGTCAGTCTTGGTCCGCATCCCCTCCGCCTGCCCAAACGCCTTTACTCGGGCGGGATTGGCCACATGAACCACTACCCCCGCTTCCACCAGTGCTTGAGCCAAGGCCTCGTGATAGATGCCTGTAGCCTCCATACCTACCGCCGCGTTCGGCGCATGTTTGGCGCGCCAGGCCAGAAGCTCATCAAAACCCTTTGGCGTATTGGGGAGTTTGGCCTTGGTTCGATACTTGCCGTGAGATAGAGGCAGGGCGATGTCAAAAGTTGCCTTGGCTGCGTCGATGCCGATAAATTGCATGATTTCGCTCCAGCTTGAACTTACGATCGTGATCGGAAGCCGCCAGACTTGCCCTTGTGAGTACAGGCTCTCACCCGATGGCGGGCCTAAGATACCGTTCAAGTTCCATGGCGGTGTCAGGCCGCCGACGCGCTGAATCTACTTTGCAAGCTCGAAGGCTTAAGAGCCGAGGCAGCGTCATCGGAGCCTCCCGGGTCACCGGGGGATTGTGCCTGATCAGGGCACGATCCAAGACACAAGAGCCGAGCCCACGCTCGGCTGCTCTTTGGTCAGGTATCCGAATGTCCGAAACACCGTGCGGACCAACGGTCCGCACCTACAAAGACCGGCACGGCCCCCCACCACGCCCGTCCCACACTGCTGCGCTCGCCGGCCATGGGCCGGCGCTACCGTCACCCGCCGATATACGCGGTGATCTCCGCCTCAGCCAGCACCTGCCGCAACTGCGCCACGGACGCGCGCCGCATCGGCTTCTCATCCACCGGTGACAGCGGTGCCTGACGCAGGGCGTCATACGGCAACACCGCCAGGTCGAAGGTCAGCTCTTCGGCACTGAACACCCACACCGGCACGTCCAGGCAGCGCTCGCGGTCCATGCGCAGGCGACGCGTCCGCGATTCGGCGGGGATGCCGTGTTCGTCCAGGAAGCGGTGCACGGCTTCCGGGTCGTCGCTGTGCAGGTGCAGCTGCACGGGGCTGTTGGCGTCGGCGGTGCCATCCAGCACCGGGCCGGCCAGGCGCGGGGCGAAGCCGTGCAGGAACTCCAGGGCGCGCATCGCGGCTTCGCGGCGGCGCTGCAGTTCGTTGCCGTGCTGCGGCCCGGAGAACAGCCGCTGGTACTCGCGCAGGGCGTCCTCGATCTCGGTATTGCGGGGCAGGGAGGCATCGTCGTGGATGCCGAGCCGGCTGGCGGCCTTCAACTTGGCCTGGTGGTAGTCGCGGATGCCGCCTTCGGCCATCAGGCGGGCGGCTTCGTGGGCGAGGCGGTGGCGCCGCTCGCGGGTCTGGCTGGCAGCATGCTGACGGGCGCGATGCATGCGATGACTCCCTGTTGCGACCTGGCTACAGACTAGCGCACGGATGTGACATCTGCGTGGGTATGGCGGATGCAACCGCTTTGGTGGGTGCCGACCTTGGTCGGCACGGGGCGCCAACCGAGGTTGGCATCTGCCAGGGCGGCATCGGTGCCAACCGAGGTTGGCACCCACCAAGGCTTTGGTAGGTGCCGACCTTGGTCGGCACAGGGCGCCAACCAAGGTTGGCAACTACCGGGGCGGCATCGGCGCCAACCAAGGTTGGCATCTACCAGAGCGGCACCCACCGCACCCTTCCTCAGAAGATATCGAACGCGGCAGCGTCGGCCTGCGGGGTATTGAGGTTCAGGTCGTAGTCGGTCAGGCGGTCCATGTCTTCCACTTTCACCCACTCGGTGGCGCCGTTGAGGGTGGCCTGGACCATGCCGCTGGGCGGCTCGTTCTGCGCGATCGGGGTGTCCTTCAGCGCGGTGCGCATGTAGTCGATCCAGATCGGCAGGGCGGCCTTGCCACCGTATTCGCGGTAACCCAGCGAGCGGAAATCGTCGCGGCCCACCCACACGGTGGTCACGTACGGGCCGCCGAAGCCGGAGAACCAGGCGTCGCGGTGGTCGTTGGTGGAGCCGGTCTTGCCGCCCACGTCCTCGCGGCCGAGCACCTTGGCCTGGGCACCGGTACCGCGCTGGACCACGTCGCGCATCATCGACACCAGCTGGTAGGCGGTGCGGGCGTCGATCGCGCGCGGGGCGGTGCGGGCATCGGGGTTGACCGGCGCGGCCGGGGTTTCGGTCTTGGCTTCGGCCTTGGCCGCAGCAGCCGGGTCCACCTTCGGGGCCGGAGCGCCGAAGTTGAAGCCGTCCACCACCTGGTTGACCGGCTGGCCGCTGCTGCCGGCACAGTCGCGGCAGGCCATCGCCGGGTTTTCCTTGAACACCAGGTTGCCGTCGCGGTCGTTCACCTGGTCGATCAGCCAGGTGTCCACGCGCGAGCCGCCGTTGGCGAACACGGCGTAGCCGCGGGCCACCGACAACGGGGTTAGCGAGGCGGTACCCAGCGACATCGACAGGTTCGGCGGCAGTTCCGATTCGGCGAAACCAAACTCGCTGATGTACTTGCGCGCGTAGTCCACGCCCATGCCATCGAGCAGGCGCACCGAGACCAGGTTGCGCGACTGCACCAGCGCCTCACGCAGGCGCATCGGGCCGCGGAAGCCGCCACCGTCGTTCTGCGGGGCCCAGGTCTTGCCGCGGCGGTCGCGGAACACGACCGGGGCGTCGAGCACGATCGAGGCCGGGTTGTAACCCTTGTCGAAGGCGGCGGCGTAGACGAACGGCTTGAAGCTCGACCCCGGCTGTCGACGGGCCTGGGTGGCGCGGTTGAACTTGTTGCCCGAGAAGCTGAAGCCACCGACCAGTGCCTTCAGCGCGCCGCTGTGGGCATCCAGCGAAACCAGGGCGGACTGGCCGCGCGGCAGCTGGTCCAGCAGCCACTCACCTTCCTTGGCGCCGGTGCGCACGCGCACGATGTCGCCGCGCTGCACCAGCTTGCCCGGGGTCTTGTTGGTCCACTTGGCGGCGCCGGCCGGCAGCACGATCTCGCTGCGGTTGGCCAGCACCACGGTGGCGCTGCCATCGGCGCCGGTGCTGGCAACGATGGCCGGCAGCAGGCCGGCCTGGCCGAACATGCCGCGCAGGTGCTCGGCCAGAGCGGCGGCGTCTTCGCCGGCCCCCACCTGCACCTGCTTCTCCACGCCGTGCCAGCCGTGGCGGTGGTCGTACAGCAGCAGGCCGTCGCGCACCGACTGGTTGGCGGCGGTCTGCAGGGTCGCATCGATGGTGGTGGTGACGTGGTAACCCTTGTTGACCACATCGCCGCCGAAGCGGGCGATCATTTCCTGGCGCACCAGCTCGGCCACGTACGGGGCATCGACCTGCACCGGCGGCTCGTGCGCGGTGGCGTGCATCGGCACGGCCTTGGCCGCATCGGCCTCGGCCTGGCTGACGAACTTCAGGTCGGCCATGCGCTGCAGCACGTAGTTGTCGCGACGCTGGCGGGCACGTTCCGGGTTGGAGATCGGGTTGCCCGAAGACGGGAACTTGGGGATGCCGGCCAGCGAGGCCATTTCATCCAGGTCCAGCTCGTTCAGTTTCTTGCCGTAGTAGAACTCGGCGGCGGCGGCCACGCCGTAGGCACGGTTGCCGAAGAAACTCTTGTTCAGGTACAGCTCGAAGATCTCGTCCTTGCTCAGCTCGGACTCGATCTTCCGCGCCAGCAGGATCTCGGCCAGCTTGCGGGTGTAGCTGTACTCGGAACTGAGGAAGAACTGGCGGGCGACCTGCTGGGTGATGGTGGAGCCACCGGGCACGCGCTTGTCGCTGGTGGTGGCCAGCAGCCATACGGCACGGCCGATACCCATGTAGTCGACGCCGCCATGCTCGTAGAAGCGGGCATCCTCGGTGGCCAGGAACGCCTGCTTCAGGCGCTCGGGCACATCCTTCATGGTGATCGGGGTGCGCCGGGTCTCGCCGAACACCGCCATCAGCTTGCCGTCGGCAGCGTAGACGTACATCGGCTCCTGCATTTCCACGTCGCGCAGGGTCTGCACGTCGGGAAGCTTGGAGGAAACGGCATAGTACAGACCGCCTACGGCGGCCGCGCCGATCAGCGCCAGGACCAGGACAATCAGGAAGATCCAGCGCAGCCAGCGGCGGAGTCGAGTCATCGGGTTCAGATTCCGATTGCGAATTTCGTGGTCGCAGAGTATAGATTACGCAAGGTGGCGGCTGGGGTCGTCGCCGGGGAGCGCAAAGGGAACAGTCAGGGGCTGCATGGTGAATCCGTGAGGGACTTCACAGCAGGGCCGTTGCCATTTGCTAAGAATACGTTATTAATGCTCGGGCGCAGGTCTTGCGTCCAAGTGCCCGTCGGCAGGGGAGAAACCGTGGGGCTCATCCCAAAAAGTCAGTCGCCGCTTGTAGGCGTCGACATCAGTTCGACTGCGGTAAAGCTTTTGCAGCTGTCCCGCAGTGGCAATCGTTTTCGTGTGGAACATTACGCTGTGGAACCTCTTCCGCCGAATGCGGTGGTGGAGAAGAACATCGTGGAAGTGGAGGCCGTGGGTGAGGCCATCCGCCGCGCGATGAACCGCTCGGGGAGCAAGGCCAAGCTGGCCGCTGCCGCCGTCGCTGGGTCGGCGGTGATCACCAAGGTGATCCCAATGCCGGCCGAGCTCGACGAGAACGACATGGAAGCCCAGATCGAGCTGGAAGCGGTCAACTACATTCCGTACCCGATCGAGGAAGTGAACCTGGACTTCGAGGTGATCGGGGCGATCCCGAACAACCCGGAGATGGTCCAGGTGCTGCTGGCCGCGTCGCGTTCGGAAAACGTGGAACTGCGCCAGTCCGCGCTGGAACTGGGTGGCCTGCAGGCCAAGGTGATGGACGTGGAGGCCTTCGCGGTCGAGAACGCCTATGCCCTGGTCGCCAGCGAGCTGCCGGTGTCCATCGAGGGCGTGGTCGCGCTGGTCGACATCGGCGCCACCATGACCACCCTCAATGTCCTGCGCGGTGGCCGCAGCCTGTACAGCCGCGAACAGGTGTTCGGTGGCAAGCAGCTGACCGACGAGATCATGCGCCGCTACGGCCTGAGCTACGAGGAAGCGGGCCTGGCCAAGCGCCAGGGCGGGCTGCCGGAAAGCTACGAGATGGAAGTGCTGGAGCCGTTCAAGGAAGCCACGGTCCAGCAGATCAGCCGCCTGCTGCAGTTCTTCTATGCGGGCAGTGAATTCAACCGCGTCGATCACATTGTGCTGGCCGGTGGCTGCGCCGTGCTCGGTGGCCTGCCGGAAATGGTCGAAGAGCAGCTGGGCGTGCCGACCGTGATCGCCAACCCGCTGGCACAGATGACCCTGGGCCCGAAGGTGAACGCACATGCGCTGGCCCAGGATGCCCCCGCGCTGATGATCGCCACCGGTCTGGCGCTGAGGAGCTTCGACTGATGGCGCGCATCAATCTATTGCCCTGGCGCGCCGAGCGGCGCAAGCAACGCCAGCGTGAGTTCTACGCAATGCTGGGCATGGCCGCGATCGGTGGCCTGCTGCTGTCGCTGGTGATCTGGTTCTACTACGACCGCCAGGTGAGCGGCCAGATGGACCGCAACGCCTATCTGGAAGCCGAGATCGAGAAGGTCAAGGAACAGAACAAGGAGATCGACCGCCTCGACGCCCAGAAGGAACGCCTGCTGGCCCGCAAGAAGGTGATCGAGGAACTGCAGGCCAAGCGCTCGCAGATGGTCCACCTGTTCGATGCGCTGGTGCGCACCATTCCTGACGGCGTGGTACTGACCGCGCTGAAGCAGGAAGGCGATGTACTGACCCTGGAAGGCCGTACCCAGTCCAATGCCCGTGTTTCGGCCTACATGCGCAACCTGGATACCTCCGGCTGGATGACCAACCCGGAGCTGTCGATCATCGAGGCGCGTGATCCGGAGAAGGACAAGGACGGCAAGGCGGGTCCGGTTGCGGACATGAAGGCGCTGCCGTACGTGTTCGTGGTCAAGGTGAAGCTGCCGGCACAGAGTGAAGAGGTGGCGGCGACGCCGGGCCTGAACGCAGACGGCACGGTTGCGCCGGCAGCGCCGGCACCCGTGGCTCCGCTTGCCGCGGGTCCGGATGCTGCCACGCCGGCGGCACCGGCCGCAGGCCAGCCAGCGGCGGCTCCGGCGGCTCCGGCGGCACCTGCAGCAGTACCGGCCAATCCACCGGCCGCGCCGAACCAGCCGGCTGCCAAGCCCGCCCCGAAGCCTGAGGGCAGCCGCCTGGCGCAGCCGCCGCAGGCCTTCCATGCCCCGCTGCAGGGGGACCGCGCATGAGCCAGAAGATCGATCTGAAGAACCTTGATTTCAACGACATCGGCAACTGGCCGCAGAAGGCCAAGATCGTCTTCTGCTCGCTGCTGGCGCTGGTGATCATGTTCGTGGCGTGGATGCTGCTGATCAGCGGCAAGCGCGAGGAACTGGCCGGCCTGGAATCGAAGGAAGTCGAGCTGCGCACCGAGTTCACCAAGCAGCAGGAACGCGCGGTGAACCTGGCGCCGCTGAAGCAGCAGCTGGCACAGATGGAACAGGTGCTGCAGCAGATGCTGCGGCAGCTGCCCAGCAAGACCGAAATGCCCGATCTGATCATCGACATCTCGCAGACGGCGCTGTCCAGCGGCCTGACCAACGAGCTGTTCGAGCCGGAGCAGGAGCAGGTGAAGGAGTTCTACGCCGAGAAGCCGATCAAGCTGCGCATGGTGGGCAGTTACCACCAGTTCGGCGCGTTCGTCAGTGGCGTCGCCTCGCTGCCGCGGGTGGTGATCCTGACCATGCACGACATCAACCTCAAGCCCAAGGACAAGACCGGCGGCAACGTCCGCAGTGGTGCGCTGGAACTGTCCGGCACGGTCAAGACCTATCGCTACCTGGACGAGACCGAGGTGCAGGAACAGCAGAAGGCTGAAGCCGGCAAGGAGGACAAGAAGTGATCCGTTCCTTCTTCGCACGTTGTGGAATGGCTGCTGCAGTGCTGTTGCTGGCTGCGTGCGGCCGTGGCGTGACCAGCACGCCCGGCGATGCACCGAACCTGGAAAAGTGGGTGGAGGGTGAGCGTGCACGACCGGCGCAGCCACTGGAGCCGCTGCCGGTGATGCAGCAGTTCGAGACCTTCGAATACTCCGCGCAGGGCATGCGTGATCCGTTCACCGATGCCTGGACCAATCCGCAGGGGAGCGGTGGGTTGCGGCCGGATCCGAACCGGCGCAAGGAGCCGCTGGAAGGCTTCCCGCTGGACGCACTGGACATGGTCGGCACCATCGGCACCGGCGCAGGCACTGTCGCGCTGGTGATGGGACCGGACAAGGTGACCTACCGGGTGCGCCCGGGCGGTTACCTGGGGCAGAGCGACGGACGGGCCACGGCGGTCTTCGAGGACCGCGTGGAGCTGATCGAACTGGTGCCGGATGGCGCGGGTGGCTGGCTGGAACGGCCGGCAACGCTCTCGCTTGAAGATCAATGATCGTTTACTGGGGATAGCACGATGACCTTTCACCAAGCCAAGGGGCTGCGTCCCGTCCGGCGCTCTACCTTGAACCGTGTCAGCGCGCTGGGAGTCGCGCTGATGCTGGCCTGCGCTCCGGCGCTGGCTGCCGCACCGGCGGAAAAGCCGGTGGGCACCACCGTGGCAGCGGCTGCAGCACCGGCCGGCCTGTCGGTGGCCAAGATCGATTTCAAGCGGGGCGATGATGGCGCCGGGCGCCTGATCGTCCAGTTCGACGGCCAGGGCGCGATCCCGGACCTGCGTACGCAGGGCAACAGCGTGGTCGTGGACGTCGGCAATGCCCGTCTGCCGGCCAACCTGCAGAAGCCGATGAATGTCGTCGACTTCGCCACGCCGGTGCAGCGCATCGACGCCAAGCCGTCCGGTGCCGGTACCCAGCTGGTGCTGAGCACCGGCGGTGCGGTCGAATCGCTCGCCTACCAGAGCGGCAACGAGTACGTGGTCGAGATCAGCCCGCGGCAGGCCCCGGCCGCTGTAGGCGCGGTCACCGCCGGCAGCGTCACCCAGGCAGCCAAGGCGTTGCCGCAGCGCGGCTTCACCGGCAAGCCGGTGACCTTCAACTTCCAGGACGTGCCGGTGCGCACCGTGCTGCAGTTGATTGCCGAAGAGTCCAATCTCAACGTGGTGGCATCCGACTCGGTGCAGGGCAACGTGACCCTGCGCC
The DNA here is from genome assembly GCF_000020665.1 of Stenotrophomonas maltophilia R551-3. Classification (NCBI taxonomy): domain Bacteria; kingdom Pseudomonadati; phylum Pseudomonadota; class Gammaproteobacteria; order Lysobacterales; family Lysobacteraceae; genus Stenotrophomonas; species Stenotrophomonas maltophilia. The sequence goes on along the minus strand of NC_011071.1, from coordinate 3,629,364 downwards.
TGGTGAATGTGCCGTGGGACCAGGCGCTGGACATCGTGCTGCGCGCCAAGGGCCTGGACAAGCGTCGCGACGGCAGCGTGATCTGGGTCGCTCCGCAGGCCGAACTGGCCAAGTTCGAGCAGGAGAAGGAAGACGCGCGCATCGCCATCGAGAACCGCGAGGACCTGGTCACCGATTACGTCCAGATCAACTACCACAGCGCCACCCAGATCTTCAAAGCACTGACTGAAGCCAAGGGCATCGGTGGCGGTGGCGGTGGTGGCGCTGGCGGCGGCGGTGGTGGCTCATCCTCGCAGGAGGACAGTGGCTTCCTGTCCGGTCGCGGCCGCATCGTGGCCGACGAGCGCACCAACACGCTGATGATCAGCGACATTCCGAAGAAGATCGCGCGCATGCGCGAGCTGATCAACGTGATCGACCGCCCGGTCGACCAGGTGCTGATCGAAAGCCGTATCGTCATTGCGACCGACACCTTCGCCCGCGAGCTGGGTGCGAAGTTCGGCATCAGTGGCAGCCGTGACAACGTCTACTTCAGTGGCAATCTGGAAGCCAATCGCCTGACCCGCGAATCGCAGGTCAAGACGGCGCAGGACAATGCCAAGGCCGAGCGTGACTGGATTGCCGGCGGCCGCGTCGGTCCGCCGCCGGTGGCGACGGGCTCGACCATCACCCGCGGCCTGAACTGGAGCCTGCCGGTTGCTACGGCCAGCAATCCGGGTTCGCTGGCCCTGTCGATCCTCAACGCCGGCTACCTGCTGGATGTGGAGCTTTCGGCCATGCAGGAAGAGTCGCGTGGCGAAGTGATCTCCAACCCGCGTGTGGTCACCACCAACCAGCGCGAGGCAACGATCAAGCAGGGCAAGGAAATCGGCTATGTCACCATCAGTGGTGGCGGCACCGGTGGCGTTGCAACGCCGAACGTGCAGTTCAAGGAAGTGGTGCTGGAACTGAAGGTCACGCCGACCATCACCAACGACAACCGCGTGTTCCTCAACATGCAGGTGAAGAAGGACGAAGTGGACCAGCTCATCCAGCTGGACGGTTACGGCACCGTGCCGTCGATCAACCGCCGCGAAGTCAACACCGCGGTGCTGGTCGAGGACGGCCAGACCGTGGTCATCGGTGGCGTGTACGAGTTCACCGACCGCAGCAGCATCAGCAAGGTGCCGTTCCTGGGCGACGTGCCGTTCCTCGGCAACCTGTTCAAGAAGCGTGGCCGCAACAAGGACAAGGCCGAACTGCTGGTGTTCGTGACCCCGAAGGTGCTGCGCGTGGCCAAGCAGAACTGAGCCATCGCACCCCGCAACACGAAGAGGGCCGCCCTGTGCGGCCCTTCTTCGTTTGGGCCCCCTTCCACGCCTACGGCCCGGTAGATCCAGGTCATGCGTGGATGCTGTTCAGCCGTTCTTGATGCCAATCGCAGGGCACCCTGCGATGATGTCGGGAACCCGTGCCGTCCTGCGCCGGTCAAAGGCCCCCATGAACCTGCCACCGCCGATGCCCGAAACCGTTTCGCCGCCGCCCGCGCCGGCTACCTCCCGCCTGCATGCCGCTTTCAGCCAGCTGCGCGACGCATTGTCGGCCGAGATCGTGGGCCAGGCCGCGCTGGTCGAACGCCTGCTGATCGCCCTGCTGGCCGACGGCCACCTGCTGGTGGAAGGTGCCCCCGGCCTGGCCAAGACCACCGCCATCCGCGCGCTGGCCGCGCGCCTGGAAGCCGACTTCGCACGCGTGCAGTTCACCCCGGACCTGTTGCCGGCCGACCTGACCGGCACCGAGATCTGGCGCCCGCAGGAAGGCCGCTTCGAATTCGTGCCCGGCCCGATTTTCCACCCGATCCTGCTGGCCGACGAAATCAACCGCGCCCCGGCAAAGGTGCAGTCAGCGCTGCTGGAAGCGATGGGCGAGCGCCAGGTCACCGTGGGCCGCCACACCTACGCGTTGCCGCCACTGTTCCTGGTGATGGCCACGCAGAACCCGATCGAGCAGGAAGGCACCTTCCCGCTGCCGGAAGCACAGCTGGATCGCTTCCTGATGCACGTGCGCATTGGTTACCCGGACCAGGCGGCCGAATCGGAAATCCTGCGCCTGGCCCGCGAGCGCGCCCGTGGTGCGTTGGGCGAGTCGGCACCGGTACCGGAAAAGATGCCGATGCAGGATGTGTTCGATGCCCGCCGCGAAGTGCTGGACCTGCACATGGCGCCGGCGCTGGAGCGCTACCTGATCGAGCTGGTGCTGGCCTCGCGTGACCCGTCGCGCTATGACGCCGGCCTCGGCCGCCGCATCGCCTGGGGCGCCAGCCCGCGCGGCTCGATCGCGCTGGAGCGTTGTGCGCGCGCACGCGCCTGGCTGGCGGATCGCGACTTCGTCACCCCCGATGACGTGCGCGCGGTCGCTGCCGACGTGCTGCGCCATCGCGTGCTGCCCAGCTACGAAGCCACCGCCGAGGGTTGGGACGGCGAGCGCCTGGTGCAGGAACTGCTGGCCCGGGTGCCGGCACCCTGAGCCTGCGCATGACCGATCGATCCCTGGAACACGTACCCAGCGTCAGTGACGGTGACGGGCTGCGCCCACAGCTGGCCGAACTGGTGGCACTGCGGCGGCTGGCGCAGCGTCCGCCACCGCCGCGCCGTGGCCGTGCCGGCAATGCCGGGCAGGCGCCGTCGCCGCTGCGTGGGCGCGGCATGGAATATGCCGAGTCGCGCGAGTACGTGGCCGGCGACGATGCACGCCATATCGACTGGCGGGTGACCGCACGGACCGGTCGTGCCCATACCAAGTTGTTCCAGGCCGAGCGCGAGCGGGTCAGCCTGATCGTGGCCGATACTTCACCGTCGCTGTACTTCGGCACCCGCGTGCGCTTCAAGTCGGTGCAGGCCGCACGCGCCGGCGCCGTCGCCGCGTGGTCGGCGCAGCGCCGTGGCGATCGCATCGGCGCCTTGCGTGGCAGCGACCGTGAACCACCGATTGCCCCCGCAGGCGGTCCGCGCGGCGTGCTGCGCGTGCTCGACGCACTGACCCGCTGGTATGCGCAGCCGCCTGCCGATGATCTGGGCCTGGAGCGCGCGCTGGACCACGCCGGCCGCGTGCTGCGCCCGGGTGCGCGCATGCTGGTGCTGGCCGATCCGCAGCAGGCCATCCGCATTCCGCCGGCACGCTGGAGCGCGCTGGCCCAGCATCACGACCTCAGCCTGGTGCTGCTGGTCGATCCGCTGGAACTGCAGCCGCCGTCGGCCGCGCTGCAGTTCCAGACCCTGCAGCAGCTCATTGGCCTCGACCTGCGCCGCAGCGAGGTGCAGGCCCATTGGCAGGCGCATTTCGTTGAACCGCTGCAGGAGCTGCGGCGTCAGCTCGGTGCGCGCCGTGTCGACGTGCAGGTGCTGTCCACCGACGCGCCCAGCGATGCCTGGCTGGCACCGTCGCCGACCGAGGTGCCGGCATGAGCGCCAACCTGCCGCTGCGTGATGTGCAGCTGCCGCCGCCACCATCCTGGTGGCCGCCGGCACCGGGCTACCTGATGATCGGTGGCGTGTTGCTGCTGGTGCTGCTGGTGGTGGCTGTGCTGTGGTGGCGCCGCCGCCGTCGTCACCAGCGCTGGTTGCAGCTGTTCGACCAGGAGTTGGCTGCCAGCCACGACGCCGTTGCGGAACTGGCGGCCATTGCGGGACTGCTGCGTCGTGCCGCCCGCCATGCGCGTCCGGGCAGCGAGTCGCTGCGCGATGAGGCCTGGTGGCAGCGCGTGGATCCGCAGGGCACATTGCCGGAAGCACGCCGTAGCCTGTTGGCCGAAGGTGCCTATCGCCCACGCGTGGACGTCAACGAGGTGGCCGCAGTACGCCGCTGGGCGCGCGAGCGCTACCTGGCGCTGCTGCTGGAGCGCCGCCGATGAACGTGCTGGCGAGTTACTGGCCGTGGCCGGACCTGCAGCTGGCATGGCCGCTGGCCCTGCTGGCGCTGCCGCTGCCGTTGTTGATGCATTGGTGGAAACGCCGTGCCGATCCGGGCGCTGCGCTGCGCGTGCCGTATGCGGCCACCGAACTGGAAGCGCTGGCCGGTGGCGGCCGCGTCGATGTGTCGTGGCTGCGCACGCTGCTGCTGTGGCTGGGCTGGTGCGCGCTGTGCGTGGCGCTGGCGCGTCCGCAGCAATTGGGTGAGGCGATCACGCCGCCGCAGGAAGGCCGGCAGATGATGCTGGCGATGGACGTGTCCGGCAGCATGGGCGAGGGCGACATGGTGCTGGGCGGGCAGGCGGTTGATCGCCTCACCGCAGCCAAGGCCGTGCTGGCCGATTTTCTTGATCGTCGTGCCGGGGATCGCATCGGCCTGCTGGTGTTCGGTGACCGTGCTTACACGCTGACGCCACTGACCGCCGACCTGGCCAGCGTGCGCGATCAGCTGCGCGACAGCGTGGTCGGCCTGGCCGGCCGCGAGACGGCCATTGGCGATGCCATCGGCCTGGCGGTGAAGCGGCTGCGCAGCCAACCCGAGGGCCAGCGCGTGCTGATCCTGCTGACCGATGGCGTGAGCAATGCCGGCGTGCTGGAACCGTTGCGTGCGGCCGAGGTGGCGCGCGCCGAAGGCGTACGCATCCACACCGTGGCCTTTGGCGGTGACGGCAGCATGCGCCTGTTTGGTATTCCGATCTCTGCCGACCAGGATCCGGTCGACGAAGCGACGTTGAAGAAGATCGCCACCATGACCGGCGGCCAGTTCTTCCGCGCACGTGACACCGCACAGCTGGCCGGCATCTATGCCGAGCTGGACCGGCTGGAGCCGATCGCGGCGAAGGGTCCGAGCCTGCGCCCGCGCGAGGAACGCTACGCATGGGCGCTGGGCCTGGCCTTGTTGCTGGGCGCATTGGCCTGGCTGTGGCCGGAGCGTCGCCGATGATCGCGTTGGTTTCGAATCTTCCCGACTGGAACGCGCTGCACTTCCTGCGCCCGGAATGGCTGTGGGCGTTGCTGGCGCTGCCGCTGATCATCGCGGTGGCGTTGTACCGGCAGCGGCGCAGCGATGTGTGGCGGCAGGCGGTGGATGCGCACCTGCTGCCGCATCTGCTGGCGGCTGGCACGCGCCGTCGTGCGCGCCTGCCGTGGGCGCTGCTGCTGGGCTGGACGCTGGCATCGCTGGCGATGGCCGGGCCAAGCTGGCGCCAGCAGGCGCAACCGATGTTCCAGGCCAGCGCACCGTTGCTGGTGGTGCTGGACCTGTCCAGCCGGATCACCGCCACCGACCTGCCGCCCTCGCGCCTGCTGCAGGTGCGTGCAAAGGTAGGTGAGCTGTTGCGCGCGCGTCAGGGCGGACAGGTCGGTCTGGTGGTGTACGCCGACGATGCCTACACCGTCGCGCCGCTGACCGATGACGGCAGCAATGTCGCGCTGTATCTGGATGCGCTGTCACCTGAAGTGATGCCGCGCGACGGCCAGCGCGCCGACCGTGGCATCGACTGGGCGACCCGGCTGATGCGGCAGATCGGTGCATTGCGCGGGCAGATCCTGCTGGTGACCGACCAGGCCGACGGCGAAGCCGGACTGGCCGCAGCTCAGGCACGCAGCCTGGGCCTGCAGGTGTCGGTGCTGGGGCTGGGTACGCCAGCCGGTGCGGCCTATCGCGATGGCAGCGGGCAGATCCGCCAGGCCGCACTGGATGAAGCCAGCCTGCGCGCGGTGGTCACGGCCGGCGGCGGACGCTATGCGCGCATTGCCGCCGATGACAGCGATCTGCGTGCGTTGGGCGTGCTCGATGTGCGTGAGGGCACGACGGCGGAGCGACCGGGCGAGGGCAGGCAATGGCGCGATGAAGGTTTCTGGCTGCTGCCGCCCCTGATGCTGCTGGCGCTGTTGGCGTTCCGTCGCCGCGCATTGCTGGCTGCCGTACTGGCAGTGGGCCTGCTGCCATGGATGGGCGAGGTGCAGGCGCAGGCGCCGTCGGCCGCTGCGCCGCAGCCGGTGCAGGGCACACTGTGGAAGCGCAGCGACCAGCTGCAGCATCAGCGCCTGGCCGACGGCGTGCAGGCATACCGCAATGGCGACTTCGCCAGTGCGCGCAAGCAGTTCGAGGGCATCGACAACGATGCCGGTTGGTACAACCTGGCCAACGCACTGGCACGCCAGGGCAACTACGACGAAGCCATTGCTGCCTACGATCGCGCATTGGCGCTGCATCCGGGCATGGCCGACGCGGTGGCCAACCGTGCGGTGGTCGATGCCGCGCGCAAGCGCAAGTCATCCGGTGGCCAGGGCCAGGATCAGCAGAAGCCGCCGCAGAACGGGCAGCAGAAACAACCGCAGAATGGTCAGGGCCAGCAGAATCCGCAGGGCCAGCAGCCGCAGCAGGGCAGGAAGGATTCCGGCCAGGGCCAGCCGCAGTCTGGCCAGCAGGGCCAGCCCAAGCCGGGCGACGACAAAACGCAGTCGAACCCGCAGCCCGGCGAGCGTGGCCGCGACGGCCAGCAGGCACCACCACAGGTGGAAGACGCCAAGGCGCAGGCGCAGGCCGATGAACAGCAGCGCCAGCGCATGCAGCAGGCGATGCAGCAGGCGCGCGAGGATCAGGCCGACAAGGACGGCAAGCCGGTACCAGGCAGCGATGGCGCCACGCCACGCCAGCGCGAGGAGCAGCAGGCGGTGGAGGCGTGGATGCGGCGTGTGCCGGATGATCCGGGCGCGTTGCTGCGGGCCAAGTTCCAGCTGGAAAACGAACGCAGGAAGAGGGAAGGGCGATGACGCGGGCGACGAACATGCATGGGCGCTGGCCGCTGCAGGTACTGGCGGCACTACTGCTGTGGCTGCCGCTGCTGGCGTGGGCGCAGCCGCGCGCCTGGCTCGACCGCGACCGTGTTGCGATGGGCGATACGGTCACCCTCAACGTCGAGAGTGACCAGGGCGCACCCGACTTCAACCCGTTGCGTACCGACTTCGACCTCAGTGGGCAGACCAGCAGCCGCCAGGTGGAGTGGAGCAACGGCGCCATGCAGCAGCGCAATCTGTACGGTGTGGCGCTGACGCCGCGTCGCAGTGGTGCGCTGGTCATTCCCGGCCTGCAGGTGGGCAGCACGCGGACCGCGCCGCTGACCCTGCAGGTGGACGCCGCCACCGTCGCCGGTCCGGACAGCAACGCGATGGCCTTCATCGAAACCGTTGTCGATGATCAGACGCCGTACGTGCAGCAGAGCGTAGGCGTGGTGGTGCGGCTGTACTTCGCCTCGCAGCTGGCGTCCGGCGAACTGGTGCTGGATACACCGGCCGGCGCGTCGTTGCAGCGGGTGGGCGACGACCGCACCGACGTGCGCCAGGTCAATGGCCGCCGTTACAACGTGGTCGAGCGCCGCTTCCTGCTGATCCCCGAGCGCAGCGGTGCACTGCGGCTGGCCGGTGCACGCTTCAACGGTCGTAGTGCCGGTGGGTTCTTCGATGATTTCTTTGGCGGCGGCGATGGCCGCATGAATGCCACCGGCGCCGACCGCACCCTGCAGGTGCAGGCACAGCCGGCGCAGGCACCGCAGCCGTGGCTGCCGCTGCAGAGCCTGCAACTGCGCTACACCAGCGCGCCGACCAGTGCGCGCAGCGGGGAAGCCGCCAACATCGTGGTCGAGGCGATTGCCGAAGGCGCGACCCGCGCGCAGTTCACCGATCTGCCGGTGCCCGAGGTCGGCAGCAATGCGCAGGTGTTTGCCGAGCCGGCACAGTACGAGGAGACCTTCAACGGCAGCACGCCGCGGCTGAAGATCACCCGCCGCTATTCGATCGTGCCGCGCCAGCCCGGTTCGCTGGTGGTGCCGGGGCCGCAGCTGCCATGGTGGGATGTTCGCAGCGGCAAGGCACAGGAAGCGCGCCTGCCAGACCTGACGCTGGCCGTTGCAGCGGGCAACGGCGCAAGCAACGCGCCGCCGGCACCCTTGCCGCCGATCGACACCGATGCGGCGCTGCCGGGTGCCGATGGCCAGGACAGCCGTATCGCGGCGACCGATCCGCGCGCCAGTGGCCTGTCCGAACGGCCATGGCCGTGGATGGGAGCGGCCATCGGCCTGGCGTTGCTGTGGCTGCTGACCCTGCTGTGGGGTTGGCAACGTGGCCGTCGCCCGCGTGCGGCGGCGCCGGTGGCGGGTCGCTCGGCTGTGCCGGTTGTGGCGAGCGGGCGTGCCGGTCTGGCCGAACTGCGCCGTGTGCTGGATGGCGAAGGTTTTGAGCAGGTCGAAGCGCAGCTGTGTGCGATGGCCGGTGTCGAACGTATCGAGCAGGTCATCGACCGCCTGGCTGACCCCGGACAGCGACAAGTGCTGCAGGACCTGCAGCAGGCGCGCTGGGGTGGGCAGGGCGACTTGGCGTCGCTGCGTGCGCGCCTGCGCGAGGCCTTCCGTGACGGACCGCACTGGTCGGCGGCTGCGGGCACCGCTGACACTGGTCTGGCGCCGCTGTATCCGCCACGGCGAACCTGAACCGGCGCCGCTTGCGCGCTTTGTTAGAGTGCATTCATTTTTCGAGGAAACCCGCGTATGACAGCAGCTGCTGCCGACAAGAAGAAGTTGCCCCTGCATTGGAAGATGGGCATCGGCTTCGCGATCGGCCTGGTCCTGGGACTGATCGTGCACGCCCTGGGTGGCAGCGTCGATGGTCTGCAGGCCGGTGCCAAGTGGGTAATGGACTACATCACCACCCCGGCTTCGGGCCTGTTCCTCAACCTGATCTTCATGCTGATCGTGCCGCTGATCTTCTCGGCGCTGATCATGGGCGTGTCGGAGATGGGCGATATCCGCGCCCTCGGTCGCATCGGCTGGAAGACCCTGGCCTATACCGTGCTGCTGTCCGGCATCGCCGTCGGCATCGGCCTGGTGCTGGTCAATCTGCTCAAGCCGGGCGTGGGCGTCGACCCGCAGGTCGCGGCGATGATGCTGTCGGAGAACGCCGAGCGCAGCAAGGAGATCGTTGCTGGCATCCATGGCACGCCGAAGGGCATGGACATGCTGCTGTCGATCGTGCCGAGCAACGTGCTGCAGGCCGCGTCTGACAACGGCGCGATCCTGTCGCTGATGTTCTTCGCGCTGATGTTCGGCATCGGCATGGTGCTGACCGACAACGAGAAGGTCGCCCCGCTGCGCCGCGCCATCGAAGGCGTGTTCGAAATCTCGATGACCCTGATCAACCTGGTCATCCGCCTGGCGCCGTACGCGGTGGCCTGCTTCATGTTCAACCTGGCCGCACTGTTCGGCTTCGAGCTGATCATCCGCCTGGGCGCCTACGTGGGCGTGGTGGTGCTGGCACTGGGCCTGCACATGGTGGTGACCTACGGTACGGCCGTGTGGCTGTCCGGCCGTTCGCCGCTGTCGTTCTTCCGCGATACCCAGGAGGCGACAGTGATGGCGTTCTCCACCGCGTCCAGTAATGCCACCCTGCCGACCGCGCTGCGCGTGGCCGACCAGATGGGCCTGCCGCAGCGGGTTTCGCGCTTCGTGCTGACCGTGGGTGCCACCGCCAACCAGAACGGCACCGCGTTGTTCGAGGGCGTGACGGTGATCTTCCTGGCCCAGTTCTTCGGCGTGGATCTGAGCATCGGCCAGCAGATCATGGTGATGGCGGTCTGCATCCTCGGTGGCATCGGTACCGCCGGCGTACCGTCCGGCTCGCTGCCGGTGGTGGCGATGATCTGCGCGATGGTGGGCGTGAACCCGCTGGGCATCGGCCTGATCCTGGGCGTGAACCACTTCCTGGACATGTGCCGTACCGCGCTGAACGTCACCGGTGACCTGGCCCTGACCACCCTGGTGGCCAAGGGTGAGGGCCACGACGGCCCGGCGCTGACCCCGCACAAGGACTGAGATCGGATTCCCGTCCCCCGGACTCCGGGGGCGGTAGTGCCGGCCGCTGGCCGGGTACGCGTCATCGCATGCGCGCTGCCGCTCCCACGTTTCGCGATGCGAATCGCGGGCCCCCCTTACCGGCCTCCACACCCCGGCGCCTATGGCGCAGCCCCCGAACTCCGGGGGCGGGTAGTGCCGGCCGCTGGCCGGCAACTTCATGATCTTCATTGAATTCTGCGCAACTGCCGGCCAGCGGCCGGCACTACCGGGCAAGGTGAACTGACCCCCCGCCCGGCGACTATGGGACAATAGGCCGCCCGCACGTCCGCGGCCGCCTCCCGATTCCGACAGAACCATGACGCAGCCTACCCGTCGCCAGTTGGCCAACGCCATCCGCTTCCTTGCCGCCGATGCGGTTGAAACCGCAAAGTCCGGCCACCCCGGCATGCCCATGGGCATGGCCGACATCGCCGAAGTCCTCTGGAACGACTATCTCCGCCATAACCCGAGCAATCCGCACTGGTTCAACCGCGACCGTTTCGTGCTGTCCAACGGCCACGGTTCGATGCTGCAGTACGCGCTGCTGCACCTGAGCGGTTACGACCTGCCGATCGAGCAGCTCAAGCTGTTCCGCCAGCTGGGCAGCCACACCGCCGGTCACCCGGAACGCCACGAGACCCCGGGCGTGGAAACCACCACCGGCCCGCTGGGCCAGGGTTTCGCCAATGCCGTGGGCTTCGCCCTGGCCGAGAAGCTGCTGGCACAGCGCTTCAACCGCCCGGAGCTGGAAGTGGTCGACCACCGTACCTGGGTGTTCATGGGCGATGGCTGCCTGATGGAAGGCGTGTCGCATGAAGCCGCTTCGCTGGCCGGCACCTGGGGCCTGCACAAGCTGGTCTGCTTCTGGGACAACAACCACATCTCCATCGACGGCAACGTCGAGGGTTGGTTCACCGACAACACCCCGGAGCGTTTCGAGGCCTATGGCTGGAACGTGGTCCGCGATGTCGATGGCCACGACCCGGAAAGCATCAAGGCCGGCATCGAGGCCGCGCTGTCGCAGAGCGACAAGCCGACCCTGATCTGCTGCCGCACCACCATTGGTTTTGGTTCGCCGAACAAGGCGGGCAAGGAATCCAGCCACGGCGCACCGCTGGGCAAGGACGAGCTGGAAGCCACCCGCAAGAAGCTGGGCTGGGAATACGGCCCGTTCGAGATCCCGCAGGCGATCTACGACGGCTGGCGCGCCAATGGTGCCGGCACCCTGCGCCAGGCCGAATGGGAACAGCAGTTCGACAAGTACGCCGCGCAGTACCCGGCCGAAGCGGCCGAACTGACCCGCCGTTCGCACGGCGACCTGCCGGCCGACTTCGTTGCCAAGGCCGATGCGTACATCGCCCAGGTGGCCGCTGAAGGCCCGACGATCGCCTCGCGCAAGGCCTCGCAGCTGGCCATCGAAGCCTACGCGCCGCTGCTGCCGGAAATCGTCGGTGGCTCGGCTGATCTGGCGCACTCCAACCTGACCCTGTGGAAGGGCAGCAAGTCGGTCGCCAGCGACGACGCCAACGCCAACTACGTGTACTACGGCGTGCGCGAGTTCGGCATGACCGCCATCGCCAACGGCCTGGCCCTGCACGGTGGTTTCATTCCGTTCGACGCCACCTTCCTGGTGTTCAGCGACTACGCCCGCAACGGCGTGCGCATGAGCGCGCTGATCCCGGCACACGCCATCCACGTTTACACCCACGACTCGATCGGCCTGGGCGAAGACGGCCCGACCCACCAGCCGGTGGAGCACCTGGCTTCGCTGCGTTACATCCCGAACAACGACGTGTGGCGTCCGTGCGATGCGGTCGAGTCGGCGGTGAGCTGGAAGGCTGCGATCACCCGTCAGGATGGTCCGAGCTGCCTGGTGTTCAGCCGCCAGAACCTGCCGCACCAGCCGCGCGACGCCGAGCAGATCGCCCAGATCGAGCGCGGTGGTTACGTGCTGGCCGATGCTGCTGGTACCCCGGACGTTATCCTGATCGCCACCGGTTCGGAAGTTTCGCTGGCGACTGAAGCCAAGGCCCAGCTGGACGCGGCTGGCCTCAAGACCCGCGTGGTCTCGATGCCGTCCACCGACGTGTTCCTGCGCCAGGATGCGGCCTACCGTGAATCGGTGCTGCCGAACGCCGTGCGCAAGCGCGTGGCCGTGGAAGCCGGCGTCACCGGTTTCTGGCGCCAGTTCGTTGGCCTGGACGGTGCAGTGATCGGCATCGACACCTTCGGCGCTTCGGCCCCCGCCGACCAGCTGTACAAGCACTTCGGCATCACCACCGCCCACGTGGTGGAAGCCGCCAAGGCGCTGTAAGCAGCCCGGCAGTGAGATGAAGGAAAGGCCGGCGCAAGCCGGCCTTTCTCTATTGGGTAGCGCCGGGCCATGCCCGGCGGATCAGATGCTCGCCGGGCATGGCCCGGCGCTACCGGAAACTTTTCTCAGGCGGTACGCGCCAGCGCCAGGCGCAGCAGTCGCGCGTCCAGGCGTTCGGCGAAATCCTTCGGTGCCTGCAGGCCCATGCGCTGCAGGTACACCGCATCGCCATCACCGGCCGGTTGCCGCAGCGCCGCCCAGACCGTGCGCAGCTTGTCGCCACGGGTCTGCGTGTTGGCCTTCAGCCAGCCCAGCGCCTTCACCAGCACCTGCTCGATCTCGTTGAAGTCGCTGCCCAGCGGATAGTCCGGCAGCGTGCCATCGGCGCGGAACGCTGCCAGCGCCGCCGTCAATGCCTGCGGTGTGTTGCGTTGCTGGCGCTCGGGATCCGGTTGCTTGGCGGCCAGCAGCTTGCGCGAAGTGTGTGCCTGCTGCAGCAGGCCGCCCTGGAACGGGGCCTCGGTGATTGCGGTCATCGCATGCACGCAGTCCTCGTCGGTCAAGCCGCGCAGATCGGCGATGCCGTATTCGTTGAGGTAGATGTCGCGTAGATGGCGCGGGATGGTGGTGTGTCCGTAGTTCCAGCGCACGTTGGATTCCCGCTGGCCCTTGTCATCGCGCGCGGCGCGGAACATCAGCACGCTGCGCGCTTCCGGCAGCGCATGTGCCATCGCCACGAAGTTGTACTGGCCGCCCACGCCGGACACCACACGGCCATCGTCCAGCGCATCCGACACCGCCGCACCCAGCGCGGTGGCCATCATGCAGGAGTTGAAGAAGCGCGCGTGCCGGCGCTGCAGGCGTTCCAGTGTCTCGTTGCCACCGTACAGCTGGTTGATCTCGCTGATACGGCGCATGCCGATCGCGCGGCACTCGTCTTCCGGCAGCGTGCGCAACCATTCGTAGAACTCCGGCGAACCCAGGTAGAACGCACCGTGCAGGTACTCACCTTCGGCGGCCAGGGTGGCGTGGTCGATGGACAGGGTGCTGCCGTTTTCGATGCGTTGCATCAGCGCCAGGTCGTCGTGCACCTTGCGCTTGATCACGCCGGTCTGCACCAGGCGGCGGAAGCCCTCGTTGAGCATTTCGCTGCAGCCGTACAGGCCGACTTCGAACGGTTCCAGTCCGCCGATTTCCTGCACCAGCGGGTGGCTGGCCAGCTGCGGATCCAGCGCATGCAGCACGCGGCGGTAGCGCGCGTTGTCGGTGTGGCGAAGCACCAGCGCATGGCTGAGCGCGTCGGCCAGCGTGCCGATGCCGATCTGCAGGGTGCCGCCGTCGCGCACCAGCGTGCTGGCATACAGGCCAATGGCGTAGTCGGCATCACCGACCGGCTGCCGCGGCAGGCCGAACAGCGCCGGGTACGGCGGCGGTGGGGTGATCACCAGATCGAAGAACGACACATCGACCGTGGCCGAGCCACCCAGGTAGGGTAGCTGCGGATCAATCTCGGCGACCAGCAGCGGCCGCGGCAGGCCGCGCGCGGCGATCGCATCCAGCGTGTCCTGGGTAATGTCGTTGTTGCACGACAGCGAGAGCCGGCGGTCATCCGGCCGCATCGCCACTTTCTGCACGATCACCTGCGGCGCGCGCTGCGCCACCGCGTCTGCGGCGTGGGTGTAGTTCAGGCTGGTATAGCTGGACTGCGCCTGCCGCGAACCGAGCAGGGCGCCGGACTGCATGTAGAACTCTTCCACCTGCACATGTGCCGGCAACGCGTCGCGCGCGATCGCATCGGCATAGGCCAGGCGCGGGAAATCGTCGCCGAAATGGCGCTGCGCGAACGGTGCCATGAAGCGCGCTTCCAGGCCATTGCCGCGTGCCTTCGGCGGGTTCAGCGAGAGCGCGGTATACAGCTGCAGCGGCCGCGACGGATCGTGCTCGACGCGTGCGTAAAGGGCATTGAGCAGCCGATGCGGCTTGCCCAGTGCCAGCGGTGCCCCGATCCGCAGCGGCCCGTCCACGCGCGCAAACAACCAGTCGACGGCGGCGTCCAGGTCGGTGAGGTGTTCGGTCATGCGCGGTGGTCCTGCGAGTGGGGGAGTGCTGGCATTACAGCATGTCGGGCTTGAACCGCCGTCGACGCGAGACTTCGGCGCCAGACACCATGAACTGCCCATCGCCCCGGTAATGCACCGTGCGCGGCAGCTTTGGGCGTGGTGCAACATGGGCGCGCACGATTTCCCAGATGAACAGGTTGCTCGATTCCACTTGGCTGTCGTCGTAGAGGCGGCATTCGAAGCACGAATGACATTGCCCGACCAGAGGTGCACCGACCTCGCACGCGGGCTGTGCATCGAGCCCGAAGTGGGCGAACTTGTCGACCTCGCGGCCGCTGCAGTTGCCGATGTCCACCACGGTATCGAGCAGCTCCACGCCGGGCACGTTGATCACGCACTCGCCGCTGCCATGGGCCAGCGCGTGGCTGTGGTTCGCGTCCCACAGGTAGGTGGCGACCAGCGAGGGCGAAAAGCCCATCACCATGTGCCAGCCCATCGTCATCAGGTTGCGCTGGCCACGCCAGGCGGTGCTGAGCAGCACGATCGGGCCGGGTTCGAGGAAGCGGCGCGCCTGCTCGACCGGGAAATCCTTCTTGGGCAGCGCTTTCATCCGGGGCCTGGGGCGGGAGGTATCGATGCTGGCGCAGGTGCGATGAACCTGGAGTCGAGGGGCTTGACAGGCGATTCGATTACGCGCGTAATCGGGTTGTCGATTACGGATGTAAACCATGACCCCGATCAGCGAAGCCGAAGCCGTTGTGATGGAGGTGCTGTGGCAGCAGGCACCGCGTAGCGCCGACGAGGTGGTGGCCGCGCTGGCCCACCGCGACTGGGCCGAGCCGACCATCAAGACCCTGCTCAACCGCCTGCTGACCAAGGGCGCGATCGCCGCCGAGCGCGATGGCCGGCGCTACCTGTACCGGCCGCTGCTGCAGCGCCAGGCGTGGGTGGAGGCGCAGAGCCAGGACTTCATCGGCCGCGTCTTCGAAGGGCGGGTGGCACCGCTGGTCGCGCACTTCAGCGAACGCGGCCAGTTGAGTGCGCAGGACATCGCCGAACTGAAGAAGCTGATCCAGGAGCTGGACCATGACTGAGCTGCTCGATGGACTGTGGCAGGCCAGCCTGTGGCTGGCACTGGGTGTGGTCGTGCTGGCGGTGCTGCGTCCCTTGCTGGTGCGCCTGGGGGGCGTGGCGTTGGCCTACCGCAGCTGGTGGCTGCTGCCGTTGCTGGGGGCATCGTTGCTGCTGCCGTTGCCGCAGGTGGCACTGCTGGAGCATGTGCCAACGCTGCCGTTGAAAGTGGTACCCGGCGCCGTCGAAGGCATGACAGGGCAGTCGTTGCCGTGGGCCGGGCTGTTGCTGCTGGCATGGACGCTGGGGGCGGTCCTCTGTCTGCTACGCGATCTACGTGCGCAGTGGCGCTTTGAACGCGGCATGGGCCAACTGTGCGCACGCGCCGATGGCAGCTGGCAGGCCAGCGTTGATCCCGGGCTGCCGGCGCTGGTCGGCCTGTGGCGTCCACGCATCGTGGTAGGCCCGGACTTCGACCAGCAGTTCACCGCACAGGAACAGGGCCTGATCCTGCAGCACGAGCGCAGCCACCGTCGCAATGGCGATCACTGGGCCAATGGGGCGCTGCTGATGGCACGCGCGGTGTTCTGGTTCCATCCGCTTCTGCCGTGGGCCGCCCGCCGATTCCTGCGTGACCAGGAGCTGGCCTGCGATGCCCGCACCATTGCCCCGCAGCCTGCACTGCGTGGTCTCTACGCCAGCACGCTGCTGAAGGCGCAGCTGGTCCATCCGGTTGCGCCAGCGGTCTGCCATTGGCGCAGCCAACCCGTGTTGAAGGAGCGTATCGCCATGTTGAAGCAGTCCAAGCGGAAGGCATTGCCGTGGGTGTCGGGGCAGGTGCTGGTGGTCGGGTTGTGCCTGGGAATGGGAGCGGTGGCGTGGGCCAGCCAGGGTGGCGCGACGGGCGTGCCGTCGATCAGCGTCGAGCCGTTCGAACATGCTGAAGAAGATGCGGCCAAGGCGGGGCTGGACCGTCCGATCCAGGTCGACAAGATGCCGCCACCGTCCTATCCGAAGTCCGCCATCGAACAGCGCCAGGTGGGCGTGGTGAACCTGCGCGTGGACGTGGATGCCAACGGCCATCCGACTGACTTCCAGGTGCTCAGTGCAACCAATCCGGGTGTGTTCGATGCGGTGTCGATCGCCGCTGCGCGGAGCTGGACCTATCGTCCGGCGATGAAGAACGGAAAGCCCGTTGCAGGGGCTGTGAAGATTCCGATCACCTATGCCATGGACAACACCGAGGACTCCCAGTGAAGTCCGCGCCACTGTTGATGATGGCGGCGCTGTTGGCAGGGTGCGCGACCCAGGATCGCCTGACCACCGTTGATACCCGCAGCGAGAATGTCGGCCATCAGCGCCTGCAGCCGCAGACCGGTGGCGGCAGTGGGCAGCTGCAGGCCTATTCGCTGGGCGCGAGCGAGGGCTACCGGATGCCGCAGTTGTACGCGGCGCCGGATCCGGAGGTCGGTGATCGTGACCCGCGTGCGGAGCTGGCACCGACCACCATCTGCCTGCAGGTGGTGGTTGATGCCAATGGCGCAGTCGAGCGCAGCCTGCCATTGACTGATCGCTCCGGGTGCGCGGCAGGTGCCGCACGCGAGAATGCGCCCCTTCTGCAGGCCGCACAGGAAGCGGTGGCCATGTGGAAGTACTCGTCCGCAGCGGTCTGCCACTTTGCGGCTGGCAAGGTGCCTGCCGACCGCGGCGACTGTCGCGGCGCCGAGCGCATCGAGCCGGTGGCGGTCACCCTGCAGTACGCCTTTACGTTCGAAATCGTGAAGGGTCAGCATGTGGTGCGCACACAGGGGAAATGAACGCCCGCGATGCCTGACCGAAAACGGTAACGCCGGGCCATGCCCGGCGAGCGCAGCGGCGTGGATCAGGCCCCGCCCTGGATGTTGGCCTTCACCGCGGGCTGCATCAGCTTGGGTTCTTCCAGCGTTGCATCGCGTGCTTGGCGCACGCTGACGAATTCCGCCTCGGCCACGCCGTCATGCACGTGGATGTTGTGTGCGCGCTGTTCGCCGATGGTGGTTTCGTTGGCGAATGCACGACCACCCGGACCGTAGTCGTGGCAGACGAACACGCGGGTCGCATCGGGCAGCGCCAGCAGGCGCTGGATTGAACGGTACAGCTGCGCGGCATCGCCACCCGGGAAATCGCAGCGGGCGGTACCGCCGTCGGGCATGAACAGCGAGTCACCGGTGAACAGCGCATCGTCGATCAGGTAGGCGATGCTGTCGCTGGTATGGCCGGGCACGGCGATCACCTGGCAGCGCAGTTCGCCAAGAGCGAAGGTTTCGCCATCGCCGAACAGGTGATCGAAGATTTCATCCGCTGCAGGAAGCTGCAGGCCGTAGCGCGGCGCGAAGGTGGCCTGCACCGCACGGATGCCTTCGCCGATGGCCAGCGTGGCCTGCGGGAAGCGTTGCTTGAGCCGGCGCCCACCCGATACGTGGTCGGCGTGAGCGTGTGTCTCCAGCAGCCAGCGCAGCTGCAGGCCCTGTTGTTCGATGGCCTGCAACGCGGCATGCAGCGGCGCTTCACTGCTGGCGTCGGTATCCGGGTCGTAGTCCAGGACCGGGTCGATCAGCGCCGCTTCGCCGCTGGCCGGATCACTGACCAGATAGCTGAAGGTATTGCTGTCACGGTGGAAGAACGACTGCACCTGGACTGACATTGGAACGCTCCTCAGCGCGTGCCCAGCACGCGGTTCAGCAACTGCGCCAGGTTCTCACCGGCCAGTCGCAGCTGCGCTTCGGCCAGCGGCCGGTAGCGCTCGGTGTATTCATCACCGATTTTACGCGTGGCCGGATAAACGCCAGCTTGCATGGAAATGCGGCAGCTGGCCTCGGCCCACGTCTGCGGGTCACGTTGGGGGTTGGACTGGCGCGCCAGCTTCGGCGCGCGCTGGCCCTGCAGCAGCGGCAGATAGCCGGCGTCGTCCAGCTTGCGGGTGTTGAGCATGCCGCTGTCCCACAGCGAGTGCAGGTTGGTACCGCGGTTGCCGAACTGAAGCTGGAAGTCGTTGCCGCCCTTGTCGTGGGCGTAGCCAGCGTGCATCGGCTGGTGGATGTCGCCGACCAGGTGCACGACGAACTTCAGCGCCTGCAGGCGCTCGCCGTCGGTCAGGCTGCGGTCGCCGAGGATGGTGCTCTGCGCCTTCAGGGCCTCGACGATGCAGTTGCCGTTCTTGCAGTGCTTCGGTGCTTCGTAATGGCAGTTGTCTTCGGCGATGTTGACGTAGTGCCAGCCGGCCGAGCGACGGCCCAGGCCCGGATCCTTGGCACGCAGCTGATCGGCCCACGGCGCGATGCTGGCCAGCGTGGCGTCCGGTTCGGTGGCCAGCAGGCGGTCCACTTCGGCGCGGGCGGTGGGGTTGAGGCGGGCGTCGGCGACTTCGGCGACAAGGCGGTGGCCTTGCGCGCCCCAGGCATGGGCAGGGGCGGAGACGGACAGCAGGGCCGGCGCCAGGGCGGCGGCGAGGAAGAAGGAGTGCAGGGCTTTCATGTGCACATTCTAGCGGGGGTAGGTGGATTGAAGAGCGGCGCGTTCCTGTTCCGAAGTGGGAGCGCAGCGGGAGGGGCGGCGGGACACGCCGTAAACCCATCCATGGGGGCTCGATGGCGCCATCCATGGCACCAACGGTCCCGCCGCCCCTCCCGCTGCGCTCCCCTCCAAACATGGCCGCGGAGGCGGATGCAAACGTCAAAGGCAACATCAAAAACAAATGCAGGATCAAAATCGGCCTCCTGCAATTACAGGCAACCACTACGCCTCGGATGTTCAGGTTCTGCTTCTGCTCTTGCCTTTGCTTGAGCTGGCACGCGCGCGCAGATGGGAAGGGTGGAGAGGGTGGGGTGATCGGGACCGTTCGCCGCATGGATGCGGCGATCGAGCCTACAGGGACGTATTTACGGCGTGTCCCGATCACCCCACCCTCTCCGCCCAATTCCAGATGCCGGTGCTTTTCGCGCAAACAAAAAAAGCCCCGGCAATCACCGGGGCAACATGCTGCGAGGGTTTTGCGTGTAGCGGGGGAGCGGGGGCGAAGCCCCCGCGCTCAACACACCGCTTTAGAACTTGAAGACGTACGAAGCGCCGTAGACCAGCGGATCGATGTTGACCGTGCCGATCTTCTCGCCGTTCAACTTCACCTTGCTGTCGATGTCGATCCAGCGCATGTCCACGCGCAGCGCGCCCTTCTCGCCGATCGCGAAGTCCACGCCCGCATGCGCGGCCAGGCCCCACGAATCCTGCAGCTTCAGGCGGCTGTCCTTCAGCGCACCGGTGGTGTCTTCGCTGAAGAAGGTCGTGTAGTTCACGCCCGCACCGATGAACGGCGACACCTTGCCCCTGCTGTTGAAGTGGTACTGCACGGTCACCACCGGCGGCAGCTGCTTGGTGCTGCCCACGCGGCCGAGCCCGTTGATGTTGATGTCGTGCTTGAACGGCAGCGCGGCCAGCACTTCGATGCCCAGATTGTCGGCGATGAAGTATTCACCGGTAATGGTCGGCTTGACGTCGTTGTCGACATCGACCTTCAGGGTGCCGTTGGCCAGCCAGCCGTTGTTCGACTTCGGTGCCACCTGGTGGATACCGGCCGAAACGGTCCAGTCGCCCTTGGACTGGGCCATGGCCGGGGCGGCGGCGAGGGACAGGGCGGCGGCCAGGCTGGCCACGATCAGGGGGGAGGTCTTGCGCATGGGGGTGATCTCGTTGCTGGGTGGATGCGGCCAGTCTCGGCCTCACGTCGCGCTAACGCTTTGATCCGGATCAAATCCTGTCCGCCAGCCCGCTGCCGGCAGGGGCTGGCCCACGGTGGCCATGCCCGGTTTGCTAGACTTGTGGGCCCTATCCATCCCGCCGCACCCGACGCGGCCGCAGGAGCTTGAGAACATGGCAATCAAGGTTGGTATCAACGGTTTCGGTCGCATCGGGCGTAACGTCCTGCGCTCGGCGGTGCTGAACTTCGGCGACGACATCGAAATCGTGGCCATCAACGATCTGCTGGAGCCGGATTACCTGGCCTACATGCTCAAGTACGACTCCGTGCACGGCCGCTTCAAGGCCGATGTGGCGGTGCAGGGCAACGACCTGCTGGTCAACGGCAAGAAGATCCGCCTGACCCAGGAACGCGACCCGGCCAACCTGAAGTGGAACGACGTGGACGTGGACGTGGTGATCGAGTCCACCGGCCTGTTCCTGACCAAGGAAACCGCGCAGAAGCACATCGACGCGGGCGCGAAGAAGGTGATCATGTCGGCGCCGTCGAAGGACGACACCCCGATGTTCGTCTACGGTGTGAACGACAAGACCTACGCCGGCCAGGCGATCGTCTCCAACGCCTCGTGCACCACCAACTGCCTGGCGCCGCTGGCCAAGGTCATCAATGACAAGTGGGGCATCAAGCGCGGCCTGATGACCACCGTGCATGCGGCCACCGCCACCCAGAAGACCGTCGATGGCCCGTCCAACAAGGACTGGCGCGGCGGCCGCGGCATCCTGGAGAACATCATTCCGTCGTCCACCGGTGCGGCCAAGGCCGTCGGCGTGGTCATCCCGGAACTGAACAAGAAGCTGACCGGCATGAGCTTCCGCGTCCCGACCTCGGACGTGTCGGTGGTCGATCTGACCGTCGAGCTGGAAAAGGAAGCCACCTACGCCGAGATCTGCGCTGAAGTGAAGGCACAGAGCGAAGGCCCGCTGAAGGGCATCCTGGGCTACACCGAAGACAAGGTCGTGGCCACCGATTTCCGCGGCGAAACCTGCACCTCGGTGTTCGACGCCGAAGCCGGTATCGCCCTGGACAGCACCTTCGTCAAGCTGGTGACCTGGTACGACAACGAGTGGGGCTACTCGAACAAGTGCCTGGAAATGGCCAAGGTCGTCGCCGCCAAGTAAGGCCAGCAAAGATCGCACGCGGACCCCGGCCTGGCCGGGGTTCGTCGTTTATGGGGCCGGCACTGTCGTAGCATGGGCCGGTCGACCGCTGCCGCTGGGGCGCGGGATCGCAATGGAAGCACGCAATGGAAGCATTGATAGCCCTGGTCGTACTCGTCCTGCTGGCCATTCCGCTGCTGCTGGTGGTGGCGCTGGTGATGATTGCCGGCCTGCGCCGTCGCGTCGCCGCGCTGGAGAGCGCCCTGGACGGCGCGCCGGCCCCCCGCGCAGCGGCCTCAACCACCACCGAGGCCGCGCCTGCACGGCCTGCCGCCGCGGCTTCCACCAGTGCCGATCCGCCGTTCCTGCGGCCGGTGCTGGCCACCCCGCCGCTGCCACCACCGCCGCCGCTGCGCGAACAGGCCTCGGCCGAAGTGCCCGCGCCGCGACCGCTCACGCCGCCTCCGGTGCCACCGTCACCAGTACAGCCGCCGTTGCCGGCCGAGCCGGCGCTGCCGAATTTCATCGAGCGTGGCGTCGGTGCGGTCAAACGCTGGTTCACCGAAGGCAACGTGCCGGTCAAGATCGGCATGCTGGTGCTGCTGGCCGGTGTCGCCGCACTGCTGAAGTACGTCAGCGACCAGGGCTGGCTGGTGCTGCCGATCGAACTGCGCCTGGCCGGCGTCACCGTGGGTGCACTGGGCCTGCTGGCCTTCGGCTGGCACCAGCGCGAACGTCGGCGCCTGTTTGCGCTGGCCCTGCAGGGCGGTGCCATCGGCGTGCTGCTGCTGACCATCTTCGCCGCGTTCAAACGCTTTGAACTGCTCAACCCAGGCTTTGCCTTTGCCAGTTCGATCGCACTGGTGGCCGGGCTGTGCGTGCTGGCGGTGGTACAGAACTCGCGCACGCTGGCGGTGCTGGGCATCCTCGCCGGCTTCATGGCGCCGTTGTGGCTGTCCACGGGCAGCGGCAACCACGTGGGGTTGTTCAGCTATTACGCGGTGCTCAACGCAGGCATTTTCGCCATCGCCTGGTTCCGTCCATGGCGTGCGCTGAATCTGCTCGGCTTCGCTTTTACGTTCGGCATCGGTACCTTCTGGGGCGTGCTGCAGTACGCGCCTGAGAAGTTCAGCAGCACCGAGCCGTTCCTGTTGCTGTTCTTCGCCTTCTATCTGTTGATCCCGCTGCTGTATGCACGCCGTCAGCCGGCGGGTCGGCGCGATCTGGTCGACGGTAGCCTGGTGTTCGGCACGCCGCTGGTCGCGTTCTCGCTGCAGGCCGGCATGCTGCATGAGCAGCCGATGACGCTGGCACTGTGTGCACTGGGCCTGGCTGCGATCTACGCGGTGCTGGCGCGGGCGCTGATCGCGCGTGCGTCGTACACCGTGCTGGCGCAGTCGCATGCGGTGCTGGCGGTGGGCTTCGCCACGCTGGCGGTGCCGTTGGCGCTGTCGGCGCGTGCAACCGGTGCGGTGTTCGCACTGGAAGGTGCCGGCCTGGCCTGGCTGGGGCTGCGCCAGAAGCGCTGGCTGCCGCAGGTGTCCGGTGCATTGCTGCAGATGGGTGCCGCGTTCGCCTTCGTTGCCGGTGGCGATCACTGGCATGAGGACCTGCGTTTCCTGCTCAACCCGACGGCGATTGGTGCGCTGCTGCTGGCCGTGGCCGGCTTCGCGTCGGCGTGGAGTTACCAGCGCAGGGAGCGTCACGAGATCGCGCTGGTCTACTACCTGTGGGGACTGCTGTGGTGGCTGGGTGGCCTGGTGCACGAGATCACCCGGTTCTTCCCCTACCGCATCGAAGTGGATGCACTGCTGGTGCTGGCCGCGGTTACCGCATGGTTGGCCGCGGAAATGCAGCGTCGCCAGCCGGCGCGCGCGCTGGGCGTGACTGCACTAGCGATGCTGGCGCTGGGCTTCCCGCTGGCGCTGATGCAGAGCGATGCGCACCAGCAACCGTTCGCCGGCTACGGTGCGCTGGCCTGGGCGGTGTTCGCGGTACTGGGTGTGCGCACGCTGCTGTGCCTGCGCCAGGGCGGCGACACCGTGGCACGCATCGCGCAGTTCCTGTGGTGGCTGCTGTGGCCGTCGCTGCTTTCGCTGCTGGCCCTGTGGGGCGGTGGCGAGGCCAACTTGGCGCAGGGCTGGACGACCCTGCTGGTCACGCTGCCGTGGCTGCTGATGGCGGCGCTGTCGCTGTGGCGCTGGAACGTCCTGCGCTGGCCGCTGGGCGTGGCCTTCGACAGCGTGCGCCTGCCGCTGCAGTGCGTGCTGTTCGGCCTGCTGTCGATCGGCTGGTTGTTCGGCCAGCTGCTGCCGGGTGATGCCGCGCCACTGCTGTGGCTGCCGGTATTGAACCCGGCCGAGATCGGGCAGTGGCTGAGCCTGCTGTTGCTGGCGCGCTGGCTGTACAGCGATCAGGCGCCGCAGGCACTGCTGAAGGTCCGCCTGCCCGTGCTGGCGCTGGCGGCCTTCATTGCGCTGACCAGCCTGGTGCTGCATGGCGTGCACCAGTGGGGCGGCCTCTCCTGGAGTGCCTCGATGATGCGCTTCAGCCTGGCCCAGACCAGCTTGACCGTGCTGTGGAGCGTGCTTGGCGTGATCGCCTGGGTATGGGGCTCGCGTCGCGGCCAGCGCGTGTTGTGGATGGTGGGTGCCGTGCTGATGGGCGTGGTGCTGGCCAAGCTGGTACTCATCGATCGCCAGCACCTGGGCAACCTGCTCGGCATCGCATCGTTCATCGCCTACGGCCTGCTGTGCACGGTCGTGGGGTATCTGGCACCGGCACCGCCCAGCGCGGCGCCGTCCGTGGAGGAAAAACAATGAGGAAGTGGAGCAGGGCGCTGCTGCCGGTGATGTTCGGCATGCTGGCCGCCGTCGCGGCACAGGCCGCCGAGTACCGCACCCAGTACGCCGAACAATGGCCGTTGACGTTGTCCAGTGTGCAGTCCGGCGCGTATCGCGTCGTGCTGGAACCGGCGATCTACCGCCGTGCCGGTGCCGCCGACCTGGGCGATCTGCAGGTGTTCAACGCGGCGGGCCAATCGCTGCCATCGGCGCTGCTGGCACCGGACCAGCCGTTGGCACAGCCGCCGGTGCAGCGCGAGCTGCCATGGTTCGTGCTGCCGCCGCTGGCCGAAGCGCAGCGCAATGACCTGCAGCTGCTGACCGAACGCGATACCGACGGCCGCGTGCGCCGGGTTGAAGCGCGTGTGGGCGGCGGCGCGGTGACGAACGGGCAGGGCGGTTGGCTGATCGACGCCAGCGTGCTTGGCCAGCAGCCGTTGGCAGCGCTGGTGCTGGACTGGGCCGACAGCGGCCAGCCGCTGCAGGCACAGGTGCAGCTGGACGCCAGCGACGATCTGCAGAACTGGCGCCCGATCGCGCGGGACGTGCCGCTGGTGGACCTGCAGCGCGCCGGCAAGCGCCTGTTGCAGCGCCGGCTGCAGGTGGATAGCAGCGCTCGCTACGTGCGCGTGTTGGCACAGGGCGAAGCACGCCTGCCGACCCTGCGCAGTGTGCTGGCCGAGCTGCCGCCTGCACCGGCCACGCTGCCGTGGGAATGGCTGTCGCTGGAGCCGACGTCGAAGGGCAAGGGCGAGTACACCTTCGAGCTGGACGGCCGCTTCCCGGTGGCGCGCGCCGACGTGGCCAGCACCGACAACAGCCTGGTGCAGTGGACGTTGTTCAGCCGCGATGACGAGAGCGCGGAATGGCAGCGCCGCAGCGCACCGTGGATTGCCTACCAGCTGCAGCAGGGCGCCCAGGGCCAGCGCCAGCAGTCTGCCGCGCAACCGCTGGGCGGCATCCACCGCGACCGTTACTGGAAGCTGGTGGCGAACCCGGCTGAAACGGCGACGGCGCCGACCCTGCGCCTGGGCTATCAGCCGGAAGTGCTGGTGTTCCTGAGCCAGGGCGCGGCACCGTATGCGTTGGCGGTAGGCAGTTCGACCGCACGCCGGGCGGAGGCACCGGTGGGGGTGCTGATCGAGGAACTGCGGCAGCGCAATGACCCCTCCTGGCAGCCGACGCTGGCGCGCCTGGAAGGCAGCCCGGAACCGCTGGCCGGCGACGCGGCGCTGAAGCCGCAGCGCGATTGGAAGGCGTGGCTGCTGTGGGCGTTGTTGGGGTTGGGCGTGCTGGTGGTGGGCGGCCTGGCGGTCAGCCTGCTTCGGCAGAAGCCTGCGCCTTCGGCGTAGGTTCCGGCGAACGGCGCAGCCCCTCGTGGGTGGGCGGTTGGTCGCGTAGAGCGAAAAGCCGCGCTTGGCCGGGCGGGTGGGCTGGGCAGGGGACGCCGTGAATCCGTCCCTGGAGGCTTAGCCGCGCCATCCATGGCGCGGATACCCCTGCCCAGCCCACCCGCCCGACCTCTGACAGTTTCCGTGTGCGTCCACCCATGGAAGAGAAAAAAGAAGAGCAAAAGCAAAGCAGCTTGGCTGCGCGCTTCTTGTAGAGCCGAGCCGACGCTCGGCTGCTGTTCGCGATAGATCCAGCCGAGCCCACGCTCGGCTCCACAGAACAACGATGCCATCGGGGTCAGATCCGTTTTCCGCAGGAAAACGGATCTGACCCCTTCATTTTCCAACCGACATCAGAAACCGCTTCTGCTTTTGCCATCCGCTCCGCCACATGAACCTGTCGAGGCCGGGGTGGTGTGGGCTGGCAGGGGGGTGAGCGGCATGGATGCCGCGACCAAGCCCCCATGGATGGGTTTACGGCGTCCCCTGCCAGCCCACACCACCCCGGCCCATCCACAGCACCACGAAGCGCCAGCGCTTTGGCTTCGGCCGTTGCTGTTGCTGTTGCCGTTGCTGTCGCCCTGCGCTTCTGCCTGCCGCAGGCATCGGCCCTCCCACCACCCGCACCCGATACAATGGCCGTCTGCCGTAGCCCGGCATCCCGTCCCTGAGCCAAAGAGTTGCCCATGTCCATCGTCCGCATGACCGACCTCGACCTCTCCGGCAAGCGCGTGCTGATCCGCCAGGATCTGAACGTGCCGATCGAGAATGGCCGCATCACCTCCGAACAGCGCATCACCGCTTCGCTGCCGACGCTCAAGCGCGCGCTGGAGCAGGGCGCGGCGGTGATGGTCACCTCGCACCTGGGGCGCCCGAAGGAAGGCGTGTGGAGCGAAGCCGATTCGCTGGCGCCGGTGGCCCAGCGCCTGTCCGAGCTGCTCGGCCGCGAGGTTCCGCTGGTGCGCGACTGGGTCGACGGCGTCGACGTGCAGCCGGGGCAGCTGGTGCTGCTGGAAAACTGCCGCATGAATGTCGGCGAGGGCAAGGACGATGAAGCCCTGTCGAAGAAGTACGCCGCGCTGTGCGACGTGTTCGTGATGGATGCCTTCGGTACTGCGCACCGCGCCCAGGCCTCCACCCACGGCGTCATCCGCTTCGCACCGGTCGCGGCCGGTGGCCCGCTGCTGATGGCCGAGCTGGATGCGCTGGCCCAGGCGCTGGATGCCCCGGCCAAGCCGCTGCTGGCGATCGTCGCCGGCAGCAAGGTCAGCACCAAGCTGGAACTGCTTGCCAGCCTGGTTGGCAAGGTCGACCAGCTGATCGTCGGTGGCGGCATCGCCAATACCTTCATCGCCGCCGCTGGCTACAACGTCGGCAAGTCGCTGTATGAGCCGGACCTGCTGGACACCGCGAAGAAGATCGTCGCCGATGCCAAGGCCCGTGGCGCGGACATCCCGCTGCCGGTCGACGTGGTCACCGCCAAGCAGTTCCTGCCCGATGCCGTGGCTGAAGTGAAGGCGGTCGATGCCGTCGCCGAAGACGACCTGATCCTGGACATCGGCCCGCAGACCGCCGCGCAGTACGCGCAGCTGATCGAAAACGCCGGCACCGTGGTCTGGAACGGTCCGGTCGGCGTGTTCGAGTTCGAGGCCTTCAGCAAGGGCACCGAAGCGCTGGCGCGCGCCATCGCCAGCTCCAACGCGTTCTCCATCGCCGGCGGTGGCGACACCCTGGCTGCGGTCGACAAGTTCGATATCGCCGCGCAGGTCAGCTACATCTCCACCGGCGGTGGTGCGTTCCTGGAGTTCCTGGAAGGCAAGACCCTGCCGGCCGTGGCCGCACTCGACGCGCGCGGCGCATGAATGCCGACCACGGCAGGGATGTGCTGTTCTTCGACCTCGACGGCACGCTGATCGATTCGCAGGTGGGCATCACCGCCTGCATCGCCTACGCGCTGCAGAAGATGGACCATCCGGTGCCGCCGCAGGACACCCTGCTGGGCTGGATCGGTCCGTCGTTGCGGACCACCTTCGCGCCGCTGTTCGTCGAACCGGCGCGGGTGGAACAGGCCGTCGGCTACTACCGTGAACGTTTCGATGCCGAAGGCTGGCGCGAGCACACGGTGTATCCGCAGGTGGAAGACACGCTGCGCACGCTGCACGGTCGTGGTCACCGCCTGGCGGTGGTCACCGCCAAGAACGAGCCGCATGCGCGCCGCATCCTTGCCCACCTGCCGTTCGGCGGGCTGTTCGAGGAGATCGTCGGCTCGACCCTGGATGGCTCGCGCAGCCACAAGCCGGAACTGGTCGGTGAAGCGCTGCGCCGGCTGCAGGTGCAGCCGGCGCACTGCTGGATGATCGGCGACCGCCGCATGGACATCGAAGGCGCGCGTCACCACGGCCTGCGCAGCATCGGTGTGCTGTGGGGCTTCGGTGGCGAGCAGGAGCTGACCGAGGCCGGCGCCGGGCAACTGGCACGCGAACCGGCGCAGCTGGAAACGCTGCTGGCGTGATGCGCCTTTGATCGGTAGCGCCGGGCCATGCCCGGCGGCTTTGCCCAGCACCCGCCGGGCATGGCCCAGCGCTACCACGACCCTGCGCCAGCGTATGTCCGGCCGATGTCCGTTCGATGACCCGCGAAGTCAGGCAGCGCAAGGCTGTAACCGTATACATGCGGCGTGAAGGATGTGCTAATTTCCGTTCTTTATCGGGAGAGGCCCATTCACCATGTTCGAGCGTCAGCGTCGCACCAAGATCCTTGCCACCCTCGGCCCGGCCACTGATCCGCCGGGCGTGCTGGAGGATCTGTTCCGCGCCGGCGTCAACGTGGTGCGGCTGAACTTCAGCCACGGTGATCCGTCCGGCCAGGCCAAGCGCGCCGCCGAAGTGCGTGCGGCTGCGGCCCGCGTCGGCGTGGAAGTGGGCATCCTGGCCGACCTGCCGGGCCCGAAGATCCGCATCGAGCGCTTCGCCGAAGGCAAGGTGCAGTTGAAGGCGGGCGACCGTTTCGACCTGATCGCCAGCACCAATGCCGGCCCCGGTGATGCGACCCAGGTCGGCGTGAGCTACCTCGGCCTGCCGCAGGACGTCGGCCCGGGTGATGTCCTGCTGCTCGACGATGGCCTGATGCAGCTGCAGGTGGTCGAAGTGGAAGGCGAGCGCATCATCAACACCGTGCTCAACGACGGCGCGCTGTCTGACCGCAAGGGGCTGAACAAGCAGGGCGGTGGCCTGTCGCTGGGCGCGCTGACCGAGCGCGACAAGGAACTGATCGGCATCGTCGCCAAGATCGGCGTCGACTTCATCGCCGTGTCGTTCTGCCGCAATGCGCAGGACATGAATGACGCGCGCGAGATCGCTGAATCGCACGGCTGCTACGCCGCGCTGGTGTCGAAGATCGAGCGCACCGAGGCCATCGAAAACCTCGAAGAGATCGTCGAGGCCAGTGACGTGGTGATGGTTGCGCGCGGTGACCTCGGCGTGGAAATCGGCGATGCCGAACTGCCGGGCCTGCAGAAGAAGATCATCAAGGCCTCGCTGGCGCAGAACAAGGTGGTCATCACCGCTACGCAGATGCTGCAGTCGATGGTCGAAAGCCCGATCCCGACCCGCGCCGAAGTGCTGGACGTGGCCAACTCGGTCATCGACGGCACCGATGCGGTCATGCTGTCGGCCGAAACTGCTGCCGGTGCCTACCCGGTCAAGGCCGTGGAAGCGATGGCGCGGATCTGCCTGGGTGCCGAGCGCCAGTTCCAGACCGAGACCGACTTCAACGCCTCGCCGCGCAACCTGGAACGTGCCGACCAGGCCATTGCCATGGCCACCATGTTCCTGTCGCAGCACGTGGGCGTGCGCGCGATCGTGGCGATGACCGAGTCCGGTGGCACCGCCCGCTACCTGTCGCGCTTCCGCGCCAAGGCGCCGGTGTTCGCGGTCACCCGCCATGACGGCGCCCGTCGGCAGATGGCGCTGATGCGCGACGTGTATCCGATCAACTTCGACAGCCGTGGCCTGACCCCGCGCGAAGCCGCGCGCGGCAGCATCCGCCTGCTGGTTGAAGCCGATCTGCTGCAGGCCGGCGACCGCGTGGTGTTCACCAGCGGCGAGCACATGGAAACCCTGGGTGCGACCAACACCCTGCGCCTGCTGGAAGTGGGCGAAGACGGCCGCGCCAGCGGTCTGGGCGACCTGTAAGTATTGTTGGCCTGGGGTCCGAGCCGCGTTGCGGATCCGACCCCGGGTCAGATCCCCGAAGGGGCTCTGACCCCATGCCACAGGACATCCCTTGTCCAGTGCGGACATTGGAATCGTTTCCAGCCTGGCCTCTACGGCGAGGCAACGGGTAGCGGGGCTATACTTACGTTTTTCCCGCACCCGCCACAGGAAGTACATGAGCATCGAACAGCTGGCTGAAACCGCCCAGGCCATGGTTGCCCCGGGCAAGGGCATCATCGCGATCGACGAATCCACCGCTACCATCGCCAAGCGTTTCGCCGGCGTCGGTATCGAGAACACCGAGGAGAACCGTCGTGCCTACCGCGAACTGCTGCTGACCACGCCCAAGCTCAACGAGCATATTTCCGGCGCCATCCTGTACGACGAAACCATCCGTCAGTCGACCAAGGACGGCGTGCCGTTCGCCAAGTACATGGCCGACCACGGCATGATTCCGGGCATCAAGGTGGACAAGGGTGCGCACCCGCTGGCCGGCTGCCCGGGCGAGCTGGTGACCGAAGGCCTGGACGGCCTGCGCGAGCGCCTGCAGGAGTACTACAAGCTGGGCGCGCGCTTCGCCAAGTGGCGTGCGGTGATCAACATCGGCGAGAGCATTCCGTCGGGCACCTGCATCGAGTCCAACGCCCACGCGCTGGCCCGCTACGCAGCGCTGTGCCAGGAATGCGGCCTGGTGCCGATGGTCGAGCCGGAAGTGATCATGGACGGCGACCACGACATCGAGACCTGCTATGAAGTCACCGAAGCGACCCTGCGTTCGCTGTTCGATGCGCTGTACCAGCAGAACGTGCTGCTGGAAGGCACCATCCTGAAGGCCTCGATGGTCATCTCCGGCAAGAACTGCGATGAGCAGGCCGACGTCGAGGAAGTGGCCGAGTCGACCGTGATGTGCCTGAAGAGCACCGTGCCGGCGATCCTGCCGGGTGTGGTGTTCCTGTCCGGCGGCCAGAGCGACGAGCAGTCCACCGCTCACCTCAACGCCATGAACCAGATGGGCAACCTGCCGTGGCCGCTGAGCTTCTCCTACGGCCGCGCGATGCAGCAGGCTGCGCTGAAGCTGTGGGCCAAGGACATGAAGGGCAACTACGCTGCTGCCCAGAAGACCGTGTACGAGCGCGCCAAGGACAATGGCCTGGCCGCGCTGGGCAAGTGGAACGGTTGATCCGTCCCATCGCAGGATGAACAGGGCAACGCCGGCATCACGCCGGCGTTTGCTTTTGCGGGTATCGTTTCCGCCCCCACGCACCGGGCCGGTGTGCGGGACATACATGGAAGGCCAAGGAGAAAAAACATGCGTTTGGCAGCAATCACAGTGGCCGTTGCCACGGTCCTGATCGCCGGCGGTTGCAACCGCATCGGTGGCGGTGGTGACGCAGGCAAGGCCGCGTCGCTCGATTTCGACAAGCCGGTGTCCGGCGAAATCACCTCGCGCAGCGGCATCAACTTCAACGACGGCAGTCACCACCAGCTGTACCAGATCAAGCTGGAAGACAAGGACCTGGTCGGCCTGAAGCTGACCGGTGCACTGACCGGTTCGATCGCCGTGTTCAACAACGGCAGCCTGGTATCCACCAGCAATACCGGCTACGAACGCGAAGGCGACGTCTCGCTGGCCTTCCGTGCCAACGGTGGCGGCACCTACCAGGTGGCGGTCAACGCCGATGGCCCGAGCGCCTTCGGTCCGTATCGCCTGCGCGCCGAGAAGCTGAAGCCGTATGACGGCAAGCCGCTGTTGGGCAGCGGTGAGATCGCCGACATGCTGGCCGGCAGCTCGCAGGACTACACCCTGCAGGTGGACAAGGCTGGCCTGTACGAGATCCGCCTGGTGTCGGATGTGTTCGACCCGGTGCTGAAGCTG
Source organism: Stenotrophomonas maltophilia R551-3 (assembly GCF_000020665.1). Taxonomy (NCBI): domain Bacteria; kingdom Pseudomonadati; phylum Pseudomonadota; class Gammaproteobacteria; order Lysobacterales; family Lysobacteraceae; genus Stenotrophomonas; species Stenotrophomonas maltophilia. Next base: position 3,597,874 of record NC_011071.1, on the reverse strand, counting down.
TCGGGCCAGGGCGTTGAGGCCGAAAACGATGATGGCAACGACAGCACCAACTCGCGCCTGACCCTGTCGCTGAAGCCGGGCAAGTACACCTTGACCGCGCGCGGTCTGGGCGACGGTGTCAATGGCATGTTTACCCTGTCCGCCAATCGCATCGAACTGCCGGGCAATCTGGTTGAACGCGATGGCACCGCCCTGCCGAAGTCGGGCAGCGTGTACACCATGCTCGACAACGATGGCCGCCGTCGTTTCCTGCTGACCCTGGATCGCCCGGCCGACGTGCGCCTGGATGCGATCTCCAGCCAGGTCGACACCGTGCTGCGCGTGGTCGGCGGTGATGTCGAGCTGACCGACGACGACGGTGGCAACGGTACCAATGCGCGCCTGGAGGAGACCTTGCCGGCCGGTCACTACACCATTGACGTGTCCAGCCTGAACAATGGCGCGGGCATGGTGGAAGTGCGCGTGCAGGTGGAGGGTGCCAGCGCCGACGGTGCCGCAGCCTCAGCCGCGCGCGCGGCTGCAGACGCTGCTGCCGCAGTGGCCGATGATGCCGCTGCTGCGGTGGAAGCTGCCAGCCGTTGAGGTGATCCAAGCGCAGCGTGGATGACCTCAAGGCCGCAACAGAAAAGGCCGGGCATTGCCCGGCCTTTTCTGTTCCAACCCCTTCAGCCGTTCAATGCGCGGCTGCAAATCCGGTATCGCCCAATGGTGGCAGCATCGAGCTGCGTGGCTCGTTGTCCGCGTTCTGGCCGGCAGCGGTCAGTGCCTGCTGGTACGCCTTGGCGGTAGCGGTATTGAACGCCACCAGCACGATGCGCATCGGTTGTGCATGGCTGCGCTGCCATGCCAGCGTTTCGGTCACTGCGATCTGCGCGGCTTGGTACAGCGGGTAGCCGTACACGCCGCAGCTGATCGCGGGGAAAGCGATCGATGTCACGCCCAGCGATTCTGCCAGCTGCAGGGACTTCCAGTAGCAGTTGGCCAGCAGCGCCGGTTCGTCGCGTTGACCGTCGTGCCACACCGGGCCGACCGTATGCAGCACATGCCGCGCCGGCAACGCATGGGCGTCGGTGGCACGCACTTCGCCGGTCGGGCAGCGCACACCGGGGCGCAGTTCCGGCAGCTGCTCGCATTCGGCCAGCAGCGCTGGGCCAGCAGCGCGATGGATCGCACCGTCGACACCGCCACCACCGAGCAGTGTTTCATTGGCCGCGTTGACGATCGCATCCACCGCCAGGGTCGTGATGTCGCCCTGCCAAACTTCGATCTTCATGCGTCCGTCTCCTGCCTGTGAGGTGTTCCGCGCAGCATCTGCGCCGGCTGTTCCCAAGGTAGGGGACAGGGCATTGATACTGCGTCATGACCGTCTCACGCGCTGCGATCCGGCGGCCTTCACGCACGATGGCTGGCGGCGCCTTCACGCAGGCTGAAGCAGAAAGGGGGAGGTGGCGAAACGGTAGCGCCGGGCCATGCCCGGCGGATGGTGGACGAAGCGAATGCCGGAAACAGCAACGCCGGGCATGGCCCGGCGCTACCTTGAACGAAAACGGGATTCGACCCTGGGCTCACGGCAGGCCGGCCAACCAGTCGTCGTCGGAACCTTCATTCACATCGGCGAACAGCGGCGTGGAGAAGTAGCGTTCACCGGTGTCCGGCAGCATCGCCAGGATCACCGAGCCCGGTTCGGCGCGCGCGGCCACATCCAGTGCGCTGGCAACAGTGGCGCCAGCGGAGATGCCGACGAAGATGCCTTCCTCCGCCGCCAGGCGGCGGGCGGTGGCGATCGCGCGGTCATCTTCCACCGTCACCAGTTCATCCACCACATCGCGGTTGAGCACGTCCGGCACGAAGTCCGGGGTCCAGCCCTGGATCTTGTGCGGCTTCCAGTCATCGCCCTTCAGCAGCGCGGCGCCGGCCGGTTCGGTGGCGATGATGCGCGTCTGCGGGCGCGCGACCTTCAGCACTTCACCGACGCCGGTGAGGGTGCCGCCGGTGCCCCAGCCACTGACGAAGTAGTCCAGTCGCTTGCCGGCGAAGTCGCGCAGGATCTCGGCGGCGGTGGTGTTGCGGTGGTACGCCGGGTTGGCCGGGTTGGCGAACTGGCTGGCCAGGAACCAGCCGTGCTGCTCGGCCAGTTCGGCGGCCTTGCGTACCATGCCGCTACCGCGCTCGGCGGCCGGGGTCAGGATCACTTTGGCGCCATACGCGCGCATCAGCTTGCGCCGTTCCACCGAGAAGGTTTCGACCATGGTCGCCACGAACTTGTAGCCGCGCGCGGCGGCGACCATCGCCAGTGCCACGCCGGTGTTGCCCGAGGTGGCCTCGACGATGGTGTCGCCCGGCTTGAGCAGGCCACGCGCTTCGGCGTCGAGGATGATCGCCAGCGCCAGGCGATCCTTCACAGAGCCGCCCGGGTTGAACGACTCGACCTTGGCGTAGAGGCTGACCTGTGGCGGCGCCAGGCGCTGCAGCTTGACGATTGGGGTGTTGCCGACGGTGTCGAGGATGGAGTCGTACAGGGCCATGGAAGCGCTCCGGAGAGGGGCCGCGCCGGGCTGCGGCGGGCGAAGGGGGAGGGCTGGCTGTTCAGGCCAGCGGCTGCCGGCTGACCGTAGCGCCGGCATATGACGCCCGGAAATGACCAGATACCTTTCTTAAACAACCTTTGGTTATAAGCTGGTGACGGCAATTGACCCTAGAGTGGACCTCCGCCCCCACATCGCCCGCCTGCCATGACGCTGACCCAGCTGCGCTATCTGGTTGCCATCGCCGACGCCGAGCTGAACATCACGCTCGCCGCCTCGCGCGTGCATGCCACCCAGCCCGGCCTGTCCAAGCAGCTCAAGCAGCTGGAGGACGAGCTCGGTTTCCTGCTGTTCGTTCGCAAGGGCCGCAGCCTGGAGTCGGTCACACCGGCCGGTACCGAGGTCATCGCCCGCGCCCGCTCGGTGCTGGCGGAGGCCAACAACATCCGCACCTACGCGGCCAACCAGCGCCGCGAGAGCCAGGGCCAGCTGATCCTGACCACCACCCACACCCAGGCGCGCTTCGTGCTGCCGCCGGCGGTGGCAGCGATCAAGCAGGCGTATCCGCAGGTGAGCGTGCATCTGCAGCAGGCCGGTGAAGCCGATGCACTGGATCGCTTGAACCAGGGCGATGCCGACATTGCGATCATCAGCACCGCTGGCAGCGAGCCTACCGATGGCATTGCGGTGCCGCTGTTCCGCTGGCGGCGCCTGGTGGTGGTGCCCAAGGGCCACCCGCTGGACCGCGCAGGCCGCACCCCGGACCTCGCCGCGCTGGCCCGGCAGCCGCTGATCAGCTACGAATCCTCGACCCGGCCGAATTCATCGCTGCAGCGTGCCTTTGCCGCCAACGGCCTGGTGCCGGATCTGGCGCTGACCGCGCTGGATGCCGATCTGATCAAGACCTATGTGCGCACCGGTCTGGGCGTGGGTCTGCTGGCCGAGATGGCGGTCAGTTCCAACGACGAGGACTTGAAGGCATGGCCGGCGCCGGCACCGATTGCCGAGTGCATCGCCTGGGCGGTGCTGCCGCGCGACCGCGTGCTGCGCGACTACGCGCTGGAGCTGGTGCACGTGCTGGCGCCGCAGATCGATCCGCGCGACCTGCGCAGGGTGCTGGATGGCAACCAGGCGGCGGCGTGGCCGGTACCACCGACGTGGGAGTCACTGACCCAGACCATCACGGTGTGAGGTTGGTCGAGCAGGGCGTGCCGCCCTGCACCCGCGGTAGTGCCGGCCGCTGGCCGGCAACCTCAGAAGCAACAGCAACATCAAATGCGGGTTTCCTGTGGGATGGCGGGGCGGTGTGGGCAGGCAGGACACGCCGTAAACCCATCCATGGGGGCTCGATGGCGCCATCCATGGCGCCAACGGTCCTGCCTGCCCACACCGCCCCACCTCTGACAGATTCTGGCGGCTATTGGTAGGTGTCGACCTTGGTCGACACGGTAGATCCACGCCATGCGTGGATGAAAGCTGTCAGATATCGAAATACATCTGGGGTCAGATCCGTTTTCCGAAGGAAAACGGATCTGACCCCGAGAGTCGTTCCGACAGATCGCGGAAAACTGTCGAAGGCGGGGTGGGTCCGGTTGCGGGAGTGTCCGCGGCATGGATGCCGCGGCCAAGCCCCCAGGGTGAAGTGACCCCCGAGACTTGGACGGGGTCAGGCGGCCGATTGGGCCTGCTCCCGGTACTTTATCGGGCTGAGACCTTTCAGTTTCAGTTTGATGCGCTCTTCGTTGTAGTACTGGATGTATTCCACCAGCCCAGCTTCCAGACTCTCGATGCTGTCAAAGCTGTTCAGGTAGAAGAATTCCGACTTCAGCGTCCCAAAGAAGCTCTCCATCGCCGCATTGTCCAGGCAGTTGCCGCGCCGGGACATGCTTTGTTTCAACGAGTGCTTTTCCAGCATGTGCCGGTAGTTTTCATGCTGGTACTGCCAGCCCTGGTCGGAGTGGATCATGGGGCGCTCATCCGGGGGAAGCTTCTTGATGGCCTCCTCCAGCATTTGGCCCACCAGATCAAATACGGGCCGACGCTTGATCTGATAAGCCACGATTTCGCCGTTGTAGAGGTCCATGATCGGCGACAGGTACAGCTTCATGCCCTGCACCTTGAACTCGGTCACGTCAGTCACCCATTTCTGGTTGGGGCGCTCGGCATGGAACTGGCGATTGAGGTCATTGCCAACCACAACGTTGGCCGCCCCCTTGAAGGCCTGGTAGCGCTTCACACGCACCCGCGATTTCAGCCCCATCTCCCCCATCAGGCGCTGAACCCGCTTGTGATTGGTCCGATGGCCCTGATTGGCTAATTCCAGCGTCACCGTGCGATAGCCATAGCGCCCTTGGCTTTGATCGTAGATTGCACGGATGCGCTCGCACAGCTGTGCCTCGTCCTGATCCGGATGGGCCAGGACATGGTTCTGGTAATAGAACGTACTGCGTGACAGCTCAGCTGCTTCGAGCAGAAGCGACAGCGTATGAACCTGCCTCAATCCTTGGACGGCTTGCGCTTTGCGTCCTGCGCCGCCTGCTCTTCCCGGATCAAGGCATCGAGTTTTTTTAGGTAGTCGGTCTCCGCACGCAGATAGGCGACTTCCTTGAGCAGCTCATCGCGGCTCATATCTTCAGGTGGCTTGGACGAACGGGTCTTTTTCATCGGCTTTCGGGGCGGCGGCGGAGGGGGTGCCAACGCTTGGGCACCGCCTTGAGCATACAGGCGCCGCCATCGCCCCACCGCGCCGGCATCGCCAATTTGAAAGTAGGTGGTGGCCTCCCGCCCGGACATGCCGTCCTGGCTCATTTTCTCCAGGACAGCCAGCTTGAACGGGAGGTCATAGAACCGGGCCTGGCGATGAAATCCTCGCCAACCATGCAGCCGATAGGTCGCCACCCAGCGCCTGACCGTGGAGAACTCCAGGCCGTGGCGACGGGCAATGGCTTTGACCGATGTGGAGGTCTTGCAGGCCTCTTTGGCGACCTGCAGTTTGAAACGCGCGTCGTATCTGTTCATGTATCCCTCGGGGTTGGATCTGGTGTCCAATTCCCGGGGGTCACTTCAGGGACGGGTTTACGGCGTCTCCCGCAACCGGACCCACCCCGCCTACCCACAGGAATTCCGCTTCTGCTTCGGCTGTTGCTGTTGCTGTTGCTCCAGCTCGCAGCGGGTGCAGGGCGCAGCCCTGCCGATAAACCCCCTCCTGCGACGGTTCGTCGCACGGGTAACCCTGGACCCGGCTCTACACTAGCGGGGTGACCCGCCTGTCCCGCCCGCAGCGCCTTCTGCTCCAGCTCGCCGTCCTGGCGACGCTGTTGATGGTGCTTGCGCCACTGGTCAGCCGCTCGCTGCAGGCGCAGCCGATGGAGCATGCCGCGATGGCAGGCATGGACCACGCCGCCATGGGCCATGACATGCACGACATGGCCATGCCTGGGCACGATCAACACGGCGCCGCGCCGGCAGCGCCCAGCCGTCCGGCCGACCCCCACGCCATGCATGGCGAAGCCTGCGAATACTGCGTGCTGGCCATGCGCCTGCTGCCGTGGCTGGCCGTGCTGGTGCTGCTGTTGCCTCTGTTGTGGCGGCCGCAGCTGGCGTTCCCATGGTCGCAGCAGGTGCTGCCGGCACTGCGGTGGCCGGCACATGCCGCGCGTGGGCCGCCGCGCTTCTCCATCGTTCGCTGATGTCCCTATCGAATCTGCCGCACGACGCCTGACCGGGCGCCGTGCGCGCGTGCGTACTTTGGAGCTGTTCCGATGAAAATGACTTCCCGCCCCGCGGGCGCCTGCGCGCGCCTGCCGGTTGCCCTTGGCCTGGCCGTGACCGCGTCACTGGCTCACGCTGCGCCTGCCGAAGAGGCGCGCACCCTCGACACGATGGTGGTGACCGCCGCTGCACCGTCCTCGCCGCTGCACTGGGTGACCGATCCGCGCCTGCCGCGGCAGCCGGTGCCCGCCAGCGACGGTGCTGATTACCTGAAAACCGTCCCCGGCTTCTCCGCCATCCGCAACGGTGGCACCAATGGCGACCCGGTGCTGCGCGGCATGTTTGGTTCGCGCCTGAACATCCTCAGCAACGATGGCAACCTGATCGGTGCCTGCCCGTCGCGCATGGACAATCCGCTGTCCTACATCGCGCCGGAAAGCTTCGACCGGCTGACCATCATCAAGGGGCCGCAGAGCGTGCGCTGGGGCGCGGGCGCGTCGGCCGGCACCGTGCGTTTCGAGCGCGATACGCCGCGCTTCGAGGAACCGGGCCTGCGTGCCGATGCCAGTGCGCTGGTCGGTTCGCGCAACCGCAACGACCAGGTGCTGGACCTGACCCTGGGCAATCCGACCGGTTACGTGCGTGCAAGCGGCAACCGTTCCGAAGCCGATGACTACAAGGACGGCAATGGCGACGTGGTGCCGTCGAAGTGGCGCAAGTGGAACGGCGACGTGGCCATCGGCTGGACGCCGGATGCCGACACGCTGCTGGAAATCTCCGCCGGTGCCGGCGATGCGATCGCGCGCTACGCGGGCCGTGGCATGGACGGTGCCGCGTTCGAGCGCACCAGCTACGCGGCGCGCTTCGAGAAGCGCAACCTGCCGGGTGCGTGGGACACGCTGCAGGCCAATGTGTACTACAACGAGGCCGATCACGTGATGGACAACTACACGCTGCGCACGCCGAACCCGCACAGCATGATGCCGATGCCGATGGCCTCTAACGTGGACCGCCGCACCCAGGGCGGGCGGGTCAGTTCCGAGTGGCGCTGGCAGGATGTGCAGCTGGTGGCCGGTGTGGATGGAGAGGGCAGTCGTCACCGCGGCCGCATGGGCATGGGCCGCGACACCTACCGGCAGGCGGCGTGGGAGACCGATGCCAACTTCCGCCGCTACGGTGCCTTCACCGAACTCACCCTCGGCGCCGGCACCGACCAGCGCTGGATCAGCGGGCTGCGCATCGATCGCGCCAGCGTCCGCGATGAGCGGCAGTCGGTGCGCGGGATGATGGGCAACCGGCCGAACCCGACCGCTGGCCTGCAGCGCAAGGAATGGCTGGGCAGTGGTTTCCTGCGCTACGAGCAGGATCTGGCCGACGGCCTGACCTGGTACGCCGGCCTCGGCCACAGCGAGCGCATGCCCGACTACTGGGAGCTGTTCTCGCCCAACCAGGGACCGGCCGGCGCGGTGAATGCATTCAGCGGCGTGCAGCCCGAGCGCACCACCCAGCTTGATGTGGGCATGCAGTACAAGGGTCCGCGCGTGCACGCTTGGGTCTCGGCGTACGCCGGGCAGATCCAGGACTACATCCTGTTCACCTACCACGGCAGCGGGATGATGGGCATGAGCCAGGCCCGCAACGTCGATGCCCGCATTGCCGGTGCCGAGGCGGGCGTGGAAGTGGCGCTGGCCGAACAGTGGAAACTGGGCGGCACGCTGGCCTATGCCTGGGGCGAGAACCGCGACCAGCAGCGACCGTTGCCGCAGATGCCGCCGCTGGAAGCGCGCCTGAGTGCGAACTGGGAAGGCCAGCGCTGGAGTGCTGGCGCCCTGCTGCGGGCGGTGACCCACCAGCACCGTGTCGCCGATGGCCAGGGCAACGTGGTCGCGCAGGACCTGGGACCGAGCGCCGGCTTCGCCACCTTTGCGCTCAACACCGCCTACCGCTTCAGTTCGCAACTGCAGCTCAGCGCGGGTGTCGACAACCTGTTTGACCGCGCCTACAGCGAGCACCTGAACCTGGCCGGCAGTGCCGATTTCGGTTTCCCGGCCGACCCGGTACGCATCAATGAGCCGGGCCGCAGCGTGTGGATGAAGGTGAACTACCGGTATTGATCCGCCGGGCAAAAAAAACGGGGCCGGATCCCCGCCAGGATCCGTCCCCGCCCGACGCCCTCTGTCGGGCAGCTTCGACTCTACGATGGCAACGTCGGCAATGGGTCGCTGGATACACCCCGACACAAGTCGACACCGCCAGCACCAGCCTTGCACGGAACCGGTTGAAGGCGCTAGCGCGGTGCCGGTTCCACGCCGGTAAACGCTTGGCACATATCGCTTATGCAGGCCCTTGCCTACACTCGGCGGCCGTGGATCAATCAGGACCGTTCATGTTGGCTCGTATCGCTTCGACCCTGGCCTTCGGCCTCAGCCTGGCCGTGCTGGCCGGGTGCGCAGGCAAACAGGAGGCTGCCGCACGTCGGCAGGGCGAAGCAGTGCCGGTCACCGCGCAGGTCGTGCAGCCCACGCAGTGGAGCGACACCCTGCAGGCGCTGGGCACGGCCAAGGCGCGCGAATCGATCAGTGTCACCGCCAAGGTCAGCGAAATCGTCGAGAAGGTGCACTTCGAGAGCGGCCAGCACATCGTCGCCGGTGCGCCGATCGTGACCTTGCGCGGGCAGGCCCAGGAGGCCGCGCTGGTGCAGGCGCAGGCCACCTTCCACGAGGCCGACCAGCTGTACAAGCGCCAGCGCGAGCTGGCCACGCAGCGGCTGGTGTCCAGTGCCACGCTGGATACGCAGAAGTCGATCCGCGATGCCGCCGAAGCGCGCGTGGCACAGATGCAGTCGGACATCGGTGACCGTCGTGTGCGTGCGCCGTTTGCCGGCGTGCTCGGCATCCGCCAGGTCAGCCCGGGCACGCTGCTGACGCCGACCACGGTGATCGCCACGCTCGACGACATCGAGCACATGCACATCGATTTCCAGGTGCCGGAAGTGGAACTGGCCGCGCTCGGCGTCGGCGACAAGGTCAGTGCGTCCAGCGTGGCCTGGCCAGGCCGCACCTTCGAAGGCGTGGTCAGCACCATCGATGCGCGCATCGATCCGGCGACCCGTGCAGTGACCGTGCGCGCCGACTTCGCCAACAGCGACCACGCACTGCGTCCGGGCATGCTGCTGGACGTGCGCCTGTTCCATCCCGAACGGCCGGCGCTGGTGGTGCCGGAAATCGCGGTGGTGCAGGTCGGCCGCGATACCTTCGTGTACCGCATCAAAAGCGACGACAGTGTCGAGCGCGTGGACGTGGTCACCGGCGCGCGTCGTGCCGGCGTGGTCGAGATCAGGCAGGGCCTGGAAGCGGGCCAGCGCATCGTGGTCGATGGCACCGGCAAGTTGCGCCCGGGCCTGAAGGTAGCCGCCAAGGACGCGGCACCGGCCAAGGGTGCCAAACCGGCTGATGCACCGGTGCCGGTCGCGGCCGAGGGCCACGGCGGATGAAGCTGTCCGACACCTCCATCCAGCGGCCGGTGTTCGCCGTGGTGATGAGCCTGCTGCTGCTGGTGCTGGGCGTGATGTCCTTCACCCGCCTGACCCTGCGCGAACTACCAGCCATCGATCCGCCCATCGTCTCGGTGTCGGTCGACTACACCGGTGCATCGGCGGCGGTCATCGAAAGCCGCATCACCCAGGTGCTGGAAGACGCGCTGGCCGGTATCGAAGGCATCGATACCATCAACGCGCGCAGCAACAACGGCCGTTCGCAGGTCAGCATCGAATTCACCTCCAACCGCGATATCGAGGCCGCGGCCAACGACGTGCGTGATGCGGTCAGCCGCGTTGCCGACCGCATGCCGGAAGAAGCACGTCCGCCGGAAATCGCCAAGGTCGAAAGCGATGCCGACCCGATCATCTGGTTCAACATGGTCTCCTCGACCATGGACACGCTGGAGCTGAGCGACTACGCCGACCGCTATGTGGTCGATCGTTTCTCCAGCCTCGATGGCGTGGCCCAGGTCCGCATCGGTGGCCGCCAGCGCTATGCGATGCGCATCTGGTTGGACCGCGATCAGCTGGCGGCGCGCGGGCTGACCACCGGCGATGTGGAAACCGCGCTGCGCAACGAAAACGTGGAACTGCCGGCCGGTCGCATCGAATCGACCGACCGCGATTTCACCCTGCGCGTGGAGCGCAACTACATCAAGCCCGAAGACTTCGCGACCATCCCGCTGGGCAAGGGCCGCGACGGCTACGTGGTGCGCATGGGCGACGTGGCGAAGATCGAGCTGGCTTCGGCCGAGCGTCGCGCCTACTACCGCAGCAACGGTGAACCGGGCATCGGCCTGGGCATCGTCAAGACCTCCACCGCCAACTCGCTGGACGTGGCACGCACCGCGCGCGCTGAGGCGGAGCGGGTCGCGCTGACCCTGCCCAAGGGCACGCAGATTTTCGTTGCCTTCGACAACACCACCTTCATCGAAGCCGCAGTGGACCGTGTCTACGCCACGCTGGTGGAAGCGATGATCCTGGTGCTGGCGGTGATCTGGCTGTTCCTCGGCAGCTTCCGCGCTGCACTGATTCCGGCAGTGACGGTGCCGGTGTGCCTGGTCGCCGCGTTCATCGCGCTGTATGCGTTCGACTTCTCGATCAACCTGCTGACCCTGCTTGCCCTGGTGCTGTGCATCGGCCTGGTGGTGGACGACGCGATCGTGGTGGTGGAGAACGTGCAGCGCCGCATCGATCTGGGTGAACCGCCGTTGGTGGCGTCCAAACGCGGTACCGCGCAGGTGGCGTTCGCAGTGATCGCCACCACGGCCGTGCTGGTGGCGGTGTTCCTGCCGGTGGGTTTCCTGGAGGGCAACACGGGACGGCTGTTCCGCGAACTGGCAGTGGCGCTGGCCGCGGCGGTGGCGTTGTCCGCGTTCGTGGCGCTGACGCTGACGCCGATGATGGCCTCCAAGCTGCTCAAGCCGCATACCGGGCAGGCGCCGCGTGGCCTGCATGGTTTCATCAACCGCAACCTGGAGCGCCTGGCCGGCGCCTATGGGCGGGTGCTCGATCACCATGTCGATCGCACCTGGATCTACCTGCTGGTGATGGTGGCCGCGCTGGCCGCCAGCTGGGGTCTGCTCAAGCTGCTGCCGTCGGAACTGGCACCGGCCGAAGACCGCGGTTCGTTCCAGATCATGATCGACGGCCCGGAAGGCGCCGGCTACGACTACACCGTGCAGCAGGTGCAGCAGGTGGAAGCGATGCTGGCCCCGCATGTGGGCGCCGACAAACCGATCGTGCGCGCCAACCCGCGCGTGCCGGGCGGCTGGGGCGCCAGCGAGGAAATGCATACCGGCCGCGTCAGCGTGTTCCTGCAGCCGTGGCGCCAGCGCAGCGAAGGCACGCCGGAAGTGGCCAATGAGCTGCAGAAGGAACTGGACACCATCCGCGGCGTGCGCGTACGCACGCAGGTGGGCGGTGGCCTGGTGCGCAGTGGCGGCCAGCCGTTCCAGATCGTGCTGGGCGGCCCGGAATACGCCGAGATCGCGCAGTGGCGCGACCGCATCCTGCTGCGCATGGCCGACAACCCCGGCCTGGTCGGCCCGGACTCGGACTACAAGGAAACCCGGCCGCAGATGCGGGTCAACATCGACCGCCAGCGTGCGGCCGATCTGGGCGTGCCGGTCACCGCGATCGGTTCGGCGCTGGAAACGATGATGGGCTCGCGCCGCGTCACCACCTTCGTCGACAACGGCGAGGAGTACGACGTGCTGGTCCAGGCCGGTCGCGATGGCCGCGCCAGCCCGGCCGACCTCGCCGCGATCCGTGTGCGCGCCACCTCCGGCGAGCTGGTGCCGCTGTCCAACCTGGTCACGCTCAGCGAAGTGGCCGAGGCCGGCACCCTGAACCGCTTCAACCGCCTGCGCTCGATCACCATCAATGCTGGCCTTGCGCCGGGCTATCCGCTGGGCGAGGCGATTGCCTGGGCGCAGCAGGTCACGCGCGAAGAGCTGCCGCAGTACGCGCAGGTGAACTGGAAGGGCGAATCGCGCGAATACCAGAGTGCCGGCGGCGCGGTGCTGCTGACCTTCGCCATGGCGCTGCTGGTGGTGTACCTGGTGCTGGCCGCACAGTTCGAGAGCTTCATCCACCCGCTCACCATCATGCTGACCGTGCCGCTGGGCGTGCTCGGTGCGCTGGTCGGCCTGTGGGTCAGCGGTGGCACGGTGAACCTGTTCAGCCAGATTGGTATCGTCATGCTGGTCGGCCTGGCGGCGAAGAACGGCATCCTGATTGTCGAATTCGCCAACCAGCTGCGCGACGACGGGAGAACCGTGCGCGAGGCGATCATCGAATCGGCGATGGTGCGCCTGCGCCCGATCCTGATGACCTCGATCGCCACCGTGGTCGGTGCGGTCCCGCTGGTGGTGGCCGGTGGCCCCGGTTCGGCCAGCCGTGGCACCATCGGCATCGTGATCATCTTCGGCGTGACCCTCTCGACCTTCCTGTCGCTGTTCGTGGTGCCGGCGTTCTACGCGCGGCTGGCGCCGTACACGCGCTCGCCGGAAGCGGTGAAGCGCGAGCTGGAGAAGCAGGAGGCGGAGTCGCCGTCGGTGGGTGGGCATGCCTGACCTGACCGCCAGCGGGGTCGGATCCCTTTCCCAAGAGGAAAGGGCTCTGACCCCACACCTGCAGGGCGACGGCTTCCTCCTGCGTCCCTGGCGCAATGAAGACCTCGAATCGCTGCTGCGCCATGCCAACGACGCCGAGGTATCGCGGGGCCTGCGCGATCGTTTCCCGTACCCGTACACGCGCGAGGATGGCGAGGCCTTCCTGGCTGGCCGCGTGCTGGCGCCGGGCACGCTCAACCTGGCCATCGAGATCGACGGCCAGGCCTGCGGCAGCGTCGGGGCCCAGCAGGGCCATGCCGAGCGCGGGCACATGGCGGAGCTGGGCTACTGGCTGGGCCACGCGTACTGGGGCCAGGGCCTGATGACCCGCGTGGTCGGACTGTTCGCACCGTGGGTGATGGACGAACTACGCCTGTTCAGGCTGCAGGCCGGGGTGGTCGACTTCAACCTCGGCTCGGCCCGTGTGCTGGAAAAGAACGGCTTCCAGGAAGAGGGCGTGGACCGCTGCGCGGTCTACAAGCGCGGCGTGCTGCACGACCTGCGCCGCTTCGCCCGGGTGCGCACGCAGCTGCCCTGAAAGGCCGCCGGGCATGGCCCGGCGCTACCGTGGGGGCCACGGTCATTGCCGGTAGCGCCGGGCCATGCCCGGCGGATTCCTTCTGCCGCTACCGCAGCGGCCTTCGATCAGGGAGAATCGACCGGTCCCTTCCAGCCGACGGGACGTCCTCACAACCCGCCGACTGGAGAGAGCGCGCGTGGAAGCTACCGTACATTTCATCAACAGCATCATCTGGAGCAAGGCGCTGATCTTCATGTGCCTGGCCGCCGGCCTGTTCTTCAGCCTGCGCACCCGCTTCATGCAGATCCGCGGCTTCGTCGAGATGTGCCGCCTTACCGTCAAAGGTGAGAAGTCCGACGCCGGCGTGTCTTCCTTCCAGGCGCTGGCCATGTCGATGGCCGGGCGCATGGGCATCGGCAACATCGCCGGCGTGGCCACGGCCATCGCCTTCGGCGGCCCCGGTGCCATCTTCTGGATGTGGGTGATGGGCTTCCTCGGTGCGTCCACCTCGTACGTGGAATGCACCCTGGCGCAGATCTACAAGACCAAGGACGCCGAAGGCCGCTACCGCGGTGGCCCGGCCTACTACATTGAAAAAGCGATGGGCCTGAAGTGGTATGCCATGGCCTTCGCCATCGCCACGATCATCGCCGCCGGTTTCCTGATGCCGGGCGTGCAGGCCAATGCCATCGCCGACAGCGTCATCAACGCCTGCCGTGGCACCGCGCTGTGCGGCCCGCTTGATGGTCAGGTCTTTGGCATGGAATCGGCGCAGGCGTTGAAGCTGGGTATCGGACTGGTGGTGGGCCTGCTGCTGGGCGTGGTGATCTTCGGCGGCGTCAAGCGCATCGCCAACTTCGCCGAAGTGGTGGTGCCGTTCATGGCGGCGGCGTTCATCCTGACCGCCATCGTCATCATGATCATCAACTACGACCGCGTGCCGGAAATGTTCGGCATCATCTTCAAGAGCGCTTTCGGTACCCATGCGGCATTCGGCGCGATGATGGGCCTGGCGGTGGAGTGGGGCATCAAGCGCGGCATCTACGCCAACGAGGCCGGCCAGGGCTCGGGCCCGCACGCGGCCGCCGCATCCGAGGTCTCGCACCCGGCCAAGCAGGGCTACGTGCAGGCGTTCGCCATCTACTTCGACACCATGATGGTGTGCACCGCCACCGCCTTCCTGATCCTGGCCAGCGGCACCTACAACGTGTACTCGCCGGTGCCGGGTGCCGCGCCGATCTTCCAGGGCCTGGCCGGTATTCCGGAAGGCGCGGGCTATGCGCAGGCCGGTGTTGAAGCCGTGCTGCCGGGCTGGGGCTCGGCGTTCGTGTCGATCGCGATCTTCTTCTTCGCCTTCACCACGATCATGGCCTATTACTACATGGCCGAAACCAACCTGACCTACGTCAACCACAACAAGAAGCGCCCGCTGACCGTGCTGTGCCTGCGCCTGGGCATCATCGCCATGGTGGTGTTCGGCGCGTTCCATAATGCGACCCTGGCCTGGGCGCTGGGTGACATCGGCGTGGGCCTGATGGCCTGGCTGAACATCATCGCCATCCTCATCATCCAGAAGCCGGCCATGCTGGCCCTGCGCGATTACGAGCGGCAGAAGAAGCTGGGCCTGGATCCGATTTTCGACCCCGATGCCCTGGGCATCAAGAACGCCGATTTCTGGCGTCAACGCAAGCTGGAGTTGTCCCGTAGTGAATGATCCCTGGAAGAATGCCCGCCGTCCGTCGTCGCGACCGCCGCGGGCCACCCCGCTGCCGCCGCGTGAGGGCGGCACCCCGCCACCGCCGGGGCGTGGCAACGACGAACTGCGCCTGTACGGCTGGAACGCCGTGCAGGCCCTGTTCGACAAGCGCCCGCAGGCACTGCGCAAGCTGTACCTGGTGGAATCGCTGATTCCGCGCATGCAGCCGGTGCTGAAGTGGTGCGTGGCCAACCGCGTCGGCTACCGCGTGGTGGAGGAGGGCGACCTCAACAAGCTGGCTGCCACCACCCATCACGAAGGCCTGGTGGCCGACGTGCTGCGTGCGCCCGTCGTACCGCTGGCGCAGTGGCTGGAGGATCTGGGCGAAGGCCCGGCGCTGGCGTTGTGGCTGGACGGTGTCGGCAATCCCCACAACTTCGGCGCAATCCTGCGCTCGGCCGCGCACTTCGGTGTCAAGGCGCTGCTGCTGCCGGCCGGCAGCACGCTGGCGCTGTCTGGTGCCGCTGCGCGCGTGGCCGAAGGTGGCGCCGAATCGGTACCGCTGGTGCAGTTGCCGGACAACGCACAGGCCATGGCACAGCTGCGAGCGGCCGGTTTCGGGCTGGCCGCGACACTGGTCGAGGGCGGTGAGGACGTGTTCCGCGCATCGCTGCCGGCACGACTGGTCTACGTAATGGGTGCCGAAGGCGAAGGCATGGACCGCAGCCTTGCCAGCGAATGCGACCTGCAGGTCTCGATTCCCGGCAGCGGCGCGGTGGAGAGCCTGAACGTGGCCTCGGCCACGGCCGTGTTGCTGGCGCAGTGGGCGAGCCGCCGCCACGGCTGATCCTGTCGTGCTGATGCTGTGTTGATCTCCTGACCCGGCCCTCGCGGCCGGGTTTTCTTTTGCGCGGCGCAAGGCCGCAAACGATGCACGCGCAGCAAACTGGGTCATCTGCGTCAGCTTACGTTGCTTCAAACACGCTTGATGGGTATGCAAGCGATTTTAGTATTTGTCTCATTGCTGGGCCGTTTCCCGCGCCGCACGGTGGAGTTCCTTCCAACGTCGTACAGGAGTGGTTCCATGCATCGAATCCAACGCCGCACACGTCACACTTGCCTGGTGCTGGCACTCGCTGCGCTTGCCGCACCATCGCTACAGGCCGCGGAACGCAGTCTCGATGGCGTCAATTTCACCGGACCGCTGATCACTCCCAATCCCGCCGGCCTGCCGCAGGGCAACTGGTACATCGAGCCCTATCTGGTGCGGGTCGACAGCCGCGACCACTACGACAACAACGGTGATCGTCGCCGCAGTGCCGAGCACAGTGGCGCCTGGGCCACGGTGGTGCCGATCATCTATGGCTTCAGTGACCGGGTGATGGGCCAGGTCAATCTCAGCGCCTCGCGCTCCGAATCCGGCAGTGCGCGCAGCAGCGGCTTCCGCGCCGGTGACACCACCGCACGCCTGCAGTACCTGCTGCAGGCGCCGAATGCCGATGGCACCCGTCCGGCCATCTCGGTCGCGCTGGTGCAGCGTTTCAGCACCGGCAGCCACGATCGCATCACCGGCAATCCGCTGGATGCGCAGGGCGACGGCGTACAGCGCACCACCGCGGCGCTGGGCGTGCAGCAGGTGGTGTGGCTGGGCAATGACCGCCCCGTGCGCTGGCGCGCCCAGCTCAGCGCCGGGCCGGCACCGTCGCGCACCGCCATTTCCGGCACCAGCGTGTACGGCACCGATGACAGCTTCCAGGGGCACATTTCGCGCGGCTCGGTACTGGGCCTGTCGGTAGGCGCCGAGTACAGCTTCAATTCGCGCTGGGTGGGCGTGATGGAAATGGCCGCCAGCCGCGAGACCGGCCAGCGCCTGAGCGGCTTCGCACGCAACGGCAGTGGTGCGATCGAACGGATTGAAGAGCACCGTCCGGCCAGCCGCAACGTCAGCCTGGCGCCGGCAGTGGAGTATCACTTCAGCCCGTCGCTGGGCCTGATCGCCGGCGTCGAATTCACCGTGGCCGGGCGCAACACCGGCCGCATCATCAGCCCCCAGGTCGCCCTGGGCATGTTCTTCTGAGGGGCAGGTGATGAACATCGAATCCATCGTCAACACCATCCTCGGCATCGTCTGGAGCCCGTACCTGGTGGTGCTGTGCCTGCTCGCCGGCCTGTACTTCAGCGTGCGTACCCGCTTCATCCAGTTGCGCGCGCTGCCGGAGATGCTGCGCCTGATGTTCCGGCACGAGCGCTCCGAAGCCGGTGTGTCACCGTTCCAGGCCCTGTCGCTGTCGTTGTCCAGCCGCGTCGGCGTCGGCAACATCGCCGGCGTCGCCATGGCCATCGCCTTTGGTGGCCCGGGCGCGATCTTCTGGATGTGGATCGTCGCCTTCCTCGGCGCCTCCAGCGCCTTCATCGAATCCACGCTGGCACAGATCTACAAGGACCGCGATGCCAAGGGCCAGTACCGCGGTGGCCCCGCGTACTACATCGAAAAAGGCCTGGGCCAGCGCTGGTATGCAGTGCTGTTTGCGCTGGTCACCGTGCTGGCCGGTGCGATGCTGGCCGGTACCCAGTCCAATGCGATCACCAGCGCGGTGAACGAAGCCTGGGACGTGCCGGTGATGACCACCACGGCGGTGCTGCTGGTGGTGCTGGGGGCGATCCTGATCGGCGGCGTGCGCCGCATCGCACGGGTGGCCGAATGGGTGGTGCCGTTGATGGCGGTGGCGTATCTGCTGGTGGCCGCGCTGGTGATGGTGCTCAATGCAGAGAAAGTGCCGGAGGTGATCATGCTGGTGCTGCGCAGCGCATTCGGTGTGGATGCAGCGTTCGGTGCAATGATCGGCACCGCCATCCAGTGGGGCGTGCGCCGTGGTGTGCTGTCCAACGAGGCCGGCATGGGCAGCGGTGCGCATCCAGCCGCCGCCGCCGAGGTCTCGCATCCGGTCAAGCAGGGCCTGGTGCAGTCATTCTCGGTCTACATCGACACGATGGTGGTGTGCAGTGCTACCGCGTTCCTGATCCTGTCCACGGGCCTGTACAACGTCTACGACCCGGCAGTGAACGGCATTCCGGATGAGGCGCGCCTGCTGCTGGGCAATCTGCCTGGCGTCGAGGCCGGGCCGCGCTTCGTGCAGCACGCGGTGGAGTCCGCGCTGCCGGGCTTCGGCCGTTCGTTCGTGGCGCTGGCGATCCTGCCGTTCGCGTTCACCACCATTCTGGCGCTGTACTACATGGCCGAGACCAATATCAGCTACCTGTGCCGTGATCGTCCCGCGCCGTGGGTGATGGGCGGGTTCCAGCTGCTGTTCCTGGCCGCGACCGGCTACTCGGCGGTGAACAGTGCGACGATCGCGTGGTCGCTGGGCGACATCGGCGTCGGCCTGATGAGCTGGTTGAACATCATCGCCATCCTGCTGCTGCAGAAGCCGGCGCTGGCGGCGCTGCGCGACTACGAACAGCATCGCCAGGCGGGCAAGGATCCGCTGTTCAATCCGAAGCTGCTGGGTGTGCGCAACACCAGCGTGTGGGAGGGCTGACAGGATCAGGGTCAGATCCCTCGCTCATGGCGAGGGATCTGACCCACGCCATCGCCCGGTGGGTGCGCCATTACTCGGTGGGTGCGAACCTTGGTTCGCACCGATCTTCCCGCTGCGCTCGCCAGGCATGGCCCGGCGCTGGCGCATCATTCGTTCGGCGGCGTGGTCGCCTTGGCTTCGCTGCCGAAACTGCCATCGGCTTCCGCGGCCAGATACGCGAACACGGTGTACGCGGCCACGTTCTGCGCCAGCGCCTTCGGGTCGATCTTGTCCAGCGTGTCGTCGGCGGTGTGGTGCAGGTGGAAGTAGTCCGAGCCGTCCTGCGCCAGCCATGCCCACGCGCCGCCCTTGGCGGCCAACGGGCCGACGTCCGGGCCCGGACCACCCTTGTCGGCCTGGTACTCGATGCCCAGCGGCTTCATCACTTCGGCAATCTGCTTCGTCGCTTCGCGCGAGCCTTCCGGGTTCGGCGAACCGGTATTGAAGGCATAGATGCGGCCGGCACCGAAGTCGCTCTCGGCGGCCAGCTGGTGCAGGGCCACATCCTTGGCATGCGCCTCGGCGTAAGCCTTGCCGCCATACAGGCCCTGTTCTTCGTTGGCGAAGGCGATCACGCGGATGGTGCGCTTCGGCGCCTGCTTGAGCTGGCCGATCAGATGGCCAGCGGCCATGGTGATGCCCACGCCGGCACCGTCATCCACTGCGCCGGTGCCCAGGTCCCAGGAATCCAGGTGACCACCGATCACCACCACTTCCTTGGGCAGGCTGCGGCCGGTGATCTCGCCGATCACGTTGTACGAGGTGGCGGTGCCGTCCCAACCGCAGTCCAGCGCCACCTTCACCGTTGTCGCGCCACGGGCCAGCAGGCGGGCCAGCTGGTCGGCGTCGGGCACCGACAGTGCTGCAGACGGCACCGGGGTCAGGCCGTCGTCGAAGCGGGTGATGCCGGTGTGCGGCACGCGGTGCGAGTCAGTACCGGCCGAGCGCATCAGGAAACCGACCGCGCCCTTGCGGATTGCTTCGGAAGGGCCCTTGCTGCGGATCGCGCCGCCACGGCCGTAGTCGCGGCCATCGCGGAACGGCAGCATCTGGTAATCAACGAACGCGATCTTGCCCTTCAGCGAACCGGCCGGTGCGGCCTGCAGTGCGGCCAGGTCGGCGAAGCGGACCACTTCGGCTTCAACGGTGCCGCCCGGGCTGCCGCCCAGCGCCGTGATCTGCAGCGGCTGCGGGTTCTTGCCGGTCACCGCGGCGTGTTCACTGCGGCGCTCCCACTTCGGGAACGTCACCGGTTCCTTCCAGACCTTGTCGAAGCCGAGCGACTTGAACTTGGCTTCGGCCCAGGCCACGGCGCGGGCGTCGGCTTCGCTGCCGGCGATGCGCGGGCCGATTTCGGTGGTGAGCGATTCAACCACCTTCCAGCCGGTGTCGTCAGCCAGCGCCTGGTCGCGCAGCTGCGCAGCGGTGGACAGCGACGCCGGGGGCAGGGTGGTGGTGTGCGGCGCCGCGAAGGCCGGGGCGGCCAGCAGGGCGAGGGAGGATGCGATGGCAAGGACGCGGCGACGCATGGACAGCTCCGGGAAGGGACCAAGCCTTGGAGCTTAACAGTCGTTCAGCCCGGCGCATGGGCGGGAGGTCATGGCTGCCGCGAACGCTGTTTTCCGCCACGTCCGGCAAAGCGAAAGCCCCGCCGGGGCGGGGCTTTCACAGGCTTCTGCGGTAGCGCCGGGCCATGCCCGGCGAGCGCAGCGGCAAGATGGCGTCCCGCCGGGCATGGCCCGGCGCTACCACCTTATTTCTTCAGGCTGTCGCGGATCTCGCGCAGCAGCACCACTTCCTCGGCCGGGGCGGCCGGGGCGGCGTCCTGCTTGCGCGACAGGCGGTTGATCACCTTGATCACCAGGAAGATGGCGAAGGCTACGATCACGAACTGGATCAGCGTATTGATGAAGTCGCCGTAGCCGATCACCACGGCCGGGATTTCCTTGCCGTCGGCACCGATGCTGGCCGGTGACAACGTCCACGCCAACTGCGAGAAATCCACCTTGCCGATCAGCATGCCCAGCGGCGGCATGATGATCTTCTCGACCAGCGCGGTCACGATCTTGCCGAAGGCCGCGCCGATCACCACGCCGACGGCGAGGTCGATGACGTTGCCGCGCATCGCGAATTCCTTGAACTCGGTGAGCATTCCCATTGTTGTTTTTCTCCGGTGGGGGAAGTGGACAGCGCGCAGGGTAGCGCAGGTGATGTCAGCCGGCGATCACGCCGTGGCGCTCGGCCACGTTTTCCAGGCGGGCACTGAAGCGGTCGCCGGGCTTCAGCGCGGCCACTCCGGACGGGGTACCCATGAACACCAGGTCGCCGGCACGCAGCTGCCACAGCTTGGACAGCTCATGCAGGATCTCCGGCACGTTCCAGATCATCTGGTCGAGCAGGGCCTGCTGGCGCACCTCGCCGTTGACCTCCAGCGACAGGTTGAGCGCGGCCAGGTCGCCCACTTCAGCGGCATGCACGATCTCGCTGATCGGCGCCGAGGCATCGAAGCCCTTGGCCGCATCCCACGGATGGCCCTTGTCCTTGGCGGCGGCCTGCAGGTCGCGGCGGGTCAGATCCAGGCCGACGGCATAGCCGTAGACCAGCGCGTCGGCATCGGCGACGGCCAGTTCGCCGGCTGGCGCATCACGGCCGATCGCCACCACCAGCTCCACTTCGTGGTGCAGGTTGGCGGTTGCCGGGGGATAGGGGATGGCATCGTCGTGTCCGACCACGATCGCATCGGCCGGCTTGCTGAAGAACATCGGACGGCCGCGGTCGTCGGCCGCCGGCACCGCTGCGCCCATTTCGCGGGCATGGTCGGCGAAATTGCGGCCGACGCAGTAGATACGGTGCACGGGGAAGCTGCCACCACCCACCACCGGCACACGCGGCAGGGCTACGGCAGGGATCACATCGGAGACATCGGACATGCGGGCATCCAGGAAGGGCGTGCCCGCAGTCTAGAACGCATGGCGCCCGCCGTCAGCGGGCGCGTAGGGCGTGGATCAACGCGAGGCCGGCAGCACCGGCTTGCGCACCACGCGGAACTCGCCCTCGACCACGTTCGGGTCGAGCGCACGGGCAGTGCCCGGCTTGCGCGAAGCCAGCAGCTTCCACGCCAGGCCGACCAGGATCATCGCCGCACCGACGAACACGCCGATGAACACCATCGCGGCCAGGATCGCCAGGCCGAGCAGGCCCACGGCAACGCGCACCAGCGGGTGACGCGGCTTGCGCGGCGCGAACAGGGTGCGGAACTGGTTGAAGGCGGATGCGCGATTGAACATGGCGGCTCGATAGGCTGGGATCAGCGAAACCAGAGTATCGGGACGTGCCACTGTCATTGAGTGAAAAACTCGTTAAATATAGCCTGTGCTTATTACGAATCAATGACTTGTGTTCATGTTGCAGCCAGTCACCTGAGTGGGCGTGCGACAATGCGCGTTTACTGTCCGAGCCTTCGCCATGACTGCCGCTGCTGCCCTGATCGCCCTTGATGCCATTGCCGATGGCGCGTTTGCTGAGGTCGAAGCGGTGGTCGATGGCGATGCCGAGTCGCTGGTGTTGTACCGCGACGGTGCGCAGGTGCGGGCATTCCTGAACATCTGCCCGCATGCCGGCCGCCGCTTGGACTGGGCGCCGGGCCAGTTCCTGAAGAGCCGCGAAGGCCACCTGGTGTGCGCCGCCCACGGCGCCTCGTTCGCGCTGGACAGCGGCGACTGCATCGCCGGTCCCTGCAAGGGCGACCGCCTGCGCGCGGTGCCGGTGGACGTGCGCGACGGGCAGGTCTACCTGGCTTGAGGCCGGGCGATGTTGCTTGAGGTAGGTGCGGACCGTTGGTCCGCACGCTCCGTTGCAGGCAAGCCCTGTGCGGACCAACGGTCCGCACCCACCTATCGCAGCCCTGCCGATCAATCCCCTCAGAACATCAGGTTGATCATCAGCACCACCACGCAGGTGTAGATCAGCGACAGCGGGCCGCCGACCCGCCACATCTCGCGCGGGGTGTAGTTGGCCGGGCCGGTGATCATCGAAATCACCGGGTTGGAGGCCGTCATCAGATTGTTGGACGCCGACAGCGCCACGATCAGCGCGAACGCCGTCGGATTGCCGCCCGCCGCCAGTGCCAGGTTCACCGCAATGGGCACCATCACGATGGTCGCGCCTACATGGCTGATCACCAGCGAGAACGCCGTGGTCAGCAGTGCCAACGCCACTTCCAGCACCCATACCGGGATGCCAGTGGGCAGCTTGTCGATGGTATGGCCGGCCACCCACGCCGCCGCGCCACTGGAATCCATCGCCCAGCCGAGCGGGATCAGCCCGGCCATCATGAACACCGTTTTCCAGTTGATCGAGGCGTAGGCCTCGTCCATGCGCAGCACGCCGGTCAGCAGCATGCCGGCTACGCCGGTCATCAGGGTCAGTGCCACCGGCAGCTTGCTGGTCAGCGCGATCAGGATGGTCAAGGCGAAGATCGCCATCGCGATCTTGAACTTGTGCGGTCGCTGCTCGCCGGTCGGGTAGTCGGTCACCACCACGAAGTCGCGGCTGCGGGCGGCCTGCGCCAGGTCGGTCCAGATGCTGTGGAAGACCAGCATGTCGCCGGCGCGCAGCTGCACGTCGCGCACGTCCTCGCGGATCACCTGCTTGTCGCGGTTGATCGCCAGCAGGCTGATGCCGCGCTCCTTGCGCAGGCGCAGGTCGGCCGCGCTCTTGCCGATCACGTTCGAGGTTGGCGGCACCACCGCCTCGGAAATACCGGCGCGGCTCGGGTTGAACAGGTCGCCGAGATGCTTCAGCCGCGAAGACATGCGCAGGAACTGGTTCTGCGCGAAGTCGTTGATCTGCTCGCGCGGGCCCATCGCGCCGAGCACGCTGCCCACCCAGATGCGCATTTCCGCCGGCGGCGCCAGGCGGGTGTCGTTGCCGGTTTTCAGCGCCAGCAGCAGCGGTGCATCGTGCAGGTTCTCGGCCTCGCCCAGGGTCATGCCGACCAGCGGGCTTTCGGCACTGACCACCAGCTCGAACACATCGCCTTCGATGCCGTAGGTCTTGGCGAAGTAGCTTTCGGTACGCGCCGGAGTGACCCCGTCGTTGACCAGGCTTTCCTCTTCCACCAGCTTGCGGTCGCCGTAGTAGCGGAAGTACAGCAGCGAAGCGATCAGCAGCGCCACGCCGATCGGCAGCGGCGCGAACATGCGCAGTGGTTCGATGGTGGCCAGGCCCGAGGGCAGGTTGTTGTTGGCCGAGGCCAGCAGATCGTTCAGCAGGATCAGTGGCGAGTTGCCGACCATGGTCAGCGCGCCACCCATCACGATCGCCGCCGAAATCGGCAGCAGCAGCCGCTGCATGGTCAGGCCCGTGCGCGCCGCCAGCCGCGAGGCCACCGGCAGGTACAGCGCCATCACGGACGGGTTCTGCATGAAGGACGAGTTCAGGCCGGCGATGGCCGTGGTCATCATCAGCAACCGCTGCTCCACGCCGTGGCCACGGCGCAGCAGCCAGGCGGCGAGCCGGTTCAACGCCCCGGTGCGGTCCAGGCCTGCGCCGAGGATGGTGGTGGCGATGATGCTCATCACCGCGTTACCGGAGAAACCGCCGAAGATCTCCTCTGGCGCGATCAGGCCGGTCACGCCCAGTACCACCAGCACCACCAGCGCAACCACGTCGGCGCGGATGCGCTCGAACAGGAACATCGCCATCGTGAAGCCGACCAGCCCGAGCACGAGCTTCATGTCAGTGGTCAGCGTCAGCGCGGTATCCATGTGGGGCGCAGCGTCCTCAGGCGATCATCAGGTGCGGTCGTACAACAGGTCCCAGACGCCATGGCCGAGCTTCTGGCCGCGGGTCTCGAAGTGGGTCTGCGGCCGCCAGTCGGGGCGAGGCACGCTGCCACGCGGGCCGGCGCGGTTGACCAGGCCGGCGGTGGCGTCGAGCACGTCCCACATCTGCTCGGCGTAGTCTTCCCAGTCGGTGGCGCAGTGCAGGCGGCCGCCCGGGCGCAGCTTGCGCACGATCAGTTCGGCGAACGCCGGCTGCAGCAGGCGGCGCTTGTTGTGGCGCTTCTTGTGCCACGGATCCGGGAAGTAGATGCGCACTTCATCCAGCGCGCCATCGGCGATCTCGTTCTGCAGCACTTCCACCGCATCGTGGTGGTACAGGCGCACGTGATCGGCGTTGTCGTCGGCCAGCGCGTTCAGCAGGCGGCCCACGCCGGGGGCGTGCACTTCGATGCCGATGTAGTCGCGCGACGGGTCGTGCTGGGCGGCGAAGCGCATGGCGGCGCCATTGCCGAAGCCAATTTCCAGCACCTTGTGCGCGGGACGGCCGAAGGTCGCGTCCAGGTCACGCGGCTGGCCGTTGTAGTCGATGCCGAAGCGTGGCCAGCGTTCGTCGAACGCGCGCTGCTGGGCGGGGGTGAAGCGGCCCTGGCGCAGCACGAAGCTGCGCACTTCGCGGCGGCCTTCACTGACGGTGAAGGGCTTGGGCGGGGCCTTGGAACCGGCACTGTCGAACGGATTGGTCATCAGCCGATCAACCCATCGATCGGGGACGACGCACTGGCGTAGCGCTTGCGCGGAATGCGCCCGGCCAGGAACGCCTCGCGCCCGGCCTCGACCGCCTTGCGCATGGCGCTGGCCATCAGCACCGGGTGGCGCGCACCGGCAATGGCGGTGTTCATCAGCACGCCATCACAGCCCAGCTCCATCGCGATCGCCGCATCCGAAGCGGTGCCGACGCCGGCATCGACGATGATCGGCACCTTGGCGTCTTCGATGATCTGCAGCAGGTTGTATTTGTTCTGGATGCCCAGGCCCGAACCGATCGGTGCAGCCAGCGGCATCACCGCAGCGCAGCCGATCTCTTCCAGGCGCTTGGCCAGGATCGGATCATCGGAGGTGTAGACCATCACCTCGAAACCGTCCTTGACCAGCTGCTCGGCGGCCTTGAGGGTCTGCACCACGTCCGGGTACAGCGACTTCTGGTCGCCCAGCACTTCCAGCTTGGTCAGGTTGTGGCCGTCCAGCAGTTCGCGGGCCAGGCGGCAGGTGCGCACCGCATCCTCGGCGGTGTAGCAGCCGGCGGTGTTGGGCAGGATGGTGAAACGCTCCGGCGGCAGCACGTCGAGCAGGTTCGGCTCGCCCGGGTTCTGCCCGATGTTGGTGCGGCGGATGGCCACGGTGACGATCTGGGCGCCAGCGGCCTCGGTGGCCAGGCGGGTTTCTTCCAGATCCTTGAACTTGCCGGTGCCGGTGAGCAGCCGCGAGCCATAGGTCTTGCCGGCGATCACCAGCGAATCGGGGGAGACTTGAACGTTCATGGCGCGATTATCGCTTATCCGCCTGAAGATGGGGTCACGCGATTGCACCGCCGGGCACGGCCCGGCGTTACCGAGGAGGTGCGCGCGTGGTAGCGCCGGGCCATGCCCGGCGAGCGCGCAGCGCGGTCGCTTCAGCCGCCACCCAGCGCGTGCACGATCTCCACCACGTCGCCTTCGGCCAGAACATGCTCGCCGTGGCGGCTGCGGCTGACAATCTCGCCGTTGACCTCCACCGCCACCCGGCGCTGCAGCAGCTGCTCGGCCTCGAGCAGGTCGTGGAGGGTCGCCGAAGCGGGCAGGGTACGCGGTTCGCCATTGAGCTGGATGTTCATCGGCCCATTGTCGCTGATGGCCTGCCAGGATCGGAATGCTTGCAACTTCCGCCGGGCGCCAGCTCCGGCACAGCGTGCTGTCAGGCGTTCAGGCGACAATCCATGCGGCGGCGCAGCGTGAGCAAAAGGCGGCGCGGTGAAACCATTCACCGTGCGCCGGCGTACGTACGCCGGGTTCCCACTTATTCACCCCACAGGAGTTTCTTCATGCAGCTCAGCAAACACCCGATCCGCTCCCTGATGGCGGCCGCGATCGCGCTGGCCGCGCTTCCGGCCATGGCAGGCGAAAACCCGTATTCGAAGGCGGTGTTCTTCGGCGACAGCCTGACCGATGCCGGTTACTTCCGCCCGCTGCTGCCCGAGGCCACGCAGGGGCTCTCCGGCCAGTTCACCACCAACCCGGGCTGGGTGTGGTCGCAGCAGGTCGCCAACTACTACGGCCTTAACAAGGACCCCAACGGCAACGGCCAGAACGGCGACAACTACGCTGTCGGCGGGGCCCGCGTGTCGGTGGAAGGCAGCGGTGCCCTCGGCGCGATCCCGTCGTTGAAGTCGCAGGCGGCCCGCTACCTGGCTGCAAACGGTGGCAAGGCTGACCGCAACGCCCTGTATACCGTCTGGGGTGGCGCAAACGACCTGTTTGCCGCCGCCGGCGCTGCCGGTGCGGGTGCGCCGCCGGCCCAGGTGCAGGGCATCATCGGCGCGGCAGTCACCGACCAGATCGCGCTGGTCGGCGCCCTGAAGCAGGCCGGTGCCCAGTACGTGCTGGTGCCGAACCTGCCGGACGTGGGCATCACCCCGCAGTTCCGTGGCCCCAACGCGGCGGCGGCCACCGCCATGTCGGTCGGCTACAACAAGGCGCTGTATGGCGGCCTGAAGCAGGCGGGCATCGAGTTCATTCCGCTCGATACCTTCAGCATCCTGCGTGAAGTGACCGCCAACCCGGGCATGTACGGCTTCACCAACGTCACCGGCACCGCCTGCAAGATCAACCCGGCCAACACCACGGGCAGCATCATCGGCTGCAACCCGACCACCTACGTCAGCCCCGATGCGTACCAGACCTATCTGTTCGCAGATGGCGTGCATCCCACCGTTACCGGCCACCAGCTGCTGGGCCAGTACGCCGTCTCGGTGCTGGAGGCTCCGCGCCTGCAGCAGGTGCTGAGCCACTCGGCACAGACCATTGGCCGCTCGCGTGCCGATCAGGTCAGCAATCACCTGGGTGCCCGTCCGGCTGATGGCCTGTCGTGGTGGGGTGGCGTGCGTGGCGACCTGCAGCGCTATGACCACGCAGACCTGTATGACGGCCTCGCTCCGGCCGGCCTGTTCGGTATCGACTGGGCACGCAACGGCGTGGTGGTCGGCGGCTTCGCCGGTTTCGGCCGCCTGAATGCCGACTTCGGCAACAGCCGTGGTGACTTCACCCAGAAGGACACCACCGCCGGCCTGTTCGCGGCATGGTACGGCGACCGCGTCTGGGTCAACGGCCAGGTCAGCTACACCTGGTTGTCGTATGACGTGAACCGCAAGGTCCAGCTGGGCCCGGCCACCCGCGAACACGGTGGTTCCCCGGATGGCAGCAACCTGACCGCCGCACTGAACGCCGGTTACGAGTTCGGCACCGAAGGTGGCTTCCGTCATGGTCCGGTCGCTGCGGTGATCTGGCAGAAGGTCAAGATCGACGGTTACAGCGAAAGCGCCGCTGCGGGCACGCTGGCCACCGCCCTGGGTTACGACCGCCAGAACGTCGACTCCACCGTCGGTCGTATCGGCTGGCAGGCCCGCTTCGATGGCGGCACCGTCAAGCCGTACGTGCAGGTGACCTACGACCACGAGTTCGAGGACACCAAGCAGGCCAGCGCCTGGCTGCAGACGCTGCCGGAGCTGGGCAGCTACCGCGTGCCGGGCCTGGACTTCGACAAGAACTACGCCACCGCCGTGCTGGGTGCGCGTATGGACCTGTTCGGCCTGCAGGGCAACGTTGGCCTGAGCACCACGGCTGCGCAGAAGCGCGCCCGTGATGCCTCGATCTTCGCCACCGTCAGCGGCAGCTTCTGATCCAGAGCGGGGTCGGATCCCTTTCCGCAAGGAAAGGGTTCTGACCCCGTCGCTGATGCAGAGGCCACCATTGCGCAATACCGGCCGCTCCGCATAGACTTTCACCCGCAATGCGGGCGTAGCTCAATGGTAGAGCTGTAGCTTCCCAAGCTACTGACGTGGGTTCGATTCCCATCGCCCGCTCCATGTCTCCAGCGGTCAGCGCAAGGCTGACGCTCGGCAATATCCGAACCGCTCATCTCATAGGCATGCGTGAACCGAGTGGCCATGTCCGTACTGGCCTTGGTGCGGGGTTTGCGCGGGAAATCCTCTCTTGCAACGCCCGCTGTCTCCCAGGCTGTGTCGCGCGGGAAGATTCAGTCGGTGCTCGGCTTGGGGATGCTAAAAGATCGTTAACTTTTGGTCCCCATCGTCCGCTGCCCGGAGCGAGAATGATCGCTGCACTTATGCCCATCAGGCGATGCCTTGATTTTTCAGGGCGATCCAACCGGACAGAATTCTGGTCGTATTCCCTGCTTGCCGGGTTCGTGGCGGGGTTGGGCTACATTCTGATGAATGCCAGCTCCTGGCTGATCGGTACCGATCTCTACGATGGGGAAATGTCCCAGCATCTGCAGGGCGCAGGACTGGCAGTGGCGATGTTTGCCGTCATCGTCCTCCTCCCGCCGATGCTGGCCCTGGCCGTTCGGCGATTGCACGATATCGACGAGTCCGGCTGGTACGTGGTGATCGCATTCATTCCGTTGGGTGTGTTCGTTCTCTTTCCTCTCATGCTCCTTCCGGGAAGCGAGGAAGAGAATCGATTCGGCGGAATGCCTGGAGTGCCGGGCGCTTGAATCAGCGTTCTGGTGCGAAGTGGCAGCCACCACACCCGCATGATTGTTGATCGCATCACCCTCCGCCGATACACCCAATGGCTGCCGTTCCTGGCCTGGGTGGCCATCTGCGTGGCCTGGTGGTCGCCCTTGGGCGTGGTCGTTGGCCTGGCCGCATGCCTTGCCCTGGGCGGCGTGCTGCAGCGCTTCGATCTGGTTGGCGATGCCGTAGGCGGCGCACAGCTGCGCTCGCGGGCGACGCTGCCCTTTGCCATTTGGCCGCCCACGCACGATGTGCTGCTGGACTGGGGCGAGCTGGGTATGGGCGGGCCTGCCTACAGCACCCAGATGCTGCGCGATGGCGCCATCGTTGAAGGCGTATCGACCAGCGGCAGCCACGATGCCAGCGGTGAGTGGCAGGAGCTGGCAGGAAGCGCGCTGCGTGTGGCCAGTGGCTACATTGATCGCAGCGAGGCCGTGATCGTTTACGACGAAGCGGACAAGAGGGTGATGCACCTGCTGACGATTGTTCCCAGCCTGTTCTGGCAGGAACTGCACGAGCGCCGGCAGCTTGGCGGAGATGCAGAAGCCGCGATGTGGCTGCGCGATCTTCCCAGTCGAGTGACCACGCTGCGCCCCTGTCGGGGTCTATGGCTGGAACAGGAACACCCGGCACTGGCCGCCGGGTTGCCGCAGGCATTGCGGCATGTCCTGCCTGATGGCCGGGTTCTGCAGGCCATCCCGCTGCTTCCCGACGACCTGCGCCTGACCGCGCATCCGACCCTGTTCACCCGCGTCTGCCCGTACGCCCTCTGCCTTGATGGCGAGGCCAGTGACCGTCACGCCTGCGATCTGGAGACGGTCATCGCCAGCCCGTCAGGGCGATGCGTGGTGGTGGCGGGTAGCGTACTTGATGGGGATCTGCGTCCCATCGAGGGTGTGTGGCTCGTCCACTGGCAGGGGCGTTGGCAGGCCATCGGCCGCCGTGCGATGGGCGGCAGCGGCAAGGCCCGGAGTGGTGCCTGGATCGATGTGATCGAGGTCGGTGATGACGGTAGGCTTCGCTGCGAAGCCTATGAGGAACACTGGACGTTCGAGGCGATCACACGCATCCCCACGCCACACACGGCACTGGCACTGCCGGTGGAGTGGCGGGAAACCGGACTGGCCGTGCGTGTCCGCGATGGACGCTTCTCGCTGCGCCTGCCCCGCGCGGACCAGCGGCCGTCAGTCACAGGTTAGGCCGCTTCGAATCAAACAAGGAGGTTCCGGCATGCGTCGTGGATGCAGGCCGGGAAAGCGCTGGAAAAGCTGAAGAAATGGGCTGCGGGCAGTACTGAGTGCGGATGATCGGATTTCCGGATGACTCATGTGCCTTCCGCTTGCATCAGCTGCGCATACTCCTCGGTAAATAGCCCCGACAACGCCCGACGCTGCTCCGCATCAATGGCGCGTGAGGCGTTGGCTGTGTAGTCGAAATGCACCATCACGCAGCGCCCGCTGGCCACCAGGGCCTCGAACTGGAACGCCTGCTGCACGATCGACAGCGAGGAGCGGCCGATGGCCTCGATGCGGGTCTCGATGCGCACCTCATGGCCGGCCTGGATCTGCTGCAGGAAGTCGATCTCGTAGCGGCGCAGGATCAGCGTCAGGTCACGCATGCTGGCCTCCTGGCTGAAGTGGCGGAAGATCTCCTGGCGACCCTCCTCGAACCAGACGGGCAGGGCGGTGTTGGTGACGTGGCCAAGCACGTCCACTTCGGAAAATCGCGGAAACACGGTGATCGTCATCGGCCGCTCCATGCGCACTGAACAGGTCCGCGCAGTGTGCCGGCTGCTGCCGGCCAAGCCACGCCGCACGGCATCATCCACCCGCCACACGCCCGCGCTATGCTGCGCGCCTGCCGTCCGATCCCGCTGCGATGAAGCTCGCCATCCTGTCCCGCAACAGCACCCTGTATTCCACCCGCCGGCTGGTCGAGGCGGCGCGCGCGCGCGGCCACACCGTACGCATCCTCGACCCGCTGCGCTGCTACATGCGCATCGCCGCCGATGGCTTCTCGATGCACTACAAGGGCCGGCCGATGACCGGCGTGGACATGGTCATCCCGCGCATCGGCGCCTCGATCACCCGCTATGGCACCGCCGTGCTGCGCCAGTTCGAGCTGATGGGCGCGCGTACCCCCAATCCGTCCGATGCGATCCTGCGTTCGCGCGACAAGCTGCGCGCGCACCAACTGCTGGCGGCCAAGGGCATCGACATGCCGGTCACCGTGTTCGGTGACAACCCCGACGACACCGTCGACCTGCTGTCCATGCTCGGCCCGCCGCCGCACGTGGTGAAGCTCAACGAGGGTACCCAGGGCCGTGGCGTGATCCTCACCGAGAAGGCCAGCGCCTCGCGCGGCATCGTCGAGGCCCTGCGTGGGCTGTACGCCAACTTCCTGATGCAGGAGTTCATTGGCGAGGCCAAGGGCGCCGACCTGCGCTGCTTCGTGGTGGGCGACCAGGTGGTGGCCTCGATGCAGCGGCAGGCGCCGGAAGGCGACTTCCGTTCCAACCTGCATGCCGGGGGGACCGCCGTGGCGGCCAAGGCCAGCCGCGCCGAGCAGCAGGTGGCGGTGCGCTCGGCCAAGGCACTGGGCCTGTCGGTGTGCGGGGTGGACCTGATCCGCTCCGCACGCGGGCCGCTGGTGCTGGAAATCAATTCGACGCCCGGGCTGGAAGGGATCGAGGCCGCCTGCGGAGTGGACGTGGCCACGCGGATCATCGAACACGTCGAGAAGCTGAGAAAACCTTGATATTTCAGTTGGTTGTGATTCTCATGGGCAAGTGAGGCCGGCTTTAACACGCCTTTAATCGGGGCGGGCGTAGCCTTCAGCGAACCGCAGCTCTGCCTCTCAGCAGGATCGGTATCGGGATACAACTTCAGACCCAGGCGGGGGCACCGCCTGGGTCTTTTTTATGCCTGCCGAAGGCCCCTTGTGGAGGCCGCGTGACGGCCGTACAGTGCGCCCATCGTTCCTGGATGGATCGGAGGCTGGCGATGTACCGCATCACGATGATCGCGTTGTTGCTGGGTCTGGCCGGGGCCGCTGCGGCCAAGCCGGAAAAATCGGTGGTACAGATGGACCGGCAGTCGCCGGTGGCCGAACAGGTGCGCCGGGTCGAAAAGGCCCTGGACGATGGCGATTACAGCGAAATCTCCGCCGACGATCGCGTCCAGGTGCGGGAGGCGTTGGCCCGCATCACCGCGCGGATGGGCGACCACCAGAGCCTGCAGGAGCTGCCGGCACCGGTGCAGGGCGAAGTCTTCAATGACCAGGAGCGGATCAACACCCTGCTCACCCGCGCCCACGAGGACAGCCGGCAGATCTGCCAGCACACCCGCAGCACCGGCAGCAACATGCCCAAGAGCCGCTGCCTGACCGTGGCCGAGCGCCGCCGGATCGAAGAGAAGGGCAAGGCGCTTCTGAATGACCAGCGCACCTTCAACAATTTCAATCCAGCCAGCTCGCGATAAGGCCCTTTCCACCCGGCCGATTGGCACTTGCTGGCGTGAAGGCGGTGCGAATAGAGTCGGGATTCACTACAGACAAGGATTTGTTTGCCATGAAACAGGCTTTGATGACGGCCGTCCTGGTGTCGGGACTCGCCTTGGCCAGTACCGCATCGGCATCCAAGGGCAAGGAAATCTTCGTGCCCGGGCAGCCGCTGCAGCAGCAGATCGCGCGTATCGAGGTGGAGCTCAAGGATGGCGAGACCTATTCGGAACTGAAGCAGGATGAGCGTGCCCGCGTCAGCGAGGCGTTGGGGCGCATGCGTGGTGCGGTCGAGCAGTACCCCACGCGTGAGGCCATGCCTGAACCGGTACAAACCCAGGTCTTCAACGATCAGCAGGTCGTGAACACAGTTTTGACACAGGCGCGTGAAGATAGTCGTCTAATATGCCAACGTGAAAAGCCCATTGGTTCCAACCGAACCACCACGCAGTGCATGACCGTTGCCGAACGCGCCCGGCAGAAAGAACGGGCACAGCAGGACATGGGCCAGGTCATGCGCGCCGGCAGAACAGTCAATTAGAGGTGACAGTGAGAATCCTGGTAATCGAAGACAACAGCGACATTGCGGCCAACCTGGGCGACTACCTGGAGGACCGCGGGCATACGGTGGACTTCGCCGCTGACGGGGTCACCGGCCTGCATCTGGCCGTGGTGCACGAGTTCGACGCGATCGTGCTGGATCTCAACCTGCCAGGCATGGACGGCATCGAAGTGTGCCGCAAGCTGCGCAATGAAGCGCGCAAGCAGACCCCGGTACTGATGCTGACCGCCCGCGATTCGCTGGACAACAAGCTGGCGGGTTTCGATTCCGGTGCCGACGACTACCTGATCAAGCCGTTCGCGCTGCAGGAAGTGGAAGTGCGTCTGAACGCCCTGTCGCGTCGCGGCAAGGGCGTGCAGACCCGCGTGCTGGAAACCGGCGACCTGGAATACAACCTGGATACGCTGGAAGTGCGCCGCCAGGGCAAGCTGCTGCAGCTCAACCCGACCGCGCTGAAGATCCTGCAGGCGCTGATGGAAGCGGCCCCGGCCGTGGTGACCCGCCAGGAGCTGGAAACCCGCGTGTGGGGCGAGGAGCTGCCCGACTCCGATTCGCTGCGCGTGCATATCCATGGCCTGCGTGCGGTGGTCGACAAGCCGTTTGAAGTACCGCTGATCCAGACCCGCCATGGCATCGGATACCGCATCGCCACCCCGGAAGCCTGATTCCGTGGCAGCCAAGGGGGAGCGCCGGCGTACGCCGTATCGGCGGCGCCTGCGCAGCCGCATCATCGTGTCGTTCGTGTTGTTGGGCTTCTGCCTGACAACACTGTTCGCGTTCGCCACCAACTGGGCCCGCCTTCGCGTGGAAAACCAGCTGGTGGAAGAGTTGATGAACCGCAACATCGACGAGTACGCGCGGCGCTATTACGAACATCCGGGC
Organism: Stenotrophomonas maltophilia R551-3; assembly: GCF_000020665.1. NCBI lineage: Bacteria > Pseudomonadati > Pseudomonadota > Gammaproteobacteria > Lysobacterales > Lysobacteraceae > Stenotrophomonas > Stenotrophomonas maltophilia. The sequence continues at coordinate 3,563,673 of NC_011071.1, read as the reverse complement.
CACAACCCGGATGCCCCCGTGCTGCAGATCAAGGCGTACGCGTACTCCAAGGACAAATTCGACCGGGTGCGCGAAGAGCGCGCGCAATGGGCCGGCTTCTCCGATGGCATCCACAGCGTCAGCGGTGATGAGCACGGCGAGGCGTATTCCTACAAGCTGGCGGTACGCAAGACGCCTGACGCCTGGTTCTTCCTCGCCTATGACATGACCGACAGCGTGCGCGGTGGCAAGCAGCTCAACCGCGCGCTGGTGCTGTCGGTGCTGGTGTTCAGTGTGCTGTCGCTGGTGCTGGGCTGGTGGTCGGCGTCGAAGGTGATGAAGCCGGTGTCGGACCTGGCCGCGCGGCTGCGTGCCTATCGCGGCGGCACCAGTGACCCGGAACCCCTGGCGCCACGCTTCCCCGACGACGAAGTGGGGCAGCTGGCACAGGCGCTGGACGACTATTCCTCGCGGCTGACCGAAGTGGTGCAGCGCGACCGTGAGTTCAACGCCGACGTCAGCCACGAACTGCGCACGCCGCTGGCGGTGATCCGTGGCGCTACCGAACTGCTGCTGACCCGGCCCGGCCTGGACGAGAAGGTACTGCAGCGCCTGCAGCGCATCCAGCGCGCCGAACAGCAGTGCAGCGACCTGATCGGCGCGCTGCTGCTGCTGTCGCGCAACGAGCGCGGGCAGGGCACCAGCAACGTGGCCCGCGTGGCCGAGCAGCTGCTGGACGCGCATCGCGCGCAGTTGGGCGGCAAGCCGCTGGAGCTGCTGCTGGAAGGCGAGCGCAACCTGGTCATCGACGCACCCGAAGCCGCCTTGTCGGTGGCGCTGGGCAACCTGATCGGCAATGCGGTGAAGTACTCGCAGGATGGCGAAGTACGCGTGTTCGTCGGCACCAATTCGGTGTCGGTGACCGACAGTGGCCCGGGCCTGAGTGAGGAAGACGCGGCCAAGCTGTTCCAGCGTGGCTACCGCGGCACCCATGCCGGCCACTCGCAGGGCGGAGGTATCGGCCTGTCGATCGTCAGCCGCCTGTGCGATCTGTACGGCTGGCAGGTGAGCGTGCGCCCCGGCGGCGAACGCGGCGTGATCGCCACCCTGACGTTCTCGCCGAAGCCGTTGTAAGCGGTAGGTGCCGCCGTTGTAGAGCCGAGCCCATGCTCGGCTGCCTTGGGCTCCCGGAGCCGAGCATGGGCTCGGCTCTACAGTAGATCCACTTCGCGCATGGATGCCCAATCAGTAGATCCACGCCATGCGTGGATGCACTCCGGTAGTGCCGGCCGCTGGCCGGCAACCAGGCCTCACCCCCCGGCCAACCCCAGATACCGCGCATGCAGCTGTTCCACCTGCACCTGCAGGTCCTCCGGCTGCCCGTCATTGACCACCACGTCATCGGCCAGCGCCAACCGCTGCGCGCGGCTGGCCTGCGCAGCAATCATCCGGTCGGCCAGCGCGGCATCAATGCCATCGCGCTGCATCAGCCGCGCATGCTGCACGGCTTCGGGCGCATCCACCAGCAACACCCGGTCCAGCCACGGGTAGGCTTTCCGCCCACCCACCTCGGTCAGCAGCGGAATCGCGGCAATCGCATAGGGGCTCTCAGCTTGCTCGCACTGCTGCTGCATCAGCAGGCGGATGGCCGGGTGGGTGATGGCCTCCAACGCCGTCCGCTCGGCCGGGTCGGCAAACACGTGGGCGCGCAGCCGGGCCCGGTCCAGGCCGCCATCGGCCAGCAGCATGTCGGCGCCGAAACGCTCGGCGATGCGGGCCAAGGCTGGGCTGCCGGCGGCGACCACGGCCCGTGCGGCCAGATCGGCGTCGGCCACCACGATCCCCAGCGCCTCGAAGCGCCGGGTCACTTCACTCTTGCCGGAGGCGATGCCGCCGGTCAGGCCCACCACATAGCGGCTCATGGGGACTCCCCTCAGCGCAGCCCGCTCATCAGCAGGTACTGCTCCACCACGGGAGCGCCCCACATGAAGTACAACCAGCCGGCGATGGCCAGGTAGGGGCCGAACGGGATCGGTGTGGCACGGTCACGGCCCCGGCTGTACAGCCAGATCGAGCCGATGATGGCGCCCAGCACCGACGACAGCAGGATGATCGGCAGGATGCCCTTCAACCCGCACCAGGCGCCCAGTGCGGCCAGCAGCTTGAAATCGCCATGGCCCATGCCTTCCTTGCCGGTCAGCTGCTTGAACAGCCACCACACCGTCCACAGCGACAGGTAACCCACCGCCGCACCCACCAGAGCGGGCTTGGCCGGCATGTACAGGTTGTCAATGCTGCCTATCAGCCCCAGCCACATCAGCGGCAGGGTCAACTGGTCGGGTAACAGCTGCGTGCGCAGGTCAATACCGGACAGAGCGATCAGGAAACAGGTCAGCACGATGGCGCCGAAGCCCTGCCAGCCGAAGCCGAACTGCCAGACGCAGGCCAGCACCAGCACCGAGGTCAGCGCCTCCACCAGCGGGTACTGCAGCGAGATCGGCGCCTTGCAGTGCCGGCACTTGCCGCCCTGGATGATCCAGCTGAACAGGGGGATGTTCTCGTACCAGCTCAGCTTGTGCTTGCAGTGCGGGCAGTGTGACGGCTCGACCACGATCCCCGGAGGGGGTGGTTCATAGAAGTCCGGCTCCTCCAGGACTTCGCGCGCATCGCGCTTCCACTGCCACTCCAGCCGCTTGGGCAGCCGCAGGATGACAACGTTGAGGAAACTGCCCAGCAGCAGTCCCAGGGCGGCCGCGGCGGGGTAGCCGAGGCCGGGATGCTGGTCGAGAAAAGCCATGTATGTGTTATCCGACGACGGAAGCGAGCTTGAAGATCGGCAGGTACATGCCGATGACCATGCCGCCGACGATGGTACCAATGAATACCATGATCATCGGTTCCAGCAGGCTGCTCAGGGCATCAACGGCATTGTTGACCTCCTGCTCATAGTACTCGGCCACCTTGAACAGCATGGCGTCCAGCGCGCCGGCCTCTTCGCCGATGCCAGTCATCTGGATGACCATGTGCGGGAACAGGTTGGTCTGCTTCATGGACACGTTGACCGGATAGCCGACCGAAACGTCGTCCCGCATGCGTAGTACGGCGTCCTCGTAAACGGTATTGCCCGTGGCGCCAGCGACGATGCCTAATGCTTCCACAAGCGGCACACCTGCCTTGAAGGTCACTGCAGTTGTGCGGGCGAAGCGCGCAATGGCACTGTTGTGCATGATCTGGCCGATGACTGGCACCCTCAGGACCAGGCGATCCATGCAGTGCTGCATCTTCGGAGAACGCTTGTAGGAGGCGATCAACCCAACAATGCCGCCTACCAAAACGATCAGTATCAACCACCACCAGGACACCATGAATCTGGATAGGTTGACAATCATCTGAGTGAAGGCAGGTAGTTCGGCGCCGAAGCCCTTGAACACATCTTCGAATTGCGGAACAACCCAAACGAGCAAAATGCTGCTGACCAAGAGCGCTACCGCCATGACCATGACGGGATAAAAGAGCGCTTTGCGAATCTTGCCTTTCAGGGATTCGATGTTCTCTTTGTAGGTGGCGACGGTGTCCAGCACCGTTTCAAGTACACCCGCCCCCTCGCCTGCACGCACCAAGTTGCGGTAGAGCTCGTCGAACTGCACCGGATGCTTGCTGACAGCCTCATACAAGGAGGACCCGCCCTCGATGTCGGTACGCACGGAGTCAACCATCTTTTTCATGCGCGGGTTCTTGTGCCCGCTCGCGATGATGTCCAGGGCGCCGACAATGGGCACGCCGGATTTCATCATTGTCGCCATCTGGCGGCTGAAGAACGCGATGTCCTTCGCCGAAATCTTGCTGCCAGCTGCCCCAAACAGGGGCTTTGGCTTAGGCTTCACTGTGCCAGGATTGATTCCTTGGCGTCGCAGTTCGGCCCGCAGCAGATTCGCGTTCTTGGCGGCCTGTTCGCCCTTCATCTTCACGCCCCGCTTGTCGGTCCCCTCCCAGACAAACGGTTGCAACTCCGTGGTACTGCGTGCCACGGGTACCTTCTTGATCGCACTGCGACTGACAGACATGTTGGCTCCCCAAGACCCGCCATCCCCGGGCGGGCGTCTAGCTGTTGATGGTAGCGGGTTCATGGTCATCTGGGCAGTTCGGGAACGGCCTGCGATGCACTTTCGTGCCGGGGGTCGACCAAAGGTGACGCACTGCGTCACATTGCCGCGTCCGTCGCAGATTCGCATCCGGGGGGTTCCCATCCGCGAAATTGATGCCATCATGAGCCCGGGGAAATCCAGGGGGGGGTGTGCCAGAGTTGGCACGCAACCTGCGTTGATCCACCCGCAGGGCGCAGGACCCGCTCAACCAGCTAGCAGGCTGGCTCGATCCTGGGCGCTGAAATCAACCACCACTATCTTGGGGATGTACCAATGAAGAACCAGAAGGGCTTCACCCTTATCGAACTGATGATCGTTGTTGCGATCATCGCCATTCTGGCCGCCATCGCGCTGCCTGCTTACCAGAACTATGTTGCCAAGTCGCAGGTTACTGCCGGCCTTGCCGACATCCGTGGCGGCGTCACCGCCTTCGAAGAAGGTATCCAGTCGGGTACCAAGACTGGCTCGGCCGCTCCGGCTGACCTCGGTCTGAATACCAGCACCCCGCGTTGCGCCATCGCTGCCACTGGCGCCTGGAACGCCGCCTCGGGTCAGACGATTACCTGCACCCTGAAGGGCAATCCGAAGGTTGCGGGCAAGACCATCACGCTGACCCGCAATGGCTCGGGCGCGTGGAATTGCTCTGCACACGCGGATCTGGCCACCTACAAGCCGGCCGGCTGCTGATAGCTGCCCTGCAGCCGTCTGAAGAAAGGGGGCGGTTTCGCCCCCTTTTTTTGTTGCCCATTTCGGGTAATGACCGGAGTTGAAGGGGAGTTGCCATGCGTGGGAAGCGTGGTTTTACGTTGATTGAAATGATGATAGTTGTCGCGACTATCGCGGTGCTTGCGGCCATTGCCGTGCCGATGTACCAGATGTACGTGGCCAGATCGCAGCTGACGGCGGGTCTGGCTGAGGTAAGTGGTGGGCGCACGATGTTCGAGTCGCAGATTCTCGCCAACAACATTACCACCTTCCAGCTTGCAGATATTGGTCTGCAGTCCAGTACTGCGCGATGCGTGATGAGCATGGAATCGTCGGAAACCGGAAGTATCCAGTGTCGCCTTAAGGGCAATCCGTTAGTCAACGGAAAGACGGTGCAGATTGCACGTAATATGTCCGGCAATTGGCAGTGCAAAGTTGATGCGAACATCCCTGCTTATCTCTGGCCTCGTGACTGCAACTGATGTCCATGGTGTTGAATGAATCGCGCGCGAAAGATCTGATCGCTTCGCCTCGCGTATGGATGGCTGTCCTCTTGGTCCTGGTGGCTGGCATTTTCTGGCCGGGGCTGAGGGGGCCCTTCATCTTTGATGACTTCGGCACGATTGTTGACAACAGCGCCATTCATGTGGAGAAGCTGGGTTGGCCGGAGCTCTGGAGGGCAGCCACATCGTTCGATCCAGGTGGTTTGCTGGGCGCGCGGCCGCTGTCGATGGTCAGCTTCGCGCTGAACTACGTTGGGAGTGGGCTGGATCCTTGGGCTTACAAACTGGTTGGACTACTCGTCCATCTGATCAATGTCGTTCTTGTGCTGCTTCTTACACGGCGGATCCTGAATCATCTGCGAGTTGTCCCGGCGGCCGTGGCGCTGCGCATTAGTTTTTTCGTTGCGCTGATCTGGGCCGTCCATCCCCTGCAGATTTCCAGTGTGCTGTACGTCGTGCAACGGATGGAGACGCTGGCGGCGAGTTTCATGCTGGGAGCGTTGCTGTGTTACCTGCAGGCGCGTGAGCGTCAAATACAGGGCGGATGCGCATGGCCATGGCTTGTAGCATGCCTGCCCCTTGCACTACTTGGCGTGCTTGCAAAGGAGTCCGGTGTACTAGTGGTTGCTTATGGCGTCCTACTGGAATGGGGAGTGCTGGCTTTCCAGGCGCGCTCGCTACGCGTGGCGCGCTTCTGGAAGCTGCTCTGCATCGTTGCCGTGATCACCGCCGTGGTGGGCTATTTGTTCGTGGTTGCGCCGGCGTACTGGGTCGACACCTATTTTGGTCGTGATTTCGGAACCTATGAGCGCCTGTTGAGTCAGTTGCGAATCTTGTGCATGTACCTCGGCCAAGTGTTCTGGCCTCTGCCCAATGCGCTGACGTTCTACTATGACGACTTTCAGCCCTCGCACGGCTGGCTGTATCCCGTCTCCACTCTGGTGTCGGGTGTGGCCCTGCTGGCGCTTCTGCTGGTGGCCCTCGGACTGCGGCGCAAGGTCCCGCTGTTCTGCTTGGGTATTGTCTGGTTCTTCGTCTCCCATATGTTAACCAGTAACGTGGTGGGTCTCGAGCTGATTTTCGAACACCGGAATTACCTTGCGTTGCTGGGTATTCTTTGGGCAATAGTGGCGATAGCTGTCCACATCCGGATTGAATCGGTAGTGGTCCGTTGGGCTGCCGTTAGTGCAATTGTCGTGCTGCTGTCCGGTGCGTCGTTGATACGTTCGAGCGTATGGGGCAACAGACTGCTGCTTGCCACTGACATGGCCCTGGAAAATCCACGCTCGGCGCGTGCTGCGAACGAGCTAGGGGCGATCTATCTGGAGATGTCGGATGGTTATGCGGACTCTCCTTTCAACGATCTGGCTATCGGCGAGTTTGAGCGTTCTGCGTCGCTGCCGGGAAGTTCCGTCATCAGTGATCAGGGGCTGATCCTGGCTGCCACCCAGGCTGGACGCCTGGTGCCGGACGCTTGGTGGCAGCGTTTGATTGGTAAGTTGCAGCACCAACCCATCGCGCCCGAAGTGAGTGGGGCACTTTTCTCACTGATGAACAGCCGTTACAAGGGTTTTGAATTGGATGATGGCCGCTTGGTGGAGGCCTTTGGCGTGCTATTCGAGCGCGCAACGTTGCCGCCCAACAGCTACGCTCAGTTTGGAGACTACCTATTGACGCATGCCGGCAATCCGGGACTAGCTGATTGGGCATTTGCCAAGTCTGTAGAGGAAAGTGTGGGCTGGCCGGGTTATGCGCAGAAGGTGATCGACGAATTGGAGCGCCAGGGCCACACCCATCAGGCGAACGTTGCGCGGGACACGGCAAGGCGACTGGGCATCGATGTTGAGCACTCCGATGAAACACAGGCACAGCGTCCTCAGTGAGTTACACCTGCGGACTGGACCGCCAACTCCAGCAGGTCAGCCAATACCGCCGCCCGGTCCTGCCAGTCGCTTATCCCCGTCAATGAAGGGTGCTTGGGGGCGGATAGCTGGCCGCTGATTGCAGCGGCCAACCCTTCTGCGTCACCGGGCGTATAGAGACAGGCGGTCTCGTTCTGGACCATTGCAACAGCGTCGCCCACGTTGGCGGTGACCACGGGTATTCGACATGCCAGGCTCTCGGCAAGCTTGAGCGGGTAGCAGTAGCGTCCAAAGGATGAGCTGCGGTTGCAGGTGATGGCCACATCCAATGCATTAAGCAGTATCGGCACACGTTGCCAGTCCAGCATGCCCAGGTCCAGCAGACGAGGGTGGTTAAAACGAGCTGCTGTGCCGCTCCTGCGGCCAGCAATCACCAAATGAAGATCGGCATCGCGCTCCGCCAGTTGGTGAAATGCCTGAAACATATCGGAGATGCCACGGCTTTGGTCGATGGCGCCAGCACAGCCGATCAAGCGCGAGGTGGTAGGCAGTCCCAGGCTCCGCCGGCAATCCAGCTTGTCCATGGTGTGGAAGATGTCGGTCCTCACTGCATTGGCAATCACCTGCACCGGGCCCCGCGGGTCAATGGTTTCCCGGACATGGTCAGCTAGTGCGTGAGTGACAGTACTGATCCCATCGGCGGATCTGCATGCATTCCTGAAGGCTGCTTTTAGTCCTGGGATACGGGTAAGGCCAAAGCTCTCGTAATTGTCATAAAGATCGAGCACACAAGGTACGGCGAGTCGCTTTGCGATCTTCATGCCGAGGATGCAGCATGGTGCATCCGAGGCCGCTAGCACGATATCCACCGGGTTTCGTTGATGAACGTCTTGGATGTATCCCGGCAAGCGGAAGGGGCCCTTCGGAATGGCATTGATTGATTGCCATTGAACGCCGCACAAAGACAGATGCTCTACGGCCGGGCGAGGCCGATAGCTCAAGGCAATGCCGCTGATCTGGATGCTCAGGCGAGCTAGGCCTTCTGGCAGCTCATACAATCTTCCATACTGGTCATCGAGAAGGTCCTGTCCGGTGTACTGCCGCTTGCAGAGCATGAGGACATGCATGTATGGACCTGTATGACTATTCTGGCGGGCAATGCATCATCATGGGCAGTTGAAGGGAGAAAGTCACCATGAAGGGCTGGCGATGGGGCTGATATCAGTACTTCGAGGGGTGGGAAACGGTCTGCGATTTGGCGAGAGGCCTGGATGGACACAGAGCGCGCTTCGGCGGCTGTTCCGTCATACGCGCGGACGGCAGGTTGTGGATGATTTCGATGGTCGGTTCACCGTGACGCTGGATCTGGCCGAGCACATGCAGCGGCGAATGTTCTGGATGGGATACTACAATCTTCGCTTGGTTTCCTTTCTGGATCGCATCCTGGAACCCGGAATGACCGTGGTCGATGTGGGTGCCAACATCGGCGAGGTCACCTTGGTCTGCGCCAATCGTGTTGGGCAGGACGGCTGCGTGGTCGCCCTGGAACCCGTCTCCGGGATCGCTGACGAGCTGCAGCTGAACGTTCAGTGCAATGGACTGCATTCTGTCGTGCAGATTTTCCGACAAGGGTTGGCTGCCGAGATTGGTCGACTGCCGATCTATGCATCCTGCGGGCAGCATGATGTGAATGAGGCTCACCAGGGGCTCGGGAGCCTGCATGGAATCGAGGGCGTCGATCAATGCATTGGGATGGTCGACATCACCACATTGGACGAACTCGCCCAGCGTATTGGCCTGTCACGACTGGATCTGTTGAAGATCGACATCGAAGGCGGTGAACTGCCCTGTCTGCGAGGTGGCATCGAAACCCTGCGGCGCTTCTCGCCGGTGATTGTGGTCGAAGTACAGGAACGTTCCAGTTTGGCAGCCGGATACCACAGTCGTGAGATCCTGGAATTGCTGGAGCCATTGGGGTATCGCTTCTATCGCTTGGAAGTGAAGGGACGCTTGGTCCGGATCGATATCCAGTGCCTTCGTGACTACCAGGATGTTGTTTGTATCGCGGGATGTAATCGGAGCGTGGAAGGGACATGATCTGGCTTATTGCAAGCCGATGGGAGCCGGGTGGCCTGGAGCGCGTGCAACTGAATCTGTCGCGCGGCTTCAACGAGCTGGGGCACACGGCTCGCGTCGTTGCAGGTCGTGATCTGGGTGGGCCGGGGGGCAGTGGCGAAGTTGAATTCATTGCTCCCCGTGGCGCCTGGCAACTACTACTTAAGCTTCCATGGCGCATTCGGCGCGAGCGGCCGCAGGTTGTGGTTACTACCTCCAACGATGTCGCCGTATGGGCTGTCTTCTGGAGGCGACTTCTCTATCCATCGACTGCTATTGTCGTGTCACAGCACCTTTCTTTGTCCGCGCCAAGGCATAAGGCGCATGGGCTGGCCCGGTGCAAACTGGAGTTGATTCGTCAGGCCATGCGCATGGTGGTGCCGCGGGCTCAAGGGGTGGTTGCCGTGTCCGCTGCCTTGGCAGCGGATATAGAGCATGAGCTGGGGCTCGCCGCTTCGTGCGTCCGGGTGATACACAATCCCTTGACCCGCAAGGACAATGCTCCCGTTATCCTGCCAAGCCACGCGTGGCCGTTCCCGAATGACGGGATTCCCGTTTTTGTGTATGCAGGGCGCCTTTCGTCAGAAAAACGATTGGACCTGCTGTGGGACGCTTATCGCCAACTTCGAACAACGCACATGGCCCGTTTGCTTGTGCTGGGGCAGGGAAAGGAAGGAGAGCGTCTCGCCGGGTGGATAGCGAGTAGTGATCTGAAGAACGAGTGTGCGATGCTTGGTCGGGTGGAGGACGTGTTGCCCTGGATTGCTCGGAGTACCGTGCTGGTGCTTCCGTCAGACTATGAGGGATTTGGAAATGTGCTGGTAGAGGCGATGTGCTGTGCGACCCAGGTGATAGCCACAGATTGCCCGTATGGGCCTGCGGAAGTGCTCGACGAAGGTCGCTATGGTCAATTAGTGCCTGTTGGCGACGTTGCGGCGTTGACCCAGGCTATGCGGATGGTACTGGATGGAAAGTACTGGGTGCCGCCTGAAGAGCTGCGCAAACGCAGCATGGAGTTCTCAATTGAAACGGCGTGCGAAGCCTATCTGGACGAGTTCAACCTGGCGCGGCGTCAGCGGCGACGGAACTGAAGAGAAGGGTTATCCAAGCGATAATGGCCATTAGTGCCTCGGATGCGATGATCATCCATACAGCCCCCTGTAAACCATGAGTGGGGATCCATGCCGATGCTATCCCTGCCATCATCAATAGTCCGACTGCTTCGATGAGGAACCGACGCATCTTCCAGCCCCGCCCAATCAATGCATGGCAGGCGATCTGGCGAAGGCTGTAGCCAAGCACGAATAATCCCATCCATCGCAGGCCCGAAATGGCAGCTGCGAACTCGCCGCCCAGTAGCCGGGGAAGCAGAACTGCGGCCCACCACAACACCAGGCCAGTGAGCATGCCGTAGCCGAAAGCGGTCATGACCATCGAGATGACAAGACGTCTGTATTGAGCAAGATCGCGCTGCGCTCTGAACAATCGTGGCATGGCGGACATGATCATTGCATCCAGTGGCATGGTCACCACGGCGGCGATGCGGTAGCAGGCGGCGTATAGGCCTGCTGTCTCACTGCCACCGATGCGAAGAACAAAGGATTTGTCCAGGGTGGTGACGCCGACAGCAGAGCTCCACGCAACGGCATGCCCCGTTCCATGCAACAAGTCACTACGCCCGATGTGCAAGTGCGCAGGGCCTGGCCGCAGCAGTCTGCGTACCAGCAGCAGTGCCAGCATCGCGCTGCATGCAGATGAAGCAAGGTGCAGCATGAGGTAGACAGTCAGATCATGATCCAGTGGCAGCAGGCTGAAGACGCAGATCGCGGCCAACCTCAAGATTGCATTCAATGCGGGTAGCGCGGCTGACCAGCCCAGTCGGTCATTGGCAGAGAAAGCAAATGCCGCGTTGGTCACGAAGGGGAATGCAATGATCTCCGAGAGCGCGATCAGGCCGAGTGCGTGCCAAGGCAGTAGGCCTGCAGTCAGTAGCGAGAAAAGCAGGGAGAGTGGGAGTGCGCTCAGCACGCAAAGGAACAAGCACTGTTTCCAATAGCGAGGGAACTGCGCGCGGTCCGAAGCGCTGTACTGGTACATGAGCATACCGCCACCAAGTCCGACTAAGCCCGCAAGGGCCGATGCCGTACCTACCGTGCCGGAGAATAGTCCGTAGTTTGTCGCTCCCAATACGCGCGCGCCGATGATTATCCACGCGGCGAGGCAAACGATCCGAATACCTTGCCAGAACATCACCAGAATTGAGGTCCTGGCCAGATTTCCCAGGCGCGGCAGTCTACCGAGCATCCGGTTTCTCCATGATGGTCTGCAGTTGCTTCACATAGCGGGTGGCTACCTTCGCATGGTCGAAACGGTCCACCAGCGCCTGGCGTTGCTCATGGGCCCAGGTTAGGGCATCTTCTGGCGCGTCCAGAAGATCCAGTAGTACCTCGGCGAGACTTGCTGCAGAGCGCTGTTGCGCCAGATAGTGCGGCGGCCCGGAAGGGAATGCATCACGCACGGCAGCAACGTCGGTTGTGACGACCGGGCATCCGCAGCCCAGGGCTTCCACCGAGACCAGACCAAGACCTTCCTGATCACCATTGCGTGCTTCGATGAAGGGCGCGACAAGAGCGATTGCACGCTGATAGTGCATCGGCAGCGTTTCCTGCGACACTGCCCCGAGAAAGCGAACATGGCGCTGTAGCCCAAGCGCCTCCACCTGGGACTGGCATGCCTGAAGCTCAGGCCCATGTCCGATGACAGTGAGTGAGACCCGGGGATGTCGAGCCAGGACCGCTGGCAACGCATCAATCAGATACGTCAAGCCCTTCTTCTCTACCAGTCGCCCAACGAACAGAAGTTCATCACGCGCGCGTTCCATCGAAGAGGGGATGAAACGATGCTGAAGATCCACTCCCATTGGCGAGACTGCCAACGGCAGGTCGGCCGCCAGGGTGCGAAATGGCGCCACCATCGCATGACTCACGACGCTGGCGGCCTGGGCCCGAGCGAGGGCAAAGCGCTTCATGGCCTGGAACAATGGCCCACGGAGTGAAAAGAGATCGCCGCCGTGGGAAGTCACCAACATCGGAGGGCGGAGCCGTTTCGGCAACAGCGCGCTGGCAAGTCCCTGTGGGATGATCCAATGGACATGCAGGACCTTATGGCGATGGCGCTGCAGCTCGCGTCGCATGGCCCACCATTGGGCCAGAAGAAAGGTTGGCACCAGCACCAACGTCCATGGGCGGCGGCGGAGGTTGGAGGTGATGCCTCCGCCATTGACCAGCTGTTCCATTGCCTCGGGTGCGTATCGATATCGAATGACCTGAACCCCATCGAGCTGCTCGCGCGTGGCCGCGCCCGGGGCATGGGGGCATAGCACTGTGACTTTGAAATCACTAGTCAGGCGTTGGCTCAAAGCGTGCACAAACCCAGGCTCGGGGTCGCCCGCCCAGCGCGGATAGGTAGACGCAACAACCAGCAATCCCGGAAGATCTGCAGCCTGTGCGTCAGCCTCTGTCACGGCTGCGAGTCCTTCCGTGATGCGAGGTAAGTAAGGCCGGTGATCTGCTCCGACACCAATCCGATCAGGAAGATGATCACCGATGCACTGAACAGCAATGTGCTCATGTTGGTGAATCGGTGCATGGTCGCGAACGTGTATCCGTAATACCCAAGGCCAAGCATAAAGAACGCCAGTGCTACCGGAGCGAACAGTTTCAGCGGAGAGTAAAGTGTCGCGATCTTGAAGATGATGAGCAGGAAGCGGATGCCGTCCTTGATCGGACGGATGTGACTGCCATTGCCCACGCGCTTTGCTACCGGGATAGGCACATAGGCGACCGGATAGGCGCTTCGGAAGAAGGCCATGGTGCTGGTGGTCGGGTAGCTGAATCCGTTCGGCAGAAGGTGTAGGAATTCACGGAAGCGCCCTGCGCGGACTGCGCGGAAGCCAGAGGTGAGGTCCATCACTTTGAAGCCGGTCATGTGGCTGGCCAGCCAGTTGTAGAATCCATTGGCCAAGCCGCGATGAACGTTGGCCTGGCCGCTGCTGTCGCGTGCACCAACGACCATGTCGTAGCCTTCGGCCAGCTTGTCCAGCAAAGCGCGGATGTGGGCCGGATCATGTTGACCGTCCGCGTCCATGAACACCAGTATGTCTCCGCTGGCGGCACGTGCGCCACGCTTGATCGAGGCACCATTGCCCATTGAGTAGGGACTGGAAAGGACCTGAGCGCCCTGTTCACGGGCAATGATTGCCGTCGCGTCGGTGGATCCATCGTCGACGACGATGATCTCTGCATGCGGGTAGTGCTGACGAAGTGCCGGCAGCGTGCGAAGAAGGCCTTCGGCTTCGTTCTTGGCCGGCAGGATGATGCTGAGCTGATTCAAGGTGTGTCCCCATTTTCCCCAGTGCAATGTTACTCCGCTGCGATGTATGAATGGGGTGGTAACTCCGTGGAAGCGGAGCGGGGGAGGCCTTGCAGGACCTGCTGGACGTACAGGCACGACGGATCCCAAACATGTGATCCGATGGGATGTTGGTCGACCCTTGACGGAGCTATCATCCCCGGGGGAGTCAGGATCGTGTCTGCCGGGCTGGGAGTGCCGGGCAAGGCAGTGTTGCTCATGGATTGGCGATGCCATTGGCCGTTGGGTCGTGGCAGGTTCTGCTGCCCGGTGCCGTGCCCTTGGAGGGTGCCCGGCGCTGCCAGACCCATGAGCCAAGGATTTCTATGAATGCCGTAACCACCGCCAACCTTGTCGGCATCACCGGCCTGGCCCGTCGCCTGGTCCAGGACGGCGCCCTGGATGAGGCCAGCGCCCGCGACGCCATGGCCAAGGCCGCCGCGGCCCGCCAGCCGTTGCCCACGTGGTTCGCGCAGAACAAGCTGGTCAATGCCTCGCAGCTGGCCGCCGCCAATGCGGTCGAGTTCGGCATGCCGCTGTTTGACGTGTCCACCTTCGATGCCAGCCAGAATGCGATGAGCCTGGTCAGCGAGGAGCTGCTGCGCAAGCACAACGTGCTGCCGTTGTTCAAACGGGGTGGCAAGCTGTTTGTCGGCACCAGCAACCCGACCCACTCGCTGGACGAAATCAAGTTCCACACCAACCTGGTGGTGGAGCCCATCCTGGTCGACGAGGACCAGATCCGCCGCACGCTGGAGCAGTGGCACGCCAGCCATGACACCATCGGCGACGCCTTGGGCAGTGACGACGACGGCATGGGAAACCTGGATGTCGCGGCCGGTGACGAAGATCTCGGCACCAGCAGTGGCGACTCCGGCATCGACGCCAAGGGCGACGACACCCCAGTGGTGAAGTTCGTCAACAAGGTGCTGGTCGATGCGATCCGCAAGGGTGCATCGGACATCCATTTCGAGCCCTACGAAGACGATTACCGTGTGCGCCTGCGCATCGACGGCCTGCTGAAGATGGTCGCGCGCGCGCCGGTGAAGTTGAATCAGCGCATCGCCGCGCGCCTGAAGGTGATGGCGCAGCTGGATATCGCCGAGAAGCGCGTGCCGCAGGACGGGCGCATCAAGCTCAACCTGTCCAAGAGCAAGCAGATCGACTTCCGCGTCAGCACGCTGCCGACCCTGTTTGGCGAGAAGGTGGTACTGCGTATCCTCGATGGCAGCGCGGCCAAGCTGGGCATCGACAAGCTGGGCTACGAGCCGGACCAGCAGAAGCTGTTCCAGGATGCCATCCACAAGCCGTACGGCATGGTGCTGGTGACCGGCCCGACTGGTTCGGGCAAGACCGTGTCGTTGTATACCGCGCTGGGCATCCTCAACGACGAGACGCGCAACATCTCCACCGCCGAAGACCCGGTGGAAATCCGCTTGCCCGGCGTCAACCAGGTGCAGCAGAACAACAAGCGCGGCATGACCTTTGCTGCGGCGCTGCGCTCGTTCCTGCGCCAGGACCCGGACATCATCATGGTCGGCGAAATCCGCGACCTGGAGACGGCCGAGATCGCGATCAAGGCGGCGCAGACCGGCCACATGGTGCTGTCCACGCTGCATACCAACGACGCGCCGCAGACCATCGCGCGTTTGATGAACATGGGCATCGCGCCGTACAACATCACCAGCTCGGTGACGCTGGTGATCGCCCAGCGCCTGGCACGCCGCCTGTGCGGCAACTGCAAGCGGCGCTCGACCCTGCCGGAGCATGCGCTGCTGGCCGAGGGCTTTACCCAGGCGCAGCTGGACGCGGGCATCGAGCTGTATGAGGCGGTGGGCTGCGATGAGTGCACCGAGGGCTACAAGGGCCGAACCGGTATCTACCAGGTGATGCCGATGACTGATGAGATCGCCACCATCGTGCTGGCTGGCGGCAACGCGCTGCAGATTGCGGAAGCAGCGCAGCAGATCGGGGTGAATGACCTGCGGCAGTCGGCATTGAAGAAGGCGGCGGCAGGCGTGACCAGCCTGGCCGAGATCAATCGCGTGACCAAGGATTGATGCCGCGCGGCTTTCTGTAGAGCCGAGCCATGCTCGGCTCAATGCCCGAACAGCAGCCGAGCATGGGCTCGGCCCTACAGTAGATCCACGCCATGCGTGGATGCGGGATGTGTGAGGTTGCCAGCCAGCGGCCGGTCCTACCACGTTGGTAGGTGGATCCACGACATGCGTGGATGGGGTGCCGCGCATCGGGTCAGAGCCCTTTCCTGCGGAAAGGGATCCGACCCGGTCCTTACTCCATCCCCAGCTTCTTCAGCTTGTAGCGCAGCGCACGGAAGGTGATGCCCAGCTGTGCGGCGGTGCGGGTCTTGTTCCAGCGGTTCTCTTCCAGCGCGCGCTGGATGGCGCTGCGCTCGAGCTGCTCGATGTACGAGGGCAGGGCAGCGCTGCCAGGCTGCAGGTCGGCCACGGCTTCGACAGGAGCGGCACCGCCGGGGACGCGCGGAGCATGCTGCGGCAGGCGCAGGTCGTCTGCACCGATGCAGTCTTCCTCGGCCAGCGCCAGCGCCCGTTCCAGGATGTTCTCCAGTTCGCGCACGTTGCCGGGGAAGGCGTACTGGGCCAGTGCCTCCAGCGCCGACGGCGCCAGCAGCGGGGTGGCGCGGCCGTGGCTGCGGGCCAGTCGTGCCAGCACTGCCGCGGCCAGCTCCGGCAGGTCCTGGCGGCGCTCGCGCAGCGGCGGCACCCTCAGTTCGATCACGTTGATGCGGTAGTAGAGGTCGTGGCGGAAACGCCCGTCCTCGACCAGTTCGGCCAGATCGCGGTGGGTGGCAGAGAGGATGCGCACGTCCACCGGTTCTTCGTTGGCTGCACCGACCGGCCGCACCGACTTCTCCTGGATCGCGCGCAGCAGTTTCACCTGCATCTGCAGCGGCAGCTCGGCCACTTCGTCCAGGAACAGGGTGCCGCCGTGTGCGGCCTGGAACAGGCCGGGCTTGTCGGCATGGGCGCCGCTGAAGCTGCCCTTGCGATGGCCGAAGAACTCGCTTTCCATCAGCTCGCCGGGAATGGCGCCGCAGTTGACCGGAATGAACGGTCCGGCCGCGCGCGCGCCCTGGGCGTGGATGGTGCGTGCGACCAGTTCCTTGCCAACGCCGGACTCACCCAGGATGTAGACCGGCGCCTGGCTGCGCGCGACCTTGCCGATGGTGGTGCGCAGCACGTCCATGGCCGGCGAAGCGCCCAGCAGGCGTGCGCCCTGTTCGGCGTTGGGCCCGGGCTGCGGGCGTTCGGCGTTGTTGAGTTCCAGTGCATGCTTGACCAGTCCACGCAGGACGGCGATATCCACCGGCTTGCTGACGAAGTCGAAGGCACCGGCCTTCAGTGCTTCCACGGCCAGGTCCATGCTGCCGAAGGCGGTGATCATCGCCACCGGCGTGCGCGGGTAGTGCTGGGCGATCTCGCTGACCAGCTCGATGCCGTTGCCATCGGGCAGCCGCATGTCGGTGATGCACAGGTCGTACGGATTGCTGGCCAGCAGCTCGCGCGCTTCGGCCAGGTTGGCGGCGGTACTGATACGCAGCCCCATGCGGCCGAGGGTCAGTACCAGCAGTTCGCGGATGTCGCGTTCATCGTCGACGACGAGGGCGCTGCGGGTTTCGTTCATGGGCGTGAAAGATAAACGAGGGGGCTGGAAGCGACAAATGTTTGACGCACAGAATCGGAATCAGGTGGGCAACAGCGTGTGCGGGCCGGGCAGCACCAGGCGGAAGCAGGAGCCGCCGGCCGGCACTGGAATGTAGTCCAGCCGTGCCTGGTTGGCCCGGCACAGTTCGCGGGCGATATACAGGCCCAGGCCGGTGCCATGCTCGGAGGTGGTGAAGAACGGCCGGAACAGCTGCGCGGCCACGCTCTCTGGAATACCCGGACCACGGTCCATCACGTCGATCACCGCGCTGCGCTCGTGCTGCGCCACGCGCAGCCGCACGCGTGCAGGCTGCTGGCCGATGCGGCCGTACTTCAGCGCGTTGTGCACCAGCACGGTCAGCACCTGGTAGAGATGCTTCGCATCGACCTGGGCCATCACCGAACTGTCGTTGATGATCGGCTCGATGCTGTCGGTCTCCAGCGTCTGCCCCTGCTTGTACTCCAGCACGAAGCGGCGCACGAACGCGGCCAGGTCCACGTTCTCGGGGGTGGCGCGCTCGCGCCGGGCCAGGCCCAGCACGCTCTCGACGATGCCGTTGGTGCGCTGGCATTGCTGGCGGATGATCTGCAGCAGGCGGCGGTCGCTTTCGTTGAAGCCGGTGCCTTCCTCCAGCAACTGCACGGCGTAGTTGATCGCCGCCAGCGGGTTGCGGATCTCGTGCGCCAGGCTGGCCGAGAACCGCCCCATCGCCGACAGGGTGAGCGATTCGGCGCGGCGCGAGACCACGCTGGAGTCATCCAGGAACACCAGCGCCAGTTCGCTGCCGGCCAGCAGGCGGGCAAAGCGCGGTTGTACCTCGGGCTGGTCGGGGTTGAGCTGCAGCGGCAGCTCGTCCTGCGCCCAGCCGTTGCGCCAGCGCTGCAGGCGGCGGGCCAGTTCCGGCGCGGCGCTGGTCAGGTCCAGGCGCCCGCTTTCACCATTGCCATCGCTGTCGCCCAGCAGCATCGAGGCGGCTTCGTTGGCCAGGGTGATGCGACTGTCGGCATCCACCACCAGCACGCCGGTACGCATGCGGCGGATGATCAGTTCGTTGATCTGGAACAGGTTGGCTACTTCATCGCCGCGCTGGTTGGCCAGCTGCTGGTTGCGGCGCGCGCGGTTGCCCACCTGGAAGCTGATGAAGGCCAGCGCCAGGTAGCTGGTGGCGAACATCGCCAGTTCGGCCAGGGTGCGGGTGGGGTCGCCGCCTTCCAGTACTTTCCAGAGGTATTCGGTACCGGTGGCCACGCTGGCGGCGATCGCCAGGCCCAGGCCCCAGCTCAGTGGCAGCAGCGTGGCGGCAGCGGCGATGTTGAACAGCAGCGACATCGAGATGCCGGCACTGGCACCGGGCAGGGCATGCGACAGCAGGGTGGCGGCAACGATGTCCACCAGTACGCCGCTGACCACGATCGGGCGCAGCCAGCGTTCGTTGCGGCCGATGGCCAGGGCCAGCAGCGACAGCAGCAGGTAGATGGCCGCGACGGTATCGGCCAGTCGCGGGTGATGGGCTTCGCCGACCATGGCCGACAACGGGCTGTACAGCAGGCCGGCGATGACCGCGGCGATCAGCACCCGGTACAGCGCGAAGAAGTACAGCTCACGCCGCGGAATCGATTCGATGCGGTCGATCAATGAAGCACTGGGTGACACGCCGGAACTCCCCTTCTGGCTGCCTGGGTCTGGAATCTGCGGCGGGCCTGCCTGGCGTCCCCTGAAGCCGGCCGGCACGTCGCGTCGATGTGGCGTCGAGTCTGCTCGATACGACCAGTATAGGGCCCCCGACAGGACGCCGCCGGAGTCACCCGGATCGCGCATTTGGCCCGCTGTGGATACCGGTGGCCAGCGTCGGGCGGGGCGCAACTGCCTGAATGATGGTGGAAATCTGGCCGGGTCTGGCGTTTTGTACAGACTTCTTTGCGCCCCGGCGCTGGCTCGGCCACAATAGTGGGCCCGCCGCGGTCCATGCCGGCGCCCCGCCGGGGCCCTGAGGAATTGCGTGCGGTCGTTCCTATTCCCACGGTGACGCATGAATTTCCACGAATACCAGTCAAAACAACTGCTTGCCGAGTACGGCATCCCGGTCCCGGCCGGCAAGGTCGCTGCGACCCCGGACGAAGCGGTTGCCGCTGCCAACTCCCTGGGCCAGGGCCCCTGGATGGTCAAGGCGCAGATCCACGCTGGCGGCCGCGGCAAGGCTGGCGGCGTCAAGTTCTGCAAGACCACCGACGACGTGAAGGCCGCTGCGGCCAAGATGCTCGGCACCAAGATGGCCACCTACCAGACCGCTGGCGTTGAACTGCCGGTCAACCTGGTGCTGGTGACCACCGCTGGCGAGATCGTCAAGGAACTGTACCTGTCGGTGCTGGTTGACCGTGGCACCAAGACCATCACCTACATCGCTTCTTCGGAAGGCGGCGTGGAGATCGAGCAGGTCGCTGCTGAAACCCCGGAGCTGATCCACTCGCTGAACGTCGACTTCGTCGAAGGCGTGCAGGGTTACCACGGCCGTGATTTCGGCTTCAAGCTGGGCCTGACCGCCAAGCAGGCCGGCCAGTTCGCCAGCATCATGGTGAACCTGTACCGCCTGTTCAACGAAAAGGACCTGGCGCTGGTTGAAATCAACCCGCTGGCCATCCTGGACGACGGCAACCTGTACGCGCTGGACGGCAAGTTCGACAGCGACGACAACGCCGCGTTCCGCCAGAAGGCCCTGGTCGCCATGCGCGACAAGACCCAGGAAGATCCGACCGAAGTGATCGCTTCGGAGCTGGACATCAACTACGTCACCATGGACGGCAACATCGGCTGCATGGTCAACGGCGCAGGCCTGGCCATGGCCACCATGGACGTCATCAAGCTCAACGGCGGCGAGCCGGCGAACTTCCTGGACGTGGGCGGCGGTGCCAACAAGCAGCGCGTCATCGAAGCCTTCAAGCTGATCCTGTCCTCGGACAAGGTCGAAGGCATCTTCGTCAACATCTTCGGCGGCATCGTCCGCTGCGACATGATTGCCGAAGGCATCATCGCCGCCGTGAAGGAAGTGGGCGTCAAGGTTCCGGTCGTGGTGCGCCTGGAAGGCACCAACGTGGAAGAAGGCAAGCAGCTGCTGCGTGACAGCGGCATGGCCATCATCCCGGCTGACAACATCAACGATGGCGCCAAGAAGATCGTTGAAGCTGTCAAGAACGCTGCCTGATTCGACACCAAGGAATTCCCATGTCTGTTTTGATTAACAAGAACACCAAGGTGATCGTGCAGGGCTTCACCGGCCAGCAGGGCACCTTCCACGCCACTCAGATGATCGAGTACGGCACCCAGGTTGTTGGCGGCGTGACCCCGGGCAAGGGTGGCACCACCCACATCGACCTGCCGGTCTTCAACACCGTTGCCGACGCCGTGCAGAGCACCGGCGCCAACGCTTCGGTCATCTACGTGCCGCCGCCGTACGCGGCTGACGCGATCCTGGAAGCCGCTGCTGCCGGCATCAAGGTCATCGTCTGCATCACCGAAGGCATCCCGGTGCTGGACATGCTGCGCGTCAAGAACGTGCTGACCCGTTCGCATCCGGACACCGTGCTGATCGGGCCGAACTGCCCGGGCGTCATCACCCCGGGTGAGTGCAAGATCGGCATCATGCCGGGCCACATCCACAAGCCGGGCAAGATCGGCATCGTGTCGCGTTCGGGCACCCTGACCTATGAAGCGGTCAAGCAGACCACCGAAGTCGGCCTGGGCCAGTCCACCTGCATCGGCATCGGTGGTGACCCGATCAACGGCCTGAACTTCGTCGACTGCCTGAAGCTGTTCAACGAAGACCCGCAGACCGAAGGCATCATCATGGTCGGCGAAATCGGCGGTGACGCCGAAGAAGCCGGCGCCGAGTACATCAAGCAGTTCGTGAAGAAGCCGGTTGTCGGTTTCATCGCCGGTGCGTCGGCTCCGGCCGGCAAGCGCATGGGCCACGCCGGTGCGATCGCCTCGGGCGGCAAGGGCACTGCTGAAGGCAAGTTCGCTGCCATGGAAGCCGCTGGTGTTGTCACCGTCCGCTCGCCGGGCGACCTGGGTGCTGCCATCGCCAAGCTGGTGAAATAAGATCGACTGCCTCTGGCAGACGATTCTGTAGAGCCGGCCGCTGGCCGGCTGCTTGAAACAGAAGGGCCGCCTCCGGGCGGCCTTTCTGCGTCTGGCGTCGCGCGAACATCCGCCGGGCATGGCCCGGCGCTACCTGGCCGGATCTACACGGTAGCGCCGGGCCATGCCCGGCGAACGCGCAGCGCTACAATGAGCGCATTGCAACCACAGGCTGGATTCCCATGGCTTCGATCCGCATCGCGATGGCGCAGTTCGACTTCCCGGTCGGCGATGTCGCCGGCAACACCGAGCGCATCATCGAGATGATCGGCCAGGCGCGCGACGAGTACGGCGCCGAGCTGGTGATGTTCCCCGAGCTGGCGGTGAGTGGTTATCCGCCGGAGGACCTGCTGCTGCGCCCCGGCTTCCTGTACGAGTGCGAGCAGGCGATGACCCGCATCGCGACTGCCTGCCGTGGCATCACCGCCGTGGTCGGCTGGCCGCAGGCGGCTGGTGCGGTGGTCTACAACGCCGCCAGCGTGCTGCGCGATGGCTTGGTCGAGCAGACCTACCGCAAGCGCGAGCTGCCCAACTACGCGGTGTTCGACGAGCGTCGCTACTTCGATGTCGACCCGGACGGCGGCAGCTGCGTGTTCGAGGTCAACGGCATTCCGGTGGGCCTGCTGATCTGCGAGGACCTGTGGTTCGCCGAGCCGCTGGCCGACACCGTGCGCGAAGGTGCGCAGCTGGTGGTGGTGCCGAATGCTTCGCCCTACGAGCGCGGCAAGCACGCCCAGCGCGACGCCGTGCTGGCCGCGCGTACCCGCGAGAGCGGGGCGGCGATCGCCTATCTCAATGTGGTCGGTGGCCAGGATGCGCTGGTATTCGATGGTGCCTCGGTGGTGGCCGATGGCGACGGCACCGTGCACCCGGCCGCAGCGGCCTTCGTCGACCAGTGGCTGGTGGTGGAGTACGACGGTGAAACCCGCCGCTTCCTGCCGCACGTGTGGATGGACGATGGCGACGAGAGTATGGACGCGCTGGCGTGGCGCGCAGTGACCCGGGGCATCCAGGACTACTGCCGCAAGAACGGCTTCAAGAAGGTGTGGCTGGGCCTGTCCGGCGGCATCGACTCGGCGATCGTGCTGGCGATGGCCGTGGACGCGATGGGTGCCGAAAACGTCACCGCGGTGCGCCTGCCGTCGCGCTATACCGCTGGCCTGTCCAACGACCTGGCCGCCGAACAGTGCCAGGCGCTGGGCGTGAAGCTGGAAGCGGTGTCGATCGAGCCGGCATTCAAGGGCCTGATGGAATCGCTGGCGCCGATGTTCGAAGGCACCACCCCGGACGTGACCGAGGAAAACCTGCAGTCGCGCAGCCGTGGCGTGATCCTGATGGCGCTGGCCAACAAGTTCGGCGGACTGCTGCTGACCACCGGCAACAAGAGCGAGTATGCGGTGGGTTACGCCACGATCTACGGCGACATGTGCGGTGGCTACGCGCCGTTGAAGGACCTGTACAAGACCGAGGTGTTCGGCCTGTCGAAGTGGCGCAACACCGTGGGCGGTGCGCCGGTGATCCCGCCGGCCGTGATCAGCCGCCCGCCGTCGGCCGAGCTGCGCGAGAACCAGCTGGACCAGGATTCGCTGCCGGCCTATGACGTGCTGGACGGCATCCTGTACCGCTACATCGACCAGGAGCAGTCGCGCACGGAGATCGTTGCGGCCGGTTACGACGCGGCCGTGGTCGACCGCGTGCTGCGCCTGGTGCGCATCAGTGAGTGGAAGCGGCACCAGGCCGCACCGGGGCCGAAGGTCTCGCGGCGTGCGTTCGGCCGTGAGCGCCGTTACCCGATCAGCAACGGCTACAAGGGCTGAGGGCAGGTCGCCGGGCATGGCCCGGCGCTACCAGGTAGTGCCGGCCGCTGGCCGGCAACCCCGCACACCGCGTATCCACGCATGGCATGGATCTACCGGGCTTCGTCGAGCAGCTGTTCGAAGCCAGCGGTTTCGGTGGCTTCGTCGAACGGGCTGTCCCCCAACCGCGCACGCACGAACGCCAGCCCATCGGCTGCCGCCGCATCCAGCGTGCCGCGGTGGTCGACCGGATAGCGCCGGAATGCCACGGGCTCTCCACGCAGGGCCAGCCCCGCGGCATACAGCAGGGTGGTCAGGTACGGCACGTCGCGGTCCTCGCTGCCATGGCCCAGCATCAGCGGCTGGCTGAAACCGCGGCGCGGCACGCCCAGGTAGTCGTGCAGCAACGTCCAGATGCCCGCCACGTCGGTCAGCGGTGCGGTGAACATCGCGCCGGTATCGGCGCCTTCCAGCGTGGCGGCCAGTTCGCCCAGGCATTGCCTGCGCGCCAGCGCGACCCGTGTACGCCCCTCATCGCTGAGCACGCGGTCGATCCGCGGGGCGACCTGCAGCAGGCCATCCAGCAGATAGGCGTGATAGGCGTTGAGTGCGCCGGGATTGGCGGTGCGGTTGTCCGGCTTCATCACCAGCGCGGTCAGTTCGACGGCGGTGGGCGTGCCGGTGGTGAAGCTGCCTCGGTACCGCAGTGATGGTCCGCCGTAAGCATCTGCGATGTGGCCGGCAGCAAGTGCGGCGGCACCGCCCTGCGAATGACCAACCGACACCCAGCGCGGCGACAGCGTGGTGCGGCCGAGGTACTGATGGCTGGCCTTGACCAGATCGATGGCGTTGCGTGCGGCGGTGCGTACGTGCAGATAGGCGTGGTCACCGGGGCTGCCGAGGCCCTGGTAGTCGGCGGCGACCACGGCATAGCCCTGTGCCAGGAACAGGTCGAGGAAACGCCCGTCGCGTTTAGGCTGGTAGGGGCCGGACACGGAGGGGGCGCAGCGATCGGCGATGCCCTGGGTGCCGTGTGCCCACGACACCACCGGCCAGCCACCGACCGGAGCCGCGCCGGCCGGCAGGTACAGCAGGCCGGTGCCTTCGGCCAACTGGCCACGGTGGTCTGGGGTGCGGTAGTGCAGCTTGTAGGCCTGGGCGGCCTTGGACGGCACCCAGCTGGCGCGGTAGGGTGCCGCAGAGAGCAGGTCGCCGGGTGCGGCCGGGCTGGCGCCCAGCGGGCCAGCGGCCAGCGCCAGCACGGCACAGGCGATCAGGGCGGGCAGCGGCCGCAAATGGCGGGACGGTCGGGACATGGGGCGCTCCTTGCCGGCCGGGATGGCCGTTGCGCCGCAGTGTGGAGGGCCTTGCCCGCGCCGAATGGGACCGGCGTCGCATCCACCGGGGATTCGGAGAATTCCTAGGTGCCGGTCCCGGTGCGGGGAGGCGGGCTGGGAGAGTAGTCGAGCATGGCTCGACTCTACAAAAGGAAAGGGCCCCTTGCGGGGCCCTCTCTTACTTCTTTTCCAGTCGCGCGTTGCGCTGGCCGGTGCTGGCGGACTTCTCGCCGGCGAACGGGTTCAGCTTGCGGATCATCCACGGGTACTTCGGCCACTTGCCTTCCAGCCACGGGTGGTCCGGCTGGTTCAGCTGCAGGACGCGGCGGGCGTCGTCGGCCAGGGTCTTGTTGCCCAGGTGGGTGTAGGAATCAGCCAGGACGGCGACGGCGTCGTACTGGAAGGCGCTCTGCGGGTAGGTTTCCAGCAGGTAGTTGGCGCGGCCCGCGGCCGAGACCCAGGCGCCACGGCGCATGTAGTACAGGGCGTTGTCCAGCTCATGCTGGGCGAACACGTCACGCAGCTCCAGCATGCGCTGGCGCGCATCGGCGGCGTAGCGGCTGTTCGGGTAGCGGTCGACCACGATGTTGAAGTCCGAGTACGCCTGGTGCGGCGTGGACAGGTCGCGGCGGCTTGCATCCAGCGACCATACGTGGCGCAGGAAAACCGTACTGCGGTTGGAGTTGGCCAGGCCGCGCAGGTAGTACAGGTAGGCGATGTTGCGGTGGGTCGGATAGGTACGGATGAAGCGGTCGATGCTGGACACCGCGTCATCGTGCTTGCCGGCCTTGTACTGGGCATAGGCGGTTTCGATCATCGCCTGTTCGGTGTACGGGCCGTACGGATACTGGGCCACCAGGCGGCGGAAGCTGGACTCAGCACCGCTCCAGTTGCCACCCTGCATCAGCTTGTGGCTCTTCTCGTACAACTGTTCGACCGGCGTCCCTTCATCGGGGCGATCGCCCTTCTTGGCACCACGGTGGCAGCCGGTGGCAGCGATGACCAGCACCAGCAACAGGGCGGTGAGGCGGACGGGCGCAGAGAGCATGACGGAGCGTCGGATCATGAGGTCGAGGCGGGACGCGGCTGGAATACGAAGGGTCGATGATAGCCTAGTGTCCTGTCCAGCGACTGAAACCGGCCGCCGGGACCCCAAAATTTCAAAGAATGCCCCCTGCCATGTCTGAACAACCCTCTGAATCGGCCCGCCAGGCCATCGTCCCCGACACCTCTGCCGGCCGCCGTTTCGACGCGGTCGTGGCCGAATTGTTCCCCGAATACTCGCGTTCGCGCCTGACCGAGTGGATCAAGAACGGCGATGTCCTGCTGGACGGCGCCCAGGCCCGCCCGCGCGATCCGCTGCGCGGCGGCGAGGTGGTCACCCTCACCGTGGTGCTGGAAACCCAGACCGACGCCCAGCCGGAGGACATCCCGCTGGACGTGCTGTTCGAGGACGAGTACCTGCTGGTGATCAACAAGCCGGTCGGCCTGGTGGTGCACCCCGGCGCCGGCAACCACAGCGGTACCCTGGTCAACGCCCTGCTGTTCCGCGACCCGTCGGTGGCGGTGCTGCCGCGCGCCGGCATCGTGCATCGCCTGGACAAAGACACCAGCGGCGTGATGGTGGTGGCCAAGACCCTGGAGGCGCAGACCGCGCTGGTCGAGCAGCTGGCCGCACGCGACGTGCACCGCCAGTACCTGGCCATCGTGATGGGCGCACTGGTGGCCGGCGGCACTGCCGATGCGCCGATCGACCGCCACCCGCGCGACCGCCTGAAGATGGGCGTGCGCGAGGATGGCAAGGAAGCGGTGACCCATTACCGCCTGCGCGAGCGCTTCCGTGCACATACCGCACTGGAATGCCGTTTGGAAACCGGTCGTACCCACCAGATCCGCGTGCACATGGCGCACATCCGTCACCCGATCGTGGGCGATCCGCTGTATGGCGGCGCGCTGAAGCTGCCCAAGGGCGCCAGCGACGAGCTGGTAGCCGCGCTGCGCGGCTTCAAGCGCCAGGCGCTGCATGCCGAGACGCTGGAGTTCGTGCACCCGATCACCGGTGAGACGGTGCGCAACACCGCGCCGGTGCCGGCCGACATGCTGCACCTGCTGAAGGTGCTGCGCGAAGACAGTGACGCCTTCGCCGCACGCGAGCGGGACCGCTGGTGATGGCTGCCGCGCTGCCGTTGCTGCAGGCGGACTGGCCGGCGCCTGCGGGCGTCCACGCGCTGACCACGCGGCGGCATGGTGCCGGCATCTCGCCGGCGCCGTTCGCGCAGTTCAACCTGGGCAACCGCCACGCGGCCGATGGTGACACCCCGGCCAACGTCGAACACAACCGCCAGCTGCTGCAGCAGGGGCTGGCGCTGCCGTCGGCACCGCATTGGCTGCGCCAAGTGCACAGCAGCACCGTACTGCGCTTCAACGCGCCGCCAGTGGCCGGTGCCAGCGAACCGGTCGCCGACGCCGCGGTGACCTCGGTGCCGGGTGTGGTGCTGGCGATCCTGACCGCTGACTGCCTGCCGGTGGTGTTCGCCGCCGTCGATGGCAGCGAGGTGGGCGCTGCGCACGCCGGTTGGCGTGGGTTGGCCGACGGCATGCTGGAGGCCACCGTGGCCGCCATGCACACCCCGCCGACGCAGCTGCGCGCGTGGCTGGGCCCGGCGGCCGGACCGGCCGACTACGAGATCGGCGAGGAGGTCTATCACGCCTTCGTCGGTCACGATCCGGCTGCCGAGGCCGCCTTCGTGGCAACCCGAGCTGGGCACTGGAAGGTTGACCTGTTCGCCCTGGCCCGTCAGCGCCTGCAGGCGGCGGGGATGGACCCGGCGCAGATTCACGGCGGCACGGTGTCGACCATGGCCGATCCGGACCTGTATTCGCACCGGCGCGACCGTCGTACCGGACGCATGGCAACCCTGGCCTGGATCGCGCCCTGAGCGTGCCGCTGTTCGCGCGCGTGCTGGGGCCGGCCTTCGCCACCCTGGCCGCACCGGTGCAGGCACTGCATGCCGCGCCGCTGCCCTGCCGCTACGTGGGGCAGGCGCGAATCGAGCGCGGCCGGCACTGGCTGGTGCCGCTGCTGGCTGCGTTGGCGCGGCTGCCAAGGGATGGCGAGGCGTTGCCGACCGAGGTGGCGTTCAGCGCATACGGGCAGGGGGAACGCTGGGCACGACGCTTCGGCCGCTGGCCGATGGTATCGAGGCTGTGGGTGCACGAAGGGTATCTGCGCGAGCAGTTGGGTGCGGTGCGTTTTGAATTCGACCTGCAGGCCCGCGACGGTGGCATCGACTGGTCGGTGCGGCGGGTCTGGGCATTTGGCCTGCTGCCGCTGCCGACGCGCTGGTTTGGTGGCGTACGTTGCCGCGAGGCCTGGGATGACCAGCGCTACACTTTCCTGGTCGATGTGACCTTGCCCTGGGCAGGAGCCCTGATCCGCTATGAAGGCTGGCTCGAACCGCAGTGAAGCCGCCACCGAAGCGGGCGGCGCGGTGATCGTGTTCGATGGTGTCTGCGCACTGTGCAACCGCTGGGTGCGCTTCCTGCTGCGCTTTGATCGCAAGGAACGCTATCGCTTCGCGGCAATGCAGGGCGAGCGGGGCAGTGCGCTGCTGCGTTCGCACGGGTTGGACCCGCAGGACCCGATGTCGTTCCTGTTGCTGGACGAACAGGGCGCCTGGACCGATACCGATGCGATCCTGCGCGTGCTGTCAGGAATGGGCGGTGGCTGGCGCCTGACCGGTGCATTGCGCGTGCTGCCGCGCAGTTGGCGCGACGCGGCGTACCGCGCGCTGGCCCGCAACCGCTATCGCTGGTTCGGGCGGCATGACGCCTGCTATCTGCCGGCACCGGAGCAGGCCGCGCGGTTCCTGGATTGAAGAAAAAAGGGGACGGAGGGGATTAAGTCGTTTGTGCACAAACGACTTAATCCCCTCCGTCCCCTTTTTCCCTCAGCCTTCCAGCGCGTCCAGGTAGCTGCGGCGCCAATGATTGATGTCGTAGGTGCGCAGGTGCTCCATCATTGCGTGCCAGCGCTCCTTGCGCCGGTGCAGTGACATCGTTGCTGCGGTGGCGATGGCATCGGCGACGCCGTCCAGGTCATGCGGGTTCACCAGCAACGCCTGCTTGAGTTCGTCGGCGGCACCGGCCAGCAGCGACAGCACCAGTACGCCGGGATCTTCCGGATCCTGCGAGGCCACGTACTCCTTGGCCACCAGGTTCATGCCATCGCGCAGCGGGGTGACCAGGCCCACCGCCGCAGCGCGGTAGAAGCCGGTCAACGTGGCATGGGTGAAGTTCTGGTTGACGTAGCGCAGCGGGGTCCAGTCGGGTGCGGCGTGGCCGCCATTGATGTGCCCGGCGATCTGTTCCAGCTGGCTGCGCAGCTGGCGGTACTCGGTGACATCGCCGCGCGAGACCGGGGCGATCTGCAGGTAGGTCAGCGAGCCGTGCTGGTCCGGATGCCGTTCCAGGTAGCGCTCGAAGCCGAGGAAGCGCTCGGGCAGGCCCTTGGAATAGTCCAGGCGGTCCACGCCGATCGCCAGCTGGCGGTCGCGCAGGCTGCCGCGCAGGTTCTTCACCGCTGCCTTGGTGGCGGCGGTGCCAGCCTGGCGGGCGATCAGTTCGGTATCGATGCCGATCGGGAAGGCGGCCGCGCGGAAGCGGCGTCCCCCCGGTGCTTCCAGTTCGCCGTTCTCGAGTACCTTGCCGCCACCGAACAGGCGCAGGTAGGTCTGGAAACGGTCGGCGTCACGCTGGGTCTGGAAGCCGACCAGATCGTAGGCATACAGCGCCGAGAACAACCGCAGATGGTCCGGCATCGCCTGCAGCAGGTCGGCCGAGGGCATCGGGATGTGCAGGAAGAAACCGATGCGGCAGCCGATGCCCCGTTCGCGCAGCATCGCGCCCAGCGGAATCAGGTGGTAGTCGTGGATCCAGACGATGTCGTCCTCGCGCAGCAGCGGTGCGAGCTTGTCGGCGAACAGCGCGTTGACCTTGTGGTAGGTCTCGCGGGTGCCGCGATCGTAATCGACCAGGTCCAGGCGGAAATGCAGCAGCGGCCACAGCGTGCGGTTGGCGAAGCCGTTGTAGTAGCCATCGACCTCGCGCTTGCTCAGGTCCAGGGTGACGAACTCGATGTCGCCGTCCTTCTGCCGGTGCAGCGTGCCACTGCCATCACGCACGCTCTTGCCACTCCAGCCGAACCACATGCCGCCGCGTTCCTTCAACGCGGCCAGCAGGCCCACCGCCAGGCCGCCGGCGCGGTTCTCGCCCGGCACGGCCACGCGGTTTGAAACCACCACAAGACGACTCACGATGCCTCCTGCCACGACCGCGACAGGCGCATCGCGGCGGTGATCAGGCCGACGTGCGAATAGGTCTGCGGGAAATTGCCCCAGGCCTCGCCGCTGTCGAAGGCCAGGTCCTCCGACAGCAGGCCCAGATGATTGCGCTGCTTCAACAGCAGCTCGAACATCTCGCGCGCTTCTTCCATGCGGCCAATCGCGGCCAGCGCGTCGATGTACCAGAACGTGCAGATGGTGAAGCTGGTTTCCGGTTCACCGAAGTCATCCGGGGCGACATAGCGGTACAGCGAGTTGCCATGCTTGAGGTCACGGCCGATGGCCTCGACGGTGGCGACGAAGCGGGCGTCCATCGCGTCGATGAAGCCGATGTCGGCCAGCAACAGCAACGACGCATCCAGGCGGTGACCACCGAAAGTATCGGTGAAGTGGCCCCGTTCTTCGCTCCAGGCCTCAGCCATGATGCGGGCGTGGATGGTGTCGGCGCGCTCGCGCCAGTAGCGTGCGCGGTCATCGCGCTTCAGGCGCACGGCGATCTTGCACAGGCGGTCGCAGGCGGCCCAGCACATCGCGCTGGTGTAGGTATGTACTTCGGTGCGGCCGCGGAACTCCCACAGGCCGGCATCCGGTACGTCATGCAGGGCGAAGGCCTGCTCGCCGAGTGGTTCCAGCCGCGCGAAGGTGTGCGCGTCGCCGGGATCCTGCAGGCGACGATCGAAGAACAGCTGGGTGGAGGCCAGTACCACGCTGCCATAGACATCGTGCTGGCGCTGCACCCAGGCCAGGTTGCCGCGGCGCACCGGCCCCATGCCGCGGTAACCGGACAGGCTGGGCACTTCGTCCTCGTCCAGCTTGGCTTCGAAGCCGATGCCATACAGCGGCTGCAGGGTGCCGTCGTTGCTGGCCAGGTTGAAGATGTAGCCGAGGAACTGTTCCATCGTGCGCGTCGCGCCGAGGCGGTTCAGCGCACGCACCACGAACGCGGCATCGCGCAGCCAGCAGTAACGGTAGTCCCAGTTGCGCACGCTGCCGGGCGCTTCGGGAATGGAGGTGGTCATCGCCGCGATGATCGCGCCGCTGTCCTCGTACTGGCACAGCTTGAGGGTGATCGCACTGCGGATCACCGCGTCCTGCCATTCCAGCGGAATGGACAGGTAGCGCACCCATTCGCGCCAGTAGTCGCGGGTGCGCTGGAAGGCGTCCTGCACGTAGCCGCTGATCGAGCGGTCGAGCGATTCGTCCACGCCCAGGATCAGGTGGACCGGATGGTTGAGCACGAAGGGCAGGCCGTCGCGCACCAGGCGCACCGGCACGTCGGTGGTCAGCCGCAGTACGTGTTCGGGCAGGATCCAGCGCACGTGGTTGCTGCCCCAGGTGGACTCGGGTACGCGTGCGCCCCAGTCGGCCAGCGGCCGCGCGCGTACGGTGATGCGCGGGCTGCCCGCCAGTGGACGCACCTGGCGGATCAGGCTCACCGGGCGGTAGAAGCGATCGTTCTGGCGCCAGCGCGGAGCGAAGTCGAGAATTTCCAGCGAGCCGCCGTGGCTGTCGTGCAGCACGGTGCGCAGGATCGCGGTGTTGGTCAGGTATTCCTGCTCGCTGCTGCTGAAATCCTCCAGCTCGATGGCGAAGTCGCCGCCGGTCTGCTGGTTGGGGCCGAGCAGGGCACAGAAGGTGGGGTCGCCGTCGAAGGTGGGCAGGCAGCTCCAGACAACGCGGGCATGTTTGTCGACCAGGGCGCCGAAGCTGCCGTTGCCGACCACGCCCAGATCAAGATCGGGTTGGGTCATCACGTGCTACATCTCGGTTGCGGCCGTGGGGGTTGGCCGGGTCAATAGGCATTCTCACGCAGCCAGGCGTGCACGCTGCGTATGTCGGGCAGTGCGAACACCGCCGCGCTGGGTTCGCGTTCACCCACCAGCACACTCCAGCCATGCTGGCCATTGGCGGCGTCAAAGCCGAACTCATCGGTGAGGTCGTCCCCCATGAACACGGGCAGCCGGCCACGGAACGGCAGGTACTGCATCATCCGTCGCACCGCGCGCCCCTTGTCGGAGCCGACCGGCACGAACTCGACCACATGGTCGCCGGGTTGCAGGCGATGGCTGCTGCGACCGCGCAGGTGGCGGTTGGCAAAGGCGCGCACATCGGCCGCTGCGTTCGGTGCGCCGCGCCAGTGCAGGGCCAGGCCGACGCCCTTGTCCTCCACCAGCACGCCGGGGTGCCCATGTGCGAAACGCATTGCCTGCTGGTGCAGCGCATGCAGCCAGTCGGCGGTGTCGTCATCATGCGTGTCGCGCAGCACGCGACCATCCTCGCCACGCAGTTCGTGGCCATGCAGGCCGGCGGCGGGAAGCTGCAGCGGAGCGAACAACTGGTCCAGTTGCTCGAGCGGGCGGCCACTGACCAGTGCCACGGCACCTTCCAGGCGGTCGCTGATGCGGCCGATGGCTTCGCGCACATCGGGCAGCAGCTGCACGGCATCCGGGCGTGCAGCGAATTCGATCAGGGTGCCATCAACATCGAGGAACAACGCGCAGGCATCGTCCAGCAATGGAGGTGGCGGACGCAGGGGGAGCGGTTCAGCCATGACGCCCAGCTTGCCAGCGCGGGCGTGTACGTGGGGTCGAGGGCAGGCTACGGATCTGGTAGTGCCGGCCGCTGGCCGGCAACGTCATGGTCCATGGATGCACCCTGCGGTTGCCGGCCAGCGGCCGGCACTACCGTGTCGTGCGGACCAACGGTCCGCACCCGCCCAGAGCGATCACCTCCGGTGGGTGCCGACCGTTGGTCGGCACGAAGGGCAGCCTGCATGGAACGCAGACAGTGCGGACCAACGGTCCGCACCCACCCAGAGCGATCACTCCGGTGGGTGCCGACCGTTGGTCGGCACGAAGGGCAGCCTGCATGGAACGCAGACAGTGCGGACCAACGGTCCGCACCCACCCAGAGCGATCACCTCCGGTGGGTGCCGACCGTTGGTCGGCACGAAGGGCAGCCTGCATGGAACGCAGACAGTGCGGACCAACGGTCCGCACCCGCCCAGAGCGTTCACCTCCGGTGGGTGCCGACCGTTGGTCGGCACGAAGGGCAGCCTGCATGGAACGCAGACAGTGCGGACCAACGGTCCGCACCCACCGGGAGTCATTGGTCCAATGCAATCAGAACGTATAGCGGACGCGGCCGTAGTAATACGCGCCGTTGCTGCCGATCGGCGACAGCACGTCGTACGGCAGGTTGCCGAAGTAGTGGATATCGCTGTTGGATCGATCCGGGTAGTTGTCGGTCAGGTTCTGGCCACCGATGGCCACGCTCCACTGCGGGGTGATGCGGTACTCGACTTCGGCATCCAGCTGCCATTCGGCCTGGTAGGTCTGGCGCGGGATGTAGCCGTCACCGAAGTTGAACACGCGGGTGGCGCTGCCATAGCGGTTCACGCGGGTGCTCAGCGACCAGTGGTCGTTGCTCCAGGCGGCCGAGAAGCTGCCACGGGTGCGCGGCGTGGCATCGGTGAGGGTATTGGTCTCTTCGATACCGAACAGCACGTAGTCCGGATTCAGTGCACGCAGTTGTGCCGGCGTGGCCAGCACGTTCTTCAGTGTGGTCTTGGTGTACGCGTAGGTGCCGGTCAGCAGCAGCTGGCCATCGCCCAGCGATTGCCGCCAGTTGCTCACCAGCTCGGCACCGCGGGTGCGGGTATCGGCGGCGTTGACGAAGAAACTGGCGCTCTGAAGGCCGGTGACCCCGTAGTTGGCCGCCACGTAGTCGGTCAGTGCAGCGCCGGTGATGCTTTCCGACAGCGCGATGCGGTCGTCGATGTCAATCTGGAAGAAGTCCAGCGACAGGTCGAAGTGCTCACCGATGCGGCTGGTGAAGCCCAGCGAGGTGTTGATCGACTTTTCCGGCTTCAGATTCTGCGCACCCAGGCCACGTGCGATCGGATTGTTGACCGACAACAGGCGGCCCTGCACAAGCTGGCCGCCGGCGTTGTAGCCGGTGGAGGTGGATTCGTAGCCGATCTGCGCCAGTGACGGCGCACGGAAGTTGTTGGAGATGGCGCCACGCAGCGCGAACGCCGGGGTGAATTTATAGCGCAGGCCGAGCTTGCCGGTCAGTTCACCGCCGAAATCGTCGTTGTGCTCGTAGCGCGCGGCCAGATCGGTGGAGAACTTCTCGCCGAACTGGCTGGACAGGCTGGCGTAGGCGCTGGCGACATCGCGCGACAGGCGGGCCGCATCCTGCGGGGTCAGGCCGCCACCGGCCTGCGAGCCGGTCGGGCGATCGGTGTAGGGGCCTGCGGCGTAGCTGGCCGGGTCACCCGGGCGGGTCTGGTAGCGCTCATGGCGCGCTTCCACGCCCAGGCCCAGGGTGTGGCTGATGCTGTCGCTCTGGGTGAACACGCGGCTCAGATCGAGGTTGCCCACAGTCTGTGCGTACTTGTAGTCAGCGGTCTTGAAGCGGGTCGGGCTGGTTGGGCCCAGCGACGCGTTGAGCGAATCACGCAGGCGGTAGGTGAAGTCGTTCTGGCCGTAATCCAGGCTGCCGTCGTAGCTCCACTCACCCCACTGGCCGCGCACGCCGGCCACGGCCTGCACGTCTCGGTTCTCGCCTTCGGAGATCGGCCGGTAACCGTTCGGATAGACCTGCTTCCAGTTG
Organism: Stenotrophomonas maltophilia R551-3; assembly: GCF_000020665.1. Taxonomy (NCBI): domain Bacteria; kingdom Pseudomonadati; phylum Pseudomonadota; class Gammaproteobacteria; order Lysobacterales; family Lysobacteraceae; genus Stenotrophomonas; species Stenotrophomonas maltophilia. Next base: position 3,529,041 of record NC_011071.1, on the reverse strand, counting down.
GCATCGCCATCGGGATAGCGGAAGTAGTTCGCGCCTTCGGTATCACGCTGGTTGAAGGTGCCGAACGCGTAAAACGTCGAGGTCTGGCCCACCGGAATTTCGGTGTTCAGCCACAGGTTGATGTCCTTGCTCTTGCCATCGCCCAGCACATAGTTGCGCTTGCCCTGCAGCGCCAGGTTGTCCGGCGTCTGGTCCCACGGCGGAATCTGGTCGAAGCCGGCGCGGTTGGTGCCGTTGCGGTGCTTGTACTCCAGGCCGACACGCAGGAAGCCGCCGTCCTCGCCCAGCGAGGTGCCGACCTTGGCGCTGATGTTGCCGGTCTGGCCGTCGGTGAGGGTGCGGCCGATCGGCTTGAGGTCAGTGTGGTGGGCACCGTAGCTGGCCTCGATCTCGCCGCCGTCACCGCCGTTGTCGAGGATCACGTTGATCACGCCGGCCACCGCATCGGAGCCGTACAGCGCACCGGCGCCGTCGCGCAGCACTTCGATGCGCTTGATCGCGCTGACCGGGATCGAATTGAAGTCGACCGGCGTGGTGCCCTTGCCGATCTTGCTGTCGGTGTTGACCAGCGCGGTGTGGTGGCGGCGCTTGCCATTGACCAGCACCAGCACCTGGTCCGGCGACAGGCCACGCAGCTGTGCGGCGCGCACGTGGTCGGCGCCGCCGGAGTTGGACTGGCGCGGGAAGTTGAACGACGGCAGCAGGGCCTGCAGCGCACTGCCCAGCTCACCGTTGACCACGCCCGCCTTGCGGATGTCCTCGGCGGTGAGCACATCCACCGGCGAGGTGGATTCGAGCACGGTGCGGTCGGCGGCACGGGTGCCGGTGACGATCACGGTGTCGAGGTTGGTAGCGTCCTGGGCCAGAGCCGGGACGGCGGTGGAGGAAAGCGCGAGGGCGATGGCGAGGCCGAGCGGCGACGCGGGCAGGCGGATGGACATGGGGGCTCCAGCAACAACGACGACGGGGAAGGGGTAGATAGTTTCACTTACATCCATCCGGATGAAGCGATATATTATCTTCGCGTGATGGCCGGTGCCGATGCAAGTCCCTGCCGTCCCGGCATGAGCTGATGCCCTGCTGGCATCAGCACGCCGGGCCAGTGGCGCTGTACGCTGCCGGCTCGCCTCTGTCCCCCTTCCCCGGAGCTGTACCGATGAAACACCTTGGCCTCGTCTTCGCCGTGCTGCTGGCCACCAGCGGCTGTGCCAGCCTGTCCTCGCAGGCGCCCAGCGCCTATGCCACGGCCACCACCGCCGAACTGAAGGGCGATGCCGCCCGCCCCTCCGCCGGCCACGGCTGGGTGCGCAGCGAGCTGTACTTCGGCGTGGGTGAAGAGCAGGGTGCCGGCAACCGCCCGCAGGCCGACACCATCAGCGAGGCGCAGTGGCGCGCTTTCCTGGACAAAGAAGTGACCCCGCGTTTCCCGGATGGCCTGACCGTGTTCGATGCCTATGGCCAGTGGCTGTTCCGCGGCGATGCCTCGCCCAATCGCCTGCGCACCAAGGTGCTGGTGGTGCTGCACGAGGACACCCCGCAGCGCCGTGCTGACATTGAAGCGATCCGCCTGGCGTGGAAGCAGCAGACCAAGCATCAGTCGGTGCTGTGGTCGCGGCAGCCGGTCGAGGTATCGTTCTGACCTGAAGGGGCCATCGTGGCGCCACAGGGATAGACGATGAAACACAGGGACTACGTGTTGGGCCTGCTGCTGGCAGGCCTATGGCTGCCGACGGCGGAGGCGAATGAGGACGGCGGCGAGACGCTACGGTTCCAGGTCGCCGCTCACGTGCAGGCGCACGCCGATCCCCAGCAGGACGGCAGCATCGCCGTGCAGATGTCACCGTCAGGCAAGCGCCAGACGCTTGAGGGCGCGGCCGATGCCGACGGCAATTCGAGATGGTCTCTTGAAGATGTCGATTTCGATGGCTACCCGGAATTGGTCGCGCGCGCCTCGGTGGGCATGGTCAACGAAGCGGTGACGGTGTACCGCTTCGATCCGTCCAGTGCCGGGTTCCGCGCGCTGCAGGCCGACACCCACGGCAAGGACAGCTGCGGTGACCTGATGGGGCTGACTGTCGATCGTCTGAGCCGCACCCTGACCAGCAGCTGCCGCAGCGGCCCGATGTGGTACGCCGACCAGTACCGGTTTGCAGGTGCGAAGCTTTATCTCTACCGCAGCGAGAGCGTGCTGATGCTGGGCGACACGCTGAACGCCGCGCTGCAATGGGAACAGACCGACGAGCAGGGCCCGTTGGCAGTCTGGCGCACCTATGATCCCACTGGTCGTGTGCTGGAGAGCGCCATCGCCGATGGCCTGGGTGCACCCGCCGACGGACCGCTGCGTGGCCAGCAGGCCTCTGTGCTGGCGGCGCGCCTGTTCCTGTTCGACCGGCCCGGTGCATCCAGCACCAAGCGTTATCTGGTGCAAGGCGACCGTGTGGAGATGCTGGATGAACAGGATGGCTGGATGAAGCTGCGCTACCGCAACCCGAAGCAAGGCGCGGTGGAAGGTTGGATCAACGTCAACGATTAAGAAAAGGGGACGGAGGGAATTAAGTCGTTAACGGCACAAACGACTTAATTCCCTCCGTCCCCTTTTTTTGCGGAAGCATCACTTCATCAGGTCTAGCCTCGAACGTTCCCCCGTTCGAGGATGTATCCGATGAGCAAGCGCGTGGCCGAAATCGTGGTGGACGCCCTGCAGCAGGCTGGTGTCCGCCGTTGCTACGGCATCGTGGGCGATACGCTCAACCATGTGACCGATGCGATGCATGGCAGCGAGATCGCTTGGGTGCACGTACGCCATGAGGAAGTGGCGGCCTTTGCCGCCGGTGCCGATTCGCTGGTAAGTGGCGAACTGACCGCCTGCGCCGGTTCCTGCGGGCCCGGTGGCCTGCACTTCATCAACGGTATCTTCGAAAGCAACCGCAACCGGGCGCCGATGGTGCTGATCGCCAGCCAGATCGTCACCAGCGAGCTGGGCATGGAGTTCCCGCAGGAAGTGGATTTCAAGGCGGTGTATGGCAGCTGCACGGTGTTCTGCGAGCAGGTGCACAGTGCCGAACAGGCGCGACGCGTGGTGGCGCTGGCCTGCCAGGCCGCGATCAGCCGTCGCGGCGTCGCCGTAGTGATCCTGCCGGCTGACATCAGCGAGACCGAGGTGAAGCACGATGTGCCGTTCTCGGTGCACTACACCCAGCCGGTGCTGCGTCCGTCCGACACCGAGCTGCAGCACATTGCCGAGCTGCTGGGGCAGGGCAAGCGCATCGGCATCTATGCCGGTGCCGGTTGCCAGGGCGCGCATGTGCAGTTGTTGGAACTTGCGCGCAGGTTGCAGGCGCCTGTGGCGCACACCTCGCGCGCCAAGGATTTCGTCGAGCCGGACAACCCGTACAACATGGGCATGACCGGCATCTTCGGCATCGAATCCGGCTTCCACACGCTGATGGAGTGCGACACGCTGCTGCTGCTCGGCGCCGACTTCGCCTGGGGCCAGTTCTACCCGGACAAGGCCACGATCATCCAGGTCGACCGCGATGGCAGCCACCTCGGTCGCCGCCATCCGGTGAACCTTGGCGTGGTCGGTGATATCGCGCCGACGCTGGACGCCTTGCTGCCGATGCTGCCGCCGCGCGAGGACAGCAGTTTCCTGGACGAGTGCATCGAGCGCCGTGACAAGGCACTGAAGAAGCGCGAGAAGGAAGAGCAGCCCGGTGAGGGCGAGCTGATCCATCCGCAGCACCTGACCGCGCTGCTGTCGAAGTACGCCACCGATGATGCACTGTTCACCGCCGACGGAGGCTCGCCGATGGTGTGGGTGTTGCGCCACATCCGCGTCAACGGCCGCCGCCGCACGCTGACCAGCCTGCTGCACGGCACGATGGCCAATGCGATGCCACAGGCACTGGGCCTGCAGAAGGCGTTCCCGGGGCGGCAAGTGATCTCGTTGTCCGGCGACGGTGGCCTGGCGATGCTGCTGGGCGATCTGCTGACCGCTGTGCAGGAGAATCTGCCGATCAAGGTGGTGGTGTTCAACAACAGCTCGCTGAATTTCGTCGAGCTGGAGCAGAAGGTGGAAGGCCTGCTGGATAACTACACCGACCTGAAGAACCCGGACTTCGGCCGCCTGGCCGAGGTGATCGGCTTCCACGGCCGCACCGTGACCCGCAGCGAGGATCTGGAGGAAGCGGTGCAGGACTTCCTGGCCCAACGCGGCCCGGCGCTGCTGGATGTGCACACCAGCCGCGCCGAGCTGGTGATGCCGCCGCAGATCGAGGCCAAGCAGGTGGCCGGTACGGCGCTGTATGCCGCCAAGGCGGTGTTGAACGGCCGCTTCGACGACGTGAAGCATCTGCTGGTGGACAACTTCCTGAAGAAGTAGGGGGTTGGTCGATGCAGGGCTGCGCCCTGCACCCGCAGAGGCCAGAGCAATATCCAATTCAAAAACGGGTTTCCGTGGAGTGGCCGGGTCCGGTTGCGGGGGACGCCGTAAACCCGTCCTTGGGGGCTTGGCCGCGGCTTGCTCGTGTGCGCTGTCCTGCGCACACGGCAAGACCGGGGTTGGGCGTCCTGCCCAACCCGCCCGAGGCATGCCTCGGGCCCATGCCGCGGACACCCCCGCAACCGGACCCACCCCGCCTTCGACAGATCATCGCTGCTGTTGGTAGGTGTCGACCTTGGTTGACACGGTAGATCCACGCCATGCGTGGATAACGCAGGAATGATCGAAATGATCTTCTGTAGAGCCGAGCCATGCTCGGCTGAGAGGCTTCGCGTACAGCAGCCGGGCATGGGCTCGGCTCTACAACGAGCGCCTGCCTTTGCTTCTGATCTTTTGATTCTCTTCCGTGGCTGGCACGCGCAGGAAACTGTCAGGGGCTGTGCGGGGTGGGCTGCGCAGGACCGTTGGCGCCATGGATGGCGCCATCGAGCCCCCAGGGACGGGTTCACGGCGTGTCCTGCGCAGGCCACCCCGCACGGCCCATTCCGATAAACCCGCTGTCCGCGACCAACCCCCAGCCACGAGGGGCTCCGCCGTTGGCTGGAACCCATCATTCCACGACGGAATTGGCGCACCGGCTCCGCTGGGCCTACCATCGGCGGTCCCCACCCCCACCGCCCCTTCCATGTCCGCTCCCGCTTCCGCCGCACCGCGTCGCTGGTTCGTCGCCGGCGACTTCAACGGCTTCTTCGGCCTGGTCGTCGACAACCTCTCCATCCTCGGCTTCATCGCCATGGCCCTGGTCGGGATCTTCCAGTTCCCCGCCGACGTAGTGTTCGGCCGCATGTTCCCCGGCACCGCCTTCGGCGTGCTGGTCGGCAACCTGCTGTACACCCTGATGGCACGCCGGCTGGCCGCGCGTACCGGCCGCGATGATGTCACCGCCATGCCGCTCGGCCTGGATGCACCGACCAGCATCGGCATGGCGTTGCTGGTGCTCGGTCCGGCCTTCATCGCCTTCAAGCAGCAGGGCATGGACCCGCATGCTGCGGGTATCGCGACCTGGCAGCTGGGCATGGCCGCGCTGGTCATCATGGGCGTGCTCAAGTTCGTGCTGTCGTTCTTCGGCGAAGCGGTCACCCGCGCGCTGCCGCGGGCCGCGCTGCTGGGCTCCATCGCCGGCATCGCGCTGGTGCTGATGGGCCTGCTGCCGTTGCTGGAAACGCTGCGCTCGCCGCTGGTCGGCTTCACCACGCTGGGCCTGCTGCTGTACGTGCTGATCGCCAAGGGCAAGCTGCCGGTGCGTGGCCCGGGCGTGCTGTTGGCCTTCGTGTTCGGCACCGTGCTGTATTACGGCCTTGGCCTGGCCGGGCTGGGCGCACCGGGCTTCCACGTGCCGGAGTGGGTGCCGCCGCAGGTGGTGCTGCCGCTGCCGACGCTGGGCTTCCTCGAGGGCCTGCCTACCGCGATGACCTACCTGCCGCTGCTGCTGCCGTTCGGCCTGCTGATGGTGGTCGGTGGCATCAACGTGTCCGAAAGCGCACGCGCAGCCGGCGATGATTATCGCACCCGCGACATCCTGCTGGTGGAGGCGGTGGCCACGCTGGTGGCCGGTGTCTGTGGCGGCGTCGCGCAGACCACGCCGTACATCGGCCAGCCGGCCTACAAGCACATGGGCGCTCGCAGCGGCTACACGCTGCTGACCGGCCTGTTCGTCGGCATCGGCGGCATGCTCGGCATCATCTCCGGGCTGGTGCAGTGGCTGCCGCTGGCGGTGCTGGCACCGATCATCGTGTACGTGGCCATCGACATCACCACCCAGGCGTTCCAGGCCACGCCGCGCCACCACACCGGTGCGATGGTGTTCGGTTTCCTGCCGTCGGTGGCCTATCTGCTGGCGATCAAGGCGCCGGGCTGGATCGCGCCGGACCAGCTGCCGCAGCTGCTGACCAAGCTCGACGGCCACGGCCTGCCGGAACTGGCGGTGATCTTCACCCTCGGCAATGGCTTCATCATCACCTCGATGCTGTGGATCTCGGCGGTGGCGGCAATGGTCGATGGCCGCCTGCGCCGGGCCTGCGGTTTCCTGCTGGTGGCCGCGGTGCTGACCCTGTTCGGCCTGATCCACTCGGTGGACCCGCGTGGTGGCATCTACCTGCCTTGGGAGCTGGAAGGGCTGGCACGTATCATCAGCTGGCAGTTCGCCGGCGCCTACGTGGCACTGGCAGTGCTGCTGGGCCTGCTGTCGCTGCAGAAGCAGGCGGTGAAGCCGCTGAGTGACAAGGCCCAGTGATCGGTAGCGCCGGGCCATGCCCGGCGTTCGGCTGCGAGGTCGCCGGGCATGGCCCGGCGCTACCCCTCCCCATCCAGTTCCGGGTAGTGGCGGAAGATGCCGTTGGTGTTGAACGGCAACCGTCGTTCCGAGGCCAGGTAGGCGGCAATGTTCGGCCGCTTCGCCACCCGCTCCTGCAGCGCACGCAGCAGGGGCAGGGTTTGGCCCAGTGCCTGCATACGGCGTGGGAACATGTAATCCAGCCCACTCAGCAGCTGAAACAGCGACAGATCCACGTAGGAATGCTCGCGTAGCGTATGGCGGCCGCCATTGGCGGCCAGCACCTGCTCGAAGTAGCCGAGAAACTTCGGCAGCCGTTCGCTGCGCAGAGAGGCGGCGCGTGCCTTGGCTTCGCTCTTCTGGTCTTCGTAGTACTTCGATACGGCGATCGGATGGTGGGTGTCATGCACCTCGGCCACCAGATCGGCGATGGTCAGCTGCAACTGCAGCGCCTGCATCCGCCGCGAGGCCGCCTGTGGCACCAGGTCCAATGTCGGGCCAAGGAAATCCAGGATCGCCGCGACCTGTGCGATGACCTGGCGGCCGGCCTTCAGGAACGGCGGTGCGAATGGCTGCGTCCCCTCGCTTTTCCCATCAAGGAAAGGTTGCATCACTGCATCGCCGTGTACCCGCGCCATGTCGACGTAGTCGGCGCCGGCATCTTCCAGCGCCAGCCGTACGAATTCACCGCGGCCCTGGATGCCGGTCCAGTAGTACAGCGCGTATTGCATGGCAACGTCTCCACACGACAAGAGCAACAGCCTCGCGCGCGGCGTGCAAAGCAGGCGTGAGCATGGCTGCATGTCCTGCCCAACCCAAACCGCAGCCGAACGAAGGGGGAACCCTCGCAGACACGGGGGGTCACACCTTCTCCATGCGTGTGAAAACGAGGTGCTGCATCATGCAGAGTGGAAAGGCGGTATGGCCCTGGGTGCTGGGCGTGGTGGTGATCGGCGGTGCGGGCGGGTGGTTGTTCCGCGATCAGCTGAAGAGCCTGGCGGACGGCGTTTCGGTGCCGGTGCAATCCACTCCCGCCAGCAGCGCTGCACCTCCACAGCCAATGACGGCCGAGCAACCGGCCCCGGCACCGCCACCGATCAGGCACCCGCTGGAGACAGAGGCGGCCGCTGATCCAGCGCTGCCGAAACTGGCCGACAGCGATGCCGCTGCCTGGGGCGCGCTGAGCCAGCTGTTCCAGGGCGAAGGGCCACTGACCCTGCTGTTGCGCGACCATCTGATCCAGCGCCTGGTCACCCAGGTCGACAACCTGGACAAGCCCAGCGTGCCACCCACCGCGCTGGCCGCGCGGCCGCTGCCAGGCAGCCTGCAGGTCGAGCCCGGTGAGGGCGGCGAGCGGATCGCCGCCAGCAACGCGGCGCGCTATGCACCCTACGTGCAGGCCTTCACCGCGCTGGATCCGGCGGCGACGGCCACCGCCTACAAGCGTTTCTATCCGTTGATCCAGCAGGCCTATGTCGATCTTGGCCGGCCCGACGGCTACTTCAACGACCGTCTGGTGGCGGTGATCGACCACCTGCTGGACACCCCGGAGCCGGCCCAGCCGCCGTTGGTGGAACGCGATGAGCGTGGCCGCTACCGCTTCGTCGACGCCACCCTGCAGTCGCGCTCGATCGGGCAGAAGGCCCTGCTGCGCATGGATGTGGCGCAGGCAAGGGCCATCAAGCAGCAGCTGCGGGCGATCCGTACTGCGATCACCCGCTGAGCCCATCCAGCGGGCGAAACTGATCGGGATCAACGCGCCGACCACACCCGCTCCGGCATGCTGGCCGCAGGCTGACTGGCCTCGGGGTGCAGTCGCAGCCACCCTTGAAACCGGGTGGGGCAACCGCATCTTTCCAGCATCGCCGGCGCGGGCCGGCCCTGATGACCGATGAGGATTCGCAATGCGGATGGACAAGCTCACCTCGCGTTTCCAGCAGGCGCTGGCAGACGCACAGTCGCTGGCCGTGGGCCGCGACAACAGCATCATCGAACCGGTTCACCTGTTCAGCGCACTGCTGGACCAGCAGGGCGGCAGCACGCGCCCGTTGCTGGCCCAGGCCGGGGTGAACGTGCCGGTGCTGCGCGAGCGCCTGACCGAGGCACTGGATGCGCTGCCGAAGGTGTCCGGCCAGGCTGGCAACGTTTCGATGGGCAACGACCTCGGACGCCTGCTCAATCACACTGACAAGCTGGCCCAGCAGAATGGCGATGCCTTCATTGCCAGCGAGTGGTTCGTGCTGGCGGCGCTGGAAGACAGCGGCACGCTGGGCATGGCGCTGCGCGCCGCCGGCGCCGACAAGACCCGCCTGCAGGCCGCCATCGACAAGCTGCGCGGCGGCGAGAACGTGCAGTCGGAAAATGCCGAGGAACAGCGGCAGGCGCTGGAAAAGTACACCATCGACCTGACCGCGCGTGCCGAGAGCGGCAAGCTCGATCCGGTGATTGGCCGCGATGAAGAGATCCGTCGCACCATCCAGGTGCTGCAGCGCCGGACCAAGAACAACCCGGTGCTGATCGGCGAGCCGGGCGTGGGCAAGACCGCGATCGTCGAAGGCCTGGCCCAGCGCATCATCAACGACGAAGTGCCCGAAGGCCTGCGCGGCAAGCGCGTGCTGTCGCTGGACATGGGCGCGTTGATTGCCGGTGCCAAGTTCCGCGGTGAGTTCGAAGAGCGCCTGAAGGGCGTGCTGAATGACCTGGCCAAGAGCGAAGGCCAGATCATCCTGTTCATCGACGAACTGCACACCATGGTCGGCGCCGGCAAGGCCGACGGCGCGATGGATGCCGGCAACATGCTCAAGCCGGCGCTGGCCCGTGGCGAGCTGCACTGCGTGGGCGCGACCACGCTGGATGAGTACCGCAAGTACATCGAAAAGGACGCCGCGCTGGAGCGCCGCTTCCAGAAGGTGTTCGTGGGTGAGCCTTCGGTGGAAGACACCATCGCGATCCTGCGCGGGCTGAAGGAAAAGTACGCGGTGCACCACGGCGTAGAGATCACCGATCCGGCCATCGTGGCGGCGGCGACCCTGTCCAACCGCTACATCACCGACCGGCAGCTGCCGGACAAGGCCATCGACCTGATGGACGAGGCTGCTTCGCGCCTGCGCATGGAGATCGACTCCAAGCCGGAGGAACTGGACCGCCTTGAACGCCGGGTGATCCAGCTGAAGATCCAGCGCGAGATGCTGAAGAAGGAAAAGGACGAGGCCTCGCGGCAGCGCTTGGCCGATCTGGAGAACGACATTGATGGATTGGAGCGCGAGTTCTCCGACCTCAATGAAATCTGGAAGTCGGAGAAGGCCGCGCTGCAGGGCACGACCAAAATCAAGGAGCAGGTCGAGCAGGCCAAGCTGGAGTTGGAATCCGCGCAGCGTCGCCAGGATTTCGCCAAGATGAGCGAGATCCAGTACGGCCTGCTGCCGCAGCTGGAAAAGCAGTTGGCCGCCGCGCAGGAAGCAGAACACAAGGATTTCAAGCTGGTGCAGGATCGGGTCACCGACGAGGAGATCGCCGAGGTCGTCTCGCGCTGGACTGGCATTCCGGTCAACAAGATGCTCGAAGGTGAGCGTGACAAGCTGCTGCGCATGGAAGAGGTGCTGCACAACCGCGTGGTCGGCCAGGAGGAAGCGATCAAGGTCGTCTCCGACGCCGTGCGCCGCTCGCGTGCGGGCCTGTCCGATCCGAATCGTCCGGCCGGTTCGTTCCTGTTCCTCGGCCCGACCGGTGTCGGCAAGACCGAGCTGTGCAAGTCGCTTGCCGAGTTCCTGTTCGACAGTGCCGACGCGATGATCCGCATCGACATGAGCGAGTTCATGGAGAAGCACAGCGTCGCCCGCCTGATCGGTGCGCCCCCGGGCTACGTTGGTTACGAAGAGGGTGGCTACCTGACCGAGGCTGTGCGTCGTCGTCCGTACTCGCTGATCCTGCTGGACGAAGTGGAGAAGGCGCATCCGGATGTGTTCAACATCCTGCTGCAGGTGCTGGACGATGGCCGCCTGACCGATGGCCAGGGCCGCACCGTGGACTTCCGCAACACCGTCATCGTGATGACCTCTAACCTGGGCTCGCACCAGATCCAGGACATGAGCAGCGATGACAGCCCGGAGGCCTACACGCAGATGAAGGCGGCGGTGATGGGCGTGGTGCAGGCGCACTTCCGTCCGGAGTTCATCAACCGCCTGGACGACATCGTGGTGTTCCACCCGTTGGACAAGCAGCAGATCAAGCAGATCGCGCGCATCCAGATGCGCGGCCTGGAGAAGCGGCTGGCCGAGCGCGGGCTGAAGCTGGTGGTGTCCGATGCGGCATTCGACCTGCTCGGCAACGTCGGCTTCGATCCGGTGTATGGTGCGCGCCCGTTGAAGCGTGCGATCCAGGCCCAGCTGGAGAATCCGCTGGCGCAGAAGATCCTGTCCGGCGCCTTCGTCAACGGCGATACCATCGAAGTCGGCAACGACGGCGGCCACCTGGTGTTCGCCAAGGCGTGATCCACACGGGGCGCTGCCTGGTCGCAGCGCCCCGTTTCCTGCGTGTAGCACCGGGTCACACCCGCCGTCGCCTCAGAAGCGGTGCGTGTACCCGCTCATCAAACCGAACTGGTTCGGCTTCTGCACGATCGGGCTGTCGGCTGCATCGCCGAGCAGGCGCGTGCCTTCCGCCGAGATGTACCAGTTGCCGTTGCGACCCACGCGGTGGCTCCACTTCAGGCCAAGCCCGGCACTGACCAGGCCGGCCTTCGGCTTGTGCTGGGCAAATCCGGTACGCGCCGCCTGTTCCGGACTCACGCCGTACCAGGTCTGCATGTAGCCGCGATTGCCGTATTCGGTGGCGACACTGCCACTGACCACGCCGCCGGCGAAATCGAACAGCGGCATCGACAGGCTTAGCTGCATCTGCTGGGTGGCCAGGCCGTTGTCGCCCTTGTCTTCATCTTTGCGGGTGAACTGCCAGCTGCCGCTCAGCACGGCTTCTCCCAGCGTATAGCCAGCCGAGAGGCCGACCAGGGGACGGGTACGGATATCACCCATGCCGCGCAGGAAGTCCGAACCGCCGAGGGGGGAGTCCTTTTCGCGGCGGCTGCCGCTGGCACCGATGTAGGCGCGCAGGTGAGTGTGTTCACCGATGGCCGTACCCCAGCCGACACCGCTGGTGCCCAGAAACCAGCCACCGGGCGACTTGGCATCGAAGGACAGCATGGGCGACGCCTGGTACTCCTTGCTACCGCTGTAGCGCGGGGTCGCGCCGGCACCGGCGGCGACTTCGAAGGTCCAGTGGTCATCCTTGGCGTGGGCGATCGGTGCGGCAAACAGCGGCAGCAGGGCCAGGCAGAGCAGGGACGGAGTACGGCGAAGCTGGGACATGGAATCTCTCGACAATGGGAGGAAAGCAGCGCGCGCATCCGGCGAGTGCTGCAGGGTCGCCAGCGTGGCGATATGCCGGCGACCGATCCCTCCGCAGTTGTGCGGGAGTTGTAATCAACTGTAATCGCGCCCGTGGGCGTTCAGCTGGCAGCCAGCGGCCAGTGCATTTCGAAGCGAGCGCCGCCCATCGTGGCGCGGCTGATGTGCAGTTCCCCGCCATGGCGCGCCGCGATGCGGCTGACGATGGCCAGGCCCAGTCCGAAGCCACCGGTATCGCGGCTGCGGCTGTCGTCCAGGCGGGTGAACGGGCGCGTCACCTTCTCGCGGTCGGCTTCGGCGATGCCTTGGCCGTCGTCATCCACGCGCAGACAGGCGCGACCGCCAACGCCAACCAGCGAGACTTCCACCTGCGAACGCGCATGGCGCAACGCATTGCCGACCAGGTTGCTCAGCGCCAGCTGCAGCAGGCGTGGTTCGGCATCCACCCGCGGCAGTGCGCTGGGTTGCACGCGCAGTACCAGGCCGGCGCGTTCGGCATCGCGGCGCGCATCGGCCAGGCAGGCCTGCAACCAGTCATTGGCTTCGATGCGCTGCAGGGGCTCGGCTTCGTTGGGATGTTCCAGGCGCTCGTAGGCCAGCAGTTCGCTGACCAGTCCGTTGAGCTCGGCCAGGTCACCGTGAAGCCCCTGCGCCAAGCGCACGCGTCGTGCCGGATCGTCGCTGTCCCGCATCAGGTCCAGGCCGAAGGCCACGCGTGCGATCGGCGTGCGCAGTTCATGCGAGATCGCATGCGTGAGGTCACGCTGGCGCTGCACAAGCTCAGCCACGCGCGCGGCCATGCGGTTGGAATGATCGACAATGACCCGGATCTGCGAGCGTGGCGACACCTGCGCGCGCGCCTGCAGGTCGCCGGCACCGATGCGATCGGCATGCATGCGCAGTGCCTCCAGGTCGCGCCAGAGCAGGCGTACCCAGGCATACAGGCTGGCGCCGACCAGCAGCAGGATGCCGAGGTAGGCAGCGATGGTCATGTACGTTGTCATCGACACCGCACCGGGCAGGCGCAGGTGCAGCCAGCGGCCGTCAACGCCGTCGATGGGCAGCAGTAGCTGCTGGTAGAGGTCGCGCACGATGAAGCCATCGGCCCGCACCGCCACCTGTTCCTGCGGGTCGAGCGAGGGAGGCTTGTCGAGCAGGGTCAGGGCGATGCCGTAGTGCGGCTGCCACTGCTGCAGGCGCTCACGCTGCTGTTCTGCATCCAGGCCGGCCAGGCCACTGCGCAGGGCGTACACCTGCCCGCGCACCTGCTGCACGAACACGCGGTCCTGCACGGGCGTGTAGATGCCATCCAGTATGTGATTGAGGAAGTACACCGAAACCAGGAAACAGGCACCGGTGACGAACCACAGCCACAGGAACAGGCGCTTCACGCCGACCAGGCCGAGGGATTGAACTGGTAGCCCCGGCCCCACACGGTCTTGATCCGTCGAGGTTCGCGCGCGTCGTCGCCCAGCTTGCGGCGCAGCTTGCCGATGCTGACGTCGACGCTGCGGTCCAGGCCATCGAAGCCGATGCCACGCACCGCCTGCAGGATCTGGTCGCGCGAGAGGATCTGTCCGGGTTGGCTGGCCAGCAGCCACAGAATCTCGAATTCGGTGGTACCCAGCTCCACCGCGTGGCCATGCAGTTGGACGTCGCGCTGCATGCGGTCGATCAGCAGCCCTCCGTGCATCAGCCGGCAGGGTGAGCCGGTGCTGCCGCTGCCGTGGCGGCGGCGCAGCAGGGCGCGCAGGCGGGCCAGCAGCAGGCGCGGTTCGACCGGTTTGTGCACGTAGTCGTCGGCGCCTGATTCCAGGCCGAGCACCTGCTCGATGTCGTCCTCGCAGGCCGTCAGCATCAGGATCGGCACATCGGAGAAGCTGCGGATCTGCCGGCACACATCGATGCCGCCAAGGCCGGGCAGCATCAGGTCCAGCACCACCAGTTCCGGCGCGTGCTGGCGGCAGGCCGCACCGGCGAGGTCGCCACGGGCCACATGCTGCACGGCGAAGCCATGTTCGTGCAGGTAGTCGCTGACCAGTTCGGCCAGGCGGCGGTCGTCCTCCACCAGCAGCACCGGGGTCGGCGAGCCGCTGGCGGCGGGTGTCCAGGGGGATGACTGCATGCGCTTGGGCCTCCGTGCCCGGGCAGGAGCGCCCGGCGGCGAAGCCTAGCAACGGCCCATGACGGCTGCCTGAATCGCGGCCAACCTGATAACCACCGGTACGGGCGTCATCGCCAGTGGCTCTCAGCGGTCGCTGCCGGCTGGCCTATCGTGGCCGTTTCCCCGGATGGAGCCTGGCGCAATGAGCGACCCGCAGTGGCAACTGGAAACCCTGGCCGTGCATGGCGGCTATCGTCCCGACCCGACCACCCGCGCGGTGGCGGTGCCGATCTACCAGACGGTGGCCTATGCCTTCGATGACACCCAGCACGGCGCCGACCTGTTCGACCTGAAGGTGGCAGGCAACATCTACACGCGCATCATGAATCCCACCACCGATGTGCTGGAGCAGCGCGTGGCGGCGCTGGAAGGCGGCATCGGTGCGCTGGCGCTGGCCTCTGGGCAGGCTGCGATCACCTACGCCATCCAGACCATCGCCGAAGCCGGCGACAACATCGTCGCCTCCAGCGCGCTGTATGGAGGCAGCCTCAATCTGCTGGCGCATACGTTGCCGCAGTACGGCATCCAGACCCGCTTCGCCGATCCGGCCGATCCATCCGCGTTCGCCGCGTTGATCGATGAACGCACCAAGGCGGTCTTCGTCGAGTCGATCGGCAACCCGCGTGGCAACGTCACCGACATCGCGGCGATTGCCGAGGTCGCGCATGCCGCCGGCGTGCCGCTGATCGTCGACAACACGGTGGCCACGCCGTTCCTGCTGCGCCCGTTCGAGCATGGCGCCGACATCGTGGTGCACTCGCTGACCAAGTATCTCGGCGGCCACGGCAACAGCCTCGGCGGCGCGATCGTCGATTCCGGCCGCTTCGACTGGGCTGCACAACCCCAGCGCTTCGCACGGCTCAACCAGCCCGACCCCAGTTATCACGGCGTGGTCTATACCGAAGCGCTGGGGCCTGCGGCCTACATCGGCCGCGCGCGGGTGGTGCCGCTGCGCAATACCGGCGCGGCGCTGTCGCCGTTCAATGCGTTCCTGATCCTGCAGGGCATCGAAACCCTGGCCCTGCGCATGGAGCGCATCAACGCCAACGCGCTGGCGGTCGCACAGTTCCTGCAGGCGCACGCAAAGGTCGCCTGGGTGCGCTATGCCGGGCTGGCCGACGACCCCGAGCATGCCGCCGCGCAACGCTACCTGGGCGGGCACGGCTCGGGCGTACTGACCTTTGGCTTGCCGGGCGGCCGTGAGGCGGGTGCACGTTTCCTCGATGCGCTGAAGCTGTTCACCCGCCTGGTCAACCTGGGCGATGCGAAGTCACTGGCCACCCATCCGGCCTCGACCACCCATCGCCAGCTGGACGCCGCCGAGCTGGCCAGGGCCGGTGTCAGCGAAGACACTGTGCGGCTGTCGATCGGCATCGAGCACATCGGCGACCTGCGTGCCGACCTGGAGCAGGCCCTGGCCGGCGCCTGATAGCCACGCGCTTGGTCCTCATCGCCACAGGCGATCACCACCGGTCACCCAATGCGCTACGGTGGAGCTGCCTCTCCAAGGCAATGGCAACGTGGCGATCCAGATCCCCGGTCGATGCGGGTCGACCGGGGATTTTTTTGTTTCCGGGGTCAGATCCGTTTTCCTGCGGAGAACGGATCTGACCGCATGCGCCGCCGTGTCGACCAAGGTCGACACCTACCAACAGCAGTAGGAAATTGTCGAAGGCGGGGTGGGTCCGGTTGCAGGGGCGTGAGCGCCATGGATGGCGCGACCGAGCCTCCATGGGTGAGGGAGCTTTGCTTGCGAAGCACTGCTTCGCAAGCGCCCGAACGCACAGCCGCCAGCGGCTGGGCCGGCCTGGGGATTCACGGCGTCCCCTGCAACCGGACCCACCGCGCCATCCCACGGAATGCCAGCTTTTGCCGTTGCCGTTGTTTCGGCGGGTGCAGGGCGCAGCCCTGCCGCAGAACTCTCACACCACAGGAATGCTGTGCTGGCCCAGGTTGCGATACGGCGGCGTGGCCATCACCATCTCTGCCAGCGAATAGGCCAGCTCTCGCTCGGCCATCACCGTGCCATCGGCACCATGCTCCAGCAGGTGCTTCACCTCTGCATCGCTGTGTGCTCGCGCCAGCAGGGTCAGATTCGGGTTCAGCGCACGCAGTTTGGCCAGGGTCTCGCCGGCTTCCAGCGGTTGCGGGATCGCCAGCACGGCGATCTTGGCGCGCTCGGGATGGGCTTCGGCCAGCACCTTGTCCGAGGCGGCACTGCCGCGGATGCCGGGCAGGCCGGCCGCATGCGCTTCGGCAACATGCTCCTTGTTGTCGTCGATGATCATCACCGGCACGCCGCGGTCGCGCAGCACCTGCGCCAGCGCACTGCCAACACGACCGTAGCCGATGACGATGGCGTGGTCGTGCAGGTCCAGCGACGGCCCGGGCGGCAATTCGGTTTCCACTGCGGCCGGCGTGGTTTCCTGGTGCTTCATCAGCCAACGGTCGAGCAGGCCGAACACCAGCGGGTTGAGCATGATCGAGATCAGCGCGCCGGCCAGCACCAAAGCCTGCCCGGTGGGCGGCAGGATCTTCAGGGTCACGCCGAGGCCGGCGATGATGAAGGCGAACTCACCGATCTGCGCCAGGCTGGCCGAGATGGTCAGTGCGGTACCGGTAGGGTGGCCGAACGCGCGCACGATGAAGAACGCGGCGGCGGACTTGCCGAACATGATGATCGCGGCGGTGGCCAGCACCTGCCACGGGTGCTCGATCAGGATGCTGGGGTTGAACAGCATGCCCACCGAGACGAAGAACAGCACTGCGAACGCATCGCGCAGCGGCAGTGAATCGTTGGCCGCCTTGTGGCTGAGTTCGGATTCGTTGAGCAGCATGCCGGCGAAGAACGCGCCCAGCGCGAAGGACACGCCGAACAGCATCGCCGAGCCGAATGCCACGCCCAGCGCGATTGCCAGCACCGACAGGGTGAACAGCTCGCGCGAACCGGTACCTGCAATGCGTTCGAGGATCCACGGAATGACCCGGCGGCCGACCACCAGCATCACCGCAACGAACAGGCCCAGCTGCACGAAGGTCCAGCCGATGCTGGCCAGCACGCTGCCGAAGGTATGGGTTTCGTTGGCGGCATCGGGGCCGAACACGCCGGCCATCACCGGCATCATCACCAGTGCCAGCACGCAGGCCAGGTCTTCGACGATCAGCCAGCCGACCGCGATCTTGCCGCGCTGGGTTTCCAGCAGGCGCCGCTCTTCCATCGCCCGCAGCAGCACCACGGTACTGGCGGTGGCCAGCGCAAAACCGAACACGATGCCGTGGATGACCGGCCAACCCATCAAGGCTGCCAGGCCCCAGCCGAGCAGGGTGGCGACCAGGATCTGGCCGATCGCACCGGGAATGGCGATGGCCTTGACCGCCATCAGGTCCTTCAGCGAGAAGTGCAGGCCGACGCCGAACATCAGCAGCATCACGCCCAGCTCGGCCAGCTGGTTGGCCAGCGCCTGGTCGGCGACGAAGCCGGGGGTGAACGGACCTACACAGATGCCAGCAACCAGGTAACCGACCAGCGGAGACAAACGCAGCTTGTTGGCCAGCGCGCCAAAGATGAAGGCGAGCCCCAGGCCAACGGCAACGATGTTGATCAGGTCGGTGTCATGGTGCATCGGCTCTCGCAGAAAAACGGGGGTATCCCGATTTTCACCGATGACGCCAGATACGGCAAACCTTAAATGCGAATGGGGTCAGATCCCTCTCCCGCAGGAAAAAGGATCTGACCCCACCAGGGAGTTGCCGGCCAGCGGCCGGCACTACCAGAGAGGCGCCCGCCAGCGCTTACCAGGTGTACTTGACCCGGCCGTACACGTACGCGCCGTTGAAGCCGAACGGCGAGTAGTTGCTGTACGGCAGCATGCCGAAGGTGGAGTTCTGCAGGTCTTCGGTGCGGTCCGGGTACTTGTCCAGCAGGTTGTCGGCGCCCACGGTCAGGGTCCAGTTGCTGCTCGGCTTGTAGCTGGCCGAGGCATCCACCACCCAGGCGTCGCCGTAGGTCTGGTCGCGCAGCGCGGTGGCCGAGTTGCGCACGGTGAACTTGCCGTAGCGGGTCGCCGCCAGGCCCAGCTCCCAGTGATCCGAACGCCAGGTGCCGCTCAGGATCGCCTTGTCGCGCGGGTAGCTGTCCTCGATGCGGCCGATTTCATCGCGGCCGATCAGCGACTGGTTCAGGCCCAGCGTGCCGAACACCGCCGGGGTGCCGCCGACGCGGCGCACTTCAGTGTCGTTGTAGCTGTACGCAGCGGTCAGTTCCAGGCTGCTGGCGCTGAACGGCACCGTGTAGCTGGAGACGAAGTCGACGCCACGGGTACGCGTATCCAGGCCATTGGTGAAGTACGAGAACGCGGTCACCTGCGGCAGGCCCAGGGTGCCCAGCAGCGCGCTGGTGGCGGCGTTGGTGGTGATGCTGGACGACAATGCGATGCGGTCATCGATGTCGATCTGGTAGGCGTCGACGGTGATGTACAGGCGGTCGACCGGCTGCAGCACCAGGCCCAGGCTGTAGGAGGTGGAGGTCTCGGCCTTCAGCGGCGAAGCGCCCAGCGCCTGCGCGGCCTGGCTGGTGGTGGGGAAGGTGCCGCGCTCGACGAACACGCCGTTGGTGAACTGGCTGGTCACCGCCTGGTAGCCCTGCTGCGCCAGCGACGGTGCACGGAAGCCGCTGGAGGCGGTGGCACGCAGCGCGACCTTGTCGGTGAACGCGTAGCGTGCCGACAGCTTGCCGGAGAAGCGGTCGCCGAAGTCCGAGTAGTCCTCGTAGCGGCCGGTGATGCCGGCCGAGAACTTCTCGGTCAGGTCCGCTTCCAGGCCCGCATAGACCGCGTAGTTGTGGCGGTCGGCATGCACTTCATTGGTGGGGGTGAAGCCACCGAAGCCCTGTGCGCCGCTGCCGGTGTAAGAGTTCAGTTCGCCCGGCTTCTGGTCCCACTTTTCCTTGCGGTACTCACCGCCGAAGGACAGCGTGACCGGGTAGGCCAGGCCCCAGTCCAGCGACTTGGTCAGATCGGCGTTGAAGATGTCCTGCTGGTACTTCAGCGTGCCGTCGTAGAACGAGCGCGGGCTGGTCGCACCCAGGCTGTAGTTGATGCTGTTGCGGGTGTGGAAGTCGAGGGTGTTCTCGCCGTGGTTCAGGCTCAGGTCCCAGGTCCAGCCGCTGTCGGTGTTGCCCTTGACCCCGGCCACCAGCGAGCGGTCCTTGGAGTACTGGTTGATCTCCGGCACGAAGCCGTCCGGATAGGTCTGCGCCAGCAGCGCGGTCTGGTTCAGATGGTTGCGCGAGCGGTAGAACGCGAACGAGGTGATGTCGCGGTTGCTGAGCAGCGCGCTGGCATAGCCGGTCACGTGGTCGCTGAAATCGAAGCTGGCGTTGACCGAGGCGGCGGTGGCGTCCACGCGCGGGTCGCCGACGATGAAGGTCTTCTGGCCGATGCTCGGGTAGTTGCCGGTGTTCGGGGTGCTGCCGCGATACGGGCCGGCGCGGTTGCTTTCGTCCTGCTGGCTGATCTGGCCGGCCACGTGCACGCGGCCACGGCCGTTGCCGAACTCGACGCCGGTATCGCCGGAGAGCTGGTACTTGTTGCCGTCACCAGCGGAGTACTGGCCGTAGTCCACCGCCAGGCTGCCGCCACTGCCGCTGCCCTTGAGCACGATGTTGATGACGCCGGCGATGGCGTCCGAGCCGTACTGCGCCGACGCACCGTCACGCAGCACTTCCACGCGCTCGATGGCGGCGATCGGGATCGCATTGATGTCCACGGCCGACGAGCCACGGCCGATGCTGCCGTTGACGTTGATCATCGCCGAGGTGTGGCGGCGCTTGCCGTCGACCAGCACCAGCACCTGGTCCGGCGACAGGCCGCGCAGCTGCGCCGGGCGCACGCCGCTGGTGCCATCGGTCAGGGCAGGGCGCGGGAAGTTCAGCGAGGGCAGGGCGCGCGACAGCGCGGTGGCCAGCTCGCTGGTGCCGGTGGACTGCAGGGCTTCGGGGGTGATGATGTCGATCGGCGACTGCGACTCGGCCACCGTGCGGTCGGCCACGCGGGTACCGGTGACGATCACCGTGTCCAGGGTATTGGCTGCGGTGCCGGCCTGCTGGGCAGCGGCAACGAACGGAGAACCACCGAGTGCGACAGCGACGGCGGCGGCGATCAGGCTGGTCTTGCGGGTCATCGGGATGGGGCTCCGGTTGGCGGGGGCGGCACCGGAATCGACATCACGGGGGTGAGGCGGACGGCGGTTGTTGCGGTGCGCAATACAGGAATTAACGGGATATTCAGCGCCTGTCAAATGCCGGTCATCAGAAAAAACGTTGCAGCAGCAACCATTTAGCCCGGATCGGCACTGACGGGGGAGGGGACCCGGGAGGCGCGCGGCGAGAACGTGGGAGAGAGGAACGTCGGCCGCTGCGCATCCCGGGGCCCGTCAAGTATTCGTTAACGTTAGAATTGCGTCGCAGGAACAGTGCTCACCAGCACATTCCATTCGGTTATATGGACCCCTCCCCCGATGATCTCCCTTCGTAATTTCGCCTTGCGCCGCGGCGAGCGGCTGCTGTTGTCCAATGTCGACCTGACCCTGCATGCCGGTTACCGGGTGGGTGTGGTCGGCCGCAACGGTGCCGGCAAGTCCAGCCTGTTCGCGGCAGTGAAGGGTGAGCTGGAGGCGGACAAGGGCGACGTCGACCTGCCCGGCAAGGTGCGCATCGCCAGCGTTGCCCAGGAAACCCCGTCGCTGCCGGACCCGGCGCTGAGCTTCGTGCTGGGCGGTGATACCGAAGTGGCCGCCGTGCTGGCCGCCGAGGCCGAGGCCACCGCCCGCGAAGACTGGGAAGCGGTGGCCGAGGCGCACACGAAGATGGCCGAGCTCAATGCCTACGACGCCGAAGCGCGCGCCGGCAAGCTGCTGCACGGCCTCGGTTTCCCGGCAGAGACCCACCACCGCGCGGTGTCCTCGTTCTCCGGCGGCTGGCGCGTGCGCCTGAATCTGGCCCGCGCGCTGATGATGCCCAGCGACCTGCTGCTGCTGGACGAACCGACCAACCACCTGGATCTGGACGCGGTGTACTGGCTGGAGCAGTGGCTGCTGAAGTATCCGGGCACGCTGCTGCTGATCTCGCATGACCGCGAGTTCCTCGACAACGTGGCCACCCACACCCTGCACCTGCACGGTGGCGGCGCCAAGCTCTACCCGGGCGGCTACACCGATTTCGAGCGCCAGCGCGCCGAACAGCTGCGCCAGCAGCAGATCGCGCACGAGAAGGAACAGGCCGAGCGCGCCCACCTGCAGAGCTTCATCGACCGCTTCAAGGCGCAGGCCAGCAAGGCCGCGCAGGCGCAGAGCCGCATGAAGCGCCTGGCCAAGCTGGCCGGCACCGAAGCGGTGCGCGCCGAGCGCGAGTTCCGCATCGAGTTTGCGCCGCCGGCCAAGCTGCCGTTCTCGCTGATCCGCCTGAACCACGTCGAGGCCGGCTACGGCAAGGACGCGGTGATCCTGCACAACGTCGGCTTCGGCCTGGAAGCGGGCCAGCGTATCGGCCTGCTCGGCCCCAACGGTGCCGGTAAGACCACCCTGGTGAAGACCCTGGTGGGTGAACTGGCACCGATCGTCGGCGAGCGCATGGCGCACCCGGACCTGAAGATCGGCTACTTCGCCCAGCACACGGTGGAGTCGCTGCACGAAGGCCAGTCGCCGATGGAGCATTTCCGCGAGATCGCCCCGGACGCACCGAACCAGTCGTTCCGCGATTTCCTCGGCAAGTGGAACTTCCCGGGCGACCGCGCGTTCGAGCCGGTCGATGGCTTCTCCGGCGGCGAGCGCGCGCGCCTGGCGCTGGCGCTGATCGCCTGGCAGCAGCCGAACGTGCTGCTGCTGGACGAACCGACCAACCACCTTGACCTGGAAATGCGCGAAGCACTGGCTGAGGCACTGGCCGATTTCGACGGCGCGATCGTGATGGTGTCGCATGACCGCCATCTGATCGGCCTGGTCTGTGACACCTTCTGGCGCGTGGCCGATGGCGTGGTCGAACCGTTCGACGGCGACCTCGACGCCTACGCCGCCTGGCTGCGGACCCGTCCGCAGGCGCAAGGCACCAAGGCGCGCATGGAACAGGTGGAAGAGCCGGTGGTGGTCAAGACTGCGCCGGTGGCGCAGGTGGTGCAGAAGAAGCCGGTGAATCCGCACAAGCTGGCCGCGGCCGAATCCAAGGTGGCCGAGCTGGAAGGCGCCCTGGCCGAGCTGGACCGGCAGCTGGCCGACCCGGCCAACTACGCCGATGCCACCCGCATGGCGGTGATCGGCCGCGACCGCGAAACCACCGCCGCGCAGCTGGAAAAAGCTGAGGCAGCGTGGATGGAACTGCTGGAGTCCTGATTCCATGGGTAGCGCCGGGCCATGCCCGGCGGGCTTTTTCCATCCGCTGCGCTCGCCGGGCATGGCCCGGCGCTACCCACGGCGCGCGTGTTTCATCCCTGCGCCTGCAACCACTCGCGGAACCGCTTCGCTGGCTCGCGCTCGGCACGCGAGCGCAGCCGGGTCAGCCAATAGCGGCCCAGTTCCAGCGTGGTGCTGAATGGCTGCAGCAACCGGCCTTCAGCCAGTTCCTGCTCGAACATGCGCAGCGGCAGCAGCGCCACGCCGGCACCGCCGACCGCGGCCATCGCCACCGTCAACGACGAATCGAACACCGGCCCACGGGCTTCCACGCCACTCACTCCTGCCGCCTGCAGCCAACGCGGCCATTCGTCGCTGCGGTAGGAGCGCAGCAGCGGCAGCGTGCCCAAGTCGCGTGGCTGTTTCAGCCGTCGCGCCAATGCCGGCGCGCACAGCGGTGCGAACGGCGCATCGAGGATCGCCGTGCAGGCCTGGCCCTGCCAGTCGCCGTCGCCGAAACGGATCGCTAGGTCCAGGCCCTCGCCGGCCAGATCGATGCGGTTGTTGTGGGTCTGCAGTCGCAGCTCGATATCCGGATGCGCGGCCTCGAACGCGGCCAGCCTTGGCAGCAGCCAACCGGTGGCGAAGGTACCGACCACGCCCAACGTCAGTACTTCACGGGCCGGGCCACCGGTGTAGCGCGCGATGCTGGCCGAGATGCGCTCGAATGATTCGTTGAGTACCGGATACAGTGCCGCGCCCTCCTCGGTGAGCGCCACGCCGCGCGGCAGGCGATGGAACAGACGGATGCCGAGGCGGTCTTCCAGGCCGCGGATCTGGTGGCTGAGTGCGGCCTGGCTGACACACAGCTCCAGCGCGGCGCGGGTGAAGTTCTGGTGGCGTGCGGCCGCCTCGAAGGCACGCAGGGCGTTCAGCGGCAGGGTCGGGTGCAGCATCGGGGGAGTCGTGAGCCAGGGTGATGACTGATCCTACCTGCCTCGCGCCCAGTTCAGGAGAATTAAGGGGTTGATCGCGACAGCCATTAATCCATCTAATGCCTCCCGCTGATTTTTCGCGCTGGTCGCCTGCGTGCGAGGCTTCAATAATCGAACGGTCCCCCAGGAGAACCCCGCATGCTCGCCCGTCGCCGATTCCTGCAGTTCAGTGGTGCCGCCGTGGCTTCCTCGCTTGCCCTTCCGTTGCTGGCACGTGCGACGGGCAAGGCCACCGCCAACGTGCCCGCCGAAGCTGCGATCACCGCCGCCACCGACTTCGCGGCGCTGGAAAAAGCCTGTGCGGGCCGCCTTGGCGTAACCCTGCTCGATACCGCCAGCGGCCGCCGCATCGGTCATCGCCAGGACGAGCGTTTCCCGATGTGCAGCACGTTCAAGAGCGTGCTGGCCGCCACCGTGCTCAGCCAGGCCGAGCGCAGACCCGCGTTGCTCGACACGCGCGTGCCGGTTCGCGATGCCGATCTTCTCTCGCATGCGCCGGTCACACGTCGCCACGCCGGCAAGGACATGACCGTGCGCGATCTGTGCCGTGCCACGATCATCACCAGCGACAACACCGCCGCCAATCTGCTGTTCGGCGTGGTCGGTGGCCCGCCCGCGGTGACCGCCTTCCTGCGCGCCAGTGGCGATGCGCTCAGCCGCAGCGATCGGCTCGAGCCTGAGCTGAACAGCTTTGCCAAGGATGACCCGCGCGATACCACCACGCCCGCAGCGATGGCCGCGACCCTGCAACGGGTGGTGCTGGGCGAAGTGCTGCAACCGGCCTCGCGGCAGCAGTTGGCCGACTGGCTGATCGACAACGAAACCGGCGATGCCTGCCTGCGCGCGGGCCTGGGCAAGCGCTGGCGGGTCGGCGACAAGACCGGCAGCAATGGCGAAGACGCGCGCAACGATATCGGCGTGCTGTGGCCAGTGGCCGGCGGCGCACCGTGGGTGCTGACCGCCTATCTGCAGGCGGGTGCGATCAGCTATGAACAACGTGCCACGGTGCTGGCGCAGGTCGGGCGGATCGCCGATCGCCTGATCGGTTGAGGTAACCGGGGTCATTCAAAAGTCGCTTGCCGGATCGGTCGGGCGCGCGCATCCTGCGCGCCTTCGAACCACATGGATGTCCCCCATGAGCCATGAGCTGATCTACCTGCTGCTGATCTTCGCGCTGCTGGTGATCCCGCGCGCGCTGCAGCGCTTCAGCCTGCCGGCGCCGCTGACCTGCCTGCTGTTCGGCATCATCGGCATGCTCTGGCTGGGCGACCAGGCACACGACGCGGTGATCGGCCTGCTGGCCACGCTGGGCATTTCCTCGCTGTTCCTGTTTGCCGGCCTGGAAGTGGACCTGCAGGCGCTGCGCCGGGGCATGTGGCCGCTGCTGGCGCACCTTGTGATCCGCAGTGCGACCCTGTTCGGGGTCGGCTGGCTGGCCTGGCGCTACGCGGGGCTGCCGTGGCAGGCCGCCGGCCTGCTGGCGCTGGCGCTGCTGACCCCCTCCACCGGTTTCATCATGGATTCGCTGTCGCGGCTTGGCCTGAGCGAGGACGAGCGGTTCTGGGTCACCAGCAAGGCCATTGCCGGTGAACTGCTGGCGCTGGCCGCGTTGTTCATCGTGCTGCAGGCCGGCGATCCGGGGCATATGGCGCTGTCCAGCCTGGCCCTGCTGGCGATGATGATCGGCCTGCCGCTGCTGTTCATTGCGTTGGGGCGCTGGGTGGCACCGCACGCGCCGGGCTCGGAGTTCTCGCTGCTGGTGATGGTCGGCATGGTCGCCGCCTACATCACCTACCTGCTGGGCGTGTATTACCTGGTCGGCGCGTTCATCGCCGGTCTGGTCGCCCGCCTGCTGCACCAGCGCATGCCACTGCTGGCTTCGCACGAGAACCTGCACGCGCTGCGCCTGTTCGCCTCGTTCTTCGTGCCGTTCTACTTCTTCAACGCCGGCACCAAGGTGCCCAGCGAAGCACTCAGCTTCGAGGCGCTGGGGCTGGGCATCGTGATCACCCTGGTGGTGCTGCCGCTGCGCATCGGCGTGGTCTGGCTGCAGCGCCGGGTGATGTTCGGCGAGAGCTTCCGCAGCAGCCTGCGGGTCTCGCTGGCATTGGCCCCGACGCTGATCTTCACCCTGGTGCTGGCGGCGATCATGCGCGAGCGCTTCCAGATTCCGGCGGTACTGTTCGGTGCGCTGCTGCTGTATGCGGCACTGACCACGCTGCTGCCGTCGCTGGTGTTCCGCACGCCGTTCGATGTCGATCCGGTTGAACAGGAGCCGGCGGGCGAGGGCGAGGCGGCACCGGTGGCCGCCACCGAAACGTTGCCGGTGGCGCAGACGGCTGAACGTTGATCGGAGAGCGTGCGCGGTTTGCGCCCACCGGCCATGGCCGTTAGGGTTGGGGTATGAAACTGCCCGCCGCCGTCACCGCCTCCGCCCTCCTGCTCAGCCTCGCTGCGTGTACGCAGCGCTCCGACACGGTCGCCCATGATCTGGCGACCGCACCGGCCGACGCTTTCATGGCCGCCGTGGCCGCACATTGCGGCCAGGCCTACGCCGGCAGGGTGGTGGAGGACACCCCGGCACCCACCGGCAAGGACCCGTTCGCCGGCCAGCGCCTGGTCATGCACGTTCGTGGTTGTGCCGACCCGGCGCATGAGCTGCGTATCCCGTTCCATGTCGGCGATGACCACTCGCGCACCTGGGTGCTGACCCGTACCGCGAGCGGCCTGCGGCTGAAGCACGATCATCGTCATGCAGACGGCAGCCCCGATGCGATCACGCTGTATGGCGGCGACAGCACGCCGCCGGGGACCGCCGAGCGCCAGCAGTTCCCGGCCGATACGGATTCGGTGGCGATGTTCCGCCGTGCCGACATGCTGGCGTCGACCCACAACACCTGGGCGATGGAGATCGATCCCGATCAGACCTTCGTCTACGAGCTGACCCGGCCCGACGGCCGTCGCTTCCGCGTGCAGTTCGATCTGAGCAAGCCGGTGGACCTGCCGCCAGCGCCGTGGGGCGACGACACGCCACCGGCACCCTGACCTCGCAGGCCGGTAGCGCCGGGCCATGCCCGGCGGCCGTCTTCTGCCGCTGCGCTCGCCGGGCATGGCCCGGCGCTACCCACGAATCGGCCGCGTCCGCGCCCATTCACTCAACGCGTGCCGAATCTCGCCCGGCAACCGTTGCTTACCCACACCTGGCCACGCGAGTAACCCCAGCTGCGGCCTTCCTGGCAGGCGCTGCCGGACAGTTGCTGCTGCAGCACCGGCCGACCCTGGCGCTCATCCCAGTCGCAGGTCTGCGAGCGGTTGTTGTTGCTGCTGCAGGTGATGGAGTAGTTGCGATCACCGCCGCCACCCCAGCCGCCACCGCCGCCCCAGCCGCGGGCCTCGGCGAACTCGGCGCGGCAGCCGCCGCTGACCCAGATCGCGCCATTGCGCACGCCCCAGGTGCGGCCTTCATCACAGGGGCTGCCGGACAGTTGGCGGACCAGGCGGGCATTGCGCCAGCCGACCTGGCAGCTGCGCTCGCGGTTGTTCTGGCTTTCGCAGCGGATCGTTTCGCCCGGTCGGCCGTTGTTGCCGCCCCAGCCACCCCCGTTGCCACCGCCCCAGCCGCCGCGAGCCTCGACGAACTCGGCGCGGCAGCCGTTGGTGACCCAGATGCTGCCACTGCGGCTGCCCCAGCTACGTCCCTCCTCGCAGGGGCTGCCGGACAGCTGGCGGACCAGCTGCGCTCCGCGCCAGCCGGTGTTGCAGACCCGTTCGCGGTTGCTCTGGCTTTCGCAGCGGATGACGCCGTTCTGCGCAGCGGCTGGCGGGGCGGGCAGGGCGAGGGTGCCCAGTGCACCCAGGGTGAGGGTCACGGCCAGGCTGGCCAGGGACAGCGGTTTCATGGCGGCATCCCATACGGTGGCAGGTGCCCGACTATAGGGAGGGGGGCGATCAAGCCGATGTGACTGGCAGGATTTGCCCCGGCCGGGGCCTCGGCCGCAGAATACGAGGCTTTCCGGCCCCCATCGGGCGCCGGCGTTCTCCAGCGGAGCTTCCCCCCATGCGTACCCACTTCTGCGGCCTGGTCGATGAGACCCTGATTGGCCAGACTGTCACCCTCGCCGGCTGGACCGACGTGGCCCGTAACCAGGGCGGCGTCTGCTTCATCGATCTTCGAGATCATGAAGGCATCGTGCAGGTGACGGTGGAGGTCGACAACGCCGAAGTGTTCGCCGTGGCCGCGTCGCTGGGCTACGAGGACGTGCTGCAGGTGGAAGGCGTGGTGCGCGCCCGCCACGCGGTCAACGACAAGATGCGTACCGGCAAGGTGGAAGTGATCGCCACTGCCATCACCGTGCTGAACAAGGCCGCGCCGCTGCCGTTCCACGCCCACGAGAACCCGGGCGAGGAAACCCGCCTGAAGTACCGTTACCTGGACCTGCGCCGTCCGGAAATGCAGCGCATGCAGCGCACCCGCATCAAGCTGGTGCAGGCCCTGCGCCGCCACCTGGATGAGAAGGGCTTCCAGGACATCGAGACCCCGATCCTGACCAAGGCCACCCCGGAAGGCGCGCGTGACTTCCTGGTGCCGGCGCGCATGCACCCGGGCGAGTTCTACGCCCTGCCGCAGAGCCCGCAGCTGTTCAAGCAGATCCTGATGGTGGCCGGCTTCGACCGCTACTACCAGATTGCGCGCTGCTTCCGCGACGAAGCGCTGCGTGCCGACCGCCAGCTGGAGTTCACCCAGCTGGACATGGAGTTCGCCTTCGTCCGCGAGCGTGACGTGCAGGATTTCGTCGAGGACATGATCCGCGGCATCTTCAAGGAAGTGGTCAACGTCGAACTGGATGCAAGCTTCCCGCGCATGACCTGGGCCGAGGCGATGCGTCGCTACGGTTCGGACAAGCCGGACCTGCGCATCGCGCTGGAGCTGGTGGACGTGGCCGAGCTGGTCAAGAACAGTGAATTCCCGGTGTTCACCGGCCCGGCCAACGATGCCGACGGCCGCGTCGCCGCGCTGCGTATTCCGGGCGGTGCGTCGCTGAGCCGCAAGCAGATCGACGAGTATGCAGCGCATGCTGCCAAGTACGGCGCCAAGGGCCTGGCCTACATCAAGATCGCCGACAACGGCGAAGTCAGCTCGCCGATCCAGAAGTTCTTCAGCGAGGAATCCTTCGCCGCCCTGGTCGCGCACGTCGGTGCCGGCAACGGCGACATCGTGTTCTTCGGCGCCGGTGGCTACAACAAGGTCTCCGACTTCATGGGCGCGCTGCGCCTGAAGGCCGGCAAGGACTTCGGCCTGGTCGCCGACGGCTGGGCACCGCTGTGGGTCACCGACTTCCCGATGTTCGAGTGGGACGAGGAAGAACAGCGCTACGTCGCCCTGCATCACCCCTTCACCGCACCGGCTGTGGACGACATCGCCGACCTGCGCGCCAATGCCCGTACCGCCGTTTCGCGCGGTTACGACATGGTGCTCAACGGCAATGAAATCGGCGGCGGTTCGATCCGTATCCATCGTCCGGACATGCAGAGCGCGGTGTTCGAACTGCTCGGCATCGGTGCCGAAGAGGCCCGCGCCAAGTTCGGCTTCCTGCTCGACGCGCTGAACTACGGCGCGCCGCCGCACGGTGGCATCGCCTTCGGTATCGACCGCATCGCCGCGCTGATGGCCGGCACCGAGTCGATCCGCGACGTCATCCCGTTCCCGAAGACCACCGGTGCACAGGATCTGATGACCGACGCGCCGTCGCCGATCGTCGACGCGCAGCTGGCCGAAGTGCACATCCAGGTTCGCCCCAAGACCAACTGATCAGGAGATCCAGGCAATGACCGAGTTTGCGTTTTCGCTGGAGTGGGAAAAGCTGGGCAATGAAGGCTCCGAGGCCACCCTGGTCACCGAGCGTGCGCGCGTGTTCGGTGGTTGGCTGGTTCGCGTCGGAACCAACCCGGCGGCGATGGCCCTGACCTTCGTCGCCGACGGCGAAGGCCGTTGGGACGGTGAAGACTTCGGCGTCGAGGATTACGAGGACGACGAAGAGGAAGAGTACGACGAGGACGAGGAAGGCGAAGAAGAGGAAGACGGCGAGGAAGAAGAGGACGACGAGGAATACGAAGAGGAAGAGGAAGAAGACGAGAAGGCAGCGGCGGAACGGGCTTGACCCGAACCGTTGTCCTGACGTCAACTCGACCCATGTATTCGATCCGCCGCGCTACTGTGGACGACGCGCCGACCCTGTCGGCGCTGGCCGCCCGCACGTTCACCGAAACCTTCGGACATCTTTATCCGCCGCAGGACCTGCAGGCGTTCCTGGATGAGTCCTATACGGTCGAGCGCCAGCGCACGATCCTGGCCCACCCCGATTACGCGGTGTGGCTGCTGGAACTGGATGGGGAGGCGGTCGGCCATGCCGCCGCCGGCCCCTGTGGCCTGCCGCATCCCGAGGTGAAGCCTGGTGACGGCGAACTCAAGCGGCTGTACCTGATCAAGACGCAGCAGAGCTGCGGCTGGGGCAGCCGGCTGCTGGAAACCGCATTGGCCTGGCTGGAACAGCCGGGCCCGCGCACGCTGTGGCTGGGCGTGTGGTCGGAAAACTTTGGTGCGCAGCGCTTCTACGCCCGTTATGGTTTCGAGAAGGTCGGCGAGTACCTGTTCCCGGTCGGCGACACGAACGATCTTGAATTCATCCTGCGCCGCGCACCGCGCGAGGCCTGACGTTCACCGCCGCTTGCTGCGCGCGCGTGTCCAATCACCGTACGTTCCTGCCCCGCTGACTGCCAGGCTGTTTGCATGACTCCCCCCGTATTACTGCTGCATGGCATCTGGAACGCCCGCGCCTGGGTCGGGCCGCTGGCCTGGCGCCTGCGCGCGCGTGGCTTCCAGGTGCATGCGTTTGGTTACTCCTCGGTGTTCGGCGGCCCGGACGTGGCCGTGCCGCAGCTGCTGGAGCGGCTGGCCGATGCCGGCCCGCTGTCGCTGGTCGGCCATAGCCTGGGCGGACTGCTGGCGCTGGAGGCATTGCGTCGCAATCCGCAGCTGCCGGTGCAACGCGTGGTCTGCCTGGGGTCACCGCTGCGCGGCAGTGGTACGGCGCGTTCGCTGTCCGAACATGGCTGGGGCCTGGCCCTGGGCCGCAGCAGCGATCTGCTGCTGGACGGCCTGCCGGACTGGCAGGGCAAAGCCGAGGTCGGCCTGATCGCTGGTTCGGTCCCGCACGGGCTGGGTAGCCTGCTCGGCGCCATTGACGATGCCTCCGACGGTACCGTGGCGCTGGCCGAGACCCGGCTGCCGGGGCTGGCTGACCACTGCGTGGTGCGTACCAGCCACAGCGGCCTGGTGGTGTCGCCGGATGCAGCCCGGCAGACCGCGCATTTCCTCCGTCACGGCCAGTTCCAGCACGGTCGCGACGCCGCCGCCGCGTAAGTCGGTGGGCGCGAACGTCCTCCATTGGTGGGGGCGAAACGTTGGTTCGCACGCTCTTCGCCGGGCCATGCCCGGCGGCATCTGGCCGGCCTCGACACGGTCACGGGGCCCGATCAGGTAGAATCCGCGGCCTTATCCATCAACGCACGTACGGAAAGACCCATGGGTAGAGGCCCCTCCATCGAAAACCGCAAAAACGCGTCTGACGCGAAGCGCGGCAAGATTTTCACCAAGATCATCCGTGAGATCGGCGTTGCCGCGCGCGGCGGTGGAGGCGACCCCAACAACAACCCGCGCCTGCGCGTGGCGATGGACAAGGGCCTGACCGCGAACATGTCCAAGGACGTGATCGAGCGCGCCATCAAGAAGGCCACCGGCGAGCTGGAAGGCGTCGAGTACGAGGAAATCCGCTACGAGGGCTATGCCCCGGGTGGCGTGGCGGTCATCGTCGACTGCCTGACCGACAACCGCGTGCGCACGGTGGCCGATGTCCGCCATGCGTTCAGCAAGTGCGGCGGCAACATGGGCACCGAAGGCTCGGTGAGCTTCATGTTCAAGCGCGTGGGCGTGCTGCATTTCGCCGCAGGTGCCGATGAGGACGCCATTTCCGAAGCGGCCATCGAGGCCGGTGCGGACGACATCGTGGTCTATCCCGAAGATGGCGCGATCGACGTGCTCACCGCCGCCGACAGCTACCACGCGGTCAAGGAAGCGATGGCAGCGGCCGGACGCACGCCGGATCATGCGGAACTGACCTTCCGAGCCGACAACGACATCAAGGTCGAAGGCGACACCGTCCTGCAGGTCAAGAAGCTGCTGGACATGCTGGAAGACCTCGACGACGTACAGGATGTGTACTCCAACGCCGATCTCGGCGCGGACGCGTACGCCTGAACGGACGCATCACCGGTCGCCTTTGGCGGCCGGTGAGCGGACAATGCGCACCATGATGACCCCAGCCGTTTCCTGCCATTGCCGCTGCCAGCGTCCGTCCCGGGCCTTCGGCAGCCGCGTGTGTGCCGCATGACCCGCATTCTTGGCATCGACCCGGGTTCGCAGCGGACCGGGGTCGGCATCATCGATGTCGATGCCACCGGCCGGGTGAGCCATGTGCATCACCAACCGCTGGTGCTGCTGGGCGCTGATGACTTCCCGCAGCGGATGAAGCTGCTGGTGCTGGGCCTGGCCGACCTCTGCCGTGAGTACGAACCGCAGGAAGTGGCCATCGAACGCGTGTTCATGGCACGCAACCCCGATTCGGCGCTGAAGCTGGGCCAGGCCCGTGGCGCGGCGATTTCGGCCGTGGTGCTGCGCGACCTGCCGGTGCACGAATATGCCGCCAGCGAGATCAAGCTGGCGGTGGTCGGGCGCGGCGGCGCCGAAAAGCAACAGGTTCAACACATGGTCGGGCTCATGCTCAACCTGAAAACCAAGCTGCAGGCCGACGCGGCCGACGCGTTGGCGGTGGCCATCACCCATGCCCACGTAAGGGCAACGGCCAACCGCCTGGGGCTCAGTGCCCGCCAGGCGTGGGGCCGCAAATGAGGAGCTGCACGCAATGATCGGTCGACTGCGCGGCATCGTCGCCTACAAGGCGCCGCCGTGGCTGGTGGTGGACGTGAACGGAGTGGGCTACGAGCTGGAGGCGCCGATGAGCACCTTCTACGACCTGCCCGAACTCGGCCGCGAGGTCACCCTGTACACCCATTACTCGCAGAAGGAAGACAGCGTCTCGCTGTACGGCTTCCTGCGCGAGGGCGAGCGGCGCCTGTTCCGCGACGTGCAGAAGGTCAGCGGCATCGGCGCGAAGATCGCGCTGGCCGTGCTGTCCGGTGTCACCGTCGAGGAGTTCGCGCGCATGGTCCAGGCTGGCGACATCACCGCGCTGACCCGCATCCCCGGCATCGGCAAGAAGACCGCCGAGCGCATGGTGCTTGAGCTGCGCGACCGCGCTGCCCAGTTCGGTGCCGGTGGCGCGCTGCCGACCGGCAGTGGCCCGGCCCCGGCTGATCCGCTGTCCGATGCCACCGTGGCCCTGCAGCAGCTGGGTTACAAGCCGGCTGAAGCGGCGCGGATGGCCCGCGAAGCCTTCAATGAAGGTGATGAAGTGGCCATCGTGATCCGCAAGGCGCTGCAGTCGGCGCTGCGCTGACCCGCTTTCCTTTCCTCCAACGAACCGCCTGAGCCCCGCCAGGAGTCCCATGTCCAGCAGTCAAACCCCGCACGCAGCCGCCCCCGGCGGCCACGGTCACGCCCCTCCAGCCGGAGGCCTGGCGCTGATCATCGGTGCGATCGGCGTGGTCTTCGGCGATATCGGCACCAGCCCGCTGTACACCCTGAAGGAGGCGTTCTCGCCGCACTACGGGCTCAACAGCGACCATGACACCGTGCTGGGCGTGCTGTCGCTGGCGTTCTGGGCGTTGAACATCGTGGTCACCCTGAAGTACGTGACCATCATCATGCGCGCCGACAATGACGGCGAAGGCGGCATCATGGCGCTGATGGCGCTGACCCAGCGCACGCTGCGCAATGGGTCGCGTTCGGCCTATGTGGTCGGCATCCTTGGCATTTTCGGTGCCTCGCTGTTCTTCGGCGATGGCGTGATCACGCCGGCGATATCGGTGCTGGGTGCGGTCGAAGGCTTGGAGGTCGCTGCGCCGGGGCTGCATGCCTTCATCGTGCCGATCACCGTGGTGGTGCTGCTGGCCGTGTTCGCGGTACAGCGCTTCGGTACGGCGAAGATCGGCAAGCTGTTCGGGCCGATCACCTCGATCTGGTTCATTTCGCTGGCGGCGATCGGCATCTACAACATCGTCGACGCGCCGGAAGTGCTGAAGGCGTTCAACCCGTGGTGGGCAATCCGTTTCTTCATGGAACATGGCTGGCACAGCATCTTCATCCTGGGCGCGGTGGTGCTGGCAGTGACCGGTGGCGAGGCGCTGTACGCCGACATGGGCCACTTCGGTGCCAAGCCGATCCGCCACGCCTGGTACTTCTTCGTGCTGCCGTGCCTGGTGCTGAACTACCTGGGGCAGGGCGCGCTGGTGCTCAACCACCCCGAGGCGGTAAAGAACCCGTTCTTCGAAGCGGTGCCGTCGTGGGCGCTGTACCCGATGATCATCCTGGCCACGATGGCAGCGGTGATTGCCTCGCAGTCGGTCATCACCGGCGCGTTCTCGGTCTCGCGCCAGGCCATGCAGCTGGGCTACATCCCGCGCATGCGCATCAAGCACACCTCGCACGACACCATCGGCCAGATCTACATCCCGGGCATCAACTGGGGTATCGCGGTGATGGTGATCGGCCTGGTGCTGGCCTTCCGCAGCTCGTCCAACCTGGCCGTGGCCTACGGCATCTCGGTGTCGGCCACGATGCTGATCGATACCCTGCTGCTGGCCCTGGTCGCGCGCTCGCTGTGGCCCAAGGCGCGCAACTGGATCCTGCCGCTGTGCGTGGTGTTCTTCGTCATTGACCTGGGCTTTGTCATCGCCAACGGCGCCAAGCTGTTGCAGGGCGCCTGGTTCCCGGTTGTGCTGGGCATCTTCCTGTTCACCATGATGCGTACCTGGCGTCGTGGCCGCGAACTGCTGCGCGATGAAATCCGCAAGGACGGTATCCGCATCGATACCTTCCTGCCGGGCCTGATGCTGGCGCCGCCGGTACGCGTGCCGGGCACCGCGGTGTTCCTGACCGCCGACCCGACCGTGGCCCCGCATGCGTTGATGCACAACCTCAAGCACAACAAGGTGCTGCACGAGCGCAACGTGTTCCTGCACGTGGTAACCCTGCCGGTACCGTATGCGCCGGAGGGGCAGCGCCTCAAGATTGAATCGGTGGGCGACGAGTTCTACCGGGTCTACGTGCGCTTTGGCTTCATGGAGACCCCGGACGTACCACTGGCGCTGATGCGTTCGTGCGACCACGGCGGCATCTACTTCGACCCGATGGACACCACCTTCTTCGCCAGCCGCGAAACCATCGTCGCCACCGCCAACCGCGGCATGCCGATCTGGCGCGACAAGCTGTTCGCGCTGATGCATCGCAACGCCGCCCCGGCGACGGGCTTCTTCCGGATCCCGGGCAACAGATTGGTGGAACTGGGCGCCCAGGTGGAGATCTGAGGTCTGGTAGTGCCGGCCGCTGGCCGGCATCCCGTAATGCCGCCGGCGTTCATGGGGTTGCCGGCCAGCGGCCGGCACTACCGTGCTTCCGGCCCCGGAATGCGCCCATTTACCGCATAATCACGGCATGACCGACGACCGCATCATCGGCGCCGGCGCCACCCGCGAGGATGACGCCGCCGACGCCAGCATCCGCCCCAAGCGCCTTGCCGACTACCTCGGCCAGGTGCCGGTGCGCGAGCAGATGGAGATCTACATCCAGGCGGCCAAGGGGCGTGGCGACGCGCTGGACCACGTGCTGATCTTCGGGCCGCCCGGCCTGGGCAAGACCACGCTCAGCCATGTCATCGCCAACGAACTGGGCGTGGCCCTGCGGGTGACCTCCGGCCCGGTGATCGAAAAGGCCGGCGACCTGGCCGCGCTGCTGACCAACCTGCAGCCGCACGATGTGCTGTTCATCGACGAAATCCACCGCCTGTCGCCGGTGGTCGAGGAAGTGCTGTACCCGGCGATGGAAGATTTCCAGATCGACATCATGATCGGCGAGGGCCCCGCCGCCCGCTCGATCAAGATCGACCTGCCGCCGTTCACCCTGATCGGTGCCACCACCCGTGCCGGCCTGCTGACAGCGCCGCTGCGCGACCGCTTCGGCATCGTCCAGCGCCTGGAGTTCTACAGCGTCGAGGAGCTGACCCGGATCGTGCGCCGTTCGGCTGCGATCCTGGCCATCGACTGCACCGCCGATGGGGCAGGGGAGATCGCGCGTCGCGCGCGTGGCACCCCGCGTATCGCCAACCGCCTGCTGCGCCGCGTGCGTGACTATGCGCAGGTGAAGGCCGGCGGCCACATCGACGAGGCCGTGGCCCAGGCTGCGATGAAGATGCTCAAGGTCGACCCGGAAGGCTTCGACGAGCTCGATCGTCGCCTGCTCAAGACCATGGTCGACTACTTCGATGGCGGCCCGGTCGGCATCGAATCGCTTGCTGCGGCGCTGTCTGAAGAGCGCGGCACGCTGGAAGACGTGGTCGAGCCGTACCTGATCCAGCAGGGCTTCCTGGTGCGCACCGCGCGTGGCCGCATGGCCACCCACAAGGCCTACCGGCACATGGGCCTGAAGCCCAAGAACCCGCCGCAGGACCTGTTCGCCGAGGTTCCCGATGTCGGTTGAGCCCCGATTCAGTTGGCCGACACGCATTTACTGGGAAGATACCGACGCAGGTGGCGTGGTCTACCACGCCCGCTACGTGGCCTTCATGGAACGGGCCCGGACCGAATGGATGCGTGCGCTGGGCTATGGCCAGGAGCGCATGCGTGCCGAGCACGGGATGGTCTTCGCGGTGCGTTCGATGCAGATGGATTTCATCAAGCCGGCACGGCTGGATGACACCCTGCAGGTGAGCGCCACGCTGGTCCAGCTGAAGAAGGCCAGCATGGCCTTCGACCAGCAGATCCTGCGCGACGGCGAACTACTGCTGTCGGCCCAGGTCCGCATCGCCGCACTGGAAGCGGCCAGTTTTCGCCCGCGTGGCATGGACGAAGCCGTCCTTGCCGTGCTGAAACCCCACCTCCACCCCGAATCCGAACATTGAGGAACAACGGATGATCGCAACGCTCCTGGCCCTGCAGGCCACGGTCACCGAGGCATTGCCGGCCGACGTCAGCAACGCCGCGACACAGACCCTTGCCCAGGCCACCACCGGCGGCGGCATCAACTACCTCGAACTGATGGCCAAGGCCAGCCTGCCGGTGAAGATCATCGTGCTGGCGCTGCTGGTCGGCTCGTTCGTCAGCTGGGTGATCATTTTCCGCAAGGCCCGCATCTTCAAGCAGGCCACGCGCGAAGCCGACGAGTTCGAGAACCGCTTCTGGTCCGGTGCGGACCTGGGCAAGCTGTACAGCTCGGCCACCGACCGCAGCCGTAATGTCGGCGGCCTGGAAGCGATCTTCGAAGCCGGTTTCCGCGAATACAGCCGCCTGCGCGACAAGCGCCGGCTGGACGGCCGTGCGCAGCTGGAAGGCGCGCAGCGTGCCATGCGCACCACCTACACCCGCGAAGTCGACCAGCTCGAGCGCAACCTGGAACTGCTGGCCAACATCGGCTCGACCGCCCCCTACGTGGGCCTGGTCGGCACCGTGTTCGGCATCATGGTGACCATGCACGACATGATCAGCAGCGGTGCACAGGCCGGTATCGCAGCGGTCGCCCCGGGTATTTCCGAAGCGCTGTTCGCCACCGCCATCGGCCTGTTCGTGGCGATTCCGGCGGTGTGGGCCTACAACCGCTTCACCACTCGCGTGGAGCGCATGTCGGTGCGGTTCGAGACCTTCGCCGAGGAGTTCAGCTCCATCCTGCAGCGCCAGAGCGCTGGCGACGAGTAAGCGACCGACCCGGGAGTCCAAGCCATGTCCGCTGCCATCGGTCGCCGCAAGCGCCGCAAGCTGAAATCGGAAATCAACGTCGTTCCCTACATCGACGTGATGCTGGTGCTGCTGATCATCTTCATGGTCACCGCACCGCTGCTCACCCTGAGCTTCGACGTCGACCTGCCCAACTCCAACGCCAAGGCGCTGGAAAGCAAGCAGGACCCGGTGATCGTCTCGGTGCGCCAGGACGGCCAGCTCAGCCTGAAGCTGCCTGACGCCAAAGAGCCGACCGCCGTGTCGGCCGAGGAACTGGAAGGCCGCCTGGCCGGCATCGCCGCCCAGGACAAGGGCGTGCGCGTGATCGTCGCCGCCGACCGTGCCGTGGCCTATGAAAAGGTCATTGCCGCGATGGATGTGATCAAGCGCGCCAAGGTAGACAAGGTAGGCCTGGCCACCGATGCACGCTGACGCCCTGCCACCCCCGCATCAGCGCGAACCCGGCTGGGGCCTGCCCCTGGCCCTGGCCGTGCTGGTGCACCTGCTGGTCGCGCTGATCTTCATCGGCGCCTGGCTGTGGTCGCCCCAGCGCAACACCGACGCTGCCGCCGGCGATCCGTCGGTCGAGGCCAGCCTGGCGCTGTCCTCGTCCGAGGCCGCTGCCGCGCGCCAGGCCCTGCGCCAGTCGGAGAAGCTGGAAGACCTGCCGCCGCCGGTCGCCGAGCCGATCCCGGTGCCGGAAGACACCATTCCGCCGCCGCAGCCGATTCCCGAGCCGCGCCCACAGGATGCGCCGACGCCGCAGCAGCAACAGGCGCAGGAGCGTGTCGCGCAGCCCGATACCAAGGATCAGGACGCCGTGAGCGCGCTGGCCATCTCGCAGGAGAAGGCCAAGCAGGAACAGGAAGCCAAGCGCCGCCAGGAGCAGATCGACCTCACCGAACGCAAGCGCCAGGAAGAAGCAGAGCAGAAGCTGCGCCTGGCCAAGCAGCAGGAAGCGGACGAGAAGAAGAAGCAGGCCGAGCAGGAGCGCGTGGCCGCTGACAAGGCCGAGGCCGAAAAGCAGAAGAAGATCGCCGAGATCCGCGCCCGCCGTGAGCAGGCCGAGAAGGAAGCCAAGCTGGCCGAGCAGAAGCTGCGCCAGGTCGCCGCTGCGCGCAATGCCGCCGGCAGCGCCGCCGCCGGCGCCAGCGGTGCGGCACAGCCGGCTGGCGGTGGTGGTGGCACCAGCGATGACCTTTCGGCCAAGTACGCCGCCGCGATCCAGGCCAAGGTGCTGTCGCAGTGGGTACGTCCGGACACGGTGCCACTGGGCCAGCGTTGCACCATCACCATCACCCAGATTCCGGGTGGCACGGTGATGCAGGCCAAGGTCAGCCCGAACTGCCCGTACGACGAGGCCGGCAGGCGTTCGATCGAGGCCGCGGTGCTCAACGCCCAGCCGCTGCCGTACCGCGGTTTCGAGTCGGTGTTCGCGCGCACGCTCAACTTCACCTTTACCGCCCAGGATCGCTGAGGCGGGCAGGGCAGGGTGGCCATCGGGCCACCTGCGCCCACGGATGTCGCGCTTGCCTCTGGCGGGCCCGGTTTCAGCCGGGCAGGCTGGACGTCGCCCGGGAACGCCGCCTTTCGATGGGGGGCGTGATCGGGGCCGACGAGGCCGGTGGGTGCGATGTTAGCCACGACGTTAACGGTGCGTGAGAGGACGGGCTGGAACTGACCCGGAATTCACGTACCCTTGGTTCATGATTGCGAAGCGGTTCACTTCCGCTTTGCTATCCCTCGTTCCGGTTTCCCCCTATTGAGCGCTCCATGAAAAAGATGCCTCGCTGGCTTGCCGTGTTTGCGGCCCTGTTGCTGCCCTTTGCTGCCGTTGCGCAGCAGAAGGGGCTGGATATCGACATCATCGGCGGCAATGCCTCCGCGCTGCCGATCACCGTCGTGCCGATGCCCTACCAGGGGTCTTCGGCCGCACCGCAGACCGACGTCGCCGGCGTGGTCCGTGCCGACCTTGAGCGTTCGGGCCAGTTCCGCACGCTGCCGGAAGCGCAGATCGTCGAAAAGCCGGTGCGCGGCGGCGACATCCAGTTCGCCACCTGGCGCGCGCTGAAGCAGAACTACATCGTGGTCGGCCGCGTGCTCGACGCCGGTGCCGGCGCCTACCGCGTCGAGTACGAGCTGTTCGACGTGCCCAAGGGCGAGCGCCTGCTGGGCCTGGCGATGACCGCCCGTGGCAATGCCATGCGTGACGTCGCCCACCAGATGGCCGATGCCATCTACGAGAAGATCACCGGTGTGCGCGGCGCCTTCTGGACCCGCATCGCCTACGTGACCGCCAGCGGCAAGGGCGATGCCATGCGCTATGCGCTGATGGTGGCCGACTCCGATGGCTTCAATCCGCAGACCATCGTGCGTTCGGCCGAGCCGCTGCTGTCGCCGTCGTGGAGCCCGGATGGCAGTAAGCTGGCCTATGTCAGCTTCGAACGTGGCAACTCGGCCATCTACATCCAGAACATCGGCACCGGCGCGCGTGAGCTGGTCACCAGCTTCCGTGGCATCAACAGCGCCCCGGCGTTCTCGCCGGATGGCCGCAAGCTGGCCCTGACCCTGTCGCGTTCGGGCAACCCGGAAATCTACGTGATGGACCTGGGCAGCAAGCAGCTGGCCCAGCTGACCAACCACTTCGCCATCGACACCGAGCCGACCTGGGCACCGGACGGCAGCGCGGTGTACTTCACTTCCGACCGCGGTGGCCGTCCGCAGGTCTACAAGGTGGGTGCGGGCGGCGGCAGCGCCGAGCGCGTGACCTTCCAGGGCAACTACAACGCCAAGCCTTCGGTGTCCTACGATGGCAAGAAGATCGCCGTCGCCCAGGGCTCCGGCAACAGCTACAAGATTGCGATGATGGACAGCTCGCTGGGTTCGCCCCGCTGGAGCACGCTGTCCCCCGGTTCGCTGGATGAGTCTCCGAGCTTTGCGCCCAACGCAAGCATGGTGTTGTACGCCGCCCGCGAGGGTGGCCGTGGTGTCCTGTATGCCGTTTCCGCCGATGCGCGCGTGCGCCAGCGGTTGGTTCTGGCTGACGGAGATGTGCGCGAACCGGCATGGTCCCCATACCGTACCCAGCGCTAAAAGAGTGTTAATATTTTCGCTGTCTTGATCCCCTCATCGGCCTAGGAGCCACAAAGGTATCGCCATGAACAAGTCCACCCGCGTTCTGCTTGTTTCCCTGCTGTCTGTGGCCGTCCTGGCCGGTTGCTCGAAGAAGGTCAAGGAAGAGCCGCAGGCTCCGGTCGATACCGGCACCTCGACCACCACCCCGACCGGTCCGTCCACCTCCGGCCTGTACGGCCCGGGCGACCTGGACACCGATGCCTGCCTGCGCCAGCGCGTTGTCTACTTCGACCTGGACAAGGAAGACGTGAAGCCGGAATTCCAGGCCATCATGGCTTGCCACGCCAAGTACCTGCGTGACCGTCCGTCCTCGCGCATCACCCTGCAGGGCCACACCGACGAGCGCGGTTCGCGCGCGTACAACCAGGCCCTGGGCGAGCGTCGTGGCAACGGCGTCAACTCGGCCCTGCAGGCCAACGGTGGTTCGGCTTCGCAGCTGACCGTCGTGTCCTACGGTGAAGAGCGTCCGGTCTGCACCGAATCGAACGAGTCCTGCTGGTCGCAGAACCGTCGCGTCGAAATCGTCTACACCGCGCAGTAATCCATGCGCATTGGCATCAAACTGATGCTGGTCGTTGCGGCAGCCCTCGTGGCTGCCGCACCGGCGCATGCACAGCGACAGAGTCTGGCCGACCGTGTCGGCGCGATCGAGCAGCAGATGTACAACAACAGTGCCAACCAGGACCTGTTGAACCAGATCAACCAGCTGCGGCAGCAGGTCACCAGCCTGCAGGCCTCGATCGAGCAGTTGCAGCACGACAACGCCCAGCTCAAGCAGTCCGCCCAGGACCAGTACCTGGATCTGGACAGCCGCCTGAACCGGTTGGAAGGGGGTAATGCCGCCCCGGCCCTGCCGCCCGTTCCGGCGAGCACGCCGAAGGCCGCTCCGGCCCCGGCAAAACCCGCGACGGCGGCCACTTCCGAGCGGCCGCCTTCCGTCCATGGTGATGCCGGCAGCCTTGCCGCCACCGGCGACGAGCGCACCACCTACAACGTCGCCTTCGATTCGTTGAAGGCCGGCAAGTACGATGATTCGGCGCAGCTGTTCCTGAGCTTCCTGCAGCTGTACCCGAACGGCGTCTACGCGCCGAACGCGCTGTACTGGCTGGGCGAGAGCTATTACGCCACCCGCAATTTCCCGATGGCCGAGACCCAGTTCCGTGAACTGCTCTCACGCTATCCGACCCACGACAAGGCCGCTGGCGGCCTGCTCAAGGTTGGCCTCTCGCAGTACGGCGAGGGCAAGGTCGACCAGGCCCAGCAGACGCTGGAGACCGTCGTGGCGCAGTACCCCGGCTCGGACGCCGCGCGCACCGCGCAGGACCGCCTGCAGTCGATCCGCCTCGGCAAGCAGATCCGCTGATCCGCTGACCGGGCGTACAATACGTGTCCTGTAGAGCCGAGCCCATGCTCGGCTGCTTTCGTTTCCGGACCGGCAAACCCGCCCGGATCCGGTAGCGCCGGGCCATGCCCGGCGGCGTGCATTTCCGGCTGGGCCATACCCGACCGGCTGCTGTTGTAGAGCCGAGCCATGCTCGGCTGCTTTCGTTACCGGCCACGGTAGCCCACCCGCCACGTGCCCCACCAAGAAGTCCCCGCCATGACCGCCGTTACCCCGTCCAGCGCCGCCGCCACACCCAGCGAGATCGTGCAGTCGCCGCTGCCACGCCTGAAGATCACCGAGATCTTCACCTCGCTGCAGGGCGAAGCCGATACCGCCGGCTGGCCGACCGTGTTCGTGCGCCTGACCGGCTGCCCGCTGCGCTGCCAGTACTGCGACACCGCCTATGCCTTCCACGGCGGCACCTGGTGGGACATCGACGACATCGTGGCCGAGGTGCTGGCCCAGGGCGTGCGCCATGTCTGCGTGACCGGTGGCGAGCCGCTGGCACAGAAGCGCTGCCTGGTGCTGCTGCAGAAGCTGTGCGATGCCGGTATGGACGTCTCGCTGGAAACGTCCGGCGCACTGGACGTCAGCGCAGTGGACCCGCGCGTGTCGCGCGTGGTCGACATCAAGACCCCGGGTTCGGCCGAAGCCGCGCGCAACCGCCTGGAAAACCTGCCGCTGCTGACCGCGCGCGACCAGATCAAGTTCGTCATCTGCAGCCGTGAGGACTACGACTGGGCCAAGGCCATGCTGGCCGAGCACGATCTGGTGAAGCGTTGCACCGTGTTCTTCTCGCCGAGCAAAGGCGAGATCACCGCGCGCCAGCTGGCCGACTGGATCGTCGAAGACCGGCTGCCGGTGCGCTTCCAGATGCAGTTGCATAAAATCCTGTGGAACGACGAACCGGGCCGATGAGCCCACGCAGCGTTCCCTGATGTAGCTCCGGCGCGGGACAGCGTGCTGGCTTTTCCCCCAAACCGGAAGATTGACCCATGAAGAAGGCAGTCGTGCTTCTCTCCGGCGGCATGGATTCAGCCGCCGTCATTGCCATGGCCCAGGAACAGGGCTTTGCCGTGCATGCCCTGAGCGTTCGCTACGGCCAGCGCCACACCTCTGAACTGGACGCCGCCGCCCGTGTGGCCAAGGCCCAGGGCGTAATCGCGCACAAGACCGTGGACGTGGACCTGCGCAGTATTGGTGGCTCGGCGCTGACTGACGATATCGACGTGCCCGAGGCCGGTGGTGCTGGTATTCCGGTCACCTACGTGCCGGCGCGTAATACCATCATGTTGTCGCTGGCGTTGGGCTGGGCCGAAGTGCTCGGCGCCAACGACATCTTCTGCGGCGTCAACGCCGTGGACTACTCCGGTTACCCGGACTGCCGCCCCGAGTTCGTGGCCGCGTTCCAGGCGCTGGCCAACCTGGCTACCAAGTCGGGCGTGGAGGGCGCGGGCATCAAGGTACATGCACCGCTGCAGTTCCTCAGCAAGGGCCAGATCGTCAGCGAAGGCGTGCGCCTGGGCGTGGACTTCGGCCTGACCGTGTCCTGCTACAACGCCGACGCCAACGGCGCCGCCTGCAGCCACTGCGACGCATGCCGCCTGCGCGCGCAGGGCTTCACCGAGGCCGGCGTAGCCGACCCGACGCTGTACGCCTGACGGCCCATGGCATGGTGGGTGCGAACCGTTGGTTCGCACGCTCTTCGCCGGGCATGGATCGGCGATGCCGAGGAGGTCTGACTCTGGTGGGTGCCCACCTTGGTTGGCACTGTCCGCCGGGCATGGCCCGGCGCTACCGGGGAGGTCTGACTCTGGTGGGTGCAAACCTTGGTTGGCATTGTCCGCTAGGCACGACTCGGCGCTATCGCTCCCGCAACCACCCCGACGCCTCGATGAAGGCACGCACCGCCTTCGGATCGGCATAGTCCAGCTCGATCATCCGCGCGATGCCCGCCTTCTCATCGGCCTGCTGCCGCATGTACTCCTGCGCGATGCGGTAGCCGGCGTAGTAACCCAGATCACTCACCCCGAACGGATTGCGGGCGCTGTTGTACAGCCAGTTGTCCAGGTCATCACCGTCCATCTCAGCAATGAAGCGCGTGCGGATTTCCGCTTCGTGCGCGGGCCCGTAGGTGTACAGCGGCAACGCCGGCCGGCGTCCGCTGATGCGCTCCGCCACATACTCGGCAACACCCTCGCGCACCGCGTACTGGGCCAGGCTGCCGGTGGTCTCGCGTTGCTGGGTGTGCACGTATTCGTGCAGGTTGTTCTGCGCGTTGTTCGCACCGGGCCGACTGTCGTAGAAGATCCGCAGGCGGCTGCGCATCGGCTCCGGCAGCTCGCTCACGTCCACACGCTCATCGCCCAGCGCCATCTCCGCACCGATCAGCACCTTGTCGCCCAGCGTGGTGCCGCCGGTACGCAGCACGCCTACCGCATAGGTGATGGTGGCCGGGCGCAAAGCCGGGTAGAGCGCCCGGAAGTCGGAAAGATCCCGTTCC
This sequence comes from Stenotrophomonas maltophilia R551-3, assembly GCF_000020665.1. NCBI lineage: Bacteria > Pseudomonadati > Pseudomonadota > Gammaproteobacteria > Lysobacterales > Lysobacteraceae > Stenotrophomonas > Stenotrophomonas maltophilia. The sequence goes on along the minus strand of NC_011071.1, from coordinate 3,484,362 downwards.
AGCGTAGCGCTGGCCTGCTGCGCGTTGGCGGTAAGTGGTCGTACCGAGTTCCAGAAGCGCGGCCAGGAGCGCATCGCTTCGGCGTACTCGCGGGCGGTGTAGTTGCGGACCTGCATCAGCGCGTGCAGACCGGGGCTGCCCGGATCGATGTAGTGCTGCTGGACCAGCGCCACCTGGCGCTCGGCATCAGGCTCGGCGCGCACCGCGTCATAGGTGGCCCAGAAGCGGCCGATATCTTCAGTGACGACCTGGGGCGGGGCGGCCAGTGCCGCACAGGGCAGCAGCAGGGCGGCAATGAGGCAGAAGGGCAGGCGCATCCGTGGCTCCGGGGAAGGATCACAGATGGGATGCGACGGAGGCCCGGAAGGTTTAAGCGGGCTCACCAGATCGGGTAGTGCCGGCCGCTGGCCGGCAACCTCATGCACCAGGGTTTCACCCGGCCCGGCAAAGTAGGGTAGAATGCCCACCCCGCCGAGAGGCCGGGGCAGTGCAATGGGCCGTTAGCTCAGTCGGTAGAGCAGAAGACTTTTAATCTTTTGGTCGAAGGTTCGAATCCTTCACGGCCCACCATTGCAGCCAATGACCCAGGTCATTCAGAAAGGCACCGCAATGCGGTGCCTTTTTTGTTGCCTGGTCAAGGCCCTCTACTTCGCCCGCATTCCCTTGGCTTTCGCGGCCGCCGCGTCGGCAGCTTCCTGTGCGGCCGTCGCTGCCGCATTCGCGGAACGCGCCGCCTCCGCTTGAGCCGCCTCGAAATCGGCCCGGCGCTGCGCGCTGATCCGGCGTTCCAGTTCTGAATATGCGACGTAGCTCTCCGGATACTTCGCGACGCAGGCCTGCTGCAGCAGCGGGATCGCGTGGTCGGACAATCCCGGTTGGAGGTGGGCGAGCAGGCAGTCCGCATACGCGGCGGATGCTGGGGGAATGTTGCTGGCCTGCGGTGAGCCGGCAGCAAGGGTGGTGGCGATCAATACACTCAACATGGGAACCTCCTTGTGGACATGAGCGTGGCGGTGACCAGTCCGTGAGCCAAGGTGCGCGTTGCATGACCATCACCGACTCCATGGTGCTCCAGTTCCGGTAGATCGGCAAAGTGCCGCGAACGACAATGTCTCCGGCGGTCTATGCTCAGCGCTTTCCCAGAATGGACCGCCCCATGCGTCTGATCGCGCTGTCGCTGTTGTTGTCCGTCGTCTCCGCCGCGCCGCTGATGGCCGCCGAATCCGCGTCGCCCGCTGCCGCCTCGCCACTGGTCATCGGCGAGACCTTCACCATCGAGTCGAAGGCGCTGGGCGAAACCCGCCGCATCAATGTTTACCGCCCACAACCCTGGGGTCTGGACCCGAAGGCGCCGTTGCCGGTGCTGTATATGGCCGATGGCGGCATCGCCGAGGACTTCCTGCATGTGGCCGGGCTGGTGCAGGTGCTGAGCGGCAACGGCAGCATGCGACCGTTCCTGCTGGTGGGCATCGAAAACACCGAACGCCGTCGCGACATGACCGGCCCCAGCAACGACCCGCAGGACCAGAAGATCGCGCCGCGCATCGGTGGATCGGCGGCCTACCGCCGTTTCCTGCGCGATGAATTGATGCCGCAGGTGCGCCAGCGCTACCCGACCACCGACGAGCGCGCGCTGATCGGTGAATCGCTGGCCGGCCTGTTCGTGGTCGAGACGCTGTTGCAGGAACCGACACTGTTCAACAGCTACATCGCGCTGGACCCGAGCCTGTGGTGGAACCATGGCGCGATGCTGGCCGGGGCGGCCAAACAGCTGCCGGCGGTGACGCGCGCGCAGCCGCAGGTGTTCCTGGCCAGCAGCGGGCAGCCGGAACTGGCCGCATCCACTGCGCGACTGGCCGCGTTGCTGCAGCAGGCCTCGCCGTCGCCGCTGGTGAAGTACCTGCCGCTGCCGGAGGAAACCCACGCCACGATCTATCACCCGGCCGCCCTGCAGGCGCTGCGCACGCTGTTCCCGGCGCCGCCGCCGGCCTCGCCTTGACCCTGCGTGGCGCGTAGCCGCGCGACATGTGAGGATGCGGTAGCGGCGCCACCCGGGTGCGCCGCCCGCAACGGGAGAGCGTGGATGCAGCGTGTGCGTGGATGGAGTGTGGCGGCCTGCCTGGTCGTGAGTGGCTGCGCGATGTCGGTGGCGCCACCGGCAGCGCAGAATGAAGCGAAGGAAAGCGCGGCCACCGCTGCGCCGGGCGTGGTGCTGCCGGATACCGAAGCATTGCGCGTGCACGATCCTGTGGGCCGCGATTACCCGATATGGGTGGCGCTGCCGGCCGACTATGCCGCGCACCCTGAGAAGCACTACCCGGTGCTGTACGTGACCGATGCGCTGTACAGCTTCCCGCTGGTGCGCAGCGTGCGCAATCTGGTGGGGCAGCAGGGCGTCAACATCGAGAATTTCATCCTGGTTGGGCTGCCTCCACAGGAAGGCCTGACCTCGAAGCAGAGTCGCTCGCGCGACTACACGCCCAGTAATCCGGCGCGTACTGCCAAGGGCTATTACAGCGATGACGTCACCTACGGCGGTGCCGCGCACTATCGTGATTTCCTGGCGGAACACGTGCTGCCGATGGTCGATGCGCGCTATCGCACCGATCCGGCCCGGCGCGTGTTCGCCGGTCATTCCTATGGCGCGCTGTTCGGTACCTACGTGCTGACCACCCAGCCGGACCTGTTCAGTACCTACATCCTGTCCAGTCCTTCGTTGTGGTTCGACCAGCTTCTGCTGCCGCGCATGCAGGATGCCGCCGTGATTCCCTCGCAGCCTACGCGCGTGCTGCTGTCGGTAGGAAGCTACGAGACGGACAAGCCAGGGCCGCGCTATTCAACCGGCAACGACATGCTGCGGCAGACCGCGGACTTCACCACCCAGTTGCAGCGCAGTGGCCGCAAGCTGCAGGTGGACAACGTGGTGATTGACGGCGAGGACCATCTCACGGTCTACCCGCGGGTGATCACTCGTGCACTGCTGGAGGTGATGCCGGGCGATGGGCCGTACACCGGCGGTTGATGGCCGGTCGCATCCACGCCATGCGTGGATGATTGCCTCAGGCCGCGCTGGCCTGCGGCGGCGGCATCAACGTGGCATCCGCCGCATGGCGGAAACACAGGCGGATGGCATCGAGCAGTTCGCTCATGCTGTACGGCTTGGGCAGGAAGTGGATGCCGGCGCGCAGCTGCGGCAGCACGCGGTGCTGGTCCATGCCGGAGGTGACCAGGATCGGCAGCTGCGGCAGGTGCTCGCGCACGCGGTTGGCGGTTTCGATGCCGCTGATGCCGCCCAGGCAGACGTCGGTGAACAGCAGGTCGAACGGTTCGCCGGCGTTGAGCAGGCCCAGTGCGGCCTCGGCGCTGCTGACAGCGGTGACCTGGCAGGCCTGGCTTTCCAGGGCGAGGCGACTGAGTTCCTGGGTTTCCTCGGCGTCCTCGATCAGCAGGACGCGCGGTTCCACAAAACGCTTGGACAGCAACATGACGCGGCAACTCCGGACAACAGGGGGAGCGGAAGGCGCGCAAGTATGCGCAAGCCGGGGGTGATCCCGGCGTGCACGGCAAGCTAAGTGGGCGTTACACCCGGTCGCGGCGCTGGCGGCGCACGTGCCAGGCCAGTACCGCAACCGCCAGCAGGGTCGTGCCGATGCGCAGGCTGGTGGCCTGCCAGCCCAGCGCAACAGCGTCATCCAGACTGAACACGTTCCAGGCCAGATTCATCGAAACATGCAGTACCAGACCGCACCACAGGGTGTCGCCATCGAGGTGGTCGAGCCAGGCGAAGATGAAGCCGCCGAATGCGATGACCGCACCGATGAACAGCGCGATGCCGCCACCGTCGAACCCACCGAAGCCCAGCCAGTGCACCATGCCGAACAGCAGCGCCTGCGGCAGCGCGAGCAGCGGCCACGGGCCGCGCACGAGCTTCACCAGCAGCACGAAGCCGAGGCCGCGGAACAGCACTTCCTCGGCCAGCGGGAACAGCACGGTCAGCATCGCGGCGTCCAGCGCGGTCAGCGCCATGTTCGGGGTGCCGAGCAGCGCCAGTCCCAGCCAGCAGGGGAGGCTGGCCAGCAGCACCCACAGCGGACCGCCCCAGCCGTTTCCACGCAGGCCGAGGCTGGCCAGCAGGCCCATGCTGCGGGGGCGCAGCAGCGTAGCCAGCAGCAGCGCAACCAGGATTGCCAGTGCGTTGTCCAGCAGGCTGCCGCCGTAGGGCATGGGCAGGGCAGGAATCGGAGTGCCCGCGGCTGCGGCGATATCGCGCAGGTTCAGGCCCAGGCCAACGCCCAGCAGGACCAGCAACAGGCGTGTGGCGGAGGGCAAGCGGGACAGAATTGTCATGTACGCACTCCCTGCGGAACAAGCCTGCAGTGTCGGGCCCTTCGGCAATACCGGCACGCGTCGGAAGTCCCTGTGCCATCGGTCATGCGTTGCCGCACAGTCATCACCGCGCAGGTACAGTCGAGGTCAGACCGACAGGAGCAATGCCGATGCTGTGCCCCGTGTGCAAGACCCAGACCCTGCAGATGGCCGAGCGCCATGGCATCGAGATCGACTACTGCCCCGGCTGCCGAGGCGTGTGGCTGGATCGTGGTGAACTGGACAAGATCATCGAGCGCGCCGGTGCCGGTGCGGCCGTGCCGCCGCCCGCGCCTGTGCAGCAGCATCCGGCATCCTCTCCGCCGCCGGTGATGCACCGTGATACCCGCCACTTGGGCCAGCGCTACGAGGACAATCGCGGCCAACAGCACGGCCACGGTTACAAGAAAAAGAAGAAGGAGAGCTTCCTCTCCGAGCTGTTCGATTTCTAACTTGTGGAGTCGAGCTGCGCTCGACTCCACAAAAGGCGCGCGATCACGGGCGGCGCAGGATGAATTCACGGTCGCGGCTGTCGCCGACGATGAAGTCGTACTCGCCAACCTTGCTGCAGCCATAACGCGAGTAGAAGCGCTGCGCGCCGAAATTCTCCTCCCACACGCCCACCCACAGGGTGCGGAGGTGTGGCTGGTCCAGCCAGGCCATGAACGCGTCCATCATGCGCGCGCCATGGCCGCCGTTCTGGTGTGCGGCCAGGATGTAGAACCGCTTCAGTTCGATGTCGCCCTCGCGCGCATCCGCATGCGGCAGGGTGTTGGCACCGGCGGCCAGATAGCCGACCACGGCATCATCGTCCATCAGCAGCCAGATGGCACTGCGTGGGTCGGACAGTTCGATGCGCTGCGGTTCGCCGCTGTAGTGATCCTGCAGGAAATCGTGCAGGTCCTGCGTCGGATACGAATCGCCCCAGGTCTCGGTGTAGGTGGCGATGGCGATCGCCGACAGCGCGTCGACGTCGGCAAGGGTGGCGCGGCGGATCTGCAACGACATGGCGGTGCCTGCATTGGAACGTGGCGCAGTGTAGCCGGCCCCGGCGGCTGCCGGGGCCGGCTACACTGCTCACGTAACGCTGCTCAGAACCACATGCGCACGCCGGCCACCCAGCGCGTGTCGCGCGCGTGGTCACCGGCGTAGTCGGCGGTGTCGCCAAACGTGCGTTCGTGGCTGATGCCGATGTAGGGCGCGAAGCGGCGGCTGAACTCATAGCGCAGGCGCAGCCCGGCTTCGACCTTGTTCAGGCCACGGCCGATGCCGTACTCCTTCTCGTCCTTGGCCGCGACGGTGGCTTCCAGCAGCGGCTGCAGGATCAGGCGGTTGGTCAGCAGCACGTCGTACTCGACCTCGGCCTTGGCCAGTACCTGGCCACCGGAGCCCATGTACAGCGTGGCTGAGCTCTCGAACTTGTACGGCGCCAGACCCTGGATGCCGATCGCCGCCCAGGTGCGTGAATCGGCGGGGCGGAAATCCTGGCGCACGCCGACCAGCACGTCCCACCAGGGCGACACGCTGCGGCCATACAGCGCTTCCAGCGACGATGATTCGGTGCGGCCACGACTACGCTCGCCATCGGTGCGCAGCCACAGGCGGTTGATGTTGCCGCCGATCCAACCGGTGGCCTCCCAGGCCTGGCCGTTGCTGCTCTTGCCATCCCAGTGTTCAAGACGGTCGATTAGCAGCAGGCTGTTGATCTCCGGTGCGTGCTCCATCGCACCATGGGCGATCGGCGGGAATGCGGCGGCACGGTCGGCATCGGTCGGCACCGGAATGGGTTCGCGCGGTTCGGTGGGGGCGGGCGCACCGTGGCCCATGGCCGCGTGGTCCATCTTGGAATGGTCCATCGTGACCTGGTCCGTCGACGTGGGCTGCATCGCGCCATGGTCCATCTTGGAATGGTCCATGCCGGCATGATCCATCGCACCGGCATCCATCTTTGAATGATCCATCTTCGAATGATCGACCGGTTCGACCGGCGACTTCGCGGTTTTCGCGGGCGCGTTCATCGCGGCCATGTCATGGCCGGCATGCGACTGCGCGAACACCGGCAGCGCCGCCGCCAGGCCCAGGGCCAGCAGGCTGGGAGAAAGGAGTGAGCGGCTCATTCTTCGATCCTCACTTCGCGCATCATGCCCGCTTCCATGTGGTACAGCAGATGGCAGTGATAGGCCCAGCGGCCGAGTGCATCGGCGCGCACACGGTAGCTGCGGCGGGTGCCCGGTGGCATGTCGATGGTGTGCTTGCGCAGCTGGAACTCGCCCTGCGCGTTTTCCAGATCACTCCACACACCATGCAGGTGGATCGGGTGCTGCATCATGGTGTCGTTGACCAGCACGATGCGCATGCGCTCGCCGTAGTTCAGTCGAAGTGGTTCGGCACTGGCGAAGGGAATGCCATCGAACGACCAGGAGAACTTCTCCATGTGGCCGGTCAGATGCAGTTCGATCTCGCGGCTCGGTTCGCGGCCATCTGGATCCTCGAACAGGCTGCGCATCGCGCCGTAGGTCAGCACCTGGCGGCCGTTGTCGCGCAGGCCGATGCCAGGGTCATCCAGCTTGGGTTCGCTGGCCGAACTCTGCATGTCCACCAGTGGGTTGTTGCGTTCGCTGGCCGGGTGCTTCGGTGCCTTGCTGGCGGAATCGCCGCCGCCATGCGCGCCGTGGCCCATGCTGGCGCCGCAGCCACCTTCCATGCCCTTCATCGCTGCCATGTCGTGACCGCCACCGCCCATGCCATGGCCCATGTCGGCCATGGTCAGCAGCACGCGTGGGTCGCGCTCGGGAATCGGCGCCTGCAGGCCGTGGCGAACCGCCAGCGTGCCGGCGGCGTAGCCGGTGCGGCCCATGTCCTGGCAGAAGATCGTGTAGGCATCCTGGCCGCTCGGTTCAACCAGCACGTCGTAGGTCTCGGCCGGGGCGATGCGGAATTCATCGATGCTGACCGGGTGGATGTACTGGCCGTCAGCGGCGACCACGGTCATCTTCAAACCAGGAATACGTACGTCGAAGTAGGTCATCGACCCGCCATTGATGAAGCGCAGCAGCACCTTCTCGCCACTGCGGAACAGACCGGTCCAGTTGCCGGCCGGGGCGGTGCCGTTCATCAGGTAGGTGTAGGTGTTGGCGTTGACGTCGGACAGGTCGGTCGGGGTCATCCGCATCCGCCCCCACATGCCACGGTCGGACAGCGCCGCCGACCAGCCATCGCGCTTCACGTCGCGCAGGAAATCCGGCAGCGTGCGCATGTAGTAGTTGTCGTAGGCCGCCAGCTTCTTCATGCGGCGGAACAGCGCGCCCGGGTCCATGTCGGTCCAGTCGGACAGCATGATCACGTGCTCGCGGTCGTGGTGGTACGGCGCCGGTTCGGCCGGGTCGATGATCAGCGCGCCGTACAGGCCGGCCTGCTCCTGGAACATCGAGTGGCTGTGGTACCAGTAGGTGCCCGACTGCTTCAGCTCGAAGTGGTAGTGATAGGTCTCACCGGGGCCGATGCCGTTGAAGCTCAGGCCGGGCACGCCGTCCATGTTGGCCGGCAGCAGGATGCCGTGCCAGTGGATCGAGGTCGGATGGCGTTCCAGCGTATTGCGCACGAACAGGTCCACGGTCTGGCCTTCGCGCCAGCGCAGGATCGGCGCTGGCAGCGAGCCGTTGACGGTGATCGCCGGGCGGGTACGGCCGGTGAAGTTGGCCAGGGATTCGCCGATGGCCAGTTCAACGCGGGTATCGCTGAGCACGGCAGGGGCGCCGGCCAGGCGGGGGGCGGCACTGGCAGCAGCAAGCGCGCGCTGCGGCACGCCGACAGCGGCGATGCCGGCAACCACGCCACCTGCGGCGAGGCCCTGTACGAACAGGCGGCGCGACGGCATGGGCACAGCGCCCGGGCCGGGGGGAATGCGGGTATTCATGGTGGTGACTCCAGACACGTAAAGACGCCGGCAGGCGGCCGGCTGCGGTGCGCAGGGCGCACGGTGCGTGTGGAATCAGCCGATGGGAGGACGCGAAATCGGCGGCAGTGGCGGCGCCGGACGGCCAGTGGCCGGCATCGGCTGCGGGGCCAGCGACAACGTCGGACCGGCCATGAACGGCAACGGCTGCACCACCAGCAGCGGGTGCTGGGCGCAGCTGCGCACGCAGTCCTTGATCTGGCAGTGGGCGTCGTGGGCGGGGGCCTTGGCCTGCGGGGCCTCGTCGGCCTGCATGCCCGTGTGGTGGTGGCAGTCAGGGTCACCGTCGTCGACCGCGGTGGCCATGGCATGCGCCATCCGGCCCATTTCCTCGTGACCACTGGCCATGGCCGCGTTCAGCCCGTTGAGCAACAGGCTGAGCATGAGCACGACACGGAGCAGGGTCGAGGCCAGGGACATGACGCTAATCTAGCCGTAAGCGGCCGCGGATGCACTTCCGGCTGAATGGCCGGTTCAAGGTTGGAGCTGCACCAATGTATGTAGGGCCGAGCCCATGCTTGGCTGCTTGTGCGGCAACAGCAGCCGAGCGTGGGCTCGGCTCTACAAGGACACCAGCGCAGGGGTAGCGCCCAACGCGGTAACTCGTGGCGGTCAACCTTCCTCGCGCACGATCTCCACCAGGCGCGGGCCGTAGCGGCTCAGCTTGGTGCCGCCGATGCCGCCGACCCGGGCCAGTTCGTCCAGGCTGGTCGGGCGCTGTTCGGCGATGTTGCGCAGGGTGCTGTCGTGGAAGATCACGAACGCCGGCACGTTCTGTTCGCGTGCCAGTTCGGCACGCAGGCCGCGCAGGGCATTGAACAGCGCCAGATCCTGCGGCAGCACCGACAGGCCGGTGCGCTGCGCGCTGCGCTCACGGCCGGTGCTGGTGCTGACGGCGTCGCGACGCATGCTGATCTGCCGGCGGCCGGTCAGCACGTCGCGGCTGGCATCGGTCAGGCGCAGTCCGCCGTGGCCCTCGCTGTCCACTTCCAGCAGGCTGGCGGCCACCAGCTGGCGGAACACGCTGCGCCAGGTGCGCGCGTCGAGGTCGCGGCCGATCGCGTAGGTGCTGAGCTTGTCGTGGCCCTGCTGCCTCACTTTCTCGTTCTCGCTGCCGCGCAGGACATCGATCAGGTGGCCGACGCCGAAACGCTGGCCACTGCGGTACACGCAGCTGAGCGCCTTCTGGGCAGGAATGGTCGCGTCCCACGACGCTGGCGGCGTCAGGCAGTTGTCGCAGTTGCCGCAGGGCTTGGGGTAGGTTTCACCGAATCCGGCCAGCAGCACCTGGCGGCGGCACTGCATGGATTCGCAGTAGCCCAGCAGGTGGTCGAGCTTGCCCCGTTCCAGCTGCTTGCGTTCTTCGCCGGCCTCGGACTGCTCGATCATCTGCTTGAGCAGGACCACATCGCCCAACCCGTAGCACAGCCAGGCCTCGGCGGCTTCGCCATCACGGCCGGCGCGGCCGGTTTCCTGGTAGTAGCCTTCCATCGACTTGGGCAGGTCGGTATGCGCCACGAAGCGCACGTCCGGCTTGTCGATGCCCATGCCGAAGGCGATGGTGGCGCACATCACGATGCCGTCCTCGCGCAGGAAGCGGCGCTGGTTGTTGGCGCGCACCTCCGACGGCAGGCCGGCATGGTAGGGCAGGGCGTTGAAGCCCTGTGTGCAGAGGAATTCGGCGGTTTCTTCCACTTTGCGACGCGACATGCAGTAGACGATGCCGGCTTCGCTGCGATGGCTGCGCAGGAAGTCACCCAGCTGCTTGCGGGCGTTGTCCTTCTGCACCACGGTGTAGCGGATGTTGGGGCGGTCGAACGAGCTGACGAAGTGGCGTGCTTCCTGCAGGTCCAGCCGCTCGGCGATCTCACGCTGGGTTGGCGGGTCTGCGGTGGCGGTCAGCGCGATCCGCGGAATCTCCGGCCAGCGCTCGTGCAGCACGGTCAGCTGGCGGTATTCCGGGCGGAAGTCGTGGCCCCACTGCGACACGCAGTGCGCTTCGTCGATGGCGAACAGGGCGATGCGGCTGCGCGACAGCAGCGACAGGAAGCGACCGGTCAGCAGGCGCTCGGGAGCGACATAGAGCATGTCCAGCTCGCCGGCGAGCAGTTCGCGCTCGACGCGGCCGGCGGTCTCGGCATCCAGGGTGGAATTCAGGTACTCGGCACGCACGCCGAGCTGGCGCAGGGCTTCGACCTGATCCTGCATCAAGGCGATCAACGGCGAGATGACGATGCCACATCCGTCACGCAGCAGGGCCGGGACCTGGTAGCACAGCGACTTGCCGCCGCCGGTGGGCATCAGCACCAGGGCATCGTGACCGGCAGCCACATGCTCCACGATGTCCTGCTGGGGACCACGGAAATCGTCGTAACCAAAGACGCGTTGGAGCAGGTCGTGCGCGGGACGGGAAGCCATCCGGCTAGTTTACCCCGGCGGGGGTTCGGCAGGGCTGCGCCCTGCACCTGCAGAAGCCTTCAAGCCAGAGCAACGTCAAAAGCGACAGCCGGCTCTGAAGTGATCCGTAGTTTGGCGGGGCGGTGTCGGAGTGCGGGGACGCCGTAAACCCGTCCATGGGGGCTCGATGGCGCCATCCATGGCGCCAACGGTCCTGCAAGCCCACACTGCCCCACCCCCGACAGATTCCTGGTGACGGTGGGGCCATCCACGCGTTGCGTGGATGGAATCTGTCAGATATCGACAAACGAAATGGGGTCAGATCCGTTTTCCTGCGGAAAACGGATCTGACCCCAAGCTTTGTCAGCAGATCGCGGAAAACTGTCGAAGGCGGGGTGGGTCCGGTTGAGGGGGTGTGAGCGGCATGGATGCCGCGACCAAGCCCCCATGGACGGGTTTACGGCGTCCCCCTCAACCGGACCCACCCCGCCAACCCTCAGGAAACCCGCTTTTGACGTTGACGTTGAACTTGACGTTGCCTCGGCAGGTGCAGGGCTGCAAGCCCTGCCGAACACCCCCAACCCTTACTGCAGCAGCGAGCGCAGCATCCAGGCGTACTTCTCGTGGGTCTGCAGGCGCTGGGTCATCAGATCCTCGGTCGGGGCGTCGTCACCCTTGGCCGCCACCTCCAGCACTTCACGTGCCGTACGGCAGACCGCTTCGTTGGCGACCACCAACTGGCGTACCATTTCACGCCAGTCCGCACTGTCGGTCAGGCCCGGCTCCTCGGCGATCGAGGTCAGCGCAGCGAATTCCCGGTAGGAGCCCGGGGCATTGAAGCCCAGTGCGCGGATGCGCTCGGCCACATCGTCCAGTGCCGCCCACTGCTCGGTGTACTGCGTCTCGAACATGGTGTGCAGCGAGTTGAACATCGACCCGGTCACATTCCAGTGGAAGTTGTGCGTCTTCAGGTAGAGCGTGAACGCATCGGCCTGGAAGCGCGACAGACCGTCGGCAATCTTCTTGCGGTCGCCCTGGGTGATCCCGATATCGATGTTCGGTGCCGACGGTGCCGCCGCTGCAAGCTTCTGCTTGCCGGTTTTGGGCTTGGTCGTGCTCTTGGTCTTCGCCATGGGGTTCCTCCTTGTGGAATCGTTGGCCTTCACAATAAACCGGTCGTGATGACTGGTCGCTTTCAAAGTTTTGAACGAACCGATTGATGAACGCTATCGACAAAATGCCGCAGTCCCGCCAGCGCCAACAGCGTGCCGCCATTGACGGTGCCATGAGCCGCGACCGTGGACGATTGCTGGGAATGCTCTCGCGTTGCCAGGCCAAGCCACAGGATGCGGCGTTGGCCGCCACCTTCGAGCAGGCCTTGCAGGTATCGGTGCAGCGCCGGCAGGCTCGGGCGCAACAGCAGCCGTCCATTACTCTGGACCCGCAGCTGCCGATTGCGCGTGAAGCCGACGCCATCATCGGGCTGATCCGCGACCACCAGGTCGTGGTGATCGCCGGTGAAACCGGCTCGGGCAAGACCACCCAGCTGCCGAAACTGTGCCTGGCCGCAGGCCGTGGCCAGGCCGGCATGATCGGCTGCACCCAGCCGCGACGGATTGCCGCACGTGCGGTGGCCAGCCGCGTGGCGCAGGAACTGCAGAGCGAACTGGGCCAGCTGGTCGGCTACCAGGTGCGCTTCAACGACAAGGTCAGCGAAGACAGCCGCATCAAGTTCATGACCGACGGCATCCTGCTGGCGGAGATCGCCAGTGACCGCTGGTTGTCGAACTACGACACGATCATTGTCGACGAGGCGCACGAACGCAGCCTCAACATCGACTTCCTGCTGGGCTACCTGAAGCAGCTGCTGCGCAAGCGCCCGGACCTGAAGCTGATCGTGACCTCGGCCACCATCGACACCGAACGCTTTGCCCAGCATTTCGACAATGCGCCGGTGATCAGCGTCGAAGGCCGCACCTATCCGGTGGAGGTGCGCTACCGCGCGCTGGAAGGCGAGGGCGAGCAGGAGGGCGAGCGCACCGTCAACGACGCCATCGTGTCGGCCATCGACGAGATCACCCGTCTGGATTCGCGCGGCGACGTGCTGATCTTCCTGCCGGGCGAGCGCGAGATCCGCGATGCGCACCAGTCGCTGGAACGGCGCAAGTACCGCAATACCGAGGTGCTGCCGCTGTACGCGCGCCTGTCCAACCAGGACCAGGACCGGGTGTTCAACCCCGGCCCGAACCGCCGCATCGTGCTGGCCACGAATGTGGCGGAAACCTCGCTGACGGTGCCACGCATCCGCTACGTGGTCGATCCGGGCTTTGCCCGCGTCAAGCGCTACAGTCCGCGCAACAAGCTTGACCGTCTGCACATCGAGCCGATCTCGCAGGCCAGCGCCAATCAGCGCAAGGGCCGCTGCGGCCGTGTGGCCGAGGGTATCTGCTATCGCCTGTACGCCGAAGCCGACTTCCAGGCACGGTCGGAATTCACCGATCCGGAAATCCGGCGCTCCAGCCTGGCCGGGGTGATCCTGCGCATGCTGCAGCTTGGCCTGGGCCGCATTGAGGACTTCCCGTTCCTGGAGGCCCCCGACGAACGTGCCGTGGCCGATGGCTGGCAGCATCTGACCGAACTGGGCGCGATTGACAGCGAGCGTCACCTGACCGCGATCGGCAAGCAGATGTCGCGCCTGCCGGTGGACGTGAAGTTGGCACGCATGCTGGTGGCCGCGCAGGCCGCCGGCTGCCTGCGGCCGATGCTGGTGATCGCCTCGTTCCTGGGCATCCAGGACCCGCGCGAACGCCCGCCCGAAGCGCGCGGCGCGGCTGACAGCGCGCACGCGCAGTTTGCCGATGGGCGCTCCGAGTTTGTAGGTGTGCTGCGCCTGTGGGATGCCTACCGGCAGGCCCACGAAGACCTGACCCAATCCAAGTTGCGCGACTGGTGTGGCCGTCATTTCCTCGGCTTCCTGCGCATGCGCGAGTGGCGCGAGCTGCATCGGCAACTGCGTCTGCTGTGCGAGGAACTGGGCTGGAAGGAAGAAGCCAACGAGGCCTCGATGGCGCCGTTGCTGGCGGGCAGCAGTGCGCCGGCCGCTGCGCGCGACGATGCGGCGGCAGTGAAGGCCACCCGTGGCCAGCTGCACCGTGCGGCGCGCCTGGCCCGCGAAGGCAAGGCCGAGGCGGCGCCGGCACCGGTGGCCGTGCGCGCGCAGAAGGAACAGGCGCCGGTTGGCGGCGGTTTCAGCGAGCGCGTGCGTGCTACCGCCTACCAGACCCTGCATCGGGCGCTGGTGGCGGGCCTGCCGACGCAGATCGGCCACCGCACCGAGAAAGGTGATTTCCAGGCGCCACGCCAGCGCCGCTTCCTGCCATTCCCCGGCTCGACGCTGTCCAAGCGGCCGCCGCCGTGGCTGCTGGTGGCCAACCTGCTGGATACGCAGAAGGTCTGGGGCATGACCCTGGCTGCGATCGAACCGGACTGGGTGATCGCCGAATTGCCGCACCTGCTGCTGCGCAAACATTTCGATCCACACTGGTCACGCGCGCAGGGCCAGGTGCTGGCCTCCGAGCAGATCAGTCTGTTCGGGCTGGTGCTGGCGCCGAAAAAACCAGTGCACTACGGCCGCATCAACCCCGGCGAAGCGCATGACATCTTCGTGCGCCAGGCGTTGGTGACCGGCGAGATCACTACACGCGCCAGCTTCGTGGCCGACAACCAGAAGGTGCTGGAGATCGCCCGCGAGGAAGAAGCCAAGCTGCGCCGCGCCGGTATCGTCGCCGACGAGGACTGGCAGGCGCGCTGGTACCTGGACCGGGTGCCGCCGCAGATCCATTCTGCCGCGGGACTGGATACCTGGTGGAAGGGGCTGGCACCGGAACAGCGCAAGCCCCTGCACTGGTCGCTGGTTGATCTGTTGCCGGGCGAAGGCAGCGAGCAGGAGCGCTACCCGAAGTACCTGGCGCTGGGCCAGGCGCGCTTGCCGCTGCACTACCGCTTCGAGCCAGGCGCCGACGATGACGGGGTAACCCTGGAGGTGCCGCTGCACCTGCTCAACGCGCTGGACGCCGTGCAGCTGGGCTGGCTGGCACCGGGCTTCGTTGCCGACAAGGCGGCCGCGTTGATCCGCAGCCTGCCCAAGGCGATGCGCCGCAACTATGTGCCTGCGCCGGACTTCGCGCGTGCATTCTTCGAGGCATTCCCGCAGCCCGGCGCCGACGCCATCACCGGCGAGCTGGCGCGCTTCCTGTCGCGCGCGACCGGCGCCAAGGTGGCAGCCACCGACTTCGAGCCGGATTCGATCGAAGCCCACCTGCACATGAACCTGCGCCTGCGCGACGAGAACGGCAAGGTACTTGCGACCTCGCGCGATCTGGACGCGCTGCGTGCAACGTTCGGTGGCCGAGCCGGCGATGCCTTCGCCGCGCGCGCGGGGCGCGAGATGGCCGCCGATGGCCTGCGTACGTTCCCGGCCACGCCGATTCCGCTGCAGGTGCCTGGCGAGGCGGGTGTTCCTGCCTACCCGGCGCTGCTGGACGAGGGCGACAGCGTAGCCCTGCGCATCTTCGCGGACCGCCAGCAGGCCGAAGAAGCACATCCGCTTGGCGTGCGCCGACTGTTGGAAATCGGCCTTGGCGAGAAGATCAAGCAGGCGCGCAAGCAGTTGCCGGTAGCGGCCAAGACCGGCCTGCTGTACGCCTCGATCGAAACCCAGGAGCGCCTGCGGGGTGACCTGGTCGACGCCGCATTGAACGCGGTGCTGGCCGATGGCCTGGGCGAGATCCGCGATGCGCAGGCGTTCGAGCAACGCCGCGAGCAAGCGGCCAAGGCGCTGTTTGGCGAGGCCATGCAGCGGCTGAAGCTGGCCGAGGCGATCCTGGCCCTGGTGGCGGAACTGAAGCCGATGCTGGAAGCGCCGCTGATGGGTTGGGCACGCGGCAATCTGGATGACATGGAGGCGCAGCTGGTCGGGCTGATCCACCCCGGCTTCCTGCGCGATACGCCGGCCGACGCGCTGGCGCAGTACCCGCGCTACCTGAAGGCGATGATCCTGCGCACCGAGCGCGCCAAGCGCGACCCGCCGCGTGACCAGGCGCGCATGCTGGAACTGCATCCGTTCCTGGAGGCGCTGCAGGCGGGTGAGCAGCAGGGCCTGCGCGAGCGGCCGCAATGGCAGGCACTGCGCTGGGATCTGGAAGAGCTGCGGGTGTCGCTGTTCGCGCAGGAGCTGGGTGCACGCACCGGCATCTCTGCAAAGAAACTGGCGCAGCGGGTGACCGCGCTGCGCCAGCTGTGATGCGGTAGCGCCGGGCCATGCCCGGCGGCTTCCCTCACACCGTTACTTGGAGCGGCGCACCTTCGGCTGGCTGTTCACGCCTTCCACCTTCATGTACCACACGCCCATCACACCGGGTTTGATGCTGACCTTGGGCGACTGCTTGCGCACGCCGACCACGCTGGTGGTGTCGGTCTGTTCCCATTCCTGGCCATTGTCCAGCACGTAGACGCGCCCCTTGCCGAAGCCCCGGAACTCACCCTGCAGGGCACCGGTGATCGGTTCGCTGCTGCCGAAATCAAAGAAACCGCGGTTCTTCACGATCACTTCCTGGCGGCCCTGTTCACGGGCTTCCTCGCGTACCGCGGCCACCGCCTGGGTGGTGGCCGCTTCGACTTTGCCCTGCAGCCAGCGGTTGAGCGCGGCCAGTTCCTGGGCACTGAGCTTGTCCAGGCCAGCCGACTTGAATTCGGCCGGTGACATCTGCTGCTGCAGGTCGCCTTCCACCACGCGCTGGGCCAGCGCGGGCGCCGACAGGGACAGCAACAGCGCGGCACCGGCCAGCAGCCGTAGGCGGAAACGCGGGACGATCGAGGACATGTCGGGACTCTCCTGGGTTTGCCCGCGAGTGTAGCGGCATGTCTTCATGCCGGGTGATGGTGGCCGCAGTGATTGTCCCTGAACGGCGCCGGCGCTAGTGTAGAGGCCTCTGTCTTGCCTGCTCGATGCTGTGAACCGCGCTTCCGTCCCCGGCCTGGATGCCTTGTTGAACCGTCCCTCGGCAGCGGTGCTGCCCGCTCCGCTGCGCCAGGCCCTGCGCGAGCATTGGGAAGCGCCCGAGTGCGACCACCAGATGCGCGCCAGCTGGTCGGTGCTGGGTGACACCCTCGACGCACTGGCGATGCTCTCTGCCGACGAAGGCGCGGTGGCCGCAGCCCTGCTGTTCGACCTGCCGGGTCTGCGCGCCAGCCTGGAGCAGCTGCCGCTGGGCAACCACAGGGCGGCCGTGATCGGCCTGCTGGATGGCCAGGATGCCGCCGATCCGGTGTGGGCGCTGCATGCCGGCCGTGAAGCAGGGCGCAACAGTGAAGGCCTGCGTCGGCTGCTGCTGGCGATCATCCGCGACCTGCGGGTTGTACCGATCCTGCTGGCCCGGCAGCTGGCGCGGATGCGTGCCGCCGACAAGCTGGACGACGAACAGCGCCGCGCGCTGGCGCAGCTGACCCGCGACATCCATGCGCCATTGGCCAACCGCCTGGGCATCTGGCAGCTGAAATGGGAGTTGGAAGATCTGGCGTTCCGCCACCTGGAGCCGGAGACCTACCGGCGCATCGCCCGTGAGGTGGACGAAACCCGCATCGCGCGCGAGCGTTACGTCGAGAACGTCAAGAAGGTGCTGTCGCGCGAGCTGGTCGCGCAGGGCATCAGGGCTGAGGTCAGTGGCCGCCCGAAGCACATCTACAGCATCTGGCGGAAGATGCAGAAGAAGCGGCTGGCGTTCGACCAGCTGTACGACATCCGTGCGGTGCGCGTCATGGTCGACGATGTCGCCGCCTGCTACGCCGCGCTGGGCGTGGTGCATGCACTGTGGGCGCCGGTGCCCAGCGAATTCGATGACTACATCGCCCGGCCCAAGGCCAACGACTACCGTTCGCTGCATACCGCCGTGGTCGGGCCGGAAGGCCGCACCATCGAAGTGCAGATCCGTACCCACGAGATGCACTCGCAGGCCGAATTGGGCGTAGCCGCGCACTGGAAGTACAAGGAAGGCGGCAAGGGCGCGGAAAAGTCCTTCGACCGCAAGATCACCTGGATGCGCCAGCTGCTGGAGCAGGCGCAGGAGGGGCAGGGCAACGAGCTGGCCGGCGCGCTTGATGCCGAGCTGACCGAAGACCGTGTCTATGCACTGAGCCCGAAGGACGAGGTGCTGGACCTGCCGCAGGGCGCCACGCCGCTCGATTTCGCCTATCAGGTGCACACGATGGTGGGGCACCGTTGCCGTGGCGCCAAGGTCAACGGCCGCATCGTGCCGCTGACCTACCGCCTGCGCAGCGGCGACCGCGTCGAAATCCTGACCGGCAAGGAGGCTGATCCGCGCCGCGACTGGCTGATGCCGGCCCTGGGTTTCCTGGCCAGCAACCGTTCGCGCGAGAAGGTGCGCAGCTGGTTCCACAAGCTGGACCGTGCGCGCAACGTGCAGGCCGGCCGCGAGCTGCTGGAGCGCGAATTGAAGCGGCTGGGCCTGCAGCATTCGGACCTGGCGGTGGCGGCGAAGAAATTCCATGCCGACAGCGTCGATGACCTGTACATCCAGGTGGCGCTGGGCGACACCGGCCCGAACCAGGTCAGCCGTGCGCTGCTGGAAGCGGAGCGTGCGGCCAACCAGCCGGCACCCGCGCCGACGCTGCCGCGGCCGACCGCGCGCCGCGAGAACCTGGGTAAATCCAAGTTCACCGTGCAGGGCGTGGGCAACCTGCTGGTGCAGCTGGCACGTTGCTGCCAGCCGGTGGCCGGCGAACCGATTGTCGGCTACCTGACCCGTAGCCGCGGTGTCACCGTGCATCGTGCAGACTGTGTCGCGCTGGCCCGGCTGGCCGCCACCAGCCCGCAGCGCATCCTGCCGGTGGAATGGGGGCAGGCCGGCGGCGGCTACGAAGTGGACGTGGTGGTCGATGCGGTCGATCGCCGCTGGTTGCTGAAGGACATCACCAATCTGATCGCCCAGGAAGACGCCTACGTGCTCGACATTCACAGCGACAACGTGCGCAACAGTGGCCGTGCGCATCTGCGGCTGCGGCTGAAGGTCAGCGATTACGGCCAGCTGTCCAACCTGCTGGGCAAGCTGGACGCGCTGCCGGGCGTGAGCGAGGCGCGTCGCCTCGGCTAGGCTTCACGCTGCCCCGGCTACCCTGCACGCATGGAACGCGAGCCCCCGCATCGCCCGCATGGCGCTGATCATCCTGCGCTGGACCGCGTCCGCCGCGAAGGCCGTTGGTGGTGGCTGCAGGCGCGCCATGCACGCCGGGTCTGGCGCTGGGCGCTGGTCGCCGCGCTTGCGGTGTTCGTGCTGCTGGTGTTGCTGCGCAAGCCGCTGGCAGACTGGTTCTGGGACGAGCCGCAGATCGAGCAGCTGCTGGCTGAAGGTGATCGCGCATTGGCGGCGGGTCGATTGAGTGCGGACGATGGCAGTGGTGCGCGCGAACGCTACCAGGCCGTGCTGGCACTGGATGGCGACCGCCCGCAGGCGCGCCAGGGCTTGGCCCGTACAGGCGCCGCAGCGCTGCAGCAGGCCCGGGACAAGCTGCAGGTCAATGACCTGAACGGAAGCGCGCAGGCGCTGGCGTTGGCCCGTGAGCTGCAGGTGCCACAGGCTGAAGGCGATGCCGTGGCGCGCCAGTTGCAGGCACGTCGCAGCGCCGGAGCCGGTATCGGCGCGCTGCTGGCACAGGCCCGCAATGCCTTTGCCGCCGGCCGCCTGGATGATGGCGACAGCAGTGCGCTGCCACTGTTCCAACGCATCCTGTCATTGCAGCCGGACAATCTGCCGGCGCTGGAAGGGCGCGAGGATGCACTGAGCGATCTGTTGCAGCATGCGCGCACACTGGCCGGGCGCGGTGAGCTGGCCGCGGCCGCTGGCATCGTGCAGCGCGCACGCCAGTTCGATGCAGGCCATGCCGATCTGCCGGCGAGCCAGGAAGCGTTGGCACAGGCGGTGGACCAGCGCTTGCGGCAGGCACAGCGCGCTTTGCAGCGGCAGCAGTTGGACGTTGCAGGAAACGGGTTCCTGGCCGTGCTGGCCGTAGCCCCCGACGATCCCAACGCCCAGCGCGGCCGCGAGCAGTCGTTGCAGGCGGTGCTGGCACGCAGCCAGAAACAGGCCGACGACTTCCAGTTCGAGGCCGCACAGCGTGACGCGGCGTTGGCGCAGGAACTGGGGGCGTCGCCCGCTGCGCAGCAGCAACTGGCGCAGCGCCTGCAGCGTGCGCAACAGGCACAGCAGGCATTGCAGCTGCCAAGCGTCAGCAATGCGCAGCGTGAACGGCAACTGCGCGATCATCTGCGCAGGATCGAACGCGCCGAGCGCGCCGGTCAGTGGATCAGTCCGCCGGGCCACAGTGCGTTTGATGCGTTGCGTGAGGCGCAATCACTGGCACCGCGCGATGCCCGGGTGAAAGCGGCTGCCGCGCGCCTGCTGCCGGCCAGCCGTCGTTGCTTCGACGACAATCTGCGACAGAACCGGGTACAGGCTGCAGGGGCTTGCCTGCAGGCCTGGCAGACGCTGTCGCCGACTGCAGCGGGGCTGCCTGCTGCGCGTCAGCGTCTGGCGCAACGTTGGTTGGCGATTGGCAGCGAACGCTTGGGCAATGGTGATATCGCATTTGCCGAACGCGCATTGCAGCACGCGGCAGAACTCGGTGTCGGTGCTTCCAGCACAGAGTATCTTCAACTGCAGCAACGCCTGCGCGACATCGCAACGTCTTCACCCTGAGCCCGGTGTTTGCTGCCGTGGCCGTTATAGTAGCGGCCCTGCCAACCACGCCTCACGGATGTCCGATGACCGTCCTTGTTTCCGGAGCGACCAGCCAGATCGGCCGGTTCCTGTTGCCGCGCCTGCTGCAGGCGCATGGCCAGGTCCAGGCGGTGAGCCGGCAGCCACAACCTGCGCAGGACGGCGTGCAGTGGCTGTGCGGTGATCTGGCTGCCGCGCTGGACAGCGTGCCATCTCCGTCCTGGCAGGCCATCGCAAGCTTCGGTCCGTTGGAAGGATTGGCGCACTGGCTGTCGCGGCAGGCCTCGGCACCGGCTCGACGGGTCATCGCGACCAGTTCGATGAGCGTGCTGAGCAAGCAGGGCTCGGCCCAGGCCGACGAACAGGGTGTGGTGGCGATGCTGCAGCGGGGCGAGCGTGGCCTGATCGAGCAGGCTGAACGGCTGGGCATGGAGTGGACGATCCTGCGACCGACGCTGATCTATGGCGCGGGCATCGATCGCAGCATCACCCCGATCGTGCAGCGTGCCCTGCGCCTGCGCGTGTTCCCGATTCCGCTGGCGGATGGCCTGCGCCAGCCGGTACACGCCGACGATATTGCGCGTGCCGTACTGGCCGCCATCACCACCGGCGCGGCGTCGGCGCGGGTGCTGGAGATCGGGGGCGGTGAGCGCCTGCCATACCATGCGATGTTCCGCCGCGTACATGCCAGTCTGGTGCAGCCGACGTTGGCGCTGCCGTTGCCGGCGGGTGCACTGCGCGGGCTGGCGGCGGTGCTGCCGCGCGCGCGCGGTCCGGTGTCGCGTCTGCAGCAGGACCTGATTGCGGACAACGGACCACTGCAGGCGCTGCTGGGCGTACATCCGCGGCCGTTCCAGCCCGATGCAGGCACGTGGCAACCGATGAGTGCCACCCAGGCCCTGCAGCGGATCGCGGCGCATCCCGGCAACAGTTAGCCGGGGCCTGAATCCATCTGCTGGAGGGCTCTGCTACCATCCCCCGGCCTTGGTTTTCCGCGAGTACGTTCGATGCCTGACGCGCCATCCCGATCGGCCCCTGCCGAGCGCATTGGTGTCGCGCTGTGCACCTACAACGGGGCTCGCTACCTGCAGGCGCAGCTGGACAGCATCCTCAGCCAGGACCCGCGGGTGCACGAAGTCGTGATTGGTGATGACGGCTCCAGCGACCAGACACTGGAGCTGCTTCAGGCTTTCGTGCCGCGTGCGCAGGCTCTGGGGGTCCGGGTCGAGATTGTCCAGCACACGCGAAATCTTGGCTATGTACGCAATTTCTCCGATGCGCTGCAACGCTGCCAGGCCGACATCCTGTTCCTGTGCGACCAGGATGATGTCTGGCATGCGGGGCGGGTCCGCACCTATGCCCAGCGCTTCAGCGCCGATCCGGGCTTGTTGCTGCTGCACAGCGATGCGCGGCTGGTGGACGCAGAGGGAGCGCCGCTGGGCCAGCAACTGCTGGAGGTGTTGGTGGTACATCCAGCCGAAGTGGAACTGGAGCGCTCGGGCCAGGCCATCGACGCGATCCTGTTGCGCAATTTCATCACCGGGGCCACCTGTGCAGTGCGTCGCACCCTGCTGACCAGCGCGTTGCCGGTGCCGCCCGGTTGGAGCCATGACGAGTGGCTGGCAGTCAATGCGTCGTTGCGTGGAGGGCTGGACATGCTGGCCGAGCCAACCATCGATTACCGGCAACACGGCAACAACCAGATCGGCGCAAGCCGGCGCGGTTTCCTGCAGCGCCTGCGTCATCTTGACCTGTTCGACGCGCAGGCCCGCCAGCGTACGGCCGGGCGCCTGCTCGCCCTGGCGGACCTGCTGCGGCAGCGCGGTGTGGTGGTAGCACCCGAACACTACCAGGGCCTTCACGCGCTGGCCTGGCGCATGGCCTGGTCACGGCTGCAGTTGTATCGGCGGGCAGATGTCAGCCTGCGCTGGATCGGCCATGACGCGCCGCGCTTGATCGCAAGGCTGGCCAACGTCTGCCTGGCCGGAGCCGGCTGGAAGGGTGTATGGGCGGCGTTGGCGGGGGCCGGAACCGGTTGGCGGAAGCCTCGTGCTGCTTGAACTGCAGTGAAACCGCGGGCCACCGCCTGCCAGCCACCGCAGTGCCTGCGTTAGACTCGCCAGACCCTACCTTCCAGCATTCCCGTGCCCCGACGCTACGATTCCGACGACATCGACGATTTCGACGACGACGACCAGCAGGACAACAGCCCCCTGTGGCGGCGCCGCCTGATCACCTGGAGCATGGCAGCGGTCGCGTTGGGATTGGGTTTCCTGATTCCCTATACGCTGTACCTGAACCAGCAGGTGACCCAGCGCTTCGGCGAACTGCGCTGGCAGATCCCGACGCGGGTCTATGCACGCCCGCTGGTGCTCACGCCCGGCAAGGCGATGGACGCGTCCACCCTGAAGACCGAGCTGGCCGCCTCCGCCTACCGCGATGACGGGCAGGGCAAGGAGCCGGCGACCTACGCCGTGAACGGCGGCCGTTTCGTCATCTCCAGCCGTGGCTACAACGACGTGGATGGCGTGGTCGCCGCGCGTCGTGTCGAGCTGTCGCTGGCCGATGGAGGCATCGCCTCGCTGCGTGACGCTGGCAGTCGCAAGGCACTGAAGGCCGCGCGGCTGGATCCGGCGCGTATCGCCACCCTGTACGGGCAGAAGCAGGAAGAGCGCCGCCTGATCCGCATGGATGAGGCACCTGACCTGCTGGTGACCGGCCTGCAGGCGGTGGAGGACAAGGACTTCAACCGCCATCACGGCATCGATCTGTCCGGCATCGCGCGTGCGGTGTGGGTGACGATTCGTTCCGGCGGCCAGAGCCGCCAGGGTGCTTCCACCCTGACCCAGCAGCTGGCCCGCAGCGGCCTGCTCGGTATTGGCAAGGAACAGACGGTCACCCGCAAGTTCAATGAAGTGCTCTACGCGCTGATCATGGAAGCGCGCTACGACAAGCGCACCATCTTCGAGGCCTACCTCAACCAGGTGTACCTGGGCCAGCGCGGCAGCCAGGCCATCCACGGCATGTCCTCCGGTGCCGAATTCTGGTTCGGCCGCGACCTGTCGTCGCTGGAAACCGAGCAGATCGCGTTGCTGATCGGCCTGGTCAAGGGCCCCTCCTTCTACGATCCGCGTCGCAACCCGGAACGCGCGCTGGATCGCCGCAACTTCGTGCTGGGCAAGCTGCACGAGGCAACCCTGATCGACGATGCCGAGTACCAGCGCGCCCTCAAGGCGCCGCTCGGCGTGCCCAAGACCCCGGGCCTGGTCGCTGCCAACCGCTTCCCGGCCTACGTCGATCTGGTCCGTCGCCAGCTTGGCCATGACTATCCGGAATCGGCACTGCAGGGCGCGGGCCTGAGCGTGATGAGCGGCATGTCGCCGTCCGCCCAGGCCTATGCCGAAGGCGCGGTCACCCGCACCATCAAGTCGCTGGAGAGCAAGCGCCGGCCGGAGCTGCAGGCCGGCATGGTGCTGACCGATGTGCACAACGGCGACGTGCTGGCGGTGATCGGCAGCCGCGAGGTCTCCGAAGTCGGCTTCAACCGCGCCATCGAGGCACAGCGCCCGGTCGGCTCGCTGCTCAAGCCGTTCGTGTACCTGCTGGCGCTGGCACAGCCGGACCGCTACTCGCTGGCCAGCTGGGTCGACGATTCACCGGTGACCGTGCAGCTCGGCCGCGGCCGCAACTGGAATCCCGGCAATGCCGACAACCGCAGCCACGGCACGGTGCGCCTGATCGACGCGCTGGCGCATTCCTACAATCAGGCCACGGTGCGCGTGGGCATGCAGGTCGGCCCCGAGCGCGTGACCCAGCTGATCCACGTGCTGGCCGGGATCAAGGCCGAGGCGAATCCGGCGGTGATCCTCGGTTCGACCGACCAGAGCCCCTACGCGATGGCGCAGCTGTACCAGTTCCTGGCTTCGGGTGGCGAGATCCAACCGTTGCACGCGGTGCGTGGCGTGCTCGATCCGCAGGGCAAGCTGCTCAAGCGCTACGACAAGACCCCGGCGCCGGCGCAGGAAGGTGACTCGATCGCCGCCAATCTGATCAGCGTCGGCCTGCAGCAGGTGGTCGCCAGCGGCACCGCGCAGCGCCTGAACGCCGATGGCCTCGGCCGCCTGCAGCCGGCGGGCAAGACCGGTACCACCAACGATGGTCGCGACAGTTGGTACGCCGGGTACACCGGTGACCACCTGGCGGTGATCTGGATGGGCAACGACCAGAACGAGCAGGCCGGCCTGTACGGTGCCACCGGTGCGATGCGGGTGTGGTCGGGCATCTTCCAGCGCCTGCCGAGTGCCCCGCTGCGGGTCAGCAACAAGGGCCTGGACTGGCAGTCGGTGGCCGCCACCGGCATGAACACTACCGACGATGGTTGCCCGGGCGCGCGTCGCTTCCCGTTCGTAGTGGGTTATGCACCGGCCTATGCGCCGTGTGCGCCGGCGGTGTCGCCGGATGGGCAGGGTGGGGCCGAAGGTGAGGGCGGCGGCTGGCGCAGCTGGTTCGGCCTGGACCGAAAGCCCGAGCCGCCTGCTGAACCTGCCGCGGCACCCGCCGCGGCCACACCTCCTCCGAGCCGATGATGCCGATGAACATCCGATCCCTGCTGCAGCCCCTGGCCCTGACCGGCCTCAGCCTGGCCTTGGCCGCCTGCGTGAGCAGCCCGCCGCCGGTGGTCAAGCCGGTGGATACCACGACGCCGGCGCAGCGCTTGGCCGCAGTCGACGCCGCAGCAGGCCCGGACGACAAGGAACTGTCGGTGCAGCCGCTGCGTGATTCGCAGGTGGAAGACCTGCGCCTGGCCGCGCAGGCCCAGCGCCAGGCCAACGACCTGGCTGGCGCATCCAGCAGCCTGGACCATGCGCTGGAGATCGTGGCCGGTGACCCGGCGGTGTTGCAGGAGCGTGCCGAGCTGGCGCTGTTGCAGGGCCAATGGGCACAGGCGGAGACGTTCGCGCGCAAGGCCGTTGATCTGGGCTCGAAGACCGGGCCGCTGTGCCGCCGGCACTGGGCGACGATCGAGCAGTCGCGTCTGGCGCGCGGCGAGAAGGAGAACGCAGTGTCCGCGCATGCGCAGATTGAAGGCTGCACTGTGCCGGGGATCAAGCGGTACTGAGTTTCCGGCCAACGGCGCAGCCCCTCGTGGTTGTGGGTTGATCGCTGAAGCCAGAAGCAAAAGCCGCGCTGGGCCGGGCGGGGTGGGTTTACGGCGTCCCCGCAAACCCACAGTCCCCTGCCAGTCCCCAGTACAACCCAGAGCCATGAACACCGCTGTTGCTGTTGCTGGTGCTCTGGCTTGAAACGGGTGCCGGGCAGCGCCCGGCCGGGTATCCTTTCCCTCTGATGTCCGACCTTGTCCATGCCAGCCGCGAAGCCCTCAGCGACGGCGGCGCGCTCGCCTCGCACCTGGATGCCTTCGTCCCGCGTCCCGCACAGCTGCGCCTGACCGAAGCGATCGCCGACGCGTTGCAGCAGCGTGATCTGTTGCTGGCCGAAGCCGGTACCGGCACCGGCAAGACCTTCGCCTATCTGGTGCCGGTGCTGCTGTCCGGGCTGCGTACCATCATCTCCACCGGCACCCGTGCGCTGCAGGACCAGCTCTACCACCGCGATCTGCCGCGCGTGCGCCAGGCGCTCGGGGTCGGCCTGCGCAGTGCGCTGCTGAAGGGGCGTGCGAATTACCTGTGCCGCTACCGCCTGCAGCAGGCGCGTGGAGAGCCGCGTTTTTCCAGCCCCGAACAGGCAGCGCAGTTCCAGCGGATCCTGGCCTGGTCCGGTCGCTCGGAGTTCGGTGACATCGCCGAGCTCGACGGGTTGGCCGACGACTCCCCATTGCTGCCGATGGTCACTTCCACTGTCGACAACTGCCTGGGCACCGATTGCCCGTTCTGGGATGACTGCTTCGTGGTGCGCGCGCGGCAACGCGCGCAGGCCGCCGATGTGGTGGTGGTCAACCATCACCTGCTGCTGGCCGATCTGGCGCTGAAGCAGGACGGCTTCGGTGAGCTGTTGCCCGGTGCACAGGCCTTCGTCATCGACGAGGCGCATCAGCTGCCCGAATTGGCCGCGCAGTTTTTTGGCGAAGGCTTCGGCATGCGCCCGTGGCAGGAGCTGGGACGCGACTGCCTGGCCGAAGCACGTGGCGTGGGTGGCGCACAGTCGGCCCTGCAGGAGCCGGTCGATCAGCTGCAGCAGGCGCTGCTGGCGTTGCGATCGGCGATGGAAGGGCTGCCGTCGCGTGGCACGCAGTGGCGTGCGTTGGCGATGCCGCAGGTACGTGACGGCTTCGATACGGTGATGGCGGGCCTGGTGATGCTGGAGCAGGCACTGCAGCCGCTGCGCGAAGCGGCGGCCGGCCTGGATGCCTGCCATGCGCGGGCGCGCGAGGCGGTCTCGCGGCTCAGCCGCTGGCTGGGCGATGACGAACCCACTCTCGATTTCGACACCGATCCGTCGGAAGCGAACAGTGCGGCCGATGTGCTCTGGTACGAGCTTACGCCGCGTGGTTTCCGTTGCCAGCGCACGCCGATGGATGTGTCCGGTCCGTTGCGTGAGCATCGCGAGCGCAGCCGTGCCGCGTGGATCTTCACTTCGGCAACGCTGACCGTGGGCGGTGGTTTCGATCACATCGCCACCCGCCTGGGCCTGGACGATCCGCACACGCTGGTGCAGCCGAGTCCGTTCAACTGGCCTGAGCAGGCGCTGTGCTACATGCCCGAGGGCCTGCCCGATCCCGCCGCGCGCGGTTTCGGTACCGCACTGATCCAGAGCCTGCGGCCAGTGTTGCAGGCGTCGCAGGGCAGGGCATTCCTGCTGTTTGCTTCGCATCGCGCCCTGCGTGAGGCGGCCGAGGCATTGCGCGACGGGCCATGGCCGTTGTTCGTGCAGGGCGAGGCGCCACGCGCGACGCTGCTGCAGCGCTTCCGCGAATCCGGCAACGGCGTGCTGCTCGGCTCGGCCAGCTTCCGCGAGGGTGTGGACGTGGTCGGCGAAGCGCTGAGCGTGGTGATGATCGACAAGCTGCCGTTCGCGGCGCCGGATGACCCGGTGTACGAGGCGCGGTTGGAGGCGATCCGCAGCCAGGGGGGCAACCCGTTCCGCGACGAGCAGTTGCCTCAGGCCGTGATCGCGCTGAAGCAGGGCGTCGGCCGCCTGATCCGCAGTGAGAGCGATCGTGGCGTACTGGTGCTGTGCGACCCGCGCCTGCTCAACCGGGGCTATGGCCGGGTCTTCCTCGATTCGCTGCCGCCGTTCCGGCGTACCCGCAGCCTGGCCGATGTGCAGGCCTTCTTTACGCCACAATGGGCACCCGTGGCCGATGCTGCTGCTCCGTCCGCTGTTGCGGCGGGCCCGCAACCGGCACCCGGCGCCACGTTCCCCCTGTTCTGACCTGATCCGATGAAACTGCTCGCTTTTGAAACCGCCACCGAAGCCTGTTCCGTTGCCCTGCATGTGGATGGGCAGGTGCTGGAACGTTTCGAGATCGCCCCGCGCCGGCATGCCGAACTGAGCCTGCCATGGGCCGAGGCGCTGCTGGCCGAAGCCGGCATCAGCCGCCGCCAACTGGACGGCATCGCGCTCAGCCGTGGCCCCGGTGCGTTCACCGGCGTGCGTCTGGCGATCGCCATTGCGCAGGGTATCGCGCTGGCGCTGGACCGCCCGCTGCTGCCGGTCTCGACGCTGCAGGTACTGGCGCTGCGCGCGCCGGTCGAAGAAAACCAGATAGTTTCGGCAATCGACGCGCGCATGGGTGAGTTGTACGTCGCGCGCTTTGAGCGCGTGGACGGCCTGCCGGTGGCACGCGATGCCGAACGCGTGTGCGCACCTGCTGTGGTGGCGTTGCCGGAAGGGCTGGCTGCCTACGGCGTCGGCACCGGTTTCGGTGCGGCCGAGGGCGCACTGGTGGCGCAGCTCGGTGCTGGCCTGCGCGGATTCGATGCCACTGCACTGCCGCGCGCGTCGGATCTGCTGACGCTGGCGGTGCCAGCCTTCGCACGTGGCGAAGCCATTGCGCCGGAGAAGGTGGAGCCGGCGTACCTGCGCGACAACGTGGCATTGACCCTGGTCGAGCAGCAGGCCGCGCGCGAGGCGAAGGCGAAGGCCAACGGCTGAGCCCCTCGTGGCGGGGGTGGTTGCTGAAGGCAAGAGCAGAAGCCGCGCTGGGCCGGGCGGGGTGGGCTCGCGGGGGACGCCGTGAACCCGTCCCAGGGGCTTGGCCGCGGCATCCATGCCGCGGACACCCCCGCGACCCCACCCCGCCCCGCCTCTGACAGTTTCCGTGTGCGTCCGCCGCGGAAAATCAAAAAAGAAAATCAAAGTCAAAAGCGGGTCGCTTCGCTCGCATCCACGCGTGGCGTGGATGTGTGTCGACCAAGGTCGACACCTACCAATAGCAAAAATGCGCCGCGATCTGTCAGAGGTGGGGCGGCATCTCTGCCGCCGCTTCTGCTGTTGCTTCGGCTGTGGCCGTTGCCTCTGCGGGTCCCGGGCCGCAGGCCCGGGCAACAAACCCCTACCGATCGTCGCGCAGGGCGCCGCCCGGCAGGAACACCCACGTACGCGTGACCTGCAGGATATCGATCTCGTCTTCGGTCTTCGGCAGCGGCGGGAACGGCTGTGCCAGCTGCACCACCCGCAGCGCAGCTTCGTCCAGCAACGGCGTCCCGCTCGAACGCAGGATGCGGCTGCTTTCCACGCTGCCATCGCGGCGCACGCCCACGCTGATCACCACCTGGCCGCCGAGACGGCGCTGCCGCGCCTCGTCCGGATAGTTCAGGTTGCCCACCTGCTCGGCGCGGTCGACCCACGCGCGAAGGTAATTGGCATAGGCATATTCGTGCGTACTGGCGGAGACGAATTTTCGGTTCGGGCGCTTGGCGTACTGCGCAGAACGCAGGTGCACTTCCGCTGCCAGGCGCGCCATTTCCGCATCACGCTGTTCGCGCGCGGTCATCGGCGCATCCGGCGTCGGCTCCAGCGGGGTGGGGCGCGATTGCGCCTGCACCACTGTGTCCTCGCCATTGCGGCTGCTGACCACCCGCGCCTGCGGCGGTGGCACGGGCGCGGCCGATTGCTGCTGTTGCGGCACCGGGCTCAGCCCGGACTGGGCCTGCGGCACGATGCCGGCCTGGTTGTCGCGCGGGCGCTGTGCGCGGTCGTGCTCGCCGCCGCCCTCCTGGCTGGCCGCGGCCAGGAAATCGGCCTGCTTGGGCGTCAGTGCGGTGCGGGTCTGGCTGAAGATCACTTCCAGCGTCGGCACCAGCGGCGCATCGCCCTTCACGGCAAAGCCCACGCCCAGGATCAGCAGGGCGTGGACCAGGACCGACAGCGCGATGGTCGCCCCCAGCCGTTGCGCTTCGCGCGGCGGCGGGGGCAGGACGGCAGGTGCGGGGGGCATCAGCGCAGGCCGGCCTCGAGCGCGTCGAACAGGGTGCCAGCGATGTTCAGGCCGTACTGTGCGTCGAGTTCGCGCACGCAGGTTGGGCTGGTCACGTTGACCTCGGTCAGGTAATCACCGATCACGTCCAGGCCGACGAAACGCATGCCACGACGCTTCATCTCCGGCCCGACCTGGGCGGCGATCCAGCGGTCGCGCTCGCTCAGCGGGCGGCCTTCGCCGCGACCGCCGGCGGCGAGGTTGCCGCGGAATTCATCGCCCTGCGGGATGCGCGCCAGGCAGTAATCGACCGGCTCACCATCGACCAGCAGGATGCGCTTGTCGCCGGCGGTGATGTCCGGGATGAATTTCTGTGCCAGCGCCATCCTGTGGCCGCCGTCGGTCAGCGTTTCCAGGATCACATTCAGGTTCGGATCGCCCTGGCCGCTGCGGAAGATCGAGCGGCCGCCCATGCCATCCAGCGGCTTCAGCACGGCCTGGCCGTGTTCCAGCGCGAAGGCCTTCAGCGCCTTGGCGTCGCGGCTGACCAGGGTCGGCGGGCAGCACTGCGGGAACAGCAGGGCGGCCAGCTTCTCGTTGTAGTCGCGCAGCCCCTGCGGGTTGTTGACCACGCAGGCACCGGCCGCCGCAGCCACGTCCAGCACCTGGGTGTCGTAGATGTACTCGGCGTCGACCGGCGGGTCCTTGCGCATCAGTACGATCTGGCCGGGACCGAATTCGGTGCGGCTGAACGCGCCCAGCTCATACCAGCCAGCCGGGTCGTCGCGCACCTGCAGCGGCGCGGTCTGGGCCACCGCCACGCCGCCTTCCAGGGCCAGCCCGCCCGGTCGCACGTAGTGCAGGGCATGGCCGCGGCGCTGGGCTTCCAGCAGCATGGCGAAGGTGGTGTCCTTGGCGATCTTGATGTGGGCGATGGGATCCATCACCACGATGACGTTCAACGGCATGGGCGCACCTGTCTGGCAAGGCGTTGATGGTAGCGGCAACGCCGGTCGCGCGCCTCCCCGCCGTACTGCAACGCTGCGTCCGCCCGGCGCCCGCGCAGTCATTGCGAAACCCGTCACGTTCAGGAGGGCGCCATGCCCCGCGCCATGGGGCGGCCTTGAAGCGGGCGCGGAAAGTGCGATATAGATACGCTTTCGTAGCGGCCCCCGCCAGAGATCGGGCCGTGCGCTTGGGGATAGGCAATGACTGAAAACACGACTGCGGGCGGGGAACTCGCAGGACTCCGGGTGATGGTCATCGATGATTCGAAGACCATCCGCAGGACTGCGGAAACGCTGCTCAAGCGCGAAGGCTGCGAGGTGGTCACCGCCACCGACGGCTTCGAAGCGCTTGCGAAGATCGCAGACCAGCAACCGCAGATCATCTTCGTCGACATCATGATGCCGCGCCTGGACGGGTACCAGACCTGTGCGCTGATCAAGGGCAACCAGCTGTTCAAGGCGACCCCGGTCATCATGCTCTCGTCCAAGGATGGCCTGTTCGACAAGGCGCGGGGACGCATCGTCGGCTCGGAGCAGTACCTGACGAAGCCTTTCACGCGTGAAGAACTGCTGGGTGCCATCCGCACATACGTCAACGCCTGACCAGGGGGGAAAGGCACAATGGCTCGTATCGTTCTGATCGAGGATTCACCGACCGACCGCGCGGTGTTCACCCAGTGGCTGCGCCGTGCCGGCCACGAGGTGCTGGAAGCGGACAACGCCGAGGATGGCCTGCAGCTGGTCCGCGACCAATCGCCGCAGCTGGTGCTGATGGACGTGGTGCTGCCCGGCATGAGCGGTTTCCAGGCGACCCGGGCGATGGCCCGCGACGCCGCGATCAAGCACATCCCGGTGATCATCGTCAGCACCAAGGCGATGGAAACCGACAAGGCCTGGGGCCTGCGCCAGGGCGCGGCCGATTACATCGTCAAGCCGCCGCGCGAGGATGAACTGATCGCGCGGATCAACGAACTGGTGGCCTGATGCGCTCGCCCTTCGACATTCTTGAAGCCTACGAACGGCGCAGCCTGGCCCATGCGGTGCAGCTGCCCGAACGGCAGTTCGCCCAGGACCTGTGGCGTGGCGTCGGCTATCGCGTCGGCCAGCGTCGGCTGGTGTCCGATTTCCGCGAAGTGGTGGAAATCGTACCGATGCCGCCGGTAACCCCGGTGCCGTGCGCGCAACCGTGGCTGCTGGGCGTGGGCAACCTGCGCGGCAACCTGTTCCCGGTGGTCGACCTGAAGTACTTCCTGGAAGGCACGCGCACTGTGCAGCAGGAAGGCCAGCGTGTGCTGATCATGCGCCAGGCCGGCGGCGACGTCGCGCTGACCATCGATGAACTGTTCGGCCAGCGCAGCTTCGAACTGGCCCAGCAGATCGAGGCCGGTGCACTGGCCGATGGGCGTTATGGCCATTTTGTCGACCGCGCCTTTCATGCCGACGGCCAGGACTGGGGCGTGTTCTCGCTCTCGCTGCTGTCGCGCACCCCTGAATTCCGGCAAGCCGCGGCCTGAGGCCGGGCATTGCCCCCTGCATTGAAGAACGAGGTTGAACGATGAGTACTGCTTCGGGCGCCACCAAGACCGGCAAGCTGCGGCTGGGCGGCAGCAACCTCTGGCTGTTCCTGCTGCTGGCATCGATGATCCTGTTCGGCGTCAACACCGGCGTCGCCACCTGGCAGGGCAGCCGCCTGGCCGATGCCGGCTCCAAGGCCGCCGACCTGCAGGTGCTGTCGCAGCAGCTGGCCAACCAGGGCCGTGACGCGGTGGGTGGCAACGCGCAGGCGTTCACCGCCTTCAAGGCCACCCGCAACGCGATCGAACAGAACGTGTCGACCCTGCAGGGGCGCTACGGCAAGGAGCCGGGCGTGTCCGGCGCGATCTCCACGCTGGGTGAAACCTGGGCGCCGCTGGGCAAGCAGGCCGGCCAGCTGGTCGCCAGTGAGCCGGCGGTGCTGGCCCTGGCTGGCAACGCCAACAACTTCAGCGGCGCGGTGCCGGGCCTGCAGGCTCAGCTGAATGAACTGGTGCGTGCGATGTCCGCCTCCGGCGCGCCGTCGGCGCAGGTATACAGCGCGCTGCAACAGGTCGTGGTGGCCGGTTCGATGGCCCGTCGCGTGACCGAAATGCGTGCCGGTGGCAGTGGTGCGGCCACTGCCGGTGATGCGCTGGCACGTGACATCACCGTGTTCTCGCAGGTGCTCGATGGCCTGCGCAATGGCAACGAGGAACTGGGCATCACCGCCGTGCGTGGTGCCGCCGCCGTCGCTGCGCTGGAGCAGTCACAGCAGAAGTGGGAAGCGATGAAGCAGGACGCCGACGCGATCCTGGCCAGCTCGCGCCAGCTGTTTGCCGCACAGTCCGCCGCCACCGCGCTGGGCCAGGGTTCGGCGCACATGCTGGACGACAGCCGCAAGCTGTTCGAAGCGTTCTCCTCGTTCGGTTCGGTGTCCGATACCCGCCTGTTCCCGAATTTCTGGATTGGTGTGGTGTCCGGTGCGCTGTCGCTGATCGCGATCATCGGCTTCGTCTCCACCAACGTGCGCAGCCGCTCGCGCGAGCAGGAGCTGCGCTACCAGACCCAGGTGGAGTTCAACAGCCGCAACCAGCAGGCGATCATGCGGCTGCTGGACGAAATTTCCTCGCTGGGTGAGGGCGACCTGACCGTGAAGGCCTCGGTGACCGAGGACATGACCGGCGCCATCGCCGACGCAATCAATTACGCGGTTGACGAGCTGCGCCACCTGGTAACCACCATCAACGACACCTCGGCCAAGGTCGCGCTGTCCACCCAGGAAACCCAGGCCACCGCCATGCAGCTTGCAGAGGCGGCAGGCCACCAGGCCAACCAGATCACCTCGGCCTCGGACCGCATCGGCGAAATCGCGGCGAGCATCGAGCAGGTGTCGCGCAACTCGGCCGAATCGGCCGACGTGGCACAGCGTTCGGTGGTCATCGCCGCCGAGGGTGCCGGCGTGGTCCGCGAGACCATCCAGGGCATGGACCAGATCCGTGACCAGATCCAGGAAACCTCCAAGCGCATCAAGCGCCTGGGTGAATCGTCGCAGGAAATCGGCTCGATCGTGGAACTGATCAACGACATTTCCGAACAGACCAACATTCTGGCGTTGAACGCGGCGGTGCAGGCAGCTTCGGCCGGTGAGGCCGGCCGCGGTTTTGCCGTGGTGGCCGACGAAGTGCAGCGCCTGGCAGAACGCACCTCGGGGGCGACCCGACGCATCGAAAACCTGGTGCAGGCGATCCAGGCCGATACCAACGAAGCGGTCACCTCGATGGAGCAGACCACTGCCGAAGTGGTGTCCGGTGCGCGCCTGGCCGAAGACGCCGGTACCGCCCTGACCGAAATCGAGCGCGTGTCCAACGCCCTGAACAACCTCATCAAGAACATCTCCATCGCTGCCCAGCAGCAGTCCGCTGCGGCCTCGGACATCACCCGCACCATGGGCGTGATCCGGCAGATCACCGGCCAGACCTCGCAGGGTGCCGGGCAGACCGCCGAATCGATCGGCCACCTCGCGCAGCTGGCGGCCGACCTGCGTCGTTCGGTCGCCGACTTCAAGCTGCCGGCGTGACGCGGACAGGGCGGCGAGCAAGGAACCAGTCGATGAAGCATTTCCATTTCCCACGCCAGAACTCGCGCGGCCACCGCGCGGCGGCGAACGGAGCGCGTCCATGAGCAGTCTGCGCGATGCGATGAGCCACGCAGCGCTGGGCTGGGTCAAGCCCGAGCTGGACGAGACCCTGCGCCAGGTGCGCAACGAGGTCGAGTACTACGCGGAAGATCCCAGCGATGCCAGCCGCATGCGCATCTGCGCCGGCTACCTGCACCAGGTGCAGGGCACCCTGCGCATGGTCGAGCTGTATGCCCCGGCGATGGTGGCCGAGGAGCTGGAACAGCTGTCCAACGCCATCGGTGCCGGCCGTGTGGCCGATCGCGATGAGGCCTGTGCAACCCTGATGCGCGGCAGCGTGCTGCTGCCCGATTACCTGGAGCGCCTGCAGAACGGTCATCGCGATATTCCGATCGTGCTGATGCCGCTGCTCAACGAGATCCGTGCCGCGCGAGGCGAAGAAGGCGTGCATGACAGCGTGCTGCTGGCGTTCGCGCCGGACAGCGTCAGTGCCACCGAGGCCGAGCTGGACCATGCCCGTGGCAGCCTGAGCGGGCGCAACCGCGAGCTGCTGGATACCGTGGGCAGCGCGGTGAAGGAAGAACTGCTGCGCATCAAGGATGCGCTGGACCTGCACCTGCGCACCGGCGGCGCACCGGAGCAGCTGCAGACCCAGGCCAACGAACTTGGCGCCGTGGCAGATACGCTGGGCATGATGGGCCTGGGCGTGGCCCGCGGCGTGGTCGTGCAGCAGCGCGACGCGCTGCGTGGCGTGGTCGAGGGTCGCCAGCAGATCGATGAGAACCTGCTGCTGGATATCGCCGGCGCACTGCTGTACGTGGATGCCTCGCTGGACGACCAGGTGGCCCATCTGGGCGCCGGTGGCAGTGGCGAGGACGATCCGAGCGCGGTCGAGAATCGGCGCACCGTGGAAGTGCTGGCGCATGAAGCCATCGCCAACTTCGCGGCGGCCCGCGAGCATTTCGTCGCTTTCATTGAAACCAGCTGGAACCATGCCGAGCTGCAGGATGTGCCGCGCCTGCTGGGCGATGTCTCCGGCGCGCTGCGCATGCTCGACCTGGGCACTGCTGCCGACTATCTGCGCGGCGTGCAGCAATACATCGAAGCCGAACTGGTCGGCCGCCAGCGCGTGCCCAGTGGCCGCCAGCTGGATACCCTGGCCGATGCCATGGCCAGCCTCGAGTATTACCTGGAGGCGCTGCGCGACCGTCGCCCCGGCCGCGAGGACATTCTCGAGATCACCCGTAGCAGCCTGGAAGCGCTGCGCTATTGGCCGCTGCCGGACCGCAATGCAGCGACGCCTGCCGCAGCCGAGCCGGTGGTGTTCGCATCGCTGCTGGTCGAGCGCGAGCCGGTCGCGGTGGAGACCGGGCCGCTGCAGCCGGAACCTGTCGAGATCGCGGTGCAGCCCGCCGCACCCGCCGCTGGCACCGTACCGGTGCCGCTGCCGGACTTCACCTTCGATCCACCGCCGGTGGCGCCGCCAGAGGTTGCCGACAACAGCCTGATGTTTGGTGCGCTGGGCTCCGCGGCAGTCACTGCTGCGGTCAATGCCGGCAGCGCCGGCGCGACGCCCTTGTCGCTTCATGACGGGGAGGATGCGCCGCTGGTGTTCGCGGCCTCCAGTGCACCGGCACCCGAGGTTCCGCAGTGGGACCTGGCGCCGTTCCATCCGGACGCCGATCCGCTGGCGGTCGCCGATGACGAACGCAGCCCGACCTTCGCCAGCTTCGATCCGGTCGGCTTCGAACAGGCCGATGCCGGGCAGTTCGCTGCGCCGCAGTGGGCGTTGTCCGGGGCGCCGTCGCATGACCTGGCGGATGCCACCACGCTGACCGCTGATGACGCTGGCGATGTTGCGGTATCGATCGACACCGGCTTCGATGCCGCGCCGGTGTTCGATCCGGTTGCAGCCGAGCATGAGGCTGGCGCACTGCCGGACGATGATGTGGTGTTCCGCTTCGATGCCGATGCGCTGGACAACGCCGACGACGTGCTGTCGCTGCACGCGATGGAGACCTTGTCGCTGGACGACGATGCCGGCCTGCTGCCGTCGCTGGAGATCGTCGATACCGCCGCGCCCGTGCTGGTGGACGAAAGCCCCGTGGTTGCCGAAGTCGACGCCGTTCCGGCGGATGTGCCGGAGGACGTGCCCGCGCCGATGGCCGAGGTGCTGACGCCGGCCTCCGATGCACCGGCGCCGGCGGTATCGGTGATTGATATCGACACCATCGCGCCCATCGATTTCAGCGAAGCCGATGCGCAGTTCTTCGCCGAACTGAGCGCGGCGGCCGCCGATTTCAATCCGCAGGCGGCAGCCACTCCCGCCGCTGCGGAAACGCCGGTCGTGGTCGCTGCCGACGCCGGCTTCGAGGCCGGCTTCGATGACGACGCGGAGAACATCGACGAGGACATCCGCGAGGTGTTCCTGGAAGAGTTCGACGACGAACTGGCCAACCTCGGCACGCTGCTGCCGGCATGGCGCATGCAGTTGGACAACATGGACCGGCTGCGGCCGATCCGGCGCATCTTCCACACCCTCAAGGGCAGTGGCCGCCTGGTCGGTGCGCGCACCCTGGGTGAGTTCGCGTGGAAGATCGAAGGCATGCTCAACCGCGTGCTGGATGGCAGCCGCGCGGCCTCGCCGGCGGTGCTGGCGATGGTCGACAACGCCCACGCCGCGTTGCCGCAGCTGAACGCCGCGCTGCGCGATGGCCAGCGCATCAGCGTCGACCTGCAGGCGATGCAGGCCATCGCCGACCGCGTTGGCGCCGGCGAGGAAACGTTCTACGTACCGTTGCCGGTCGCTGCCGCACCGGCAGTGCCGCCGTCTGCGGCCGAAGGCGAAGACGAGATCAGCCGCATCCTTGAGGCCGAAGCGGTGGCATCGGTGCAGGGCAACGCTGGTACGGTGGTTGAAGCAACCGGTACGCCGGCCAACATCGACAGCGTGCTGCGCGAGATCCTCGAGGCCGAGGTGGAAGTCCACCAGGCGACCCTGCAGGACTGGCTGCGCTCGGCGCAGCAGGCACCGCAGCCGGTCAGCGACGCACTGCTGCGCGCGGTGCACACCATGAACGGTGCCTTCGCGATGACCGAAGTGCCGGAGATCACCGCCGTCACCGGGGGCGCCGAGTCCTACATCAAGCGTGCACTGGCCGCTGACGTGGTGCCGGGTGAAGAAGGCCTGGCCGCACTGGATGCGACCGCGCAGGCGATCACTGCGACCATGGACGCGCTGCAGGCCGAACAGCCACGCATCGCACCGCAGGACGCGCTGGTGCAGCGTTTGCAGGCGCTCGCCGGCGAACTGCCGGAAGCGCGCTGGCCGATGGTCGGGCTGGAAGATGAAGACGAAGACCTGGCGCTGGACGCAGAGGACGATGCCGAAGTGCCGGCAGCTCTCGAAGCCCCGTCCGAGCAGGTGCTGGAACCGATTCCGGCCGAGGTGGACGTGGCAGCGGCCCTCGCCACCGCCGACAGTGGGCTGGACGTTGCCGAGCTGACCGCCAGCGATGATCTTTCGCGCTACTTCGATGCGGGATGGCCGTCGGTGCCGGGCGAAGGCGAGCCCGCCGTGATCGCCCCGGACGCACTTGAATCGGTCCAGGTGGACGCGATCGCGGCAATCCCTGCCACGGAGGACGCGGACGCGGAGCCCGCATCGTCGCTGGCCGACGCCGCCGATCTCACCGTGGCCGATGATCTGTCGCCGTACCTGGATGCCAGCGCATTGCCGGTGGATGACCGTGATGCTGATGAGGCAGCGACGTTCGGCGAAGCTGACGCAATCAACCTGAATGCGACGTTGTCCGATGACGCCGATGTCGTTGAAGACAGCTTCCTCGACACACCTGCTGCACTGCCACTCGACAGCGAGCTGTCGAGCCTGCAGGATGAAATGGCTGCGCCGGGTTTTGCAGAACCGGTCACGCTGGCAGCCGCGCTCGAGGCCGGCCTGCACGTGATCGACGAAGAGCAGACCCTGGCCGACGACGGGCATTGGCCCGTACTCGGCCTGCAGGCCAGCGAACTCGCGCCGGGCGAGGCGGAAGCCTTTGCCGAGGATGCGGACGTCGGCGGGGAGGCGGCGGTCGGTGAAGGAGAGAGCGCCGATCAGCCGTCCCCGGCGACGGTGAATGAGGAGATCGCTGCGGAAGCACCGCAGGCCACTGATGAGCCGGTGCGCTTCTTCGAACTCGAAGACGCACCAGGTCAAGGGACGGTGCATGCCGAAGTCGCCGAAGCCGAAGCCAGCTCCCTGGTCATCGACGCGATGCCGGCCGCAGCAGCCGAAGAAGAAACCGAAGACAGTGCAGACACACTCGACTTCAGCGTGTACGACCGCGAGCTGGTCGACATCTTCGTCGAGGAAGGCAAGGACCTGCTCGACCACTGCGATGGCCTGATCAGCGAACTGCGCGATGCGCCACAGGATCGCGAGGCGCTGTCCGGCCTGCAGCGCGACCTGCATACCCTCAAGGGTGGTGCACGCATGGCCGGCATCAATGCCATCGGCGATCTTGGCCACAGCATCGAATCGCTGCTGGAAGCTGTCGCCGCCGGCCGCACCGAGATCGAACGCCGCGACGTGCAGCTGCTGGAGCGTGGTTTCGACCGCCTGCACCAGCTGCTGACCCGCACCGGTGCCCACCGTGTGGTGGAACCTGCACAGGATCTGGTCGAGGCCTTCGAGGTCCGCACCACCACCGATATCGCCGCGGCTGCCGCTGCGGCCAATGCCGCCAGCATGGTCGAAGCCGCATCGGCAACGATCGCAGCTCCGGTCACCGCACTGGCTGATGCGCCGCTGTCGGCGCCGTTGCCGGCCGAAGGCGTGGTCGATGAAGACGCGCTGGCGCGCCCGCAACAGGAACAGGTACGCGTGCGCGCGGATCTGCTCGACCGCCTGGTCAACCATGCCGGTGAAGTGGCGATCTACCGCTCGCGGCTGGAGCAGCAGCTGGGTGCCTTCCGTGGCGCCATGGGTGAGCTGGAACGTACCAACGCGCGACTGCGCGATCAGCTGCGCCGCCTCGATCTGGAAACCGAGGCGCAGATCGTCGCCCGCTACCAGCGTGAGCAGGACCAGGCCGATCAGAAGTTCGACCCGCTGGAGCTGGATCGCTTCTCCACCCTGCAGCAGCTCAGCCGTGCGCTGAACGAATCGGCGGCTGACCTTGGCGGCCTGCAGGGCGTGCTCGATGATCTGTCACGCCAGTACGATTCGCTGCTGCAGCAGCAGTCGCGCGTCAGCTCGGAACTGCAGGATGGCCTGATGCGCGCGCGCATGGTGCCGTTCGATGGTCTGGTGCCGCGCCTGCGCCGCGTGGTCCGCCAGGCCGGCATGGACACCGGCAAGCAGGTCCACCTGACCCTGGAAGGTACCCACGGCGAACTCGACCGCAACGTGCTCGACCGCATGGTCGCGCCGCTGGAACACATGCTACGCAATTCCGTGGCCCATGGCCTGGAAGCGCCGGAGCAGCGCCGTGCCGCCGGCAAGCCGGAGGAGGGCGAGATTGCCATCCGCCTGCACCGCGAAGGCTCGGAAATCGTGCTGGACGTGGCCGACGACGGCGCTGGCCTGGATCGCGAAGCGATCCGCCGCCGCGCTCTCGACCGTGGCCTGCTGGTTGCCGATGCGCAGCCGAGCGAGCAGGAGCTGGACAACCTGATCTTCGCCTCCGGTTTCACCACTGCCGATCAGGTCAGCCAGTTGGCCGGCCGCGGCGTGGGCATGGACGTGGTGCGCAACGAAGTGCGCCAGCTGGGCGGCTCGGTCGACATCCAGTCGGTGCGTGGCCAGGGCGTGCGCTTCACGCTGCGCCTGCCGCAGACACTGGCGGTCACCCAGGCGGTGTTCGTGCAGATCGGCGAAACCACCTTCGCGGTGCCGGTCGCCTCGGTCAGTGGTATCGGCCGCCTGTCGCGCGAGCGTTTTGAAGCCGCCGACAGCAGCTACCGCTACAGCGGCGAAGACTACCCGCTGTACGACCTCGGCAGCCTGGTCGGACAGGCCCCGGCGCGTGCCGATGGCCAGGACCAGGTGCCGCTGCTGCTGGTCCGCGCCGGCGACCTGCGCGCCGCCGTGGCGATCGACCAGGTACTGGGCAACCGCGAAATCGTGGTCAAGCCGGTCGGCCTGCAGATCGCCTCGGTGCCGGGTATCTACGGTGCCACCATCACCGGCGATGGCCGCGTGGTGGTGATCCTGGACGTGGCGCCGCTGGTGCGCCGCTTCCTCGCCAATCCGACGCTGCCGGTACTGGCCAATGCACCACGGCAGGAGCGCCAGGTGCCGCTGGTGATGGTGGTCGACGACTCGCTGACCATGCGCAAGGTCACCGGCCGCATCCTCGAGCGCCACAACTTCGAGGTCAGCGTCGCCCGCGATGGCGTGGAAGCGCTGGAGCGGCTGGAAGAGCGCGTACCCGACCTGATACTGCTGGATATCGAGATGCCGCGCATGGATGGCTACGAGCTGGCCACCGCGATGCGTGCCGACCCGCGCTACAGGGACGTGCCGATCGTGATGATCACCTCGCGCAGCGGCGACAAGCACCGCCAGCGCGCCTTCGAGATCGGTGTCCAGCGTTACCTGGGCAAGCCGTACCAGGAACTGGACCTGATGCGTAACGTGTACGACCTGCTGGGGATCGCCCGTGTCCGTGAGTGAAGCCCATCCGGCCCCGGCCGTTGCCCTGTTGGCCCGCCCCGGCGCCGCGCGCGAGCGCCTGCGTGAGGCGTTGTCGCACGCCGATGTGCAGCTGGTGCTGGAAGAAGACCCCAACAGCCTGGAGCCGCAGGTCCTGCAGCAGGCGCGACCGCAGTTCGTGGTGATCGCCCTGGAGGCGGCCATCGAGGACGCGCTGGAACGGCTGGACACTGTGCTGTCCGCACCTGGCCTGACCCTGGTGTTCGACGAGGCCGAACTGGCCGCACGCCGTGATGGTTGGGAAGTGCAGCGCTGGGGCCGCCATCTGGCCGCCAAGCTGCACGGCCACCAGCAGGTGCTGCCGCCCGGTGCCGAGGAAGAACCCAGCCTGCAGCTGGAACCGGGCCATCCGGCACCGCCGCCCGCGCCACGCGAAGAAGCACTGCAGCCGCACGTGGAACAGGCGCTGAGCTGGGCCGACGACGTCCCGGCCGACAGCCTGTACTCGCCCCCCGCGCACCTGCACGAGCCGATCGCGCTGGAGCAGGCACTGGCCGCGCTGCAGCCGATCGTCCCCGAATCGCTGCAGGCGCCGTCGTTGCCGCCAGCGATGGCCGAGCCTGCCACTGCCGCACCGCTGGTCTCCTTCGACCACACGGCGTGGTCGCTGGTCGATGACGTGGCGGATGCACCGGCCGCTGCTGCCAACATCGCTGCGGTCGAAGCGGCACCGCCCTCGTTCGATACCGATCACCTGAGCCTGGTCGATCTGGACGCTGCCGCGCCGGTCGGCGCGCGCGCCGGATCGCTGCTGGTGCTGGCCGGCATCGGTGGCCCGGATGCGCTGCGGCGCCTGCTCGGCGCACTGCCGGCGTCGCTGGCCGTGCCGGTGCTGGTGCACATGCGGCTGGATGGTGGTCGTTACGGCAACCTGGTCAAGCAGATGGCACGGGTGTCGCCGTTGCCGGTGCAGCTGGCTGAAGCCGGCCAGCGCGCCACGCCCGGTGAAGTGCACGTGCTGGCCGATGACATCGGCGTGCAGGCGGCCGGTGATGGCCTGCATTTCATCAGCAACGCACAGGGCATCTCGATTGCCGCGCTGCCGGCGGAACACACGGCGCTGGTGCTGCTCAGCGGCGCCGACCTGGTCCACGTCGGCCCGGCGCTGGACCTGGCTGCCGCCGGCGCCTGGGTGGCCGGGCAGGTGGGCGAGGGCTGCTATGACCCCGCCACAGCCACCGCTGTGGTTGCCGCCGGTATGGTCGCGGGCGAACCGCAGGAACTGGCGCAGGCGATTGCCGCGCGCTGGGGTGAGCAGGACGACAACGGAGAGGCACCATGAGCTATGCCAGCAATGACGAAATCCGCGGCGTCCTGATCCAGGCCGGCAACGCGCGCGTGCTGCTGCCCAATGCCACCGTGGCCGAAATGATGTCGCGCGTGCCGGTGCAGCCGGTCTCCGATGCGCCGCGCTGGCTGGTCGGCGAGATCGGCTGGCATGGTTGGCAGGTGCCGCTGGTGTCGTTCGCACGTCTTTCGGGACTGGGCGAAGAAGCCGTGGGCGGCCACAACAAGGTGGTGGTGCTGAAGGCCCTCAGCGGCAACGCGCAACGCCCGTACTACGCCCTGCTGACGCAGAACTTCCCGCAGCTGATTTCGGTGCCGCGCGATGGCCTGCTGGCCGACGCCTCGGAGGAAACCCTGCCGGACATCGTGCACATGCGTGTGTTGCTGGGCGAGCAGAGCGCACTGCTGCCGAACCTGGACGCGTTGGAAGCGGCGCTGGATTCGCTGGCCGCCTGAAAATCCGCCGGGCGTGGCCCGGCGCTACCTCAGGCGTTCCGGATTCCCGGTAGCGCCGGGCCATGCCCGGCGAGCGCAGCGGTCGCGCGATCCGTCGCCTTACCCCAGATCGCCCAACCGCGCCTGCAGCGCCGCGATCGCGGCCAGCCCGGCGGTCTCGGTACGCAGGATGCGCGGCCCCAGCTGCAGGCCCTGGAAGCCCGCGGCCGCCAGTTGATCACGGTCGCGTGGCGACCACCCCCCTTCCGGACCGATTGCAATCACGATGCCCCCGCCAGGCGCGGCGTCCAGCGTCGACAGCCGGTGCGCACCCTGCGGATCCAGGGTCAACCGCAGCGTATCCACCGGCAGCGCCGCTGCCGCCTGCGCAAGCGACAGCGGCGGGCCCACCTGCGGAATGCGCGCGCGCCCGGACTGGCCACAGGCTGAGGTCACCACGTTGTTCCAGTGCGCCACGCGCTTCTCCGCGCGTGCTGCATCGAGCTTCACCTCGGTGCGCTCGGCGTTGACCGGAACGATCGCCGCCACGCCCAGCTCGGTGGCCTTCTGCAGGATCAGGTCCATCTTCTCGCCGCGGGCGATGCCCT
Source organism: Stenotrophomonas maltophilia R551-3 (assembly GCF_000020665.1). Taxonomy (NCBI): domain Bacteria; kingdom Pseudomonadati; phylum Pseudomonadota; class Gammaproteobacteria; order Lysobacterales; family Lysobacteraceae; genus Stenotrophomonas; species Stenotrophomonas maltophilia. The sequence continues at coordinate 3,440,768 of NC_011071.1, read as the reverse complement.
GCAGCAGGGTGATCGCCAGCGGCGATTCGGTGTCGATGGCCTGCACGGCGTCGATGCGCACCTGCACTTCGCGCTTGCCGGCCACGGTCAGCGTCGCGCTGTAGTCGTGGCCATCGCCATTGAACAGCACACAGGTATCGCCCTCGCGCAGGCGCATCACCCGTACCAGGTGGTTGGCGGTCTCTTCCGGCAGGGTCACGGTCTGGCCGCTGTGCAGCGCCAGGTCGATGGGGCAGCGGGTCACGCGCATGCAATCGCCTCGTCAATCGCCGCCAGCGTGGTATGTGCCAGCAGCTCCAGTTGTTCGTCATCCACGCAGTAGGGTGGCATCCAGTACAGCACGTCGCCCAGCGGGCGCAGTACCACGCCGCGTTTGAGCGCGGCCTTGTAGGCGTTCAGGCCCAGCCGCATGGCCGGGTCGAACGGTGTGCGCTTGTTGCCATCGCGCGACAGCTCGAACGCCACCACCATGCCGGCCTGGCGCACATCGGCCACGTGCGGATGGTCGCTGAACGGTGCCGCCAGCGTGCCCATCACCGAGGCGATGCCGCGGTTGCGGGCAATCACATCGTCGTCGCGGAAGATGTCCAGCGTCGCCAGCGCGGCCGCACAGGCCAGCGGGTTGCCGGTGTAACTGTGCGAATGCAGGAACGCCCGCTCGCGCGAGTCGTCGAGGAACGCGTCGTACAGCGCCTGCGTGGCGAGCACGGCGGCCAGTGGCAGGAAACCGCCGGTCAGGCCCTTGGACAGGCACATCAGGTCCGGCATCACCCCGGCCTGCTCGCAGGCGAACAGGGTGCCGGTGCGGCCAAAGCCTGCGGCGATCTCGTCGGCGATCATGAATGCACCGTGCGCATCGCACAGTTCGCGCACGCGCTGCAGGTACACCGGGTCGTGCATCCGCATGCCGCCGGCGCACTGCAGGCGCGGTTCCAGGATCACCGCGCAGATCTCGCCCGGGTGCTGGTCGAACAGCGTGGCCAGGCCATCAGCGGCCTGCCGGGCGCGGTCGGCCGCACTCTGCCCTGGTTCGGCCAGATAGGCATCGGGCGAGGGCGCGAACAGGCCTTCGGCCAGCAGTGGCGCATAGACGCGGCGGTACAGCGGGATGTCGCCCAGTGCCAGCGCGCCCAGGGTCTCGCCGTGGTAGCCGTTCTCGAGAGCGATGAAGCGCGTGCGGCGCGGCTCTCCGCGGTTCTGGAAATACTGGAACGCCATCTTCAGCGCCACTTCCACGCCGGCTGAACCGTTGTCGGCATAGAACACCTTGGCCAGCGGTTCGCGGCCGGGCTGGCGTGGTGCCAGCGCCAGCAGGCGTTCAGCCAGGGTGATCGCCGGCTCGTGGCCGAAGCCGGCCAGCATCACCTGTTCCAGCTGCCCGGCCTGGGCGGCGATGGCGCCGCCGATGCGCGGCTCGGCATGGCCGAACAGGTTGGTCCACCAGCTGCTGACCGCGTCCAGGTAGCGGTTGCCGTCGTGGTCGAACAGCCAGGCACCCTGGCCGCGTGCGATCGGGACCAGTGGCAGGGTGTGCGGATGCTCGCGCATCTGCGTGCACGGGTGCCACAGCACCTTCAGGTCGCGTTGCCGCCAGTGCTCGACCAGCGGGGAGGGGGTTGGGTCTGCTAGCATTTCGGGCTCATGAACATGTTGCTGCCTGCACATTCTATCGGCCCCGGCGCAGGCGCCGGCCGCCGCGGAGATTCCGCATGAACGATGACCGTGGCGGCCGTCGCTTGCCGATCATCCATCGGATCACCGATGAAGAGAACGGTCCCTTCCAGCGCCAGCACCTGGACCTGGAGTTCTCCAATGGTGAACGCCGCCGTTTCGAGCGCCTGGTCAGCCGGGGCCACGGCGCGGTGGTGGTGGTGCCGATGCTCGATGACGAGACCGTGCTGCTGGTACGTGAATACGCTGCTGGCATGCACCGCTACGAGCTGGGCCTGGTCAAGGGCCGGATCGACGCCGGCGAGACCCCCGAACAGGCGGCCGACCGCGAGCTGAAGGAAGAGGCCGGCTACGGTGCACGCCGGGTCGACGTGCTGCGCGCGATGACGCTGGCCCCGACCTACATGAGCCATCAGTCGTGGCTGGTGGTGGCGCGGGACCTGTACCCGGAAAAGCTGGCCGGCGATGAGCCGGAAGAACTGGAAGTGGTGCCGTGGAAGCTGGCCGAGCTGGACCAGCTGATGCTGCGCGAGGACTTCTCCGAGGGACGCTCGCTGGCGGCGCTGTTCATCGCCCGGCAGTGGCTGCAGGGAACGCGATGATCAAATTGACCACGGACCTGCGCGAGACCGCCATCGCCATCGCCCAGGAAGCCGGACAGGCCATCATGCAGGTATATGCCGATGGCTTCGACGTGCAGCTCAAGGACGACAACAGCCCGGTCACCGCCGCCGACCTGGCCGCCAACCAGGTCATCGAGCAGGGCCTGCAGCAGCTGACCCCGGATCTGCCGATCCTGTCCGAGGAGTCGGCCCAGGTCACGTGGGAGCAACGCCGTCATTGGGGCGCCTACTGGCTGGTCGACCCGCTGGACGGCACCCGCGAGTTCATCAAGCGCAACGGCGAGTTCAGCGTCAACATCGCATTGATCTACCAGGGTGCGCCGGCCTTCGGCGTGGTGCTGGCGCCGGTCACCGGCATCGTCTGGCATGCCATGCGCGGTGAGCTGGCATACCGTCGCCAGGGCCTGCACGACACCGTGCTGCGTACCCGTACGCCGGCCACCGCACCACTGCGGGTCGCCGCCAGCCGCTCGCACCGCTCGCCGGAAACCGAAGCGCTGCTGGCGCGGATGGGCCGCATCGAAACCATCGCGCAGGGCTCATCGCTGAAGTTCTGCCGGATCGCCGAAGGCGGGCTGGATGTCTATCCCCGGCTGGGCCCGACCTCCGAATGGGACACCGCCGCCGGCCAGTGCGTGCTGCACGCCGCCGGTGGCGCGGTGCTGTCGGCGGCGACCGGCAAGCCGTTCCGCTACAACCGCCGCGAGACCCTGTTGAACGGTGATTTCATTGCCCTTGGTGACACCAGCCTGCCCTGGCGCGACTGGTTGTCCGATTGACCCTGGAGACCGCATGAGCGCGCACGACACCCCCACCACCGGCAGTGCCGCCAGCAACGAACTGGAACGCCTGCTGTCGATCATGGCGCGCCTGCGCGATCCGCAGGGTGGCTGCCCCTGGGACCTGGAGCAGAACTTCGCGACCATCGCCCCGTACACCATCGAGGAAGCCTACGAGGTGGCCGATGCCATCGATCGGGGCGACCTCGATGATCTCTGCGATGAGCTGGGCGACCTGCTGCTGCAGGTGGTGTTCCATGCGCGCATGGCCGAGGAGCAGGGCGCCTTCGCCTTCGCCGAGGTCGCGCGCGCGATCAGCGACAAGATGCAGCGCCGCCACCCGCACGTGTTCGCCGATGTCAGCGTCGATGACGCCGACGGGGTGACGCGCAACTGGGATGCGATCAAGCGCGCCGAGCGTGTGGCCAAAGGCGAGCAGGACACTTCCGCGCTGGCCGGCATCTCGCGCGGCCTGCCGGAATGGCAGCGGGCAGTGAAGCTGCAGTCGCGCGCGGCCAAGGTCGGTTTCGACTGGCCGGGCCCGCTGCCGGTGCTGGACAAGGCAGCTGAGGAACTGCAGGAACTGCGCGAAGAGTTCGAGCGCGGCGACATTGCCGGCAACAAGGCGCGCCTGCAGGAAGAACTGGGCGACCTGCTGTTCGTCTGCGCCAACCTGGCCCGGCACGCCGACATCGACCTGGGTGCTGCGTTGCGTGGCGCCAACCACAAGTTCGAACGCCGCTTCCGCGCGATGGAAGCACAGGCCGAAGTGCAGGGGGAAGCGCTGTCCGCGCTGGACCTGGATGCGCAGGAAGCGCTGTGGCAGCACGCCAAGGCGGCGGAGAAGGCGTGAAGACACTTGCGCTGTTCCTGCTGACCGCGCTGGCCGAAATCGTTGGCTGCTACCTGCCGTGGTTGTGGCTGCGCAAGGGCGGCAGCATCTGGTTGCTGCTGCCGGCGGCAGCCAGTCTGGCCCTGTTCGCGTGGCTGCTGACCCTGCATCCAACCCCCAGTGGCCGCGTCTATGCCGCTTACGGTGGCGTCTATATCGGCACCGCGCTGTTCTGGCTGTGGCTGGTCGATGGCATCCGCCCCAGCCGCTGGGACCTGCTCGGTGCCGCACTTTGCCTGGCCGGGATGGCGGTGATCATGTTCGGCCCGCGCGCGCCTTCGGTGTAGAGGCGAGTCATGCTCGACTCTACAAAGGCAGCGCCACCGGATCATGCACTGCCTTGTCAGAATCGGCCACGCCGTCCAAGCCGCTTTCCCTCCCAGAAAGGCGCATGATGACGGTGACCACGGCCCCCGGAGCATGCGCATGTCCCGTTTCGCCAGCTTCCGTGAGTTCTATCCGTTCTATCTGGACGAGCACCGCCACCCGGTGTCGCGCCGGCTGCATTTCATCGGCAGTTGCGGGGTGCTGCTGCTGGTCGCTGCCGCGATCCTGCGCGGCCAGCCGCTGCTCCTGATCGGCGCTCTGTTCTGCGGTTACGGGTTCGCCTGGTTCGGTCATTTCTTCTTCGAGAAGAACCGCCCGGCCACTTTCCGGCATCCGCTGTATTCATTCATGGGCGACTGGGTGATGTTCGTCGACATCCTGCGCGGGCGGGTGCCCTGGTAGCTTCGCTGTGCCCGCCGCCCCCACGCGCTATGCTGGGGCCTGGACGTCATAGATAAGGAAAGCGCGATGTTCCCGACCATGTTCTTCACCGTGGTACTGGCCTTCGTGGCCGTGGTGATCCTGTTCAAGGCGGTGCGGATGGTGCCGCAGGGGTATGAATGGACCGTCGAGCGCTTCGGGCGCTACACGCACACCATGACGCCCGGCCTGCACTTCCTGATCCCGATCGTCTATGGGGTGGGCCGCAAGGTGAACATGATGGAGCAGGTGCTGGATGTGCCCAGCCAGGAAGTGATCACCAAGGACAACGCCGCCGTGCGCGTGGATGGCGTGGTGTTCTTCCAGGTACTCGATGCGGCCAAGGCCGCCTATGAAGTGGCCAATCTGGAAGTGGCGATGATCGCCCTGGTACAGACCAACATCCGGACCGTGATCGGTTCGATGGACCTGGATGAATCACTGAGCCAGCGCGAAGTGATCAATGCGCAGCTGCTGAGCGTGGTCGACCATGCCACCAACCCGTGGGGCGTGAAGGTCAACCGCATCGAGATCCGCGACATCCAGCCGCCGCGCGACCTGCTGGATGCGATGGCGCGGCAGATGAAAGCCGAGCGCGAGAAGCGCGCGCAGATCCTTGAGGCAGAGGGTTCACGGCAGTCGGAGATCCTGCGCGCCGAAGGCGAGAAGCAGGCCACGGTGCTGGAGGCCGAAGGCCGCCGTGAAGCGGCGTTCCGCGATGCCGAGGCCCGCGAGCGCCTGGCCGAGGCCGAGGCCATGGCGACCAGGGTGGTGTCGGTGGCGATTGCCGAGGGTGACGTGCAGGCGATCAATTACTTCGTCGCCCAGAAGTATGTGGAAGCCTTCAAGGAACTGGCCAGTTCGCCGAACCAGAAGCTGGTGCTGATGCCGATGGAGGCCAGCGGGGTGATCGGTTCGATTGCCGGCGTGGCTGAGCTGGCCAAGCAGGCGCTGGCCGACCAGGACAGCAAGGCCGCCAGCAAGCGGCCACCACCGATCGGAGGCTGACATGCGCTGGGAAGTCGTAGGCTGGGGCGCCCTGGCACTGCTGCTGTTCGCGGCCGAGGCGCTGGCACCGGGGGCGTTCATGCTGTGGATCGGCATCGGCGCGGCGGCGGTGTTCGTGCTGGTGGCGGTGTTCGGCGATATCCCGCTGCTGTGGCAGGTGGTTGCCTTCGTGCTGTTGAGCGTTGTCTCGATCCAATGCTACCGGCGCTGGGGGCGGCCCCGCGCCCGGCCCAGCGACGCGCCGCTGCTCAACCGCCGCACGGAACAACTGATCGGCCGGGTGGTGGCACTGCAGCAGGGGATCGTTGATGGCCATGGGCGGGTCAGCATCGACGACGCGTCCTGGCAGGTGACTGGTCCGGAACTGCCTGCAGGCGCGTGGGTGAAGGTGCTCAGCGTGCAGGGCACGGTGCTGGTGGTCGAGGCCGCAGGCCGCCCCCTGTAGAGCCGAGCCCACGCTCGGCTTCCACACGAAGAGCAGCCGAGCATGGGCTCGGCTCTACAGCTCCGGCGCTGCGCTGCGGCACACCTGCGGGCGACCGATCTGGGATAATGGGGATTCTTGTTTCCTCTGCTGCCGGACCCGGTCATGACCCAGAAGACGCTGCTCAACGATACCCACCGCGCCCTTGGCGCCAAGATGGTCGATTTCGGGGGTTGGGACATGCCCATCCACTACGGCTCGCAGCTGGACGAACACCACCTGGTGCGTCGTGAGTCCGGTGTGTTCGACGTCAGCCACATGACCGTGGTCGACCTGCGCGGTGACCAGGTCAAGCCGTTCCTGCGCCGCCTGCTGGCCAACTCCGTGGACAAGCTGAAGGTGACCGGCAAGGCCCTGTACTCGTGCATGCTGAATCCGCGCGGCGGCGTCATCGACGACCTGATCGTCTACTACCTGGGCGACGATTTCTTCCGCATGGTGGTCAATGCCTCCACCCGCGAGAAGGACCTGGCCTGGCTGCGCGAGCAGGCTGCGCCGTTCGGCGTCACCGTCGAGCAGCGCCCGGACCTGGCCATCCTCGCCGTGCAGGGCCCGCAGGCGCGCGACATCGTCATCGGCCTGGCCCGCGAAGCCGACCGTGCAGCGCTGACCAAGCTGGGCCGCTTCGCCGCGCTGCAGGCGCAGTCCGACGATGGCATCGAGCTGTTCGTCGCCCGCACCGGCTACACCGGTGAAGATGGTTTCGAGATCCTGCTGCCGCAGGACGCCGTGGTCGCGTTCTGGAATCGCCTGCTGGCGGCGGGCGTGAAGCCGGCCGGCCTCGGCGCACGCGACACCCTGCGCCTGGAAGCCGGCATGAACCTGTATGGCCAGGACATGGACGAAGCAATCAGCCCGTACGAAGCGGCGCTGGCCTGGACCGTGTCGCTGGACGAGGGCCGCGACTTCATTGGCCGCGACGTGCTGGAAGCGCAGAAGGCCGCAGGCAACGCACGCCAGATGATCGGCCTGGTGATGGACGAGAAGGGCGTGCTGCGTCATGGCCAGGCGGTGACCACCGCCGGTGGCCAGGGCGAGATCCTGTCCGGCACCTTCTCGCCGACCCTGGCCAAGGGCATCGCCTTCGCCCGCGTGCCGGCCGGTGAACTGGGCCAGGTCACCGTCGATATCCGCGGCCGGCAGGTGCCGGTGCGCGTGGTCAAGTTCCCGTTCGTGCGCGAAGGCCAGGCCCAGCCCGGCGTGCTTGGCGACGCGTGATCCAAACATGCCGGTCGTCACTGACAGCAGTGGCGGCCGGTTGGTTACACTAGCCCCGTTTTTTCCACCCCTGCATATCTCTGGAGCAGTCCCATGAGCGAGATCCCCGGCGACCTCAAGTTCCTCAAGTCCCATGAGTGGGCCCGTGTCGAAGGCAATGGCCGCGTGACCGTCGGTATTTCCGACCACGCCCAGGGCCTGCTGGGTGACCTGGTCTACGTCGAGCTGCCCGAAGTCGGCGCGACGGCCAAGGCCAACGAGCAGATCGCAGTCGTTGAGTCGGTGAAGGCCGCCTCCGACGTCTACAGCCCGGTCAGCGGCACCATCGTCGAGGTCAACTCGGCGCTGTCGGACAAGCCGGAAACCATCAACGAAGATGCCTACGGCGACGGCTGGATGTACGTGGTCGAACTGTCCAACGCCGAAGAACTCAACGAGCTGCTGGATCCGGACGCGTACGCCGAAGCACTGGAAGACGAAGACCACTGAGTCGTCGCTTCCGGGTTCGGACACGGCCACCTTCGGGTGGCCGTTTTTGTTTTGGCGACCGTGCCTGGCTCATGACGACGGGTTCGCTGCATGCCCTCTGCACGGCATCAGAGGGCGGACGAACGGCATGGAAGGGCATGCGCAGTTTTGCGCAATTCCGCGTTTCCACCCCGCGTTGGCGCGCCCGGATGTGAAAACTTTTGATCCCCTGTTGCGGCGCCGTTGTGCTGGCGTTGGCGGCAGCGTCGAAGGTCACTGACGATGCATGTGTGCTGTGGCGACGAACATGCACGCTTCTGCGCAGAGTGCCTATTTCAAGTGTTTTTTGTTCAACGATTGCGTTTGCGTTGTCGCAGGCAACGTGCGTGCACGGCACTTTGGCGGTCGCTGCAGGCGGGCCGCAGCGACCGTGCAGGCGCCACCGCGGACGGCGCGGATGTGAAAATTTTTCGCGGGGGTTGTTGACAGTAAAAAAAACCGTGATTAGGTTTCGCCTCAGCAGACCTTGCCTGCCCAACCGAGTGCGCAGAATCAATCGTCCGATGCGAAGCAGCCCCTTCAAGACCACCGCGACCCTGATGACGGTGGACATGGCCCCGCTTCCCCCGGAGAAATGCAAGGTACCTCCCGTTCCGATGCCCGCTCCGCCGATCGAGGCGGGCATTGCCGCATCCGTAACGGCGCGCCTGACGCGCCGGCGGTCCCCGCACGCAGCATCCGCGGGTTTGATCCACCTGGGCGTTTCAACTCCCTATCACTGACGAGGAGCCATCCCATGGCAACCAAGAAAGCTGCGAAGAAAAAGCCCGCCGCCAAGAAAGCGGTGAAGAAGGTCGCTAAGAAGGCCGCTGCCAAGAAGGCAGTGAAGAAGGTCGCGAAGAAGGCGACCGCCAAGAAGGCAGTGAAGAAGGCTGCGAAGAAGGTCGCCAAGAAGACCACTGCGAAGAAGGCAGTGAAGAAGGCGGCAAAGAAGGTAGCCAAGAAGTCCACTGCCAAGAAGGCCGTCAAGAAGACCGCGAAGAAGGCCGTCAAGAAGGTAGCCAAGAAGGCCACCAAGAAGACTGCCAAGAAGGTCACTGCCCGCAAGCCGGCCAAGAAGGTCGCCAAGAAGGCAGTAAAGAAGACTGCCAAGAAGGCCGTAAAGAAGACTGCAAAGAAGGCGGTAAAGAAGACCGCCAAGAAGGCAGTGAAGAAGACCGCGAAGAAGGCCACCAAGAAGGCTGCCCCGAAGAAGGCAGCGAAGAAGGTTGCCAAGCGCAAGCCGGCCGCCCGCAAGAAGAAGGCTGCTCCGGTCGCTCTGCCGGCAACCCCGGCGCCGCTGATCTAAGTACTTCCCGATAGCCGCATCCTGAAACCCCTTCCCTGTTGCCCAGCAGGGAGGGGGTTTTTTTATGCTCGGATGTCGGTTGCGAACGCGGTCGGCAAGGGCGGAAAACGCTCCACCAGGAAGTCGAGGAAGCTGCGCAGGCGGGTTGAGCGGTAGCGGTCGTGGGCGTAGACCACGTGCATCGGCCGACCGGCCTGACCGTGCTCGGGGAACAGCTGCACCAGGCGCCCGGCGTCGACATCCGCAGCCAGCAGCAGGGTCGATTGCAGCACGATGCCCAGCCCATGCAGTGCGGCCGAACGCAGTGCTTCGCCGTTGTTGATCTGCAGCCGGCCATCGGGCGTTCGGTCGAGCTCGCCAGCGCCGGCCTGCAGCCACTGCGCGAGCGCGCTGGGTTCGAAGGACAGGCATTGATGCGAGGCGAGCGCCGGCAAGGTATCCGGGGTGCCGTGGCGTGCGAGGTAGGCCGGCGAGGCGCACATCATCAGGCGATACGGGGTGAGTGCGCGTGCCACCAGCTCGCTGCTGCCGGCCAGCGTGCCGATGCGCAGCGCTGCTTCGAAGCCTTCCTCGGTCAGGTCGACCACGCGGTCGGTCAGCGTCGCCTCGACACGGACGTCCGGGTAGCGGGCCATGTACTCGGCCAGCGCCGGCACCAGTGCATGGGTACCGAAGATTACCGGGGCGCTGATGCGCAGCGTTCCTGCGGGTGCCAGCTGCTGATGCTGGGCCTGCGCATCGGTCTCGTCCACCAGGCGCAGGATCTCCTTGCAGCGCGCGTAGTAGTCCTCGCCGAACGGCGTCATGTGCTGGCGCCGGGTGGTGCGGCTCAGCAGCTGCATGCCCAGGCGTGCTTCCAGCGCACGCAGGTGCTTGCCGGCCATCGTCGCGGAGATATCCATCGCCGTTGCTGCAGCACTGAGGCTGCCCCTGTCCACGATCAGCACGTAGACCTGCATGCTCTCCAGCAGGTTCATCTGACACCCCGGGTGTTGAATGCTGAAACCTGCGCGGAGTTTATCAATCAGTGGTGATCAAAGAGCATGCGCTGCACGGGCCGGATGTGCCGGCCATGCTCACAGGAGAACACCATGGACTTGAACCTCGAAGGACGCACCGCGCTGGTCACCGGTGCAGGCAGTGGCATCGGTGCCGGTGTCGCCAGGTTGCTGGCGGCGCAGGGTGTGCGTGTTGTGATCAGTGCACGGCGCGCGGAGCCGCTGCAGGCGCTGGCGGCGGAAATCGAAAGCGGTGGCGCGCCCGCGCCGGTCATCGTGCTCGGTGATGTCACCGATGCCGATGATGTGCGCCGCATCGCCGATGCCTCGCTGGCGGCGCTGCAGCGCGTGGACATCCTGGTCAACGCGGCTGGAGGAGGGCGGCCGACCACGGTGGATGCGGGCGACGATGTCTGGGAGGAAGCCATGGCCTTGAACTTCTCTGCAGCACGCCGCCTGACCCAGGCACTGCTGCCGGCGATGCAGGCGCAGGGCTGGGGGCGGGTGATCAACCTCAGCGGTTCGATGGAGCCGCGCGCGGTGAACGCTGCCACGGCGGCGAAGGCGGCGTTGCATCTGTGGAGCAAAGGGCTGTCGTCGGCGCTGGCCACACAGGGCATCACGGTCAATGCAATCGCGCCGGGACGGATCAACAGCGCGCAGATCCGGAACCGCCTGCATCCCACCGAGGAAAGCCGGCGTGAGTTCATCGAACGCAACATTCCGATCGGGCGTTTTGGTGATCCGGAGGAGGTGGCGCCGCTGGTGGCCTTTCTGGCCTCGCCGCTGGCCGGGTACATCACCGGCGCGGTGATTCCGGTGGACGGCGGCATGCACTACTTCGCGCATTAGCCCGGCGTTTGTAGAGTCGAGCCATGCTCGACTGCCCTTCGCATCTGTAGAGTCGAGCCAACAAAAAGGGCGACCCGCAGGCCGCCCTTCGTACTCACCGTCGAGTCCGCCAGATCAGCGCGGCGAGGCCACGGCACGGTTGCTGGAAGCGCCCTTGCCCTTGCGCTTGTCCTGCTGCGCAGGGCTCGCGCCTTCGGCCATCAGGTTGTCGCTGCCGAAGTCGGTGTCCACGTCCAGCCAGCGCTGCGTCGGCAGGCCGAGCGCGGAATCGAGCACGGTCGGCAACAGGCCGCTGGGCAGGCCGCTTTCGCCGTTCCACATGATGGCGATGCCGAGATCGCGTTCCGGCACCAGCGCGACCAGGCCGCGATAGCCCTGCACGGCACCGGCATGGAACACCACGTCGTGGCCGGCGTAGTCGAAGGTGCGCCAGCCCAGCGCGTAACCGGCCGAGTGCAGCCGCTCGCGGCGCCAGCCCGAACGCATCTCGCCCGGGGTGTTGATCAGGCTGGAATGCAGGGTCGCCAGCAGCGGCGCCGGTAGCACGTCCGGACGGTGGCCGGTGTGGGCCAGCAGCCACTGCGCCATGTCGCTGGCGCTGGCGTTGACGCCGGCAGCCGGGGCGACGCGGTAATAGGTCGGCTTCGGTGTCAGTGACACCCAGCCGTTGCGGCTGCGCACGTGCGGGCGCGCCCAGCGCGAGCTGGCCTGGATGCCGGCCAGGCCGAGGCTGGCATCGTTCATGCCCAGCGGCTTGAAGATGCGGCGCTCGACCGACTGCTCGTAGAAGCTGCCCGAGGCGGCATAGACCACGTCGCCGATCAGGCTGAAGGCCACGTTCTGGTAGGCGTAGCAGTCGCCCGGCAGGCACTTCAGGCCGGTGTTGGCCAGCTTCTGGGTCAGCGAGTAGTACTCGGCGTTGCCTTCGATGTCGCGGTCGTAGGCGTTGTACGGCAGGCCGACGCGGTGGCTGAGCACGTCGGCCACGGTCAGGCGGTCGGTCGCTTCCGGCGAGTTGAGGCGGAAGCCCGGCACATAGTCGGTGACCTTGCTGTCCCAGCGCAGGGTGCCGTCGTTGACCAGCAGGCCGGCCATGGTGCCGGCGAAGGCCTTGGACAGCGACGCCAGGCGGAACACGGTGTGGGCATCAACCGGCAGCGGGTTGTTGACGTCGGTGACGCCATAGCCGCGTGCGCTGAGCACACGGCCACCCTGCACGATCGCCACGGCCATGCCCGGCACGCGCTCGCCATAGGTCAGCTGCTGCGCCATCGATTCGATGTTGGCGACGTTGAAGCCGGCCGCTGGCAGCTGCACCTGCGGCACCAGGCCGGTACGGTAGGCCGCCGGCTGGGTGTGGGCGACAGCAGCGCCGGCAGCGGACTCGATGTTGGTCGGCATCGGCGGCAATGGCGGCGGGGTCTGCGCGGTGGTGGACAAGGCAACGGGCATCAACATGCCCAGCAAACCGGTGGCCGCCGAACGGATCGGACGACGCAGGCTGTTCTTTTTCATCGGTTGGACCCGTGCGCGACTGCTGATGGCGATTCTAGCGCCGCTTTTCCCTTGTGCACAAACAAAGCGAAGATGAATGCGCATCTCGTTGAAAAAGTTGGAATTTTGACGCCCCGAAAGCATGTATCGGAACGTGTCGTCCGGGCGAGGCCGTGACACTGCGTTGCGGCCTTCTGCATGGCTGCTGCTGGCGATGTTGCAGTGCATTGGCTAACGTACGCGCTTCACCGCCGCCGGAGCCTGCCATGCCGCTGTCCAACCGCCTTTCGCAGGCGAGGGGAGCCGCGTGAGCGCGGCCGGTTCCGGCCCGCTGCGAGGGCTGTTCACCGGGCTGCGCGAGTCGCCGGCCCTGTGGTGGTCGTTCCTGTATTTTTTCTGCCTGCTCAGCGGCTACTACGTGCTGCGCCCGGTGCGCGAGGCGATGGCCGCCTCGGCCGATCTGGAAACCGTGTTCCCGCCGATGCTGATCGCCTGGTTCGCCGGTCATGGCATTGCGCTGAAGGACTTCGTCCTGCAGTTCCTGTTCTCCTGCGTGTTCGTGATCATGCTGGTGCTGCAGCCGGTTTACGGCTGGCTGGTCAGCCGCTTCCCGCGACGGGTGTTCCTGCCGGCGGTGTATGGCTTCTTCATCGTCACCCTGCTGGGCTTCTACGCACTGTTCGATACCGGCGTGCCAGGGCGCGGCATGGCCTTCTTCCTCTGGGTGATGGTGTTCAACCTGTTTGCGGTGGCGGTGTTCTGGAGCTTCATGGCCGATGTGTTCTCCAATGCGCAGGCGCGTGCGTACTACGGCTACATCGGTGCGGCCGGTACCGTTGGCGCCTTCCTCGGCCCGCTCATCACCAGCGTGCTGGTGCAGCGTGTGGGCATTGCCAACCTGATGCTGGTTTCGGCCGGGTTCCTGCTTGTGTGCCTGTTCTGCATCTGGCGGCTGCGGCACTGGGCGGTGCTGCGCGAACGCGAACAGCAGCTGGTGTCGGGCGAGAAGCCGATGGGCGGCAGCGTGCTCGATGGCCTGAAGCTGATCGTGCGCGAGCCGCTGCTGCGCTGGCTGGCGGTGATGGTGGTGTTCGGCGTGGGCGTGGGCACGTTGTTGTACAACCAGCAGGCCAGCATCGTGCGCGCGGCCTTCAGTGACCCGGCAGCGAGCACGGCGTTTTTCTCGCGCATCGACCTGGCGGTGAACGCACTGGCCCTGTTGATGCAGCTCGGCCTGACCCGCTGGCTGCTGTCACGTCACGGTATCGCCCCGGCGCTGCTGATCCCGGGCTTTGCGATCCTGATCGGTTTCTCGGTACTGGCCGCCTCGCCGATGCCGCTGATGGTGGCAGTGGTGCAGGTGATGACCCGTGCCAGCGAATTCGCGCTGGCCAAGCCTGCCCGCGAGACCATCTACACCCGTGTGGACCGCCAGTGGCGCTACAAGGCCGGCGCGGCCATCGACACTGTGGTTTACCGCGGAGCGGACCTGAGCTTCACCTGGGTGCACAAGGGGCTGTCGCTGCTGGGTTCCCATGTGGTGTTCATCGGTGGCGTGTTGGTTGCCGCGTGCATGACCGCCGCCGCATTCGGCGTGCTGCGCGAAGAAAAGAAGCTGCCGCGCGACCGCTGAGACGCGCGGGGTCGGATCCCTCTCCCACGGAGAGGGCTCTGACCCCATCACCCCATCCATCTATCCAAGGAACCGCCCATGTACTGGATCGCACTTGCCCTGACCCTGCTGGTCGCATTGCTGCACGCCTATTTCCTGGTGCTGGAGATGTTCCTGTGGACCCGTCCGCTGGGCCTGAAGACGTTCCGCAATACGCCGGAGAAGGCGCAGGCCACGCGTGTGCTGGCGGCCAACCAGGGCCTGTACAACGGCTTCCTGGCGGCGGGCATCGTGGTGGGGCTGGTGATCGATCAGCCGGTGCTGGTGACGTTCTCGCTGGCCTGCGTGGTGGTGGCGGGGTGCTATGGCGCGTACAGCGTGAGCCGGCGCATTTTCATGATCCAGGCCGTACCGGCGATTCTGGCGTTGGTGTTTCGCGCGCTGGCGTAGTTTCCAGCCAACGGCGCAGCCCCTCGTGGGGTGGTCGCGTAGAGCTGTTCATGTGATTGGTGGGGCGGGTGGGCCGTGCAGGGGACGCTGCAAGTCCCCCTCCGGGGCCCGGCCCAGCCGCTGGCGGCTGTGCGTTCAGGCGCTTGCGAAGCAGTGCTTCGCAAGCAAAGCGCCTTCACCCATGTAAGCTCGATGGCGCCATCCATGGCGCCAACGCCCCTGCACGGCCCACCCGCCCCACCCCTGACAGTTTCCGTGCGCGGCCAGCCCACGGAGAAGAAAAAGAAGATCAAGAGCAACAGCGGGTCGCTGCGCTCGTGGGTTCTGCGCGCATGAAAAAAGCGGCCGGTGGGCCGCTTTTGCTTTTGCTCTTCTTTTTCTCTTCCGTGGGTGGACGCCGCAGAGATCTGTCAGAGGCTGGGGGCGGTGGGTTCGCGGGGGTGTCCGCGGCATGGATGCCGCGGCCAAGCCCCCATGGACGGGTTCACGGCGTCCCCCGCGAACCCACCGCCCCCAGCCAAACCAAAGCTTTCCGCGACCAACTGCCCACCCACGAGGGGCTGCGCCGTTCGCGGGAACACTACTTCGCCGGCGACATCCACATGTCGATGACTGCGCTGAACACCTCGGTGCCCGCACGGTCGCGCACGCTCACCGTCACCGGCAGCGCATAGCCCTCGGCCGCGACGACAATCGGCTGCGCCGGCAACGCCAGCGCCCGCAGCGTGCCACGCGCCTTCGCCAGGTACTGCACCTGCATGCCCTTCGGGATCCAGCGCATGCCCTTCGGCAGCGAGGCATCGACCATCAACCCGGCGGTCAGCTCGGCCAGGTTGCACATCGCGATCGCGTGCACCGTGCCGATGTGGTTGCGCACCTTGCGGCGGTCGGCCAGCGTGCCTTCGCAGCGGCCGTGCTCCAGACGGGTTATGCGTGGCGCAATGCTGGCGAAGTAGGGTGCCTTGAAGCACACCGCGCGGGAGAACAGCCAGTTGCCGGCAGGCCAGCGCTGAAGACGCTGGTAGAGGGACAGCAGGGGCGTGGACATGGTTGGAATTCCGGTCGGCAGATGAAACAACGGCGGGCCGAAGCCCGCCGTCGAAGGCAACACATGTCGCGGGCGATCAGGCTGCCTGCGAGTGCGGGTCCTTGTGCTGGCGGTCGTAGTAGCTGGCCGCGCGCAGTTCGTGGGTGTCGAAATCGTCCACGGTGATGGTGTCCAGGGTCAGCGTGCGCAGTTCTTCCAGCAGGCTGCGCTCGTCCTGGGTGATCACGCCCTCGGCCACGGCTTCGTCCAGCTGGCTGTTGAAGTCCAGCGCTTCGATGCCCTTGCTCTTCAGCGCCTTCAGGAACTTGCGCTCCACCGGCTCGGCCATGATCGCCTTGCTCAGGTAGCTGTTGATGCGGCCACCCGGGTTGTTCTCGCAGGGGGTCAGGAACACGCCGCTGGCCAGACGGTCACGCGCTTCGTTCGGAGCCATCAGCAGGGCGGCCACGCGGCGGCTCAGGCGATCGCCCGGTGCCTCGGCGCGACGGCCCAGCGGGAAGATCAGTGCCCACATCAGCCAGCCGATCGGTCGGATCGGGAAGTTGCGCAGGGCCGCCGACAGCGATTCCTCGATCTTGTGCACGCTGTCATGGAAGGCCCAGGCCAGCAGCGGCTGGTCGGCCTGCGGTGCGCCTTCGTCGTGGTAGCGCTTGAGCATGGCGCTGGTCATGTAGACATGGCTCAGCACGTCGCCCAGGCGGCCGGACAGCGACTCCTTGAACTTCAGCTTGCCGCCGAGGGTCATCATCGAGATGTCAGCCATCAGCGCCAGGTTGGCCGAGTAGCGGTCCAGCTTGCGGAAGTAGCGGCGGGTGTAGGCATCGCCCGGGGCAGCGCCGAAGCGCGCGCCGGTCAGGCCGAACCAGAACGAACGCACGGCATTGGAGATGCCGAAGCGGATGTGGCCGAACAGGCTGCGGTCGAAGTCCTGCAGGCCGGCACGGATGTCCGGATCCTGCGCGGCCTTCATTTCCTTCAGCACCCACGGGTGGCAGAGGATCGCACCCTGGCCGAAGATCAGCAGGCTGCGGGTCATGATGTTGGCGCCTTCCACGGTGATCGCGATCGGCGCGGCCTGCCAGCTGCGCCCGGCGAAGTTGCGCGGGCCGAGGATGATGCCCTTGCCGCCGATCACGTCCATCATGTCCGAGATCACTTCACGGCTCATGTTGGTGCAGTGGTACTTGGCAATGGCGGACGGCACCGACGGCACGTCGCCGCGGTCCACCGCAGCTGCGGTGGCCTGCGACAGCGCACTGATCTTGTACGCCTTGCCGCCAATGCGGGCCAGTGCTTCTTCCACGCCCTCGAAGCGGCCGACCGACAGGCCGAACTGCTTGCGGATGCGCGCATAGGCGCCGGTCACGGCGGCACCGGCCTTGGCACCGCCACTGGCGGTGGACGGCAGGGTGATCGAGCGACCCACGGCCAGGCACTCGTTGAGCATGTTCCAGCCCTTGCCGGCCATGGCAGCGCCACCGATCAGCTGGGTCAGCGGAATGAACACGTCCTTGCCGCGGATCGGGCCGTTCTGGAAGGTCGAGTTCAGCGGGAAGTGGCGGCGACCGATTTCAACGCCGGCGGTATCACGCGGCAACAGGCCCAGGGTGATGCCGATGTCGCGGGTTTCACCGATCAGGCCATCCGGGTCGTACATGCGGAAGGCCAGGCCGATCAGCGACGCGACCGGGGCCAGGGTGATGTAACGCTTGTCGAAGGTCAGCTTGACGCCGAGCACCTGCTCGCCGTTCCACTCGCCCTTGCAGACGATGCCGTAGTCCGGAATGGAGGTGGCGTCGGAGCCGGCGAACGGGCCGGTCAGGCCGAAGCAGGGCACTTCGCGGCCATCGGCCAGGCGCGGCAGGTACTGGTCCTTCTGCTCCTGGGTGCCGTAATGCACCAGCAGTTCGCCCGGGCCCAGCGAGTTCGGCACGCCGACGGTGGAGCTGACCACCGAGGACACCGAGGCCAGCTTCTGGATCACCTTGTGGTGGGCCAGCGCGGAGAAGCCGAGGCCGCCGTATTCCTTCGGAATGATCATGCCGAAGAACTTGTTCTTCTTGATGAAGGCCCACAGTTCCGGCGGCAGGTCGGCATGGACGTGGGTGATTTCCCAGTCGTTGACCATCTTGCACAGCTCTTCGACCGGGCCATCGAGGAAGGCCTGCTCTTCCGCGGTCAGCTGCGGCTTGGGGTAGTTCAGCAGGATGTTCCAGTCCGGGTCACCGGTGAACAGCTCGCCTTCGAAACCGACCGAGCCGGTTTCCAGCGCGATGCGCTCGGTCTGCGACAGCGGCGGCAGCACCTTGCGGAACACCTTCATCATCGGGCCGGTCAGCAGCGGCTTGCGGATGAACGGCAGCAGCAGCGGCACGGCGATCACCGCCAGCACGGCGGCGGCAACGATCGTGGCGGTCTGGTTGACGTAGGGCACGAACCAGCAGGCGACCAGCAGGGCCACGCTGATCAGCGTCCAGGTAACCAGCCGCATGCGGTGGTAGGCGACGAACGCGCCTGCCAGCAGCAGGGCGAGGAAGGGAAGAACGATGCTCATGAGCGTGCTCCGGTGACGTGCTCGTTTGTGGCGGACGAAGCCGCAGCATCCGCTGCGGGCAACACGTCCAGATAGTCCAACACAGTAGCGGTAAAGGCGTTGTTGTCGTCGCCGGCAACCATATGCGTGGCCTGCGGCAGCTGTACATGGCGCGCGTGCGGCGCCAACGCCAGGAATTCGGCCACGGTCTGTGGCGTGACCAGATCGCTGCGACCGCCGCTGACCAGCAGCAACGGGCACTTCACCTGGCGCGCGGCTTCAGCCAGCGCGTCCTGGTGCTGCTCGCTGTCGCGGGCCAGTTCGGCCACCAGGCGCGGGTCCCAGTGCCAGCGCCAGCGGCCGTGGTCGTCCTCGCGCAGCAGGGCGCGCAGCGACTGTTCGGATTTGCGCGGGCGGTGCGGCATGTAGGCCGAGATCACGTCGGCGGCCTGGGCCAGCGACGCGAAGCCATCGGGGTGAGCGGTCATGAAGGCCAGGATGCGTTCGACCCCAGCGGTATCCCAGCGCGGGGTGATGTCGACCAGCACCATCGCCGAGAACAGGCCCGGCCAGCGCGATTCGGCGAGCAGGCCGAACAGGCCGCCCATCGATGCTGCAACCAGCACCGGTGGGCGCGGTTGCTCGCCGGCCAGCACGATCAGGTCATCGGCGAACTGTTCGCCGTGATAGGGCAGGTCGGCGGCATTCCAGTCCGAATCGCCATGGCCGCGGGCATCGTAGGCCAGGGTCTGCAGGCCAGCTGCAGACAGTGCGCCGGCGGTCGCATTCCAGGCATGCCGGGTCTGGCCGAAGCCATGTGCGAACAGCACACGGCCTCGACGGCCGTGGTCACTGGCGGTGGCGGCCAGACGGGTGCCATGGGCCGCTTCCAGGCGCAGGTCATGGAACGCAGCGGGAGTCGGGGACGTAACCATACTTGCTAGTATGGATTGCTTCGGAAGGAAGTCAATACTGCATCGTATGGTGCGATGCGGAAGGCCATCCGGACTGCTCTGCGACGGATTCGGCCGCATTCGCGTACTGCAACGAACCCCGGCGTATGGTTAAATCAGCCCATGAATCAACCTGACGCTTCCGCCGGCGAACCGCGCGCCGGCCGCAACAGCCGCCTGAGTGCCGAAGACTGGGCCCAGGCGGCCCTCGATCTGATTGCTGAACAAGGCGTGGGTGCCGTCGCGGTGGAACCGTTGGCGCGGCGCCTGGGCGTGACCAAGGGCAGTTTCTACTGGCATTTCCCCTCGCGTGATGCGTTGCTGCAGGCCGCGCTGGAGCGTTGGGAGCTGTTCGAACAGGAACAGGTGTTCGGCAGTCTCGAAGACGTGCCCGATCCCCGGGTGCGCCTGCGCCAGCTGTTCCAGATGGTCGCCCATGAGGTGCAGCCGCACATCATCTACAGCGAACTGCTGAAGGCGCTGGACCACCCGATGGTGCGTCCGGTGATCGACCGCGTCTCGCAGCGCCGCCTGGATTACCTGATCGCCTCGTTCCGCCAGGCCGGGCTCAGCTCGACCGATGCACGCCATCGCGCGCGCCTGGCCTACGCGGCCTATGTAGGCTTCCTGCAGCTGTCGCTGCAGCTGCAGCAACCCAAGCAGGCCCGCGAAGATTTCGAGGCCTACGTCGAGCATCTGATCGACACGCTCATCCCCAGCTGAATGGGCAAGGGGGCGTCCTGCTGAGGCTGGAAGCGTCAAGCAGGACGGCCTCAATGCGCCAACGTATGTCGCAGTGAGACCGATTTCACGCGATTTGGGCGTTTTCTTAACGACTCTTTAATTCCAGATCAAGTGTGGCTACTATCGGGTCACCAGTCGTTTTTGTGCCTCCTTTTCTGGCACGCCGGCTGGACTCAGCACACAACCCAAGATCCATGGAGAGAGAGCCCATGAAGTTGAACAGCAACAAGCTGCGCGATGCTGTGTGCGTTGCGTTGGCGGCCAGCGCCGCATCCGTGGCCGGCACCGGCACGGCCCTCGCCCAGCAAGCGACCAATCTGGACCGCATCGAAGTCACCGGTTCGCGCATCCGTACCGTCGACGTCGAAACCGCCCAGCCCGTCCTGACCCTCAACCGCGCGGATATCGAGAAGCAGGGCTTCTCGTCGGTCGCCGACATCCTGCAGAACATCAGCGCCGTCGGTTCGCCGCCGATCAGCCGTGCCCAGCCGCTGTCCTCGGGCGAAGCCGTGGGCGGTACCTACATCAGCCTGCGTGATCTCGGTGCCACCCGTACCCTGGTGCTGCTCAACGGCAAGCGCCTGGGCATCACCACCGGTGGCCTGCAGGACATCTCGACCGTGCCGGTGTCGGCCATCGAGCGCATTGAAGTGCTGAAGGATGGCGCTTCGTCGATCTACGGTTCCGATGCTATCGCCGGCGTCATCAACATCATCACCCGTACCAACTTCGAAGGCGCCACCGGCAGCGTCTACTACGGCCAGTACAGTGAGGGCGACGGTGCCACCCGCACCATGGACTTCACCATGGGCGTGAAGGGTGAGCGCGGTTCGCTGACCATCGGTGCCGAGTACGCCAAGGAAGACAAGGTGCGGGCGGCGGATCGTCCGTACGGTGCCTTCCCGCGCAGCGCCAACCACCCGGACTTCGGCTGGACCACCGTCGGTGAATTCGGTGGCTTCGTCAGCCGTCCGGCCGATGGCCTGCCGGGCGTCACCTATCCGGCTGCCAGTGCGGGCAATCCCAACCGCGAAGTGCGCGTGATCCTGCGTGAGGGTGGCAACCCGAACAACAAGGCCGACTACGTCGCGCAGAACGTCAACAGCTTGGTCACCAAGGACAAGACCAATACCAACCTGCAGACCGACCTGCGTACCCCGCAGGAACGCCGCGCGGTGTTCGTCGATGGTATCTATGACCTGACCGACAATGTGCGCCTGCGCACCAACATGCTGTACAGCTACCGCGATTCGAACCGTCAGATCGCCGGCTACCCGTACCAGGCGCTGGCCTTCACTTCGCCGATGTCGGCCACCAGCGCGTTCAACCCGCTGGGCACCGAAATCAGCAACTGGTGGCGTCGTACCCTGGAAGTGCCGCGCAACACCCGCGCCGAACTGACCACGTTCCGCTTCAGTGGTGGCCTGGAAGGCAGCTTCGAGTTCGCTGACCGTCTGTTCGACTGGGATGTCGGCTACCTGTACAACAACAACAAGCTGGTCCAGACCAGCACCGGTGACCTCAACCTGACCGCGCTGCGTGCGGCGGTGGGCCCGTCCTTCATCAACAGCAGCGGCGTGGCGCAGTGCGGTACCGCCGCCAGTCCGATTCCGCTGAACCAGTGCGTGCCGTACAACCCGTTCCTGCGTGCCGGCATTCCGAGCAACGGTGCCAATGGCGCATTGACCGGCAATGATGCGCTGCAGAAGCTGCTGTTCCCGGCGGCTCACTCCACCGCCGAGACCACCACCAAGGTCGTGACCGCCAACCTGGCCGGCAGCCTGTTCACCCTGCCTGCGGGCGATCTGGGCTTCGCCGTCGGTATCGAACACCGCAAGGAAACGGGCAGCTTCAGCCCGGATGCGCTGGTGCAGTCGGGCAACACTTCCGGCCTGGCCAACTTCCCGACCGGTGGTGGCTACAAGGTTGACGAAGTCTATGCCGAGTTCAACATACCGATCCTGGCCGATCTGCCGGGCGCCCGCGAGCTGAGCCTCAACGCGGCCACCCGTCATTCGGACTACGACACCTTCGGCACCACGCTGAACAGCAAGTTCGGCTTCAAATGGAAGCCGGTCGATTCAGTGCTGATCCGCGGTACCTGGGCCGAGGGCTTCCGTGCCCCGACCATCGCCGACCTGTACAGCGGTGGTTCGCAGTCGTTCGACTTCTACACCGATCCGTGCGATTCGGTCTATGGCGCTGCGCGTACCAATGCTGCGGTGCGTGCCCGTTGCGCCGCCGCACTGCCGGCTGGCGTCAATGTCGCTAACTTCCGCCAGCAGCAGCAGGGCTTCACCCCGACCACCGCTGCGTCGTCGCAGACGCCGTTGGCCTTCGTTTCGGGTTCGAACGACCAGCTGACTCCGGAAACCTCGACGTCCAAGACGCTGGGCGTGGTGTGGAGCCCGGGCTTCATCCAGAACTTCAACATGTCGCTGGACTGGTGGGAAATCCGTGTCGAGAACACCATCATCGCCGACACGGCCAACCTGATCCTCAACGATTGCTACCTCAACGACATCGCGTCGCGCTGCTCGGCCTTCACGCGCGACCCGGTGACCGGCATCGTCAACAACCTCAACCGCACCGGCATCAACGCCGGCTACCGCGAGGTGGAAGGCTTCGATCTGGACGTCAGCTACCGCCTGCCGACCGATCGCTTCGGTAACTTCAGCGCGCAGTGGACCAGCACCTACACCTCGCGTGATGACCTGGTCACCACCAAGAACCCGGTCACCCACCCGAACCCCCGCACCGGCGTGGGCTGGGCGGGCGGCGCGTTCCGCGTGCGTTCGAACCTGAACCTGGGTTGGGAAATGGGTGACTTCGGCGCCAGCTGGACCGTTCGTTACTTCTCGGGCATGAAGGAGTCGTGCCTGAGTGCTGTGACGTTCCCGGAAGAGTGCAACCTGCCGAACTACGCCTCGCCGAACAACCAGGGCGTGGCCGTGGGCAGCGCGACCAACCAGCGTGGCGCAACGGTGTTCAACGACGTCCAGCTGCGCTGGAGCGCGCCGTGGAACGCGACCGTGGCGGTGGGTGCCAACAACGTGTTCGGCCGCGTGGGCCCGACCATGTACAGCCAGCCGAACGCCAACGTCTCCTACTACGGTGGCTTCGACATCGGTCGCTTCCTGTACATGAAGTACACGCAGCGCTTCTGATTGCAGCGTAATCCGTACGTGTGACATGGCCACGCCCCGAAAGGGGCGTGGCCTTTTTCATGGGGTGGGTTCGCCGGCCGGCACCGGGCGGAACGGCCCAGTGCACGTCGCCATGCACGCAGCCGCAGGCAGGTGACGTTGTGTCACCAGGGAGGTAGAAGAGAAGAGCATCGCAGCGTTGACGCTGCGATCAGGCAGGGGGCTTACAGGTCCTGCTCGTAGCGCACGTACGGCACGGTGCCGTCGTCGTTGCTCTCGTTGCGGGGCGAGAACGGGTTCTTGCCGCGGCTGATCACATTCTCGGCGCCGACGGTGAGCTGGCCGGACCACGGGGTGCGCCAGGTCAAGCCGATACCCAGGCCTTCCCACTTGCCTGGCTTGCCGGGTACGTCAATGACGCGGCCGATGATGCTGCCGGTGAAGTTGCCATAGCCGGCACCGATGCTCAGGCTTTTGCTGTCCCAGCGATCGACGATGGCCGGTGAGGCATCGGCCAGTGGCACCAGCCGCGCCTTGGCGTAGGTGCCGGCGATGGAGACGAAACCTTCGCGGCCGATGTTCTTCTGCGCGAATACGGTCAGGTCGTTCTGCTCGGCACGCAACGAAGGTGTCTTGTTCGGCCCGGACAACCAGGCCGGCAGGGTTTCACGGCCGGTACCGGCGGTGATGCCCAGGCGGCTGTTGCCACGGTTCAGCGCAGCGGTGCCGGTGAAGCGGCGGCTGTTGAGGTCATCGTCATCGCCGAGGCTGGCCAGCATGCAATGGCTGGCCAGTCCGCTCATGCTGGTTCCGCTGCTGTTGCAGAGCAGGCCCAGCGAGTCGCCGGACGACAGCCCGAAGGCTGCATCCAGCGAGTTGCGGCCGAAGTGCCAGCGCGCGCCGGCCGCCTGTTCGCCGGTCGGTTCCAGATACAGCAGGGCCTCGACCTTGCCGCTGCCCTTGTTCCACACCGGCAGCACGGTGCGGGTGTCCTTGCTCTGCGCGTGCACGCCCGTGATCGCGCCAAGGGCGATCAGCAGGGCCAGCGGTAGACGCAGGAAGGTACGCATCGGACCAGTTCAGACAGGGACGGACAACGGAAGTTCCCGCGGATACGGGAACTTGATCCTAGGGTGTTTATGAATTCTTAACAAGCCTTGATCCCCCCAGATGCAAGACATGCCGTTTACTGAAGCCGTTCAGGCGCCGGCACAGTCCCCTCGGCACCGTGGAACAATATGCCGAACTCCGTCAACGGAAAGTGATACTCCCGCCCGCAGAATTCGCAACGGACCTCGACCGCGCCACTGGCTTCGGCGGCAGCACGGGCCTCGTCCTCGCCCAGCGACTGCAGCATCGAGGCCACCCGATCACGGGAGCAGGAACAGGCGAAGGACAGCGGCTTTTCGCCCAGCAGCGCCGGCTGCTCCTCGTGGAACAGCCGGTGCAGCAGCTGCTCGGCCGGGGTGGCCAGCAGTTCGGCCTTGCCCAGGGTCTCGAACAGCGCGCTGGCGCGTGCCCAGCCATCCTCGTCGCCCTCGTCGCCGGGCAGCTTCTGCAGCAGCAGGCCGGCGGCGCCGTCGCGGTCGGCGACCAGCAGCAGGCGGGTTGGCAGCTGCTCGGATTGGCGGAAGTAGTCCTCGAAGGCCTCGTCCAGTTCCGGCGCGGTCAGCCCGACCAGGCTCTGGTAGCGCTGCGGCTCGCGCGGGTCCAGCCCCGGGTTCTCGATGGTGATGGCGAGCAGGGCATCGTCGCCGAGATTGGACAGGTCGCGCGGTGCATCGGCGCCTTCACTGAGCTGGGCAATGCCGCGCAGGGTGCCGGCCGCGGTGCATTCGGCGAACAGGGTGCGCAGTGCAGTGCTGCTGCGCAGCTGGATCGACAGGCGGCCATCGATCTTGGTGTGGCCGGTGAACAGTGCCGAGGCCACGCAGGCTTCACCGAGCAGCTCAGCGGCAGTATCCGGGTACTGGGCGTGGGACAGGATCTCCTGCCAGGTCGCCTGCAGGCGCACATGGACGCCGCGGACACCAGCGTCGGGGAGCAGGAAGCGGATCAGGGAATCGGGGTTGGCGGTCATCGGCTCACATCGCGCGTAAACAGGGGCGGTTGCCGGATAATGTGCCGACAACCAGACAGAAGAAGGATGCACCAGTAATGGGGGCAGCGGGAGAGCAGCACAAGGTAGAGGCGGTTGAGGCTCCGCCACGCCGTCGTCGCTGGCACTGGAAGCGCCTGCTGTGGCTGCCCGTGCTGCTGGCCGCCTTCAGCTGCCTGCAGGTGCTGGTGTTGCGCTTCATCGACCCGCCGCTGTCCACGGTCATGCTGTGGCGCTATGGCGAGGCGCTGGGCGAGGGTGACTGGTCCTATCGCCTGCACTACCAATGGCGGGATATGGAGCAGATGGCGCCGAGCCTGCCGATTTCGCTGGTGGCGGCCGAGGACCAGCGCTTCCCCGAGCACAGTGGCTTCGATCTGCAGGCCATCGAGAAGGCCCGCGACCACAATGCCAAGGGCGGACGCCTGCGGGGGGCCAGCACGATCAGCCAGCAGGTGGCCAAGAACCTGTTCCTCTGGCAGGGCCGCAGCTGGATCCGCAAGGGCCTGGAGGTCTGGTACACGGTGCTGATCGAGGCGCTGTGGCCGAAGGAGCGGATCCTGGAGATGTACGCCAACATCGCCGAGTTCGGTGATGGTGTGTACGGCGCGCAGGCGGCGGCGAAGAAATTCTGGGGCAAGGATGCGGCGCGGCTGAGCCCGGCCGAGAGTGCGCGGTTGGCGGCGGTGCTGCCGGCACCGCGGCGCTACAACGCAGCGGCGCCGGGGCCGTATGTGCAGCGGCGCGCGGCGTGGATCCAGCGCCAGGCGCGGCAGCTGGGTGGGGCGGCGTACCTGTCGGAGGAGTGAGGCCCAGGCGGCCCGGTCGGCAGGCCGTGCGCCTGCCGGCGACGTACAATCCGGGCATGACCCGCGAACGGCTTACTTTCGTCATCGCTGCCTACAACGAGGCCCTGGCACTGCCGCTGCTGCATCCGCGGTTGTGCGCCGTGCTCGACGGCATGCCCGACATCGAGGGCCACATCCTCTATGTGGACGATGGCAGCCATGACGGCACTTGGGAGGTGATTGCCGGCCTGGCCCAGTCCGATGTACGGGTCTCCGCCCTGAAGCTGTCGCGTAACTTCGGCAAGGAAGCAGCGCTGACCGCCGGCCTGGATCTGGTGCGCGACGGCGCGGCGATGATCCTTGACGCCGATGGCCAGGACCCGCCGGAACTGGTGCCGGAGTTTGTCGCGCGTTGGCGCGAAGGCCATGACAACGTCTACGGCACGCGCATGGCCCGCGATGGCGAGGCATGGGTCAAGCGCGCTACTGCCGCGATGTTCTACCGGGTGATCGGGCGCCTGTCGCGCACACCGATCCCCGCCGATACCGGCGATTTCCGCCTGCTCTCGGCGCGCGCGTTGAGTGCACTGCGCGAAATGCGTGAGCGCCACCGCTTCATGAAGGGCCTTTTCAGCTGGGTCGGATTCAAGCGGATCGCGGTGCCCTATCACCGCCATGCGCGCGTGGCCGGATCCAGCAAGTTCAGTCTGTGGCGGCTGTGGAATTTCGCCCTGGAGGGCATCACCGGGTTCTCGACCGTCCCGCTGCGCGCGGCGACCTACATGGGCCTGGCGACGGCGGCGGTGGCCTTCGTGTTCGGTGTCTGGGTGATCGCCAAGGCGGCCCTGTACGGCGACCGGGTTGCCGGCTGGCCGACGATGATGGCGGTGATCCTGTTCCTGGGCGGCGTGCAGCTGATCGCACTTGGCTTGATCGGTGAGTACCTGGGCCGGCTGTACGAGGAGTCCAAGCAGCGGCCGTTGTACCTGGTTGACGCGTGGCTAGCATCCGCCGTGGCAGACTCGGCCCTGCAACCCACCCTTGGAGGGCAGGCGGATGACCACGGTACGGCAACTGTTGGACGGCAAGTCTCCTGAAGTACATGCGGTCGCGCCGGATGCGGCGGTGATCGACGCGATCCGGTTGATGGCGGAAAAGGGCATTGGTGCGGTGCTGGTGATGGACGGGCCGCGGCTGGTCGGCATCCTGTCCGAGCGCGATTACGCGCGCAAGATCGTGCTGCGCGATCGTTCGTCGCGCGATACGGCGGTGGCGGAGATCATGACGGCGCAGGTGGTGACGGTGTCGCCGGGCGAGCAGGTGGAACACTGCCTGCAGCTGGTGACCGACTACCGCATCCGCCACCTGCCGGTGGTGGAGGGCGCACAGGTGCTGGGAGTGATCTCCATCGGCGACCTGGTGAAGTCGGTGATCGATGCGCAGCGCAGGGAGCTGGATCAACTGCAGCAGTACATTGTGGCGGGGTGAGGTGTTCGCTGGCGGGCCTGCGGCCCGCCGGCCCGCTTTTCGAAGCTCAAAGCCAAAGCCAAAGCAGCGCCTTCCTGATACGTCGGGGAGGCGGAGGGCATGGCCGTGCAGGACACGCCGTAAACCCCTCCCTGGGGGCTCGATGGCGCCATCCATGGCGCCAACGGTCCTGCACGGCCATGCCCTCCGCCCCTGGACACGTTCCTGCGAGCGCGGTGCATACATGCGCGGTGGCTCGCCTTTGGTAGCTGCCAACCTTGGTTGGCAACAGCTTTTGACTTTGCTTTTTCTTTTGACTTTGAATTTCCGCTCTCGTTCCGCGCGCTGGAAACTGTCCGGAGCCGGAGCAAGGCGGCAGGCAGGACCGTGAGGCGCATGGATGCGCCGACCGAGCCTACAGGGACGTATTTACGGCGTGTCCTGCCTGTCGCCTTGCTCCGGCTCTACGCGCGGAAAAACGAGGCGCCGCGAACAACGCTTCTACTTCGCATACTGCCCCCCGCAGTCGGCATCCTTCCCCGGCCCCAGTTCGATGGTCGCCAGCAACGCCGCCGGTGGGGCGATGCTGCCCAGTGCCAGGGCCACGGCTCCCCGGATGCCCAACGCCTTGAAGTCCGGGCGGAATGACGGGTCCTTGAACGTGCCGGAGATGTGCAGCGGCGAGCGGAGTACCAGGATGCTCTTGTCCTTCGGGCGCGGCTTCAGGAGCAGGTCCAGGCTCTCGTCGCGCAGGCTGACTGTGCCTTCGCCGATGAGGATCGTATCGGTGGTGTCCACCGCCAGCGCCTCGCTGGTCATCAGGCCGTCGCGCACGCCGAAGTCGGCGAAGGCGCAGCGCAGGGGGATCTGCTTGTCGCCGGTCACCAGGAATTTCAACGATTCGGTGATGTCCAGGCCGGCCAGTTCCATCACCAGGTTGCCGACATGGCCGCGACCCATCGCCAGGCCGACCTGGCCACTGCTGCTGCCGAGCATTGCGGCGATCGAGTTGCCGTGGCCGCTCAGGTCCACATTACCGCCGATGCCGCCCTTGGCCTGCTCGGCCAGCTTGGCATCCGGGAACAGTTGGCCCAGCTGTACACCGCGCACGCTGGCCTTCAGTGCGGTGGCGATCTGCGGCTGGCGTGCGTCCATGCGGATGGTGCTGCGGATATCGCCGCCGGCCACGCCGAAGTTCAGCGGGTCCAGCCGCAGCACGCCATCATCCAGCAACAGGTGCGCATCCATGTCATCCAGCGGCAGTGACGGCGCATTGATGCGGTGGGCCTTCCAGCGCACGTCGGCATCCATTGCGCGCAGCTTGCCCAGGTTGTACGGGGTATCCGGCAGCACCCGCGCGCTGGCCGCAACGCGTGCGGCCTCGGCCTTCTGCTGCGCGTTCGCGGTTTCGCCGCCGCCGGTCTTCGGTGGCGCACCGACGAAGCCGGCCAGGTCGTCGAAGTCCAGGCGCTTGGATTCCAGTGTGGCGGTCAGCCGCGGCCGTGCGCCGCCCACCTCGAACTGCAGGTTGCCGCCGAGGTCGCTGTCGCCGACCTTGCCGGTGAACTGCTCATAGCGCCAGACGTTGTGGTCGCGCTTGAGACGGCCGTTCAGGGCATAGGGGGGCGACGGTGGGATGGCGATACCCAGCAGCGGATAGAGATCGGCAAGATCCTGGCCGCTGAGCGCGAACTGCAGGTCGAACATGCGCAGCTGGAAGGGATTGGTCAGCGTACCGGTGGCCACCGCATGGGTGGCGCCGGCGCGGCCATCGAGGTGGATGCGGAACGGATGATCGCTGTCGGTCAGCTGCAGTGGCGACTCGGTACCGCCACGCAGGGTGAACGGGTTGCCCCGCCAGCGACCCTTGCCCTGTACCAGCAGCGGTGGTGCGGCGTCGGCCTGCTTCGGCTGGCCGCTGCGCACATCCACACGGATGTCGGTGCGGCCCAGAGCGTCGAGGAACTGCAGGCGCCCGTCATCGATGCGCAGGCGCTTGAGCTGCGGGCTGGTCCCGCCGGAGCGGTCCCCGAGGAAATCCCAGTTGCCTGGTTCATCCTTGCGCGGCGCAGTTTCCAGCAGCACGTCCGGCCGGGTCAGGCGCACCTCGGGCAGTTGCACACTGCCGCGCAGCAGGGGCCACACCCGCACATCGATCTCGATGCGGTCGGCCGTGGCCATCTCCGGCTGCTTCGACCAGCTTGCATTGGCGAAGGTGATCGCATCGGCGCGGACCGTGCTGGTGCGGCCGAGGTCGACATCCAGGTGGCCGATGTGCAGCACACGGCCGGTGCGCGCCTGCACGGCGCGCTCGACCGGGCCCTTGAACCAGTTCCAGTCCCACAGCGCGATCAGCAGCAGGATCGCGGCCAGCAGGAAGACCAGCACGGCCAACCCGCGCTGGCCGCGCGGGCCTGGGCGACGGAAACGCCAGCGGGATGCGCGTGGCGCGGCAGGGGAGGGGGCAGCATTCACGCTGCCATGGTTGCCCCCTGATCGTGGAGGGGGCGCGAAGCGTCCATGTGCGTGGTGTGCACAAGCCGCGCGTGCGCGCTTACAGCACCTGCATGGTGACTGCGACGAAGTGGCAGACGCTGCCGCCGATCACGAACAGGTGCCAGATCGCATGCGAATAGGGGATCGATTCACGGTGATAGAAATACGTGCCCAGCGTGTACGACAGGCCGCCGCCGAACAGCCAGGCCAGGGTGCCGCCGTCGATCGAAGCCCACATCGGCTTGATCGCCACCACTACCAACCAGCCCATGGCGATGTAGATCACGGTTGAGAGCACCTTGAAGCGGCCGGTGTAGAACAGCTTGAACACCACGCCGCCCAGCGCCAGCGCCCAGATCGCGGTGAACAGGCCCCAGCCCCAGGGGCCGCGCAGGCCGATCAGGGTGAATGGCGTATAGGTGCCGGCGATCAACACGTAGATCGCGCAATGGTCGAAGACCTTCAGGCGGCCCTTGGCGACCGGATGCTGGATGGCGTGGTACAGCGTGGAGGCGGTATACAGCAGCAACAGGGCGATACCGAACACGATCGCACTGGCCAGCTGCCAGCCGTCACCGTAGATCGCGGCCAGGGTGATCAACACCGCACTGGCGGCCAGGGCGAATACCGCGCCCAACCCGTGGGTCAAGGCGCTGGCGATTTCTTCACGGATCGAAGCAATGGACGTCGTGGACATGGGCATGGGCATCGGTCACGGGGAGGGGGACCCGCGTGCCCCTATCATCGCCGCGATGGCCGGTGCGTGCACGCCCGTCACCGTATGGTGGGTGAATCCCAGTGTTGCGGGGGATGAATCGCCCGCGACTGCTGGGGTCAGAGCCCTTTCCTTGCGGAAAGGGATCCGACCCCACGGCTCAGCCTACCGAAACGGTATGCGCCGCTTCGCGAGTGGCCGAGAAACGCACGTCTGGCGAGCGTTCCTGGGCCAGCTGCAGGTTGACCCGGGTCGGTGCCAGGTAGACCAGATGGCCGGCTGCATCCAGCGCCAGGTTCAGCGCGTTCTTCTCGCGGAACTCTTCCAGCTTCTTCTCGTTGCTGCAGTGGACCCAGCGTGCGGTGCTGACGCTGACCTGCTCGAAGGTGGCTTCCACGCCATATTCGTCCTTCAGGCGGTAGGCGGCCACGTCGAACTGCAGCACGCCGACGGCGCCGAGGATGAGGTCGTTGCTGGTCAGCGGCCGGAAGAACTGGGTCGCTCCTTCCTCGGACAGCTGGGCCAGGCCCTTCTGCAGCTGCTTGAGCTTCAGCGGATCACGCAGGCGGGCGCGACGGAACAGTTCCGGGGCGAAGTTGGGGATGCCGGTGAAGGTGACCGCTTCGCCTTCGGTGAAGGTATCGCCGATCGAGATGGTGCCGTGGTTGTGGATGCCGATCACATCGCCGGGCCACGCCTCGGCGGCGATCTCGCGGTCGCTGGCCATGAAGGTCAGCGCGTTGGCCAGCTTCATGTCCTTGCCGGTGCGCACGTGGAAGGTCTTCATGCCGGCGCTGAAACGGCCCGAGCAGATGCGCATGAACGCCACGCGGTCACGGTGCTGCGGGTCCATGTTGGCCTGGATCTTGAACACGAAGCCGGTCAGCTTGTTCTCTTCCGGGGCGATCACCCGGCCGGTGGTGGTGCGCGCCTGCGGCGGTGGTGCATGCTCGACGAAGAAGTCCAGCAGCGGCTGCACGCCGAAGTTGTTCACGCCCGAGCCGAAAAACACCGGGGTCTGCTTGCCGGCACGGTAAGCGTCGAGGTCGAACGGATGGCTGGCGCCCTGCACCAGATCCAGCTCGTCGCGCAGCTCGGCCAGCATCTGTGCACCGATCTTCTCGGCCAGGCCGGGCGCATCGATGGACGGGAAGATGGTGGAGTCCTGGCGGGTGAAGTTGCGGCCCGGTTCGTACAGATGCACCTCGCCGGTCAGCAGGTGGACCACGCCCTTCAGGCGCTGGCCCATGCCGATTGGCCAGGTCACCGGTGCGCACTGGATGCCCAGTACGGTCTCCACTTCATCCAGCAGCTCGATCGGGTCCTTGCCCTCGCGGTCGAGCTTGTTGATGAAGGTCATGATCGGGGTGTCGCGCAGGCGGCACACTTCCATCAGCTTGATGGTGCGCTCTTCCACGCCCTTGGCCACGTCGATCACCATCAGCGCCGAGTCCACCGCGGTCAGCACGCGGTAGGTGTCCTCGCCGAAGTCGGCGTGGCCGGGGGTGTCGAGCAGGTTGACGATCTTGCCCTCGTACGGGAACTGCATCACCGAGGAGGTGACGGAGATGCCGCGTTCCTTTTCCAGCGCCATCCAGTCGGAGGTGGCGTGGCGGGCGGCCTTGCGGCCCTTGACCGAACCGGCCATCTGGATCGCGCCGCCGAACAGCAGCAGCTTTTCGGTCAGCGTGGTCTTGCCTGCGTCAGGGTGGGAGATGATGGCGAAGGTGCGGCGACGCGACGCTTCGTTGGCGACTTCGGACATGGCAGTGGCGCCCGCCCGGGGCGCTTTTCAAAGAGATAAGCGCCCGATTATACCGG
This sequence comes from Stenotrophomonas maltophilia R551-3, assembly GCF_000020665.1. Lineage (NCBI taxonomy): Bacteria > Pseudomonadati > Pseudomonadota > Gammaproteobacteria > Lysobacterales > Lysobacteraceae > Stenotrophomonas > Stenotrophomonas maltophilia. The sequence goes on along the minus strand of NC_011071.1, from coordinate 3,408,315 downwards.
CCGGGGCCGGTCAGCGCCCGGTGCCGCCGCCGGCCTCGCCCTGGCGGGCGAACTGCAGCTGGCCCTGCTCGGCGAAGATGCGTGCCGGCAACGAGCGCAGGCCCATGCCGCGGTTGACCTGCACCACGAAGTGCAGGTGCGGCGCGCTGCTGAAGCCACTGTTGCCGGACAGGCCGATCGGCTGTCCGATGCCCACTGCCTGGCCACGGCGCACACGCATACCACCGGCCTGCAGATGGCCGTACAGGGCCATGCTGCCGTCGCTGTGCAGCACGCGGATGAAGTTTGCGCGGGCACCATCGCGTTCACGATCCAGGCCGTTGCCATGGAAGCCGTCCTGGATCTGCATCACCGTGCCCTCGCGCGCGGCCAGCACCAGCGTGCCCTCCGGCAGTGCGAAGTCGACCGCGTCGCGGTTCTCCTCGTCATCATGGCTGAAACGGCCCTGTGGTGCCTGGTCCACGCGCGGACGGGCGTCATCGAACGGCAGGCGGTAGGCCACATCCTCGGCCTGCGCGGCCGGGTTGCCCGGAACCGACCGCAGGCGCAGGTCCAAGGTGCGGCCGTTGACCGGCGCGGGCAGGTGGCCGACGACCAGGCTGCTGTCGCCCTGGATAAGCGACTGTACCGGCAGGCCCTCGACAGGGTGTCCGGGCGCGGCGCGCAGCTCGACCTGCAGTGGCCCGGCCAGGGCATTGTCGATCCGGGCCTGCCACTGCTGGCCGATCGGCTGCAGGCGCAGCTGGGCCATCGGCGCGGCGCTCTGGGCGGTCTCGCCACGGGGGGGCGGAGCGGCCGGGGCGGACTTGGGCACCAGTCCCCACCCCTGGCGCCAGTCGCCGGCGCTTGCCGTCGCGCTTGCCAGCAGGGACAACAACAGGCAGGTCAGGGGCAGGCGCGGCATCAGCGGTTCCAGCGGGTAGGGGCCGCCGGGACTGTAGCCGATCCTGAACGGGACGACCGCGACCGCCTTCGCACAGCTGGGCTGAAAATATTCATCGCTTTATCCGCATGAAAGGATTGACAGTCCCGAAAGAGGCTGGCATCGTAGCTCCACCATCGAGACCGGCAGAGGGACAGGCCCTTTGAAGCCGGGGCAGCCCGCAGGCGCGCAAGCGACTGCGTAGGTGCCAAATCCTGCGGGGACCCTGGCGTCCACCGAAAGATGGTTCGAACCATGCACCGCACGTGCATCTCGAACGCGGGCCCCGCGAAGGCTCGATGGCCGATTCCCCAACCGGATCCCGCCATGAGCTTCGCCGCCAGTACCGCCATTCGCCCCGAACCCTTTGTCCCCGTCAGCGTGCCGGTCGAGGACCGCGTGCATGCCGAGCGCGGTGAGTTCGCCGCGGTGCTGTCGATGCGTCACGCCGGCTCCAGCCCGGTGCGCCTGCGCTATGAGTGGGTCGGCCCGGCCAATGCGCAGGTGGTGGTGCTGGCCGGTGGCATTTCCGCCCATCGCCACGTGGCGTCCAATGCACAGTTCAGCGAGAAGGGCTGGGCCGAAGATCTGGTCGGCAGCGGGCGCGCGCTGGATCCACAGCAGCTGCGTGTACTGGCCTTCGATTTCATCGGTGCCGACGGTGCACTGGATGTGCCGATCGATACCGCCGACCAGGCCGATGCACTGGCGCTGCTGCTGGACCATCTCGGCATCCGCGCGCTGAAGGCGTTCGTTGGCTATTCCTATGGCGCGCTGGTCGGCCAGCAGTTCGCGATCCGTCACCGCGCGCGAGTGCGCCAGCTGGTGCTGGCCAGCGGTGCACATCGCCCGCATCCGTATGCCGCCGCCTGGCGTGCGCTGCAGCGCCGCGCCGTCGCGCTCGGCCAGCTGCAGTGCGGTGAAGACCACGGCCTTGCCCTGGCGCGGCAGTTCGCAATGCTCAGCTACCGTACGCCGGAAGAATTCGGCGAGCGCTTCGATGCCGCGCCGGAAGTCATCAATGGCCGCGTGCGTGTGGCTGCCGAAGACTATCTCGATGCGGCCGGCGCGCAGTACGTCGCGCGCACGCCGGTGACCGCCTACCTGCGCCTGTCCGAATCGATCGACCTGCACCGCGTTGATCCGACCGCGATCCTGCCACCGACCGTGGTGGTGGCCGTGGAGGGCGACCGCCTGGTGCCGCTGGCCGATCTGGTCGGCCTGGTCGAAGGGCTGGGCCCGCGCGGCAGCCTGCGCGTGCTGCGCTCGCCCTACGGCCACGACGCCTTCCTCAAAGAAACCGATCGCATCGACGCGATCCTCGCCACCGCCTTCCGCACTTCTGGAGAGTCCGCATGAGCCTGCACGCCAACGAGCCGTCCTGTAGTCGCACCACCGCCGCCGTCCGCGCCGGCATCGATCGTGACACCGCGCATGGAGCGGTCACGCCGCCGATCGTGCTGTCGTCGAACTTCAGCTTTGAAGGCTTCGGCAACAAGCGCCAGTACGACTACACGCGCAGTGGCAACCCGACCCGTGACCTTCTGGGCGAGGCGCTGGCGGAACTGGAGGGCGGCGCCGGCGGCGTCATTACCGCCACCGGCATGGGCGCGATCAACCTGGTGCTGAACGCGCTGCTGCAGCCTGGCGACACCCTGGTGGTGCCGCACGATGCCTACGGCGGCAGCTGGCGCCTGTTCAATGCGCTGGCGAAGAAGGGCCACTTTGAGCTGGTCACCGCCGATCTGACCGATCCGCGCGCGCTGGCGCAGGCATTGGCCACCCAGCCGAAGCTGGTGCTGGTGGAAACGCCGTCCAACCCGCTGCTGCGCATCACCGACCTGCGCTTCGTCATCGAGGCGGCACACAAGGCTGGTGCGCTGGTGGTGGTCGACAACACCTTCCTGTCGCCGGCGCTGCAACAACCGCTGTCGTTCGGCGCGGACCTGGTGCTGCATTCGACCACCAAGTACATCAACGGCCACAGTGATGTGGTCGGCGGTGCGGTGATCGCGCGTGATCCGGCACTGCATGAGCAGCTGGTGTGGTGGGGCAATGCGCTGGGCCTGACCGGTTCGCCGTTCGATGCTTTCCTGACCCTGCGTGGCCTGCGCACGCTGGATGCGCGCCTGCGCGTGCACCAGGAGAACACCGCCTCGATCGTGGCCCTGCTGGATCAGCATCCGGCGGTCGGCGCGGTCTACTACCCGGGCCTGGCAGATCATCCGGGCCATGCCATCGCCGCTCGCCAGCAGAGTGGCTTCGGCGCGATGCTGTCGTTCGAACTGGCAGGCTGTGCCGGTGACGATCCGCATGCCGCTGTGCGCGCCTTCGTCGACGGCCTGCGTTGCTTCACCCTGGCCGAATCGCTGGGTGGCGTCGAAAGCCTGATCGCGCATCCGGCCACCATGACCCATGCGGCGATGACCGCCGAAGCGCGCGCGGCCGCCGGCATCAGCGAAGGCCTGCTGCGCCTGTCGGTCGGCATCGAGGCCGAGCGTGACCTGCTGGCGGATCTCGGCGCAGCGCTGCAGCGCGCCGAAGCCGTGATCGATGCGGCTGCGCGCCGCAAACAGGTGGTGGATGCATGAGCGCACTCGCCGCTGACATTCCTGCGCTGGGCGCGGGGCGCCTGGCGCTGCTCGGCACGGGCACGGTTGGTTCGGCCTTCGTGCAGCGCTACCAGGCATTGCAGGCGCGCGGGCTTGAGCTGCCCAGCGTGCAGTGGCTGGCCAATTCGCGCACCGCGCTGGCGATCGATCGTGATCTGGCGCTGCCGCTGGAACTGGCGCGGCGTGCGCCGCGTGATGGCCAGAACTCGCCGCCATGGGCCAGTGCCGAAGGGCTGGAGCGTGGCGACGTGGTTGTCGATGCGACCGCCAGTGAAGACGTCGCCGCGCGTCACGTGCAGTGGCTGGCACGCGGTGTGCACGTGGTGACTGCCAACAAGCTGGGTCGTGGCGCGCAGCTGGCACGCGCACAGGCCATTGCAGAGAGCTGTGCCGACAGCGGTGCGCGCTACGGCGACAGCGCCACGGTGGGCGCGGGCCTGCCGTTGCTGAGCAGCCTGCGCGCGCTGGTAGCCGGTGGCGACCACATCCACGCCATCGAGGGCGTGCTGTCCGGTTCGCTGGCCTGGCTGTTCCATCGCTATGACGGCCAAGCGCCGTTCTCGGCGGCGGTGCGCGAAGCGCTGGCGGCGGGCTACACCGAACCCGACCCACGCCTGGACCTGTCCGGCGAGGATGTGCGCCGCAAGCTGCTGATCCTGGCCCGCAGCAGCGGGCTGGCGCTGGATGCTTCGCAGGTGCAGGTGGATTCGCTGGTGCCGGAAACACTGGCAGCGTTGCCGCTGGAGGATGCGGTGGCTGCGCTGGAACAGCTGGATGCGCCGCTGCAGGCGCGCTGGCAGCAGGCACGCGACAACGGGCGTGTGTTGCGTTTTGTCGGTCGCGTTGATGGCAACGGTGCGCAGGTAGGCCTGCGCGAGCTGCCGGCCGATCATCCGCTGGCACAGGGCGCGGGCACCGACAACCGGGTAGCGATCCACAGCGATCGCTATCAGCGCCAGCCGTTGTTGATCCAGGGGCCGGGCGCGGGCGCGGAAGTCACTGCGGCCGCGCTGCTGGATGACGTGCTGCGGATCGTGGGTTGACGTCCCTGCTGCTGCGCTCGCCGGGCATGGCCCGGCGCTACCAACCCCGCTCGCAGGTAGCGCCGGGCCATGCCCGGCGGACCCGCAATCTCAACGCGACTCCAACGCCTTCAACAACGCCGCATTGAACTGCTTCGGGTCCTGCACCTGCGGCGAATGGCCCAGCTCGGCGAACTCGACCAGCGTCGCACCGGGAATCGCCGCCGCCGCTGCCTTGCCCAGCACCGGATAGTTGCCCAGCGTTGCCTTCAGTTCCGGCGGCGCCAGGTCACGGCCGATCGCGGTGCGGTCCTTCTGGCCGATGAACAGCGTGGTCGGCACCTGCAGGTTCTTCAGCTCGTAGACCACCGGCTGGTTGAACACCATGTCCGAGGCCAGGGCCTGGCTCCACGCGACGGCCTGCTTGCCGGGGCCTTCGTACATGCCCGACTGCATCCTCGCCCAGGTTTCATAAACCGGCTTCCATTGGCTGTCGTAGTACACGTCCAGCTGGTAGCGGCGGATGCTGTCGTAGCTGGTTTTCATTTCGCCGGCGTACCACGTATCCACGCTGCGCCATGGCACGCCCAGCGCCTTCCAGTCTTCCAGTCCGATCGGGTTGACCAGTGACAGACTGCGCAGGTCCTGCGGGTACATCAGCGCATAGCGCACCGCCAGCATGCCGCCCATCGAATGGCCGACCAGATGCACCGGCATGTCCTCCAGTTGCAACTGCTGCAGCAGCGCATGGGTGTTGGCCGCCAGCTGCGCGAACGAGTACTGGTAGCGCTCGGGCTTGCTGGACTTGCAGAAGCCCACCTGGTCGGGCGCGATGACCCGGTAACCGGCGTTCAGCAGCGGCGCGATGGTCTGTTGCCAGGTGGCTGCGCAGAAATTCTTGCCGTGCAGCAGTACCACCACACCGATGGCGCGGCGCTTGGGCAGGACATCCAGATAGGCCATCTCCACAGGCTGCCGCTGTGATTCCAGCGCGAACGTCTTGACTGGATAGCCGTAGTCGAAACCCTCCAGCCGCGGCCCGTAAGTGGGCGCGGCCAGGGCCGGCAACGACAGGCAGGCAAGCAGGGCAGTGGCGATCACGCGCATGGGGTAATCCGGGGCGAGGGAGCCCCGAGCCTAACCGGAACGCGGTGATGGTGTCGTCCGACCGGCCAGGGACAACGGGGTAGAGTCGACTGGCAGTCGACTGCTCTTCGATCAGACCGCGAAAAACCCGCGCTGCGCGCGATAGTCGACTAACAGTTGACTCTACCTGTGGCCCGGCGCCATCGCGCCGAGCCCGGTCGAGCTCAGCACTCGATGACGTTCACCGCCAGGCCACCGCGGCTGGTTTCCTTGTACTTGTCCTGCATGTCGCGGCCGGTATCGCGCATGGTCTTGATCACCTTGTCCAGTGACACCTTGTGCTTGCCGTCGCCACGCATCGCCATGCGCGAGGCATTGATCGCCTTCACCGCACCCATCGCGTTGCGCTCGATGCACGGAATCTGCACCAGGCCGCCGATTGGGTCGCAGGTCAGGCCGAGGTTGTGCTCCATGCCGATTTCCGCAGCATTCTCGATCTGGCTGGGGTTGCCACCCAGCGCCGCCACCAGGCCACCGGCCGCCATCGAACAGGCTACGCCCACTTCGCCCTGGCAGCCGACTTCGGCGCCGGAGATCGAGGCGTTTTCCTTGTACAGGATGCCGATCGCCGCCGAGGTCAACAGGAAGTCGAACACGCGCTGCTCGTTCGCGCCCGGGCAGAAACGGTCGAAGTAATGCAGCACCGCAGGCAGTACGCCGGCTGCACCGTTGGTCGGTGCGGTCACTACGCGGCCACCGGCCGCGTTTTCCTCGTTCACCGCCAGCGCATACAGATTGACCCAGTCCAGCGTGGTCAGCGGATCGCGCATCGCCGCTTCCGGCTTCGACGACAGCTCGCGGTACAGCGCCGGTGCACGACGGCCCACCTTCAAGCCACCCGGCAGCACGCCTTCTTCGCGGATCCCGCGGCTGACGCACGACTGCATCGCGCTCCAGATCTCGCGCAGGTTGGCGCGGATCTCGTCTTCGCTGCGCCAGCACTTCTCGTTCTCGAACATCAGCTGGGCGATGCTCAGGCCGCTGCGCGCGGTCTGCGCCAGCAGCTCGTCGCCGCTCTTGAACGGGTAAGGCAGCGGGGTTTCGTCGGGCACGATGCGGTCATCAGCCGCGTCGTCCTGGTTGACCACGAAGCCACCGCCGACCGAGTAGTAATCGCGGGTGGCGAGCACTTCGTCGTCGGCGTTGTACGCGGTGAAGCGCATGCCGTTGGTGTGGTACGGCAGCTTCTGGCGCTTGTTCATGCCGAGGTCGCGCTTCTCGTCGAAGGCGATCTCGTGCTGGCCCATCAGCTGGATGCGCTTGCTGCTGCGGATGCGCTCCAGCGTCGCCGGGATGATGTCCGGGTCGATCAGGTTCGGCCGCTGCCCTTCCAGGCCGAGCAGGATCGCCTTGTCGGTACCATGGCCGCGGCCGGTCAGCGCCAGCGATCCGTAGACGTCGGCACGGATGCGCGCGACCTCGTGCAGGCGGCCCGGGTCGAGCAGCCAGCGGTGGATGAATCGCTCGGCGGCCTTCATCGGCCCGACGGTGTGCGAGGAGCTCGGGCCAATGCCGATCTTGAAAACGTCGAACGTGCTGACAGCCATGGTTGCCGTACTGCGGGTACCGGAAGAGACCGCTATTCTAGCGGTTCACGCCGCACTTCAATGGCTGCGGCGCAGCATTTCCACCACGGGAGCCCAACCGGTGTTGACCCTGATCCAGCGTGACGACTGCCACCTGTGCGACATGGCCCTGGCCGAACTGGCCAAAGCGCGGGCGCCGGAGTTCGAATCGGTATTCCTGGATGACCAGCCGGCGCTGGAATCGCGCTACGGCGCGCGGGTGCCGGTGCTGCGTGACGAGGGCGCTGACCGCGAGCTGGACTGGCCGTTCGACGCGGCCACGGTTCAGGCCTGGCTGGCTGCGGGTTGAATCCGCCGGGCATGGCCCGGCGCTACCCTGTGTCACCGTTCTGCGGTAGCGCCGGGCCATGCCCGGCGGCACACCCGTCTTATTTCGCGTCGAACTTCACGATCGTGCTGATCGCGGTTTCGTCCGGAATGGTCTTGGTGTCGGCCCAGTCGCCGCCGCCAACGCCGAAGTCGAGGCGCTTGACCGTGGCCTTGCCGGTCAGCACCGGCTGGGTGCCGGGCTTCCAGGTGAAGGTGAGGGTGACCGGCTTGCTGACGCCGCGCAGTTCCAGTGTGCCGTCGGCGGCGAACTGGTCGTTGCCCACCGCGCGGAAGCCCTTGGCGGTGTAGCGTGCGGTGGCGAACTTGCCGACGTTGAAGAAGTCAGCGGTCTGCAGGGTCGAGTCGCGATCACTGTTGCCACTCTTGGCGCCGGCCAGCGGGATCACCACGTCCAGCGAACCGGCGGCCGGATTGGCCGGGTCGAAGCTGAGCTTGGTGGCGAAGCCCGGGAAGCTGCCGGTGAACACTTCGCCGTCGTACTTGGTGGCGAACACCAGGATCGAGCCGGCGCCGGGCGCCTGCGCGTAGTCGGCGGCGAGCACCGGGGCGGTGGCCAGCATGCCGGCAAGGGCGGCGGCCACGGCGGCCGGAGTGGTCAGTTTCAGGTTCATCGATCAGTCCTTCTGAGGGGAGGCGAGCCAGCCGCGCGGCAACATGCGGGACAACGTTGCATCGCGCTGGAACAGGTGGTGGTAGAAGGCAGCGCCGGCATGGGCCAGCACCACCGCGATCAACAGCCAGAAGCCGTATTCGTGGATGGCATGGGACACCGCGACGACCTGCGGGTCCGGGCCACTCAGCTTCGGCACGTCAACCAGGCCGAACCAGCGGAACGGACGCAGGCCGCTGGCCGAGTCGTACAGCCAGCCCGACAGCGGGATGGCGAACATCAGCACGTAGAGCAGCACGTGGGTGGCACTGGCGATGCGTTCCTGCCAGCTGGGCACGCCCGGCACCGGCTTGGGCGCACCGGCATACACACGCCAGCCGAGGCGGAACAGCACCAGCGCCAATACGGTGATGCCGATCGACTTGTGCGCGGTGTAGACCCAGAAGTACTTGGGGGTCTTGGGCAGCTCGCCCATGGTCAGGCCGACCACGCCCAGGGCGAGGATCAGCAGTGCGATCAACCAATGCAGGATCTGGCTGACACTCCCCCAGGCGGCGGGGGTGTTCTTGGCGGTCATGAAAGGTCCTCTAGGGGGCCGTCTTGGGGTCGGAGTGCGGAACGGGAGCGGGAGTTCCCGGGGCGTCGCTGCGGTCGAGGGTGGCTTCAGCCTCGATCCTCAGCTGTACTGCATCACCGATGACGCCCGGCCAGGCGGTGATGCCGAACGCACGCCGGCTCAGCGTGGTGCTGGCGGAAAAACCGGCGGTGCGTCGGAACGGGGGCAGCGGGTAGCGCTTGATGGCGTTGAGGGTCACGTCCAGCGTGACCTCCTGGCTGACCCCGCGCAGGGTCAGGGTGCCGATCACGTGGGCGCGCTTGGCATCGATCGGTTCAACCCGGGTGGAGACGAAGCGCGCGCTCGGGAAGCGCTCGCCATCGAGCAGGCTGCGGGCCAGCGTGGCCTGGTTCCACTTGGCATCGCCAAGGTCCAATCGCGACACGGGGACTTCGACGTCGAGCGTAGCCTCGCGCCAGTTGTCGGGATCGAACTGCAGGCGGCCCTCACTGCCGGAGACCGTCCCCATCGCCTGCGAATAGCCGGCGTGGTCGATGGCGAACAGCACCCGCGTATGCACTGGGTCGAGGCGATAGGTGTCTGCGTCCGCCCAGGCGGGCGCGGTGGCGAGCAGCATCGGCAGCAGGGCCAGGCAGGGACGCATCGATGGCGGGCTCCGGAAGGGGGACGCTGCGATCATACGCATAGCCCCCTGCCAACGTTGCGTGCACGGCTGCAACAGTTCGTGGTGGTATTGCCTCTGGAAACAGGCTGTTGCAGCGATGGACCTGGCCCTGTGTGACAATCGGGACAGGACAGGGGGTTCAGGATGACGAGCGGCTGGCGCCTGTGGTGCCAAGGCATCGCGGGTACGGGGCTGCTGCTGATGGCGTTTGCCGTGGCAGCTGCCACCTTGGACATGGCGGAAACACCACGCCTGCGCCGCTTTGGTGCCGCCGAAGGCTTGCCGTCGCGCATGGTGCTGGCCCTGGCAGAGGATCGCCAGGGGCATATCTGGGCGGCTACCGACGGCGGCCTGGTGCGCTACGACGGGGGCGGCCTGAGGGTCTGGGAGCACGATCCGGATCAGCCGGGCTCGCTGCCCGGCAACGAGATCGAGACCCTGCTGGTCGATCCGCTGGATCGCGTATGGGTGGGTATCAACGGCAAGGGCGTGGCGCGCCTGGATGCCGATCGCGAGCGCTTCAAGACCTTCGACACGGTCAATGGCCCGTGCATGAGCCAGTTCTGGACCCTGGCCTATGCCGAGGATGCCCTCTGGATCGGTACCAGCGGCCATGGTGTCTGCCGTTTCGGCGAGGACGGCAGCCTGCGCTTCTTCCAGCATGATCCGGGGCATCCCGGTGGACTGCCCAGCAACACCATCTTCAGCAGCCTGGTCGATGCAAAGGGCCGTCTGTGGATCGGCACCGAAGCGGGGTTGGCGCGCTGGAACGGCAGCAGCTTCGAGGCGGTGGCCCCACGCGAGCTGGGTACGCTGAGCGTGCTGCGGCTGAGCCGGGATCCTGACGGCTCGATCTGGGTCGGCAGCCAGAACGAGGGCCTGTACCGCATCGATGCGCAGGACCGGGTCAGTCGTCCGCGCTGGGCCGACAGCGCCAGCCTGCGTTCGGCACTGGTGCTGGCCGATCGCCAGGGCGGCTACTGGGCCGGTACGTCCGATGGCCTGCTGCGCGGCGATGCCGGCACGCTGCGCCGGCTCGAGGGGGACCGTGGCAGCGGCTTCCTGACCGCGCAAAGCGGTGTGCTTGATCTGCTGCAGGACCATGAAGGGGGACTGTGGGTGGCGCTGCTGACCCAGGGCCTGGCCTACCTGCCGCCGGACTGGCGCCGGTTTTCGATCTGGAACCAGCTTGACGGCAAGCCGCTGGACAGCCAGTACCTGCTGAGTGCAGCCAGTGATGGCCGGAATTACTACGTCGGCTCAGCGCATGGCGTGTACCAGTTGGATGCTCAGGGCACGCTGCGCCTGCTGGCCAGCGATCGCGAGATCGGCAGCGGGGCGGTGTGGTCGGTGCTGCCGCGACCGGACGGGGGCCTGTGGCTGGGCCGCGCGGGCCGCATCAGCGTGTACGATCCGGCCACCCGTGCGCTGCACGACTGGCGCATCGATGGCGGCGCCGACCTGCGCCAGCGCATCGATCTGATGCGGCAGGCGCCGGATGGCACGGTCTGGCTGTCGGTGATGAACCTGGGCCTGCAGCAGCGCAGCGCCGACGGCCGGCTGCTGCGCAGTTTCCCGCTGGATGACATCCGTGGCACCGCCGATTCACCGATCGAGCAGATCCGTTTCGACGCCCATGGCCAGGCCTGGGTGATGGGCGACATGGGCCTCTGGCGCGAGCACGCGGGACGATTTGAAGCAGTGCCAGGTGTCTCGCGTGGGCTCATCTACGACCTGGTATGGATTGATCCGCAACAGTTGTGGCTGGCCCGGCAGGGCGCGCTCGAGCGCTACCAGTGGGATGGCATGAGCCTGCGCCTGATCCAGCGTGTTGATGGCGGTGCCGGTGTGCCCGCGGTCAGCATGGGCGGGCTGGCGCTGGCCGATGACGGCCGCCTGTGGGCAACCACGCCGCGCGGCCTGCTGCGCTGGGATCCCAAGGCGCGGCGCCTGCAGCAGTTCAACGAACGCGATGGCCTGTCCGATGCCGAGTTCACCAGCCGGCCGCCGGCGGTGAATGCCGATGGTCGTGTGCTGGCGGTGAGCCAGACCGGCCTGGTCGCATTCGATGTGAACTCGGTCGACGCGGTGCTGCCGCCTTCGTCGTTGGTGATTGCCGAGGTACGCGTGCGCCGTGACGATGCCCGCGGCTGGCAGCCGCTGCCTAACACCGGCACCCTGCTGCTGGGGCCGGATGATCGTGATCTGCAGATCGATGCACGGTTGCTGTCCTATGCCAACCCGCAGGGCAACCGCTATCGCTTCCGGGTGCGCGGCTACGACCAGAACTGGGTCGAGCAGGGCGGCGACGGCCAGCGTACGCTCTCGCGGTTGCCCACCGGCAGTTATGTCATCGAAGTGCAGGCGGCGACCGCCAGCGGCGCATGGACACCATCACAGCGACTGCAGGTGAAGGTGCTGCCGCCGTGGTGGCGCAGCGGCATGGCGATCTTCGGCTATATCCTGCTTGGTTCGTTGCTGCTGGTGACCCTGGTGTGGTCGATCCGGGCGCGCCTGCGTCGCCGCCAGCAGTGGCAGCTGACCGTGCACAAGCAGCAGCTGGCCGAGCAGGCGTCGCAGGCCAAGAGCCGTTTCCTGGCCACACTGGGCCACGAAGTGCGCACACCGATGACGGGCGTGCTGGGCATGAGCGAGCTGCTGCTGGCCACGCCGCTGGACCCGGTGCAGCGCAGTTACGCCGGCTCGATCCAGCAGGCGGGCAGCCACCTGTTGCGGCTGGTCAACGACGCGCTGGACCTGGCCCGCATCGAGGCTGGGCGGCTGGAGCTGGACCTGCGTCCGTTCGACCTGGCCGGCCTGCTCGACCAGGTGCAGGCCCTGATGCAGCCGATGGCACGGCAGCGTCAGCTGGCTTTCCAGCGGGGCGACGATCCGCCCGGGCCGATCAGCGTCAGCGGTGATGAGATGCGCGTGCGCCAGATCCTGCTCAACCTGCTGGGCAATGCGATCAAGTTCACTGAACGTGGCCACGTTGGCCTGGCCGTGCGCCTGGATGACAACGGTGCTGGCCTCTGCTTCGAGGTGCACGACAGTGGTCCGGGTATCAATGCCGAGCAGCAGGAGCGCTTGTTCCATCGCTTCGAGCAGGCCGAGGGGCCGCGCACGGCGTCGCGCTATGGTGGCAGCGGCCTGGGCCTGGCGATCTGCCAGGAACTGGCGGTGGCGATGGGCGGGCGCATCGAAGTGGACAGCCAGCCGGGCAAGGGCGCGCGCTTCCAGGTGCGCCTGCCGTTGCCGTGGACCCGGCAGGCGGCCAACGCGCAGGGCGACTCTCCGGCGATGCCGGTACTGCCGCCCTTGCGCATCCTGCTGGTCGAAGACGATGCCACCGTGGCCGAGGTCATCGCCGGCCTGCTGCGTGGCCGTGGCCACGAGGTGGTGCATGTGCTGCATGGGCTGGGAGCCTTGTCCGAGATCGCTACCGATGGCTTCGATGTCGGCCTGCTCGACCTCGACCTGCCTGCCCTGGATGGAACCGCGATCGCCCGCCAGCTGCGCACCATGGGCTATGAACTACCGCTGGTGGCGGTTACCGCACGCTCCGACGCCTATGCCGAAAGCCAGGTGCTTGCGGCCGGTTTCGATGGTTTCCTGCGCAAGCCGGTCACCGGCGACCTGCTGGTGACCGCGATTGCCCAGGCTCGCGCAAAACGACAGGTCCCACATTGAAAGCGTCGGTGCCGGACGCGAACGGCGTGACTTTCGGTTTACCATGCCGACGCCCGCAGCGCGGGAATCCATCAGAAGCAGCGTGAGGAGGCAATCGGTGGTGTATCTGCGGGCGGCGATGCTGCTGCTGGTCCTCCTGTGCTGCCTGTCGCCTGCTGCGGCGCAGCCGGTGCCGCCGAGCCCGCGCCAGGTCACCGTGTTCGATGGCCTGCCATCCAATACCGTCAACCGCATGGCCGAGGACCGCTACGGCTACCTGTGGATCGCCACCAACGACGGTCTGGCCCGCTACGACGGCCGCAACTACCGGATCTGGCGCTCGGAAGACGGGCTGCGCGACAACCGCATCTGGACGGTGCTGGTGGATGCGCGCAACCAACTCTGGATCGGTACCGAGAACGCCGGCCTGGTGCGGATGTCGGCCGACCGCCGGCAACTGCATTTCTACGACCGCAGCAGCCAGCCGCTGATGGGCACCAACACCATCTGGAGCCTGGCAACCACGCCTGACGGCTCGATCTGGTTCGGTACCCACGAAGGCGGCCTGTACCGCCTGGACAGCCAGGACCGCCTGCAGCGCTTCCTGCCGGAGGCGAACAATCCGCGCAGCCTGCCTGCTGCGTCGGTGCCGTACCTGGTCACGCTGGCCGATGGCAGCCTGTGGGTTGGTACCAAGCATGGCGTGGCGCGCTGGACCGGCACCGATTTCGAGCGCATCGGCGCCGACGTGATTCCCAGCCTGCTGATCAACGGCCTGACCAGCGAACCCGATGGCAGCCTGTGGATCAGCACGATGGCCGGCGCCACCGTGCGTCGTCCCGATGGTCGTTTCGAAACATTGCCGTGGAAGCTGCCGCAGGGCGAACAGGTGCTCGGCATGATGCTGCGCGACGAGCAGGGCGGGCATTGGCTGGATACCCGCAGTGGCCTGGGCCGGGCCGTGGACGGCCAGTACCAGACCGTTCCGCTGTACAGCGCGGTTGCGCGCGGCCCGGTACGGCCGAACTGGACCGGCGCCTACGAGGACCGCGAAGGCGGCATCTGGCTGGCCAGCACCAATGCAGGCCTGTGGCACCTGCTGCCGCGCTGGTGGCAGTTCTCGGTGCTGTCGCGGCTGGAGGACGATGCCAGTTCGCTGCGCAATGCTTTCGTGCTCGGGACCAGTCCCTCCAGCAATGGCGGCATCTGGACGGTGGGCAGCCACGGCGCGCTGGACCGTTTCGACCCGAAGACCGGCAGGATCGAGCAGCACCGCACCTGGGTCAATGGCATGTACTGGCTGACCTCGGTGCGCGAGGACCGGCGTGGCCAGGTCTGGATCGGCTCGACCGACGCGCTGATGCGCTACGACCCCAAGCGTCGCGACCTGCGCCGGTGGGGCCGTGACGCTGGCGCCGACGCGACCATGGAAGGGGTCATCGAATCGATGATGACCTGCGATGGCGACAGCCTCTGGCTGATGCTGCCGGCCGGCCTGCAGCAGCGTGATCTGGATGGGCGCCTGCGCCGGCAGCTGGACAATGGCCAGCGTGGATTGCAGCAGGGGCAACTCAACCTCGACGTGGAATGCGGCCCGCAGGACCACATCTGGCTGGCCAGCAGCCGTGGCCTGCTGCAGTGGTTGCCGGAGAGCGAACGATTCCAGCCGGTGCCCGGTGCACCGGCCACGGCGATCCACGCACTGCACGTGGGCCGCGATGGCCAGGTCTGGCTGTCCGAAGACGGGCGTCTGTCGCGTTATCGCTGGAGCCAGGGGCGCCTGGAACGGCAGGCTGTGATCGGTGCCGAGCAGGGCTATCCGGCGATCTCCGCCTCTGGCCTGGTGGTCGACGCGCAGGGCGTGGCCTGGGCAACCAGTGCACGTGGGCTGGTGCGGGTGGGTGCCGATGGCCAGAGCGTGCGTCTGTATGGCGTGCACGACGGCCTGCCCAGCCAGGAATTCCGCGAGCACACACTGACGACCTCGGGCGACGGGCACCTGGTGGCGGGCACGCCGGCCGGCGTGGTGGTGTTCGACCCGGAACAGGTGCGGCCGTCGGTGCGGCGTGCACCGCTGGTGATCGAGCGTGTCGAGGTGCGCCGCAACGAGCAGGTGCTGGACCTGACCCATGACACCCCGTTGCAGATTGCCGATGGCGACCGCGACCTGCGCATCGTCGCGCGCCTGCTGTCGTTTGCGGATTCGGCCTCCAACACCTATCGCTACCGGCTGGCCGGCTACGACCCGGATTGGGTTGAAGTGGGGCCGGCCGGTGAGCGCCTGTTCTCGCGGCTGCCACCGGGCAGCTATCGCCTGGAAGTGCAGGCGCGCTCGGCCGACCATGTCTGGTCTCGGGTGCAGAGCCTGGAGTTTCGCGTGCAGCCGCCGTGGTGGCGCAGCCTGTCCGGGTTGCTGGTGCTGGCGTCGATCGCACTGCTGCTGACCAGCTGGTTCGCCTGGCTGTATCGCCGCCGCCTGCAGCGTCGCCATGCCTACCAGCTGGCGCTGCACAAGCAGGAGCTGGCCGAACAGGCCTCCGCCGCCAAGACCCGTTTCCTGGCCAACCTCGGCCATGAGATCCGCACGCCGATGACCGGTGTGCTGGGCATGAGCGAACTGCTGCTGGCCTCGCCGCTGGATCCGCAGCAGCGCGGCTACACGCAGTCGATCCGCCACGCCGGTGAACACCTGCTGCATCTGGTCAATGATGCGCTGGACCTGGCGCGGATCGAATCGGGCAGGCTGGAACTGCAGTCCAAGCCGTTCGCGTTGAGTCGCCTGCTGCAGGACCTGGCCGCGTTGATGGGACCGCTGGCCGCGCAGAAGGGCCTGCGCTTCACCCTGGACAACCAGTTGCCACCGGGGCTGCAGGCGACCGGTGATGCGATGCGGGTCCGCCAGATCCTGCTCAACCTGCTGTCGAACGCGGTGAAGTTCACCAGCCGCGGCACCATCACCCTGCACGCGCGCAGCGATGGCGAACTGCGCGCGCTGCACTTCGAGGTACGCGATACCGGTCCGGGCATCAGCCAGGAACAACAGCAACGCCTGTTCCGCCGCTTCGAGCAGGCCGATGGTGCGCGCACCGCCGCGCAGTACGGCGGCAGCGGCCTGGGCCTGGCAATCTGCCGCGAGCTGGCGCAGGCCATGCAGGGCCGGATCCAGGTCGAGAGCCAGCTGGGGCGGGGCACCTGTTTCGGCGTGACCCTGCCGTTGCCGCTGGTGGTCGACGCCGACGCCGAAGCCGCTGGCGAAGCGCACCGCGAGGAAGCGGCGAACATGCCGCCGTTGCGGGTGCTGCTGGTGGAGGACGACGCCACCGTGGCCGACGTGGTGCGCGGACTGTTGAGCGCGCGTGGGCATGACGTGGTACATGCCGGCCACGCGCTGGCGGCGTTGCGCGAGATCAGTGCCGGTGACTTCGACGTCGGCCTGCTGGACCTGGACCTGCCGGGACTGAGTGGTTTCGAGCTGGCCCAGCACCTGCGCAACCAGGGCTACATGCTGCCGCTGCTGGCGGTGACCGCGCGTACCGACCCGGACCTGCAGCAGCAGGTGGAAGCGGCCGGTATCGGTGGCTTCCTGCGCAAGCCGGTGACCGGGGAGCTGCTGGTGGAAGCGATTGCCAGGATCATGGGACGGTAGAGGGTTCGGCAGGGCCTGCGGCCCTGCACCCGCCGGATCAACGTCAACGTCAAAAGCGTGCATTCCATGCGATGGCGGGGTGGGTCCGGTGGCGGGAGACGCCGTAAACCCGTCCATGAAGTGACCCCCGGAACTTGGCCGCGGCATCCATGCAGCGGACACTCCCGCAACCGGACCCTCTCCGCCTTCGACAGTTTTCCGCGATCTGTCGGAGCACGGGGTCGGATCCCGTTGGCGCGCAACGGGCTCTGACCCCAATCTGGAATTCGATATCTGACAGATGTGTCGACCAAGGTCGACACCTACCAACAACCGCGCGTTCCAACAGTCGCCGTTACCCACAGCCGCGTGAACCTGTCAGAGGTGGGGCGGTGTGGGCTTGCAGGACCGTTGGCGCCATGGATGGCGCCATCGAGCCCCCATGGACGGGTTTACGGCGTGTCCTGCAAGCCCACACCGCCCCGCCATCCCACGGAATGCTCGCTGTTGCTGTTGCTGTTGCTTCGGGTTGGGCCTCTGCGGGCGCAGGGTGCAACCCTGCCGAACCCCCTCACTCCGCGACGTGCTCGACCTGCCGTGGCTCCGGCTTGGTATCGGGCAGCTGCCAGAAGATCATCGTCGAGGTCAGGGTGATCGCACCCACGCACAGGAAGGTGGCGTGCAGCGCCGACGTCGCACTGTCGCTGTCCAGGTGACTGCCGAACGCGGCCAGCAGGCTGCCGGCGGCGGCGGCACCGAAACCGGCTGCGAGCATCATCACCATCGACAGCAGGCTGTTGCCGGAACTGGCGAATTCGCGGTCCAGATCACGCAGGGTCACGGTGTTCATCACGGTGAACTGCAGCGAATTGACCGCGCCGAAGAAGGCCAGCTGCAGCAGGCGCCAGGCCAGGTGCTGGCCGGGCGTCATCAGGATGAAGCTGGCCATCGCCAGGCCCACCAGCACGGTGTTGACCATCAGCACGCGGCGGTAGCCGTAGCGCTCGACCAGCTTCACCGCCAGCTTCTTTGAGACCATGCCGGCGGCCGCCACCGGCACCATCATCAGTCCTGCGTTCATCGGGCCGAGGCCGAGGCCGACCTGCAGCAGCAACGGGATCAGCATCGGCATGGCGCTGCTGCCGATGCGTGAGAACAGATTGCCAAGGATGCCGATGCGGTAGCTGGGCACGCGGAACAGCGCCAGCGAGAACAACGGCGCGGTCGAGTTGGCGGCGTGCAGCCAGTAACCCACCAGCGCCGCCAGGCCGGCCACGGTCATCAGCATCACCAACGCGTGTGGCGTACCGAGCCCGGAGATGCCGTCCAGCGCCAGCGACAGCACCACCATCGCGAAGGCCAGCATGATGTAGCCGCGCAGGTCGAAACGGGTGCGATGGCTGGCGTAGTGGTCGGGCATGATCTTCATCGCGGCGATGAAACCGATCACGCCGATCGGCAGGTTGATCAGGAACACCCAGTGCCACGATGCGATCTCGACCAGCCAGCCACCCAACGTCGGGCCGATCAACGGGCCGACCAGCGCGGGGATGGCGATGAAGCTCATCGCGCGCAGGAAGTCCTCGCGTGGCACCGAACGCATCACTGCCAAGCGGCCGACCGGCAGCAGCATTGCACCGCCGATACCCTGCAGCACACGTGCCCCAACCAGCTGGTGCAGGTGCTGGGCCAGCGCGCAGGCCAGCGAGCCGAGGGTGAACAGGATGATCGCTACCAGGAAGGTACGACGCGTGCCGTAGCGGTCGGCAATCCAGCCGGAGGCAGGGATGAAAGTGGCCACCGCCAGCGCGTAGCTGAACACCACCGACTGCATCTGCAGCGGGCTTTCGCCCAGGCTGGCCGCCATCGCCGGCAAGGCCGTGTTGACGATGGTCGAGTCCAGCATCTGCATGAAGATCGCCAACGAAACCAGCCACAGCAAGGGGCGCTGGCGGGTGTAGGTCGATGGCGATGTGGACATGGGGTGTGGCCGGTGCAGCGTGGGGGACGCCATGATCGCGCACCGCGGGTCACGGCGCGATCAACATCGCGCCGCAACCGCATGCGCAATGCTCAGCGCTGGCTGTGCGCGTGCACCGCGTCGACCAGCACCTGCACGTGCGCCGGGTCCATGTCCGGCGACATGCCGTGGCCGAGGTTGAACACATGGCCCTCGCGCGAGCCGCCATTGCCGGCGGCATAGGTGTCGAGCACGCGTGCTGCTGCGGCGGCGATCGCATCCGGCGAGGCGTACAGCGTGGTCGGGTCGAGGTTGCCCTGCAGGGCGACGCGGCCACCGGTGCGGCGCATCGCTTCGTCCAGGTCCAGCGTCCAGTCCAGGCCCAGTGCATCGGCACCGGTCTGCGACAGCGCCTCCAGGTGCAGGCCGGTACCCTTGCCGAACAGGATCAGCGGCGTGCGCTCGTTGCCTTCGCCGCGCTCCAGGCCCTCGGCGATGCGCTGCAGGTAGCGCAGCGAGAACTCGCGATACATCGACGGCGACAGCACGCCGCCCCAGGTATCGAACACCTGCAGTGCCTGTGCACCGGCCGCGCGCTGCGCGCCGAGGTAGGCGATCACCGCCTCGGTGGTGACTTCCAGCAGGCGGTGCAGGGCCTGCGGATGGTTCAGTGCCATCGCCTTGATGCGCGCGAAATCCTTGCTGCCGCCGCCTTCCACCATGTAGCAGGCCAGCGTCCAGGGGCTGCCGGAGAAGCCGATCAGCGGTACCTGGCCGTCCAGTTCGCGGCGGATCAGACGCACTGCGTCCATCACGTAACCCAGGTCCTGTTCCATGTCCGGCACCGCCAGTTTGGCGATGGCGGCTTCATCACGCACCGGGTGGCGGAACTTCGGGCCTTCGCCTTCGACGAAGTACAGCTCCAGGCCCATCGCATCGGGAATGGTGAGGATGTCCGAGAACAGGATCGCAGCGTCCAGCGGGAAGCGGCGCAGCGGCTGCAGGGTGACTTCGCAGGCGATCTCCGGGTTCTTGGCCATGGCCAGGAAGCTGCCGGCCTTGGCCCGGGTCGCGCGGTACTCCGGCAGGTAGCGGCCGGCCTGGCGCATCAGCCAGACGGGGGTGCAGTCCACCGGTTCGCGGCGCAGGGCGCGCAGCAGGCGATCGTTGCGGAGAGGGCTGGTCACGATGGGCATTCCTTGGGCGAAAGTTGGCAGCGGCGTCAGTCGCCGTGCGGAAGAATCTGGAAGCCGCGATGCAGTTCGGCATCACGGGCCTTCTCGAAAGCGTGGCGGGCTTCATCGGCCTGCAGGTACAGCTCGCGCCGCAGCTGCGAGCGACCACCGGCGCGACCGCTCTCGCGCAGCAGCTCCCAGCCGCCGAACAGGTCCGGCTGCAGGCTCAGGCGCAGGAAGCGCGGTGCCTGCGCACCGGCGTCGGGATGTTGCAGGTAAACGTGCATGGCGCCGATTGTAGCGGGGCCAGGGTGACCCCGGCCGCAACGCGGTCGTGCCGGCCGTTGGCCGGCAACTTCATGAAACCTCCCCGGTAGCGCCGGGCCATGCCCGGCGAACACGGAAACGGTCAGGCCGCGCCCAGCACCTTCAGCACCGCCGCCTCGTCCACGTCCGGCACCACTTCAGCACGGCCGATGCCGCGCCACAGCACCAGGCGCAGGCGGCCGGCCACGTTCTTCTTGTCCAGCCGCATGCGGCCGAGCAGGGCCTGCGGGTCCAGTCCGGCCGGGATCGCCACCGGCAGGCCGAGGCGTTCCAGCAGCATCTGCAGGCGTGCACGGTCGGCATCCTCGGCCAGGCCCAGGTCGGTGGACAGCTTCGCCGCCAGCACCATGCCCACCGCCACCGCCTCGCCATGGTTCAGTGCATCGCGGCCGGGAGCGGAGTAGCCCTGTTCGGTCTCGATGGCGTGGCCGAAGGTGTGGCCAAGGTTGAGAAGGGCGCGCTCGCCTTTCTCGAACGGATCGCGCTCGACGATGGCGGCCTTGTGCCGGCAGCTGCGCGCGATGGCCTCGGCCAGCACTGCATCCTCGCCGGCCAGCAGCGCATCGGCGTGCTGCTGCAGCCATTCGAAGAACACCGCGTCGCCCAGTGCACCGTACTTCACCACTTCGGCCAGGCCAGCGCGCAGTTCGCGCGACGGCAGGGTGGCCAGCACGAGGGTATCGGCGATCACCGCGCGGGGGGGATGGAACGCGCCGACCAGGTTCTTGCCGGCTGGAATGTCGACCGCGGTCTTGCCGCCCACCGACGAATCGACCATCGCCAGCAGGGTGGTCGGCAGTTGCACGCAGTCCACGCCGCGCATCCAGCAGGCGGCGGCGAATCCGGCGAGGTCACCAACCACGCCGCCGCCGAGGGCGAACACGCAGGCATCTCGGGTGGCGCCGAGCGCGGCCAGCGCTTCGATCGTGCGGCCGAATTCGGCCAGGGTCTTGGAGGCTTCGCCGGCGGCCAGCACGTGCTCGCCGACGATCAGGTCGGGGCGTGCGGCCAGCAGCGTCTGCTTCACGGCGGCCAGGTAGCGTGGAGCCACTTCGCTGTCGCTGAGCAAAAGCACATGGCGGCCGCGCACATGCGAGGCCAGCGCGGTGCCGTCGGCCTGCGCGCCAGCGCCGATGGTGATGGAGTAGGGGCGGTCGCCGCCAACGGCGACCTGCAACAGGGCGGGGGAAGTCATGCGGTCAGGTCCTGGCGCTGCCATTGCGTGGCCAGCTTGACCACCAGCTGGGCGGTCGCATCGGCAGCGGTGTACGGGTCGGTATCGAGGATGAGGTCGGCCAGCTCGCGGTACAGCGGGTCGCGGTGTGCGGCCAGATCGTGCAGCACCTGCTCGCGGTCAGGGCGCTGCAGCAGCGGCCGGCCCTTGTCGCGGGCCAGGCGCTCCAGCTGTTCGGCCACGCTGACCCGGAGGTAGACCACGAAGCCGCGCCGGGCGATCAGTGCACGGTTGTCCGGATCCAGTACGGCGCCGCCACCGGTGGAGACCAGCTGGCCACGGCCTTCCAGTACGCGAGCAAGCGCCTCACGCTCATGGCTGCGGAAGCCGGTTTCGCCCGAGTGCTCGAAGATCGTCGGGATGCTGGCGCCGGCGGCATCGACGATGGCCTGGTCGACATCGACGAAGTCCAGCGTGAAGCGCTCGGCCAGGCGGCGGCCGATGCAGGTTTTACCGGCGCCCATCGGGCCGATCAGGATCAGGTTCGGAGCAGGATTCATGCCCTCTGATCCTAACACCTCCGTGCCTTGGCCTTTACGTTCTTCACGTCAAGCTGGGCGTTACTGCGGGGCTCTCCCGCGCCTGACGGAGCAGCAGTCATGACGGTCGCCAAGGTCATCGAAATCAATGCGTCCTCGCCCAAGAGCGTGGAGGATGCCGTGCGCAGTGGCTTGAAGAAGGTATCCGGGACGGTCAAGGGCATCCAGGGCGCCTGGATCAACGAAACCAAGGTGGTGACCGATGGCAACGGCGAAATCACCGAATGGCGGGTCAATCTGCGGGTGACGTTCCTGGTGGAATAGGCGCCCTCAGCGCACCGCCTGCACCTGGCGCTGGCCGTCCAGCACCACCACGTGGTCGGCCAGGCCGGGCAGGGCATGCAGTGCCTGCCGGCTGACCCGCTCGTAATACTGCACGAAGCGCTCCAGCTGCGGCCGGCTCATGCCGTGCCGGCCCGGCTGCGCCGCCTGCAGGTTCTGCTCCTGCTGCCAGCGCCAGCGCGGCACCACCGAAAAATCCGGCGGCTGCAGGAACCACAGGCGGTCGCAGCGCTGCCACAACGCCGGGTAGTCGCGGGCCAGTGCCTGGTTGCACCAGCGGCGCCAACGACCATCGGCGTCGGCCTCGCGTTCCAGCGCGTTCAACGGGCTGTCCAGTGCGTTGTCATCCTGCGCCGGTGTGCCGAGGAACCAGCCTTCGAACACCAGCAGGTCCAATGGCTGCTGCAGCTGCGGCCACTGAGCCTCGGGCAGGCGCTCGTCGGCGAGCTTGTCGAAGCGCGGCATCGCGAAGGGCTGGCGTGCGGCCACCGCGTCCAGTACGGCGTGGGCCAGCGGCAGGTCGTGGGTGCCGGGCGGGCCGCGGGTGATCAGCAATGGGTGCACCTGGCGGGCCAGCCGTTGGCGCTGTGCGCGGGTCAGGTAGACATCATCGATCGACAGCGTGGCCGCGTTCAGGCCACGTGCCTGGGCGCGCGCCACCACCTGCGCGGCCAGCGTCGATTTGCCGCTCCCCTGCAGACCGCTGATCGCCAATACTGGAACTGCTGCATCGCTGGCCAGCGCATCGTCCAGCGCCTGTTCGGCCAATGTTTCGGGGAATCCTTTCACCTGGGGCATATACGCAGCAGCGACCATGCAGCCACAATAGCCCAATCCGTGTGAGAAGAACGCAATCATGAGCGACCTGTACGCCGAAGCCCTGTCCACGTTTGCCGGCCTGTTCGAGGAGGCCAAGCAGAGCCGCGAGGTCGAGCCGAATGCGATGACCGTGGCCACCGCCGATACGCAGGGCCGTCCCTCGGCGCGTACCGTGCTGCTGAAGGCCTTCGACGAGCGTGGCTTTGTCTTCTACACCCATCTGGACAGCCACAAGGGCCAGGAACTTCAGGCCAATCCGCAGGCCGCACTGCTGTTCCTGTGGCGCAGCCTGCGCGAGGCCGGCATCCAGGTGCGCATCGAAGGCCGTGTCGAGCAGGTCGCTGATGCCGAGGCTGATGCCTACTTCGCCAGCCGCCCGCGCTTGAGCCAGGTCGGCGCCTGGGCCTCGCAGCAGTCGAAGACGCTGTCGACGCGCGAGGAATTCGACGCACGCGTGGCCGAGATCGAAGCCCGCTTCGAAGGCAAGGACGTGCCGCGCCCGGATGGCTGGAGCGGCCTGCGCGTGGTGCCCGACCGCATCGAGTTCTGGTACGGCGCGCAATTCCGCCTGCATGAGCGCTGGTGCTATGAGGCCGGGGCTGAAGGGCGCTGGAGCAAGCGCCTGCTGTATCCGTAAGGCTGCCCGATGCAACGCCTGCTGGTTGTTGGAGGCCTGTTGTAGAGCCGAGCCCACGCTCGGCTGCTTCTTCGAGAGCATCAGCTGAGCGCGGGCTCGGCTCTACAGAAGTCCACGCTTTTTGCGAGTGGACTGGTCAGCTTCATGTATGAGCAGGTAGCTGGCGGGCACACTCCAATCGAAGCCTTCAATCTGTGGAGTTGCCATGCCCTCCTGGCGTTGCCTGTTTGCGGTGCCATCACCGCGTCGTGGCGTGGAGGCTTACCTGCTGCTGCTTGCCCGCATCGTCGCCGGTGTGATGTTCTGCGTCTCCGGCTGGAACAAGGTGTTCACCGACGCCGGGCGCGAGCGCATGGTGCATACGTTGGTCGATGCGGGGATTCCGTTCCCGGTATTCAGTGCGCCGGTGCTGGGTGTGATTGAATGGATTGCCGGTGGACTGCTGGTGCTGGGGCTGCTCAGTCGCCCTTCGGCATTGCTGCTGGCGGGCATCTGCGCGGTGGCCGCATTGACCGATGGCATCGCACGCATTCCGGCCGGGCTGAGCGTGCCGGATTGGTTGAGCTGGTTCTTCTACCTCAGCGAAGTGCCGCTTGGGGTGCTGCTGCTTTGGATTGCGGCGGTGGGGAGTGGCCGGTTTGCGATAGAGGCGCGTTGGTCACGCTGACGGCACGCACCCTGTAGAGCCGAGCCCATGCTCGGCTGCTTCTGCGGGAAGATCAGCCGAGCATGGGCTCGGCTCTACAGGCCTTCCGCGCGCAGCCAGCGCCACAGCGTGGTGCGCGATACACCCAGCGCCTGCGCCATCCCCTCGCGATCATTGCGATGTTCCTGCAGCAGCGTTTCCAGTTGCGCACGCGGTGGGCGCTTGCCGTTGCTTTCCACCGGCAATGCTGAAACGCCTTCATTCACCAGTTCGGGCGCCAGCTGCAGTAGTCGCGCGGCATCAATCAGCCCTTCACCGGGCTGCCAGTGGATGCGCAGGCGATCCACCAGATTGCGTAGTTCGCGCACGTTGCCGGGCCAACGTGCGGCGGTCAGCACCGCCAGCGCATCCTCATCCAGTGGCGCATCGATGCCACGCAGCTGGCGGAAGAAGTGCTGCGCCAACAGCGGGATATCGCTGTGCCGCGCACGCAGCGAAGGCAGCGCGATACGCAGCGCGGCCAGGCGGTAATACAGATCACGGCGGAAACTTCCGGCGGCGGCACGTTGTTCCAGTGACTGCAGCGTGGCAGCGACGACGCGCAGATCCACGGGCGTGGGTTCGGTGGCGCCGACGCGCAGCACTTCGCGTTCCTCCAGCACCCGCAGCAGTCGGGTCTGCAGCGGTAGCGGCAGTTCGCCGATTTCGTCCAGGAACAGGGTGCCGCCATCTGCCGCCTCGACCAGGCCAACACGGCCACCACGCCGCGCGCCGGTGAAGGCGCCATCGCTGTAGCCGAACAGCTCCGCTTCCAGCAGCGATTCGCTGATCGCGCCGCAGTTCAGTGCCACGAAGCGTCCGCGACGACCGCTGGCGGCGTGCAGCTGGCGCGCCACCAGTTCCTTGCCGGTGCCGGTTTCGCCGCTGACCAGCACGGTGCTGTCATGTGGGGCGTAGAGCGCGATCTGCGCGCGCACCTGCGCCATCGCGTCGCTGTCGCCGAGTAGTTCATGCGCATCGGCACGCGCTGCCGGGCGCCGGCGCGGGGCAGGGCGGTTGCTGCCGGAACGTGCCAGGGTCTGGGTCAGTTCCAGCGCATGTTCGAACGCCTGCCGCACCGAGTCGGCCGAATACAGCAGCACCCCGGGCAGACCGGCCTGTTCTGCATGGTCGATGGCCATGCCGGTGCCGACGATCACCTCGATGCCGTTGGCGCGCAGGTCGGCGATGCAGTCTCGTGCGTCCTCGCGGGTGACGAAGCGGCGATGTTCGATATCCAGGCCGAAACTCTGCTGGAAGTTGCTGAACACTGGTACATCGCTGGCGTGGGTGACCAGGCCGATGCGCGGAGCGATGCGTCGCGCGCGCGCCAGTGCTTCCATCAGGTCGAAGCCGTTGGCCTGGATCGGCACCAGCGGCAGCTCCAGCCGACCACGCAGCCACGCCGCATTGGAGCCGCCGGCGATCACCACATCGCAGTGCTCGCGACGCAGGCGCTGCCCGATCACGTCCACCGCTTCCTCGAAGCCGAGGTTGATCTGCTCGATGCGTGCGCGGCGGTCGAACTCGGGAATGACGTCGCCGAGCAGGCCGGTCAGCCGCGAGACGCTGACGGTCCAGATCACCGGGCGGCCGGGGTCGGTATCGGCGTGGCGCAGGGGTGATCGGGGCAGGTACATGGCGGCGGGTTCGGGTGGGGTGTTTCATGATACATCCGTTTCAATGTTTTATTTGTTTCACCGTTGCGTGCCGGTCATCCCCGTGAAATCAACCGCTTGCAGCTTGGCATGGTGCTTGCGCCTACCTTCCCGTTCTTCAACCTGGATTGCCGCATGACCGCTTCCGCCCCATTCTCCGCCGGTGCCCGCTTCCGTGAGGCGCTGGCTGCCGAATCGCCGCTGCAGGTGATCGGCGCGATCAACGCCAACCATGCGCTGCTGGCCAAGCGCGCTGGCTTCCGTGCCATCTACCTGTCCGGCGGCGGCGTTGCCGCTGGTTCGCTGGGCCTGCCGGACCTGGGTATCAACACCCTGGAAGACGTGCTGATCGACGTGCGGCGCATCACCGATGTCTGCGACCTGCCGCTGATGGTCGACATCGATACCGGTTTCGGCCCGAGCGCGTTCAACATCGCGCGCACCGTGAAGTCGCTGATCAAGGCCGGCGCGGCCGCCTGCCACATCGAGGACCAGGTCGGCGCCAAGCGCTGCGGTCACCGCCCCGGCAAGGAGATCGTCTCGCAGGGTGAAATGGTCGACCGCGTGAAGGCGGCTGCCGATGCCAAGACCGATCCGGACTTCTTCCTGATCGCGCGCACCGACGCCATCCAGGTGGACGGCGTGGACAAGGCCATCGAGCGCGCCATCGCCTGCGTTGAGGCGGGTGCCGACGGCATCTTCGCCGAGGCCGCCTACGACCTGGACACCTACCGCCGCTTCGTCGACGCGGTGAAGGTACCGGTGCTGGCCAACATCACCGAATTCGGTGCCACCCCGCTGTTCAGCCGCGATGAACTGGCCTCGGCCGGCGTGGCCATCCAGCTGTTCCCGCTGTCAGCGTTCCGTGCGGCCAACAAGGCCGCCGAAAATGTCTACCAGGCGGTGCGCCGCGATGGCCATCAGCGCAATGTGGTGGAGAGCATGCAGACGCGCGAAGAGCTGTATGACCGCATCGGCTACCACGCCTTCGAGCAGCAGCTCGATGCACTGTTCGCCGCCAAGAAATAAGCAGTACCCTGCACCATCAGTTTTCGGAGGGAAAACATGAACGATACGACCGCAACCCCGACCTTCAAGCCGAAGAAGTCCGTCGCCCTGTCCGGCACTGCTGCCGGCAACACTGCGCTGTGCAGCGTGGGCCGCAGCGGCAACGATCTGCACTACCGTGGCTACGACATCCTGGACCTGGCCAACACCAGCGAGTTCGAGGAAATCGCCTACCTGCTGGTGCACGGCAAGCTGCCGACCCGCGCCGAGCTGGTTTCGTACAAGGCCAAGCTGAAGTCGCTGCGTGGCATTCCGGCCGCGGTGAAGGCGGCGCTGGAAGAGCTGCCGCCGTCGGCGCACCCGATGGACGTGATGCGCACTGGCGTGTCCGTGCTCGGCTGCGTGTCGCCGGAAAAGGACGACCACAACCATCCGGGCGCGCGCGACATCGCCGACAAGCTGATGGCCTGCCTCGGCTCGATGCTGCTGTACTGGTACCACTGGAGCCACAACGGCCGTGCCATCGACGTGGAAACCGACGATGACTCGATCGGAGGTCACTTCCTGCACCTGCTGCATGGCGAGAAGCCGCAGGATTCGTGGGTGAAGGCGATGCACACCTCGCTGATCCTGTACGCCGAGCACGAATTCAATGCCTCCACCTTCGCCTGCCGCGTCATCGCCGGCACCGGCAGCGACATGTACAGCGCGATCTGCGGTGGCATCGGTGCGCTGCGCGGTCCCAAGCATGGCGGTGCCAATGAAGTGGCCTTCGAGGTGCAGAAGCGCTACGACAATCCCGACGAGGCCGAGGAAGACATCAAGGCCCGCGTGGAGCGCAAGGAAGTGGTGATTGGTTTCGGCCACCCGGTCTACACCGTGTCCGATCCGCGCAACAAGGTGATCAAGGACGTGGCCCGCGAGCTGTCCGAAGAGCAGTCCAGCCTGAAGATGTACGACATTGCCGAGCGCCTGGAAACGGTCATGTGGGACATCAAGAAGATGTTCCCGAACCTGGACTGGTTCAGCGCCGTCAGCTACCACATGATGGGCGTGCCGACCGCGATGTTCACCCCCCTGTTCGTGATCGCCCGCACCGCCGGCTGGAGCGCGCACATCGTCGAGCAGCGCATCGACGGCAAGATCATCCGCCCGAGCGCCAACTACATCGGTCCGGAAGACCGCGACTTCGTCGCCATCGACAAGCGCGTCTGATCCACCTGCTGTACCCATCCGGCCGGCCGCGTGCCGGCCGGATGCTTTCGCCGCCGCACCGCCGGCACCCGGCCCGCCTCAAGCACTCCGCCAGCCCATGAATACCGATTACCGCAAGAACCTCCCCGGCAGCTCGCTGGATTATTTCGACGCGCGTGCCGCTGTCGATGCGATCCAGCCGGGCGCCTATGCCACGCTGCCGTACGTGTCGCGCGTGCTGGCCGAAAACCTGGTGCGTCGTTGTGATCCGGCCACGCTGACCGATTCGCTGAAGCAGCTGATCGAGCGCCGTCGCGACCTGGATTTCCCCTGGTTCCCCGCGCGCGTGGTGTGCCATGACATCCTCGGCCAAACCGCGTTGGTCGACCTGGCTGGCCTGCGTGATGCGATCGCCGACAAGGGTGGTGATCCGGCTAAGGTCAATCCGGTGGTGCCGGTGCAGCTGATCGTCGATCACTCGCTGGCGGTGGAATGCGGTGGTTACGATCCGCAGGCGTTCGAGAAGAACCGCGCCATCGAGGATCGCCGCAACGAAGACCGTTTCCACTTCATCGACTGGACCAAGCTGGCCTTCGAGAACGTGGACGTGATTCCGCCGGGCAACGGCATCATGCACCAGATCAACCTGGAGAAGATGTCGCCGGTGATCTACGTGCAGAACGGGGTGGCCTTCCCGGATACCTGCGTGGGCACCGACAGCCACACCCCGCACGTGGATGCGCTGGGCGTGATCGCGATTGGTGTGGGCGGCCTGGAAGCGGAGAACGTGATGCTGGGCCGCGCGTCCTGGATGCGCCTGCCCGACACCGTCGGTGTCGAACTGAGTGGCCGCCCTCAGCCGGGCATCACCGCCACCGATGTGGTGCTGGCCCTGACCGAATTCCTGCGCAAGGAACGCGTGGTCGGTGCGTGGCTTGAATTCTTCGGCGAGGGTGCCGCGGCACTGACCATCGGTGACCGCGCCACCATTTCCAACATGTGCCCGGAGTACGGCGCGACCGCCGCGATGTTCTACATCGACGGGCAGACCATCGATTACCTTCGCCTGACCGGCCGCGAGGAATCGCAGGTGGCGCTGGTGGAGAACTACGCTCGTACCACCGGCCTGTGGGCCGATGACCTGGCCACCGCACAGTACGAGCGCGTGCTGCGCTTCGATCTGTCCAGCGTGGTGCGCAACATGGCCGGCCCGTCCAACCCGCACAAGCGCGTGGCCACCGCCGAGCTGGCCGAGCGCGGCATCGCCGACGAAGCCAAGCTGGAAGCGGGCAAGGCCGAGCAGGCGCAGGGGCTGATGCCCGATGGCGCGGTGATCATCGCCGCCATCACCAGCTGCACCAATACGTCCAACCCGCGCAACGTGATCGCCGCCGCACTGCTGGCGCGCAAGGCCAACGAACGTGGCCTGCTGCGCAAGCCGTGGGTGAAGTCGTCGCTGGCGCCGGGCTCGAAGGCGGTGCAGCTGTACCTGGAAGAGGCCGGCCTGCTGCCGGACCTGGAAAAGCTCGGCTTCGGCATCGTCGCCTTCGCCTGCACCACCTGCAACGGCATGAGTGGCGCGCTGGATCCGGCGATCCAGCAGGAGATCATCGACCGTGACCTGTATTCCACCGCCGTGTTGTCGGGCAACCGCAACTTCGATGGCCGCATCCACCCGTATGCGAAGCAGGCCTTCCTGGCTTCGCCGCCGCTGGTGATCGCCTATGCCATCGCCGGCACCGTGCGCTTCGACATCGAGAAGGACGTGCTGGGTGTGGATGCCGATGGCAACGAGGTGCGCCTGAAGGACATCTGGCCGACCGATGCCGAGATTGATGCTGTGGTGAAGGCTTCGGTGAAGCCCGAGCAGTTCCGCAAGGTCTACAACCCGATGTTCAACGTGCGTGTGGAGCACGGTGCGGCGGTCAGCCCGCTGTACGACTGGCGCCCGCATAGCACCTACATCCGTCGCCCGCCGTACTGGGAGGGCGCGCTGGCCGGTGAGCGTACGCTGTCTGGCATGCGCGCATTGGCGGTGCTGCCGGACAACATCACCACCGACCACCTGTCGCCGTCCAACGCGATCCTGGCGTCCAGTGCCGCCGGTGAGTACCTGGCGAAGATGGGCCTGCCGGAAGAGGACTTCAATTCCTACGCCACCCACCGCGGTGACCACCTGACCGCGCAGCGCGCCACCTTCGCCAACCCGAAGCTGTTCAACGAGATGGTGCGCAACGACGACGGCAGCGTGAAGCAGGGTTCGCTGGCGCGCGTGGAGCCGGAAGGCAAGGTCATGCGCATGTGGGAAGCGATCGAAACCTACATGGACCGCAAGCAGCCGCTGATCATCATCGCCGGTGCCGACTACGGCCAGGGCAGCTCGCGTGACTGGGCCGCCAAGGGCGTGCGCCTGGCCGGCGTGGAGGCGATCGCGGCCGAAGGCTTCGAACGGATTCACCGTACCAACCTGATCGGCATGGGCGTGCTGCCGCTGGAGTTCAAGCCGGGCACCACCCGCCTGACCCTGGGCATCGATGGCACCGAGACCTTCGACGTGATCGGCGAGCGCACCCCGTGCGCCGACCTGACCCTGGTCATCCACCGCCGCGACGGCCAGGACGTGATCGTGCCGGTCACCTGCCGCCTGGACAGCGACGAGGAAGTGGCGATCTACGAAGCCGGCGGTGTGCTGCAGCGCTTCGCCCAGGACTTCCTGGAAGGCGCCAAGGTGGCGTGATGCCGGACTGAATGCCTGCCCCCGGAGGCCGGGGGCGGGCTTGTCCGACACCAGGGCAGGGCGCACACTGACTTGGCAAAAACTGCCAAAGGAGAGTTTCATGGCCACCATGAACATTTCGCTGACCGATCCGCTCAAGCAGTTCGTGGACGAAGAAGTGCGCGAAGGCGGCTACTCCAGCACGTCGGACTATGTGCGTGACCTGATCCGCCAGCGCCAGCGCAGCAAGGCTGAAGAGCTGCTCAAGCAGCTGATTGCCGAGGGGCTGGCTTCTGGGCCTGCCGTTCCGGTGACTGCGGCCACATTCGAGCGGATGCGTCGCGAGCTGACCGAAAGGATGGAGCGTGAAGGCGATTGAATGGAGGCCCCGGGCCGAGACAGACGCAGCCGACGCCGCGCTGTGGTACGCACGACAGGGAGGGCTGGCACTGGGTCAGCGCTTTCTCGCCGAGCTGGAGGCCACGCTTCAACGTATTGCGATGTTCCCTGCGTCAGGTTCCGTCCGCCATGCCGACCTCGCCGCACAGTTGCCGGCACTCCTGCGCTTCATGCAGGTTCCGGGCTTTGAACGCTATCTCGTCTACTACCTCGATCTGCCGGACCGCGTGGACGTCATGCGGGTGTGGTGCGTTGATCGTGGCCTTGACGCACTGATGCAAGACATTTCCTGAAATCCAAACGCTTGGATCCGACGATGAATTTTCTTCCGCAACTCCGAATTCCCGCCACCTACATGCGCGGCGGCACCAGCAAGGGCGTGTTCTTCCGCCTGCAGGACCTGCCCGAGGCCGCGCAGGTGCCGGGCGCCGCGCGTGACGCGCTGCTGATGCGCGTGATCGGTTCGCCCGATCCGTATGGCAAGCAGACCGATGGCATGGGCGGCGCCACCTCCAGCACCAGCAAGTGCGTGATCATCTCCACTGCCTCTGTGCCGGATCACGATGTCGACTATCTGTACGGTCAGGTGGCGATCGACACCGCCTTCGTCGATTGGAGCGGCAACTGCGGCAATCTCAGCACTGCGGTGGGTCCGTTCGCAATCGCCAACGGTCTGATCGATCCGGCCCGGGTACCGCGTGACGGCCTGTGCACCGTACGCATCTGGCAGGCCAACATCGGCAAGACCATCATCGCCCACGTGCCGATGCGCGATGGCGAAGTGCAGGAGATCGGCGATTTCGAGCTGGACGGCGTGACCTTCCCGGCGGCCGAGATCCAGCTGGAATTCATCGATCCGTCCGATGACGGCGATGCGGGTGCGATGTTCCCGACCGGCAATCTGGTCGATACCCTGGAAGTGCCCGGCGTGGGCAGCTTCGAGGTGACCATGATCACCGCTGGCATCCCGACGATCTTCCTCAACGCTGCCGATCTGGGCTACAGCGGCACCGAGCTGCAGCCGGCGATCAATGAGGACAAGGCCGCACTGCAGAAGTTCGAGACCATCCGCGCGCATGGCGCGCTGCGCATGGGTCTGATCAAGAACCTGGAAGATGCGGCAACCCGCCAGCACACGCCGAAGGTCGCCTTCGTGGCGCCGGCGCAGGACTATGTGTCATCCAGCGGCAAGGCCATTCCGGCCTCGGCCATCGACCTGCATGCGCGCGCACTGTCGATGGGCAAGCTGCACCACGCGATGATGGGCACCGCCGCCGTGGCGATCGGCACTGCCGCGGCGATTCCGGGCACTCTGGTCAATCGTGCGGCCGGTGGTGGCGAGCGCGAGGCGGTGACCTTCGGCCACCCCTCCGGCACGCTGCGCGTGGGCGCGCAGGCCGGTCTCGTTGACGGCCAGTGGACGGTGACCAAGGCCATCATGAGCCGCAGCGCCCGCGTGCTGATGGAAGGCAAGGTGCGGGTGCCGGCCGAGTAACCAGCAGGTCGGCGCTGGCATCACACGCTTCGGTAGATGCCAACCTTGGTTGGCATGGCATTGGCACCGCCCGGGCAATGTCCAGCGCCAACCAAGGTTGGCGACTACCGGGAGGCGCGGCCTGACCTGCTTTTCTGAAGAGGAGATCGACGATGTCCGATAACCACACCCCATCCAACGAGCGTGCAGCGTGGGATGCGCTGCTGGTGGACATCGTCGACTACGTGCGCGACGCGCGCATCGACTCACCCCTGGCGTTCCAGACCGCGCACCACTGCCTGCTCGACACGCTGGGCTGCGGTTTGGAAGCGCTGTCCTTCCCGGCCTGCAGCAAGCTGCTCGGTCCTCTGGTGCCGGGCATCAGCGTGGTCAACGGCGCGCGCGTACCGGGCACGCACTACGTGCTGGACCCGGTGCAGGCCGCCTTCAACCTGGGCGCGATGGTGCGCTGGCTGGATTTCAACGACACATGGCTGGCCGCCGAATGGGGCCACCCGTCGGACAACCTCGGCGGCATCCTCGCCGTCTGCGATTGGCTGGGACGCAATGCGCAGGCCCTGCGCCGCCCGCCGCCGACCGTGCAGGACGTGCTGCTGGCGATGATCAAGGCGCATGAGATCCAGGGCGTGTTGGCGCTGAAGAATTCGTTCAACCGGGTCGGGCTGGACCATGTGGTGCTGGTCAAGGTGGCGACCACCGCCGTGGTAGCGCAGCTGCTCGGGCTTGATCGCGAACGCATGCTCAATGCAGTGTCGCTGGCCTGGGTCGATGGCCAGGCGCTGCGGACCTACCGGCACGCGCCCAACACCGGCTCGCGCAAGAGCTGGGCCGCCGGCGATGCCACCAGCCGTGGCGTGCGCCTGGCGCTGATCGCGGCAACGGGTGAAATGGGCTATCCGAGCGTGCTCAGTGCACCGACCTGGGGCTTCGAGGCAGTGTCCATGCATGGCCAGGCATTGACGCTGGAGAGACCGCTGGGCAGCTATGTGATGGAGAACGTGCTGTTCAAGATCAGCTACCCGGCCGAGTTCCACGGCCAGACCGCAGTGGAGGCAGCGATTACGCTGCACCAGCAATTGCGCGTGGCCGGGCGGCGCGCCGAGGACATCGAACACATCGCGATCCGGACCCAGGACGCCTGCATCCGCATCATCGACAAGCAGGGCCCGCTGCACAATCCGGCCGACCGCGACCACTGCGTGCAGTACATGATCGCCATCGCGCTGCTGCATGGGCGGCTGGTGGCCGAGGACTATGAGGACGACGTCGCCGCCGATCCGCGCATCGACGCATTGCGCGCAAAGATGGCCTGCCACGAGGATCCGCAGCTCAGCGCCGACTACCTGGACCCGGACAAGCGCAGCATCGCCAACGGCCTCAGCGTGCGCTTCAACGATGGCAGCGAACTGCCGGAGGTGCTGGTGGAGTACCCGCTCGGCCATGCCCGGCGCCGCGAGGAAGGCATTCCGCTGCTGAAGGACAAGTTCCGCCGGCACCTGGCCCATCGCTTCCCGACCGCCCAGCAGCAGCGCATCCTGGCGGCATCGCTGGACCCGGTGGCGCTGGCGGCGATGCCGGTGACCGATTACGTGGACCTGTACCTGCCGGGGTAGCAACGCTTTGGTGGGTGCCAACCTTGGTTGGCACGGGCCCAACGCCAACCAAGGTTGGCGGCTATCGGGACCGCCTTGGTCGGCACGGATCCGATCCAGCCGGGCGCGGCCCGGTGCGACCGTTCCGATGCATTCCTGCCGAATTCGCGTCAACACCTTGACGCGGCCTGCCTATAATGGCCACCTCGATCAAGGAGTGACGACATGAGCGGTCCGGCACGGCGGAAGCGGTGGGGATGGGCGGCGGCGGTACTGGCAGGAGGCCTGTTGCTGGGCCTGGCCGGCTGCCGCAACGACAGCGGGCAGCTGCCCAAGAGCAGCGGTGAGGCCATCACCACCAAGGCCGAGCAGGTGAAGGAATTCACCCTGCTGCGCGCTTACCCGGACCGGAAGAATGAAGGCCTGTCGCTGGCGCTGGAGTTCTCGCGCCCGCTGGTCGGCACCCAGGATTTCGACAAGCTGGTGCGCTTCGAAGAGAAGGTCGGCACCGACGACAGCAGCTGGACGCTGTCCGATGACGGCCTGACCCTGCGTTACCCGTTCGTCGAGGCTGGCAAGGAGTTCAGCCTGGTGGTCTCGCCGGACCTGCTGGCCGCCGATGGCAGCCGCCTGGGCAAGGAACTGAAGCAGAAGGTGTTCAGCGGCGAGCTGAAGCCGGTGGTCGGTTTCGCCTCGCAGGGCAGCGTTCTGCCGGCCAAGGACAGCCGTGGCCTGCCGGTGGTCTCGGTGAACGTGCCCGAGGTTGATGTTGAATTCCTGCGCGTGCGCGAGAAGGACCTGCCGACTTTCTTCAGCCAGTACCAGCGCGGTGGCCGCCGCGGCAGCTGGGAGCTGAGCAGTGACTACGAGCGCAGCCCGATCAACAAGCTGGCCGAGCCGGTCTACGTCAACCGCTTCATCCTTGGTGGCAAGAAGAACGAGCGGGTGCTGACCTACCTGCCGACCCAGGACATCAAGGAACTGCAGGAGCCAGGCCTGTACTTCGCCCTGCTCAAGCGTACCGGCGACTATGAAGGCGAGTTCGATACCGCGTTCTTCTCGGTCAGCGACATCGGCCTGCATACCCGCGCCTACAAGGACAAGCTGTTCGTGCACACCGCCGGCCTCAAGGACGGTGCGCCGCTGAAGGGCATCGACCTGCGCGTGCTCGACGCCAAGGGCGAGGTGGTGCTGAAGGGCAGCACCGACGGCAACGGCAATGCGCTGCTGAACTACACGCTGGATGCCACCCACGTGCTGGTCGCCAGCACGGGCAAGGACACCAGCTTCCTGCCGTTCAACCAGCCGGCGCTGGACCTGAGCGAATTTGCCGTGGCCGGTCGTGACAATGCCTGGTTCGACGTTTACGCCTGGTCCGGCCGTGACCTGTACCGCCCGGGCGAGACCGTGCGCCTGTCCGCCCTGCTGCGCGACAACGATGGCAAGCCGGTCAAGGCACAGCCGGTGTTCCTGCGCCTGAAGCAGCCCGACGGCAAGACCTTCCGCGAGACCCGCCTGCAGCCGGGCGAGCAGGGCTACATCAACTTCGAGCAGGTGATCCCCGCCGAGGCGCCGACCGGGCGCTGGCAGGTCGAGTTCCGCACCGATCCGGCCAGCAAGGAAGCGATCCAGGGCATGACCCTGCGCATCGAGGAGTTCCTGCCCGAGCGCATGAAGCTGGACCTGGACAGCGCGCAGAAGACGCTGAAGCCGGGCGAGGACCTGCGCCTGCAGGCCAATGGTGCCTACCTGTACGGTGCGCCGGCCGACGGCAACCGTTTCACTGCGCGCATGGCGGTGGCCGCCGAACAGCAGCCAGTCGAAGGCCTGCCGGGCTACTTCTTCGGTGACCCGACCCTGCAGCTGCCGCGCGAAGCCAAGGACGTGATCGACTCCACGCTGCCGGGCAACGGCCAGCTGCGTGAGGATGTGGCATTGCCGGAAGAGGCCGCCAAGGCCAAGGCACCGATCGCCGTGGTGCTGTCCGGCAGCCTGTATGAAACCGGTGGCCGTACCGTCACCCGTACCCTGAAGCGGGTGATGTGGCCGGCCAACGCGCTGGTTGGCGTGCGCCCGCTGTTCAACCCCGAGGATGGTGCCGACTCCAACGGCAATGCGCGCTTCGAGCTGATGCGCGTGGATGCCGCCGGCAAGCCGCAGCCGGCCAATGGCCTGAAGATCACCCTGGTGCGCGAACTGCGCGACTACCACTGGACCTTCAACGACAACCGCTGGGACTACGATTTCACCCGCCGTTTCGAGAACAAGGAAACCCGCACCGTCGATGCCGGCAGCAGCGCGGTCGCCTTCGATTTCCCGGTGGAGTGGGGCGAGTACCGGGTGGACGTGTTCGATCCGTCCACCGGCCTGACCAGCCGTTACCCGTTCCGCGCCGGCTGGAGCTGGGGCGATGACAACCGTGGCCTGGATGCACGCCCGGACAAGGTCAAGCTGGGCCTGGACAAGACCGGCTACAAGGCCGGTGACACCCTGGAAGTGACGGTGACCCCGCCGCATGCCGGCAAGGGCATCCTGATGGTCGAGACCGACCGCATGCTGTACGTGCAGGACATCGAGGCCAAGCCGGGTTCGACCTTCAAGATTCCGGTCACCGCCGATTGGGAGCGCCACGACGTCTACATCACCGCACTGGTGTTCCGCGGCGGCAGCGCGCCGAGCAAGATCACCCCGGCCCGTGCTGTGGGCGTGGTGCATGTGCCGATGGACCGCAAGGGCCGCACCGTGGCGGTCGGCCTGGTGGCGCCCAAGCAGATGCGCCCGGAGCAGGACCTGCCGGTGACGGTCAGTGCACCGCAGCTGGCCGGCAAGATGGCGCACGTCACCGTCTCGGCGGTGGACGTGGGCATCCTCAACATCACCCGCTTCCCGGTGCCCGATGCCGGTGCGCACTTCTTCGCCCAGCGTCGCCTCGGCATCGATGCCTACGACATCTACAGCCGGGTGATCGAGAGCTTTGATGGCGGTGCCGGCAAGCTGAAGTTCGGTGGCGACATGGCGTTGCAGGCATTGCCGCAGGCCAAGCGCCCGACCGCGCGCGTGCAGACCGTGGACCTGTTCTCCGGCCCGGTGCAGCTCGATGCCAAGGGCATCGCCCGCATCCGCCTGAAGGTGCCGGACTTCAACGGCACGCTGCGGGTGTCGGCACTGGTCTACAGCGATGACCAGTACGGCAAGCGCGATGTGGAAACCGTGGTGCGCGCGCCGATCCTGGCCGAAGCCAGCATGCCGCGCGTGCTCGCCCCGGGCGACCGCAGCACCGTGACCCTGGACGTGCAGAACTTCACCGGCAAGCCGGGCCAGTTCAACGTGAAGGTGGAAAGCGAAGGCCCGCTGAACCTGGGCGAGGGCAGCCGCAGCGTGCAGTTGAATGCTGATGCCAAGACAACGCTGAGTTTCCCGCTGTCGGCGCGTGAGGGCCACAGCGTGGCCAAGGTGCGCGTACGTGTGGACGGCAACGGCTTCAAGGCTGATCGCCGCTACGAGCTGCCGGTGCGTGCGGCGTGGCCGCAGGTGCTGCGTTCGCAGGTGCGCACGCTGGATCCGCTGGCAGCGGTCAGTCTCGACAACAGCCTGACCGATGGCCTGATGTCCGAGTCGGTGAATGCCCGCCTGCTGGTCAGCCCGCTGCCGCCGATCCCGTTCGCCAGTGCGCTGCAGGGCGCGCTGAACTACCCGTACGGCTGTGCCGAGCAGACCACCAGCAAGGGCTACGCCGCGCTGATCCTGGACCAGGCGACGTCGTCGATGCTCGGTGCCGACGGGCTGGATGCCAAGACCCGCCGCGAGCGCATGGAAGGCGCATTCGGCCGCCTGGCGTCGATGCAGGTGGCCAATGGCAACTTCTCGATGTGGGGGGACGACGGCTATGTGAACCCGTGGCTGACCCCGTACATCACCGAGTTCCTGCTCGATGCCAAGGATGCCGGCTTCGCGGTGCCCGACAACGTGCTGCAGAAGGCACTGAACCGTCTCAGCGAGGATCTGTTGTCCGGTGGCAACCAGTTCTACGGCCAGGACGACCGCGAAAAGCTGAAGTTCGCCAACCAGGCGTATTCGGGCTACGTGCTGGCCCGGGTCAACCGTGCGCCGCTGGGTACCCTGCGCACGCTGTACGACAACGAGCGCAGCAAGGCGGTCGGCGGCCTGTCGCTGGTCCATCTGGGCGTGGCGCTGTCGCTGCAGGGCGATGCCAAGCGCGGTCAGGCCGCGCTGGCCGCGGCCTTCGCCAAGTCCAGCAGCGAACGCCCGTCGTACTTCGGCGACTACGGCAGTGCGATCCGTGATGACGCGCTGATGATCGCGCTGACCCACGAAAACAAGCTGGCCAAGCCCGCGTGGGACGCGCGTGCGGTGGATCTCGGCCGTGGCCTGGATGCGCGCCGCAATGCCGGCTGGATGTGGCTGAGCACGCAGGAGCAGGTGGCCATCGCCCGTCTTGGCAAGGCCCTGGCCGCCAACCAGAAGGCACTGGTGGCCGGTGAACTGGTGATTGGTGGCAACACCGAAGCCATCGGCGAGCGAAAGCTGTTCGGCCGCAACTTCAGCGCCAGTGAGCTGGCCAGCGGCGTGCGCTTCACCCCGCAGGGCCAGCCGCCGATGTTCGCCAGCATCGACGTGGCCGGCATCCCGCGCAGCGCGCCGGCACCGGACAACAGTGTGCTGGGCATTGAGCGCAGCTACTACGGCACCGATGGCAAGCCGTGGTCGCCGCGTCCGCTGAAGGAAGGCGAAGCCCTGATCGTGCGCGTGACGGTCACCGCCGACACCACGATGCCCGATGCCCTGCTGACCGACCTGTTGCCGGCGGGTCTGGAGATCGAGAACTTCAATCTGGGCGACGCCAAGCAGTGGGCCGATGTGGTGGTTGATGGCATCACCATCAGCGACCGCGGTGAAGCCGCCGACACCAAGCATGAGGAGTTCCGCGACGACCGCTATGTGGCCGCGCTGAAGCTCTCGCGTGGCAGCAAGGCCAACGTGTTCTATCTGGTGCGCGCGGTGACCCCGGGTACTTACTCGGTGCCGCCGCCGCTGGTGGAGGACATGTACCGGCCGCAGCTGCGTGGCGTCGGCCGCAGCAACCCGACCACGATCACGGTGGTACAGCCGTGACCGCGCGGACGGGCCGCGAGGGCGCGGCCCGTCCCGCTGGCAAGCTCCAATCCGGCACGCTGCAATGAAGAAGACGATGTCGACCCGGCTGGCGGCCCTGCGCCGCTGGCTGCGGCCGCTGTGGCCGTGGCTGCGCTGGGGTACGGCGGCCCTGCTGGCACTGCTGCTGGTGCTGGATTTCGCCTTCCCGCCACCGCTGCCGAAGCAACGCGATACCAGCACCCTGGTGGTCGCCGCCGACGGCACGCCGTTGCGTGCGTTTGCCGATGCCGAGGGCGTGTGGCGCTATCCGGCATCGATCGACAGCGTCTCGCCGCTGTACCTGCAGGCGCTGCTGACCTACGAAGACCGCTGGTTCTGGCGCCATCCGGGCATCAACCCGCTGGCGATCCTGCGTGCCAGCGGCCAGCTGCTGCGCGGTGGTCGCATCGTTTCCGGCGGCTCGACCCTGACCATGCAGGTCGCGCGCATCCTCGACCCGCATACGCGCACGCCCTGGGGAAAGCTCAAGCAGATGCTGCGCGCGGTGCAGCTGGAAGTTCACCTGAGCAAGCGGCAGATCCTGGCCCTGTATCTGGAGCGCGCGCCCTACGGTGGCACCATCGAGGGCGTGGAAGCGGCCAGCTGGGCCTATCTGGGCAAGCCGGCGGCGCAGCTGTCACATGCCGAGGCCGCGTTGCTGGCGGTACTGCCACAGGCACCAAGCCGGCTGCGCCCGGACCGCCACCCGGAAGCCGCGCAGAAGGCGCGGGACAAGGTGCTGTCACGCATGGCCGAACTGGGCGCGTGGACGCCGGAAGAAGTGCAGGACGCGCGTATCGAGAACGTGGTGGCGCGCTCGCTGCGGCCGCCGCTGCATGCCGCATTGCTTGCGCAGCGACTGCATTCGGCGCATCCAGGACAGGCGCGCATCCAGAGCAGCATCGACATCGGCCTGCAGCGCACGCTGGAAGAGCGCGTGGCCAGCTATTTCTCGACGCTGCCCGAGCGTACTTCGGCGGCCTTGCTGGTGGTCGACAACCAGACCCTGCAGGCGCGTGCCTACGTCGGTACGTTGTCCTTTGGTGACCGCCAGCGGCTCGGCCACGTCGACATGGTGCAGGCCTGGCGCTCGCCGGGCTCCACGCTCAAGCCGTTCCTGTATGCGATGGCGCTGGACGATGGCTTGATCCATTCGGAAAGCCTGCTGGTCGATGCGCCACAGAGTTTCGGTAGCTACCGGCCCGGCAATTTCGACATGGCCTTCAATGGGCCGATCGGCGCGTCCAGCGCATTGCGCCTGTCGCTCAACGTGCCCTCGGTGGACCTGCTGCAGCGGGTCGGGGCCGCGCGCTTTGCTGCACGGCTTTCGCACTCCGGCATCCAGCTGCGCTTCCCGCCGGGCAGCACGCCCAACCTGTCACTGATTCTGGGCGGCACCGGCGCGCGGCTGGAAGATCTGGTCGGCGCGTTCGCGGCGCTGAACCGCAACGGCATTGCCGGACGCGTGCGCTACACCGATGACGAACCGATGATCGAGCGGCGCCTGGCGTCGCCGGGCGCCAGCTGGATCGTGCGCGAGATGCTGGAATCGAACCCACGACCGGGCTACAGCGTCGGTACCTTCGATATCGGTGGCCGCCCGCGCGTGGCCTGGAAGACCGGTACCAGCTATGGCTATCGCGATGCGTGGGCGATTGGCAGCACCCGCCACTACACGGTAGGCGTGTGGGTGGGCCGACCGGACGGCACGCCGTTGCCGGGCCAGTACGGTGCGGTCACTGCACTGCCGCTGATGTTCGAAGTGGTCGACAGCCTGCCGCGCCAGCGTGGCGATTCCGCTGCTGCGCCGATGCCGGCCAGTGTCAGCCAGGAAGACATCTGCTGGCCGACCGGCGAACGTGCCGAGGGGCTGCCCGCGGCACTGTGCCAGCGGCGGATGTCGGCCTACCTGCTGGACGGCGCAGCACCACCGACCTTCCCCGAGCGCGAGGCGCGGCGCTGGCAGCCGGGCCGGCAGCGTTACCTGGCCGATGCGCGGACCGGTCTGCGTGTATCTGCTGATTGCCGTTTGCCGCATGAGGAAGTCGCGCGTGAGATCGCGCGCTGGCCGGCGCTGTTGTCGCCATGGTTACCCAAGGCCACGCGCGAGGCCTCGCAGTTGCCAGCGCTGTCACCGGATTGCCGCGAAGACGGACGCGATGCCAGCGTGGCGCTGCACATCGACGGTCTCAACAACGGCGCTACCCTGGCGCGCGCACCCAATGCCGAACATGGCGTGCGCCTGCAACTGCGCGCGCTGGGCAGCGAGCAGGCAGTGGACTGGTTGCTGGATGGACGCTGGATCGCGCAGACCCATGGCGCGCAGTTGATGCAGCGCGAATTCGCCGAGCCGGGCGCACACACCCTGACCGCGCTGGCGGCCGATGGCGCGTGGACGCAGGTGCGGTTCAACGTTCTCAGGTAGATGCCGACCTTGGTCGGCACTCGGTCCAGCGCCAACAACACCTTTGTGCTCTGGTAGGTGCCAACCTTGGTTGGCACGCGGCGAAGCGCCCACCAAGGTGGGCATCTACCGGATCATTCCCCGATCCACCCATCCAGCAGGTCGGCGAATTCGTCGGCGTGTTCCTCTTCCTGCGCGAGGATCTCTTCAAGGACGCGCTTGGTGGTGGTATCGCGGTCGCCGATGAAGTTGATCATCTCGCGGTAGCTGTCGATGGCGATGCGTTCGGCCACCAGGTTCTCGCGGACCATGTCGCGCAGGTCGCTGCCTTCCTTGTACTCGGCATGCGAGCGCGCGGTCAGCGTGTCGGGGTTGAAGTCCGGCTCGCCGCCGAGCTGGACGATGCGCTCGGCCAGCTTGCCGGCGTGCGCCTGTTCCTGCTGTGCATGCTCGAGGAATTCGGCTTTCACCGCGTCGGCCAACATGCCCTTGGCCATGAAGTAGTGCCGGTAGTAGCGCAGCACGCATACGTACTCGGTGGCCAGTGCATCGTTGAGCAGCTTGATCACGACCTTGCGGTCGGCGCTGTAGCTGTCGGTGATCGCCCCGTCTTCGATGTTGCGCCGCGCGCGTTCGCGCAGGGTCTTGCGGTCACTGATGCCGGGCACCTTTGCGGCAGGCTTTGCGGCTTTGGCTGGCTTGGTGGACATGGCTGGCCGTTTCCTCTTGCGGTGAAAGATCAGGTTGGCAGATGCTCCAGCACGTACTCGGCCGAAGACACCTCGAACTGGCCGGGCTGCTCGATCCAGGCCGCGCGCACCACGCCGTCGACCACGTACAGGGCAAAGCGGCGCGAACGGATGCCCATGCCCGAGGCGCTGGCATCGAGTTCCAGGCCGAGCGCGCGGGTCAGTTCGGCGTTGCCGTCGGACAGCATCATCAGGCCGGCGGG
Organism: Stenotrophomonas maltophilia R551-3; assembly: GCF_000020665.1. NCBI lineage: Bacteria > Pseudomonadati > Pseudomonadota > Gammaproteobacteria > Lysobacterales > Lysobacteraceae > Stenotrophomonas > Stenotrophomonas maltophilia. The sequence goes on along the minus strand of NC_011071.1, from coordinate 3,365,322 downwards.
CACGTCCTGTTCGGCCGCCCAAGCCTTCATCACGAACGGGTCGTTGACTGCCACGCAGTAGACGTCGATACCGCGCTGACGGAACGCCTCGAACTTTTCGACGTAGCCGGGCAGGTGGCGCGCCGAGCAGGTCGGGGTGAACGCGCCGGGCACGGCGAACAGCACCACCTTGCGCGCGTCGAACAGCGAATGCGTATCGAGCGTTTCGATGCCCTCGCGGATGCGCTTGAGGGTCACTTCCGGAATGCGGTCGCCGACATGGATGGTCATGGGGAACTCCTTGCTGGGGCAGGCTAGTGGGCCGGATGGGACAGGGGCGTCAAGACATTGGAAAACCCGTGTGCAGGCCCCATCTTCAGGCTTTGCGGCAGGGGCTTCCAGCCACAGCGTGGCGCATGGGGATGGCAGCCGCATTGCGCAGGATCAGTCGGCCTCACCGGGGCCGCACGAGGGGCGGCGTAGCATCGCCGGCGCGTAGAATGAACCCGGGGCGGCGCCACCGGCGCGGCCGAAGCAGATCGAGGTAGCTGGATGGAATTCAAGGATTACTACGCCACCCTGGGGGTGGAACCGAGCGCGGGCGAGGCGGAAATCAAGACCGCCTACCGCCGGCTGGCACGCAAGTACCACCCGGACGTCAGCAAGGAGGCCGGGGCCGAAGACAAGTTCAAGGCGGTCAACGAGGCCTACGAGGCGCTGCGTGACCCGGAGAAGCGCGCGGCCTACGACCAGCTGCGCGCACAGGGCTATCGCCCGGGCGAGGAATTCAACGTACCGCCGAACTACGGTGGTGCCGGTGGCTTCAACTTCGAGGAAGTGTTCGGCGGTGGCGGCCCCAATGGCGGCTTCAGTGACTTCTTCGAGAGCCTGTTCGCGCGCCAGCGTGGCGGTGCCGGTCCGGGGCCGGGTTTCAGCAGCCAGGGCCATGCGCCCAATCGTGATACCCGCGCCAAGCTGTCGGTGCCGCTGGAAGCGGCCTACAGCGGCGACAGCCTGCGCATCACGGTCAACGGCAAGCAGCTGGATGTACGCGTGCCCAAGGGTATCCGCCCGGGCCAGGTGATCCGGCTGGCCGGGCAGGGCAACCACGGCGGTAACCTGCTGCTGGAAGTGGAATACGCCGCCCACCCGCAGTTCGAGGTCGATGGCCGCAACATCCTCTACACGCTGCCGGTCACGCCGTGGCAGGCCGCGCTGGGTACGAGCATCAGCGTGCCGACCCTGGGTGGAGCGGTGGAATTGAAGATTCCGGCCGATTCCGATGCCGGCCGCAAGCTGCGCCTGCGTGGCCGTGGGCTGCCAGGCAGCCCGGATGGCGACCAGATTGTTGAAATCGAGATCGTGGCCCCGGCCGCGACCGACGAGGCGCAGAAGAAGGCCTACCGCAATCTGGCCAAGGCGTTCGGCGAGTCAATCTGAGCATGCCTTGCGGTAGTGCCGGCCGCTGGCCGGCAATTTCATGACCCGGGACGGTGATGCGTGGTTGCCGGCCAGCGGCCGGCACTACCGCGCGCGTCTCAGCCCTGCCCGGCGAACACCCGCTCCAGCACCTCGGACAGCTCGTCTTCCGAGAACGGCTTGGTGATGTAGGCCTTGGCACCCTGGCGCATGCCCCACATGCGGTCGGTGTCCTGGTCCTTGGTGGTCACCAGGATCACCGGGATGTGCCGGGTCGCCTCGTCGCGGGCAAGCGTGCGGGTGGCCTGGAAGCCATTGAGGTTGGGCATCACCACGTCCATCAGGACCAGGTCGGGCAGCTCGGCCTTGGCGGTTTCGACCCCGGCGGCGCCATCGGTGGCGGTCAGGATCTGGTGCCCGAGCTTCTCGACGATGCGCTGTATCCCCAACAGCTGCGACGGTGAGTCGTCGACGATCAGAATGCGTGCCATGTTGTTCCCCATGTAATGCCCGCAGTGTAGTGCGGGCTCATTACCGGTGGGAGGGCCGCATCTGCCGTCCGTCGCCTGCCTGCAACGTTCAGTCGATCCGCACCACGGTGCGGCCCAGCGAACCGCCGGCCAGCATCCGCTCGAACACCGCCGGCAGGCCGTCCAGGCCGACTTCGGCGGTACAGATGCGGTCCAGGTGTTGCGGCTTCCACTCATTGCCCAGCCGCGCCCACACTGCTTCGCGCAGCCCGCGCGGTGCGTTGGCCGAGGACACGCCCAGCAGTGACACGCCGCGCAGGATGAACGGCATCACCGTCATGTCCAGTTTCGGGCTCGCCGCGAGGCCGGCGCTGACCACGCTGCCATAGGGCACGGTCTGCGCCAGCAGGCTGGCCAGCATGTCGCCTCCGGCATTGTCGAGGCCCCCGCCGAAGCGGGCCGATTGCAGTGGGCCGGTATCGGCCAACGCCGAGCGTGGCAGCACCTCGGCGGCGCCGATGCCGCGCAGGAAGTCCGACTGCTCAGGCTTGCCGCTGACCGCGTGCACCGTGTAGCCGGCACGGCTGAAGATGGACAGCGCCAGCGCGCCCACACCGCCGCTGGCGCCGGTGACTGCCAGCGGGCCGAGCTCCGGGGTCTGCCGGTTGTCTTGCAGGCGCAGCAGGGCCAACGCTGCCGTGAAGCCGGCGGTGCCCAGCACCATCGCCTCGCGCGGGCTCAGCCCGGCCGGCTGCGCGATCACCGCGCTCGATTGCAGCCGCACGTACTGGCTGTAGCCCCCATCCCGGGTTTCGCTGAGGCCGCAGCCGGTGGCCAGTACCGCATCGCCTTCACGCCAGGCCGGGTCGGTGGATGCCACCACGGTGCCGGCCACATCGATCCCGCCGACCAGCGGGAAGCGGCGCAGGATCCTGCCCTTGCCGGTGCCCGCCAGCGCGTCCTTGTAGTTGACCGAAGACCACTGGGCGCGGATCAGCACCTGGCCGGGGTTGAGGTCGTCGACAGTGATCTGGGCCAGGCCGGCGCGGTAACCGGCATCGTCATTTTCGATGCGGAAGGCTGTAAACGGGGTGGTGGGGGCCATCGGCGTTGCCTGACTTCGAGGAAAACGCCACCTTACCCCGTCGAGCCCCTTTCAATCCTGCCGGTCCGCCCCATCTTGTATGATCGGTAATGGTTTCACGGCTGGCGTTGCGGGAAGGGCCCGCGCCGCAGCCCAAATCTTGATGGAGCGTGCATGGCCTGGAATACACCCGGCGGCAACAAGGGCGGACAAGGCCCCGAGGACAAGCGACGTGGGCCTTTCGGCACGCGCGGCGGTGGCAATGGCGGTGGCTGGGGCGGACTGCCCGGGCCGCTGAAGGATCTGTTCGACGGTGGCATCCTGCGTTGGGTGGCGGCAGCGGTGGTGTTGCTGGTGCTGTTCTCCAGCTTCCAGCTGATCGGCGAACAGCAGCGTGGCGTGGTGCTGCGCTTCGGCCAGTTCTCGCGCATCCTCACCCCAGGTCCGAACTTCAAGTTGCCGTGGCCGATCGAATCGGTCACCAAGGTCAACGCCACCGAGATCAAGACGTTCTCGATCCAGGTGCCGGTGCTGACCCGCGACGAGAACATCGTCAACGTCTCGCTGAACGTCCAGTACCGCATCGACGACCCGCAGCAGTACCTGTTCGGCACGGTTGATGCCAACCAGGTGCTGGAGCAGTCGGCGCAGAGCGCGGTGCGCGAGGAAGTCGGCCGTGCCGACCTCAACGCGGTACTGAACAACCGTGGCCCGCTGGCCGTGGCCGCCGAGGAGCGCCTGCAGGCGCTGCTGAAGGCGTTCAAGACCGGCCTGACCGTGACCGGCCTGACCCTGCAGGACGCCCGTCCGCCGGAGGAAGTGAAGCCGGCCTTCGACGAGGTCAACGGTGCCCAGCAGGTCAAGGAACGCCTGATCAACGAAGCCCAGGCCTATGCCGCCAAGGTCGTGCCGGAAGCCCGAGGCCAGGCCTCGCGTGCCCGTACCACTGCCGAAGGCTACAAGCAGGCCGTGGTGTCCAAGGCCGAGGGTGACGCGCAGCGCTTCAGCCTGCTGCAGGCCCAGTACAAGGACGCCCCGGAAGTGACCCGCAAGCGCCTGTGGCTGGAGACCGTGCAGCAGGTGTTGAGCGAGAACCGCAAGGTGATCGGTGGCGATGGCCGCCAGCTGATCTATGTGCCGATGACCGGCGATACCCGTCCCACTACCTCGGCCCCGCCGGGGGTGACCAATCCGGAGGTGGTGATGCCGTCGCTGCCGGGCGCAGCGGTGGAAGCTTCCCGTGATCCGGGCCGGCCGGTGGGCCGCCCGACCGGGCGACCGAGCGGCCGTGAGGAGGGCAGCCGATGAAGAGTCCTATCTGGATCGCCGTGATCGTGGCGGTGGTGCTGGGCCTGCTCGGCTCGGTGTACGTGGTCCGTGAGGACCAGACCGCCATGGTCCTGAACCTGGGCAAGGTGGTGCGTTCGGACATCAAGCCGGGCCTGCACTTCAAGGTGCCGGTGGTGGAAACGGTGAAGGTCTTCGACCGCCGCTTCCAGGTGCTCGACACCGCCCCGGCGCGCTACTTCACCGCCGAGCAGAAGGACGTCAGCGTCGACTTCTTCGCCATCGGCTACATCTCCAACGTGGGTGACTACTTCCGTGCCACCGGTGGCGATCCGCGCGTGGCCAACGCCCGCCTGGCCCCGATCATCACCGACTCGCTGCGCAACCAGATCAACTCGCGCACCCTGCAGCAGCTGGTCTCCGGCGACCGCAGCGAGCTGATCGCCGAGCAGCTGAAGGGGATCAACGAGGCCGTGGCCGGGCTGGGCATGCAGATGATCGACCTGCGCATCAAGCAGGTGGACCTGCCGACCGACAGCCAAGTGATCAACGACGTGTACGAGCGCATGCGCGCCCAGCGCAAGCAGGAAGCCGCCAAGCTGCGCGCGGAGGGCGAGGAGCAGTCGCTGACCATCCGTGCCCAGGCCGACCGTGACAGCACCGTGCTGATCGCCGAAGCCGAGCGTGATGCGCAGCGCCTGCGCGGTGAAGGCGATGCCGATGCGGCGCGCATCTACGGCAAGGCCGGCTCGGCCGATCCGTCGTTCTATGCGTTCTACCGCAGCCTGGAGGCCTACCGTGGCTCCATGACCGACGGCAACGGCGTGATCGTGCTCGACAAGAATGACCCGTTCCTGCAGTACCTGAAGAACGACCGCTGAGGTCGCAGGGCAGTACCCCACGGGGCCCGGCCAGATGCCGGGCCCCGTGCTTTTTCCGGAGTCCCCCATGAAAGATCTGTTCGCCGCCGTCTGCCTGGTGGCGGTGCTGGAAGGCCTGTTCCTGTTCGTCGCTCCGTTCGCCTGGAAGCGCATGGCCGAGCGCCTGCTGGACCTGCCCAGCCCAGCCCTGCGCAGCTTCGGCGGGCTGGTGCTGCTGGCCGGCCTGAGCCTGCTGTGGTGGGCGCGTCATTGAAAGGGTAGTGCCGGCCGCTGGCCGGCAACCTGGGATTGCCCACCAGCGGCCGCCTGCGTTCACATGCGTGGCCCGGCTCTGGTAGATGCCAACCTTGGTTGGCATTGCCGGCCAGCGGCCGGCACTACCGGGAGGCGCCTGACCGGCCGGTACATGCGTGGCCCGGCTCTGGTAGATGCCAACCTTGGTTGGCATTGCCGGCCAGCGGCCGGCACTACCGGGAGGCGTCTGACTGGCCGGCACATGCGTGGCCCGGCTCTGGTAGATGCCAACCTTGGTTGGCATTGCCGGCCAGCGGCCGGCACCACCGGGCGGGGCGCCTGACCGGCCGGTGAAGCCGCCCGTCGGAAAGGTGGCACCGGACCCCGGAAACCCGGATAATGCACAAAAGCCGGACGGGCCTCCCCGTCCGGCTTTTTCTGTGTCTGGGCCTTCCATCGCCGGCTGCTCCCCGTTTGGAGCCGCCATCCAGGTGCTGGCCAGCCCCGCCACGGTTTACCCGTCCGCGGCCCCGATGGCCGCTACAAAATCGAGGAGCCCGTCATGGGTCAGTCTGTCGTAGTGTTGGGTGCCCAGTGGGGCGATGAAGGCAAGGGCAAGATCGTCGATCTGCTCACTGAGGAAATCGGCGCCGTCGTGCGCTTCCAGGGCGGCCACAATGCCGGCCACACCCTGGTCATCAACGGTAAGAAGACCGTCCTGCACCTGATCCCGTCGGGCATCCTGCGTGATGACGCGCTGTGCCTGATCGGCAACGGCGTGGTGATCTCGCCGGCCGCACTGCAGAAGGAAATCGCCGAGCTGGAAACCTCCGGCGTGGAAGTGCGTTCGCGCCTGAAGATCTCCCCGGCCGCGCCGCTGATCATGCCGTACCACATCGCCCTGGACCAGGCGCGCGAACGCGCTGCCGGTGGCAAGGCGATCGGCACCACCGGTCGCGGCATCGGCCCGGCCTACGAAGACAAGGTGGCGCGCCGCGGTATCCGCATCGCCGACCTGCACTACCCGAAGCAGCTGGAAGAGCTCCTGCGCACCGCGCTGGACTACCACAACTTCGTGCTGACCAATTACCTGAAGACCGACGCCGTCGATTTCCAGAAGACCTTCGACGAAGCGCTGGCCTTTGGCGAGTACGTGCAGCCGATGAAGTCCGACGTGGCCGGCATCCTGCACGACCTGCGCAAGCAGGGTAAGCGCGTGCTGTTCGAAGGCGCGCAGGGTGCGCTGCTGGACATCGACCACGGCACCTACCCGTACGTCACCAGCTCCAACACCACCGTGGGTGGTGCGCTGGCTGGTGCCGGCGTGGGCGCAGATTCGATCGACTACGTGCTGGGCATCGCCAAGGCCTACGCCACCCGCGTGGGCGGTGGTCCGTTCCCGACCGAGCTGGACGACGAAATCGGCCAGGGCATCCGTGACCGCGGCGCCGAGTACGGTGCCTCGACCGGCCGTCCGCGTCGTTGCGGCTGGATGGACATCGTTGCGCTGAAGCGCGCCGTGGCCATCAATGGCATCAGCGGCCTGTGCATCACCAAGCTGGACGTGCTGGATGGCATGGAAAAGCTGAAGGTCTGCATCGCCTACGAATACAACGGCAAGCGCACCGAGTACGCGCCGCTGGACGCGCAGGGCTGGGAAGAGTGCACCCCCGTGTACCTGGAGTTCCCGGGCTGGACCGAGAACACCCACGGCATCACCAACTGGGACGACCTGCCGCCGGCCGCACGTGCCTACCTGCGTTCGCTGGAAGAGCTGGCCGGTTGCCCGATCAGCATCGTCTCCACCGGCCCGGACCGCGACCACACCATGGTCCTGCAGGATCCGTTCGCCTGAGGTAGCGCCGGGCGCTGCCCGGCGTAGGTGACAGGAAGAGCCCCGCGAAAGCGGGGCTTTTTCGTTACTGTGTCGGCACGGCCAGCAGGGAGGTGACGTGATGACCCGGATGTCAGCGTGAAGGGCGTAACGGTGGTGCGGATCACCCTGTGGGTGCTGTGGAGCCTGTGGGCGCTTGCCTGCGCGGTGCTGGTGCTGGGCGCGATCGCCAACCACATGGCCTCACGCACGCAGGTGCTGCCTCTGGTGCTGAGCCCGGGTGCGACGGCCGAGGTCACGGTCTACCGCTTCATCGATGACCAATTGCGGCTGCGCCTGCGTTACGCGGATGACGGTACTTCCACGGCGATCGATCCTGAGGTGCGCCTGCGCGCGGAAACCCCGACAGATCAGGCCGACTTCCGCGCCGAAACGCGTTCGGGCGTGCCGGGCTCCGGCATCACCCGCGCGCTGGAATCGGTTGAGCCTGCTGGATTTGCCGCCTCGTACTTCGGTTATGGCCGGGGGGATGCGCTGCCGCGCGGGCGTTCGTGGCTGCGGGTGACCGTTCTGGAGGTCGAGCCCGCGCTGGCGGGGCGCGTGGCCTCGGTGGAACTGCTGCCGCCGATGGACGTGCTGAAGCTGACCGACCTGGACTATGTGTGGTTGTGGCCGTTCTTTTTCTGGAAGGTGGCCGCGCTGTTCCTGCTGATTCCGGGGGCTGCCTTGGCGGTATTCACCATCACCTTGCGGCGTTGGCAGCGTCGGGCATCGAAGCAGCCGATTTCAGTAGCGGATACGGATTGATCGATTCGCCCTTCCACCACTGCTTTTCCGGGCCCAGCACGTGCACCTCAAAGTGCAGGTGCGGCGCATCGTCACTGGCATTGCCTGTGCTGCCCACGTAACCGATCACCTCTCCGCGCTTGATCACCTGCTTCTCCGCCAGGCCATCGGCGTAGCGCTGCAGATGCGCGTAGTAGTAGCACCAGCGCCCGCTGGGCTCGAACTGGTAGATCGTCAAGCCGCCGCGCTCGCTGTCGAACAGTTTTTCCACCGTTCCATCGGCCACCGCCAGCACCGGCGTACCGGTATCGGCCATGATGTCGATGGCATCGTGCACGCGGCCTTCGCTGCGTGCATCGGTGAACGTATCGCGCAGCTGGGAGGTCAGGATGCCCTGCACCGGCAGCAGCAGGCCGGACGGCGCATCCGCAGCCTGCGCGGCCGACGGCGCAGTGGCGCCGGGTGGGGCTGTTGCGCGAGGCGCTACTGGTTCCTTCACCGTCGCAGCGGCCCCCGGCGCTGCTTCCGGAAGCGAGGCGGCTACCGGCCCACTCGCATCGCGGTGCAACCACCAGCCTGCACCCAACCCCAGCAGAACACCCAGCACGATCAGCTGCGAAAGACGCATCGGCTCACTCCTGCATCACCACGGGTACCGAGGTATCGACTGCATCGGCCACGCGCACTGCATCCCAGTTGGTCATGCGCACACAGCCATGTGATTCGGTCTTGCCCACGTGGCCGGGTTCAGGCGTGCCGTGCAGGCCGTAATGCGGCTTGGACAGATCGATCCAGACCCGTCCGACCGGATTGTTCGGGCCTGGCGGCAGCGTGGCCTTCTTTTCGCCCTTGCGGGCATCCCAGAACAGCTTCGGGTTGTAGTGGAACGGCGGGTCGCGGTACACGCCCAGGATCTTCCATTCCCCGATCGGCAACGGGTCGTGCTGGCTGCCGGATGACACCGGCACCTGCGCGATCAGCTTGCCCTGCGCGTCCAGCAGCTGCAGGGTGGAGTCGGATTTGTCGACCACGATCTTCGCCGCCTTCGGCAATGCCGCCGGGGCGATGTTGGGTACCTGGATGCGGCTGCCTGCCTTGGCCAGATCTATGCCCGGATTGAGCGCCTTCAGCAGCTCAGGGGAGGCGTGGAAACGCTCGCCCAGGGCTTCTTCCACACTGCTGAAGCCCAGCGATTTCAGCCTGGCCTGTGCGGCGGGGCCTTTCGGTATGGCCTGGAACGGGCCGGCGACATCCTCGCTGGTCAGCGTATAACTGGCCAGCGGCTCGACCGTATCAGCCTGCAGGGCCTTCCAGGTGGGGTCATCCACTTCACCCGTTACGGTCAATCCGTGCGCCGCCTGGAAGCCCGACACTGCGCGCCGCTGGTTGCTGCCCACTTCGCCATCGATCTGGCCGGGAGAGAAATTCGCGCGATCCAGCAGCACCTGGGCGTGCAGGGCGGAGCGTGGTCCGACATCCGGGCCGGCCCTTTCGGCGATGGGGGCGGGCAGGGCGGGCGACGCGACCTGCGCAAAGGCAGCAGGCGACAGCAGGGTGAGGGACAGCACAGCGACGCGGGCTGAAAGCATGGGGGGCTCCAAGGGAATGCCCTTCCACCATGCCAGCCGAGCACGAGCAGCCCGCGTGAAAAGGCTGACCCAGACCTGAGCCTCTACCTTCACGCCGCCTTGGCGGCTCCGGGCATGCTGCGGGTTCGCATCGCAAACGCATGGCGCTCACCATAGCGCCTGATCACGTCCAGCAAAGGAAGTGTCACCACCGACAGGGGGGGATTCCAGGCCGGCGAACTGCGGATGTCACTCCGCTCCGCTTCCTCTCCGGGGAGCCAGAACTCCAGGGTGATCGTTGGCAACACGCGCTCCGTTGCAGCGAGGTGGCGATGCAACAGAAGCCCATACAACTCGATGTTGTCCAGATCCTTCTGCGCCTTCTCTTTCACGGGCCGGGTTCTGTCGTCCTCTTCCCGGTTGCGTCGCCACTGCCAGTCGGGTGCGATGGGGTAGTACTTGAAATCGACCACGGCGTACTCGGGTCCCCGTTGCAGCAGCAGGTCGGGCCGGCGGCAGATTCCGTTGTGGGCGAACATTGAATGCTGAAGCTGATTCCAGGTGTCGCGGTGTTCGACGGCCATGGGATGGTGTGGGAGATGGGTGCCGTCACAGGTGACGATGGAAGTGTCCTGCGTGTCGCTGGCCTGCTGCAGGGCTTCATGCAGGCACATGGATTCCCAGACGGGCCAGAAATCCCGCATGCCCCAGACCTGACCCTGCTGCACGCTGCCTGCGAGTGCAGGATGAAGGTAGCGCTCCAGTGCTGCGTAAAGGGCAAGGAACTCTGTACTGCGCAGCGTTGCCTGCCTGTAGCACGTTCTCAGGAGCTGCTGGAGTCGCCGCTGCAGCAGCTCCTGTGCCCATCCATCACCTTCATGCAGCGAGTCGCCCGGGCGCAGATGGCGATGGCGGAAGTCCGTCGCACGCTGCAGGGCATCCATGGTGAAGCGCCCCCAGATGACGCCGGGATCGATCCGCAGCAGACTGCGGTAGAAGTCCTCAGCCAGGAAAAAATACAGGCCGACGATGTCGGCGGTCCCGCGTTCGCATACGCTTCGGCGAGTGGGAAGCTTCGGGAAAAAAGGGGCGTCGTCGACGTTGAACAACGCATGGTGGAGGTGGCGGTCTGCATGCTTCAGATCGCCATCCTGCCGTCGTGCCATCTGTGGACGAAGTGACAGCAGCCGCAATGGGTTTGACCGGTTGAACAGCGAATCAATGCCATACGCGTCGACGAACGAGGCAGGGGCCTTTGCCAGCCCTCGCCCGACACTGCCTGCCTCGACGCCATCCTGTTGCTGTGTGTGCGCGACATTGGACTGGACATTGCTGAAGGCCGCAAACGCCATGTAGAGCAGACGGAATGCGTCGCGGGGCGCGGTGCAGGTTGGCATGCCATGCGGCACGCGAAGCTCGGTGCGGCCATCTTCCACGAACAGGCCCACAGCGCTGGACCCGGCCGCGACGACGCTGACGTCATGCAGCTGCATGCAGCTCTGCCGAGACAGTGAAGCTGCGGATGAATTCATCGCGCCGGGCAGCAAACTGTCCGAAGGTCCTCAGTGACTCCGCGGGAATGCCAAGCCATTCTGCGAGCGGGGACTTGTCCCTCTCGAAAACGTTGTCCCACAGGTAGAGAAAGAGCTTCCCCTCGATATCACCGGCGGCGATATGGTGAGCGGTGGGGTGGACTTCCTGTGTCCCAGCAAGCGCTTCGACGAAATCCTCGATGAGCATCCCGTCCTTGGTCCTCGGGAAGTTTTTCTTTGACTTGTAGTAGGGAGAGCTACCGCTGATGGCGAAGGCAATGGCCTTCAATCTGCGCTCGGCGGATTCGTCAAAGCCCGAGAGCGTGTCGATCGCCTTCAGGGTCTCGCTATTGCAGGATTCCCGAAGCTTGCAGAACTCTTTGTCGAACCTTTGGCTGAAGTCCGCGCCCTGCATGCTCTTCGCAGCCCCCGGGGCAAGCAGGCGCAGTTCGGCAATCGATGCTGCGTGCGTCTGTTCCAGGGTCGCAGGCGGTGTCCTCGCAGCGACGGACCGCGCCTTGATGAACCAGGGGCCGATCAGTTTGTCGTCGAGATTCGGAGAGGCGCATTTCTCGACGATCATCGCATTGAGATCATCCACCAGCATCTTCCAGGTGACCGACGGGTGGCCTTCGATCGTTGCATTGGCCTGCGCTGCGGGAACCGCGTTGAACTCGGCTGGACTGAATTCGAAGTTCCAGCGGCGCTTGAATGCCGAATCCATGAAGAAGATCGACTCGTCGCCAGTGTTCATGGTCCCGATCAGGTAGAGATTCGCCGGAAGCCTCAGCATGCGCTCATTTTCGATACGTCCGATCAGCGTGGAGGAGTCTCTGTCATCGCGAGCTTCAAGTTCGCGGATCTCGTTGATCAGCGCCTGCACCGTCAGTTTCGAGGCACAGACGGAATAGCTGGATTGTCCGTCATCGTCACGGTCCAGCAGCTGGAAGATGTCGCCGAAGATTTCCGCGCAGTTGCCGCGGTTGATTTCGTCAATGAGCAGGACAACGTTGCGAGGCGGCGAATCGGCCGTGCCGTGCTCTGAACGATGGAGGGCAAGTGCCAACGCGCGGATGAAGGGGCCGGCATGCACTTCATAATTGACCCTGTTGCCCTCGGACAATGGCAGCAGGCGGGAGACGAAATCGCCATAGCCAAACTCGGCGTGGAACGTCACGGGGATGACCTCGCCCGGGCGAATGCCGAGCATCGGCGTCTTCTCATGCCGGGCCTTGTAACTCTTGCTGGTTCCCGGTGGGCCGAAAATGATCAACTGGTGGGGAAAACCGTGGCTCATCAGATGTATCCATTGATCTTCAAGGGTCGATTCGATTCTAAGGGCGCCCGCTGCAGGCGGGCACCCTTGGCAGCGGGGGGGATAACTTTAGGGTTGGTTGCGCCAGCACTTGCCGCCATCACCTCTCTGAACCGCACCCGGCCGGGGGCGGCAGCCCCCATCAAGCCCAGCCGGACCGTGGCCGATAAGGGCGCATCCCCCCGTTTTGGATACCCCCATGAACTACTTGAGGAACGTCAGGGTTGCCTGGCGTCTTGGGCTGGGCTTTGGCCTGTTGCTGCTGCTGGTTGCCGCCGTGGTGGCCACCGGCGCCACCGCCAGTGTCGTGCAGAAGCGCGCGATGCAGCAGGTGGTCGACGTCAGCGTGGCCAAGGTGCGCCTGTTGTCGCAGATGCTCGATGCCAACAACCAGATGATGGTGGTGCGCCGCGAGATGCTGATCCGCCAGGGTGAAGACCGTGGCCACGACGAGCAGCGCATCGCTGATCTGGTGAAGCGCTACGAGGCCAGCTGGACCGCCTACCAGGCGCTGCCCAGCGACGCCGACGGCAAGGCCATTGCCGAAACCATCGCCGCCAAGCGTGCCATTGCGCGCCCGCTCAACAAGCAGACCAGCGAACTGATGGAGCAGGGTGACTACCCGGGCGCCGTGGCGCTGACCCTGGGCCCGGTGCAGGAAGCGGCCAATGGCTGGAACAAGGCGCTGTCCGATGGCGTGGACTTTGAGGAGAAGGAAAGCCGTGATGCCGCCGCCGAGGCAATCCGCTTGGGCGAGCGCAGCCTGCTGCAGCTGCTGGTGCTGGGCGGCGTCGCGCTGTTGGTGGGCATCGGTGCCTCGGTGATGATCGGCCGCAGCTTGACCGGTCCGCTGGCCCGCGCGGTGAACCTGGCCGAGCGTCTGTCCAAGGGACTGCTGGACCAGGAGTTCCGCCTTGGTGGCCGCGATGAACTGACTCAGCTGGGTGAAGCCATGGCCAGTGTGCGCCAGAGCGTGCAGGCGGCGATCGGCGCGCAGCTGCAGATGGCCGAACAGCACGAGGCCGGTGCGATCCGCTATCGCATGGACGCCAGTGCATTCCCCGGTGACTTCGGTCGCATGGTGCAGGCCACCAACAGCTTGGTCGAGTCGCACGTGCAGGTGGAACTGCTGATGGCCGAGGTGATGCAGCGCTACGCCATCGGCGACCTCAGCCGTGACCTGCCCGACTACCCGGGCGAGAAGGGCACGCTGACCCGTACCCTGGCCGCAGTGAAGCAGAGCCTGATGGCGATCAACGCGCAGATCGATGAGCTGGCTCGGGCCGCGCGCGCCGGTGATTTCAGCATGCGTGGCGACGCCGCTGCGTTCCAGTACCAGTTCAAGGCGATGGTCGAACACCTCAACGGCATGATGGCCAGTTCGCAGGCCAGCATCGCCGATGTCTCCGACGTGCTGCGCGCGATCTCGCACGGCGACCTGACCGCACGCATGGACGGCGAGTACGACGGAGTGTTCGCGCGCATGCGCGACGACGCCAACACCACCACCGCACAGCTGACCGGCATCGTGCGGGGCATCCAGGTGGCTGCCGACAGCATCAACAACGCGGCGCAGGAATTGGCCGCCGGCAACAACGACCTGTCGCGCCGCACCGAGCAGCAGGCAGCCAATCTGGAAGAGGCTGCTGCATCGATGGAGGAACTGACCTCCACCGTGCGCCAGAACGCCGAGCTGGCGCGTCAGGCCGACAGTGAAGCGCATGCCGCCGGTGCCGCCGTACGCGAGACCGAGCAGGCGATGGCACAGATGGCATCGGTGATGGGCGAGATCGACCAGTCCTCGGCACGCATCTCGGAAATCTCCACGGTGATCGACGGCATCGCGTTCCAGACCAACATCCTGGCGCTGAATGCTGCAGTGGAAGCCGCGCGTGCAGGCGAGCAGGGCCGTGGTTTTGCCGTGGTTGCCAGCGAAGTGCGCACGCTCGCACAGCGTGCCGGTGTCGCCGCCAAGGAGATCAAGGAGCTGATCGAAGACGCCGCTGCCAAGGTGAAGAGTGGCTTGGCGGTGACCGTTGAATCGGAAGCCGCGATCGCGCGCGTGGCCCAGGCCAGCTCGCGAACCACCCAGCTGATGAGCGACATCGCAGCGGCCAGCAAGGAACAGGCCGCCGGTATCGAGCAGGTCAACCAGGTGGTGGTGCAGATGGACCAGGTGACCCAGCAGAACGCCGCGCTGGTGGAAGAAGCCACTGCCGCCAGCCGCGCACTGGAAGAACAGGCGCATGCACTGACCACGTCGGTGTCGGTGTTCAAGGTGGAAGGCGCAGCAGCTTCCGCCGTGACGCGTCGCGCAGCCTGAGCAGACTGCTGAACCCGTGACAGGAATACGGCCGCCCTGAGCGGCCGTATTCCCGTTGCCTGCTCAGACAGGCCGACACACCGCCATCATTGTTCAAGAACACTGCCGAGCATGGCCCCCACCGCATACAGCACGACCAGGGTAGGAGGCATCACCAGCAGGTAGACGGTCGTCCAGGTCTTTCCGGATAGCCACCCACCCATGCCGATGACGTTGAGTGCTGCGGTCTGCAGCATCACCGGCAGCTGCATGAGGATGTAGGCGCTCTTGGGGTCGCTGTTGGCCTGGGCATCGAGCACCAGCCAAGTGGTCAACGCGAGATAGAGTGCGCATACGGCTAGGCCGGTCCAGCTGAGCCAGCGTGACTTGCGCATGCCGCCTTCTCCGTTCCGTGGGGACTACCAGCGTAGCGCCGCGTGCGCCGCCGTGCACTTCCTTGGGCCGAGCCAATGAGTGAAGCTGCAGGCGGGGAGCCGTGCGAAGAAACCTGATGGGTGATCAACGTGATGAATGCAGTGATGCTGCCGGTCGTGATGCTGCCAGGACTGGATGGCACCGGCCTGCTGTCGGCGCACTTCGTAGAGGCGATGCAGGCGCGGGGCATGCAGATGCAGGTACTGCCGATGCCCGCGCAGGGGCCACAGGACTACACCACGTTGGCGTCGACTCTGCGCCCGCGGCTTCCTGCATCTCCCTTTGTGCTGTTGGCCGAATCGTTCGCCGGGCCACTGGCCATCGAACTGGCGGTGGCCGGGCAGCCTGGATTGCATGGGTTGGTACTGAGTACGACCTTCGCACGGCGGCCGCTACCGCTGCCAGCGGCGAGCGCACGGATACTGGCTCCGGCGTGGCCCTTGCCGCCGCTCGCATTGATGGCCCGGTTGTTGCTGGGGCAATGGCGGACGCGCGCGAACCTGCATGAGCTGCGCCTCGCAATCGCGCAGGTGCCGGCTGCAACCCTGCGCCAGCGTGCTGCGGCGACGCTGCAGGTGGACGTTCGTGCACTGCTGCCGGAACTCGTGTTGCCGACGCTGTGCCTGCATGCCCTGCAGGACCGCCTGCTGTGGCCGCCCAGCGTGGCCGAGCTGCAGGCCCTGTTGCCCGATGCCCGCCATGTGTCGTTGGAGGGGGCACATCTGCTGCTGCAGGCGCGCGCCGACGCAGCTGCAGCCGAAGTTGCCGCGTGGATGAGGACGCTGTCGCCCTGATCGACGGGCTCAGCCGCGCGCGCGGGTACGTGCTGCTTTCTTCGCCGCCACCTTGCGCACGGTCTTCTTTGCCGCACGGGTCTTCGCTGCCTTCTTCGCGGCAGCACTACGCGAGGCAGGAGTGCTGGCCTTCTTGGCCACCGTCCTCTTTGTTGCCTTCTTCGCCGTTGTTTTCTTTGCAGCGGTCTTGCTGGCGGCCCTTTTCGCCGGTGCCTTCTTCGCCGCCTTGCGCCCACTGCCGCTGCGCTTGCCACCGCCATCCTGCTTGTTCACCGTGGCCCACGCGATGCGCTCGGCGGTGCTTTCGCTGGCACCGCGCTCGCGCTCGCTGTCCTCGATGTGCTCGGCCTGGCGCTTCTGCTTTTCGGTATAGGCGGACTTGTCACCGCGGGGCATGGCCGGTTCTCCGGTGGGGGCGGGTTCTCACGGTGGGCCTGGCGGCGTTAAGCGCAAGTCCCGCAAGGGTGATCGCACCGGCAAGGTGCCTCGGCTATGCTTGCCGCATGCGAGTCGAGCCCGCCGACATCGAAGCCCTGTTCGACGCCATCCCGGATGTGCTGTTCTTCATCAAGGACCGGCAGGGGCGTTACACCCACGTCAACCAGACCATGCTGCGGCGGCTGGGCCTGCGCGCGCGCAAGGACGTGATCGGGCGCACCGCGGCTGAGATCTACCCGACCGGCCTCAGCGCGGACTATGTCGATCAGGACGCCCGCGTGCTGTCCGGCGAGGTGATCGAGAACCTGATGGAGCTGCACCTGTTCGCCAACCGCGAACCGGGCTGGTGCCTGACCTGCAAACGGCCGCTGGTGGTCGATGGGGCGATCGAGGGCCTGATCGGCATTTCCCGCGACCTTGGCCAGAAGGACAGCCTGGGCACGCAGTACGAGCAGCTGCGGCTGGCGCTGGCCCATCTCAACGCGCACTACGCCGAAAACGTGCGCATGCAGACCCTGCTGGACATCACCGGTTTCTCGCTGTCCAAGTTGGAGCGCAGCTTCCGCAAGGTGTTCCAGATGACCCCGCAGCAGGTGCTGACCCGGCTGCGGATCCAGATGGCCATGCACCTGCTGCACGGCGACGACAGCATCGCCTGCATCGGCCAGGCCTGCGGTTTCAGCGACCAGAGTGCCTTCACCCGCAAGTTCAAGGCTGAAACCGGTTTCTCGCCGCGCGCCTACCGCGCCCGCATTGGTGGCAGTGTCGGCGAGCCGGCGCTGGCCTGAGCCGCCTGCTGCGCTGTGCCTATCCCCGCGGGCATGGGACAGGGTAAGGTGTCGCCCCTGTAGCCCGCCGCCAGCCCTGCCGATGCCCAACTCGATTCCGACCGCTTCGCCGTCCCGCCTCGGACATTCGCTCAAGCCCCGCCAGCTGATCATGATGGGCCTGGGCAGCGCCATCGGCGCCGGCCTGTTCCTCGGCTCGGGCGTGGGTGTGCAGGCGGCCGGCCCGGCGGTGCTGGTGTCGTATCTGGTCGCTGGTGCTCTGGTGATCATCGTGATGAACGCACTGGGCGAGATGGCGGCGGCCAAACCAACCAGTGGTGCGTTCTCGGTATATGCAGCCGACGCCATGGGCGCTACCGCCGGCGCTACCGTGGGCTGGCTGTGGTGGGTGCAGCTGGTGATCGTGATCGCCGCCGAAGCCGTCGGCGCGGCCGGGCTGCTGGCCTCGGTCTGGCCGGTGATACCGGTGCCGATGGCCGCGTTGGCCTTCATGCTGTTCTTCACCGCGATCAACCTGCTGGGAGTGAAGAACTTCGGCGAGTTCGAATTCTGGTTCGCCATCCTCAAGGTGGCGGCGATCCTGGCCTTCATCGCCATCGGCGTGGCGCTGCTGATGGGCTGGCTGCCGCAGGTGACCTCGCCGGGCCTGAGCAACTTCACCGAACACGGTGGCTTCGCCCCGAAGGGCCTGGCCGGGATCGGTGCGGCGTTGCTGGTTGTCGTTTTTGCCTTCGGTGGCACCGAGATCGTGGCCGTTGCGGCGGCCGAGACCGAAGATCCGGAGCGCAGCATTGCCCGTGCCATTCGTACCGTGGCCTGGCGCATCCTGGTGTTCTACATCGGCTCGCTGAGCGTGATCATCGCCGTGGTGCCGTGGACCAGCGAGGCGCTGAAGTCGCCGTTCGCTGCGGTGCTGGATATCGCCCGCATTCCGGGCGCGGGTACGGCCATCACCCTGATCGCGGTGATCGCGCTGTTGTCGGCGCTCAATGCCAACCTCTACGGCGCCTCGCGCATGATGTACTCGCTGGCGCAGCGCCGCGAAGCCCCGGCCGTGTTGGGCTGGACCGACCCGCGCCAGGTACCGGTGATCGCCGTGCTGGCCAGCGTGCTGTTCGGCTTTGCCGCCACGGTGATGGAACTGCTGTTCCCGGATCGGGTGCTGCCGGTGCTGCTGAACATCGTCGGTTCCACCTGTCTGCTGGTGTGGACGCTGTCGCTGGTTTCGCAGCTGGTGCTGCGCCGCCGTGCCGACCGACTGGGTACCCGCCTGCCGTTCCGCATGGCCGGATTCCCGTGGCTGACCGTCTGTGCGCTGGCGATCCTGGCACTGATCTTCGGCCTGCTGCTGAGCGAATCGCACACCCGCCTGCAGTTCCTGTCGATGGTGGCGCTGACTGCCACGATCGCCGCCAGCAGCGCCATCGCACGGCGCATGCGCGAGGCGTGATTGATGTCGCCGGGCATGGCCCGGCGCTACCGATACACCCTGCGCACATGCGGCATGCCATCCTGACCCTATGGGCCGTCAGCGGCCCGTCGACCAGGAGTACCGCATGTTGCGCAGTCGCCCCTTCCTGATGTTCACCGGCCAGGCCGAGCCCGCCCTGGCCCTGTACGCCGAAGCCTTTGCCGACTTCCGCCTGCTGGCCCTGCAACGGCACCCCGAGGGAGCCGGCGCCGGCGTGCCCGGGCAGGTGCGCCAGGCCATCTTCCTGCTCGGCGGCACCCATTACCTGTGCTTTGACAGCCTGGATGTGCACGATTTCACATTCTCGCCGTCGATCTCGCTGTTCGTGGAGTGTTCCGGCGCCGAGCAGTTCGAGCGTGCCGCGCGGGTGCTGGGCGAGGGGGGCCACTGGCTGATGCCGGTGGGTGACTACGATTTCAGCAACCGCTACGGCTGGGTGCAGGACCGCTTCGGCGTGTCGTGGCAGCTGAGCCTGGGGCAGATGCCGGATCCGTGATGCGTTCTGTCGCTGCGCTCGCCGGGCATGGCCCGGCGCTACCGGAAAACAAAAACGGCCCGCTTGCGCGGGCCGTTCTCATTTCCGATGCCGCGATGGCTTACGCCTCGACTTCGTCATCCTTGTAGGCATCGACCGGGATGCAGGCGCACATCACGTTCTTGTCGCCGTACACGTTGTCGACGCGCGCCACCGGCGGCCAGTACTTCTGCAGCTTCAGGCTCGGCAGCGGGAACGCAGCCAGTTCGCGCGGGTAGGCATGGGTCCACTCGCTGGCGGTCACCGCGGTCGCGGTATGCGGCGCGTTCTTCAGCGGGTTGTCCTCGCGGTCCAGGCGGCCGTCTTCGATCGCGGTGATCTCTTCGCGGATCTGGATCATCGCGTCGATGAAGCGGTCCAGCTCATGCAGCGACTCGCTCTCGGTCGGCTCGACCATCAGCGTGCCGGCCACCGGGAAGCTCAGGGTCGGGGCATGGAAGCCGAAGTCGATCAGGCGCTTGGCCACGTCCTCGGCGCCGATGCCGCTGGTCTTCTCCAGCGGGCGCACGTCCAGGATGCACTCGTGTGCCACCAGGCCGTTGCGGCCGGTGTACAGGGTCTTGAAGTGCGGAGCCAGGCGCTTGGCGATGTAGTTGGCGTTGAGCTGGGCGACCTGGGTGGCCTTGCGCAGGCCTTCGGTACCCATCATCGCGATGTACATCCAGCTGATCGGCAGGATCGACGCGCTGCCGAAGCTGGCTGCGCTGACCATACCGACCGGGCCGTGGTCGCCCAGCTTGCCCGGCAGGAACGGCGCCAGGTGCTCCTTGACCGCACACGGGCCAACGCCCGGGCCGCCGCCGCCGTGCGGGATGCAGAAGGTCTTGTGCAGGTTCAGGTGGGAAACGTCCGAACCCCACTTGCCCGGCTTGGCCACGCCGACCAGGGCGTTCATGTTGGCACCGTCGGTGTACACCTGGCCGCCGTGCTTGTGGATGATCTCGCAGATCTCCACCACCTCTTCCTCGAACACGCCGTGCGTGGACGGGTAGGTCATCATGATCGCGGCCAGGCGGTCGCTGTACTTCTCGGCGTTGAGGCGGATGTCCTCGACGTCGACGTTGCCGTTGGCATCGGTCTTGGTCACCACCACCTTCATGCCGCACATCTGTGCCGATGCCGGGTTGGTGCCGTGCGCCGAATCCGGGATCAGGCAGATGTCACGATGGTCTTCGCCGCGCGAGCGGTGGTAGGCACGGATCGCCAGCAGGCCGGCGTACTCGCCCTGCGCGCCGGAGTTCGGCTGCAGGCTCACCGCGTCGTAGCCGGTGCATTCCACCAGCATCGCTTCCAGCGAGTCGATCAGTTCCTTGTAGCCCAGCGCCTGGTCGGCCGGCACCAGCGGATGGATCTGCGAGAACTCCGGCCAGGTCACCGGGATCATCTCGGCGGTGGCGTTGAGCTTCATGGTGCACGAGCCCAGCGGGATCATCGTGCGGTCCATCGCCAGGTCTTTGTCGGCCAGCGAACGCAGGTAGCGCAGCAGTTCGTGCTCGCTGTGGTGGGTGTTGAACACCGGATGGGTCAGGAATTCAGACTGGCGCAGCAGGCCGGCCGGCAGCGCGTCGGCGGTGCTGGCATCCAGTGCGTCCACATCCAGCGAAGCACCGAACACCGAAGCCACGGCCACGATGTCGGCGCGGGTGGTGGTTTCGTCCAGGCTGATGCCGACCGAGTCGCTGTCGATCGCGCGCAGGTTGTAACCGGCGGCACGGGCCTTGGCATGGATCTCTTCGGCGTGCACGCCGGTGACATGCAGGGTGTCGAAGAAGTCGCCACCGACCTGCACGCCAGCCTTGCGCAGTGCCGCAGCCAGGATCGAGGCCAGGCGGTGGGTGCGGCGGGCAATGCGGGTCAGGCCTTCCGGGCCGTGGTAGACGGCATACATCGAGGCCATCACCGCCAGCAGCACCTGCGCGGTGCAGATGTTGGAGGTGGCCTTCTCGCGACGGATGTGCTGCTCGCGGGTCTGCAGGGTCAGGCGGTAGGCCGGGTTGCCCTGCGCGTCGATCGAGACGCCGATCAGGCGGCCCGGCATCGAACGCTTGTAGGCGTCACGGCAGGCCATGAACGCCGCATGCGGGCCACCGAAGCCGAACGGCACGCCGAAACGCTGGCTGTTGCCGACCACGATGTCCGCGCCCCATTCGCCGGGGGCAGCCAGCAGGGTCAGCGCCAGCAGGTCGGTGGCCACCGCCACCAGGCCGCCGCGTGCGTGCACGGCATCGACCAGGGCCTTGTAATCGCCCACCTGGCCGAAGGTATCCGGGTACTGCAGCAGCAGGCCGAAGCTGTCCGCTTCCAGCGCTTCGGCCGGCGTACCCACGCGCAGCACGATGCCCATCGGTTCGGCGCGGGTGCGCAGCAGTTCCAGCGTCTGCGGGTGCACGGCGTCGTGCACGAAGAAGGTGTCCGACTTCGACTTGGCCGAACGCTTGGCCAGGGTCATCGCTTCGGCGGCGGCGGTCGCTTCGTCCAGCAGCGAGGCGTTGGCGATTTCCATGCCGGTGAGGTCGGCGCACAGGGTCTGGAAGTTGATCAGCGCTTCCATGCGGCCCTGCGAGATTTCCGCCTGGTACGGGGTGTAGGCGGTGTACCAGGCCGGGTTTTCCAGGATGTTGCGCAGGATCACGTTCGGCGTGTGGGTACCGTAGTAGCCCTGGCCGATGAAGCTGCGCAGTACGGTGTTCTTGTCGGCGATCGCGCGGATCTTCGCCAGCGCCTGCACTTCGGTGATCGACTCCGGCAGCGCCAGCGGTGCCGGCGACTTGATCTTGGCCGGCACGATGGCATCGGTCATCGCATCCAGCGAGGCGTGGCCGATGACGCCGAGCATCTGCGCGATCTCGGCATCGTTGGGGCCGATGTGGCGCTCGACGAAGGCCGAATGATGCTCGAGCTCACGCAGGGAAGGGGTGTTCTGGGACATGGCGAAGGATCCGTCAGGAAAGGGCACACGCACGGGCACAAGCCGCCGGTCGGCGGTCTGCGGGGCGCCCCTCTGTCCTTTTGCCTGAGAGTTTGAAAGCGCGGCGGACCGCAGCTTCTTGCCCCTTCGGCGCCGGATTGAACCGGTCTCTCCAGAGTTCTGTTACGGGTGGTATCGGGCCTGAGCGATTACGGGCGTTGCGCCTTCGGCAGCGGTGTTCCGCTTCTCCCACCGTGTTGCCCGCCGATTATAGCCCGTTGCGCGCCGGCCGGCCGCTCCCGGGGGGCGCCGCTGCGCCTGAATGGCCGATGGCCCGGCCGTGCGTTTTGTGCATCCGTGCATGGCGCGGGGCGCAATCCCCACCTATGATGAGCGGATACCCGAATTCATCTGGCGCTGTCCCTGTTTCAGGGGACTGGCGCCCGCCGTGCGTGCCGCGCATGGCCCTGCCGGACGCCTCTCCATGACCGCCGCTGTTGCTCCTTCCACCCGCCGCATGGCCCTGCTGCTTGCTGGCCTGGCCATGTTCGGTCCGTTCTCGATCGACACCATCTTCCCGGCGTTCCCGCAGCTGGCCCAGCGCCTGGCGGTGGACGAAGTGGCGGTGCAGCAGACCATCAGCGTGTACCTGCTGTTCTACGGCCTGATGAGCCTGGCCCATGGACCGCTGTCCGACGCCTGGGGCCGCAAGCGGGTGATCCTCGGCGGCCTGGTGATATTCGTCGGCGCCTCAGTCGGCTGTGCGCTGTCCACTGACCTGACCACGCTGCTGGGCTTCCGCGCACTGCAGGGCTTGTCGGCAGGTGTCGGCATGATCGTCGGCCGAGCGGTGATCCGCGACCTGTACCACGGCCATGACGCACAGCGGCTGATGAGCCAGGTGTCGATGCTGTTCGGCATCGCCCCGGCGATCGCCCCGATCATCGGTGGCTGGATCCTGCTCAGCGGCGCTGGCTGGCCGTTGATCTTCTGGTTCCTGGTGGTGTTCGCGCTGGTGCTGCTGGCGGCCACTGCACGCTACCTGCCGGAAACCCATCCGGTCGAGGCGCGCGTGCCGTTGTCACCGCGCGTGCTGCTGCGCGACTACGTTCGCATCGGCTTCAATCCGCGTTTCCTGCGCCTGGCGTTGGCCGGCAGCATCGGCTTCGGTGGCGTGTTCCTGTACATCTCCTCGGCGCCGGTGTTCGTGATGCAGCACCTGCACCTGGGCGAGGGCGGTTTCGCCTGGCTGTTCATTCCCACCATCGGCGGCATGACCACCGGCTCGTTCCTGTCCGGGCGCATGGCCGGGCACAGCAGCCCCACGCGACAGGTCGCCATCGGTTTCGGCCTGTGTGCGTTGTCGGTGCTGCTGAACATCGGCTACGTCGGCCTGGCGCCACAGTTCGCACTGCCGTGGGCGGTGATGCCGATCTTCCTGGGCGGCATGGGCATGGCGCTGATCTTCCCGATCCTGGCGCTGGCGGTGCTGGACATGTATCCGCACCAGCGTGGCCTGGCGTCCTCGCTGCAGGCCTTCGTGCAGCTGATGATCAGCACCGTGGTGGCCGGCGTGGTGTCGCCGCTGCTCAGTGCCAGCCCGCTGCACCTGGCACTGGGCCAGGCCGCGTTCTTCGGCGCCGGCTTCGTGTTCTGGTACTGGGAACACCAGCGCGAGCGCGCGGCGCAGGCAGCCTGCACGGGCCATTGAGCAGCGCGCAGGGGTAGGGCGGACGGGGATGCCGGCACATCCTTGCAGCCGCGGACAACCGGATTAGGCTGGGCATTCCAGCCAGCCGGTGCGTGGATGCACGACAGCCAGCCAATCCGATGTCGTCGCATGAGGTACCCCCATGGCTGCGCAGCAGACCTACCGCCTGTTCGAGGTGGCGCTGAAGGAGCGCCGCGTTCTTTCCCCTTCCCTGGACCGCATGGTGTTCACCGGTGCCGACGTGGCGCGGATGAAGACCGAAGGCCCGGACCAGCGGATCAAGGTGTTCTTCCCCTTGCCCGGCCAGGAGGTGCCACAGGTGCCCAGCGGCGAGGACTGGTATCCGCGCTACCGGGCCCTGCCTGATGAGCTGCGGCCGCCGATGCGCACCTACACCATCCGCCAGCTGCGCGCCGAGCAGGGCGAGGTCGACGTCGATTTCGTCATCCACGGCGTGACCGGACCCGCTTCGCGCTGGGCCATGCATGCACGGCCGGGCGACCGCGTCGTGCTGCTGGCCCCCGATGCCGACTGTGCCGACAGCAGTGAAGGTTGGGAATGGAAGCCACCGGCCAGTGTCGGTCAGGTACTGCTGGTGGCCGATGAAACGGCGTTGCCTGCGGTGGCGGGCATTCTCGAAGAACTGGCGGCCATGCCTGATCCGCCGCGCACGCTGGCATTGCTGGAAGTGGCCCAGGCCGGCGATGCGGTGCCGTTGAAAGCGCCGGGCACGGCCGAGCTGGTGTGGTTGCCGCGTGGGCAGGCCGCCTATGGCCAGCCGCTGTTGCAGGCGGTCCAGGAACGGCTGGCAGCGACCTCGAGCGTGGCCGATGGTGATGCTTTGGACGAGATCGACGTCGATGCGCAGATCCTCTGGGAGCAGGCCGATGCCAGCGTGGCCGGACCGCTGTATGCCTGGGTGGCCGGCGAGGCGGGTGCGGTGATGGCGATCCGCCGCCATCTGGTGCGTGACTGCGGACTGGACCGCCGCGCCATCACCTTCATGGGCTACTGGCGGCACGGAAAAGTGCTGGACTGAGCGGGGCGTGAAGCGGTGCTGCGGGCGGGGTGCGTTATCCTTGCGCCCCCCTCGCAGCGGTACCGCACCATGTCCACCAGCTCCAAGATCCGCCGCGACCAGCGCCGTCGCCAGGAAAAGCAGGCCGCCAACAAGGCAGCCGCGCAGGCCTCGCCGGTGGAGCCGCATGCCGAACTGCGCGATGCGCAGCGCACCCTGCTGGCCGGTGTCGTGCGCCGTGACGGCGAATGGGTGCTGGGCATGGATGGCCGCATCGCCGGCCAGAGCGAGAGTGCTGCCCAGGTGCTGGCCCTGATCATGCAGGCCGGTGAACTGCACGAACGCAACGGCACGCCGGTGCGCCTGGTGTACTCGGATGCACTGCGTGATGCTGCGCAGGCCGAAGCGAAGGAGAAGGGCCAGTCCTTCGAGGAATTCAAGGCCGAGCTGGCCGCCGCGATGGCCGCGAAGAAGAACAGCTGACAGGCATTTCGGTAGAGCCGGCCGCTGGCCGGCTGCCCGTTGGGTCTTCATCGCGCGATTGCCGGTCAGCGGCCGGCACTACCAGAAAGGGGCGGATCCTCGCGGATCCGCCCCTTTTTTCATTTCGCCGCCGGGGCCGCGTTGGCCTGCCAGCCGCACATCTGGCCTTCGTTCTGCTGTTTCAGCCATTCGTTGACCGGGCTGAAGTACTCGATCATCGGGCCGGCATCGAGCTTGTCGGTACCGGTCAGCTCCTTCAGTGTGGCCTGCCACGGCTGGCTGGCACCCTTGCTCAGCATCGCCCAGTACTTCTGGCCGGCTTCCTTGTTGCCGTAGAAGGTGCACTCATGCAACGGGCCCTTGTAGCCGGAGGCATCGCACAGGCCCTTGTAGAACTGGAACTGCAGGATGCGCGCCAGGAAGTAGCGGGTGTACGGGGTGTTGCCCGGCACGTGGTACTTCGCGCCTGGATCGAAGAACTCCTCGCCTCGCGTGCTT
The DNA here is from genome assembly GCF_000020665.1 of Stenotrophomonas maltophilia R551-3. Classification (NCBI taxonomy): domain Bacteria; kingdom Pseudomonadati; phylum Pseudomonadota; class Gammaproteobacteria; order Lysobacterales; family Lysobacteraceae; genus Stenotrophomonas; species Stenotrophomonas maltophilia. The sequence continues at coordinate 3,339,552 of NC_011071.1, read as the reverse complement.
GCCGGGGCCACGCCCTGGTACTTGGCCTTCAGGTCCCACCACGCCTTGTTGTAGTTGTCGGCGGTGATGGAGCCATCGAACACGCCCCAGCGCCAGCGGTCGATCATCAGCCCGAACGGCAGGAACGACACGCCCGACAGCGCCATGCGCATCTGGTTGTTGATGACCGCCTCGCGGCTTTCGGTCGGCGCATCGACCAGGCCGATCGAGCTGAGGTACTTGGGCGTCATCGCCAGCACGATGGTGTCACCGATTGCTTCATGGAAGCCATCGTTGGCACCGCCCTGGAACAGCGGCGGCAGCGGGTTGTAGGCCAGGTCGTAATAGATGTGGCCCAGCTCGTGGTAGATGGTGGTGAAGTTCTCTTCGTTCGGCTTGATGCACATCTTGGTGCGCACATCGCCTTCCATGTTCATGTCCCAGGCACTGGCGTGGCAGACCACGTCGCGGTCATCGGGCTTGATGAACTGGGTTTTTTCCCAGTAGGACTGCGGCAGCGATGGCATGCCCAGCGACACGTAGAAGTCCTGCGCGCGCTCGGTCATCTGCTTGGCGGTGCGCAGTTCGGCCTCGCGCTGCGCCTTGTACTGCGCCGCTACGTTGGCATCCTTGCCGGCCTTGGCCAGCGCCGCGCTCAGATTGGTCTGGTACTGCTTTTCAAGCGCAGCGGTGATGTCCAGGCTGCCGGCACCCGGGTACGGTTCCAGCTGGTCCCACAGGTTCGACCAGTCCTGCTGCCACATGTTGCCCAGCAGGTGCGCGGCGATCAGGCCGTTGCCCACTTCGGCCTTGTCCTTGCCGTAGGTTTTGTCCAGCTTGCCGCGTGCATAGCAGTGCAGCTGCTCGTACATCGGCTTGACCTGTTCCCACAGGCGGTCGGTTTCCGGGCCGATCTGCTCCGGCGGCATGTCGTAGCCGCTGCGCCACATCTGCCCGGCATCGGTGAAGCCCATGCCCTTGGCACCTTCGTTCACCAGGCCGACAAACTTCTGGTAGTCGCCGCGCATGCTCTTGGTGGTGCTGTGCCAGCCCTGCCAGGCGTCGAGCTGCTTGTCGTAGTCGCGGCTGCGCGCCAGCACCTGTTCCAGTTCGCCCAGCTGGCGGCAGGAGTTCGGATCGTTGGCATCGGTGCAGTACTTGCCGGCGCCGTAGCTGCCTTCCATGCGGGTGGCGATCTGGGTCAGCTCGGCCAGCTTGGCCGGGTCACGCGGTGCCGGCATCGAGGACATCAGCTTCAGCAGGTGGATCGCGCGCTTGCTGTCCTCGCTCATCGGCTTGCCATCGAACCTGGCGGCCTGTTCGATCCAGCTGTTGAGCTGGGTCAGCGAGCGCTCGTTGGCCTTGGCCGCGATGCGTTCCGAATCACTGTTGATGTAGGTGGAGGACAGCCATTGCGCCGAGGTCATCTCCGGGTAGGCGGCCTTGAATTCGGCATTGATGCGGGCCACGAACTGGTCGGCGGTTTCGCCGGCCGGGGCGCTGCTGCTGGCGGTATCGGTGCCTGGCGCAGCTTCCTTCTTGCAGGCGGCCAGGGCCAGCGTGGCGGCGGCGATTGCCGAGGCCAGCAGGAGATGACGGTGTTTCACGGGCGATCCTTGGGTGGTGAACGACGGCCGAAGGCTAGTGGGCAGTCGCCGCCACCGCAAGTGGCGGAAGTCGGCCGGGCGGCGCCCGGCACCCGCAGAGGCCTTCAAGCAACGGCAACGTCAACTTCAAAAGCGGGGATTCCGTTGGATGGCGGGGCGGTGTGGGCTTGCAGGACACGCCGTAAACCCATCCATGGGGGCTCGATGGCGCCATCCATGGCGCCAACGGTCCTGCAAGCCCACACCGCCCCACCTCTGACAGATCGCTGCGGCTGTTGGTGGGTGTCGACCTTGGTCGACACATCTGTCAGGTATCGACAATCAAAATGGGGTCAGATCCGTTTTCCGGAGGAAAACGGATCTGACCCCAAGGTCGTTTCATCAGGTCGCGGAAAACTGTCGAAGGCGGGGTGGGTCCGGTGGCGGGAGTGTCCGCGGCATGGATGCCGCGGCCAAGCCCCCAGGGATGGGTTTACGGCGTCTCCCGCCACCGGACCCACCCCGCCATCCCACGGAATGCACGCTGTTGCTGTTGCTTCGGCCGTTGCGGTTGCGGTTGCCTCTGCAGGTGCAGGGCTGCAAGCCCTGCCGAACAACCCTCAACCCTCGCAGTTGGCGAACACGTCGCGATCGCGCTCGTACAGCGATGTCTTCACCTGCATCAGGCCCAGCACCGACGGGAACAGGTTGTCGTGGTCGGTATACGCTGCCGATCGTGCACGCAGGCACTGCAGGTTCAATCCGCGGCTGCTGGCGAAGCCCTGCGAGAACCACATCGTCATCGGCACCCGGGTCTGCTCGGCCGGGGCGATGGCGTAAGGCACGCCGTGCAGGAACAGGCCCTTCTCGCCCAGCGACTCGCCGTGGTCGGACAGGTAGATCATCGCCGTGTCGTATTCCTGCATGCCCTGCAGCGTGCCGATGGTCTTGGTCAGGAAGTGATCGGTGTACAGCACGGCGTTGTCGTAGCTGTTGGTGATTTCTTCGCGCGAGCAGCGGCCGATGTCACGGGTGTCGCAGGTCGGGGTGAAGCGTCGGAACGCAGGTGGGTAGCGCTCGAAGTAGGCCGGGCCATGGTTGCCCAGCTGATGCAGCACCACCACCCGGTCACCCGGTTTCGTACGTACCTGGGTGGCCAGGTCCTGCAACAGGATCTCGTCCATGCAGCGGCCATCGGCGCACAGGCCCGGGGTGGTCGCGTCGGACAGCGACTGGAAATCCAGGCCCTCGCACACGCCCTTGCAGCCGGACTGGTTGTCACGCCACAACGGGGCGATGCCGGCGCGGTTCAGTACGTGCAGCAGCGACTGGTGCGCGCGGATCTTCTTCTCGTCGTAGTCGTGGCGGCCCCACGGCGAGAACAGGCACGGCAGTGAAACCTCGGTGCTGGTCCCGCACGAATGCATGTCGGGGAAATTGACCACGCTGGCCTGTGCCAGTTCCGGGGTGGTGTTGCGGCCGCCGTTGAGGCCCCAGTTCTGCGCGCGCACGGTCTCGCCCATGACGATCACCAGCAGCCGCGGCTTGCTGGCCGGGGCGCGTGGGGTGGCCTTGGCGTCGGTGCCGATCGGCAGCTTCGGTGCGCGCTGCACCGGGTTGTCGCCACGCAGTGCACGCGGCAGGCCCAGCAGCACATTGGCCGGGGTGGCCAGGTAACGCACTTCGCGCTGGTTGCGCATCAGTGCCGAAACATCCTGGAACGAAATCAGCGCACCGCCGAGTGCGGTCACCGCCGCCACCACCAGGAAGCCGATGCGCCACAACAGGCTGTGGCCCCAGCTGCGGCGGCGCAGCTGCACGCGCCACAGCACCACCATCGGCAGCACTGCCAGCAGCAATAGCGGCCACAGCAGCGACACGGTCATCAGCTCGCGGCTTTCCTTGGGATCGGTCGCCAGCACATTGCGCAGCATGTCCGCATCCAGATAGATGTGGTAACGGCTCATGTAATGCGCAGCGAACGCGGTCACCAGCAGCAGCACGCTGATCACCACCTTGGCGTTCCAGCGCCAGACCAGGATGCCCAGCAGCAGGCCGTGCGCGCCCAGCAGCAACAGCAGCAACGAAAGCGCGTAGCGCAGGCTACCCGGATGGCTGGCCATCGCGCTGTGCCAGAACAGGCCGTTGCCGGCCACCGCGAAGAACAGGCTGGTCAGCGTGATCAATGCTTCGGTGGACAGCTGCGGACGCCAGCGCAGAAGACCCGCCAATGCAGGGAGGCGGGCGGGGCGTTGGACCGATGCACTCATGCGTTCGCCTCCTGGCGGTTGGGACGGTCCAGCTGATGGCGGATCAGGACGCGTTTGACGATCAGGTACAGGCCCAGCGAAAGCAGCCAGCAGATCATTGCAGTGGCAATGTCATGGGAAAGGAAATGGGCGCCGCGCAGTTGCTGGCCGATGCCGAACACCAGCCCGGCGCCGAGGCCGATCCACAGTCCGGCCCAGCGCCAGGCAGGACGCCACAACAGCGCGAAGAAGTACAGGCACAGCCAGGCGTAGCCGGCGCTGGCGTGGCCAGCGGGGAAGCAGGCCTGGGGCGACATGCCGCTTGGGCGCACGGTGAGCAGCCCGATGAAGGGCTGGTTGCCGCCATAACGCAGCAGGTCCCAGGGGCATTCCATCGGCACCAGTGATTTCAGTAGAGAGATCACACCGGTGCCCAGCGCCATGGCAATTACGACATAAAGCAGCGCCCACCGCAGGGTGCGATCGCGACCCTTACGCCAGTGGTGGAAGCACAGCAGAATCGCCACAAGGGCTGCTGCCGTGCTCAGCCATTTGCCGGCTTTGTGCACCAGTGTGCGGGTGACCCAGGCGTCCTGCAGTGCCCAATGGCCGCCTTCGAGGCGGAACAGATGATCGGCCACCCACTGGTCGCCGCCGAAACCCATCAGCAGCGTAAACACGGGCAGACCGATTGCAACAGGCAGCCAGATGTGAGTTACGGCAAATTTTGACGCCAGTGGCGATGTCGCAAGCGGTGCTACCGAATCAATGGGCTGGACGGGCATGTGGGGAAGGGGCGGTTCGGGAATCCGCGGTCATGCTCGTCACCTGGATGTCGGAGAAGGGTCGGACGCTCGTTCGTGCCGGGTTAATGCTTGCCCGGCACGCGCCTACGTTCAGTCTTCTTCGGCAGTCGACCCGGTGCGTTCGGCATGGCATTCCGCGTCCCACGCGGTACCGGGAAGCAGTTGCCAACGATTGCGATTGGCAACACCGATATCAATCACTTTGGCTGGGTCCACGCAGGGGCTCATCGCATCGTCCAGTACCAGCAGCCAACGTTTCTCGGGCGCCTGAGCCAGCCATGGGCCGGCGTCGTGCCACTGCTCTGCCCACGGTCGCTTGAAGCCGAACTCGCGCACCGGGCGGTCGGCCTGCAACAGGTTCTGTTCGCGCCAGGCGACCAGGGCCAGTTCGGCGTCCGGGCCGATCCGCGCGCCAACCCTGCGCATCAGCGCCGAGGCCGAGGCGTAGGGATCCAGCGCTGGAATCAGCACCAGGCCGTAGAGCATCCACAGCATGCCGTGGGTGAGCAGTACCAGCGTTGCAGCACGACGTATCCGCAACCACACGATCAGCGTGGCCAGGGCGATGGCGAAGGTCAGCAGGCCATCACCGAGCACCGGCAGCAGGGTGTCCGGCATTGCACGGCGTTCCAGCTGGGCCACCGCCCAGGGATGCTCGGTCATCAACATCACGCCGAGTACGCCGGTGGCCAGCATCAGCACCATGCTGTAGCCGAACAGGTAGCGGCGTACGCACAGCCGACGCAGCAGGCCCGGCAGCAGCGGCGCGACGGCCAGGGCCAGCGCCGGCAGCATCGGCAACAGGTACACCTCGCGCTTGCCCGGGCTGGCGCTGAAGAACACCAGCACCAGTACGGCCCAGCCCAGCAACAGCCACTGGCGACGGTCGCCTCGACGCAGGCGGCGCCACCAGGGCTTGAACAGCATCGGCAGCAGCAGGCTGCCGGGCAGCCACAGGGTCAGGATCACCTGCAGGTAGTACCAGGCCGGCTGCCGGTGGTGCCAGGCATTGGCGTAGCGGGTGCCGGTCTGCTTGAACAACAGCTCATGCGCGTAGGCCTGCAGTTCGGCGCTGGGTGAATGCAGCAGGGCCCAGCCCAGCGGCGCCAGCCACACGCCCACGCCCAGCAGGAACGCGGGAATCAGCCACAGCAGGGTGGCAGGATGCGGGCCGTCCACGGTGTACCCGCGACGGCGCTGGAACAGCCACCAGCCGAACCAGGGCAGCACAATCAGCAGCGGCAGGAAGCCGACGCCCTTGGTCACCGTACCCAGCCCGGCAGCAAAACCGGCCAGCCACAGTGCGGGAAGGTTGCGACGTTCACACAGATGACGCATCAGCCCCCACAGGGCCACGGTAGTCATGCCCACCAGCACCATGTCGATCTGCGCGCGCTTGGCCATCAGCCCGAACTGCAGGGTGCAGAACAGCGCTGCCAGCGCGTACATCGCATGCCGGGGCGACCACAGCCGCCGCGCCAGATCCGACACCAGCCACAGACTGAGCAGGGCACCCAGCAATGAGGGCAACAGGAACGACCACTGCCAGCTGCCGACAATTTCGTAGGCGGCCGCCTGCAGCCACATGAACACCGGCGGCTTCTCCGCGTACAGCTCGCTGCCACGGTGCGGCAGCAGCCACTGCCCGCTCTCGACCATGGTCCTGGCTGCCAGCACGAATCGCGGCTCGTCCGGCGGTTGTGGCTGCCGGAGGCCGATACCCGCTGCCAGCGCAGCGATGATCAGCAGCCACAACAGGGGCAGGCGCCATTGGCGGGGCAAGGCTACGGGCACGGCAGGCTCCGGGAGCAAAACAGCCACTCTGAGGTGACGAAGGTGGAAAAAGCGTCAGAACGGGACAGGGCGACCGCATTCCGACATGAGCAGCGCTACCATGCTACGAACTTCCGTGGATGTTTCGTGCATGCGTCTGTTGGTGATCGAGGACAACCGCCAGCTGGTGGCCAACCTGTTCGACTATTTCGAGTCGCGCGGGCACGTGCTCGACGTGGCTCCGGATGGCATCACCGGCCTGCATCTGGCCGGCAGCCACCCCTACGATGCGGTGATCCTGGACTGGATGCTGCCGCGCATGGAGGGCCCCGAGGTGCTGCGCCGGCTGCGCGCCGAGCACGCGTCGGAGGTGCCGGTGATCATGCTGACCGCGCGCGATGAGCTGCCGGACAAGATCGCAGGCTTCCGCGCTGGAGCCGATGATTACCTGACCAAGCCGTTCGCGCTGCCCGAGTTGGAGGTGCGGCTGGAGGCCCTGCTGCTGCGCGCGCAGGGGCGCAACCCGCGCAAGCGGCTGCAGGTCGGCGACCTGGTGCTGGACCTGGCGACCCTGGAGGCCCAGCGAGAGGGCCAGGTGCTGCACCTGTATCCGGCCTGCCGCAAGTTGCTGGAGGTGCTGATGCGGGCCAGTCCCGGTGCGGTCACCCGCCAGCAGCTGGAATTTGCCCTGTGGGGCGACGAGCCGCCGGACGGCGACCTGCTGCGCTCGCATGTCTACGAGCTGCGCCGCAGCGTCGATGGGCCGTTTGGCGAAAAGCTGATCCATACCCTGCCGCGGGTTGGTTATCGGTTGGCCGTGACCACCGGCAGCGACGCTGGCAAGGATCCTGATGAAGGTGCGTAAGCCCGGCCCGCTGTACCGGCGCGTGCTGTGGTGGTTGCTGGGGTACCTGGCGCTGCTGTCACTGGCGGTGTTCAGCGTTGGCAACTACGTGCATGAGCATGCCGAGCACGCGGCCTGGCGCGCGCTGCTCAATTCCGAGCTGGACAGCATCGTCGAGCATGTCGAACACGAGCCGCATTACCGCTGGCAGGATTCGGACACGCTCAGCCTCTACCGCTTCGATGCGATCAACCTGCCCGACAGCCTGCGCACCCTGCATCCCGGGCTGCATGACGGGGTGATGGTGAAGGGCCGCGAGATGGCGGTGATGGTGCGCGAGACCCAGTCGATGGGACGGGTGGCGCTGGCGCTGGATATCTCCGACTTCCACGACCTGGAGCAGTTCGCGACCCGCTGGGTGATGCTGGCCGGCGTGATCATGATCTTCGTTACCGTGCTGATGGCCTCGTTCGGCATGGAGCGGATGGTGCGGCCGCTGAGCCTGCTGGCCCAGCACATTGCCACGTTGCGGCCGGGGGCGCAGGGCCAGCGCATCGATGTTGATCCGCGTGGCAGCTCCGAGCTGCACACGATTGCCGATGCCCTGAACGACTACCTGGATCGCAACGAGCAGTTCGTCGAACGCGAGCGGGTCTTCATCAGCACCGCCAGCCATGAACTGCGCACGCCGATCGCGGTGATGACCGGTGCCGCCGAGCTGGCGCTGGAGCAGCCGGGCCTACCCGAACGTGCGCGCCAGCAGATCCAGCGCGTGTTGCGCACCGCACAGGGCGTGGAACAGCTGATCGAGCTGCTGCTGGTACTGGCCCGCGACCCCGATCGCCTGGCCTCGCGTGCCGAACGCATCGCGCTGGACCAGTTGCTGCCGGAGATCGTCGACGACCATCGCCACCTGCTTGGGGACAAGGACCTTAGCATTGGTATCCAGGCGGCACCGGTGGACATCGTTGCGCCGCTGGCGGTGGTGCAGGCGGCGATCGGCAACCTGCTGCGCAATGCCATCGAGAACAGTGGGCGTGGCCATATTGAGCTACGGCTGAGTTCGTCGGCGGTGCTGACTCTGCAGGATCCCGGTCATGGCATGAGCCCCGAGGAGATCGCGGCGATCCATGCGCGGATGGCGCGGGGCGAGCGAGCCGACCGCGGCGGCATCGGCCTGGACCTGATCGCGCGGCTGTGCGAACACCTGGGCTGGACCCTGCAGCTGCAGCCCTGCGAACCGCGTGGCACGCGGGCGAGCCTGGACTTCAGCGCCTCGCGTCCCACATCGCGGTAGTGCCGGTCGCTGGCCGGCAACCCTGCAACGCTAGGTGCCCGTGGGGCGGGCCACATGCTGGTCGATCAGGATCACGTTGCCGTCGGGATCGGCCAGTTGCAGATAGCCCGTACCCTGGCCATCGGGATCGGTGCGGACCGCCAGTTCGATGCCCTTGGCATCCAGCTCTGCCTGCAGCTCACGCACATCCTGGAAGCGGGGCAGTTCCTGCTTGTGCTGGTCCCAGCCGGGGTTGAAGGTCAGCAGATTGCCTTCGAACATGCCCTGGAACAGCCCGATCACCGTGCCGTTGCTGCGCATCACCAGCCAGTTCTGCGCCGGGTCACCGCCGGTGACCGAAAAGCCGAGGGCCTCGTAGAAGCTGCGGGAAACCGCGAGATCCTTCACCGAGAGGCTGACCGAAAAGGCGCCAAGCTGCATGAGTGGGCTCCCTGAGGGAATGTGGGCGTGGTCGGCACTGCAGCATGACCCGGCGTGAAGACAATGTTAATCTCACCCTGCGCCGCTCTATGCGGCGCTTTTTTTTCCGCTCTTTCGATCGACAGAGGATCCCATGCCGACCGAACCCGCTACTGCCCTGATCAGCAACGACATCGTTGGACTGGGCCTGATTGCCGCCACCCTGGCCCTGATCTTCTGGGCTGCCAGTGGTCCGACGCCCCTGCTGAAGAAGATCTTCGCCTGGGTGCCGGCACTGCTCTTGTGTTACTTCGTTCCGGCCATCTACAACACCGCCGGTGTCATCGATGGCCACAACACGTCGTTGTACAACCCGGTCGCGCGTGATGTGCTGCTGCCTGCCGCGCTGGTCCTGCTGACCCTGTCGATCGACCTGAAGGGCATCGCCAAGCTTGGTCCCAAGCTGCTGATCGTGTTCTGCGCCGGCACCGCCGGCATCATGCTGGGCGCCATCGTCTCGTTCCAGCTGATGAAGCTGATCCATCCGGAAACGGTGGCCGGTGACACCTGGGCCGGCATGGCCGCACTGGCCGGCAGCTGGATCGGTGGCGGCGCCAACATGGTCGCCATGCGCGAAGTGTTCGGCACCGATGCCACCACCTTCGGCCAGTTCGCCGTGGTCGATGTGGCCTGCGCCAGCCTGTGGATGGCCATCCTGCTGTTCATGGCCAACCGCGCGCAGCAGATCGACACCCGCAACGGTGCCGACACCCGTGCCATCGACGAAATGAAGGCACGCATCAGTGCCTACGAGGCGCAGAACGCACGCATTCCCAGCATGACCGACCTGATGGTGATTGTCGGTGTGGCTTTGGGAGGTGTCGGCCTTGCGCATGCGATCGCCGCGCCGCTGTCGGGCTGGTTCAAGGCCAACGTCAGCTGGGCCAGCCAGTTCAGCCTGGACAGTCAGTTCGTGTGGGTGATCCTGCTGTCCACCGCGATGGGCCTGACGCTCAGCTTCACCCGCGCCCGCCGCCTGGAAGCCGCCGGTGCTTCGCGACTGGGCACGGTGTTCCTGTACTTCCTGATCGCCTGCATCGGCATGCAGATGAACCTGCTGTCGCTGCTGGATCGGCCGTGGCTGTTCCTGCTCGGTGCGATCTGGATGGCGACCCACGTGCTGGTGCTGTGGGTGGTGGCCAAGCTGCTGCGCGCACCGCTGTTCTTCTTCGCGATTGGTTCGCAGGGCAACATCGGTGCGGCGGCATCTGCGCCGGTGGTGGCAGCGGCCTTCCATCCGACGCTGGCGCCGGTGGGCGTGCTGCTGGGTACGGTTGGTTATGCCACAGGCACCGGGCTGGCCTATGTCACCGGCCTGATCCTGAAATGGATGGCCGGTGCCTGAGTTCTGACCTGACGAACATGTTGCGGGTTCACGGCACGTGCCGTGAACCCGCGTTCCCCGTGTAGAGCCGAGCGCACGCTCGGCTTTCTTTTTGCCTGCCACCGGGTAGATCCACGCCATGCGTGGATGCAATTCATGGGTATCCATGAACAAAGAAAGGTCAGATCCGTTTCCCCGAGGAAACGGATCTGACCCCTGATGCTTCCTGCCGTCACCGGAAATCTGTCGAAGGTGGGGTGGTGTCGGATGGCGGGGTGTCCGCGGCATGGATGCCGCGGCCAAGCCCCCAAGGACGGGTTTACGGCGTCCCCGCCATCCGACACCACCCCGCCAAATCCACGGAAAACCAGAGCCGACGCTTTGACCGTTGCAGCTGCAGTTGCAGTTGCCCCTGCGGGCGCCGGGCTGCAAGCCCGGCACCCACCTCACACTTCAGCAGCAGCGGCCACCGTTACGGCCACCGTAGCGTGCTTCCTGACGCTCGCGGAAGAACGTCTTGTAGTCCATCGGCTGCTGGTCCGGATGCTTTTCCAGCATGTGCCGGACGTAGTTGTCGTAATCAGGAATGCCACAGCACAGGCGTGCGGTCTGCACCAGGCGCCGCCAGATGCGGCGGTGTGCCTGGTACTGGCCGACGGGAACCAGTTGGGTGCTCATCACAGATCCACCATTTCGTGCGGCTTCAGTGCCACGTACGGGGTTTCGCGGTCACTGCGCTGCGGATTGCGGCGAGCCGCGAGGATGGTCTTGATCGAATACACCAGCACCGCACCGACCACCAGCAGGAACAGCGCGGTCAGGCTGGTGTTGACGTAGGCGTTGACCACGATCTGCTTCATCTGCGCCACCGACTTGGCCGGCGCGGTGATGGTATCGCTGGCAAGCGCGGCCTGGAACTTGTGTGCCTGCGCCAGGAAGCCCTGTGCCGGGTTGCTGTCGAAGATCTTGATGAAGCCGGCATAGGTGGTGCAGATCAGCAGCCACACGGCGGGTACGGCAGTGACCCACGCATAGCGGTCACGCTTCATCTTGAACAGCACCACCGTGCCCAGCATCAACGCGATGCCGGCCAGCATCTGGTTGGAGATGCCGAACAGCGGCCACAAGGTCTGGATGCCGCCGAACGGATCGACCACGCCGGTGTACAGCAGGTAGCCCCACAGCGCCACGCAGCCGGCGGTGCCGATGATGTTGGCGGTCCACGACTCGGTCTTCTTCAGCGCTGGCACGAAGTTGCCGAGCAGATCCTGCAGCATGAAGCGTCCAGCGCGGGTGCCCGCGTCCACGGCGGTCAGGATGAACAGTGCTTCGAACAGGATGGCGAAGTGGTACCAGAAGGCCATCATCGCGTCGCTGCTGCTGGGAATGGCTTCGTGCAGGATCTGCGCGATGCCCACTGCCAGCGTTGGCGCACCACCAGCGCGATGCAGGATCGTGGGTTCGCCGATGGCCGCTGCGGTCGCGGTCAGCTGCTCGGGCGTGATGGTGAAGCCCCAGGTGTTGGTGATGTAGTGCGCGGCGGAGGCCGCATCGGCACCGATCACGGCGGCCGGGCTGTTCATGGCGAAGTAGATGCCTGGATCGATGATCGATGCGGCCACCAGTGCCATCACCGCCACGAACGATTCCATCAGCATGCCGCCGTAGCCGATGTAGCGCATGTGCGCTTCATTGGCCAGCAGCTTCGGTGTGGTGCCGGAGGAAATCAGCGCATGGAAGCCGGAGACCGCACCGCAGGCGATGGTGATGAACAGGAACGGGAACATGCCGCCCTTCCACACCGGGCCATCACCGCTGGCGGCGAACTGGGTCAGTGCCGGCATCTTCAGTTCCGGCATCACCACCAGGATGCCGATGGCCAGCGCGATGATGGTGCCGATCTTGAGGAAGGTCGACAGGTAGTCGCGCGGGGCCAGCAGCAGCCACACCGGCAGCACCGAGGCGACGAAGCCGTAGCCGATCAGCATCCAGGTGATCTGGGTACCGGTGAAGGTGAACGCCGGGCCCCAGGTCGGGTCCGCCGCTACCTTGCCGCCGAACCAGATTGCTGCCAGCAGCAGGATCAGGCCGACCACCGAGATCTCGCCGATCTTGCCGGGGCGGATGTAGCGCATGTACACGCCCATCAGGATGGCGATCGGCATTGTTGCGATCACCGTGAACATGCCCCACGGACTTTCCGCCAGCGCCTTGACCACCACCATCGCCAGCACCGCCAGGATGATGATCATGATCAGGAACGCACCGAACAACGCGATGGTGCCCGGCACCTGGCCCATCTCTTCGCGGACCAGGTCACCCAGCGAGCGGCCGTTGCGGCGGCTGGACAGGAACAGGACCATGAAGTCCTGTACCGCGCCGGCCAATACCACGCCCACCACCAGCCACAGCAGGCCGGGCAGGTAGCCCATCTGCGCGGCCAGGACCGGGCCGACCAGCGGACCGGCACCGGCAATGGCGGCGAAGTGGTGGCCGAACAGCACGTGCTTGTTGGTCGGGACGTAGTCCAGGCCATCGTTGTTGATCACCGCCGGGGTGGCCCGGGTCGGATCGAGCTGCATCACCTTGTCGGCGATGAACAGGCTGTAGAAGCGGTAGGCGACCAGGTACAGCGAAACCGCTGCCACCACGATCCATAGTGCGTTGATGTGTTCACCGCGGCGCAGGGCCACGGTGCCCAGACAGAATGCGCCAAGCAGGGCGAGGGCCGCCCAGCCTATTTTGGAAAACCCTTTCATGAGGTGCTCTCTCCCGGAAAGACAGACAAAGAGTCCCGCGTGCCCTCGACAGGGTCAATTGGCACAGGACGAATCAGCGTTAGTACTTTGGTCGTACGCAGGGGGCGCTGACGTGCAGCGAACATCAAGGATGGAACAATCGGTTGCGGTGCCATCCATTGGCGTACGGCCATGTGGCGTCCATCTTCACTGGCATCCATCCAACAGGAGTCGCCATGAGCCTTCCCGAACCGGCCCGCGTGCTGCGTACCATCCGTGGCATGCCCACCTCCGACGGTGCCGGCGTGCGCCTGACCCGCGTCATCGGTGGTCCGACGCTGCCGGACCTGGATCCGTTCCTGCTGCTCGATGAATTCGGCACCGACCGCGCCGAGGACTACATCGCCGGCTTCCCGGAACACCCGCACCGCGGTTTCGAGACGGTCACCTACATGCTCGACGGGCGCATGCGGCACCGCGACAACCACGGCAACGAAGGCCTGCTGACCCCGGGCAGCGTGCAGTGGATGACCGCCGGCCGCGGCCTGGTGCATTCGGAGATGCCCGAGCAGGAAAGCGGGCAGATGCGCGGTTTCCAGCTGTGGGTAAACCTGCCGGCGAAGGAGAAGATGACCGACCCGAAGTACCAGGAATTCGCGCCGGAGCGCATTCCGGTGGTGAAGCCGGAAACCGGCGTGGAAGTGAAGGTGATTGCCGGCAGCGTGGACGGCACCCACGGCCCGATCGTGCAGCCGGCCACTGATCCGCTCTACCTCGATATCACGCTGGCACCGGATCGAGCCTGGACCTACGCGCTGCCGGAAGGGCACAACGCCTTTGCCTATGTGTTCGAAGGTGCGATGACCGTGGGTGAGCAGGACGCCGCGCGCGACGTTGCACGTCAGGAACTGGCGGTGCTGGGCGGCGGCGAGCAGTTGCACATCTCGGCCGGCAGCGAGGGTGCGCGGTTGATTCTGGTGGCCGGCCGTCCGCTGCGCGAGCCGGTGATGCGGCACGGCCCGTTCGTGATGAACACGCGGCAGGAACTGATGCAGGCCTTCGTCGATTTCCAGGAAGGCAAGTTCTGAGGGGGGACGCCGGGCCATGCCGGGCGGATGTCCAGCGCATTGGATGCGGCGGGGATGCTGCCAGGCAGTCATCCCCGTCACGGTCAGCGACCGGCGGCCACGGCCGACGGGGTCAGGCTCATGCCTTGCGCCAGCTGCTGCAGCGAGCCCAGTTCCTGAGGGCTGTCCGGATACAGCGAAATCTGCGCGTAACGTCCTTTGTCGAGCTTGACCACACTGATGCGGCGCTCGGCATAGCCCGGAGGCTGCTGGCCACCGAGGTCCGGCTGGTACCAGTAGAGTGATTCACCGCCGAAGCTGCCCTTTTCCTGGCGCAGCGAACGGTTCAGCGGAATGGATGGGTCACGTGCGCTGAGCATCAGGCTCAACACTTCACGACCATCGCCAGTGCTGGCGCGGCAGACCAGGAAATCGGTCTGCGCCAGCTGCTGCCATTGCAGGCCACTGCTGGCAGGCAGCGAAGGGCATTCGGTGGGAGCCTGTGCGGCGGCGTGGGCCGCAGCGAACAGCAGGCTCGACAACACTACAGGCGCGAACTTCATGCATCCCCCAAGGTGGTGTGTCGTTGGCTCCGCCGGATGGACCGGCAGCCTTGGCATCCCATCCCCGGATGCCGCCCCGGCCGGCATGTGCACGGACGGTCAACTCAACCTTAACGGAACGTGAGCGATCGCACAAATCGCGGTTACACGCGTAACCATTGCGGCCGATGGTCGGCCGCAATGGTCCGCACAGGACTCAGCGGTCGTTGCCGAGCCACTTGTAGATGATGCCGCCGATCGCGCCGCCCAGCAGCGGGGCGACCCAGAACAGCCACAGCTGGCTGACCGCGCCGCTGCCGGCGAAGAAGGCCACCGCCGTGGAACGGGCCGGGTTCACCGAGGTGTTGGTGACCGGGATGCTGATCAGGTGGATCAGGGTCAGCGACAGGCCGATCGCCAGCGGGGCGAACCCGGCCGGTGCCTTGCCGTGGGTGGCGCCCATGATCACGATCAGGAACACGGCGGTCAGCACCACTTCGCACAGGAAGGCCGCGGCCACGCTGTAGCCGCCGGGGGACAGCGCGCCGTAGCCGTTGCTGGCGAATGCACCGGCCTGGCTGCCATCAATGGCGAAGCCGCTGGCGCCCGATGCGATCTGCAGCAGGATGAAGCCGGCCAGCAGGCCGCCGGCAACCTGGGCGATGATGTACGGGATCAGGTCCTTGGTCGGGAAACGACCGCCGGCCCACAGGCCGACACTGACCGCCGGATTGAAGTGCGCGCCGGAGATATGGCCGAACGCATAGGCGCCGGTCACCACGGTCAGGCCGAAGGCCAGCGCAACGCCGAGGAAACCGATACCCAGCGGATTGCCGTCGCCACCGAACTTGGCGGCCAGCACCGCACTGCCACAGCCACCCAGAACCAGCCAGAACGTGCCGAGGAACTCGGCGGACAAGCGTTTACCCATGCTCATGTGTTGCACTCCTTTGACGGTCGAAAGTGTGATTTATGTCACATTTCAATGATCAGCGGGTGACTGTAGTGTCAACGCCGGGTGCAGGGATACACCTTCGGATGTGTGCAACACGCGATGTTCAGTACTGCGGCAGCGGGATGAATTCCTTGTCGTCGCCCGGAATGGTGCCGAAGCGGCCGGCTTCCCAGTCGTGCTTGGCCTGCTCGATACGCTCCTTCGAGCTGGAGACGAAGTTCCACCACAGGTGACGTGGGCCATCCAGTGGCTCGCCACCGAACAACATCGCCTTCACCGGCGTCTTCGCACGCAGGCGGCCTGTCGCACCGGCTTCGGGGATCACCAGGTGCTGGGCGGGGATGTCAACGCCGTCCAGCTGCGCCTCGCCCTCGAGGATGTACAGCGCGCGCTCGCGGTGGCCATTGTCGATATCGATCTCCGCATCCGGGTCGAGGTCGATCGCTACGTTGAGGGTGTCGGCGAACACCTTCACCGGCGATTCCTCGCCATAGGCGCGGCCGGCGATCACCCGCAGCCAGACACCATTGCGGCGCTGCTCGGGCAGGGTGGCCGCGGCATGGTGGTAGAACGCCGGCTCGATTTCCTCATGCGACTTCGGCAGTGCGACCCAGGTCTGCATGCCGTGGATCGGGTTGTCGTGATCGCGGTCTGGTTGCGGCGTGCGTTCGGAATGGGCGATGCCGCGGCCAGCGGTCATCCAGTTGACGTCACCGGGGCGGATCACCTGGTCCGAGCCCAGCGTGTCGCGGTGGCCGATGGCGCCCGACCACAGGTAGGTGACGGTGGCCAGGCCGATATGCGGATGCGGGCGCACGTCGATGGCGGTGCCGGGATGCATGAGTGCCGGGCCCATCTGGTCGACGAACACGAACGAGCCGATGCTGCGCGCCTGCAGGGTGGGGACGGCGCGACGGACTTCGAGTCCGCCGATGTCGTGCACGCGCGGGGCGATGATGGTGGTCATGCGGGCGTTCTCGCTGGCAGGGATCAGGTGGTCAGCATCGCATGCAGCTGTGACGGGCACATGCCCCGTATGGGTAACAGCCTGTTCCGTAGAGTCGAGCTTGCTCGACTGGGGTTCCCGCCAACGGCGCAGCCCCTCGTGGCTGTGGGTTGGTCGCTGAAGGCAAAAGCAGAAGCAAAAGCAGAAGCCGCGCTTGGCCGGGCGGGTGGGTGGCGCAGGACACGCCGTAAACCCGTCCATGGGGGCTCGATGGCGCCATCCATGGCGCCAACGGTCCTGCGCCACCCACCCGCCCGGCCTCTGACAGTTTCCGTGTGCTGTCCAGCCACGGAGAAGAAAAAAGAAAATCAAAATCAAACGCCGGTCGCTTCGCTCCTTGTGGCAACCAAGGTAGCCACCCACCAGTTCGTAGCGATTCCCACCAGAATCGCAGTTCACCGACCGTCATCGGGAAACTGTCAGGGGTGGGGCGGTGTGGGTGGGCAGGACCGTTGGCGCCATGGGCCCGAGGCATGCCTCGGGCGGGTTGGGCAGGACGCCCAACCCCGGTCTTGCCGTGTGCGCAGGACAGCGCACACGAGCAAGGCGCCATCGAGCCCCCATGGACGGGTTTACGGCGTGTCCTGCCTGCCCACACCGCCCCGCCCAACAAACAGAAAAGCCAGAGCCGGCTGTTGCTCCGGCTCTGGCTTTTGAGGTTGCCGGCCAGCGGCCGGCACTACCGCGGGTGCCGGGCCGCAGGCCCGGCCGATCAACTCACACCACCGGTTCACGCAGGACGGGGTTGTCCCAGCCCGGGCGCGGGGCGAAACGATCGCCGTGGCGCTGCTGCAGTGCCTTCAGCCGCTCCACGATTGCATCGGCACCCACCGCGCGGATGTGCTGGATCGGGCCGCCACGGAACGGTGCGAAGCCAGTACCGAAGATCACGCCGGCATCCAGCAGGTCCGAATCCGCCACCACGCCTTCGTGCAGGCAGGCCACTGCCTCGTTCAACAGCGGCAGGATCAGGCGGTCTTCCAGATCGGCCGGTGCCTGGTAATCGCTGGCCACGTCCGGCTTCTTCGCACGGCCGTTTTCCCAGGTATAGATGCCCTGGCCATCCTTCTTGCCGCGCTTGTCCGGTTCCACCGTCTGCAGCGCGGCCGGAATCTGCAGGCCGAGGAACGGTGCCAGTTCGCGGCCAACGCCAGCGGCCACGTCCAGGCCCACCGTGTCGATCAGTTCGATCGGGCCCATCGGCATGCCGAACTTCACAGCGGCCTTGTCGATCACCGGGCCCGGGATGCCTTCGGCATAGGCGGTGGCGGCTTCCAGCATGTACGGGAACAGCACGCGGTTGACCAGGAAGCCCGGGCTGCCGGCCACCGGCACGGGGAACTTGCCCAGTGCCTTGCAGAACGCGGCCAGTCGACGCTCGGTTTCAGGCGCCATGCCGTCGTGATGGATGATTTCCACCAGCGGCATCTGCGCCACCGGGTTGAAGTAGTGCAGGCCGGCGAACTGCGCCGGGCGCTGGATGTGGTCGCGCAGTTCCAGCAGCGGAATCGACGAAGTATTGGTGGTCAGCAGTGCGTCCTGCTTCATCTTCGGTTCCAGCGTCTGGTACAGCGCACGCTTGGCTTCCGGGTTCTCGATGATGGCTTCGATCACCAGGTCGGCTTCAGCCACGCCGTTGCCTTCCAGGTCGGCCCGCAGGCGCGCGGCCACCGCCGGACGCTTGCTTTCGTCGCGCACTTTCTTGGCGAACAGCGCTTGGGCGCGTTCCATGGCCGGGTCGATGAAGCGCTGCTCACGGTCCTGCAGAGTCACTTCGAAGCCCTTGTAGGCGGCCCATGCAGCAATATCGCCGCCCATCACACCGGCACCGACCACGTGCACGTGGCGGATGCCCGAATCACCACCACCCAGGCCCTTCAGGCGCTCGGTAAGGAAGAAGATGCGGATCAGGTTGCGCGCGGTGGGGGTGCTGGCCAGTTTCACCACGGCGCGACGTTCGGCATCCAGGCGTGCCTGCACCGGCTTGCCACCGCTGCGCTGCCAGGTGCTGATCAGCGCATACGGCGCGGGGTACTGGTCCTTCTTCGCCTTGCGTGCGACCTGCTTGACCATCTGCGGCGCCAGCAGCGTGCGTGCCAGCCAGGTGTTGGTCGCCCATGCCGTCGCGCGCTGCTTGAACGGGCGGGTGGTGCCGGACAGCGCCAGCGCTACGGCCGTGTCGAGCACCACCGCCGGTGCCACCACCTTGTCGACCAGGCCGATGCCACGTGCAGCCGAGGCTGACAGGGTGCGGCCGGTCAGCATCATGTCCATCGCCGCCGGTGCGCCCACCAGCTGCGGCAGGCGCGCGCTGCCGCCCCAGCCCGGGAAAATGCCCAGCTGGGTTTCCGGCAGGCCGATGCGGGTCGAACTGTCATTCGAAGCCACACGGTAGCGGCAGGCCAGCGCCAGCTCGGTGCCGCCGCCCAGGCAGTGGCCATGGATCGCCGCCACGGTCGGGCAGGGCAGCTCGGCCAGCTTCTGGTAGGTGGACTGGCCACGGCGGATGGCATCGTTCACGGTGCCGCGGCGGTCGAATTCCTGGAATTCCTTCAGGTCGGCACCGGCGATGAAGCCGGCCTTCTTCAGGGACTGGATCACCACGCCCTTGGGCGGGTCCATGGCGATGCGCTCAAGCAGGTCGCCCAGTTCCAGCAGCACGTCCTGCGACATTGCGTTGACGCTGCTGTCCTGACGATCCAGGGAGAGGACCACCACGCCGTCGTCGCGGATCTCGGGGAGCCAGTGGCTGAAGCGGAGACCATCGAAGCCTGAGAGCATGGACGTTCCATCCGGTTGTGTATGGAGAAGCGGCTATGATCCAGAGGTTGTTTCCCCCGCGTCAAATCCCAATAGCAGGGGGTGGAGCCCCCGGATCCAGAGCCTGGAACCGGGACGCTAACGGAACGGTGGTTAAAAGCTGGTGCGGCGCCAGGTGATCGGCGACTGAACTTTTCCCGGGATTGGCAGTCTCATTGCCCGACGTCGGTTGGGCTGACAGGAGTGCGGCCCCTCATGGCCGATGTTGATACACCTCAGGAGCTGGATCTGGAACTGGTCCGGCGCGTGCAGCACGGCGAGAGTGCCGCCTTCGATGTCCTGGTGCGCAAGTACCAGCATCGGGTCGTGGCCTTGGTCGGTCGCTACATCGCCGACTGGAGCGAATGTCAGGACGTCGCCCAGGACACTTTCATCCGTGCCTACCGCGCGATCGGAAGTTTCCGTGGCGATGCCCAGTTCTCAACCTGGTTGCATCGAATCGCCGTGAATACCGCCAAAAACTACCTGGCTTCACACAATCGCCGCCCGCCGACCGATGACATCGACATCGGCGATGCTGAACA
This sequence comes from Stenotrophomonas maltophilia R551-3, assembly GCF_000020665.1. NCBI lineage: Bacteria > Pseudomonadati > Pseudomonadota > Gammaproteobacteria > Lysobacterales > Lysobacteraceae > Stenotrophomonas > Stenotrophomonas maltophilia. The sequence continues at coordinate 3,319,583 of NC_011071.1, read as the reverse complement.
GTTCGACAGCGGGACGCGCCTGCGCGACACCGACACGCCCGAACGCGAGTTGATGCGCCAGGAGCTGGAACAGACGGTGATGAAGGCCGTCAACGCGCTGCCGGAAGAACTCCGGCTGGCGATCACCCTGCGCGAGGTGGAAGGCCTGAGTTACGACGAAATCGCGCAGAAAATGGGGTGCCCGATCGGCACCGTGCGTTCACGGATCTTCCGGGCGCGCGAGGCGATCGACACCGAACTCCGGCCGCTGTTGGACATCGGCAGCGCCACCCGTGAGAAGAGCCGCGTATGACCAGTAATCCGTTCAACGAATCGCAGAACCATCAATCCCCTGCCGGGCAGCGCCTGGACCAGCGCCACCGCGAGCAGCTGTCGGCGCTGGTCGATGGCGAGCTGGGCGCAGATGAAGCGCGCTTCCTGCTGCGCCGCATGGAACATGACCCCGAACTGGCAGGCTGCCAGGAACGCTGGCAGCTGCTCGGCGACGTGATGCGCGGCCAGGCCTCGCTGCTGGCGCCTGTCGGCTTCGGTGCCGCTGTGGCCGCCGCCATTGCTGCCGAACCCGCACCACAGGCGGAGCCGCGCCGTCAGGTGCGGCGTAGCGGCTGGCGGGCCTGGGGCGGTGGTGCTGCACTGGCCGCCTCGGTGGCGGCAGTGGCCCTTTTCATGGGCGGCGAGAAGCTGCAGGAGGCCACGCCGGGCGAGCCGCTGGCGCCGCAGGTGATCGCCAGTCAGGCCGAGCTGGCGCCGGCACCGGGCACCCCGGCTCCGGTCACCGAAGCCTCGGTGGATACCGCAGCGATGGCGGTGGCTGCTGCGCCGGCGGTGGCGATGGCCGCTGCCGGCCGCCGCCAGGACACCCGCCGTGCCAGTGCGACCCGCAGCCAGCAGGCCGCGCGTGCCGCGCAGCGTGACGATGTACCGCAGCGTGCCGTGGCTGCCGCGCAGGCGCCGTTGACCCCGAGCGTGCCGGCCAACGCCAGCCGCAACCTGCCGTTCGGTGAGGTCGGTGGCCTGCAGGCGCGACCGTGGCCGCGCTCCAGCCTGGCGCCCGCCGCCGGTGGCGCGCTCAATGCCAGCTTCCCGGCCCACGCCGGTGGTGCCGCGTTCTACCCGTTCGAGCCGCGCCTGCAGGATGACCTGCCGGTGCCGCCGCGCCCGCGCGACTGAGCCGGACGCTTTCACGCCCCGCCGTCGGCGGGGCCCGTATTCCTCTTTCCATCCGACCCGGAGGTTGCCGTCCGATGACTCCCCGACTCCGCACGCAGGCCATTGGCCTGTTCGCCCTGACCCTGCCGCTGGTGGCCTGTGCCCAGCCAGCGCCGCCTGCCGCCCAGCCCCAGGCCGCCGCTGCAGCAGCCCCGCGCGCGCCGGCGCAGCCGCTGGTCAGCGGCCTGCCCGATTTCACCCATCTGGTCGAACAGGTCGGGCCGGGCGTGGTCAACGTCGACACCACCATCGTGCGCAACAACCGCCAGGCCTCGCGTGGCCCGATGGGCGGCGACGATGACATGCCGGAATTCTTCCGTCGCTTCTTCGGGCCTGACTTCCCGATGCCGGGGCAGGGGCCGGGCGGGCAGGACGGTGGCCCCAGCATCAAGGGCCGCGGCATGGGCTCGGGCTTCATCATTTCGCCCGACGGCTACGTGCTGACCAACTACCACGTGGTGGCTGACGCCAGCGAGGTGAAGGTCAAGCTGGGTGACAGCCGCGAATTCAACGCCAAGGTGGTGGGCAGTGACCAGCAGTACGACGTGGCCCTGCTGAAGATCGACGGCAAGAACCTGCCGACCGTGCGGGTGGGCGATTCCAATACCCTGAAGCCGGGCCAGTGGGTTGTCGCGATCGGCTCGCCGTTCGGCCTGGACCACTCGGTCACCGCCGGCATCGTCAGCGCGCTGGGCCGCAGCACCGGTGGCGCTGATCAGCGCTACGTGCCGTTCATCCAGACCGACGTGGCGATCAACCAGGGCAACTCCGGCGGCCCGCTGCTGAACACCCGCGGCGAAGTGGTCGGCATCAACTCGCAGATCTTCTCCGCCTCGGGCGGTTACATGGGCATCAGCTTCGCGATTCCGATCGACCTGGCGATGAGCGCGGTCGAGCAGATCAAGAAGAGTGGCAAGGTCACCCGTGGCCAGCTGGGCGCGGTGGTCGAGCCGATCGATGCGCTGAAGGCGCAGGGCCTGGGCCTGCCGGACAGCCGTGGCGCGCTGGTCAACCAGATCGTGGCCGGCAGCGCGGCGGAAAAGGCCGGCGTGCAGATCGGTGACGTGGTGCGCTCGGTCAATGGCAGCCCGGTCAACAGCTGGTCGGACCTGCCGCCGCTGATCGGTGCGATGGCGCCGGGCAGCCGGGTCACGCTGGGCGTGATCCGCGACGGCAAGCCGCGTGACCTGAGCGCCACGCTGACCGCGCTGAGCGAAGACGGCCAGGGCAATGCCCGCACGGCCGCAGGACCCAAGCCCGATGCGGCGCCGCAGGCAGGTGCCAATGCACTGCTTGGCCTGGATGTCAGTGATCTGACTGCGCCGCAGCGCAAGCAGTTCGGCCTGGACGGCAACGAAGGTGTGCGCATCACCGGGGTCAAGGGCCAGGCGGCACGTGACGCGGGCCTGTCGCCGGGCATGGTGATCCTGCAGGTCGGCCGCACCACGGTCGGCAGCGTGGATGCCCTGAACCGCGCGCTGTCCAGCTACAAGAAGGACGATGTGGTGATGCTGCTGGTACGTACCGGCAACGGCAACAGCGCCTTCGTGGCGGTCAAGGCCGGCCAGTAAGGCCTGCCGGGGCCGCTCTGGCGGCCACCTCTGCTCCCCTGAAGCCCCGCCCTGGCGGGGCTTCGGCCATTCCGGCCCCGGCCCGATGAGGCCGTTTTCGCGGCAGGGCCCCGGGCGTGCGATAATCGACCGTTACCCTGACGACGCCGCGCGCCGCCGCCACCTATGTCTTCTGATTCGATGCGGAACATCCGCAACTTCTCCATCATCGCCCACGTCGACCACGGCAAGTCCACGCTGGCCGACCGCATCATCCAGCTCTGCGGCGGCCTCCAGGCCCGCGAGATGGAAGCGCAGGTGCTCGACTCCAACCCGATCGAGCGTGAGCGTGGCATCACCATCAAGGCGCAGTCGGTGTCGCTGCCGTACCTGGCCAAGGACGGGCAGACCTACCATCTGAACTTCATCGACACCCCGGGCCACGTCGACTTCTCCTATGAAGTCAGCCGCTCGCTGGCCGCCTGCGAAGGCGCGCTGCTGGTGGTCGACGCCGCCCAGGGCGTGGAAGCGCAGTCGGTGGCCAACTGCTACACCGCTGTCGAGCAGGGCCTGGAAGTGGTGCCGGTGATCAACAAGATCGACCTGCCCACCGCCGACATCGAGCGCGCCAAGGCCGAGATCGAGGCCGTGATCGGCATCGATGCCGCCGACGCCGTGCCGGTCAGCGCCAAGACCGGCCTGAACGTGCAGGACGTGCTGGAAGCCATCGTGCACCGCATTCCGCCGCCGAAGCCGCGTGACACCGACAAGCTGCAGGCGCTGATCATCGACTCCTGGTTCGACAATTACCTGGGCGTGGTCTCGCTGGTGCGCGTGATGCAGGGTGAGATCAAGGCCGGTGACAAGCTGCAGGTGATGTCCACCGGCCGCAACCACCAGGTCGACAACGTCGGCGTGTTCACCCCGAAGCGCAAGGTGCTGCCGGCGCTGCGCGCCGGTGAAGTGGGTTGGGTCACCGCCAGCATCAAGGACGTGCACGGTGCGCCGGTCGGCGACACCCTCACCCTGGCTGCCGACCCGGCGCCGAAACCGCTGCCGGGCTTCCAGGAAATGCAGCCGCGCGTGTTCGCCGGCCTGTTCCCGGTCGATGCCGAAGACTACCCGGACCTGCGCGAAGCGCTGGACAAGCTGCGCCTGAACGATGCTGCGCTGCGCTTCGAGCCGGAAAGCTCCGAAGCAATGGGCTTCGGTTTCCGCTGCGGCTTCCTCGGCATGCTGCACATGGAGATCGTGCAGGAGCGCCTGGAACGCGAATACAACCTGGACCTGATCAGCACCGCGCCGACGGTGGTGTACGAGGTACTGAAGACCGACGGCACCATCATCAACATGGACAACCCGGCCAAGCTGCCGCCGGTGAACCATGTCGAGGAGATCCGCGAGCCGATCATCCGTGCCAACGTGCTCACCCCCGAGGAGTACATCGGCAACATCATCAAGCTGTGCGAAGAAAAGCGTGGCAGCCAGATCGGCATCAACTACCTGGGCAGCCAGGTGCAGATCAGCTATGAGCTGCCGATGGCCGAAGTGGTGCTGGACTTCTTCGACAAGCTGAAGTCGGTCAGCCGTGGCTATGCGTCGCTGGACTACCACTTCGTGCGCTTCGATGCCGGCCCGTTCGTGCGCGTCGACGTACTGATCAACGGTGACAAGGTCGATGCGCTGTCGCTGATCGTGCACCGCAGTCACGCCGATCGCCGCGGCCGCGAGCTGTGCGACAAGATGAAGGACCTGATCCCGCGCCAGCAGTTCGACGTGGCCATCCAGGCTGCCGTCGGCTCGCAGATCATCGCCCGTACCACGGTCAAGGCCATGCGCAAGAACGTGCTGGCCAAGTGCTATGGTGGCGACGTTTCGCGCAAGAAGAAGCTTCTGGAAAAGCAGAAGGAAGGCAAGAAGCGCATGAAGCAGGTCGGCCGTGTGGAGATCCCGCAGGAAGCGTTCCTGGCCGTGCTGCAGATGGACAACAAGTAAGCCCGCACCGGCCCTGCGGGGCCGGTCGTCTGGTGACGTTGCAAAGGACCCTGAATGAAACTGTTTGAGATCCTCCTGGTCGTGCTGACCCTGTCCTCGGGCCTGATCCTGCTCGCGGACAAGCTGTACCTCGCCAAGCGCCGCGCCCAGCGCGCAGGCCTGCTCGATTCCGAGCCGGTGCTGGTGGACTACTCGCGTGCGTTCTTCCCGGTGCTGGCGATCGTGCTGATCGTGCGCAGCTTCATCGCCGAGCCGTACAAGATTCCGTCCAGCTCGATGATGCCGAACCTGCTGATCGGCGACTTCATCCTGGTCAACAAGTTCTCCTATGGCCTGCGCCTGCCGATCAGCAACACCAAGTTCGTGCCGGTCGGTGAACCGTCGCGCGGTGACGTGGTGGTGTTCCACTTCCCGGGCCATAGCGACCAGGATCCGGCCAAGGGCGAGAACTTCATCAAGCGCGTGATCGGCGTGCCGGGCGACACCGTGGTCTTCGAAGGCGACGGCGTGATCCTCAACGGCGAGCCGCTGAAGTACGACAACAAGGGTATCTACGCCGGCCACAAGGGCCAGGGCGAAGGTGCCAACCTGCTGGTCGAGCACCTCCCGGGCCGTACCCATACCGTGCTGGAGACCGACTATCCGCGCGGCCAGGGCCAGTGGACCGTGCCCGCCGGCAAGTACCTGGTGATGGGCGACAACCGCGACAACAGCGACGATGGTCGTTTCTGGGGCCTGCTGCCGGAAGAGAACCTGCGCGGCAAGGCGTTCCTGATCTGGCTCAACTGCCAGGGCTGGTTCTGCAAGGATGGCTTCGAGCCGTCGCGGATCGGCTCGAGCATCAACTGATCAGGCATCAACTGAGTATTTTTACATCCAACGCGTATCTGGGGAGAGCGCAATGAAGACGATGAACACGCAGCGTGGCATGACCCTGACCTCGTTCCTGGCGGTCCTGATCGTGGTTGGTTTCTTCCTCTACATCGGCATGAAGCTGTTCCCGATGTACCAGGAGTACTACGCGGTGCGCTCGGCGATGAAGAGCCTGGCCAACGAGCCGGGCGTGGGCAGCATGGAGCCGTCGCGGATCCAGGACCTGTTCTTCAAGCGCCTGTACATCAACTACTCGGACAACGTGAAGCCGGCCAACGTCAAGTTTGATCGCCGCGACAATGGCTGGACCCTCAAGGTCAACTACGAAGTGCGCCGGCCGCTGGTCGGCAACCTCGATGTGGTTGGCAAATTCGATTCTTCCCAGGACCTGACACGAAGCGGTGCCCAGTAAATTCATCCAACGTGGCGACCTGATCGGTCATGCCTTCAGCGACCCGGCCCTGCTCAAGCAGGCGCTGACGCATCGCAGTGCCGGTGCGCCGCACAACGAGCGCCTGGAGTTCCTCGGCGACAGCATCGTCAACATGATGGCGGCCGAGGCGTTGTACCGGCGCTGGCCCAAGGCTGACGAAGGCGCGATGACCCGTGCCCGTGCCGAGCTGGTGCGTGAAGGCGCGCTGGCGGTGATCGGGCGCACCCTGGAACTGGGCGAACGGCTGACCCTGGGCCCGGGCGAAATGAAGTCCGGCGGTCATCGTCGCGACTCGATCCTGGCCGATGCGGTGGAAGCCGTGGTGGCCGCGATCTACCTGGATGCCGGCTTCGAGGCCTGCCGGGCGGTGGTACTGCCCTGGTTCAGCGCTTCGATCGAGGCATTGCCGGCCTCCGGCCGGCCCGAGAAGGACCCCAAGACCCGCCTGCAGGAATGGCTGCAGGCCCGACAGAAGGCGTTGCCGCAGTATGAACTGGTGTCAGAATCCGGTGACGACCATGCCAAACACTTCCGGGTACGCTGCATCGTAGCCGACCCGGCCGCCAGCACCGAGGGCGAAGGCGCCTCGCGGCGGCTTGCCGAACAACAGGCGGCTGCGGCCGTCCTAGAACAACTGGATTCCAAGTGAGCGAACAAACTCCCCATCATTGCGGCAGCGTGGCCGTCATCGGCCGCCCGAACGTGGGCAAGTCGACCCTGACCAATGCCCTGGTCGGCGCCAAGGTCAGCATCGTCTCCAATCGTCCGCAGACCACGCGCCATCGCCTGCTGGGCATCGCCACCTATCCGGAAGGCCAGCTGGTGCTGGTCGACACCCCCGGCCTGCACAAGGTGCAGAAGCGGGCGATGAACCGGGTGATGAACCGCGCCGCGCGCGGATCGCTGGAAGGCGTCGACGCCGGCCTGCTGGTGATCGAAGCGGGTCGTTGGGACGAAGAAGACAGCCTGGCGTTCAACGTGCTGCGTGACGCCGGCATCCCGGTGGTGCTGGTGGTCAACAAGATCGATCGACTGAAGGACAAGGGCGCGCTGCTGCCGTTCCTGCAGGAAGTCACCGCCGGCCGCGACTTCTCCTCCGTGCATCCGATCTCGGCGCAGAAGCGCAACGGTCTGGAAGCGCTGGTGCGCGACGTGCTGGCACTGCTGCCGGAAGCGCCGCCGATGTTCGGCGAAGACGAGATCACCGACCGCAGCCAGCGCTTCCTGGCCGGCGAACTGGTGCGTGAACAGCTGATGCGCCAGTTGGGCGAAGAGCTGCCGTATGCCACCACCGTGGAAATCGAACGCTTCACCGAAGATGGCAACCTGCTGCGCATCGGTGCGGTGATTTGGGTCGAGCGCGAGGGCCAGAAGGCCATCGTGATCGGCAAGGGTGGTACCCGCCTGAAGGAAATCGGGGCCAAGTCCCGCCTGCAGATGGAGCGTCTGTTCGGGGCCAAGGTGTTCCTGGAAACCTGGGTGCGCGTGCGTGAAGGCTGGTCCGACGACGAGGCCGCACTGAAGGCCTTCGGTTACGAGTAACCCGGAACGGTCGCTTCGATGCTGATCGAGGACGACACCGGCTTCGTGCTGCATGCACGGGCCTACCGTGAGACCAGCCTGCTGGTCGAGGTATTGAGCGCGCAGCATGGCCGCATCGGCGTGCTCGCGCGCGGCGTGTCCACTGCCAAGGGCCAGGTGCTGCGCGCCGCCCTGCAGCCACTGCAGTGGATCCGCTTCAGCGCATTGCAGCGCGGTGAGCTGGCCCAGCTGCGTGGCGCCGAGGCGCTGGACGCGGCACCGCGTCTGGTTGGTCAGGCGATGCTGGCCGGCTTCTACCTGAGTGAACTGACCCTGCGCCTGGCCCCGCGCCAGGACCCGCTGCCGGAGCTGTACCTGGCCTACGGCGAAGCGCGTGCGCGACTGGGAGTGGGGGCGGGCCTGGCCTGGACCCTGCGCCGGTTCGAACGCGAGCTGCTGACCTCGCTGGGCCTGGGTTTTGAGCTGGACAGTGCCAGCGACGGTCAGCCGATCGACCCGGCCGCGCGCTACGAACTGGACCCACAGGAGGGCGCGCAGCGCCTGCTCAGCGAGCGCGCTGGCGAACGCCGCGCAGCCGCGACCGGCTCGGCGCTGCTGGCGCTGGCCGCCGATGAAGAGCCCGATGCCGCCGACCTGGCCAGCCTGCGCCTGCCGATGCGGCGGGTGCTGGCCCATCACCTCGGGCCACGAGGACTGAAGTCCTGGGAAATGCTCGAGCAGCTCGCTCCCAAGCGTTGAGGGGTGTTCGGCAGGGCTTGCAGCCCTGCACCTGCCGAATCAACGTCAACAGCAGAAGCTGGCTATCCGTGGGTAGGCGGGGTGGGTCCGGTTGCGGGGGCCGCTGCAAGTACGTCCATGTAAGCTCGGTCGCCGCATCCATGCGGCTCACGCCCCCTCAACCGGACCCACCCCGCCTTCGACAGTTTCTCGCGAGCTGTCGGAATGGCATGGGGTCAGATCCGTTTTCCGAAGGGAAACGGATCTGACCCCAATTTGGAATTCGATATCTGACAGAGATTCATCCACGCATGGCGTGGATCTACCAGCCGTCACACGGAATCTGTCGGGGGCGGGGCGGTGTGGGTTGGCAGGACCGTTGGCGCCATGGATGGCGCCATCGAGCCCCCATGGACGGGTTTACGGCGTGTCCTGCCAACCCACACCGCCCCGCCCAACAAGCAGAAAACCAGAGCCGCTCTGGCTCTGGCCTTTGACGTTGCCCTGGCTTGAAGCTTGGGCGGGTGCAGGGCGCAGCCCTGCCGAGCAACCCTCAATGCAGCAGGGCAGCTACCGCTGCGCGGAATCCCGCTTGGGCCTGACCGGACTCCGGCGCATGATGCAACTGGCGCACCGCACGGGCCAGACGTGCCGCGCCCACGAACCCGCAGCTGGCCTGCAACCGGTGCAACTGGCTGCGCAGCTGGCGCTCGTCGTGCTGGTCCACCGCCTGCTCGACCGCATCGCGCACGCCCGGCAATTCGGCCAGGAACAACTCGCGCAGGGCGATCAAATGGTTGCGCTGGCCATTGAGCGCGGCCAGCGCCGCCGTCTCATCCCAGTCCTGGACCTGCAGCTCGACCGCCGCCGGCACCTGTGCCATGACGATCCCGGCGGGGCTGTTGACCAGGGCGCGGCGCACGGCCTTCAGCAACTGGTCGCGGCCCAGTGGCTTGACCAGGGTGTCGCTGAACCCGGCCTCGCGCAGGCGGGCATGAATGGAGGTATCACCGTCGGCGGTATGCGCCAACGCCGGCGTATCGGGGTGTGAACGGCGCAGTTCGCGCAACAACTGCGCACCGTTGCCGTCAGGCAGGTTGACGTCGATCAGCCACAGATCATGCGCGCCGGGCTCGGCGCTGGCCAGGGCACTGGCCAACGAGTCTGCGGTGTCCACGTCCGCCGGTAACGTTTCCAACGCCGCTTTGAAAAAACCGCGGCTGATGATGTCGTCCTCGACAAGCAGGAAGCGGGGCCGGCTGGCCCGCGGGGTCATCTGCATCAGGGCTGCCTCCATGTCAGCTGCTGTAATCATCAAGCACGGCGGCGGCGGGCGCAAGCGGGTCCGGACCCTGCCGGTCAGGATCTGCGACAATACGCGCCCATTTTTGCCCGCAGCCTGTCGCCACGTGGCCCGATCCCGTTCCCGCATCGACCGTACCCCGTTCCAGACCGAAATCCTCGACCTCAGCCATGATGGTCGCGGCGTCGCCCGCCGTGAAGGCGAGGGTGGCAAGGTCACCTTCGTCAGCGGCGCCCTGCCGGGTGAGGTGGTCATGGCTGAACAGACCGCCCGTAGCCGCCATTTCGACGAAGCGCGTACGGTGGAAGTGCTGAAGGCCTCGCCGCAGCGCGTCACCCCGAAGTGTCCGCACTTCGGCACCTGCGCTGGCTGCGTGCTGCAGCACCTGGACGAAGACCAGCAGATCGTCGCCAAGCAGCGCGTGCTGATGGACAACCTGGAGCGCATCGGCCACGTGAAGCCGGGCACTGTGCTGGCGCCGCTGGTCGGTGAGAGCTGGGGCTACCGCCGCAAGGGCCGCTTCTCGGTGCGCCGGGTCGAGAAGAAGGACAAGACCCTGGTCGGTTTCCGTGAACAGGACCCGCGATTCGTGGCCGATCTCAGCCAGTGCCTGACCGTGATCCCGGAAATCGGCACCAAGGTCGAGGCGTTGTCGACCTTCATCGAGTCGCTTGATGGCAAGCGCGACATCCCGCAGATCGAATTCATCGCCGGTGACCAGGCCGTGGTCCTGACCGTGCGCCACCTGCAGCCCCTGAGCGATGCCGATCGTGCCGCCTGGGCCACCTTCGGCCAGCAGCATGGCTTCGTGATCTACCTGCAGTCCGGTGGCGTGGATACCGTGCAGCCGCTGGACGGGCAGGGCGTGCCGCTGTCGTTCCGGCTTGCGCCGTGGGACGTGGAGCTGGCGTTCCGTCCGCTGGACTTCATCCAGGTCAACGCCAAGCTCAACGAGAAGATGATCGCCCATGCCCTGGATCTGCTGGAGCCGGGTGAGGACGAGCGCGTGCTGGACCTGTTCTGCGGCCTGGGCAATTTCACCCTGCCGCTGGCCCGCCGTGTGCGCGAAGTGGTGGGTGTGGAAGGCGATGCCGGCCTTGTCGCCCGCGCCCGAGAGAATGCCGAGCGCAACGGCCTGGCCAATGCCCAGTTCTTCAGCGCCGATCTGACCCAGGACCAGCGCAGCACGGCGTGGATGCGCCAGGGCTTCGACAAGCTGCTGCTGGACCCGCCGCGTTCGGGCGCGATCGAAGTGCTGCAGCAGCTGCCGCTGAAGCAGTTCAAGCGCATCGTCTACGTCAGCTGCCACCCGGGCTCGCTGGCGCGTGATGCCGGCTACCTGGTCAACGAGCAGGGCTTCACCCTGGTCAGCGCCGGCGCCATGGACATGTTCCCGCATACCGCGCACGTGGAAAGCATCGCGGTGTTCGAGAAGCGCTGAACGGCTGTCATGCCCATCGCGCATAATGGTGCGATGGGCATCGAAATCGAACGCAAATTCCTCGTCAGCAGTGATGGCTGGCGCACTGCCGCGCACCGGGTGATCCCGATGGCGCAGGGCTACATCAACGACCTGGGCGCGCTCGACCGCGGCACCCAGAACGCCTCGGTGCGCGTGCGCATCGAAGGCGACCATGCCGCGCTGAACCTGAAGTCGCGCACCATCGGCCACACCCGCCAGGAGTTCGACTATCCGATCCCGGTGGACGATGCCCGCGCACTGCTGGCGCTGTGCGTGGGTGGCCTGATCGACAAGCGCCGCCATCTGGTCGAGTACGCCGGCCTGACCTGGGAAGTGGACGAGTTCCTCGGCGACAACGCCGGCCTGGTGGTGGCTGAGGTTGAGCTGGACAGCGCTGACCAGGCTATCGACCTGCCGGACTGGGTTGGTACCGAAGTCACCGACGACGCCCGCTACTACAACGTCGCGCTCGCCAACCACCCCTATTCACAGTGGTGAATCCAGAAAAAGGGGACGGAGGGGATTAAGTCGCCTTTACCCCATCTGTGCGGAAAGCGACTTAATCCCCTCCGTCCCCTTTTATCGAAGGTGTCGGCCCCCATGTGGAGGGGATGAGAATCGACATCTACTCCGACGTGGTCTGCCCCTGGTGCTGGATTGGCAAGCATCGTTTCCAGCAGGGTGTGCAGTTGCTGGGCGCGGACGCGCCTGAACTCGACATCCATTGGCAGCCGTTCCAGCTGGATCCGGACGCGGACGCCACCCCGGTTCCGCTGCGCGAGGCCTACGTGCGCAAGTTCGGTGGCGTCGAGCGGACCGAGCAGATCCTCGGCCAGACCCAGACCACTGCGCGTGCAGAAGGCCTGCCGATGGACTTCGGCCAGGGCCAGGTGCGGGTGACCACGCTGCCGGCGCACCGGGTGCTGTGGCTGGCCGGCCAGCACGGCGTGCAGGATGCGGTCGGCGAAGCGCTGTTCCGCGCCCACTTCGAGCATGGCCAGAACCTGGCGGACCCCTCGGTGCTGATCAAGGCCGGCGTGGCTGGCGGCCTCGACGCGGGTGAAATCGCGCAGATGCTGGCCTCCGACCGCGGCCTGGCCGAGGTCGAAGCCAAGCTGGCGCAGGCCCATGCGCTGGGCATTTCCTCGGTGCCGACCTTCGTCATCGATGGAAAGTGGGCCATTTCCGGGGCGCAGCCGCCGGAGGCCTTCGCCAACGCGCTGCGCCAGATCGCTGCCGAACAGGGCGCTCCGGCAGCTTCGGCTGACGGAGACGAGGCCTGCGGCCCGGACGGCTGCAAGGTCTGACCGGATCCGAAAAGGGGACGGAGGGAATTAAGACGTATCCAGCCCGTAGGGGCCGATTGCGGCTTAATCCCCTCCGTCCCCTTTTTCTGACCACTGCGCCTGTCGGCCGGTTCTGCGACAATGCGGCACTGCGCCATGCGGGCGCGTGTTGTGGAGATCGACCATGCTGCTGATCGGCGTTGCCGGCACCGAACTGACTGCCCAGGAGCGTGACTGGTTGCAGCACGATGCCGTGGCCGGAGTGGTGCTGTTCAAGCGCAACTTCGCCTCGCGCCAGCAGGTGACCGATCTGAGCGCGGCGATCCGTGCCGCCGCCCCGCGCCCGCAGCTGATCTGCGTGGACCAGGAAGGCGGCCGTGTGCAGCGTTTCCGCGAAGGCTACAGCGAGCTGCCGCCGCTGCAGGACATCGGTGCGCTGTACGCCACCGACCCGCAGCAGGCGCTGGCCCTGGCCGAGCAGCACGCCTGGCTGATGGCCAGCGAAGTGCGGGCCAGCGGCCTGGACCTGAGTTTTGCGCCGGTGGTCGATCTCGGTCGTGGCAACCGCGCCATCGGCAACCGTGCCTTCAGTGAAGACCCGCAGGTGGTTGCCGCGTTCACTGCCGCCTACGTGCGCGGCATGCACGCGGTCGGCATGGCGGCCACGCTCAAGCATTTCCCCGGTCACGGCACCGTGCTGGAAGATACCCACGTGGATACCGCGATCGATCCGCGTGCGCTCGATGAGCTGCGCGCGCAGGATCTGGTGCCGTTCCAGGCCGGCATCGCCGCCGGTGCCGACGCGGTGATGATGGCGCACGTGGTCTATCCGCAGGTTGCGCCTGAGCCGGCCGGCTATTCCCCGCGCTGGATCCAGGACATCCTGCGTGGCGAGCTCGGCTTCCGCGGCGTGGTGTTCTCCGACGACATCGGCATGGCTGCTTCGCACAGTGCCGGCGGTGTGCCGGCACGCGTGCACGCGCACCTGGATGCCGGCTGCGACGTGGTGCTGGTCTGCCACCCCGAACTGGTCGATGAAGCCCTGCACGCGGTGCAGGGACGCTCCCTCAATACTGCTGCGCTGCTGGGCCTGCTCGGTCGCGGCGCGCTTGGTTGGGACGGCCTGTTGGCCGATGCCCGCCATGGCGACACCCAATCCCATTTGCTTGAAACCCTTGGAAGAACCGTCTGATGCCCAACCTCACCATTTCCCAGGCCCTGGCCCAGGCTGACCTGCTGGTCGACCGCCCCACCATCGACAAGGCCATCGCTGGTATCGCCGACGCCATCGCGCGCGATTACAAGGGCGAGGTGCCGCTGTTCCTGTCCATCATGCACGGCGCGCTGCCGTTTGCCGGCCAGCTGGCGCTGGAACTGGGCGCACGCGGCCAGGACGTGCAGTTCGATTACCTGCACGCGACCCGCTACCGTGGTGAAACCACCGGCGGCGACCTGGTCTGGAAGCACAAGCCAGCCACCTCGCTGTTCGGCCGCCGCGTGCTGCTGGTCGACGACATCCTAGACGAAGGCTACACCCTGCAGGGCGTGCGTACCTGGTGCCTGGAGCAGGGCGCGACCGACGTGCGCATCGCCGCGATGACCGTGAAGCAGCACGACCGCGCGCTGCCGGACGTGGTTGCCGACTACGCCGGCATCGAACTGCCGGACCGCTACGTGTTCGGCTTCGGCATGGACGTCAACGAAACCCTGCGCTGCGTGCCGGCCATCTACGCGATGAAGGAATAACGGCACAGCCGCCCGCGGCGTGTCTTCTTCCACCGCCGGCATCCTCGGGTGCCGGCGTTCGTCTTTTCATGGAGTGCTTCGAATGCAACAGATCGCCCTGGCCGTGATCGGCGGTACCGGTGTCTACAACCTGGCCAAGCTGGATGATGTGCAGACCCACGAGGTTGATACGCGCTTCGGCAAGCCGTCCGGTCCGGTGCGCGTAGGGACATTGCTGGGCCATCGGGTGGCCTTCCTGGCTCGCCACGGTGAAGGCCATTCGCTGCCGCCGCACAAGATCAACTATCGCGCCAACCTGGCCGCATTGCAGCAGATCGGTGCGCGGCGGGTGCTTGCGTTGAACACGGTGGGTGGCATCGGCGACGACTTCGGTCCGCGCGTGCTGGCCTGCCCGGACCAGATCATCGACTACACCTGGGGCCGCATCAGCACCCTCTGTGAAGAAGAGGGCAGCGACGTGCTCCACGTCGATTTCGGCCATCCGTACACGCCGATGCTGCGCAGCAAGATCCTGGCCGCGGCCAAAGTGACCGGTGTCACGGTCCATGACGGTGGCTGCTACGGCGCAACGCAGGGCCCGCGCCTGGAAACCATCGCCGAAATCGCCCGCATGCGCCGCGATGGCTGCGACCTGGTGGGCATGACCGGTATGCCGGAAGCCGCGCTGGCACGGGAGCTGGGGCTTGATTACGCCTGCCTGGCGATCATCGCCAACTGGGCTGCCGGCTGTGGGGACGGCGAGGAGATCACGATGGCCGAAGTGCTGGCCAACGTGCAGGCGGCCAGCAACGGACTTCCGGAACTGGTGGGCGAATTGGCACGGGGGTGATTGTCTTCGCTGAGCAAGCTTTGCATACTCAGCTTGTGCGCGGGTTCAGCGTACACCACCCATTCATTGCATAAGGTCTCGCATCACCATGCCGAACGGTACCGTCAAGTGGTTCAACGACGCCAAGGGATTTGGCTTCATCTCGCCGGAGGATGGCAGCGCCGACGTGTTCGCGCACTTCTCCGCCATCAACTCCAAGGGCTTCCGCAGCCTGCAGGAAGGCCAGCGTGTCACCTATGACGTGACCCAGGGCCCGAAGGGTGCCCAGGCTTCGAACATCACGCCGGCCGAGTGATCCACTCGACAGTGCGTTGAAAACCCCGCTCCGGCGGGGTTTTTTTTGCGCGGATTGCCCGCGGCCCGTTCGCGATCCACCCGCGTCGGGCACAATGCGGCCATGACGGAACGACTGCGCATCGCCGTGATCGGCTACGGCACCGCTGGCCAGGCATTGGCCATCCTGCTCACCCGTGACGGCCACGAGGTGGAGATCTTCGAACGCGTGCCCACGCCGGGGCCGGTGGGCGCCGGCTTCCTGCTGCAGCCCAGCGGCCTGCAGGTGCTGTGGCAGATGGGACTGCTAGATTCAGTGCGCGCGCATGCCGCGCCTGTGCATCGCCTGTATGGCGATACGCCGTGCGAGCGCGCAGTGATGGACATGCGCTACGACGGCCTGGATGCGCGTCTTCACGGCCTTGGCATGCAGCGTGGCGCGTTGTTCTCGCTGCTGGACGAGGCGCGCGCGGGCGAGGGCCAGCTGCATGCCGGTACCACGATTGCCGAGGTGGATGCCGAACACGGCCGTCTGCGCGACAGCGATGGGCGCACGCATGGCCCGTTCGACCTGGTGGTGGCCGCCGATGGCGCCGCATCGACGCTGCGCGCCACCATCGCCGGTGGTGCCGGGCTGGACCGTGTGTATCCCTGGGGGGCGCTGTGGTGCCTGCTGCCGGCCGAAGACTGGCCGCACGTGCAGGAGCTGCGCCAACGCTATGTGGCCGCGCGCAAGATGATCGGGCTGCTGCCCGTCGGCACGCGCCCCGGTGATGACACGCCGCGCCTGAGCTTCTTCTGGAGCCTGCCACGTGCCGACTTCGAGCGTTGGCATAGCGATGGCATGCCAGCCTGGTTGGAGGAACTGCACGCGCTGTGGCCGCAGGCCGCTGCACGCTTCGCCCATCTGCGCGACCCCGGCCAGATGGCGCGCGCGGTCTATCGCGATGCGGTGATGAAACGCTGGCATCACGGCCGCATGGTGCTGGCCGGTGACGCCGCGCATGCGATGAGCCCGCAACTGGGGCAGGGCGTGAACATGGCGCTGCTGGATGCCCTGGCGCTGCGTGATGCGCTGCGCGCGCACGGCGGCGGTGCGATCGCGCTGCAGGCCTACCAGGCGCAGCGGCGTGCGCACGTGGCCGTATACCAGCGCTGGAGCCGCTGGCTGACGCCGCTGTTCCAATCCGATCGTGATGTGTGGGCGAAGGCCCGCGACGTGCTGCTGGGACCGATGGGGCGGCTGCCCGGTGGCCGTGGGCACATGCTGCGCGTGCTCAGCGGCACCCAGCACGGCTGGTTCGGTTCGCTGGCACTCGATCCTGCCTTCATCGATGCACTGGCCGATGTTGCCGAGCCACGCCGCATCAGCACGGCAAAAGCACTCGCATGAAGCCGCGTCGTCACGTGAATTAACGGTTGCCTCACTGCGGATATGCGAGAAGAAGGGAGCACGCAAACGTCGCGTCGCCCGTTTTCCTTTCCGTGATCAACATCGCGCGTGGCCCGGGCGGTCCTGCCGTTGCGGCCTGTTGCGGCCCGGACGCGCCGCCTGATGTTGAAGAGGAGGACGCCATGTTGTTCGCGGTCGAAGAGCTGGAATCGGAAATCTGCAAGCTGCGCGGACTGCTGCAGATGCTGCACGAGGACCAGCCCGACGTACTGGAGGACGTGTTCGAGTTCCATGTCGGCAGCCTGATCAGCCATGCATCGCAGGAGCATCACGCGCGTATCCGCGCCTGTGCGCAGGAGATGCTTGCGGCGATCCGGGCACTGCCGCGGCGGCGTGACGATGACACGCCGGATTTCCGCGTGATGCAGGAGCTGGACATCCGCCCGGCCTGAGTCACGGCGCTGGCAGTTGCACCAGGCTGCCTTCCACGCAGGCCAGCATGCGCTCGCCGCGTGCCGGTGCAGGAACGATGCCAGCGGTGAACGCGGAGAACGCGGGCAGGACCGTGATCCGCTCGCGCAGCCAGAAGGCGGGAAAGCGCCGGCGCAGCGAAGGCAATGCAACCTGCGGATGCAGATGCCCCGCGATCACGTGCAACGCCGCATCCGGTGTTGGTTCATGGCGGAGCAGGAATGGCGGCAGTCGCGCTTCCTCGTGGATCTGCACCTGCAGTTGGGCATGCGGCAGCTGACGGTCGTGATTGCCGCGCAGCACATGAACGTCCAGCCTGGCATTCCGTTCGCGCCAGCCCAGCCACTGCTGGTACCACGCTGCGCGATGCGCTGGCCCATGCAGGATGTCGCCGAGAATCCACAGTTCGCGACAGGCATGCTCGTCCAGCAACACCTGCAGTCGTTGCAGGTCTTCCGAAGTGCCGCCACTCGGCAGCGCGATTCCCGCGCGGCGGAACACATCGGCCTTGCCCAGGTGCAGGTCGGCGATCAGCAGCGCCTGCCGCGCTGGCCAGTACAGTGCGCGCGTGCCGGCAACAATCATCGGCTCGCCGGCCAGCAGCAGCGGAAGTTCATCGGCCATGGCGGCGTTCCAGCTGGTGTGCGGCGCGCTGCACGCGGGTCCGCCAGTCTTCGTTGCTGAACTGCCCGCGCAGCCGCTCGGCCCACAGCGGAAAACCCAGCGGTGTGAGTGATGAAGGGCGCTGTACCGAAAGGGACTGTGTACCGATCCTCGCCAGTACCTGCTGCAGGCCGGGAAGGTCCAGGCTGTCGTGCAGCACTTCGTGTTCGGCCAATGCCAGCAGCAGATGGTCGGGATCGTGCTCGCGCAGCACGTCGTACAGCAGGCCTGCCGAGGCCTGCAGCTGGCGCAGCGAACGCGGCATACCGCCCGGCAGGCTGGGGACCAGCAGGCCCGCTACGCGTGCGATGCCACGGAACTGGCGGCGTGCCAGCTCACCGAGGTTCACCGCAGCGCGCAGGTCATCGAGCAGTTGATCGGTGGTGAACAGGGCCGGCCACTGCTGCGCGTCCAGATCGACCGCCTGTGCCGGTGCCAGCACCAGGCCGTGGTCGTTCACCGCATAGCCGATGCTGTTGCGCTGCAGGCGCGTGAGGCGCAGTGCCAGCAGCGCGGCCAGTGCCTCGTGAACGTGACGGCCGGCAAACGGAAACACGAACAGGAACTGGCCCTCACGGCGCCGCACCTCCTCCACCAGCAGGCGGTCCCGCCCCGGAAGTGCGGACAGCTGCTCCTGCAGTGCCAGCAGCGGTGCCAGCCAGCGTGATTCGGCACTCGCGTCGGCCCCTGACAGGACCGCTTCCAGTTCGTGCCCGAGCGCCATCGACAACGGCAGTTGGCCACCCTGCCAGCGCGGCACAACGCCGTCGCCAGCTCCGCGCGCCAGCCGCACGAAGGCGGTCATGTCGCGCAGCTGCACCAGCTCAAGCAGGCGGCCCGCGAACTGGAAACGATCACCGCGGCGCAGACGGCTGGCGAACTGTTCCTCCACCGCGCCCAGGCCTCCGCCGCGCAGGAACTGCACGCGAACGCTGCCATCGCTGCTGATGGTGCCGATCGACAACCGGTGGCGCAGCGCCTGGCGGCGATCATGCATGCGGTAGTGGCCATCGGCGTCCTGCACCACCTTGTGGAAATCGGGGTACTGGGCCAACGCCTGGCCGCCCTGCACGATGAATGTCAGCACCGCCTGCCACTGATCATCAGCAAGTGCGGCGAAGGCATGGGTGCGTCGTACCTGCGCCAGCAACGCATCGCTGTCGAAGCCGCCGGCGAGCGCGCGGCTGACCGCATGCTGGGCCAGTACATCCAGCGACAGCGTCGGCGGTCGCCGTGCTTCGACCACGCCTTCACGCAACGCGCGGCGCACGGCCGCGTACTCGGCCAGTTCCAGCGCGTGGCTGGGAATGCACAGGACAGCGCCGCTGGTACCGGGACGATGGCGCGCGCGGCCTGCGCGTTGCCGCAGGCGTGCCACGCCCTTCGGGCTGCCCAGCTGCAGCACCTGTTCGACCTCCGGAAAATCCACGCCCAGGTCGAGGCTGGATGTGGCGACGACGCAGCGCAGGGCGCCTGCACGCAGGCCGTCCTCCGCCTGCTGGCGCAGCGCCGGATCCAGCGAGCCGTGGTGCAGCGCCAGCGTTTGCGGGTCTTCCGGCCAGACCGCGGCCAACGCCTGGTGCCACAGTTCGGCCTGCGCGCGGGTGTTGGTGAACAACAGGCTGCTGCGCGCCTGCATCAGCGCGTCCAGCACACGCGGCAGCTGTGCAAGGCCAAGATGCCCCGCCCACGGAAAACGTTCGCCCGGTTCGGGCAGCAGGCTGCGTACCGTGATCGGGCGCGGGCGGACGCCTTGCACGGTCGGTGCGTCCGGACGGTCGGGCAGCAGCACGTCGCGCGCCTGGGCAAGATTGCCCAGCGTGGCCGACAGCCCCCACAGCTGCAGCGCGGGGGCGGCGCCGCGCAGCACCGCCAGGTTCAACTGCAGCAGCACGCCGCGCTTGTTGCCCAGCAGTTCGTGCCATTCGTCCACCACCACGCAGCGCAGCTGGCGCATGCGCGGCAGCGTATCCGGATAGCTCAGCAGCAGCGCCAATGATTCCGGCGTAGTCACCAGCACATCGACACGGCCCTCGCGTGCCTGTCGGCGTTCGTGGCTGCTGGCGTCGCCACTGCGCAGCCCGACGCGCCAGCCCAGTCCCAGTCCATCGACCACGGTCTGCAGTGCACGTGCAGTGTCGCTGGCCAATGCGCGCAAGGGCGTGACCCACAGCACCTGCAGCGGACGCACCGCACTTGCGCGGCGGGGAGCCGACGGCGGATCGATCATCGCCTGCAGCAGGGGGCCACCGAACATCGCCAGCGTCTTGCCGCTGCCGGTGGGCGTATGCAGCAACCCGGATTCGCCGGCGAGATAGTGCCGCCACATCGCGCGCTGGAACGGCAGTGAGCGCCAGCCTCGCGCTGCGAACCAGTCTTCCAGCCGGCGCAGCGCCTCGCTGCGGGTCATCGTGCCAGCGCCTGCAGGGTGGCCAGCTGGTCGGCCTCACTGGCCGGTTTGTCGTGCCGCCAGCGCAGGATGCGCGGAAAACGCACGGCGATGCCGGACTTGTGCCGGCTGCTGCGGTTGACCGCTTCGAATCCGAGTTCGAATACCTGTTCGGCGCGCACGCTGCGTACAGGCCCGAAGCGCTCACGCGTGTTGGCGCGGATCCAGCGATCGAGGGCAAGGATCTCCTTGTCGTCCAGACCCGAGTAAGCCTTGGCTACTGGCACCAGCGTGTCGCCGTCCCAGATCCCGAAAGTGTAGTCGGTGTACAGCGTGCTGCGCCGCCCGTGTCCCGCCTGCGCGTACAACAGCACGGCATCGATGGTGAGTGGATCGACTTTCCATTTCCACCAGTCGCCACGTCGTCGTCCGGACTGGTAAGCCGATGCGCGCCGCTTCACCATCAATCCTTCGACACCACGCTCGCGTGCTGCTTCCCGCAGTGCTGCAGCCTGCGACCAGTCATCGGCGGGAACTTCGGGCGAGAGCTGGATACGCGTGTCGCCCAGTGCGCCGATGACTTCGGCGAGGCGCATGCGCCGTTGCTGCAACGGCAGTCCGCGCAGATCCGCGCCCTCCTGTTCAAGCAGGTCGTAGGCCAGCACCCGTACCGGTGTGTTGCGCAACGTCGCCGCACCGGGCTTGCGCCGTTGGATGCGGGTCTGCAGCGCGGTGAAGGCGCGCGGCAGGCCGGTGGCCTCATCCCAGGCCAGCAGCTCGCCGTCCAGCACGCAGCCATCGGGGAGGCCCATCGCCGCCTGTTCGATCTCGGGGAAGCGGCCGTCCAGGCGTTCCTCGCCGCGTGACCACAGTGCCACTTCGCCACGCCGGCGCAGCAGTTGCAGGCGGATGCCATCCCATTTCCATTCCAGCAGCCAGTCGTCGACGGGACCGAGGCGATCGCCGGGAGCGCCTTCCAGTGGCGAGGCGAGGAAGAACGGGTAGGGCTGTTGCCGGTCCAGTGGCAGCTCGTCCGGCGACAACAGCTGGCCCAGCAGCCCGGGTGAGGGCACCCAGTCGCCGAGCATGCGCTGGGCGATGCGCGCGATGTCCAGGCCGGACCATTCGGCCAGCGCCTGCTGCACCAGACGCTGCGAAACACCCACGCGCAGGGCGCCGGTCAGCAGTTTGTTGAACACCAGGCGTTCGCGGCTGCACAGCTGCTGCCAGCCCGAGACCACCGCCTCGCGGCGTACCGGTTCGGGCTGGTTGGCCACGGCCAGCAGGTGCTGTTCGATCCATTCGGCCAATGGCCGGTCGAGCGAAGGCTGCGCTGGATCATCCAGCAGCAGGGTCAGTGTCTCGGCCAGGTCTCCGACCTGGGCATAGCTGTCTTCGACCAGCCACGGTGGCAGCGCTGATTCTTCGGCAATCCAGGCGCGCAGTTCGCCACTGGCGGCGATCTTCCGGCGTGCACCGCCCACTTTGCCGCCGCTGAGCAGGTACAGCGCCCACGCCGCATCATGCGCACGCGCGTGGCGGAAGTAGTCGACCAGCGCCGCACGCTTGTCCAGTGTCGCGGTGCTGCGGTCCAGGCGCTGGTAGAGCGCGGCGAAGGCCTTCATTCCTCGCTCCCGAAATCGGTACGGAAGGCTTCGGCAGCCACACCGCGCTCGCGCAGGTAGGGGATCAATGCATCGGTATTGCCGTGGGTGGCGATTACCCGCTGCGCGCCGGTCTGTTCGATGGTCTGCAGCAGTGCGGGCCAATCGGCGTGGTCGGAAATGACGAAACCGCGATCGACATTGCGGCGGCGGCGGTTGCCGCGCAGTTGCATCCAGCCCGAGGCGAAACCCAGCTGGTGGCGGCCGAAGCGGCGCATCCATGGTGTGCCCGCGGCCGAGGGTGGGGCGAGGATCAACTGGCCCGCCGCGTCCGGCTGGCGGCCCTGTTCGGCCACGGCGAGCGTCTCCAGCATCGGTACGCCGGCCTGCCGGTAGACCGCCACGCCATTGGCGATGGCGCCGTGCAGCCAGGCCGGGCGATCATCCAGCGGCAGCAGTTCAGCCAGCACCCGCTGCGCCTTGCCCAGGGCATAGCAGAGCAGGATCGCGGCCTCGCCGCGCTGCTCGCATTCGCGGCGCCAGGCGACGATCTCTGCAGCGACTGCGGGGGTGTCCGGCCAGCGGTAGATCGGCAAGGCAAAGGTGGCCTCGGTGATGAAGGTATCGCAGGGCACCACTTCGAACGGCGTGCAGGTGGGATCAGGCTGGCGCTTGTAATCGCCGGAGGCTACCCAGACCTGCTCGCCGTCATCGATGCGCACCTGCGACGAACCGAGTACATGGCCGGCCGGATGCAGCGACACCTGCACCCGGCCGAGCTGGAAGGGCAGACCTTCGGCATGCGCCTGCACCGGCACATCACCGAGCCGCCAGCGCAGGATCGGCAGGCTGCCTTTGCTGCAGTGGTATTCGCCCATGCCCGGGCGGGCGTGGTCGCCATGGCCATGGGTGATGACCGCGCGCGGCACCGGCCGCCAGGGATCGATATGGAAATCACCCGCGGCGCAGTACAGCCCTTCCGGGCGCAGTACCACCAGATCGTCGTTGCCTGCCATGCGATCACTGTGGCGCGCGCTTCGTGCACGGGGTGAGAATCGGCCTGAACGCGGGCTTGGCGGGCGATGCGGCACAATCGGGACGCACACTTCTTGCCGCCAGGATGGACCGGATGAGTGGACCGAGCTTCAGCAGCAATGCGCCCTTCGAAACCCATGTGGTGCTCAACCAGCCACCCCCGTTTGCCGGCCGCCAGCTGTGGACCGATGATGTGGCGTTGATGGAGGCGGTGCAACGCGAAGGCGCCGGCAGCTTCGCGCCGCGGTTGGCGGTGTACGGCGCGCTGGCCGGTGATGAGCTGTACCGGCTCGGCTTCGATGCCAACCGCGATCGCCCGCGCCTGCGCACGCACGATGCGCAGGGCCACCGCATCGATACGGTGGAGTTCCATCCGGCCTATCACCAGCTGATGGGTACGGCGAAGTCGCACGGCGTTGCTGGATTGTCCTGGCACGAGCCACAGCCCGGCGCACATGTCGCGCGGGCGGCGCTGAGCTACCTGCACCACCAGGCCGAGGCCGGCACCAGTTGCCCACTGACCATGACCCACGCAGCGGTGGCGGTGCTGCAGTCGCAGCCGCACCTGGCCGAGTGGGCGCGCAAGGCTGCCGCGCCGGTCTACGACCCGCGCGATGTACCGGCAACGGACAAGGCCGGCATCACCCTTGGCATGGGCATGACCGAGAAGCAGGGTGGTTCGGATGTCCGTGCCAACAGCACGCGGGCCGAACCGATTGATGGCGAGCGTTACCGGCTGGTTGGCCACAAGTGGTTCTTTTCGGCACCGATGTGCGATGGCTTTCTGGTGCTGGCACAGGCACCGGGGGGATTGACCTGCCTGCTGATGCCGCGCCGGCTGGCCGATGGCGACCGCAATGCGTTCCGGTTGATGCGGCTGAAGGACAAGCTCGGTGACTGGGCCAACGCGTCCAGCGAGGTCGAGTTCTGCGGTGCGCAGGCATGGCGCGTGGGCGAGGAGGGGCGCGGCGTGGCCACCATCATCGGCATGGTGATGATGACCCGCCTGGACTGCATGCTGGGCGCGGCGGCGGAGATGCGCATGGCCTTGTCGCAGGCGCTGCACCATGCACGCCATCGGCGCACGTTCGGCAAGCTGCTGGTGGAGCACCCGCTGATGGCCAACGTGCTGGCCGACCTGGCGCTGGAGTCGGAGGCGGCCACGGTGCTGTCGATGCGCATCGCGCGTGCAGTGGACCGTGCCGGTGTGGACGCCAATGAGGCGGCGCTGGCGCGGGTGGGTACGGCGCTGGGCAAGTACTGGGTCTGCAAGCGTGCGGCGGGCTTCGTCAACGAGGCGCAGGAATGCCTGGGTGGCGCGGGCTATGTGGAAGAGTCGATGCTGCCGCGCTTGTACCGGCAGGCACCGTTGAATTCGATCTGGGAGGGCAGCGGCAACATCCAGTGCCTGGACGTACTGCGCGCGCTGGCGCGTGAGCCGGAGGCGCTGGAGGCACTGCGCACGGAACTGGCGTCGGTGGCCGACCGGGATGCGCGCTATGCAGCTGCATTGCAGCGCTGGGCAGCGGCGGCGCCGCCGGACGAGTCGCAGGCGCGGCTGTTCTGCGAGCGCACTGCGCTGCTGCTGCAGGCGGCATTGCTGCTGCGTGCGCACAGCCCGATGGCGGAGGCGTTCGTGCGCAGCCGGTTGGAAGGAGAGCATGGGCTGGCATTCGGGACGCTGCCGGTGGGGCTGGATCTGTCGGCGATGCTGGCGCGCGCGCTGCCGTAGGAGGCGGCCAACGGCGGAGCCCCCTCGTGGTGGGCGCTGATATCGGCGGTGGCCGCGCGAGTGGGTTGCGCAGGGGACGCCGTGAACCCGTCCTTGGGGGCTTGGCCGCGGCATCCATGCCGCGGACACCCCTGCGCAGCCCACCCGCGCGTCCTTGGGCGGTTTCCGTGCCGTCCACCACGGAATCAACAGAAAGAGCGGAGAGCGAAAAGCAGAAAAGCCGCGGCAGTGCCGCGGCTTTTCCTGTGGAGCCGAGCCGATGCTCGGCTGGCCGGTAGCGCCGGGCCATGCCCGGCGAACGAACCGTTAGTGCTTGGCTTCTTCCTTGGCCGCGTTGCTCTTCGCGTCGTTGGCGACATCGCGGGCCTTGTCGGCAACCTTCTGCGCGGCGTTGGCGGTGGCGTCGCTGGCGTGTGCGGCGGCGTCGGTTGCAGCGTCCTTAGCCTTGTCGGCAGCGTTGGCGGTAGCGTCTGCTGCCTTGTCCAGCGCCTGCTGGGTATCGGCGGCGGCCTGCTCGGAGGCGGCGGCGGTCTTGTCGGCGGCTTCGCGGGTGGCAGCCGCAGCCTTGTCGACGGCGTCGCGGGCGGCAGCGCCAGCGCTGTCGGCGGCCTGCTGTGCATCCTGCTTGGCCTGTTCGGCTTCCGGGCCCTTGCAGGCGGCCAGGGCCAGCAGCAGGGAGGCGGCCAGCAGGGTGGTGGTGATCGGACGAATCTTCATGGCGGTCTCCGGTACTGCAATGGATGGGGACGCCAGCCTATTCATGCCGTTGTGAAGACGGGGTCGCGATGCAGCGGCTCAGTCGCGCGCATTCGGGAAAAGAAAAAGCCGCTGGCGAACCAGCGGCTTTTCCAGAACAGCGTGAAGAAAGAAGTTATTACTTCTTGGCTTCTTCAGCAGCGTCCTTGGCCTTCTCAGCGGTGCCTTCAGCAGCCTTGGCAGCGTCAGCAGCGGCGCCGGCAGCGGCGTCGGTGGCAGCAGCGCCAGCCTGGGCAGCAGCGTCAACCGAAGCGTCAGCAGCGGTGGCGGCGGTGTCAGCGGCCTGCTGGGCAGCGTCGGCGGTCTGGGCGCCAGCAGCGGCGGCCTGGTCGGCAGCAGCCTGGGCTTCGGTGGCGGCTTCGTTGGCCGAAGCAGCGGCGTCCTGGGCAGCTTCCTGCTTCGAGCAGGCGGCCAGGGCCAGGGCCAGGGACATCGCGACCAGCAGCTTGTTGATGCTCATTGTGTAAATCCTCGTCGTTAGAATTAGGCAACGCGCATGCTGCGCGCCGACAACATGATGACAAGCCAAGATTGGGTGTCAAGCGATCCCGCATTCATTTTTGCGAAATCATCGTTAAATCTTTTTAAATCAATTCGATGGCGATTGCGGTTGCTTCGCCGCCGCCGATGCACAGGGTGGCAATGCCGCGCTTGCCACCGCGCGTGCGCAGGGCGTTGACCAGGGTCACCACCAGACGTGCGCCGGAGGCACCGATCGGATGGCCCAAAGCGCAGGCACCGCCATTCACGTTGAGCTTGTCGTGCGGGATGCCCAGTTCGCGCATCGGCGCCATTGCGACCACGGCAAAAGCCTCGTTGATTTCGAACAGGTCGACCTGGTCCAGCGACCAGCCGGTCTTGTCCAGCAGCGTGTGCAGCGCGCCGATCGGGGCGGTGGTGAACCACTCCGGTTCCTGCGAATGGGTCGCGTGGCCGACGATGCGCGCCAGCGGGGTGATGCCGCGTGCGGCTGCATCTTCCTCGGTCAGCAGGACCACTGCTGCAGCGCCGTCGGAGATGCTGGAGGAACTGGCGGCGGTCACGCTGCCGTCCTTCTTGAAGGCCGGGCGCAGGGTCGGGATCTTGGCGATGTCCGAGCGGCCCGGCTGCTCGTCGGTGGCGACCTCGACCTCGCCCTTGCGGGTGGCGACCTTCACCGCGACGATTTCATCGGCGAACGCGCCGTTGGCCTGTGCGGCCTGCGCGCGCTTGACCGATTCGATGGCGTAGGCGTCCTGCTCTTCGCGGCTGAACTGATACTTGTCCACGGCGCACTCGGCGAACTCACCCATCGCCTTGCCGTCGTAGGCGTTGACCAGCCCATCGTGGGCCATGTGGTCGACTGCCTGGAAGTTGCCGAAGCGGTTGCCCGTGCGCGAGTTCGGCAGCATGTGCGGCGCATTGGACATCGACTCCATGCCGCCGGCGACCACGATGCGGGCCGAGCCGGCCTTGATCAGGTCATGGCCGAGCATGATGGTCTTCATGCCCGAGCCGCACACCTTGTTGAGGGTGGTAGCACCGACCGACAGCGGGATGCCGGCAGCGATCGCGGCCTGGCGGGCGGGCGCCTGGCCGAGGTTGGCCGGCAGCACGCAGCCCATCAGGACTTCGGAAACGTCGCTGGCCGGGACACCCGATTGTTCCAGGGCGGCGGCGATGGCGGCCGCGCCGAGGGTGGGTGTCGGCACGCCGGTGAACTGGCCGAGGAAGGAGCCGATGGCGGTGCGCTTGGCGGCGGCGATGACGATGTTGGACATGGCAATCTCGTTGATGCGTAAGCAATGTTCGGAAAGGAGACCGGGGGCCGTTGGAAGCGCCGCGGTTTCCCGGCAGACTGCGTGGGGGTCGGCCCAAGTATAGAGGGTCGGGGAGGGCGGCCGCTGGGCGCCGCCGCATGCCTGCCAGGATGAAGGCAGGCCAACGTTCATGGGAAGGAATCGATGGAACGCACGACGATGGTGAGGTCTGTCCTGGCAACTGCGCTGGCGATGGCGCTGACGGCCTGTGGCGGCGGCGGGGGCGGCAGCAACGTGCGCGTCGATCCGCCGCCGACCACGCCCACGCCGCCGACGCCACCCCCACCCACTACGCCACCGCCGGCCAAACCGCAGGAGCCGACGTTTGATGCGCATCTGGCAGTCACCAACGCGCGTGCCGCACAGGCCGCCGGACTGACCGGTCAGGGTGTGCGCATCGGTATCGTTGACTCGGGCGTGCAGCGCACTGCGGTGGCCCTGAATGGACGGGTGCTGGCCAACTTCAACTACATCGATCCGGCCAGGAACAATCTGGGCGTTGACGACGTGGTCGGCCATGGCACCGCGGTGGCCAGCCTGGCCGCCGGCGCAGCGGTGGGCTCCTGGCCGGGCGGCATCGCGCCGGGTGCGCAGATCGTCTCGGCACGGATCATTTCCGACAAGCCGCCGACCGATGACGGCAGTGGCCAGGGCAATGCCTTCAGCGGCCCGCTGGGCGTGGCCCAGGTCCACCAGGACCTGATCAGCTACAACGTGAAGGTGATGAACAACTCATGGGGCGGCCTGTACTGGACCGACCTGCCGACCACCGCGCAGGTCGCTGCCGAGTACCGTCCGTTCGTGATCAACCACGGTGGCCTGGTGGTGTTCGCTGCCGGCAATGATGGCCGCAGCGAACCGAGCAGCCTGGCCGCCCTGCCCAGCCAGAAGGGCGTGGCCGGCTCACTGCCCGCGGCCGATCTGGAGCGCGGCTGGCTGGTGGCGACCGCGGTCGATCCGTACACCCCCAGTGCACTTGCCAGCTACGCCAACGCCTGCGGCCAGGCAGCGCGCTACTGCCTGGCAGCACCGGGCAGCGCGGTCTATCCCGATGCCAATGGCGGCAGCTACTACTGGAACTACGGCACCTCGTTCGCCGCTCCGTTGATCTCCGGCGCCGCCGCGCTGGTCTGGCAGCGCTACCCGTACTTCGACAACAACCTGGTGCGGCAGACCCTGCTGGGCACCGCCAAGGACATCGGCGCGCCCGGCGTGGATGCGGTGTTCGGCTACGGCCTGCTCGACATCGGTCGTGCGATCAAGGGCCCAGGTCGCTTCGACTGGGGTGACGTTGTAGCCAATGTGGATGTTGCCTCGACCGGTTCGCTGTGGAGCAACGATATCGTCGGCAGCGGCGGGCTGGTCAAGCAGGGCGGGGGCACCCTGGTGCTGGCCGGCAACAACAGCTACACCGGTGCCACCCGCATCGAACGCGGCATCCTGTCGCTGCAGAACGGTGGCGTGATCCGTTCCAACGTGACCATCCTCGGCCAGTCCGATCCGGATTCGACCGGCCTGCAGTTCAATGGCGGCACGCCCCGCGTGATCGGCAATGTGATCAATGGCAGCAGCGTGTTCCTGACCACCGGCAACACCACTGGCACCATCGAGGGTGACTATACCCAGCAAGCCGGCGCGCAGCTGATGATCGCACTCGGTGCCAAGGCCCTGCAGGTCACCGGCAATGCGAAGATCGACGGCGGAGTGCGCGTGCACGGCGTTGTCACCGGCTACGTGCCGCAGAACGGTGCCCGCCAGGATCTGATCCATGCGGTGGGCAGCCTGAGCGGCACTTTCAGCACCCCGGCGACATCAAGCGGCCTGGACGGTGTCAGCCTGCTGCAGAGCAGCTATGGCTATGACAGCAACAACGCCTGGTTGAACCTGACACAGGTGAGCGTGAGTGCAGCGGCCACTGGCCTGGGTGTTTCTGCACAGGCTGCGGCGCAGCGCCTGGAAGGGGCGTTCGCTGCACTCGACCGCAATGCTGGCCTGCAGGGATCGGCGTTTGGCACGGCGGCCGGTGCGCTGCAGAGGACCGGCGGCGGCAGCGAAGGTTTGGCCGCCAGCCTGCAGAGCCTGTCCGGGCAAGCGCACGCGAGGGCCGAGTCGGCCACCTTCGACAGCATCGACATGTCGCGGCGCGCGATCGCCGAGCGCTTCGATCGCGTGCAGGCTGCACCGCGGCTGCGCGGCACCTGGCAGAGCGCGCTGGGCGAGGCCGGGCAGGGCAGCTTCGCCGGCAACACCGCCGACAGCCACGGCTGGATGGCGGGCCAGGATCTGCCGCTGGGCAGCAACGGATTGATGGGCGTGGCCTTCGGCGAGACCCGCAGCAACGGTGGCAGCAGCTTCGGTGGTGATCGTGGCCGCGACCGGCAGGCACAGGCGCAGCTGTATGCCGGCTGGAACCTTGGGCGTGGTTATGCACTGGCCCAGTTCGGCAGCGGTCAGTTCACCCGCGCGCTGGACCGCCAGCTGCTGCTGGGCGCTGGCGCGTATGGCGTGTCTGCACGCTACGGTGGCCGTTTCAGCAGTGCCAGCGTCGAAGGCGGTTATCGCTTCGGTCGCGCAGGGGCATCGTTGACGCCGTATCTGGGGGCCAGCAGCACCCGCGTCGATACCGATGCGTTCAACGAATTGGGCGGGTTCGGCTTCGGCCTGCGCGGTGATGCCAACCGTGTGCAACGCAGTCAGGTGCTGGCCGGCCTGCGTGGTGAACGTGGGTGGGGACGCTGGACCGTGCGTGGTCATGCCGAATGGCAACAGCGCTTGGATGCACGCGACGCGGACTGGCAGGCCAGTTTCGTCGGCGTCGATGCCTGGGCGCCGCTGGCCGGCTGGGATGCGCCACGCGGCAGTGCGCTGTTCGGTGTGGCGCTGGAATCGTGGTGGGGCCGCAATGGCCGTCTGAGCCTGGGCTTCGACCAGCGCATCGGTGGCGAAGGCGCGCGGCAGGCAGCATTGCGCTACAGCACCGGCTTCTGAAGGACGGGTCGCGCCGGGTCAAGCCCGGCGCGACCACGGCAGGCTCAGCCGCCGCGCAGGTTGCCCAGACGCGGGGTGCTGCGGCCCAGCGGCATCTTCAGCTTGCCGATCGACAGGATGCGGCTCTCGGCGATGCGGTCGGCCGCCCGCTGCGGCGCGATGTTCTCGCGCTGCGACAGTTCGAAGATGCGGGTGAGGTTGTGGTAGATGCTGCGGATCAGGCGCATGGCGCGTTCGCGGTTGTAGCCATCGATCTCCAGCGACACGTTCATCACGCCACCGGCGTTGACCGCATAGTCCGGCGCATACAGGATGCCGCGCGCATGCAGCTCGTCGCCGATCTCCAGGCTCGACAGCTGGTTGTTGGCGGTGCCACAGATGATCTTCGCCTTGATCCGCGGCAGGGTGTCGGCATTGATGGCGCCTTCCAGGGCGCACGGTGCGAACACATCGGCGTTCACCTCGTGGATCTCGTCCGGCTTGACTGCTTCGGCGCCGAAATCGCTGACCGCGCGATCAACCAGCGCGCTGTCCAGATCGGTGACATACAGCTTGGCACCGCGATCGCGCAGCAGCTTCACCAGTTCCATGCCGATGTGGCCCAGGCCCTGCACCGCGATGCTGGTCTTGCCCACTTCCTCATGGCCGAACTTGAAGCGCATCGCCGCCATCAGCGCCTGCAGCGCACCGTAGGCGGTGAAGGGCGCCGGATCGCCGGAGCCGCCATGGACCTGGTGCACGCCGGTCACGAACTGGCTCTCCAGGTAGATGTTCTCCATGTCGTTGACGTCGGTGCCGACGTCCTCGGCAGTGATGTAGCGCCCACCGAGCGAATCGACATAGCGGCCGAAGGCACGGAACAGAACTTCTGTCTTGTCCACCTTCGGGTCGCCGATGATCACGGCCTTGCCGCCACCCACGTTGAGGCCGGCCAGCGCATTCTTGTAGGTCATCGTCCGGCTCAGCCGCAGCACGTCAGCCAGTGCCTCGTCGGTGCTGGCGTAGGGACGCATGCGCACGCCGCCCAGGGCCGGGCCCAGGGTGGTGTTGTGGATGGCGATGATCGCCTGCAGGCCGGCGTCGTGGTTGTGGCAGAACACCACCTGTTCGTGGCCGGTGGTGGCGAGGGTTTCGAATAGCATGGCGTCTCCGATGGCGCGAACAGCGGCGAACTGCAGCGAACGGCCAGTGAACGGTAGGGTCCCAAAACAAAAAAAGCGACGTCGTCGGTGCAGGGGGACGGGTCGCGCGGCGCCATTCTAGTCCATTCCCCCGGCCGGTGCCGTCGACATCGGTAGCCTTCCGGTTAAAGAAGATGAAAGTGCGGCCGATGCTGCGACGACGGCGGGTCGCCGGATTCGTGTGAAGAGGCAGGGCAGTCAGTGACGGCACGGGCACCACAACGACAGGGCGGGCGGCGATGACGCCGGCCTGGTGGCGATCGCTGCGCGGCTGGCTGGCGCGCTCGACCGGGGCTGCGCCGTCCCGCCTTGCAGCGGCATCGCGACAGGCCGTGGCGGCTGCAGCGGCCAGCCTGCAGGGTGAAGCCCTGCCATCGGCGGAGATCGCGGCACATCTGCAGCGCGGCCTGCACGCGCTGGCGCTGTACCCGCGGCTGGCCGGTGAGCCGGCGCCGGTGCAGGATCCGGCGTTGGGGGAAGCGGTGGCACGCGCGCTGCAGGACCGCGACTGGGCCACCCGGCAGCTTCCACGCCGTCCGCAGCTGCTGCCGCAATTGATCCAGACCGTGAACGACGATGCCGCCTCGGCACGGGTAATGGCCGCGATCATCGGCCAGGACCCGGTGCTGACCGGCAATTTGCTGCGCATCGCCAACAGCCCGGCCTACAAAGTGCACGAGCGACCGGTGGAAAGCCTGCAGCGGGCGGTGACCCTGGTCGGTACCGAAGGCGTGCGGCAGATCATCAGTGCGGTGCTGGTACAGCCGGTGATGCAGATGCAGTGCGATGCGTTCCCGCAGTTCAGCACGATCATCTGGGAGCACGCGCTGCTGGCTTCGCGCGCGGCTGCCGACCACGCGCGCACGGTCACCTTCGGTGATGCCTTCGCTGCACAGTGGCTGGGCCTGGTGCAGGGGCTGGGCGCGGCGCTGGTGATGCGCCAGCTGCTGCAGGAAGCGCAGGCGCGTGGCGAAAGCGTGGAACCGGCGCTGGCATTGCAACTGCTGCAGCAGTGGTCGCTGCCGTTGGCACAGCGCGTGGCAGCAGCATGGGAACTGCCCGAGCCGGTACACCAGGCGCTGGCGCCCGAGGCAGATGGCCCGCTGGCCGACAGCCTGCGCCTGGCCAGCGCGGCGGCTGCGGCCAGCCTGTTGTGCCGCCATGGCCATGCCAGCCAGGGGCGCATGCTGGCCCTGCTTGAACAACTGCCGTCGGCGCCGCCGCATGCGCTGCGCTGGATCTGGCGGCGCCTGCATGGGCGCAGCGTGGAAACGCGGGATGACGCCGCACAGGACGAGGCCGGAACGGCACCTTGAGCGCTACAGCTGCGATTCCACCGGCAGCCAGCTGATCACCCGCGCGGTCCAGCGCTTGCCGAGGCTGGCACCGGGCTCGGCTTCCACCCAGTGCGGCGGCGGCTGCCGTTGCAGCCAGCGCAGGTCATTATCGCGCCCCAGCGCCAGCCACCAGCTGTGCTCTGGGCCGGCCAGGCGCAGGTATTCATCGCGCAGCTGCGCCCCCAGCGCCGGATCATCGAACAGCACGCCCATTTCGGTATTGAGATAGGCCGAGCGCGGGTCGAGGTTGAACGAGCCGACGAAGCCCCGGCGGTCATCGACCACGAACGCCTTGGTGTGCAGGCTGGCGCCGCTGCTGCCGAACAGGCTGGCATCCAGCTGGCCGTGTGCCTTCAGCTCGTACAGCTGCACGCCGGCCTTCAGCAACGGCACGCGATAGCCCATGTAGCCGCCGTGTACCGCCGCCACGTCGTTGGCGGCCAGTGAGTTGGTGACCACGCCGACCTGCGCGCCGCGCGCGGCCATTGCCGCCAATCCCTCCACGCCTTCCACGCCAGGCACGAAATACGGCGAGATCAGCAAGGCACTGCGGCGAGTGCTGCGCAGCTCGTCACTGAGCGTGCTGACCAGCCAGGCATGGCGATCATCGTCGCGGTGCTTCATCGGCGGATCGGAAGCGATGCGTACGTTCGCGCTCCAGTGCAGTGGCTCAGGGCTGGGCCGCTGCAGGCGGCGGGAGTCGGCCACGCGCTGCAGATAGGGTTGCGCCTTGGCATGCATCGCATCCAGGTCCGACTGCCGTACCAGCTGCCGCAGCTGTTCATCGTTGTATGACGCCAGCGCGGAAATCGGGATGGCCGCGCTGCTGTTCCAGTAGTCGTCGAAGATCTGGTTGGCCTGCTGCACGGCCGGCCCCGCTACCACCAGGTCCAGGTCCTGGAAGTTCACGTCGTCGCGCGCGCTGAAATATTCCTCGCCGATGTTGCGACCACCGACGATCGCGATGCGGCCATCGGCGATCCAGCTCTTGTTGTGCATGCGGTGGTTCACGCTGAAGGCGCGTTGCACCAGCTCCAGCATGCGTGCGATGCCCGTGCGGTTGCGGAACGGGTTGTAAAGGCGAAGCTCGATGTTCGGGTGTGCATCGAGCGCCATCATCAACGCGTCTTTGTCCTTGGCGTTCATGTCGTCAAGCAGGATGCGCACGCGCACGCCGCGCTCGGCGGCGTCGTACAGCGCCTTGGCCATCAGATGGCCGATCAGGTCGTCGTGCCAGATGTAGTACTGCAGGTCGAGGCTGCGTCCCGCATGCGAGGTGATCATCGCGCGCGCTGCGAAGGCGTCCATGCCATCGCTGAGGAAGACCACGCCGGATTGCCCGGGATGGGCTGCCTGCAGCGGCACGATCTGCTGGTCGATACGGGTCTGCGCCGGCTGCAGTGGCAGCACCTGCGAGGGCGCGCCACGCGCCTGCGGGGTGAGGTGGTCGGCCAGCAGCAGGCCGGACAGGACCAGCAGCAACAGGATGGCGATGATGATCGCAGTGACGCGCAGCAGGCGTCGCCACAGGGGCTTGGGCGGGCTCATGCCCCGATGGTAGAGCCACGCCATGCGTGGATGAAAGCCAACAGACCTGTCGCCGTAGATCCACGCCATGCGTGGATGGGGTCAGGGCCCTTTCCCGCGGAAAGGGATTCGACCCCGAGGGTTGAAGGGTCAGACCCCTTGTCGCAGGGAAGGGCTCTGACCCTGGACGGGGTCAGAACCGCTCGTCGCTGCCCAGGTAGCGCCACTGCCCCGGCGGCAGCGGCCCCAGCGCCACGCGGCCGATGCGCAGGCGGCGCACTGCGGCAACCTGCAGCCCCGCGGCGCCGACCGCCACGCGCAGTCCCTTGGCGGTCAGGCCTTTGCCAGCGAAGCGCAGGCGCTGCTCGCTCTGCCAGCTGACCTTGGCTCCGCCGGATTCGTGCTGCAGCCGCGCCATCAACCAGGGACCGCGTTCGGGTCCGCCTTCAGCCACTTCGATCAGGTACTCCTGCTCGGTGCGGCCGAGATTACGCTGCAGGTGGGCGAGCGTCGCCGGGTCCTGGCTGACCACCACCAGGCCGCTGTCGCTGGCCGGAAGCGCGGCAGCCAGCTGCAGTCCATGGAAATGGCGCTGCAACGGGCGGGTGCCGCTGGCATCAAGTTCGCTGCGGCTGTCGCTGCTGATCAAGGCACACAGCGCTTCGGCCGCGACGCCAGCGGGCTTGTGCAGCAGCATGGTGACCCGCTCGGCCTTGTCATCGCTGGCCTGTTCGGCCACCACGATCACCGCACTCTCGTCGACCGGGCGTTGCGGCTGCTCGACCACCTCGCCATTGACGCTGACCCAGCCGCCTTCGATGTAGCGCCGGGCTTCACCGCGCGGGATGCCGAGCAGGGCGGACAGGCGTTTGTCGAGACGGGTCGGTTCCATGGCGGAAAGGTCAGGCAGGGGGCGCGCAGTGTAGCCGCAACGCCGGTTCAGCGCTGGCCACGGTTGGCCAGCTCGGTTAGGTACAGGCGGGTATCGAACTCCAGCTGCAGGTAGTCCGGCTCCATGTGCTGGCACAGCTGGTAGAAGGCCTTGTTGTGGTCGGCCTCCTTCAGGTGCGCCAGCTCGTGCACCACGATCATGCGCAGGAATGCGGCCGGCGCCTGCCGGAACACGGTGGCGATGCGGATCTCGCGGCTGGCCTTGAGGCGGCCACCATGCACGCGGGAAATGGCGGTGTGGGTGCCCAGTGCGTGCTTGATGACTTCCAGCGTATTGTCGTAGCAGACCTTGTTGAGCGGCACCGATTTGCGCAGGTAGCGGTCCTTCATGTCCTGCGTGTAGTCGTACAGCTGGCGGTCGCTGCGCACTTCATGCGGGTCGGGGTAGCGCTGCTGCAGCCAGGGGCCGAGCTTGCCCTGCGCCAGCAGTTCGCTGACCTGGGCGACCAGGGGTTCGGGGTAGCCGGTGAGGTACTTCAGGACTGCCATGCAGGGGCGGCGGGGCGTCGGTAGAATGGGGCCTCCAGATTACACGCGGTACGCATCGACCATGGCAAAGCCCAACGCGCTGCAGGAACAATTGCTCAAGGCCGGCCTGGCCAAGAAGTCGCAGGCCAGCGCTGCCGCCAGCGCGCAGGCAAAGGCCCGCCAGGGCAAGGCCGAATCGACCTCGGCCGAGGTCCAGCGTGAGGCTGAACGTACCCGCGCGGAGAAGATCGAGCGCGACCGCGCGCTGGCGGCCGAGCGCAACGCCCAGGCCAAGCAGGCTGAACAGAAGGCCCAGGCCAAGCAGATCATCAGCGCCCATGCCGTGCCCCACAAGGGCGACGACGAGTACCGTTTCAGCGATGGCGCGGCGATCCGCACCCTGCTGATCGACCCCAAGCTGCGCAAGGCGCTGTCGGTGGGCGTGCTGGTCATCGTCGCCCACGGCGAGAGCTACGCGTTGCTGCCGCGCGCTGCCGCCGAAAAGGTGCGTGAACGCGCCCCGGAAGCGATCATCGTCGACCACGGCCAGCCAGGCTCGATCGCCGAGATCTCCACCGGCAACGCCGAAGACGACGCCTACTACGCCCAGTTCCAGGTGCCGGACGACCTGGTCTGGTAAGCAAAAAAGGGGACGGAGGGGATTAAGCCGCAATCGGCCTGATCCGGCCCGTCTGCCTTCTGCTCAGCTTGCTGAAGGCCCGCCGGTCATTGCCCGGCGCTACCGTTCACTCTGCGGTGTATCGTCCCCATATCAGGCGACACACCTGCGGAGGATGGCCATGGCCACCGGTTGGGCGGGAGACGGCGCGGTCCAGGACCAGATCGACGCCACCGTCGACGATGCGATCGCCCGCGCGCGGCGCCAGCTGCGCGAGGGTCCTGGTCTGGAACATTGTGAGGAATGCGACGCGCCGATCCCGTTGGCGCGGCGTCAGGCCGTGCCGGGTGCGCGGCTGTGCGTGGCGTGCCAGCAGGTGCATGACGACGAAGAGCAGGCGCATGCCGGCTACAACCGCCGTGGCAGCAAGGACAGCCAGTTGAGGTAAAGGTTGTTCGGCAGGGCTTGCGGCCCTGCACCTGCCGAAGCAACGTCAACTTCAACGTCAAAAGCGGGCATTACGTGGGATGGCGGGGCGGTGTCGGAGTGCGGGGACGCCGTGAACCCGTCCTGAAGTGACCCCCGGGAATTGGACACCAGATCCAACCCCGAGGGATACATGAACAGATACGACGCGCGTTTCAAACTGCAGGTCGCCAAAGAGGCCTGCAAGACCTCCACATCGGTCAAAGCCATTGCCCGTCGCCACGGCCTGGAGTTCTCCACGGTCAGGCGCTGGGTGGCGACCTATCGGCTGCATGGTTGGCGAGGATTTCATCGCCAGGCCCGGTTCTATGACCTCCCGTTCAAGCTGGCTGTCCTGGAGAAAATGAGCCAGGACGGCATGTCCGGGCGGGAGGCCACCACCTACTTTCAAATTGGCGATGCCGGCGCGGTGGGGCGATGGCGGCGCCTGTATGCTCAAGGCGGTGCCCAAGCGTTGGCACCCCCTCCGCCGCCGCCCCGAAAGCCGATGAAAAAGACCCGTTCGTCCAAGCCACCTGAAGATATGAGCCGCGATGAGCTGCTCAAGGAAGTCGCCTATCTGCGTGCGGAGACCGACTACCTAAAAAAACTCGATGCCTTGATCCGGGAAGAGCAGGCGGCGCAGGACGCAAAGCGCAAGCCGTCCAAGGATTGAGGCAGGTTCATACGCTGTCGCTTCTGCTCGAAGCAGCTGAGCTGTCACGCAGTACGTTCTATTACCAGAACCATGTCCTGGCCCATCCGGATCAGGACGAGGCACAGCTGTGCGAGCGCATCCGTGCAATCTACGATCAAAGCCAAGGGCGCTATGGCTATCGCACGGTGACGCTGGAATTAGCCAATCAGGGCCATCGGACCAATCACAAGCGGGTTCAGCGCCTGATGGGGGAGATGGGGCTGAAATCGCGGGTGCGTGTGAAGCGCTACCAGGCCTTCAAGGGGGCGGCCAACGTTGTGGTTGGCAATGACCTCAATCGCCAGTTCCATGCCGAGCGCCCCAACCAGAAATGGGTGACTGACGTGACCGAGTTCAAGGTGCAGGGCATGAAGCTGTACCTGTCGCCGATCATGGACCTCTACAACGGCGAAATCGTGGCTTATCAGATCAAGCGTCGGCCCGTATTTGATCTGGTGGGCCAAATGCTGGAGGAGGCCATCAAGAAGCTTCCCCCGGATGAGCGCCCCATGATCCACTCCGACCAGGGCTGGCAGTACCAGCATGAAAACTACCGGCACATGCTGGAAAAGCACTCGTTGAAACAAAGCATGTCCCGGCGCGGCAACTGCCTGGACAATGCGGCGATGGAGAGCTTCTTTGGGACGCTGAAGTCGGAATTCTTCTACCTGAACAGCTTTGACAGCATCGAGAGTCTGGAAGCTGGGCTGGTGGAATACATCCAGTACTACAACGAAGAGCGCATCAAACTGAAACTGAAAGGTCTCAGCCCGATAAAGTACCGGGAGCAGGCCCAATCGGCCGCCTGACCCCGTCCAAGTCTCGGGGGTCACTTCATCCATGGGGGCTTGGCCGCGGCATCCATGCCGCGGACACCCCGCACTCCGACACCGCCCCGCCTCTGACAGATTCCCGCGATCTGGTAGATCCACGCCATGCATGGATGAAATCTGTCAGATATCGATAGTCAAATTGGAATCAGAGCCCGTTGCGTAGCAACGGGATCCGACCCCGTGCCGTTCCGGCAGATCGCGGAAATCTGTCGAAGGCGGGGTGGGTCCGGTGGCGGGAGTGTCCGCGGCATGGATGCCGCGGCCAAGCCCCCATGGACGGGTTTACGGCGTCTCCCGCCACCGGACTCACCCCGCCATCCCACAGGAAGCCAGCTTTTGGCGTTGCTTCGGCTGTTGCTGGTGCTGTTGCTCCAGCTCGTAGCGGGTGCAGGGCGCAGCCCTGCCGAAAACCACCCTCAGCCGTCGCCCTGGATGCCGCCAGGGGCCTGCGCCGGGTCACGCCAGCGGCGCACCGTGCGCTGGAAGAACAGGTTGTTCGGCAGCTGCAGCACCGTGCCCTCGTGGCCGTCGCCGGTTTCCTGCAGCGTGGTGTAGATCAGGTTCACGTCGATCACCCGGCCCTTCAGGCCCGGCTTCTCACCGTTCTCCAGTACTTCGATGTAATCGTGCAGGCGGAACGGGCGGGTGGTGAAGATCAGCAGCGTGCAGAAAATGTTGGACAGCACGCTCCAGGCCGCGAAGAAGGCCACCGCGCCCACGGCGGCGAAACCGGTGAACGCAGTCCACAGCACCGAAGGTGACGCGCCCAGCAGGCTGAGGATGTAAAGCAGCGCGCTGAAATAGACCACGAAGCTGCTGATCCGGCGCCCGCCCATCGCCATCTCCGGCGGCAGTGTGTAGTGCTCGGCGAAGCGGCGGATCAGGCGCCGTGCCAGCACCCTGACCAGCCAGGCGGCGAGCAGGGTCAGCAGGATCTTCACGGCGATACCCACGTCATGCAGCCACGGGTGGGTCCAGGGCGGCAGGTGATCCTTCAGCGACAACATCATGGGACGAAAACAGGTGGCGGTAACAACCCCTGATGTTACCCGGCGCGTGCCGGCGATTCGACCGTGGGTGTCCAGGCCAGGCAGACCAGTTCCTGGCGATGCTGCTGCAGGCAGGCGCGGCCGTTGTCGGGACGCAGCTGCAGTGACAGGCCCAGTGCCTGCAGCACGACGCAGGCGGCGATCACCAGCAGGGCGGCGCAGGATGGGCTGGACATGGCAGGGCTCCCGGACGGCATTTTCATGAAAGACCTACCATGGATGCAGCAGCCGCCGAAAAGGTTGCATCACGTTGGCGGTCGACCGCCTTAAACCTTTTGCAGGGTCGCCGCATCCAAGCGATATGCTCGACACCACCATGCCCGCGCCGCCTGCCGCCAACGACGCCGTCGACGAACCCGCTCTGGTGCGGGCGGCGGCCGCTGGCGACACCGCTGCCTATGAACTGCTGTACCGGCGCCATGCACCGCGCGTGTTCGCCGTGTTGTGGCGGCTGTGCGGCGGCCAGCAGGCACGTGCAGAAGACGCATTGCAGGAAGCGTTCCTGCAGGCGTGGAAGGCGCTGCCGGGGTTCCGTTTCGAGAGCAGCCTGTCGACCTGGCTGCATCGCCTGGGCGTCAACGCCGCGCTGATGGAACTGCGTGGGCGTGCTGCCGGGCAGGATCACGACAGCCTCGACGAAGTGGACGGAGGGTTGCAGGAACTGGCAGTGCACGACCGCTGCGCCGGCACCGAACGCGATCTCGAACGGGCGCTGTCGACGCTGCCACCACGGGCACGTGCAGTACTGGTACTGCACGACATCGAAGGCTGGAAACACCAGGAAATCGCCGAGCAGTTGCAGATGGCCGTCGGCAGTTCCAAGGCACAGTTGCATCGTGCGCGCGGCTTGTTGCGCGCACGGCTGGGAGACATGACATGAGTACACACGACCACGATTCCGACCACGATCTGCTGGCACGCCTGCGCGCGCTGCCGGCCGAACGCAGCGTACCCACCGATGGCTGGGCACGCCTGTCGGCGCAGCTGCCGCCGCGCGAAGCGCCCGCGGACTCCGCGCCGGCGGACAACGTGGTGGCCCTGCCGCTGCGCCCACGTCGCCGCTGGTGGTTGCCGGTGGGTGCTGCGCTGGCCGCCAGTCTTGCGCTGTACGCGGTGGCGCCGTGGCGGCATGCACCACCGGATGCACTGCCGTTGTCTCCGCTGCAGTTGCAGGCGGCGGCAATGACCGAGCAGTACCGGCAGGCCGTAGCCTCGTTGCCCGATGGGCGTGCGGCGGAGTGGCAGCCGGCACTGCTCGAACTTGATGAAAGTGCGGCTCAGATCCGTGCGGCGATGGCGCAGGATCCGCGCGCCCCGCACCTGCTTGGCCAGCTGAAGCGGACCTATTCGCTGCGGCTGGAATTGACCCGGCAGGCGGCACAAGCCGCCGCTGCTGGCCTGACGACCTGAAGGAGAACCCCCATGATCCGACCCTTGATTTCCTGCTGCGTGGCCCTGTTGCTGGTGCCGGCCGTGGCGCTGGCCGATACCCAGATCAATGAGCGCCACAATGTGGCCTCCGGCGGCCGCATCGAGCTGAGCAACGTGGCTGGCAAGGTGACCGTGCGCGGCTGGGACCGCAACGATGTACAGCTGACCGGCACGCTCAGCGATGGCCTGCAGCTGCGGCAGGAGAAGAGTGCCAACCGCGTGCGCTGGGAGATCGAGTATCCGAACCGCAACAACAATGGCGGCGCCACGCTGGTATTGAACGTGCCTCGTGCGGTCGAACTGCGGTTGAGCACCATCAGTGCCAACCAGGACATCAGCGGCATCGATGTGCGCCGCCTGCAGGCCGACTCGGTCAGCGGCAACCTCGTCGCCTCCGGCCGCAGTGGTGACAGCAAGCTCAACACGGTCAGCGGCGATGTCACTGCGCGCCTGCAGACGCCCCAGCTGGACGTGAACACGGTCAGTGGCCGCATCGAGGCGGGCGGGGGAGTGTCAGGTGATATCGGTGCGCAGACCGTATCGGGCCGGGTCGATGTCGATGCTGGACGCATCCAGCGGCTGGCGGTGGAGACGGTATCCGGTGGCATTGACCTGGCGGCGACCGGACTGGCACCGGGTGGCCGCATCAATGTCGAGTCGGTGAGTGCATCGGTCAACCTGCGCTTGCCGCGCACTGTGTCGGCACAGCTGTCGGTGAACAGCTTCAGTGGTTCGATCAACAGTGACGCCGGTAACGTCGAGCGGCCGCGTTATGGGCCGGGCAGCCGACTGGACACACGACTGGGCGGCGGTGACGGTGACATCCGCATCGAATCGCATTCGGGCAGCGTACGGGTACGCCTGGACCGCTGAGCGCGGTCCGGCAGGCCGCGGCGGCAGCGCCGCCGCGGTCGGGGGAGGGTCAGCTGGCTTTCTTCAGCGCCCAGGTGGTACCGAGAACTTCGATCTTGCCACCGCTCTTGCGGAACGCGGCCAGGTCCGAAGCGATCGAGTCGCTGCTGACCACGGTGCTGGCGGATGCGCCCTTGCGTTCACTGCGGATGCTGTTGCTGGCCTTCGCGGGGGTCTTTGCCTTGCGGGGCATGGTGGCTCCTGTCAGGTGGAAGGGGAGGAAAGCGCGCAGGACTCGGCCTGGCGCAGGTAGTCCTGCCGCTCGCGGCGGCAGTCGTCGCCGCCCATCGAGAACTGGCGGCAGATCGCCGGGCGCTGCGAATAGATCGTGCAGCGCAGGTGATACGGATCGATTGCCGCACACCAGCCTTCCTCGTTGCGCGCCATCACGGCACGGCCGTGGGTGTCGCGCGACAGGAACTGGCCGGGCACGTGGTCGCCGGGCTGCAGCAGGACCGGCAACCGGCAACAGACCGCGTCACAACGGCGGCAGTCGATGGGTGCTGGTTCAGCGTCAGGTTGTACGGCCACAGGGGCCTGGCGGGTGCCCAAAGCGGGTCTCGATGGCGGCTCGGGTAGTACGCGGACCATGATCGAGCCAGAGGGCATGGTCGCCAGACCCGCTGGGCGGGCCAAGCTGCACCATGGGTACACACACCGGCGAGGCCAGTGGACGGTGCAGCGGTTTTCTAGCCGGCCAAGGTTAGCGCAGACCGCGTAACGTTTTGTTAATCCCGGCTGGCTGCCGCCAGCGCCAGGCCCTGGACCACGCCCAGCGAGGGCTCGCCATGGACCATGTCGGCACCCGGGAAGGCCTCGGCCACTGCCTTGCGGAGGTAGCCGGCGCGGGACATGCCGCCGGTCAGGAACACCGCATCCGGGTCGCCGCCAATGTCATTGCGGACCTGGGCCAGCAGTTCCCGGATCTGCTCCAGGTAGCCATGCGCGGCGGCGGCCAGGCCATCGGCGCTGCTGTCGGCATGCAGGTCGCGGGCGATGTAATCCAGCGTGCTGCGGTGTTCACTGGCGGCGCTGAGGGCGATCTTGGCGCGTTCGACATCGCGGTACAGGCGCGCGGTGTTGCCGGTGTCCTGCAGGGCCTGCAGGCGTGCACCCCAGGGGGCGTCAACGTGGTCGTAGCTGTGCTGGCGGAAATCGCGCTGCCGGGTCATGTCCTGCACGGTGGCCGCCTCCACGTAGTGGTGGGTGGGCACGCGGGTGATGCCGCGGCCGAACAGCGGCATGTAGCTGGACAGGCTCAGCGCCAGGTCGATGTCGGTACCGCCGCGGGCGATACCCCAGGCGCGGTGGATGCGCGGTGCGTCGTCGCCGCCGACTTCGGCATGTGCAATGTCAGTGGTACCGCCGCCGATGTCGACGATCACGGCCTGATGCCGCTCGCGGCTTTCGGCGTGGTAATGCATGGCCGCTGCGGCGGGTTCTTCAAGGAAATCGATCTGGTCGAAGCCGGCCTGGGCGGCGGCTTCGCGCAGGATGTCCAGCGCCTGGTCGTTGCCTGCAGCGCCGATCGAGCTGCGGAACTGCACCGGGCGGCCGAGCAGGGCGGCACGCAGCGGACGGCCGAGCTGGGCGCCGGCGGTCAGGCGGATGTGTTCGAGGATATGCGCGGCGATGCCGGTGATGGTCTGCCTGGCGCGCGGGTGCAGGTTGTAGCCCAGCATCGACTTCGGGCTCTGCACCAGGTTGCCCTCGTGTTCTTCGAAGTACGCTTCCAGTGCCTCATCGCCGTAGACCGCGTTCTGCAGCAGGTCGCTGGCACTGCGTTCCTGGCCGGCACGGGCTTCCATCCACTCGCGGCGCAACGCGCGCAGGGCTTCCCGGCGCAGCGCCTGCGGCGTGCGTTCCTGGCCGGCGGCGCGGGCCGCGCGCGCGGCGCTGTCGATCATCTGCTGCAGCTGGTGTTCCTGGCCGTCGTCGAGCTGGAAGTCGTCCGGGTCGGGGACCACGCCGGGGAAGTACACGCTGGTGCGGAACTGCTCGGCGTCACCGAAGCGGATCGGCAGCAGTTTCCCTTCATGCACGATGGCGGCGGCGGAGTTGCTGGTACCGAAGTCGATGCCGAGGCGCATGGGGAGTTCCGGGGACGATCAGGGGCCGCGCACTCTGCTGCAGTTCGCGGCCGACTGCAAGTTCCTGCGTCTTCCCCGGCCGGACAGGGCCGGGGCGCCCCCACGCATCACCTGTGGAAATGGGGAAAAAGGCCGGGCGGTTACAATGGCGGCTGTTGATTCATTTCGAGGTACTTGCCGATGTCTTCTGTTCCCGCCTGCCCGCAGTGCACCCTGGAAAACACCTATGCCGATGGCGCGCTGTGGATCTGCGCCGACTGTGGCTTCGAGTGGACCGCCGATGAAGGTTCCGGTTCGACCCTGGTCGTGCGTGACAGCAACGGCAACACCCTGCAGGCCGGCGACACCGTCACCGTGATCAAGGACCTGAAGGTGAAGGGCTCTTCGATCCCGCTCAAGCAGGGCACCGTGATCCGCAACATCCGCCTGGTCGAGGACGATGCCGAGCACATCGAAGGCAACTCGGACAAGATCAAGGGCCTGGTGCTGAAGACCTGCTTCCTCAAGAAGGCCTGACCGGCGTTCAGCGCCGGGCCTGCTGCTGCGCGCGCCAACGGGCCAGGCTGTCCAGCTTGGCCTGGTAACGCGCCTGTTCCGGCGCACCGCCCAGCAGTTGTGCGCGGGTCAGTTCACGGTCGGCGCGCTTGAGCTGGCCGGTCAGGAAGTACGCCCGCGCCAGCCCGAAGTGGAACTGGTGCGCGGTGTCGTACAGGCGTACTGCCTGCCGGTAATAGCGGATCGCCTCCTCCAGCTTTCCGGCGCGCTCGGCTTGCGTGCCCAGCATGTACTGCGCGAAGGGGTCCTCGCGTTGCACCGACTTCAGCCGTCGTTCCAACGCCTCGGCCTGCGCGACCAGCCCCAGCCTGCGGTACAGCGCACTGGCGTTGTTCAGTGCGGCGTCCTGGCGGCCGTCCAGTTGCAGGGCCTTGTCCAGCGCCCGCTTCGCGGCGTCGATATCACCCTCGCGGTTGTCCAGTACGCCGAGATTGTTCCAGACCGAAGGAAACGCGCGGTCCTGTGCCACCGAGGCGTCAAAGAAGGCTC
Source organism: Stenotrophomonas maltophilia R551-3 (assembly GCF_000020665.1). Classification (NCBI taxonomy): domain Bacteria; kingdom Pseudomonadati; phylum Pseudomonadota; class Gammaproteobacteria; order Lysobacterales; family Lysobacteraceae; genus Stenotrophomonas; species Stenotrophomonas maltophilia. The sequence continues at coordinate 3,274,931 of NC_011071.1, read as the reverse complement.
GCGCCCCGGCGAGATCACCTTCGGCCATCTGCTCTGCGCCCCGGTTGTTGTAGAAGTGCGCCAATGCACGCGCTTTGCTGACCGGCTGCGGACCGTGCCGGTCGTAAAGCACATTGCGGTCCAGGTCGACCGTGCCGTAGCGCCCGGACATCTCGACACCTGCATTGACATGACCAACGCTGTAGACCACGCCGTTTTCCTGGTCCTGGTACCACGACACCACCTGGCCGACCTCCTGCACACGTGCCTGGATGCCCGCCTCGCGTGCCAGCGCAACGAACATCAGGGTGAAGGCCAGGCAGTTGGCACGGCGCTGCTGCCAGACTTCATCCACGGTGTAGGTCGCGTTGGCGTCGTACTGCAGGTCCAGGCCCTGGCGGTCGAAGATCATCTCCACCAGCGCCTGCAGGCGTTGCTCGCGCGAAGAACTGCGATCGATCACCTGCTTCTGCAGCATCGCGCGCATTGCCGGGGGAATCGCGAAGACCTGATCGGGCGAGGGAATGCTGGTGCTGGAAGCGATGCGGGGGCTGCCCGGTGCGTCGGTTCCGGCCTGACCTTGGGCAAGGGCAGGTGCTGATACGGAAACGGCCAGGACCAGTGCGAGAAGGCGGGCGGCAGGACGGTACATGACGACTCCCGGCAGCGGCGGGCGCTCCCGCCTGAGGCGAGTGTAGGCCTGCGACGGGGGCGTCGGCGTCACCGTTGGTCGGCAGCGCCATCCATCCACAAGCGGTGTGGACCAGCGCTCAACAAAGCTGTGGACAACCGCCTCCAGGCCGCGCCCGGCCAGCGTCGTGAGCGTGTGGTGAAAAAACCGCCAGCTTGCCCGGCGTCGGTCCAGGCATGATGATCCGGGCATGGACTTCTCTCCGCTGACGCTTGCACCGGCGCAGTGGCAGGCGCTGCAGGACAGCTATGCAACGCCGCCACGGGCCTACCACCACTTCGGCCATGTGCGCGCGGTGCTGCAGCACTGCCAGGAGGTAGCCGAGGGCCCGGGCTGGCAGCAACCGGCCGAGGTCTATCTGGCCGTGCTCTACCACGATGCGGTCTACCAGGCCGGGCGCAAGGACAACGAGGCACGTTCGGCACAGCTGGCGGTGCAGGCCATCGCGCAGGCGCCGGAACTGGCCGATGTCGATGCCGCCCGGGTGGAGCAGCTGATCCTGCTGACCGCACGCCATGGCGCGCTGGGGCCGGACGATGTCGACGCCGAGGCGGCCTTGTTCCTGGACTGCGACATGGCGATCCTGGCCGCGCCGGAACCGGTGTTCACGGCCTACGACCGCGGTGTGGCCGAGGAGTACAAGGGCGTGGTGCCGGGCTTCCTGTATCGTGCCGGCCGGCGTCGATTCCTGCAGGGCCTGCTGCGCGCGCCGCGGATCTTCCTCAGCGAATTCTTCCACCAGCGCCTGGACGCCGCGGCTCGCGAAAACCTGCGCCGCCAGTTGGGCGCCTGAGCCGGCCCGTTACACTGGGGCCTGTTTCCACCGATTGCCGTTTGCCACCGTGTCCGTCCCTGATCCCGATCCCCGCCCCGTGCCGCCGGAAGAGCCCGGTCCCAACGAATGCTGTGGCAGTGGCTGCCCGCTGTGCGTACTCGACCTGTATGCCGACGAGCTGCAGCGCTATCGCAAGGCGCTGGCCGAATGGAAGACGCGGCATCCGGAGGCAACGCCATGAGCCGCATGCGGCCTGCGGCGCTGCTGGCGATGGTGGCATTGCTGCTGTTCGTGGCCACAGCGTTGTGGACCCAGTTCGCACGCACCGACCTGGACTGGGTGCGGGCAACGCTCAGCCTCTACCTGCACGGACCGTGGGGGCTGCTGCTGCGGAGTGCGTACTGCCTGCTGGCGTTGGCGATCGCCGTGCTGGGCATCGCGCTGTATCGCGGCAGCGTCGGCCCACGACGCAGTTCGGCGGCGCCGTTGTTGTTCACGGTGTCGGCGCTGGGCCTGGCCACGGTCGCCATCGGCGACAGCTGGTTGCCCGAGGCAACACCGCTGCTGGCACCGTTCATCCATGGGCTGGCGGCCAACACCGCGTTCCTGTGTGCCAGCGTCGGCATGCTGCTGCAGGCCTGGTACCTGCGCCGCGAACCGGGCTGGAAGACCGCTGCCGGCCTGCTCTGGGGCTGGGCGTGGCTGGCTTTCGTGCTGCTGTGGCTGCATGTGCTGTGGCGCGCCGGGCCGCCGCGCGGGCTGGGGCAGAAGGTGGTGATCGCGGTGATCGTGGGCTGGCTGCTGTACCTGGCCCTGGCGCTGTACCGCCGCAGCCGCCAGGCCGCAGCCGACTGAATCCCCAACGGACTGCGCCGGTACATGCCGTGCACGTGGCAGCGGCGTATCGTGTGCGCATTCCACCGGGGTTGCGACATGAAGCATGCAGGGCTGGGCAGGGCAATGGGAGTGGTACTGGCGCTGGCTGCACTGCCGGCGACAGCGGCGGTCACCACACAGCAGTTCAGTCATGGGCGCTTCGAGCAGATCCCGGTGCACATGCCGGCCGGCACGCCGCAGCGTGTGGTGATCTGGTTCCATGAGCCCGCCGCCGGTGGCGACACCAGCCGCCTGCCGATCGAGGCCCTGCGGGCAGACGGCGCGCTGGTCGCGGCGGTGGACATCGCGCACCTGCGCGGGGTGCTCAAGCGCGAAGGTGATCCGACCTGTTCGTTCGGCTCCGGCGACGTGGAGAATTTCTCGCGCTGGCTGCAGGCCTCCCTGCATCTGCCCGGCTACCACCTGCCGCTGGTCGGCGGTGATGGCGAAGGTGCCGAGATGGCCTACACGCTGGCGGCCCAGGCCGACACCCAGGTGTTCGCCGGCCTGCTGACCACCGGCTTCTGCCCCGGCCACAACCATCAGCGCATGGTCTGCGGCGATGGGGTCAAGCACAACGCGCTGCAACCGGCCGAACTGAATTTCCCGTGGCTGAGCGCGGCCGGTGACCGCGGCTGCAAGGTCGGCCAGGCCAGCGCGTTCGTGCAGCAGGTCGCGATGGCGCGCGAGTTCAAGCGCACCACGCGTGGTGATGCATCACCCGGGCTGGTGGCTGCGGCGCGGGTGATCGGCGCACAGGCGGGCATCAGCCTGGCCCCGCCACCAGCCGTGCTGAAGGGGCTGCCGGTGGTGGAAGTGCCGGCCTCCGGCAACGGTGACACGCTGGCAGTGTTCGTCTCCGGTGACGGCGGTTGGGCCGGCCTGGACAAGGACGTGGCGTCTGCGCTCAACGAGCAGGGCGTGGCAGTGGTCGGCATTGATTCGCTGCGCTACTTCTGGAGCGAGCGCACGCCGAAGGGCTTTGCCGGTGACCTGCAGAAGATCATCGACCACTACCGCACCCAGTGGCATCGCAGCAAGGTGATGCTGATCGGCTTCTCGCAGGGCGCCGATGTACTGCCGGCCACCATCAACCAGCTCGATGCCGGTACGCGCGACTCACTGGATCGTATCGTGCTGCTGTCGGTAGGAAAGAAGGCCGACTTCGAATTCCACGTCAGCAACTGGCTGGGCGGAGGTGGCGACGGCCTGCCGATCGCACCGGAAGTGGCCAGGCTGCCGGCAGCAAAGACCATGTGCGTGTATGGCGACAAGGACGAAGATGCGCTGTGCCCGGATCTGCCGGCCAATGACGGCGTGAAGAAAGTGAAGCTGCCCGGCGATCACCATTTCGGTGGCGATTATGACCGCCTCGCCGAAGTGATTCTCAAGGGCGGCGCATGACCTGCGGCAATCCGCCGGGCATGGCCCGGCGCTACCCGCGTGCTGCATCGGCCTGGTGACGATGCCGGGGTGTGCCGTTGACCCGGTAGCGACGGGCCATGCCCGGCGGCACCGGCGCGCTCAATTCCGCCGCGGATCCAGCGAGATCAGCCGGGTGGCATCGAGCAGCGCGGCCGGCAGGTGCATGCCACCGGGGGCGGCCAGATAACGCGGCCGCCATTGCGGGTCGAACTTGGACTTGAAGCGGCGCAGGCCACTGAACCCGTAGAAGCGCTCGCCGTGCCGTGCCAGCAGGCCGGCCAGCCGGTTCCAGCGCCCGGCCAGTCGATGCTGGGCCAGCCCGGACAACGGCGCCATGCCCAGCGAGAAACGCGCATAGCCCTGTGCGCGGCCCCACAGGAACAGCTCGATGAAGAGGAAGTCCATCGTGCCCTTCGGAGCCTCGTTGACGTGGCGCATCAGGTCCACCGACAGCTCGGCACCGGCCGGTGCCTGCCACAGGTTGGCGAACGCCACGATCTGGCCCTCGGCCTCGACCAGTGCCACCGGGAAGCGCACCAGGTAATCCGGGTCGTAACTGCCGAGCGAGAAGCCCTTCTCGTCGCCGGCCTTGTCTTCCAGCCATGCGTTGGAGATCGCGTGCAGGCGCGGCAGCAGGCTTGGGATCTCTTCCACCGATGCCACGCGGAAGGACAGGCCGCTGCGCTTGCCGCGGTTCCAGGCCTGGCGCAGGTCGGCACGCTCGCGTCCCTCCAGCCCGAAATCATGCAGCGGTACCATCGCTTCTTCGCCCAGCTTGACCAGGCCCAGGCCGAGGTCGAGATAGGTCTGCCAATAGGTTTCACCGACCTGGTAGAACACCGGCCGCAGCCCGAGCCGGTCGGCTTCCTCGCGGAAGCGCCAGATCAAGGCGCGCGCCACATCCGGTGGACCGACCGGATCGCCCATGGCGATCAGCGAACCGCCATAGCGCTGCATCATCACAAACCCCTGCTTGGCCTCATCGCGCAGCACTGCCTTGTCGGCAGTCAGCACCAGGCAGGCCTGGGTATCAGTGGCGCCAGCCAGCACGGGTGCCAGTGACTGCAACGTAGCCTCGTCGGCGGGTCGCAGTGGGCTGCGCGTGCTGTGCAGCAATCGCGCCAGGCCGAACATCACCAGCGCGATCGCGACCACCAGCAACGCACGTAGCGCGCGCGGTGCATTGCCCGACACCGCGAACTGCCACCACAGCTCGTTCTGGTACTCGACGTGGCTGTAGGTGAAGAACAGCAGCCAAGTGACCGCCACCAGCACCAGCCCGAGGTTGCGCAGCCATGGCCATGACCAGGCTTCATCGAGCAGTGCACCCTGGCGGTAGAACTCGCGGCGTGCGGCCCACAGCGCCATCGCCACCAGCAGCGCAGAAACGGCGATCAGCAGTTGGCCACCGCGCAGCCACAACGGCAGCGGGGTGATCACGCACACCGCCATCGCCAGCATCCACGCGGCATGGCTGCGCCTCGCCAGACCCTGTCCGATCAGCAGCAGGGCGACACCGCTGAGACTGCCGATCAGGTGCGAGGTTTCCAGGATCGGCAGCGAAGCGCCGACCAGATGGCGGCGTGGCGTTGGCAGCGTGCCATCGATGACCAGCGCGGCGCCGATGCTGAACACGGCCAGCGCGATGATCTGCGGCAGCCACGGGCGCAGCGCGTTCCAGCCGGCACGGGTTGCTCCGGCACTGGCCTGCAGCGGTTGCCGCAGCGCGGGCGCAAGGGCAAGCAGGGTGGCCAGCAGCAGCGGCAGCACGTAGTAGGTGACGCGGTAGATCAGCGCTGCGGCCAGCACCGCTGCCGGGGCTACCTGCGGCAGCAGCTTCAGCAGGCTCCACTCGAACACGCCCAGGCCCGCCGGCACGGTCGAGACCAGGCCGGCCAGCACCGCCACCAGGTACAGGCCGACGAAGCCGGGCAGGCCGGTGGGCGTGGAGTCGGGCAGCAGCACATAGAACGCAGCACTGGCCAGCACCAGCTCGATGACGCTGAGTACGGTGACACCCAGCATGGTGCGGCGGTCGGGCAACCACAGTGCATGGCCGAACACGCTGAACTGCCGTCCCTCGCGGCCGACCAGCAGCACGGTGCCCACAAATGCGAGCAGGGCGGCCACGCCGACCACGCGCACCGCGTCTGGATTCAACGGCAACGCCAATGCCGCGGCTGCCGGCTCCATGCACAGCGCCACGCTGATCAACAGCCACGCACCGAACACGAAACCGAGCGTGCTCATCAGCACCACCTGCCCGATCTGCGCCAGGTCCAGGCCGGCGCTGCGGTAGCCGCGCAGGCGTACCGCGCCGCCGGTCAGCGCGGCAAAGCCCACGGTCTGGCCGAGGGTATGCGCGAGGAAAGCGGTGATGCCGATGCGCGCTGGATGCACGCGGATGCCGCTGCGGCGCAGACCGATGGCGTCGAAGCCGATCAGGCAGGCGTAGCTGGCCAGGCCAAGTACCACGGTAAGCGCGATCTGGGTGCCGCTGAGCTGGCGGAAGGCCTGGCGGATGGCACGGTAGCCATGCTCGTCGAATTCACCGGCCAGGCCATGCAGGGCCAGTGCCAGGATCAGCAGCGGGATGACGATGGTGGCGACCCGCTTCCAGGTGGGCGTGGAAGGGGGAGCGATGGAATCGGAGGGGGCGGTCATCGGCGCAAGGGTGCGGCAGCAGGGGCGAGGGCGGTGTCAACGCGGGCGTGGCGCATCGTGCGCCTGTCGCGGGCATTTGACCAGCAGAACTGTCGGAGGCCGGTAGTGGCATTGCGTACAGGGCGTCCATGCACCCACCGTTGGTCGGTTTGGAGGACAATGCAGGCCTGATCACCCGCAGGAGCCACGCCCATGATGGAGCGTTACGACGTCGGACCGCGCATGTCCGAAATGACCGTGTACAACAAGGTCGCCTATCTCTCAGGCCAGATTCCCGAAGACACCAGCCAGGACATCACCGGACAGACCCGGCAGGTGCTGGCCGAGATCGACAAGCTGCTGGCGCTGGTGGCCAGTGATCGCCAGCACGTGCTGCGTGCGGAAGTCTTCCTCGCCGACATCGCCGATTTCGATGGCATGAACAAGGCGTGGGACGAGTGGGTGGTCGAGGGCGCGACGCCGGCCCGCGCAACGTTCGAAGCCAAGCTGGCCCACGCCGAGTGGAAGGTCGAGATCGTGGTGACGGCGGCCGTGCCGTAGCCCTTGTACGGAGTCAGATCCCTCTCCGTTGGAAAAGGGATCTGACCCCTAAGGTTGGCGCTGGCTGGGCAAGCGCGGCTGGGTAGAGTCGACTGGTAGTCGACTATCGCGCGCAGCGCGGGGTTTTACGCCGTCGGAACGAAGAGCAGTCGACTGACAGTCGACTCTACCCCGCCGCTCCACTGCCGGTTGGTCTGGTGGCTACGTTGGCACCAGCTCGATGCAGTCCACCGGGCACGGTGGAATGCACAGCTCGCAACCGGTGCACAGATCGGCAATGACCGTGTGCATGTACTTGGCACCGCCGACAATGGCATCCACCGGGCAGGCCTGGATGCACTTGGTGCAGCCGATGCAGTCGGCTTCCACGATCAATGCCACCTGCGGCGCCTTGTGTTCGCCGCGCGTGCGGTCGAACGCAACCGCAGGCACGCCCAGCACCTGTGCCAACGCCCGTGCGCCTGCGTCGCCACCGGGTGGGCAGCGGTCCACGTTCGCTTCGCCACGAGCCATTGCCTGCGCATACGGGCGACAGCCGTCGTAGCCGCATTGCCCGCATTGGGTCTGCGGCAGCAAGCGGTCCAGGCGTTCGGTCAGGGGCGGGATCAGGCTCATGCGTGGCGAAGGCTGCGCGTTGGGGTTACTTCAGGGGTTTGCCACGGAACCAGCGCTCGTGCGCCAGCGCCAGCATCGGCCGGTCTTCGGAACTGTCGCCGTAGGCGTGGATGCGCACGTAACGCGACAGATCGAACCGGCGGCGGATATGCTCGACCTTGCGCGGGCCACAGTCGCCGCCCGCATAACGACCGGTCAGGCGACCGTCATGGCTTTCCAGCCGGTTGCAGATCAGCTGCAGGCCCAGTTGCTCGCACCACGGCTTCAGGTACAGGTCCAGCGAACCGGACACGATCACCACCGTATGCTGCTGTTCCTTGTGCCAGCGGATCTGCTCCAGCATCTCCGGCCGCACCACTTCGGGCAGCACATCACGCGAGAAACCGGCCGCCAGCGTGGTGATGTCATCGCTGTGGCGGTCGCTGAAGGCCAGGCGGGTGACGCGTGCGCGGATGCGTTCTGCCGAGATCAGCTTCAGCTTGTACGCAGCCAGCCACGGGCCGATCTTCCACCATGCCTGTGCCAGCTGTTCGGCCGTGGCGACGCGGCGCAGGAAGCGGCCATAGGTATCGCAGGTGGTCACGGTGTGGTCGAAGTCGAACAGCGCCAGTTCCATTCCGTTGCCTCCCATCGCGTTGCTTCCGGTGGCCGGTGCTGCCGGCGGGCGCGGCGGTGGCCACGCCCGCTGCAGGCATCAGCGGACCGGCATGCCCGGCTGTGCGCCGCTGTCGGCGTCCAGCAGCGCCAGCGCGCCGCCGTCGAAACCGGCCGACAGGATCATGCCTTCGCTCAGGCCGAAGCGCATCTTGCGCGGGGCCAGGTTGGCGATGAACACCACGCTGCGGCCGACCAGCTTTTCCGGCTCGCCATAGCTGCCGCGGATGCCGGAGAAGATCTGGCGCTTGCCCAGTTCGCCCGCGTCCAGTTCGAAGCGCAGCAGCTTGTCCGAGCCTTCCACGAACTCGCACACCAGCACCTTGCCGATGCGCAGATCGAGCTTGGCGAAGTCATCGATGCCGATCGTGGCCGGTGCATCGGCGTTGTTCGCTTCGGTTTTGGCGGCGGCCGGCGCGGCGGGCTTGGCAGCTTCGTTCTTGGCGGTGGGGGCTGCAGCGGCGGTGGTCTGCAGGGTGTCCTTGGAGGCGTCGATCATGGCGTCAATCTTCTTCGGGTCGATACGGGTGAACAGCGGGGTGTAATCGGTGATGCGATGGCCCAGCAGCGGCTGCGCCAGTTCGGTCCAGTCGTTCACCGGTGCGGCCAGGAAGGCTTCGGCCTGTGCGGCGGTGGCGGGCAGCACCGGCTTCAGTGCGGTGACCAGCACGCGGAACAGGTTCAGGCCCTGGCTGCACACCGCCTGCAGCTGCGCGTCGGCGCCTTCCTGCTTGGCGATCACCCATGGCTTCACATCATCGATGTAGCGGTTGGCTTCATCGGCCAGGGTCATGGTCAGGCGGATGGCGGCGGCCGGGTCGTTGCGCTCGTAGGCTTCTCGGATCGGTGCCAGGCCATCGACGAAGCGCTGGTACTGGGCCGCGTCGGGCAGCTGCGCAGCCAGCAGGCCGTCGAAGCGCTTGCTGATGAAACCGGCACAGCGGCTGGCGAGGTTGACGAACTTGCCGACCAGGTCCGCATTGACGCGCGCGATGAAGTCACCCAGGTTCAGGTCGAGGTCGTCGACGCCGCCACCAGACTTCGCCGCGAAGTAATAACGCAGCGCTTCCGGTTCCAGGCCGGCATCGAGGAACGTACGCGCCATCACGAAGGTGCCGCGCGATTTGCTCATCTTGGCACCGTCCACGGTCAGGTAGCCGTTGACGTGCAGGCGGGTCGGTGCGCGGTGGCCGGTGCCATGCAGCACCGCCGGCCAGAACAGGCCGTGGAAGTTGACGATGTCCTTGCCGAGGAAGTGGTGCAGCTCGGTGCTGGTGCCGGCGCGCAGGTGCGCCTCGAAGTCTTCGCCGATCCTGCTGCACAGGGTCTGGAAGCTGGACAGGTAGCCGATCGGCGCGTCCAGCCAGACGTAGAAGTACTTGCCCGGCTGGCCGGGAATCTCGAAGCCGAAGTAGGGTGCATCGCGCGAGATGTCCCAGGCGCGCAGGCCACCTTCGGCATTGAGCCACTCACCCAGCTTGGCCTTCACGCCCGGCAGGGCGACATCGCCGGCCAGCCAGTCGCGCAGGAAGCCATCGAAGTGGCCGACCTCGAAGAAGAAATGCTCCGAATCGCGCATTTCCGGCGTGGCGCCGGAGACGACCGAGCGCGGCTCCTTCAGGTCGGTCGGCGCATAGGTGGCGCCACAGACTTCGCAGTTGTCGCCGTACTGGTCGGCGCTGCCGCAGTTCGGGCAGATGCCCTTGACGTAGCGGTCGGGCAGGAACATGCCCTTGGCGGGGTCGTAGAACTGCGCCACCGAACGGCGGCTGATGTGGCCGGCCGCTTCCAGCTTCAGGTAGAACTGCTCGGTCAGCGCCTTGTTGGCTGCCGAATTGGTCGAGTCGTAGTGGTCGAAGGCCACGCCGAAGGCGGCGAAGTCACGTTCGTGACTGGCCTGGATGTTGGCGATGAAGGTTTCCGGCGTGACCCCGGCCTTTTCCGCGGCCAGCATGATCGGCGTGCCGTGGGTGTCGTCGGCGCAGACGAACCAGGCCTTGCCGCCGCTCATTCGCCGCGCACGCACCCAGATGTCGGCCTGGATGTAGCCGACCAGGTGGCCCAGGTGCAGCGGGCCGTTGGCGTAGGGCAGGGCGGTGGTGACGAGCGCGGTACGGGTCATGGTCGCGGGGTGGAATCCGAGGGGAACCGCAGAGTATCGCACGCCCGCAACGAGGTGACCCGGCCGGGGCCGGGTCACGGGGGTTCTGCGCGGGCCGCGCCGTTTACTCGCGCACCCAGGTCTGGGTACGGCAGATGAAGGCGATGCAGCCGGCTACGTCCAGCTTGGTGCCGCCGGTTTGCAGTTCCATCTTCGACTTGTAGGTCTTGCCGTTGGCCGGGTCGAGGATGGTGCCGCCGGACCACTTGTTGGCGCCGTCGGCCTTCAGGTTCCAGAGGATGGTCATGCCCTTCACCGGCTTGTTCTTGTTGGCACCTTCACAGCCGTCGCAGACCGGGTTCGGCCCCTTGTCCGAGTGCAGGATGTCGACCACCTTGCCGGTCAGCGTGCCGTTGGCGGCCTGGCTGATCTCGACGATCGACTTCACCTTGCCGGACTTGTCGTCGATGGTCTTCCAGCGGCCGGCGGCGCTGTCGGCGGCCTGCGCCGAGAGCGCGGCCAGGCACAGTGGCAGCGCCAGCAGCAGGGTCTTGAAGGTCTTGCGCATGGTCCCCTCCCAGGGTTCATTCCGGCACGGTGCCGGTATGGGTCGACTGTATACCCATTCGGCGGGGTATGGGGAAGGGGGCTTCGGCCGGGCTGCGCCCTGCACCCGCGGTAGTGCCGGCCGCTGGCCGGCAACCTCAGAAGCAACAGCCGAAGCAACAGCCGAAGCAACAGCGTGCATTCCGTGGGATGGCGGGGTGGGTCCGGTTGCGGGGGACGCCGTAAACCCGTCCCTGGGGGCTTGGCCGCGGCATCCATGCCGCGGACACCCCCGCAACCGGACCCACCCCGCCTTCGACAGTTCTCAGCGATCTGTGGGTACCGGCTGGCGTTACCGGTGCTTCGATGACGGGGTCAGATCCCTTTTCCGATGGAAAAGGGATCTGACCCCGAGGCACCGGCTCAACCAATTTCGTACAACTCCAATGGCAGGTCGTCGGGGTCGGCGAAGAAGGTGAAGCGGCGGCCGGTGTATTCGTCCACGCGGATCGGTTCGCAGGCTATGCCATGCGCGGCCAGGCGCTGGATGAAGGGTTCCAGCATGGCGACGCGGAATGCGAGGTGGCGCAGGCCCTGGGCTTCGGGCCGGCTGGGGCGCGGCGGGGGCGAGGGGAAGGAGAACAGTTCCAGCTGGCTGCCGTCGGGCAGTGCCAGGTCCAGCTTCCAGGAGTCGCGCGCGGGACGGTGGTTTTCGGCCAGCACCTGCAGGCCGAGGATGCGCACGTAGAAGTCTTTCGAGCGCGCGTAGTCGCTGCAGATCAGTGCGGCGTGGTGGATGCCCAGCAGGGCGCAGGCGTCATCGCTCATTGCAGGGTGTCCAGCCAGCGCTGGGCAATCTTCTGCGCCAGCGGATAGGGTTCGGGGTCGTTGCGGTTGCTCAGCACGATCACGGTCAGGTGCTTTTCTGGATGGCGCACGATCACGTTGCGGAAACCGATGCTCTCGCCGCTGTGCCACTGCACCGGCCCGTTCAGGCGCCAGCCGAAGCCGTAGTGCGGCACGTCCGGCTCGGTGGTTGCGGTGGCCGGGCTGAACATCGCGCGGCGCGAGGCCTTCGACAGCAGGCGGTCGTCATACAGCGCGGCATCCCAGCGGGCGAGGTCGTCCAGCGAGGAATAGATGCCGCCATCGCCGAGTACTGCGCTGGTGGTGCTCTGGTCGGTGCGCTGCCAGCGGCCGTCCATCTCGCTGTAGCCGTAGGCACGCTGCGCCACCACATCGACGCCGTCCTGGTGGGCCACGGTATGGGCCATGCCCAGCGGGCGGAAGATCCGCTGCTGCAGGAAGCCCGCGAAATCCTGGCCGGAGGCGCGGCCGACGATCAGCGCCAGCAGCGCGTAGCCGCTGTTGCTGTAGCGGTATTGCGTGCCGGGTGCGAAGTTCAAGCGGTCCGCGCGCGACAGCAGGGCCAGTACATCGGCATCGTGCACCTGGCGGGTGTCGGCCGGGTCCATCAGGTCTTCGTAATCGAGCAGGCCACTGGTGTGCGAGAGCAGTTGGCGGATCGTCATGTCTGCCGCCACCGGGGGCAGCTCCGGCAGCCACTGCCGGGCAGGCTGGTCGAGCCCCAGCCGGCCATCCTCCACCAGCAGCAGCACCGCGGCGGCGGTGAACTGCTTGCTGACCGAGGCCAGCCGGAAGTTGCTGGCCGGAGTGACTGCGGTGCGGTCTTCCACCACCGCCAGACCATAGCCGCGGCGGAACACCGGTTTGCCGTCGTGCAGCACCAGCACGGCGGCGCCGGGCACCTGGCCGTCGTAGGCCTGCATCAGACCGTCGATGCCCGTATCCGGCGGTGCCAGCACCGGAGCCGCTGGGCCCGTCGTCGGCAGCAGGCCCAGCACGGCGGCGAACAGGACGACGGCAGGGCGCATGGCGGCTCCGGACTCAGGAGGAAGGCGTGGACGTGGTGCTGGCCGGCTGCGCCATCCAGCGTTCCATCTTGCGGCTCAGTACGTCCAATGGCATCGAGCCGTCCTTCAGCAGTTCGGCGTGGAAACGTCGCAGGTCGAAGGCTGCACCCTGCCGTGCCTTGGCCTTGTCGCGCAGGCCCACGATGGTGGTCAGGCCGGCCACGTTGGACAGCGCCTGGCCGGGCTGGGCCATGATCCGCTCGACTTCGGCGTTGGCATCATCGCTGCTCATGTCCACGGTCTTCTGCAGGTAGGCCACGGCCTGCTGCTTGCTCCAGCCCTGCGCGTTCACGCCGGTGTCGGCCACCACGCGCGCCGCGCGCAGCAGGCGCGAGTACAGATAACCGATGCGGTCATAAGGGTCGGTGTAGATGCCGAGATCCTCGCCCAGGGTTTCCGCGTACAGGCCCCAGCCTTCGACGAAGGCCAGGTCGCCGCCCAGGCGGCGGAAGCGCGGCAGCTTGGCCAGTTCCTGCTGCAGGCCCAGCTGTACGTGGTGGCCGGGAATGGCTTCATGCAGGTACTGCACCGGCACGCTCCAGCGCTTGCGGCTGGGCAGGTCGCGGGTGTTGACGTACAGAAGGCCCGGCTGCCCGGCCGGCGACGGCTGGTAGGCCGCCGCAGCGGAGGTGAGTGCACGCTCGGGCTCCACCGCGCGTATTTCCAGCGTGGACTTGGGCAGGGTGTCCAGCACCTGCGGCAGGCGCGCGTTGACCTGCTGCTGCACCTGGCGGTAGCGGTTGATCAACGCATTGGCGTCGCCGTACTGGAACTGGCGGTCGTTGCGCATGCTGCGCAGCAGCTTGGACGGCGTACCGCGCAGCTTGGCGTCCTTCATCACCGTAGCGATCTGTGCCTGCAGCTCCTGCACGCGCTGTTCGCCCAGTGCATGCAGCTGCGTGGCGGTCTGGTCGCTGGCGGTGGTCTGCACGATCAGGTTGGCATACCAGGCCTGGCCATCGGGCAGTGCGCCCAGCCCGCTGCTGGCGCGGGTGGCCGGCAGGTACTCGGTGGCGATGAAGCCGCGCAGGGCACGGTAGGCCGGCATGATGCGCAGTTCGATCATGCGCTTGTACTCGGCACTGATACGCGCCTTGTCCTCGGCCGCGATGGTGTTCGGCATGGTGCGGATCGGCGACCAGAAGATGCTCTCCTCAGCGGTCGGCTTGATCACTGCATCCAACTGCGGGATAACCTTCTCCATCAGGTCACGCGGCTGCACAACACCGGCTTTCACGCCCTGCCGCATGTTGTCGATGGCCTGGTCGAACAGCTCGGGAATGCCCAGCGAGCGGCGCGACCAGGTGTCGTAGTCCTGCACGGTATTGAACGGCTGTGCGCCGGCACCGGAACCGAGGATCGCCATGATGCTGCCGACGTTGTAGTACTGGCTGATCGGCATCATCCAGCTCGGGTAACGCTCGGCGGCCAGCGAGGCGCGCGCATCGCGCACGAAGATCTCGTAGCTGAGCAGGTCCTGGCCCTGCAGGCCGTCATTGCCCAGTTTCTCGACCTTGCCCAGCCATTCGGTAGTGAAGTCGTGCGACTGCTGGCGCCAGGTGGGGGACAGGATGTTGGGCAGCTGGTCGTTGTAGCGGGTTTCGCCCTGGAAGGTGGCCTGCAGCGGATTCAAGCGCATCGAGGCATCCCAGTATTCGTCGTAGAGGCGCTCCAGCTGCACCTGCTTGGGCACGGCGCGGGCCGGTGCGACCGGACGTGGCGCAGCGCGGCGCGCCGAACTGCCACGGGCCGGCGCGGTGGCGCGGGTGGGCCTGGCCTTGGGCTTGGCGGCCTGGCGGGTCTGCGCGGCGGCAGGACGGCTGGCCTTCTTCTTCGCTGCTTCGGCCGACGGAACGGCACTGAACAGGAACAACGCGGCGATGGCGGCGGCCAGGACGCGGGTGGGATGCGGCATCAAGAAGCTTCCGTGGAACACAGACCGTGGAGCTTGCACGATCCGACCGCGTACGGCCAGCGTGAAGGCGCAGTCAGCTTGCCGGCGCTGGGGCTTCAGTCAGCCGCGGCGGCGGCACGCAATGCGGCGGCACGTTCGCTGCCCAGGTAGCGGGTGATCGCGCGCCGCATCAGGTACAGCAAGGGAATCAGCGCGATTGCAAAGCCCATCTTGTAGACGTAGTTGACACTGCTGACCGCCAGGAATAACGAGGTCGGCCAGTGCTGCGGGCCGAGCACGAAGGCGATCCAGATCACCACGAAGCTGTCCACCACCTGCGAGATTGCGGTCGAGCCGGTCGCACGCAGCCACACATGGCGCTCGCCGGTGGCCTGGCGGATGCGGTGGAACACCGTCACATCGATCAGCTGGCCAAGCAGGAACGCCACCAGCGAACCGGCAATGGTCCACATGCCCTGGCCGAACACCGCCGCGAATGCAGCCTGGTAGTCGGGCACGCCGTGGCCGTTCATCGACGTGACCCACCAGCTGGCCGGTGCCAGCGAGATCGCTGCGAAGGCGAACAGGAAACCGTAGCCGATCAGCACCACCGCCAGCCACGAGATGAAGCGCACGCCGCGCTTGCCGAAGAACTCGTTGATGGTGTCGGTCATGATGAACACCACCGGCCACAACAGAGTGCCTGCGGTGAAGCTGAGCGAGCCGGTCTGGCCGAACAGGTTCCAGTTCAGCGGATCGATGCCGAGCGTGTCTTCGAGGGCGAAGATCTTCACCCCGATCAGCTCGGCCAGCACCGCGTTGCCGCAGAAGAACGCGGCCAACACGATGAACAGCAGGACCGCACGGTCCTGCAGCGGGCGCTCGATCGGCGCCGCGGTCATTCGGCGCGATCGCCGGCGCGGGTGAACGGCACGGTGGGCGGAGCAACCGCGCCGCCGGAGATGATGAAGCTCATCGCCTGGTCCACGGTCCAGTCGGTCGGGGTCAGCAGCTCGACCGGCACGATCTCCAGATAGCCCGAGGTCGGGTTCGGTGTGGTCGGCACATACACCGCGGCCAGCTCACGATCGGTGCCGTGTTCCTTGATGACCCGGGTCACCAGGCCGACCGACTTCATGTCGCGGTGCGGGAAGTCGATCAGCACCACGCGCTGGGTGCTGCCCGGCTCGGTCTGCAGCATGTCCAGCAGCTTCTTGGCGCTGTCGTAGATGATGCTGGCCAGTGGAATGCGCTTGATGACCGCGCCGACCCAGCGCAGCAGGCGCTGGCCGAGCACGCGGCGGCTGGCCACGCCCACCGCCAGGATCACCAGCAGGGTGGCGAGCAGGGCGATGGTGTCCTGGATCCACTCGGCACGGACCCAGCCGAGGTAATGCGGGAAGTTTGTCGCGATCTGCTCGGACAACGGCACTACCAGCGGGCTGGAAATGCCTGACAGCAGCACGAACACGAATTTGACCACCACCCAGGTCAGCCAGATCGGCAGCAGGGTCAGCAGGCCGGTCAGGAACAGGCGCTGCAGGGAGGGGCGGGGGACCAGGGCGGGGGCTTCGAGCGACATGCGCGCATTGTAGCGGTCACTGCCGGTCGATTACGCTGGGCGATCAACTGCGGCAACGGCACATGGAAGGGAAGCTGTGTTGAAGATTCTGCGCGGACTGGGCTGGACCCTGGGTGGCCTGCTGGTGCTGGCGATCGTGGTGTGGTGCGCCTCGCGCATGTGGCCCGTGCCCGAATCGAGGGTGCAGGCGCAGCATCGACTGGAGGCACGCCTGCCAGCGGCCGGGCGCAATGGCTATGCGCTGCTGTGGACGCTTCCGTTTGACGGGCTGGATGCCCGCCAGCGCGAGCAGGCGCTGGCCGAGGACGCGCGGCGCTGGGCGGCCGACCCGAGGGGCGGCGGCGTTGGCCAGACCCACCTGGCGGCCAGCCACGCCGAGCTGCACTCACGGCCGGGTGCCAGTTGCGGGCCGACCGCCAGCGACTGCCTGGCCCAGGTGCGCGCCGATCCGCAACGCTTCGTGGACGCCCATGCCGGGCATCAGCAGTTGCACACACGCTTGGACCAACTGGCTGAAGCGGACCACTTCGTGTCGCCGTTCCTGCCGAAGGGCGAGGGCATTCTCGTCCCGTTGCCGACCTATGGCCTGGTGGTGGACGCCACCAGCGCCCGCGCGCTGGCCTATGTGCAGGGCGACGTCGAGGGTGCGTTGCGCGGCAGTTGCCGTGGCCTGCAGCTGGGCCGTCGGCTGGTACCCGGGGGCAGTTACCTGGTCGAAAGCATCATCGGTGCCAACCTGGTCCAGGCCAACGCCCAGCTGCTGGCCGACATGCTGGCAGAACTGCCCCCCGACCATCCCTTGCCGGTCGAGTGCGAGCAGGCGATGCAGCCGATGCTGGCCGACGAACAGAGCCTGTGCCGCGCGATGCAGGGTGAGTACGCAATGAGCCGGGCAGCGATTGAAACCTCGGCGAGCGAATTCGGCGGCGTACTGGTGCTGGACCGCAGCAGCACCTTGGCACGCGTGGCCGGCAATCTCGGCTGGGCCTGTGGCGCCACCGCCAAGGCGGCGCTGGAAGCAGATCGACCGTTGCCGGTGCAGGCGCCGCCGCAGCGGGATTTCGGTTGCCTGTCCAACGTCATGGGGTGCGTATTGACCGACATTGCGGCGCCGGTCTATCCCGCGTATTCGTCCCGGACCCAGGATGCTGCGGCGATGCTGCGCCTGCTGGGGGCGCAGCGCTGGCTGCGGCAGCAGGCAGAAGACCCGACGGAGGCGCTGCAGCGGTTGCCCGCGCAGTTCCGCTCGCCGGTGCGCGTGCCGCAGCTGTCGGCCGATGGCTGCCGCCTGCAGGTGCCTCGCCGTTCGCCGCCGCGCAGCAATGATGAAAGCGCCTGGCTGTCGGTACCACTGAGCGCAGGTGCGCCTTCAGCCGCCGCACGCGACTGAGGGACGGCTCAGCCGCCGCCGGCCAACGGATCGAATCCCCAGCCATCGTCGACCGTTTCAAGCGTCCAGCGCCGGCTGCTGCGCAGCGGTTTCCAGCGCACGCTGTCGGTATCGGTCTCGATGCTGCCTTCAACCTGTTTCACCTTGCCGGTGGAAAAGTTGACGCTCAACGACTCGGTCTGCCCGGAGTTGCGCATCACCGAATCGCGGTCATAGCCGATGAGGGCGAAGGCGCCGTTCTGCCAGCGGAAGGTGAACGCGGTCGTGCCCATCGACCAGCTGCCTGCGCTGGCGAACGAAAACAACGCCACCCTCAGCGTGCCGCGCTGGATGCTGACCCCGCCGTCTTCGAGCGGATCGCTGAGCACGGGACTTTCCGGGCGCGGAATCAGCCTGTGGTCCTGCGCCGCGAGCACGTAGCCGGACGGGCGCGACCAAGCGATGGCGAGGATGCGCGGATTGCTGTCATACGGAGAGGGACCGAAGCCATCGTGCTCGATGACGTTGCGCGGATCCTGCTGGCGCAACACCAGCACCAGGTCGGCGCGACCATCCTGGTCGAGGTCACCTTCCAGTCGGGTTTCCAGCGTCCAGCCCTTGGGCACGAAGTCGGCCGCATCGGCCGCCTGCGCCGGCAGCGTCGGGTACTGCACCGGTGGCACATCCAGTGCGTGGGCGGCGAAGGATAGTGGGGTCAGCAGTGCAGCAAGGGCGAACGGGCGCATCGGAGCCTCCATGGCGGGGAGGCAGAGAATAGCGCCGATGCTGCCGATCAGCGTGCGTGTGGTTTCAGCCGCAGGTAGACCTGCTTGCGTACCTGTGCGACCACTTCGCCGCTTTCATCGACCACGTCGTTGCTGAACCAGCGCAGCACTTTGTCGCCGTTGGCCGCTTCGGCGCGCAGTTCGTCCAGGAGTGCGTCATCGATGCGGAACGACGTACGTACGGTGCCGCGGCCGGGCTTGAGGAAATCGATCGCACCGGCGCGGTCCCACACGTAGTAGTCGCGGCCGAGGATGTGCAGCAGGCCAAGCATCCAGAACGGATCGGTCATCGCAAACAGGCTGCCGCCGAAATGCGTGCCGACGTAGTTGCGGTTCCAGGGCCGCATGCGCAGTTCGACGTCGATCTGCCGGTAGTCCGGCGAGACCCGGGTGACGTGGATGCCGGTGAACAGGAACGGCGGCCAGAGGTTGATGCCGAAGCGGAACAGGCGGGCGTTCATGCGGGTCCGGGGGGCGCGGGGCGAGGTTTACAGTTTAACCATTCGCATGCGTATGTTGTAGCCCGGGCCGGTGTTCAGGACGCACTGTCGATCACATAACCGTCGCGGCCGTTGGCCTTGGCCTGGTACAGGGCGGTATCGGCACCTTCGACGAAGTCGTGCGGTTGCAGTTCGCCGTCCGGCACGCGGGTGAACACGCCGATGGTGAGGGTGACGCCGGCGTCGGCGTCGCTGCTTTCACCGGGCGCCGGCAACGCCCGCACGCAGGCGATCAGGTCTTCGATCACCAGGCGCGCGCCTTCGGCTGGCGTATCCGGCAGCACCAGCGCGAATTCGTCGCCGCCATAGCGTGCGGCCATGTCGCGCGGGCGCCGTGCATGCGCACCGATCAGGCGCGCGACATCGCGCAGCACGCGGTCGCCGACCTGATGGCCGTGGCGGTCGTTGTGGCGCTTGAAATGGTCGACGTCGATCAGCGCCAGGCTCAGCGGCTTGCCACTGCGCCGCGCGGCATCGCATTCCTGCTGCAGCGACTGCTCGAAGCGCAGGCGGTTGCCGAGGCCGGTCAGCGCATCGCGGTTGGCCTGGCGGTGCCAGGCCGAAATCCGCCAGGTCGCCCAGGCCAGCAGCACCAGGGTAATGCCCAGCATGGCGCTGGCCGGGGCCCACCACAGGTCGCAGGCGCGCAGCAGCAGCCAGCTCAGCAGCGGCGCCAGCGGCAGCGAGCACAGCGCGGCCAGCCACGGCAGGCGCAGGCCGAGCAGGAGCACGCACAGTGCCACCAGCACGCCGCTGATGGCGTGCTGCCAGAGGCGGGGCAGCAGGTCGATCTGCTTGTGCTGCAGCAGCATCGAAGCGATGTTGGCCTGGTACTCGCTGCCACTCATCCAGAATTCGCGGGTGGTCGGGGTCAGCAGCCGCGGCGCGACGCCGCTGGCGGTCATGCCCACCACGATGCGACGGCCGTGCAGCATGGCCATGTCCACGTGGCCATCGAGCACGTCGGCGTAGGAAACCTGGGGCAGGCGTTCGGGCGGGCCGGCATAGCGCACCCGCACGTAGTCGTCGCGCCGCCATTGGTAGGGCGAGTTCACGCCCGGATCCGGATCGGGCAGCCCACGTACTGCGCCTGGCGGCAGATCGGCCAGGGCCAGCCCGAGTGCAGGCCAGTGCGCACGGCCGATGCCTGCGTGCAGGTACACGCCGCGGGCAACGCCATCGCCATCCACTTCGACGTCGGTATGGCCGATCGCCGCCGCGCTGGCTGCGATCCGTGGAATCGGCAGCATTTCCTCGGCCATGCGATCGCCGGCTGCGGGCGCCGCCAGGACCGGCAGCACCACCCGGCCGTTGCGCCGGATGGCCGCCGCCAGCTGTTCATCCTGGCGGCTGGCGCGGCGGTCAGGTTCGGACAGCATCAGGTCCAGCGCCACGCGCTCGGCACCGGCATCGGTCAGGCGATCCAGCAACCGTGCGTGGATCGAGCGCGGCCACGGCCACTGGCCGATGCGCTGCAGGCTGCCCTCGTCGATGGCCACGATCAGCACGCTGGGATCGGGGCGGTAGTCCCAGTTGCCGACCATCGCGTCGTAGGCGGCTTCGTCCTGCCGCCACAACCATTGGCCATGGCTGGCCACGATCGTCAGTATCCCTGCCAGCAGTGCCAGCACGATCCGCTTCGACCATGGAAGCGGCGACCGCCTCACAACAACAACCACAGCAGCAGGGCGCCACCACCGGCGCCGTAGCACAGGCGGCAGGGCAGCTTGATCTGCTGGGCAGGGGAATACTCGCCAGCGTGGCCGTCGTCGTCGATGTACTGCACGCGCACGTGCAGGGTGCCGCTCCACGGCCGCTTGAAGCTGACCTGCGGCTCGGTCACGGTTTCGTCGACGAGCGGCGCCTTGAAGTCGCCATGGCGATCCACCTGCACCCGGTAGCGCTGGCCCTCGCTACCGGCCTGCCAGCGCAGGGTCAGCTCACCATGCGCGGCTTCGGGTGGTTGCAGGGCGGGGTCGACCGGTTCATTGCTCAGTTGCAGTGGCAGTGCCTGGCCGTAGCGGCCCTGGTGCTCGTTGCCATCGCGCGAAGCCACCCGCCAGAAGTACTGGCCCGGCGGCAGTGGCTGTGCCAGGCGCAGGTCGGTGCTCTGAGTGGTCTGTTCCTGCAACGGCTGCTGGAAGGTCGGTTCGGCGGCGATCTGCAGCACGCTGCTGTGTGCGCCGGGGGCCTGGCTCCAGCGGAAACGCGGGCGGTCACTGTTGATCGTCTGGCCGTGCAGCGGTGCGACCGTCAACGGCGGTGGCGGCTGGTCGCTGAGTTCGAAGTCGGCACTGGCATCGAGGCCTTCCACGCCCTGGGCATCGACGGCGCGCAGCAGGATGCGCAGCTGGCCAGGTGGCAGGTCGCCGATCGACAGGCGGGTGTCGGTGGTGGTGGCGGCGAACAGCAGGATCTCCGGTGTCGCCGCCTGCACCACTTCAATGCGGTACTGCGCGGCGCCGTCGACCGGCTCCCAGGCCAGCCGGGTCGGCAGCGGCGCCAGGCGCAGCTCGTCATTGCGCAGCTGCGGCGCCGGCAGCAGGGCGGAGACCGCATCGGGCGCGCTGTCGGCGCTGCTGCTGCGGCTGGCCTGGCCGGGCTTGACCAGCTGCCGGCCATGGTTGTTGCCGACCTGTACCTTGCCCTGCAGGACTTCAGTGGCGGCAACATGGTGGGTGTCGCCGGCACTGACCCGGAACACAGTGCCGCGCACGCTGCTGGTAGCGGTGGGTGCGTCAATGATGTATCGCGATGCAGGGCCGCGGGCCGGCGTCACGCGGTTGCTGGCACGGCCCTGTTGCAGGCGCAGGCGGGTATCGACCATGCCGGTGTGGCCGTAGCGGCTGAGCTGATCCAGGCGCAGGCGGGAATATTCGCGCAACTGCAGGCGCGAGGCGTCGGCGAATTCGAGGGTGACGCTGGAATCGCCTTCGGTCTCGATGGTGTCACCGATGTGCAGCTGCTCGCCAGCCAGAATGGCGCGGGTAGCCCTGCCATCGGCGCCGGACAGCTCGACCTTGCCACGCACCGACAGCACGCGGGCCGGCGCCGGTTCGGTGCGCAGCCAGCTGATCGGGAAGCGCAGCAGCTGACCAGGCGGCAGCTGGTAGGGGTTGTCGATGCGGTTGTGCTGCTGCAGCTGCTGCCAGCGTACCGAAGGCTTCAGGTACACGCCACCCAGGTCCCACAGGGTATCGCCGGGCCGGACCCGGTAGTTCCAGTCCTGGGCCGCGGCCACGGCCGGCAGCAGGAGAAGGGCGCAGAGCAGCGCACCCTGGAAGCGCATGGCAAACGACAGCGAGCGGACGAAGGTCACAGTTGGCAATCCCGGCAATGCGGGGGCGCAGCTGCAAGACCCCATGGCCCCGACCTCATCCCCCCGAACGGATCGTGGCGACCGTACGGCCGCCATCCCGCGCATTATTGCCCGCGTTCAGTGCAGGGATTCTGAACGAAGCGGGCTCCCGTTCAGAACAGCAGGGACGCCATCCGGCGGCGGTACCGCCCGACCAGGTCCTCGTCGGAGATCACATTGAAGGCGTCGATCAGCGCTTTGCGCGGCAGCCCTTCCTCGAAACTGCGATCGATCCGCAGCATTTCCAGGAACTGTTCCAGCGCGGCCTCGTCGTGGCCACCAAGCAGCAGCTGCACACCACGCAGGTGGCGGGCCTTGAGGTCCTTGCCGTCGGCGGCGATACGCGCTTCGAGCACTTCGGCGGCCGGGGCATCCTTCAGCGCAGCGGCGAAGGCCAGGCGGGCGCGGCCACGCACGGCGCGGTCGTCGGTGGCCAGGTTGGCCGGCAGGCCATCGATCAGCGTGGCGGCTTCG
Organism: Stenotrophomonas maltophilia R551-3; assembly: GCF_000020665.1. Classification (NCBI taxonomy): domain Bacteria; kingdom Pseudomonadati; phylum Pseudomonadota; class Gammaproteobacteria; order Lysobacterales; family Lysobacteraceae; genus Stenotrophomonas; species Stenotrophomonas maltophilia. The sequence goes on along the minus strand of NC_011071.1, from coordinate 3,252,169 downwards.
TCCACGCCGCCGATCTGCAGCAGGGCCAGGGCCAGGTCCAACCTCAGCTCGTCCTTGTCCGGCTCGGCGGCGATCTGCGCACGCAGCACGTCCACCTGTGCCTGCGGGTCCAGCGGCGCTTCGTCCTCGGTGATGGTGTTGCCAACGTCGGCCGGCACCACGCCGTGCTGGGCCAGGAACTCACGCAGCTGGCCTTCGGGAATGGCGCCGGGGAAGCCGTCCACCAGTTGGCCGCCCTTGACCAGGAACACGGTGGGCACCGAGCGGATCTGGAAAGCGGCGGCGATCTGCTGTTCGGCGTCGACATCGACCTTGGCCAGCTCGAAGGCGCCGTTGTACTCAGCGGCCAGCTTTTCCAGCATCGGCCCCAGGGTCTTGCACGGCCCGCACCAGGTCGCCCAGAAGTCCACCAGCACCGGGGTCTGCAGCGACTTCTGCAGGACTTCGGCCTCGAAAGTCGCAGTGGTGGCGTCGAATACGTAGGTCGTCTCGGTCATGGGGGAGGCATCGTTTGGCGTCTGGAGACCGATTCTATGGTGACGATCGATGCCGGTCTCAACCCGGGTTGCGGCAAATACCTGACAATGCGGCCTTCCCATAGACGTCGTTCCCGGAGCCCGCATGTCGCCCCTGTCACCGTTGCTGCGCCTGTCCGGTCTGGCTGCCGCGCTGTTGTTCGTAGTAGCGGCGCTGGGTTTCGGCGCCGTCCTGGACGGCTACGCGCAGGCGCGCCACCCGGTGGCGCTGCTCGGTGCGCAGGGCGTGCCGCACGCGCTGGCCTTCAATCTGCTGGGCTTCGTGCTGCCGGGCCTGCTGGGGGTGGTGGTGGCCGAGTGCCTGCGCCGGCGCCTGCCGGCCACGGCCGGTTGGGCGCCGCGGGTCGGCAGCCAGATGCTGCTGCTGGCTGGGCTGGCGTTCGCCGCGATGGGCCTGCTGCCGCTGGACGTGGACGATCTGCACGGGCCGGCCAGCCAGCTGCACGCCAGTGCCTGGATGGTCTGGGTGCTGGGCTTCGTCGCGGGCACCCTGTTGCTGGGCATCTCCCAGCTGCGCCAGACGCACGGCCGCGCGTTGGGCGGGGTGGCGGTTGCCTGCGGCGTGCTGGCGGCGCTGGCCGCCTTCGCCCTGCAGGGCGTACTGCCGGCACCACTGGCGCAGCGGGTCGCTTTTGCCTGCTGGGCGGTCTGGCTGGCCCTGCCGCTGTCGCGGCCACGCTGAGACAGGTTCCGGGCGCTGCCGGCGCCTGCATCGGGCGGGCGGGATTGGAGCCATTTGCCGCACTGCGGTACGCTGTACCGCTTTGCCGCCGCAACCGCGTGTTACATGACCAGCGTCGAACCCAACGTTTACGATCCGCAGCAGGTTGAATCCGCCGCCCAGCAGTACTGGGATGCCACCCGTGCCTTCGAGGTCGATGAAGCCTCGGACAAGCCGAAGTACTACTGCCTGTCGATGCTTCCGTACCCGTCCGGCGCGCTGCACATGGGGCATGTGCGCAACTACACGATCGGCGACGTGATCAGCCGCTACAAGCGCATGACCGGCCACAACGTGCTGCAGCCAATGGGTTGGGACGCATTCGGCCTGCCGGCGGAAAACGCTGCGATCAAGAACAAGACCGCGCCGGCGGCGTGGACCTACAAGAACATCGACCACATGCGGACCCAGCTGAAGTCGCTGGGCTACGCCATCGACTGGTCGCGCGAATTCGCCACCTGCCGCCCGGATTACTACGTCCACGAGCAGCGCATGTTCACCCGCCTGATGCGCAAGGGCCTGGCCTACCGCCGCAACGCGGTGGTGAACTGGGACCCGGTCGACCAGACCGTGCTGGCCAACGAGCAGGTCATTGATGGCCGCGGCTGGCGCTCCGGTGCGCTGGTCGAGAAGCGCGAGATCCCGCAGTGGTTCCTGCGCATCACCGACTACGCCCAGGAGCTGCTGGACGGCCTGGACGAGCTAGACGGCTGGCCGGAATCGGTCAAGACCATGCAGCGCAACTGGATCGGCCGTTCCGAGGGCCTGGAAATCCAGTTCGACGTGCGTGATGTCGACGGTGGCGTGCTGGATCCGCTGCGCGTGTTCACCACCCGTCCGGACACCGTGATGGGCGTGACCTTCGTGTCGATCGCCGCCGAGCATCCGCTGGCGCTGCACGCAGCGAAGAACAACCCTGAACTGGCGGCACTGCTGGCCGACCTGAAGCAGGGCGGCGTGTCCGAGGCCGAGCTGGAAACCCAGGAAAAGCGCGGCATGGATACCGGCCTGCGCGCCATCCATCCGGTCACCGGCGAGCAGGTGCCGGTGTGGGTCGCCAACTTTGTGCTGATGGGTTACGGCACCGGTGCGGTGATGGCCGTTCCCGGCCATGACCAGCGTGACAACGAAGTGGCCAACAAGTATGGCCTGCCGATCGTGCAGGTCATCGCGCTGAAGGATCCGCGCAGCGAAGAAGAGCGCAGCTGGGACGCCACCCGCTGGCAGGACTGGTACAGCGACAAGAGCCGTGCCTTCGAGCTGGTGAACTCAGCCGAGTTCGACGGCCTGGACTTCCAGGGCGCCTTCGAAGCCCTGGCCGAGCGTTTCGAGCGCAAGGCGCAGGGCCAGCGTCGCGTCAACTACCGCCTGCGCGACTGGGGCGTGAGCCGCCAGCGCTACTGGGGCTGCCCGATTCCGGTGATCTACTGCGCCAAGTGCGGTGCGGTGCCGGTGCCGGAAGAACAGCTGCCGGTGGTGCTGCCGGAAGACGTGGCGTTCGCCGGTACCGGCTCGCCGATCAAGACCGATCCCGAATGGCGCAAGACCACCTGCCCGGAGTGCGGCGGCGCGGCCGAGCGCGAGACCGATACCTTCGACACCTTCATGGAGTCGAGCTGGTACTACGCCCGTTACACCTCGCCGGGTGCCCGTGATGCGGTGGACAAGCGCGGCAACTACTGGCTGCCGGTCGACCAGTACATCGGCGGCATCGAGCACGCGATCCTGCACCTGATGTATTTCCGCTTCTACCACAAGCTGCTGCGCGACGCGCGGATGGTGGACAGCAATGAACCGGCACGCAACCTGCTGTGCCAGGGCATGGTGATCGCCGAAACCTATTACCGCCCGAACCCGGATGGTTCCAGGGACTGGATCAACCCGGCCGATGTGGACGTGCAGCGTGACGAGCGCGGCCGCATCACCGGTGCCACCCTGATCGCCGACGGCCAGCCGGTGGTGGTCGGTGGCACCGAGAAGATGTCCAAGTCGAAGAACAACGGCGTGGACCCGCAGGCGATGGTCGGCAAGTACGGCGCCGACACCGTGCGCCTGTTCTCGATGTTCGCTGCGCCGCCGGAACAGTCGCTGGAGTGGAACGAAGCGGGCGTGGATGGCATGGCCCGATTCCTGCGTCGCTTGTGGGCGCAGGTACAGAAGCACGCTGCCGACGGTGCCGCACCGGCGCTGGACGTGGCCGTGCTGGATGCCAGCCAGAAGGCGCTGCGCCGCAAGACCCATGAAACCATCGGCAAGGTCGGCGACGACTACGGCCGCCGTCACAGCTTCAACACCGCCATCGCTGCAGTGATGGAGCTGATGAACGCGCTGGCCAAGTTCGACGATGGCAGCGACCAGGGCCGTGCGGTACGCCAGGAAGCGCTGCAGGCCATCGTACTGCTGCTCAACCCGATTACCCCGCACGCCAGCCACACGCTGTGGCAGGTGCTGGGCCACGGCGAGACGCTGCTGGAAGACCAGCCATTCCCGCAGGCCGACGCCGCCGCGCTGGTGCGCGATGCGCTGACCCTGGCCGTGCAGGTCAACGGCAAGCTGCGTGGCACCATCGAGGTGGCGGCCGACGCCCCGCGCGAACAGGTCGAGGCGTTGGCGCTGGCCGAGCCCAACGCGGCCAAGTTCATGGAAGGCCTGACGGTGCGCAAGATCATCATTGTCCCGGGCAAGATCGTGAACATCGTCGTCGCCTGATGCTTCCCGTACCGGCCGCCCACGGGGGGCCGGTGCTCTTTCCGGTGCAGGGCCAGGCACTTGATGGCCCTGCATTCACGCGGCTTCGGGCAGGCTGTGTGTTGCCGTGATCGCCCGGCTCCGCCAGACTGTCTCCATGACCCGAATCCTGCTTGCCCTCGTTCTTGCCCTCGGCCTTGCCGGCTGCGGTTTCCATCTGCGCAACAAGCTGATGCTGCCGACCGATACGGCACCGGTGAAGGTGGTTTCCACTGCGCCGTACAGCGAACTGGTCAAGCTGCTCAACCGCAACCTGCTGGCGTCCGGCGCCAGGCTGGCCGATGAGGACAGCAAGGAGCCCAGCACCCAGTTGCAGGTGCTGTCCGAACGCTGGGGCGATCTGCCGATTGCCATCGACTCGCAGGGCCGTGCACAGGAATACAGCCTGCGCTATGCGGTGATCTTCATCTTCCGCCGCGAGGATGGCAGCGATCTGGTGCCGCAGCAGGTGATCGAGCTGTCGCGCGACTACGTGTCGCCGCCGACCGACGCCACCGGTACCACCACCGAACGCGAAATCCTGGCCACCGAGCTGCGCCGGGAAATGTCCGCTTCGATCATCCGCCGCATCGACAGCGTGGTCCGCGCCGAGATCGAGAAGGGTGGCAGCCTGTCTGCACCGAAGACCCCGCCGGTCGAGGATGCGGTCCCGGCCGCTCCGGCCCCTGCAGTGAAGCACTGAGCCGCGACGATGGAACTGCGTCCGGAGCAGCTGGCCAGCCAGGGCGCTGACACCCCGCTGGCGCCGGTCTATCTGATTGCCGGGCCGGAAACCCTGCGCGTACTGGAGGCGGCGGATGCCGTCCGCGCGCGTGCACGTGCCGCCGGCATCGGCGAGCGCGAGGTGTTCGACGCGGACGGTCGCGATTTCGACTGGAACCAGCTTGACGCAACGTTCAACGCGCCCAGCCTGTTCAGCGCCCGCCGCCTGGTCGAGGTGCGCCTGCCCAGCGGCAAGCCGGGCAAGGACGGGGCGGAGGTGATCAGCCAGTTCTGTGCCAACCCGGCGCCGGACGTGGTGCTGATGATCACCGCCAACGAATGGAGCAAGGCCCATCAGGGCAAGTGGGCCGAGGCGGTCAACCGCATCGGCGTGCTGTCGGTGGCGTGGGCGATCAAGCCGCACGAACTGCCGGACTGGATCGAGCGCCGCCTGCGTGGCAAAGGCCTGCGCGCCGATCCGGCCGCGGTGCAGCGGCTGGCCGAACGGGTGGAAGGCAACCTGCTGGCTGCCGCGCAGGAAATCGACAAACTGGCGCTGCTGGCCGATGGCCAGCCGCTGGATGTGGAACGGATGGAGTCGCTGGTGGCCGATGCGGCCCGCTACGACGTGTTCCGGCTGGTGGAAGCCACCTTCTCCGGGCAGGCGCCGGCGGTGCTGCGCATGCTGGCCGGCCTGCGTGGTGAAGGCGAAGCCGTGGCTGCACTGATGCCGATCGTGATCCGTGAACTGCTGGCCGGTGCCGGCCTGGCACGGGTGCAGGCGCGTGGCGGCAACCTGGCCGCCGAAATGAAGTCCCGTGGCATATGGGAGTCGCGGCAGGCGCCGTACAAGCGCGCGCTGCAGCGGCACCCGGAAGGCAAGCGCTGGGAACGCTTCGTGGCGGAGGCCGGGCTGGTCGACCGCATCGCCAAGGGCCGCGCCGACGGCGATGCCTGGCTGGCGCTGGAGCGCCTGCTGGTGGCCGTGGCCGAACCGCGTGCCGTGCGCCTGCTGGCGCGGGCCTGAGCCAATGAGCCTGCGGATCTATTACGGGGGCACCTTTGATCCGGTGCACCTCGGCCACCTGGCGATCGCACGCGCCGCGCGAGACGAACTGCAGGTGGCGGTGCGCATGCTGCCCGCTGCCGACCCGCCACACCGTGCGCTGCCCGGTGCCACCGCCGAACAGCGCTGCACCATGCTGTCGCTGGCCATTGGCGACGAGCCGGGCCTGCTGTTGGACCGCCGCGAACTGGATCGCGCTGCGCGCTTTCCCGGCCGCCCGTCCTATACCGTCGATACCCTGCGCGACCTGCGCGGGGAACTCGGTCCCAGCAGACCGCTCGCCTGGCTGGTGGGGGCCGACAGCCTGCTTGGCCTGCCCAGCTGGCACGAGTGGGAAGCCCTGTTCGGGTTGGCCCATTTCGTGGTGGCAGAGCGCCCCGGCAGCCCGTTGCAGGCTTCGGTGGACGGCGAGCTGGGCCGGGCACTGGAGGGGCGCTGGACCGACAGCGAGCAGGCCCTGTTTGCCAGCCCGGCCGGGCGTATCCTGCGCCTGCACCACCCCCTGCGCGCGGAATCGGCCAGTGCCGTGCGTGCGCAGATTGCCGGCTCCGGCCCCTGGCGGGCGCTGTTGCCACCGGCCGTGGCCGACTATGTCGCTGCACACGGCCTGTACCGCCCGGCCACGCCGTGAATGGCGCGGCCGCAGCATCCCCGTATAATCGCCCCTACGTTTATCGAGTCGATCCACTTTGAGCAACCAGACCCAGCCCCAGACCATCAAGGTCGATCTGCCCAGCCCGCCGCCGTCCGTGCCGGAACTGCTGGCCAGCGTCCGCCAAGCCACTGAAGACCTGAAGGCCAAGGACCCGGTCGAGATCGACGTGCGTGGCCGCTCCAGCGTTGCCGACTACATGGTGGTCGTGTCGGGTACGTCGACCCGCCACGTCAAGTCGATTGCCGATGAAGTCGTGCGTTTTGCCAAGAAGATCGATGTCATGCCGCTGGGTGTGGAAGGCGAGCGCGAGGCCGAGTGGGTGCTGGTGGACCTGGGCGACGTGATCGTCCACGTGATGCTGCCGCGCGTGCGCGAGTTCTATGCGCTCGAGCGCCTGTGGACCGTCGGCGACCAGCCGCCGTCCCGCGACGACGACGAAGTGGCCTGAGCCACACGTTGATGCACCCCTTCGACGGCGCCGATGGCGCCGTCGACGTTTTGGAGGACCGTTGATGAAAGCCCGACTGATCGCTACCGGCGAACGCGCACCCAGCTGGGTCGCGCAGGGTTTCGCCGAGTACCAGAAGCGTCTTTCGCACTGGCTGCCCTTCGAACTGGTGGAAATCGAGCCGGGCCTGCGTGGCAAGGGCCGTGATCCGCGCCGCGCCACCGAGGATGAAGGCAAGCGGGTGATCGCTGCGCTGCCGAAGAATGCCTACGTGGTGGCGCTGGATGTACCGGGTCGCCAGCTCAGTTCCGAGCAGCTTGCACAGCGCTTGGAACATTGGCGCGGGCAGGGCAGGGATCTCGCATTCCTGATCGGTGGGCCGGAAGGACATTCGCCGGAGGTCTCGGCGCTGGCCGATGAGAAGTGGTCGATCGGCCCGCTGACCCTGCCACACATGCTGGTACGGCTGGTGGTGGCCGAACAGCTGTATCGCGCTGCGGCGATGTTGGCAAATCACCCCTACCATCGCGCGTGAAGAGTGGTTATACTAGTCGTCTGCCCGAATAGCTCAGCCGGTTAGAGCACTTGACTGTTAATCAGGGGGTCGTTGGTTCGAGTCCAACTTCGGGCGCCACCTTGAGAAACCTGCATCGCGAGATGCAGGTTTTTTTTTTGCGTCGATTGTCCGGCCCTACAATCCTTCTTCATCCATAGGGAAGTCGGATATGCGTGCGTCTGTCATTGCCATTGCAGTGCTGCTTGCATTGTCGCCCTGCGCGGCGATGGCGGTAACGCCGACCTGGCAGCCACCACCGGGCAGCACCGAGATGCCGCTGTGGCCGGCGGGCGAGGTAACGGCACCACCGAAACTGAAAGGGCCCGAAGAGCTCAGGGATACCATCTCGAAAGCCAGCGGCGAACGCTGGGCGATGCTGCAGAACGTGGCCGTGCCGACGCTGACTGTGTTTCCCGCCAAGGGTGGTGGCAACGGGACGGCGGTGTTGGTGGTGCCCGGCGGAGGCTACCGTGTGTTGGCGATGGATCTGGAAGGCAGCGAGATCTGCGACTGGTTGACCGGCCAGGGCATCACCTGCGCGCTGCTGAAGTACCGTGTGCCGGCATCGGGGCCGAACTGGGATAGCGACTGCAACTGCCGGGACATTCCAGCGGTGCCGATGGCGCTGCAGGATGCACAGCGTGCGATGGGCCTGCTGCGTGCGCAGGCAGAGCGCTGGAAGATTGATCCGAAGCGGGTGGGGGTCATCGGCTTTTCCGCCGGTGGCCACGTGGTGGCTGGATTGAGCACGCATGACGCGCGCAGCTACGTTGCGGTCGATGCCGCAGATGCGCAGCCGAGCCGCCCGGATTTCGCGATGGTGATGTACTCCGGGCATCTGTGGACCGGTGCGAAGCACGGGCTGTCGCTGGCCGGCGACATTGTCGTGGATGATGCGGTGCCGCCGACCTTCATCGTGCAGGCGACCGATGACCCAACCGATGACGTGCGCGAATCATTGACCTATTACCGTGCGCTGATCGGCGCGGGCGTACCGGTGGAAATGCATCTGTTTGCGCGTGGCGGCCATGCCTTCGGCCTGCGTGTGAAGGACGCGCCGGTGGCGGAGTGGCCGCATCTGGCCAAACGCTGGATGCGCGATATCGGCATGCTGCCCAGGGTCTTGTAGAGTCGAACCATATGGAGCCGCTCTGCTTCGTAGCGTCGAGCAAGCTCGACTCTACCCAGCAGCAGCCGAGCGCGGGCTCGGCTCTACAGTGTCAGTGCTCCTCGCCAGAACGCCGCCAGCGTAGCAACCGCCACAACCAGGATCGCAGCGAACAGCACCCATTCCCAGCGCGTGAATACCTGATCGCCGCGCTGGTGCCGGGTCAGCGCGAACAGCACCACGCCCGGCACATACAGCAGCACCGACAGCAGCAGGTTGTCGAGGCCGCCGGCATATACCAGCCACAGTGCATACGCGCTGGCCAGCAGCGCAACCGCGAAATCGCGCCAGCGCACACCCGGCTGACCGGCGTAGGCGTGACCGCGCCAGGCCAGCTGCACACCGAACGCGGTGGACAGGAAATATGGCACCAGGCTCATCGATGCGGCCAGCAGCACCAGTCCGGTGTAGCTGCCGGAATTGACCAGCACCAGCAGCAGGAACAACTGGATCAGCCCGTTGCTCAACCAGAGTGCATTGGCCGGCACACCGCGCGCGTTTTCGCGGCCGAGGAATGCGGGCATCGTGCCATCGCCTGCGGCGGCGTACAGCACTTCGGCGCAAAGCAGCACCCAGGCCAGCAGCGCACCCAGCACGGAAATGATCGAGCCGACGATGATCACCGTCGCGCCCCATTCGCCGACGATGGCGCGCAGCACATAGGCCATCGAAGGATTGGGCAGGCCTGCCAGTTCCGCCTGTGACAGCACGCCCATCGACAGCAGGCTGACCAGCACCAGCAGCAGCCACACACCCACGAAGCCGATCACCGTAGCGCGGCCGACATCGGCGCGGCGGGCGGCGCGACGTGAGTAGATGCTGGCGCCTTCGATGCCGATGAACACCCAGACGGTGACCAGCATCATGCCGCGCAGCTGCTGGCCGAGATCGCCGAGTGCAGGCGTGCCGAAGAAATCGGCACGGAACACGTCGAGACGGAACGCACCGGCAGCAAGCACCAGGAACAGTGCGATCGGCAACAGTTTGGCCACCGTCACCAGTCCGTTGACGATGGCGGCAGTACGCAGGCCGCGCAGCACCAGCAGGTGTACGGCCCACAGCAGCAGCGACGAGGCCGCCACCGCGGCCGGGGTATTGCCTTCACCGAAGACGGGCATGAAGTGGCCAAGCCCGCTGAAGATCAGTACGAAGAAGCTGGCATTGCCCAGTACCGAAGCGACCCAGTAGCCCCACGCTGCGGAAAAGCCGATGTAGTTGCCGAAGCCTTCGCGCGCATAGGCATAGATGCCGGTATCCAGGTCCGGGCGGCGGTTGGCCAGGGCCTGGAACACGAAGGCCAGCATCAGCATGCCGGCGCCGCTCAGCGCCCAACCGATCAGCGCAGCGGCCGGGCCGGCGCTGCGCGCCACGTTCTGCGGCAATGAAAATATTCCCGCGCCTACCATCGAGCCGACCACCAGTGCGATCAACGCGGGCAGGCCCAGGCGTTGCGATGTCGCGGCCATGGAAATCCCCTGCGGCGGTGATGCCGCGTGCACACGGTAGCCATGTGCTTGTGAACATGCCTGCAAGGGGCAGAACGACGAAGGCCCGGGCAGCTGCCCGGGCCTTCGAAGGTACTGCGTTGACGGATGGTGCCTGTATTACTTGAAGGTGTACTTGGCACCGACGGTGAAGTAACGACCGATGGCACCGCTGAAGTGCAACGGGTTGTAGTTCACGCCGCCGTAGGTGGACGGATCCAGCGGCGCAATCCGATCGAACACGTTCTGCACCGAGGCATTCAACTCGAACGCGTCAGTGATGTTCCAGCGGCCCGACAGGTCGAACGTGGTGAACGAGGAGATCTTCTTGACGTCGGTGCCGTCCGCATACGCGAACAGATACGAGCCGTCCGGACCACGGAAGTCCTTGTTGTCCATCTTCGAGATGTAGTTGGCGACACCGCTGACGCTCCACGGGCCCTGCCGCCAGGTGGTGCCGAAGTTGATGCGGTCCTTCGGCGTGCCGATGCAGTTGGTCACGTCGCAGTTGCCGTGAGTACCCGCGTAGTCAACCGTCACGTCGGCATCGGTGCGCTCGAACTTGAGCACATGGCTCCACTGCAGATCCATCTCCAGCTGACCCGGACCGATGTCGAAGGTCTGGCGGATATCGGTATCGATACCCCGTACCCGGGTCGATGCGGCGTTGATGTACTGCGTGTTGACCGCCAGGATGCTGCCGGTGCCGGGTACGCCATTGAGCAGGTTGGTGTCACGCAGTACGTTGCCGGCAGCAATTGCCTCGGCAGTGCTGCCCTGGGCAATTTCGTTGGTGCGCTTGATCTGCCAGGCATCGATGGTCAGCGAGGTCGTGGACGTCGGCTGCAGGACGATACCCACCGAGTAGCTCTTCGACTCTTCCGGCTTCAGGTCCTTGTTCGGGCGGGTGATGATGGCGACCGGCAGGGCGCCACAGTCGTCACCGTTTGCACCTGGTGCCGGGTTGCCGCCCGGGCAGCGCACCGGATCGGATGCATTGGAGAACGCTGCCAGGCCGCCATCGCCGTTCTCGGCCGGGTTCGGTGCACGGAAGCCTTCGGCATAGCTGCCGCGCAGTGCGATCCAGTCGGCCGGTGTCCACTTGATGCCGATCTTCGGTGTGGCCTTGCCTTCGCCGCTTTCATACTTGTCGTAGCGCACAGCACCGGACAGTTCCAGGCTTTCCAGCACGGGGGCCGACAGTTCGACGTAGCCGGCGTACACGTTCTGCGTGCCGTCATAGGCCGAGTAGCCCAGACCAATGATCTGGCCCTTGTCGGTGTAGGTCTGCGGGGTCAGGCTGTTGCTGGTCTTGCGCCATTCAGTACCCAGTGCCAAGCCCAGCGGGCCGCCCTTGAGGTCCATCAGGCTGCGCGACACGGTGAAGTCGAACATGTCCAGGCTCGACTTGGCGCGGGCGCTGATATCCGGCGAGATGAAGTCGTACAACGCCTGCGAGTTCATGCCCGCGTTGTCACCGATGCGCCAAACACCACCGGCGCAGTTCGGATTGGCCAGTGCGCAACGTACGTTGTCGTAGTTGAGGAAACCGGTGCGCTTGTTGACCAGGTCGGTGCCGGAGTGCAGGTATGCGGTGTCGTAGCTCCAGTCACCCCAGTTGCCCTTGACGCCGACCAGGAAGCGAGTGAACTCGTTGGTGTTGTTGGTCACGCGCGGACCGACGTCCCATGCCGAATAGCGCAGGCGCGAGGCCTGGCCCGGGATCGGATTGTCCGGGTGGTTGGGGCCGAGCACGACCGCGCCCGGGCCGCTGTTGCCGTTGACGGGACCCTCTGGGAAACCCCAGCTGCCGGATACGCCGGAAGGTGTATTGCTGAAGGTCGTTTCCTTCTTCGAGTAGCCGATTTCGGTGTAGATCTCACCCCCTTCACCAAAGGCGAAGCTGGCGCGACCGAACACGTTGATGTACTTCTCTTCGGGGGTCAGGTCGCGATACAGCTGGTTCGGATCCCACAGGCAGCCCTGCGCCTGTGCCGAGGCTTCGGTCTGGCCCGGAATCGTGGTCAGGCCAGCACAGCCCGGCAGTGCGACCAGGAAGGCGGGGTTCTCCTTGGTTACATTGCGATCGTCATACACCGAACCGTTCGGACCGACGCCACCCCGGGTCTTGCCACTGAGGAAGGCGCCGCCCAGGAACTGGGCGTTGTTGCCATAGCCCCACGGGCGGGTATCGCCGGTACCGATCCACTTGCGGTTCTTGCGGTCGCTGATCTTGATCGCATCGGTCTTGGCGACATCCAGGCTGAAGAATGCATTCCAGCCATCGGTGGCGAGGTCGCCGGTACCGGCGGTCAGGGTCGCCTTCTTCGCGTCGCCATCGCCGTCGCCGGAAACGCCGTAGGAACCGCGAAGGATCGCACCCTGGAAATCGCTGCGCAGGATGATGTTGACCACGCCGGCGATGGCGTCGGAGCCATAGATCGCCGAGGCGCCATCCTTCAGCACTTCAACGCGTTCAACGGCGTCGAGCGGGATGGTGCTCAGGTCGGTGAAGACCTTCTGGCCGTCATCGGCCAGGCCATAGGTGGCCATGCGGCGGCCATTCAGCAGGACAAGGGTCGAACCCGCGCCCAGACCACGCAACGAAATGCCGGCGCCACCGCCGGCGAAGCCGTTGCCGAAGGTCTTGGGAATGGAGCCGGAACCATCGGCAGTCAATGTCTGCAGGTATTCAGCAACCGTGGTCTTGCCGGTACGGTCGATTTCCTGGCGGGTCACCACCTGCACCGGGGACGGTGTTTCGGTGTTGGTGCGCGGAATGTTCGAGCCGGTGACCGTGATCCGGTCCAGGTTGGTGGCCTTTTCCTGCGCGAAGGCGGAGGTGGAAGCCACGGCGCCAACCAGCAGCAGGGTGCCGCCGGTAAGGATATGGGTGATGGACGATGCCAGGGTGGAGCGGCGGCGGCTGGCGGGCCGTTGGATCGGGTGTTTCACAGCTTCTCTCCTAACTGGAAAACCTTAGCGTTGAGGGCTGTCTCCGGAAGGTTCCGGGACGGGCCAATCTAGGTTTCCAGCGGGTGACGAAGTCGTGAAATTTTGCTTAATCCGTAACGTTTAAGGACGGACTTTGCTGAATCTGGCATTTCGACCTTCCAGGCCGACCCGGCGGGTGCCGGGCCGGCGCTCGGAGAGGCTCAGTCCGGCAGCGAGAACTGCACCGGCACCAGGCCGATGGCCGGCACTGCCACGCCTTCACGCTGGGCGGGTTCGAAGCGCCAGTGCTTCAGTACCTGCTGACGTGCGGCCTGGTCCAGGCTGCGCGAGCCACTGCTGCGCTCGATGCTGACCACCACCGGTTGACCGCTGTTGTCCACTTCCACCCGCAGCAGCACCGTGCCCTGCTCGTGGTTGCGCAGCGCCGGAACCGGGTAGGTCGGCGGCGGGGCGCTGCGGTACTGCAGCTGGGCACCGGCCAGCGGTGTGGAGCTGTCGATGCTCGGGGCCGCCTGCACCGGCGCAGGCTCGGCAGCAGGCAGGACGATGCCCTGTGCCTCCTCGACAGTGGCGGTGGGGGTGGGCAATGGCGTGGGCACGGTCTGCTGCCGTGGCTCGGCCTTGACCTGTACCTGTTCCGGGTCGGTGGGTAGCTTGGGCGGCTCAGGTGGTCTGGGCTGTTCCTTCGGGATCAGCCGCACCGTGGTGTTGTCGCGGGGCAGTGCGGTGACAGCCTGGTAGGTCGCCGGGATCAGCAACATCAGCAGCGCGATCAGATGCAGGGCGATGGCCGCGCTCCAGGCGGCAACGCGGGCGGGGTCGAAGTGCGGGGATGCAACGGGATACGTACGAACCATGGTCCACCTCCATGCCAGTGACGAAGTCCTCAACGCACCAGGGCCGATCACGGGGTTGCCGCACGCGGCTGGCAGTGCATCAGTAGCGCGGCGCGGCGGCTACTGCCTAGAGGCAGGGGGGCGATCGTTGGGCTGGCCTTCAGCCAGTGCCGGCCGCGGGCATGAAAAAAGGCGGATCCCCTGCGGGATCCGCCTTTGTCGGCAATGACGAACGGGATCAGCGGCCCAGTTCGAACACCACATCCAGGTTGACCGAGACGGTCGACTCGCCCGGCGCGACCGGGGTGGCCTTGTCCATCGCGGCGCCGGCCGACATTGCCCGCATCATCGGCATCGGGCGATAGCCGCCGCCGGCATTCTCGGAAATGCTGACGATGCGACGGACCTGCAGGCCCAGCGACTTCGCATAGGTCTGGGCGCGGGCCTGGGCTTTCTTCAGTGCGGCCAGGCGGGCTTCGTCATAGACCGGTTCCGGCTGGTCGATCTCGAAGCTGGGGCCATTGATCTGGTTGGCGCCCTGCGCCGCCAGTGCGTCCAGTACTTTGCCGAGCTTGGCGATGTCACGCACCTTCAGGCTGACCGTGTTGCTGGCCTGGTAGCCGGTGATCTTCGGCGCCTCGTTGTCGGCATAGCGGTACTGCGGGTTGAGGCTGACGCCGCTGGTCTGCACGTCACGCTCGGCAATGCCGGCCGCCTTGATCGCGGCCAGCACCTTGTCCATCTGCTGGGCGTTCTGGCGCATCGCGCTGTTGCCATCGGCGGCCTGGGTGACCACGCCGGCCGACAAGGTGGCCACGTCCGGCACGCGGGTGGCTTCGGCGTTGGCCGAGATGTTCAGCAGGGTGCCTTCGGCCGGGGCGGCGATCGACGGCGACGACGGGGCAGCATGGGCGGTCATCGAGGTTCCAAGGGCGAGGGACAGGGCGAGCAGCAGCGGGGTGGCGGTCAGGCGCATGGGATCTCCTTGTTGTGCGGTGAGGGTGGTGTCGTAGCGATGAACGCGCTGTGAGCCTGTTCGGGGTTGGAAGCGTACCGCGAGGGGTTGCCGACGATTCAGGTGGCGGCCTCAGGTTATGCTGTGCCGATGCTCTATCTTGCTTCCCGCTCCCCCCGACGCAACCAGCTGCTGGCCCGACTCGGACGCCCCTTCCAGGCCCTGGACCTGGAGGTCGTCGAGCAGCGCGCGCCCGCTGAAAGCGCCGAACAGTATGTCTGCCGGGTCGCAGCCGACAAGGCACGTGCCGGCCTGGCCCGGGTGCTGGCCGATGACCCGCAGGCGCGGGTGCTCGGCTCGGACACCGAGGTGGTGCTGGACGGCGAGGTGTTCGGCAAGCCGGCCGATGCTACCGACGCGCGGGCGATGCTGGCGCGGCTTGCCGGGCGTACCCACCAGGTGATGACCGCCGTGGTGGTGGTCGGCGCGGAAGGCCTGGACAGCGAGCTGGTCGTTTCCGAGGTGACCTTTGCCCCGATCGACAGCGCCGACATCGCCGACTACGTGGCCACCGGCGAGCCGCTGGACAAGGCCGGCGCCTACGCCATCCAGGGCGGTGCCGAGCGCTGGATCGAACATCTTTCCGGCAGCTACTCCGGTGTCATGGGGCTGCCACTGCTGCATACCGATCGTCTGCTGTCGCGCTGCGGCGTGCCGGCCACAACTGCTGATGCCGCCAGGGAGGCTGCCGATGTCTGAGGAAATCCTGGTCAATGTGACCCCGCGCGAAACCCGGGTCGCGGTGATCGAGAACGGCATGCTGCAGGAACTGCACATCGAGCGCGGTTGGCGCCGGGGTGTGGTCGGCAACATCTACAAGGGCAAGGTGCAGCGGGTCATGCCGGGCATGCAGGCGGCCTTCGTCGAGGTCGGGCTGGAGCGCGCCGCGTTCCTGCACGCCAACGACGTGGTACGGCCGGCGCCGGTGGCCAGCGCCGACACCGAAAACACCACGCTGCCACCGCCGTCCAGCGTGCCGATCGTCGAACTGCTGCGCGACGGCCAGGACATCGTGGTGCAGGTGGTGAAGGATCCGATCGGGACCAAGGGCGCGCGCCTGACCACGCAGATCAGCATTCCCTCGCGTTACATGGTGCTGCTGCCGCAGTCCAAGGTGGTGGGGGTGTCGGCGCGCATCGAGGATGAAGGCGAGCGTGCGCGGCTGAAGGCGCTGGTGACCGAGCTGTCGGCCCAGCATGGCGGCTACGGCTACATCGTGCGTACCAATGCCGAGGGCCAGCCGGCCGAGGCCATCGCCGAGGACGTCGCCTACCTGTCGCGGGTCTGGAACGTGGTCGAGCGTCGTGGCCGTGAAGCGGCCTCGTGCAGCAACATCTATGAAGACCTGAGCCTGCCGCTGCGTTCGGTGCGCGACCTGATCCGCAAGGATGTGGACAAGGTGAAGGTGGACTCCAAGGAGACCTTCGCCCAGCTGCAGGCCTTCGTGGCCAAGTACATGCCGGTGCTGGCCGAGAAGATCGAGCTGTACAGCGGCGATCGCCCGATCTTCGACATGTTCGGGGTGGAGGACGAGATCGGCCGCGCGCTGGACAAGCAGGTGCCGTTGAAGTCCGGTGGCTACCTGGTGATCGACCAGACCGAGGCGATGACCACCATCGACGTCAACACCGGCTCGTTCCTTGGCCAGCGCAACCTGGAAGAGACGGTGTTCCGTACCAACCTGGAGGCTGCGCAGGCAGTAGCCAGGCAGCTGCGGCTGCGCAACCTCGGCGGCATCATCATCATCGACTTCATCGACATGGACGATGCCGAGCACCGCCGCCAGGTGCTGCGCACGCTGGAAAAGGCGCTGGCGCGCGATCATGCCAAGACCACGGTGTACGACTTCTCGCCGCTGGGTCTGGTGGAGATGACCCGCAAGCGCACGGTGGAAAGCCTGGAGCGCCAGCTGTCGGAAACCTGCCCGCAGTGCAGTGGCCGCGGCACCATCAAGACCACCGAAACGGTGACCTATGAGATCTTCCGCGAGATCACCCGTGCGGTGCGCCAGTTCGATGCCGCGCGCCTGTTGGTGATTGCCTCGACCAAGGTGGTCGCGCGCATCACCGACGAGGAGTCTTCGGCGGTGGCCGAGCTTGAGGAGTTCCTCGGCAAGAGCATCCGCTTCCAGGCGGACGAGCAGTACCTGCAGGAGCAGTTCGATGTTGTGCTGCTCTGATCCAGGCCGACTGTCTTCTTCCGGTGGCCGATGAGCGCGCCGCCGCGCCTGCGACTGCGAAGGATCCGCCGTCATTTCATCGCCGCCTGCGCGGTTGGCCTGGTCGGGCTTGCACTGCTGGTGGGAACGCTCAGCCAGCTGCTGCCGCTGGCCGAGCGCCATCCTGAAAAGATTGCTGCGTGGCTGAGCGAGCGTGCCGGCCAGCCGGTCCGTTTCGATCAGTTGCAGACCGCCTGGACCCGGCGTGGTCCGCTGCTGCAGCTGAAGGGCCTGCGCATCGGCGCCGGGCAGGGCCTGGCCATCGGCGAGGCCGAAGTGCTGGTATCGCTGTACAGCGGCCTGCTTCCGGGCCGCTCGCTGACCGAGCTGCGCCTGCGCGGGCTGGCGCTGGACCTGCAGCAGGGTGAGGACGGGCGCTGGTCGGTACGCGGCCTGCCCCGATCCGACAGCGGTGGCGACCCATTGGACGCACTGCGCCGGTTGGGCGAGCTGCAGGTGATCGGTGGCCGTCTGGGCGTGCATGCCCCTGGCCTCGGCATCGACACCACGCTGCCACGCATCGACCTGCGCCTGCGCGTCAACGGCGAGCGCCTGCGGGTGGGCGTGCGGGCCTGGGCCCAGACCGATGCGCTGCCGCTGACCGCGGTACTGGACGTGGACCGCGCAGGCGGCAACGGCCAGGCCTGGCTGGGTGCCGACCCGGTCGATTTCCATGCCTGGTCGCCACTGCTGGCGGCCGGCGGCGTTCGCCTGCGCGAGGGCAAGGGCGAACTGAACCTGTGGCTGACCCTGCGTGATTTCGCGCCGGTGGCGTTGACCACCGATTCGGACCTGCGCGACGTACGCATCGACGGCGCGCCGATGCCGGAGCTGGCTGCACCGCAGCTGCAGCTGCAGCGCCTGCAGGCACGCCTGCGCTGGCAACGCCAGGCCGATGGCTGGGCGCTGCAGGTACCGCACCTGCGCTTGAAAACGGAAGAGGGCGAGCAGCAGCTCGATGGCCTGCAGCTGCAGGTCGGCAAGCAGCTGCGGATGAGCTCCGGTGAAGTACAGGCCGGCACCGCGCTGCGCGCACTGGCGCTGAGTGACCGCCTTGACCCCGGGCTGCGCCGCTGGCTGTTCCTGTCCAAACCGCAGCTGGACGTCGCAGAGCTGCAGCTGTCCGGCGAGCGCGATGGCCCGTTGTGGGCACAGGGCGAGCTGCAGTCGCTGGGCTTTGCCAGCGTCGGTCATTCGCCTGGCCTACGTGGCCTTGGCGGACGCTTCGAGGGCGATGCCAATGGCTTCAGCCTGCAGCTGCAGCCGCAGCGCCAGTTGCAGTTCGACTGGCCGACCGGCTTTGGCGTGCGCCACGACCTGCATCTGGCCGGCCAGGTGGTGGGTTGGCGTGACGAGGGCGGCGGCTGGCGTATCGGCACCGCGGCGATGCGCGTGGAAGGCACCGATTACGCCGCTGACGTGCGTGGCGGGGTCTGGTTCCAGGGTGACGGCACCCGGCCGTGGCTGCAGTTGGCCGCCAAGCTGGACGATGTGCCGATGACCGCGGCCAAGCGCTTCTGGATCCACTCCAGGATGAGCAAGGGCGCCACCGACTGGCTGGACATGGCGCTGGCCGGTGGCCAGGTGCGTGGCGGCATCGGTCTGGTCAGCGGTGACCTGGACGACTGGCCGTTCGATAACAACGACGGTCGCTTTGAAGCCACCGGCCACATCACCAACGGCGACATCCGCTTCCAGCACGACTGGCCGCTGATGAGCCAGGTTGACGCCGATATCGCCTTCATCGGGCCGGGCTTCGACATGCGTGGGCGTGGTGACCTGGCCGGTGTGGCCGTGCAGAAATTCGAAGCGGGCATTGCGGACTTCGGCCAGCAGCCGCTGTATGTGCGCGCCGACACGCAGAGCGAGGCAGGCAAGCTGCTGGCGATGCTGCGGCAGAGCCCGCTGCACAAGGATTATGGCGACACCCTGGACAACCTGACCGCAGCGGGTCCGGCGCATGTGACCTTCGACCTGCTGCAGCCGCTGCATCACGATGAAGGTGGCGGCCACCTGCAGGGCACGGTAGATCTGGCGGGAGTGAAGCTGGTCGACAAGCGCTTCCAGTTGACCTTCGACAACATGCAGGGGCAGGCGCGCTACGGCAACGGTGGTTTCGGCGCCGAGGAACTGGCGGTGCGCCATCTCGGTCAGGACGGTCGCCTGAGCCTGCGGGCCGGCAGCTATGTGCACGACAGCAAACTGGCTTTTGAATCGCAGCTATCGGCCAACCTCGACGCCGGCGTGCTGATCGACCGCGCGCCGGAGATGGCCTGGCTCAAGCCCTACATCAGCGGTGTCTCGCCGTGGACCATCGCGGTCAACCTGCCGAAGGTCGCGCCTGGTGCACCGGCCCCGCCCAGCGAACTGCGGCTGAGCTCGGACCTGGTCGGCACCCGTCTTGACCTGCCGGCACCGCTGGACAAGCCCGCCGGCGAGCCGCTGGCGACCACGGTGGCCGCGCAGTTGCCGATGGGCGCCGGCCGTATCGATGTGGCCTTCGGCCAGCGTCTGGCCCTGGCCGCGCGCAGCCACAACAACCGCACCGGCGTGCAGGTCACCCTGGGCAGCGATCATGTTGACCGGGAGCCCCCGCCGAGCGGGCTGACCGTCAACGGCCGCAGCCCGACCCTGGATGCGCTGGAGTGGATCAGCCTGGCCCGCGGTGGTGACGACGATGATGCAATGCCGCTGCGTGCGG
This sequence comes from Stenotrophomonas maltophilia R551-3, assembly GCF_000020665.1. Lineage (NCBI taxonomy): Bacteria > Pseudomonadati > Pseudomonadota > Gammaproteobacteria > Lysobacterales > Lysobacteraceae > Stenotrophomonas > Stenotrophomonas maltophilia. The sequence continues at coordinate 3,232,360 of NC_011071.1, read as the reverse complement.
TGGATGTGCAGGTCGGCAAGCTGATGCTGATCGGCGGCGTCTTCGAACAGACCCGGCTGCAGCTGCAGCCCGGCCCGCAGGCACTGGACGTGCGCCTGGATGGACCTACGCTGGCAGGCCGTTTGACGGTACCCAACGCCGAGGGCGGCACCATCAGTGGCCAGCTCGACCGCGTGCACTGGCAGTCGCTGCCGCCGTCCCCCGGTGCTGCCGCGCCGGCGCGGGTACAGGCCGGTGCCAATGACATGGACCCGGCCAAGCTGCCGCCGTTCGCGCTGGACATCGCCGACCTCAAGTTCGGCAAGGTCGTGCTCGGCCAGACGGTGCTGCGTACGCGACCGCTGGGCAACGGACTGAACGTGGATGAGCTGCGCTTCCGCGCGCCGGACCAGGAAATCGACATCAGCGGCCGTTGGCTGGGCCGCAGTGGTGGCGCGCGCACTGAACTGACCGCGCAGGTGCGCAGCGAAGACCTCGGTGGACTCATGCAGAACCTCGACTACGGCGGCCAGCTGCGCGGCGGCTCGGGCCGGGCGCAGTTGCAGGCGTCATGGAGCGGCGGTCCGTCGGACTTCCAGCTGGGCAACCTGCAGGGCACCCTCGATCTGCATGCACGCAATGGCCAGCTGCTGGAGCTGGAGCCGGGTGCCGGCCGCGTGCTGGGCCTGCTCAGTGTCACCCAGTTGCCGCGGCGCCTGATGTTCGATTTCCGCGACTTCTTCTCCAAGGGCTTCGCGTTCAACCAGATCGACGGCAGCATGCAGTTCGGCCAGGGCATGGCACGTACCGACAAGGTGTTGATCGAGGGCCCCGCGGCGAACATCACCATTCGCGGCCAGGCCGACCTCCGCAACCAGCAGTTCGACCAGACCATCGACGTCAACCCGCGTGCCGGCAACCTGCTGACCGTGGTCGGTGCGGTGGCCGGCGGGCCGGTGGGCGCTGCGCTCGGTGCCGCCACCAATGCGGTATTGTCCAAGCCACTGGGCGAAATCGGCGCCCGCACGTACAAGGTGACCGGTCCATGGAAGGAGCCGAAAGTGGAAGTGATCGAGCGCAGCCGCGACAAGACTCCGCCGCCCGCGCCGAAGCCGGCACCGGCCATTCCGCCGACCGTCACCGACCTGCCGCGCTCGCGCTGAGCGTGGCCCTCCTGTTCACGGGGCTTGCCTGAGCGCCCCCGCATCCCCAGATCGAGACCATGACTGATACCGCCCTGACGCTTGCCCAAGACCGCCTGTTGCGCCCCGGTGGCCTGGATACCGCTGGCCTGGAGCGCACCTTCGGCCAGTTGCTCGGCCCCGGTGTCGACTTCGGCGACCTCTACTTCCAGCACGCCCGCCGCGAGAGCTGGAGCGTGGAGGACGGCATCGTCAAGGACGGTGCCCATTCCATCGAGCAGGGCGTGGGCGTGCGTGCGATTGCCGGGGAGAAGACCGGCTTCGCCTACTCCGATGACATCCATGCCGACGCGCTGCTGGCGGCGGCGCAGTCGGCGCGTGCGATCTCGCGTGAAGGCGGTGCCCAGTCCGGGCGTTCGCTGCTGCGCGGCAACGCGCGCGCGCTGTACCCGGCGCTGGACCCGATCGACGGCATCGGCAATGAAGCCAAGGTCGAGGTGCTCAAGCGCCTGGACGGCTACCTGCGTGCCGCCGACCCGCGCGTGAAGCAGGTGATGGTCAGCCTGTCCGGCGGTGTCGATACGGTGCTGATCGCCCGCAGCGACGGTGTGCTGGGCGCAGACGTGCGCCCGCTGGTGCGCCTGAACGTGCAGGTGATCGTCGAGCAGAACGGCCGCCGTGAATCGGGCTATGCCGGTGGCGGTGGCCGCTATGGTTATGAAGAACTGTTCGCCGAGGGACGTCCGGAAGCGTTCGCCCGCGAGGCACTGCGCCAGGCGCTGGTGAACCTGGACGCGGTGCCGGCGCCGGCCGGTGTGATGCCGGTGGTGCTCGGCCCAGGCTGGCCCGGCGTGCTGCTGCACGAAGCGGTCGGCCACGGTCTGGAAGGTGACTTCAACCGCAAGGGCACCAGCGTCTACGCCGGTCGCATCGGCGAGCGCGTGGCCGCCCCGGGCGTGACCATCGTCGACGACGGCACGCTGGATGGCCGCCGTGGCTCGTTGAACATCGACGATGAAGGCCACCCGACCCAATGCACCACGCTGATCGAGGACGGCATCCTGGTTGGCTACATGCAGGACAGCCTCAATGCACGGCTGATGGGCATGGCGCCGACCGGCAACGGTCGCCGCGAATCATTCGCGCACCTGACCATGCCGCGCATGACCAATACCTACATGCGTGCCGGCCAGCACGATCCGCAGGAGATGATCCGTTCGGTGAAGAAGGGCCTGTACGCGGTGAACTTCGGCGGCGGCCAGGTCGATATCACCAGCGGCAAGTACGTGTTCTCGGCCACCGAGGCCTACCTGATCGAGGATGGCCGGATCACCGCGCCGGTGAAGGGCGCGACCCTGATCGGCAACGGCCCGGAAACCATGCAGAAGGTGCGCATGGTCGGCAACGACCTGGCCCTCGACGAGGGTGTGGGCATCTGTGGCAAGGACGGCCAGAGCGTGCCGGTGGGCGTCGGCCAGCCGTCGTTGCTGATCGAAGGCATCACCGTCGGCGGTACCCAGGCCTGAGCCGGGCGATGGCCAGCGCCACCGCCAGGCCCGGCGGGGACTCAGTCCTCGTCGCTGGCGTCGGCCGTGTCGTCGGCCTCGACCTCGTCGTCGCTGGCCTTCAGGCCCAGCGCGGCCGGCAGCATCAGCGTACGCAGCACCTGGAAGATCTCGCGGTAGGCGCGCGGCGGCTTGTTCTTGGCCTTTTCGGCCTGGGCGTTGCGTACCAGCGTGCGCAGCTGCTGTCGGTCGGCCTGCGGGTAGTCATCGAGCAGTGCGGCCAGCGCCTTGTCGCCCTCGGCAAGCAGGCGTTCGCGCCAGTCTTCTGCACGGTGCATCATCGCCACTTCGCGGCGGCCGGTCTCACTGTTGGCATCCAGCGCATCGCGGATCGCATCCAGGGTGGCATCTTCTTCGCGGCGCATGTGCTTGGCCAGGAACGCCAGCTGGCGCTTGTGGGCGATGTGGGCGGTGATCCGCTTGCACTCGGCGATGTGCGGCAGCAGGTCTTCCGGAACCGGCAGGCGCGCCAGCTGGGCCGGGGTCAGCGACACCAGCTTCTCGCCCAGGGCCAGAACGTCGAGCGCGTCGCGCCGGTTCTGGCTGCGGCTCTTGTCGTGGAATTCACCGGTTTCTTCGTCGCGTCCGCGCATCGTCCATACCTGATTTCAAAAAAAGTCGCCCGGCGTGATGCCGGGCCCAACCTGTACAGGATAAAGCATTGAACGTGATCGCCCCTGAAGTCGCCGTCGGTGACGACAGCCCGGCCCGGCTGGAACGGCTGGCCGACCTCTCCCAGCAGCTGCTCGACCGTGCCCGCGCGCTCGGCGCCAGCCAGGCCGAGGTCAGTTGCAGCGAGGACCGTGGCCTGGAGGTCAATGTGCGCCTCGGTGACGTGGAGACCGTGCAGTCCACGCGTGACCGCGGTATCGCCGTGACCGTCTATTTCGGCCAGCGTAAGGGCAGTGCCAGCACCGGCGACCTGAACGAGGCCAGCCTGGCGGCCACCGTCGAGCAGGCCTGCGCGATTGCCCGGCATACCGAGGACGACCCGGCCGCCGGGCTGGCCGAGGCTGTGCTGATGGCCACCGACTTCCCGGATCTGGATGCCTGGCATCCGTGGGCGCTGCAGGCCGATGAGGCCGTGGACCTGGCCCTGGCCTGTGAAACCGCCGGCCGCGAGGCTGACGCGCAGATCCGCAATTCCGACGGCGCCTCGGTGTCGAGCATGCAGAGCCTGTCGGTGTATGCCAATTCGCATGGGTTCATCGGCCGTGAGCGCGGCACCCACCATTCGATCGGATGTGCGCTGATCGCTGGCCAGGGTGATGGCATGCAGCGCGACGGCTGGTACACCGGTGCGCTGGCCCGTGAAGATCTGGAGGATGTGGGCCTGGTCGGACGCCGTGCCGCCGAACGCACCGTCGCCCGCCTGCAGCCACGGTCGCTTTCCACCGGCAGCATGCCGGTGCTGTTCGCCCCGGAAGTGGCGCGCAGCCTGGTCGGCCATCTGCTCTCTGCCGTGTCCGGCGGTGCGCTGTACCGCCAGGCCAGCTTCCTGCTGGACAGCGTCGGCCAGCAGCTGTTCCCGGACTGGATGCAGATCGAGGAACTGCCGCACCTGCGCCGTGGCCTGCGCTCGGCCGCCTTCGACGGTGATGGTGTGGCTACCCGTGCCTCGGCCCTGGTCCGCGACGGCGTGCTGCAGCGTTATGTGCTGGGCAGCTACTCGGCGCGCAAGCTGGGCCTGCAGACCACCGCCAATGCCGGCGGCGTGCACAACCTGCAGCTGGCCGCCAACGCCGGTTCCCTGCAGGAGATTGCCCGGCAGATGGGCGACGGCCTGCTGGTGACCGAGCTGATGGGGCAGGGGGTGAACGGGGTGACCGGCGACTACTCGCGGGGGGCTGGCGGCTTCCGTGTCGAGAACGGCGAGATCCAGTTCCCGGTGGACGGCATCACCATTGCTGGCAACCTGCGCGAGATGTTCCGTTCGATCGAAGCGGTCGGCAGCGACGTCGACCCGCGCTCGCACATCCGCACCGGCTCGATCCTGTTGGGGCGGATGACCATCGCCGGTAATGATTGATGGCGTCGATGGCGTAAGCTATGCCCGCCTGACGCAACCAGCTTGGTGCTGGTGGGTCAAGACCACCCAATGAAAAGGAGTTTTGTCGTGAGCGAATTCGATAACGTCCCGCCGCCGCCGGTCACCACCGATGTGCCGGCCGACCAGCGCACCATGGCCCTGGCTGCCCACCTGCTGGGCATCTTCACCGGCTTCATCGGCGCGTTGATCATCTGGCTGATCAACAAGGACGATGCTGCCAAGTCGTTCGTCACCGACCAGGCCAAGGAAGCCCTGAACTTCCAGATCACCGTGACCATCGCCATGGTCATCAGCATCATCCTGATGATCGTGATCATCGGCGGCATCCTGGCCCCGATCGTCGGCATCATCAACCTGGTGTTCTGCATCATTGCAGCGGTCAAGGCCAACAACGGTGAAGCGTACCGCTACCCGTTCACCCTGCGCCTGATCAAGTAAGACCGGCTTCATGCTGAAACGAAAACGCCCGGCACTGCCGGGCGTTTTTGCTTGGCGGTAGCGCCGGGCCATGCCCGGCGAGCGCGCAGCGGCAGCATCACCGCCAGCGATCAGTGATCGCGCTCCACCGCCAGCGTCGCCAGCGCACGCAGCGCGTCGGCCTCATCGCCGTATCCGGCCAGAGTGGACTGCATGCGGGCCGCGAGTTCGCGCAGCTGCGCCTTCGCACCGTCCATGCCGAGCAGGGCGGGGAAGGTACTCTTGTCCTGCGCCTGGTCCTTGCCGGCGGTCTTGCCCAGCTGCTCGGAACTGGCTTCAACATCAAGGATGTCGTCACGCACTTGGAAAGCCAGGCCGAGCGCATCGGCGAAGCTGTCGAGCTGGGCGAGCTGTGGTTCGTGGGCCTGGCCGCACAGCGCGCCCATGCGCACCGCTGCACGGATCAGCGCGCCGGTCTTCAGTGCGTGCATGCGGGTCAGTGCCGCCAACGTCTGCTGCTGGCCGGTGGCATCGATATCCAGCGCCTGGCCGCCGCACATGCCGGAGGCACCGGAGGCATGCGCCAGAGTCTGCAGGCAGGCCACGCGCAGCGTTGCCGGCAGCGGTGCATCGGCCAGCAGACCAAAGGCACGAGTCTGCAGCGCATCGCCGGCGAGGATCGCGGTGGCTTCGTCGAAGGCGATGTGGGTGGTCGGCTTGCCGCGGCGCAGGGCGTCGTCGTCCATGGCCGGCAGGTCGTCATGCACCAACGAATAGGCGTGGATCAGTTCGACCGCCATCGCCGCCGCGTCCAGGCTTTCCGGCTGCGCGCCGAACAGCTGGCCGCTGGCATACACCAGCAGCGGGCGCATGCGCTTGCCGCCGCCGAGTACCGAATAGCGCATGGCCTGGTGCAGGCGCTGTGGCGCCTCGGCCGGCGAGGGCAGGGCGGCGTCGAGCTGGCTTTCGATACGGTCGCGCCAGCGCGCGAACAATGCCTCAGCCGTCATGGCTGGGCGGGTCGAAAGGTTCGGCGGCTTCCGGCTGGGCGGGGTCGCTGAGCAGGCGCACGCGCAGTTCAGCCTGCTCCAGCGCCTGCTGGCACTGGCGGTACAGGCCCACGCCGCGTTCGTAAGCACTGAGCGAAGCTTCCAGGCTCAGCTCGCCGGTTTCCATCTGCTCCACCAGCTGCTCCAGCGATTCGAGCGACTGCTCGAACTGGGCGACTGGGGAGGCGTTTTCGGGGGACTTCTTGGCCATGCGGCAAGTGTGGACGGGCCGCGCGCGGGGGTCAATTCACCAGCCGCCCGGCCGCCACTGCAGCTGCGCGTCGTGGGCCTGCAACCAGGCCTGCAGTGGTGCGGCGATGACCACGTCGGCGGCGGCCAGCAACTGCGGGCCATCGAAGATCAACGGCAGCTGCGCGCGTCGCCACGGCGCAAGATGTTCGCGTTGCAGGCAGTCTTTCAGCGCATGCGAATGCTGGCGACCCGGCAGCTGGATGCGCTCGCCGCCCACGCGTGCACGGACCTGCAGCGGGCGTTCAAAGGCAGCGATGCCCTGCAGGCGCAGCTGGCCACCGTCGGGCAGGGGCAGCGGTGCTCGCCCGTCCCATTCGGCCTGCCAGTCGTTCGGCAGCACGGGAAGCTGCACGGGCAGCAGGTAGGCATGGTCGCGCCATTGCTGGATCGCGTGATCGTGCCAGCGCACGCGTGCCTGGCGATCGTTATCGGCCGGCAGCAGTTCGTCCAGTGCCTGCTGCAGCACCGTGGCCGGAAGCGGCGCGGCACCGTGGCCTACCACCCAGGCACGCAGCACGCGCGCGGCGCGGCCCGGTGAGACCTGGCGCAGCAGCTGCAGCGACAGCACGCGCGGTGCCACTTCCAGGTGCGTGATCAGTTCGGCGTCTTCTTCATCCAGCAGGTCCCGCGTCTGCCTGCAATGCAACGCGCTGCCCGCCAATGCAGCGGCCGCATGTGGCCAGCGCTGGCGCAGCAGCGGCAGCACCTGCAGGCGCAGGAAATTGCGATCGGCGTGGTCATCGCCATTGCTGGGGTCCTCGATCCAGCGCAGTGCGTGCTGGCGGGCATGGTCGAGCAGGGTGCTGCGGGGCACCTGCAGCAGTGGTCGCCACAGACGGTGACCGTCGAGCAGGCTATCGGCTGACATCGCCGCAAGGCCGTCGATGCCGGAGCCACGCAAGGCGCGCAGCAGGAACGTTTCGGCCTGATCGTCCTGGTGCTGCGCCAGCGCCAGCGTTTCGCCCTCGCGCAGTTCGGCCGCGAACGCCGCCCGTCGTGCCTGCCGTGCCGCACCTTCGGGTCCCAGGCCTGTGTCGCTTTCGACCTGTACGCGGTGCACGGCCAGTTCGATGCCCAGTGCTATGCACTGTTGTTGGCAGTGCAGTACCCACTCGTCAGCTGCAGCTTGCAGGCCATGGTGGATGTGCACCGCGCGCAGCGGGGTACCGGAGGCCTGTGCGCAGCGCCACAACCAGTGCAGCAGCACGGTCGAGTCGACACCGCCGCTGTAGCCCACCAGTACGGGCGCATCCAGCGGAACAAGGGCAGGGAAGGCAGTCACGGCGGCAAGTATAGGGTTGGTCGGCAGGGCTGCGCCCTGCACCCGCAGACGCGCAAGCAACGGCAACGGCCGAAGCAACAGCAGAAGCGGGTTTCCTGAGGGTAGGCGGGGTGGGTCCGGTTGCGGGGGCCGCTGCAAGTACATCCATGTAAGCTCGGTCGCCGCATCCATGCGGCTCACGCCCCCGCAACCGGACCCACCCCGCCTTCGACAGTGTCCTGCGATCTGTTGGGCATGCTGATGGGGTCAGATCCGTTTTCCGCAGGAAAACGGATCTGACCCCGGATTCAATTCGATATCTGACGGATCTGATCCACGCATGGCGTGGATCTACCGGCCGCCGGAAAACTGTCGAAGGCGGGGCACTGTGGGTTTGCGGGGTGTGAGCCGCATGGATGCGGCGATCAAGGCTACATGGACGTACTTGCGCCGTCCCCGCAAACCCACAGTGCCCCGCCATCCCGCGGAATGCACGCTGTTGCTTCGGCTGTTGCCGTTGCGTCTGCAGGTGCAGGGCGCAGCCCTGCCGAAAACCTACTTCACTCGACGACCCTTGCGGTCGATGCGGAACCAGTCGCCGCCTTCCATCGGCGTGTGGCCATCGCCATCCGGCGTGCCACGCCGGCAGCCATTGCAGACTTCAGCCACGCCATCCTGGAATGGCCACGCAAAATCGAATGTGCCTGGTACCGTCTGCTGGAACTTCAGATCGAAGTAGGCCACGCGATTGCCAACGCGCCCGCGCAACAGGCCTTCCTGCGGTGTCTCCGGGCCGTTGTCCCAGGTGATCACCGGCAGGCTGCGACCCTTGCGGTTGACGTAGTGGAAGCCTTCGCCTGCGTACACCACGGCCAGGCCGTGATCGTCGTACGGCAGTTGCGCCAGGATGTCCCGGCTGATCTGCGGCCGGCCGTTGGCGACCTCGCAGCCCGGCAGCATCCAGAGACCATGCTCTTCGGTCATGACCTTGCAGGCCGGTCCCTGCGCCAACGCGCTGCCGCTGGCCAGCACGCCGAGCAGGACCAGCGACCGCGCGAGGCGGCCGCTGGAGGGGGCAGGGCGTGCCGGCCACATCATCACTTGGCCTCGGCCTTGCGCTCGAAGACGGTCGGCGCCGGCAACTGCACCGGCACGCCCTTGTCATCGCAGGTGCCGGCCTGGCACAGGCGCTCGCGCAGGGCCGGGGTGGCCTGCACGATCATGTGGTAGATCGCGTTCTGTTCCAGCGTGCCGCGGATCGCCTTGCTGCCGGGGCCGCGGGCCCAGATGCCGACGTCCTCGCCACCGTGCGATTCGGACTTCATCGGTACCAGCGCTTCCTGCATGTAATCGGGGTGCTCGGTATCGACCTCGCGCAGGTTCGGGCGGCCATTGGCCGGCTCGAACGTGCTGGGATTGTGCGGATAGCGTTTGGTGCCAGCCGGCTGCTGGTTGCTGCTGCCGGTGTGGCCCGGGCCGTTGGCGTAGCTCAGCGTGGTGTAGGGCTGGCCGGTGCCGTCCAGCGCGTAGTCCAGCTTGCCGGCGCCGTCTTCGCCGCCCTTGTCCTTCACCTTGCCCAGGATCGGGTTGCCGCGCGCCGGGTAGCCGACGAAGTTCAGGGTGTGCGAGTGGTCGGCGGTGACAATGATCAGGGTGTCATCGGCCGAAGTCAGTTCGTTGGCCACGCGCACGGCGTCGGACAGCGCCACGGTCTCGGTCAGCGCCCGGTAGGCGTTGCCGCTGTGGTTGGCGTGGTCGATGCGCGCGCCTTCGATCATCAGCACGTAGCCTTCCTGGTGCTTGGCCAGGTTCTTGATGGCTGCCGCCGTCAGTTCGGCCAGGCTCGGCTCACCGCCCGGATCCTGCGGGCGCTCGTACTCGTAGCGCATGTGGTCCGGCTCGAACAGGCCAAGGATGGCCGGCGCGTTGGTGGCGGCGGCCAGCTGCTTGCTGTTCCACACGTAGGCACCCTGCGGGTGCGCCTGCTGCCACTCCTGCACCAGACTGCGGCCGTCCAGGCGCTGGCCGACCTTGTCGTCGTACTCGGGATCGCGCTCTTCCACGGTGGTGAACTCACCACGGCCACCGCCAAGGGCGACCAGCGGGCCACGGCCATAGCGCGAGGTCGACAGCAGCTGCTGGGCGATGTCCTTGCAGCCGGCCGCCTTGGCCGCTTCGGTCAGGTCGGTGTCGTTTTCCCAGTTGCGCTCGGGCGAGTGCGCGTAGGTGGCGGCCGGAGTGGCATGGGTCAGGCGCGCGGTGGACACCACGCCGGTGGCCAGGCCGGCGCTGTCGGCCAGCTGCAGCCAGGTCAGCAGTCCCTTGGACAGGCTGTCGGCGCAGTCGGTGCGGGTGCCGGCGCTGACGCCGATCGCGCCCATGTGGGTCTTCACGCCGGTGGTGATGGCGGTCATGGTGCCGGCCGAATCCGGGGTCTGCGAATCGGTGTTGTAGGTCTTGCTGAAGGCCGTGGCCGGGAAGCGCTCCCAGGACAGCAGGTTCTCCTCGCCCGAGCCGCCCTTCTGCTGGCCTTCGTAGATGCGCGAGGCGGCTACGGTGGTCAGGCTCATGCCGTCGCCGAGGAACAGGATGACGTTTTTGGCCTTGCCGGACATCGCGCCGTTGGCTGCCGCCTGGGCGGCGCCGCTGCGGTACCACCACTGCGGGGTCTCGCCGGCCGGATGGGCGACAGGATCGACGGCGACCTTCAGGCCGGCCGGGGCGGACGCGGGGGTGGTGCTGGCGCAGGCGCCCAGCAGCAGGGTGGTGGCGCAGGCGGCCAACAGGGAGACGGAACGGCGCATGGACGCTGGGATCTCACAAACTGTAACGGGACGTTCATTATGCCCGCCCTCGCAAGGCACGCCGATGACACACTGATTTGCCCGCCCGGCGGTCGTTCTGCGGGCCGCCTTGGGCTATCGTGCCAGCATCCCTTCCTTCCCCTCTGGATTGCCTATGAAGCTGGTCTCTGCCTGGCTGCGGATTCCATTCTGGCAGCGCGTGGTCGGTGGCTTCGTGCTTGGCGCGCTGGCCGGCTGGGCGCTCGGCCCGGCTGCTGAAACCTGGTTCGGCCCGCTGGGCGAGCTGTACGTCACCCTGATCAAGATGATCGCGGTGCCGCTGGTGTTCTTCGCGGTCATCAACGCGATCTCGTCGCTGCACGGCCAGAAGTCGGTCGCCGCACTCAGTGGCCGCACCTTCCTGTGGTTCGTGATCACCGCCGCGCTGGCGGTCTGCGTCGGCCTGGGCGTGGGTACCGTGCTGCAGCCCGGCGCCGGTGGCCTGCAGCTGTCGATGGCCAGCAACTACGTGCCGCGCGAAGTGCCCAGCGTGGTGCAGGTACTGCTGGACGTGGTGCCGGCCAATGTCTTCTATGCGCTGTCCGGCATCGGCACCAAGGTCAATGCGGCCGGTGAGACCGTGCTGGCTGCCGGTCGCGGCTCGATCCTGCCGGTGATCTTCTTCGCGGGCCTGGTGGGCTTTGCGATCGTCAAGCTGGGCGAGAAGGTGACCGAGGCGCGTAAGCTGGTCGGGCAGATGAGCGACATCATGATCCAGGTGACGCGCTTCGTGCTGGAAGTCACCCCGATCGGTACCTTCGGCCTGATCGCCGGCCTGGTCGGCAGCTATGGCTTCGAGAAGCTGCTGCCACTGGGTCATTTCGTGCTGGCGCTGTACGTGGCCTGCGCGCTGCACATCGTGGTGGTCTACAGCGCACTGCTGCTGGCGCACGGCCTGAACCCGCTGAAGTTCTTCCGTGGGGCGGCGCCGGGCATGCAGGTGGCCTTCGTCAGTTCGTCCAGCTTCGCTGCGATGCCAGTGGCGCTGCGTTCGATCACCCACAACCTGGGCGTGAACAAGGACTACGGTTCGTTCGCGGTACCGCTGGGAGCCAGCATCAAGATGGATGGCTGCGGCGCGATCTACCCAGCGCTGTGCGCGGTGTTCATCGCGCAGTACAGCGGTGTGCCGCTGACCCCGGAACAGTACGTGGTGGTGCTGATCGCCTCGGTGCTGGGCAGCTTCGGCACCGCCGGTGTACCCGGCACGGCAGTGATCATGGCCACGGTGGTGCTGAGCGCAGCCAACCTGCCGCTGGAGACCATCGGCTACCTGTATGCCATCGACCGCATCCTCGACATGATGCGCACGATGACCAATGTGACGGGCCAGATGCTGGTGCCGGTGATCGTGGCCAAGGAAACCGGGCTGCTCGACCAGGCGGTGTATGACAACCCGTCCAGCAATGTGGGTGTGGACGATCCTGATCCAACACCGCCACGCGCCTGAGGTTGCGTTGAGATGAAAGGCCCGCCCTGACCGGCGGGCCTTTCGTTTGGGGGGGATGGCGGACGCGTTGCCGACCAAATCCAACACCGCCACGCGCCTGAGGTTGCGTTGAGATGAAAGGCCCGCCCTGACCGGCGGGCCTTTCGTTTGGGGGGGATGGCGGACGCGTTGCCGACCAAGGCGGCCCCCGGTAGATCCACGCCAAGCGTGGATGAAGGCAGTGCCGACCAAGGTCGGCACCCATCTGACAGAGGGTCGACCGGCATCTGCCTACCCGTCATTGCGGGCCCAACAAAAAAGCCGCTGCAGGGCAGCGGCTTCTTGTCTCTCAGGCGGCGCCGTGGCGCCAGCGAGGTCAGATCAGAGATCGACCCGGCGGGCCTGCATGAACTTGTTGCCCCAGTAGCCACTGAGCAGGGTATCCACGCGCACATCCTTGCCGGAGCTCGGGGCGTGCAGGAAGCGGCCATCACCGACGTAGATGCCGACGTGGTCGACGCGGCCCTTGCGGCCGAAGAACACCAGGTCACCAGCGGCCAGCGCGGTGCGGTCGTTGATCAGTTCGGCGTTGTCATCGTGGGCCATCTCGCGCGATACGCGCGGCAGCTCGATGCCCAGGGCCGAGCGGAACACGTAGCCGACCAGACCGCTGCAGTCGAAACCGCTGTCCGGGTTGCTGCCACCCCAACGGTACGGGGTGCCCAGCAGGGTCATCGCGCGGCGCAGCAGCGACTGCACCTTGCCGTTGTCGGCGGCGGTGCCGACAACGCTGCCATTGGCGGCGCTGCTGGTGTCGTAGTTGGCGAGCAGGCGGCTGAGGTCGCCGGCCACCACGGCCGAACGGTCCATCAGCGGAATGGTGTCATTGGCGGCCAGGTGCGGCAGCAGGGCGGCCAGCGTGGCACTGGCGGCGGCATCGACGCGGCTGCGCTGAGGAGCGGCAGCCTCGGCCTTGGCGGCCGGGCGGGCGGTGCTCTCGGCCGCGGGGGCCGGGGTCACATCGGAGCGGGAGGGAACAGTCTGCGACCAGGCCGGAAGGCTGGTCAGACACAGCGCCAGGCCCATCAGCAGAGGGCGGGCACTACGCGAAAATGCGGCGGTCTGGCCTTGGCACGTCTGGTCTTCAGTCGTCACGCGTCGGTCACAGGAAAAAACGATGGGGCATCATGCCCTGCGAACGCCTCTAAAAGTTAAAAATTCCGTTATAAAATCGTTATTTTGACGGTGATGGACGTCACAGTTTTGGACATATCGCCTGTTCAGTTTAGCGAAGAACACGTTTCGCGCCGGTGTAGTGGTCTTTCCAGTAGGGCCCGCTGAGCGAATCGAGACGAACCGTACCGCCGGTGCTCGGTGCGTGCACGAAGCGTCCTTCACCTACATAAATGCCGACATGGGTGACGCTGCCGCGGCTGCCGAAGAACACCAGGTCACCCGTGGCCAGGCGCTGCGGATCGATCTTCGGGCCCTGTACCGCGGCCAGGTCGCGCGAGGTCCGCGGCAGCTTCAGGTCCAGCATCTCGCGATAGACGTAGGCGACCAGTCCGCTGCAGTCGAAGCCCGAATCAGGCGTGTTGCCGCCATAGCGGTAAGGCGTGCCGACCAGGCTGATGGCGCGCATCAGCACCGAGTTGGCGGCCTCGGGATTGTCCGGCACCGTCTTCGGCCAGTTCGCCGAGGGCGGTGGTGGGGCCGGGCGCGTGGCCTTGCCGCCGCCACAAGCGGTCATCAACAGGGGCAGGGCCAGCAGCAGGGCCGGGGCGAGGAGCCGGCGCGGGCCGGACGAAACTGGCGTGATCTGCATGATCTCCGGATAATGCGCCACCTTGGATTGGCCGTCATGATGGCGGCGTCCCCGCCGGGCGACAACCCGCCCCAACCCGCCTGCCTCCGGCAGATCCATACAGAGTTGCGCATGAAGATCGAAAAAGACCGCGTTGTCCGCTTCCACTACACCGTTTCCGAAGCCGGCCAGGAGCCGATCGAATCGTCCAAGGACCGCGGCGAGCCGCTGGCGATCCTGATCGGCCACGGCAACATCATCCCGGGCCTGGAAAACGCCATGATGGACAAGGAAGCCGGCGCAACCTTCAATGTCGACGTCAAGGCGGCCGACGCCTACGGCGAGCGCCGTGACGGCCTGTCCCAGCGCGTGCCGAAGAAGCACTTCGGCAACACCAAGCTGGTCCCGGGCCAGCAGGTTGTGCTGCAGACCAACTTCGGCCCGCGTGCGGTGACCGTGCAGAAGGTCGGCATGAGCGTGGTCGACGTTGACCTGAACCACCCGATGGCCGGCAAGGACCTGCATTTCGACGTCGAGATCGTCGACGTGCGCGAAGCCGGCAAGGAAGAGCTCGACCACGGCCACGTCCACGGCGACGGTGGTCACCAGCACTGATCGCAGCGCGATCGTGATGGCTGCAACGGCCCGCTACGGCGGGCCGTTGCGTTTGTGGAACACGGCGCGGCCATCCATGGCGCGCAGGCCGGCGGCATAATGGCGGACCTGCCCGACGGATCCCCCGTGAACGCCGCTTCTCCTTCCCTGCAGCCGGTGGCTTCCGGCGAACGCATCGCGGTGCTGGACATGCTGCGCGGTGCCGCGCTGCTGGGCATCCTGCTGATGAACATCGAGGCCTTCAGCGGCCCGCTGGACCTGGCTTTCACCGGCATCGACACGCATTGGCAGGGCATCGACTACTGGGCCGATGCCTTCGTCTACGTGTTCGTGCAGGGCAAGTTCTTCACTCTGTTCTCGCTGCTGTTCGGCGCCGGCTTCGCGGTGATGTCACGGCGCGCTGAAGTGGCCGGGCGTGGGTTCACTCCGTTCTACCTGCGCCGCAGCGCCGGACTGCTGTTGATCGGCCTGTGCCATGCGCTGCTGGTCTGGTCCGGCGACATCCTGGTGATGTACGCATTGGTGTCGCTGCCGTTGCTGGCCTGCCGCGAGGCGCCGCGCAGCTGGCTGCCATGGATGGGCGTGATGCTCTATCTGGGCGGTGTGGCGATGATGCTGCTGGTCGGCGCGATGGTATCGATGGCCTCGGCCGAGGATGTGCAGAAAATGCTGGCTGAGGCGCAGCAGAGCATCAATCTGCAGCGGCAGGTGTACGGGCACGGCAGCTGGATGCAGGCCAACGTGCAGCGGTTGAGCGAGTTCGGCACGTCGATGGGTGCGCTGCTGATCACCGGCCCCGAAGTGCTGGGCATGTTCCTGATCGGCAGCTGGTTCGCCGGCAGCGGTGCGCTGGCGGCGCCGGAGCGCTTCCCGCGGCTGTACGCGGTGCTGCGCTGGATTGCGCTGCCGCTGGGCCTGCTGGTCACGGTACTGGGCGTTGCCTGGAAGCCGTACCTGGTGCCGGGTGCCTACGACCTGCCGGTGACAGCCGCGATGGCACTGGTGACGGTCGGCGGTCTGCTGATGTGCCTGGGCTACCTGGCGTGGATCGTGCGCTGGCGCACGCAGCTGGGTTGGCTGGCACCGGTCGGGCGCATGGCGCTGACCCATTACCTGGCGCAGTCGCTGGTCTGCACGCTCCTGTTCTATCACTACGGCCTGGGATGGTTCGAGGTGATGCCTCGCAGCGTGCAGCTGCTGTCGGCATTGCTGCTGTTCGCCAGCCAGGTGGTGATCAGCCATCTCTGGTTACGTCGGTTCCGTTTTGGTCCGATGGAATGGCTGTGGCGAGCGATGACCTACCGGCAATGGCCGGCGATGCGACGCGATGCCGGGCAGGGCTGATCGATGCCTGCCACACACGCCGTTGACCGTGATCGCCGCCGCCATCTGCGCAGCTGCCGCAGGTCATCGGTGGCGTCAGTTCACGTCTGGCCTGCAGTGGGCCGTGCCATGCTCGATATCAGCATGAGTGCCGGCACCGGCCGGCTGATCGCCGATCCTGTCTGCGACCGTCCACCCGCGATCGATCCTGCCCCCTACCGACCCGAGCGATTCCGATGAGCACTGCACCCTATGATTACGACCTGATCGTCCTTGGCGGCGGCTCCGCCGGCCTGGCTGGCGCGATCCGCGCCGCACAGCACGGCAAGCGTGTGGCGATGCTGGAGCCGGGCGAACTGGGCGGGACCTGCGTCAATGTCGGCTGCGTGCCGAAGAAGGCGATGTGGCTGGCAGCCGACCTGCACGAGCGCATCGGCCTGGCCAGTGCGATGGGCTTCGATGTAAAAGCGCGCCCGGCGCTTTCCTGGAAGGAACTGGTGATCCATCGCCAGGCCTACATCAGCAACATTCACACCAGCTACCACAAACGCCTGGATGAGACCGGCGTGGTGCGTATTCCGGCGCGTGGCCATCTGCTGGATGCGCACACCGTGGCCTGCAGCGACGGTGTGCGCTACAGCGCCGAGCACATCCTGATCGCCACCGGTGCGCACCCGTTGCGGCCCGACATTCCGGGTGCCGAACTGGGCCTGGTCTCCGACGATTTCTTCGATCTGCGCGCGGCACCTGCCGAGGTCGCGATCATCGGGGGTGGTTACATCGCGGTGGAACTGGCCGGCCTGCTGCAGGCGCTGGGCAGCCGCGTGAGCCTGCTGGTGCGCGGCAAGCGATTGCTGGAGCGCTTCGACTACGAGCTGACCGATCAGTTGGCCGAGAACCTGAAACAGCAGGGCGTGCGCATCCATTTCAACTACCGCCTGCGCGAACTGCAGCGCGATGGCGAACGGGTGCGTGCGTTCGGCCATGACGGTCCGCTCGACAACGTGTTCGATGCGGTGTTCTTTGCCACCGGGCGTCGCGGCAACAGCCGTGATCTGGGCCTGGAAGCGCTCGGCATCGGCATTGGCGAACACCAGCAGGTGCAGGTGGACGAATGGCAGACCACCAGCGTGCCGAGCGTGCACGCGGTGGGTGACATCGCCGGCAAGGTTGGCCTGACCCCGGTGGCGGTGGCCGCATCGCGGCGGCTGATGGACCGCCTGTTCGGTGGCCGCCCGCAGTCGAAGATGGATTACGAGAACGTGGCCAGCGTGGTGTTCTCGCACCCGCCGCTGGGCGCGGTGGGCATGAGCGAAGAAGACGCACGCGCAGGCTTCGACCAGGTGAGCGTTTACCACAGCCGTTTCCGCCCGATGCTGCAGGCGCTGGCCAATGGCACCCAGCGCAGCCTGTTCAAGATGGTCTGCGCCGGCCCGGAAGAACGCGTGGTCGGCATCCATCTGCTGGGCGAGGCCGCGGATGAGATCCTGCAGGGCTTCGCGGTGGCGGTGAAGATGGGCGCGACCAAGGCCCAGTTCGACGACACCGTGGCGATCCACCCGACCTCGGCCGAGGAAGTGGTGCTGATGCGCTGAGCCGGGCCGTTGTAGATACCGTGTCGCCCTCGCCTAGGCAAGGGCGACGTCAGGCTCAAAGGGTCGGCCACTTCTCAGTACGCCCCAAATCAGATGGATGAGCTTGCGCATCACTGCACACATGACGACCTTGAAGGGCTTGCCTTTCGCGCTGAGCCGGTCTGCAAAGGACTTCAGTGTGGGGTTGTGGGTCTTCCCGGTCAGCGCCGGCATGTACAGCTTTTTGCGGAAATTGGCGTCGCCGACGCGTGATATCCGGCATTTGCCTTCGTAGTTTCCTGATTGACGCTGGGCCGGATTCAGGCCCGCGTGGGCAACCACCTGGCGCACGTCGCTGTATTTGCTTAGATCCCCCAGCATGGCCAACAGCTGGGCACTGCTGGTGTTGCCTACACCGGGGATGCTGGTAAGCAGTTGATGACGCCGGCGCAGGTCCGGATCGTTATCGATATGGTCCTCAATCGCCTTCTGGACCTGCTTGATCTGCTCTTCCAACGTCCGGATCACATCCTTGATCCCTTGCTGGACCGAGATATCGGCAACGTCCAGGCGGTTGTGCTCCATCTGCAGCATTTCCTGGAGGTCATCTCGACGCCGTACCAAGGCGCGCAGCTTCACCTCCGAGGGCGTCGGTGGAACGTAGGGATACAGCTTTTCCGAGCGTTGTGCCTCAAAAAACCGGGCAATCAGCTTGGCGTCGCTGCGGTCAGTCTTGGTCCGCATCCCCTCCGCCTGCCCAAACGCCTTTACTCGGGCGGGATTGGCCACATGAACCACTACCCCCGCTTCCACCAGTGCTTGAGCCAAGGCCTCGTGATAGATGCCTGTAGCCTCCATACCTACCGCCGCGTTCGGCGCATGTTTGGCGCGCCAGGCCAGAAGCTCATCAAAACCCTTTGGCGTATTGGGGAGTTTGGCCTTGGTTCGATACTTGCCGTGAGATAGAGGCAGGGCGATGTCAAAAGTCGCCTTGGCTGCGTCGATGCCGATAAATTGCATGATTTCGCTCCAGCTTGAACTTACGATCGTGATCGGAAGCCGCCAGACTTGCCCTTGTGAGTACAGGCTCTCACCCGATGGCGGGCCTAAGATACCGTTCAAGTTCCATGGCGGTGTCAGGCCGCCGACGCGCTGAATCTACTTTGCAAGCTCGAAGGCTTAAGAGCCGAGGCAGCGTCATCGGAGCCTCCCGGGTCACCGGGGGATTGTGCCTGATCAGGGCACGATCCAAGACACAAGAGCCGAGCCATGCTCGGCTGCTTTTCGCCAGACATGGTGCAGCCGCGCGCGGGCTCGGCTCTACAGGGGATCGGACGCCTCCATGCGACAATGGCCGCCCCCACGCTTTCCCCAGCCGCTCCGCGCGGCCCGCCGTCGTCCTGATGTCCAACCCTGCTTCCCGTATCGCCACCGCTTCCCCGCGCATCGCGCTGGGTGGCATTGGTCTGGCCGCGATCGGCGCCATTGCCGCATCCGGCAAAGCGATCATCGTCAAGCTTGGCCTGCGCCACGGCGTTGACGCCACCACCTTGCTTGCCCTGCGCATGCTGATGGCACTGCCGCTGTTCGCATTGATGGCGCTGTGGGCCGCGCGCCGTGCCGCACCGCTGTCCTGGCGCGACCGTGCACGCGTGCTGTGGCTGGGCTTCACCGGCTACTACCTGTCCAGCCTGCTCGACTTCCAGGGGCTGCAGTACATCAGCGTGACCCTGGAACGATTGATCCTGTACTTGAACCCGACGCTGGTGCTGTTGATCAACGTGCTGCTGGCCCGCCAGCGACCCGGCCGCTGGCAGGTCGCTGCGCTGCTGCTGAGCTACATCGGCGTGCTGATCGCCTTTGGCCACGACCTGCAGCGTGAGGGCGGGCAGATCATCCTCGGCAGCCTGCTGGTGCTGGGCAGTGCACTCAGCTACGCGCTGTACCTGTTCGGCAGCGGCCAGGTGGTCGCGCGCATCGGCGCGGTGCGTTTGACTGCCTATGCCAGCTGCGTGGCCAGCGTGCTGGTGCTGCTGCACTTCGCCATCACCCATCCGCTGCCGCTGCTGTGGCAGGCACCGGCCCCGGTGCAGTGGCTGTCGCTGGTCAACGCCACCGTGTGTACCGTACTGCCGGTGCTGGCGATCATGCTGGCGGTGCAGCGCGTGGGTTCGTCGCTGGCCGCGCAGGTCGGTATGCTGGGCCCTGTTTCCACCATCGTGATGAGCCTATGGCTGCTCGACGAACCGATGGGGCCGGCACAGATCGCCGGCACCGTGCTGGTGCTGATCGGCGTACTGCTGGTGACCCGCCTGCGACGCTGACGCCGGAGCAGGCGCGTGCGCGCATCCTGGCGGTGATCCGTGCGATTCCGCCTGGCAAGGTGATGGGCTACGGCCAGGTGGCGATGCGTGCCGGCCTGCCTGGGCGCGCGCGGTTGACCGCACGCATCCTCGGCCAGAACGACGATCCAGACCTGCCCTGGCACCGCGTGCTGCGCTCGGATGGGCGCATTGCCATGGAAGAAGGGTCGGCCGGCTGGCGCGAGCAGTCGCAGCGGCTGCGTGCAGAGGGCGTGGTGGTCGAGAATGGCCGGGTGCGGATGCCGGCGACCGATCCGGTTGCAGCGCTGGATGCGGCCGTGTGGGGCCCCGGTTGAGCGCCGCTGGCGACTGAACAGGCCACGCCTGCCGGTCGCCAACAAGACACGGTGCTGCGGCTATGATGGAGGCCGTTCCATGCCGGTGCTCCCATGTTCCCGCGACTGCCTACCGTTACCAAGGCCCTGCTGATCGCCAACGCGATCCTGTTCCTGCTGCAGCAGCCGTTCCTGCTCGGCATGCAGACCTTCGAGCCGTTCATGCTGCAACCGTTGCAGCAGGGCTTCGACGCGTTCTCGCCGGGCGGTAACTTCCAGCCCTGGCAGCTGCTGACCTACGGCTTCCTGCATGGCAGCTTCGGCCATCTGTTCTTCAACATGCTGGCGGTCTTCATGTTCGGCGCGCCACTGGAGCAGACCTGGGGCGAAAAGCGCTTCCTGCTCTATTACCTGGTGTGCGTGGCCGGAGCCGGCGTCTGCCAGCTGCTGGTGGGGACGCTGCTGGAAAACCCGGCCACGGTGCTGGGTGCCTCCGGTGGCGTGTTCGGCCTGCTGCTGGCCTACGGCATGCTGTTCCCGAACCAGCGGGTGATGCTGCTGTTCCCACCCATTCCGATGAAGGCACGCACCTTCGTGATCCTGTTCGGCGTGGGCGAACTGGTGCTGGGCATGACCGGCTGGCAGCCGGGCGTGGCCCACTTCGCGCACCTTGGCGGCATGCTGTTCGGCTGGTTGCTGATCCGCTACTGGCGCGGGCAGCCGCCGTTCAACAAGCGTCGCCCGCCTGGCCCACCGAAGCGCCCGAACCATCTGCGCAGCGTGAAGTGAGGCGCGATGCGCCTCGCTTCACGCGGGTAGGTGCCAACCTTGGTTGGCACGCTTTGAACGGGATCATTTGACGCGGTAGGTGCCGACCGTTGGTCGGCACGCATTGCCCGGTAGGTGCCAATCTTGGTTGGCAATCGCTTCTGCTGCCTCGTGCCAACCAAGGTTGGCACCTACCAACAGCAGATTCATGCAGGCGACGGGGTACTCGCGCCTCCACGATGGCGCGGCTCTACAGGTCCTGCAATACCACCTGCGCGGCATTGTGCCCCGGTGCGCCGGTAACACCCCCGCCGGGATGGGTTCCCGAGCCGCACAGATACAACCCCGGCAGGGCACCGCGATAACCGGCCTGGCCGACCATCGGCCGTGCCGAGAACAGTTGGTTGGCACTGAGCGCGCCGTGGAAAATGTCGCCGCCGATCAGGCCGAAGGTGCGTTCCAGATCCAGCGGTGACAGTACCTGTCGACCGAGCACGCTGTCAGCGAAGCCGGGCGCATACCGTTCGACGGTGGCGATCATCAGGTCGGCCACAGTCTCGCGGTGATCATCCCAGTGACGCCCGTCGGGCAACACCGGCGCCACGTGCTGGCAGAACAGGCTGGCCACATGCTGCCCGGGCGGCGCCAGCGAATCGTCCAGCGTGCTCGGAATCAACATCTCCACGATCGGCTCGCGCGACCAGCCCTCGCGGCGCGCGTCCAGCCACGCGCGGTCCATGTAATCCAGACTCGGTGCCATGATGATGCCCGCACTGAGATGCTCGCCCGGGCCGGGCAGGGCACGGAAGTCCGGCAACCGCGACAGCGCCACGTTCATCCGGAAGGTGCCCGAACCGCAGCGCCAGTTCTCCATCCGCTCGCGCGTAGCTGCCGGTACCTGCGCCGGCTCCAGAAGCTGCTCGTACAGCAGCTTCGGATTGACGTTGGCGATCACCACGCGCGCACGCAGGGTTTCGCCGTTGCTCAATTCCACGCCCACCGCGCGGCCTTGTTCGACCAGCACGCGCCGCACACCTGCATCCACGCGAAGCTGCGCACCGGCCTCGCGTGCCGAGGCCGCAATCGCCTGGCTGATCGCGCCCATGCCGCCGATCGCGTGGCCCCAGGCACCCTTCACGCCATTGCACTGGCCGAACACGTGGTGCAGCAGCACGTAGGCGCTGCCGGGCGTGTATGGACTGGCGTAGTTGCCGACGATGCCATCGAAACCGAACAACGCCTTGATCGGCTCGCTCTCGAACCAGCGATCCAGGTACTCCGCGGCCGAGAGCGTGAACAGGTCCAGCAGTTCCTGCCGCAGCGAGGCATCCAGCGTTGCCAGTTCACGACCGAGGCGGCCCATCTGCCACAGGGCGGGCAGGGCACGCCAACCGCCCGCCACACCCAGGTCGGGTGGCGCACGCAGAGCCCATGCGCGCAGTACGTCGGCGAAGACCTCCAGGCGCGCATCGTACGCTGGCAAGCGCTGCGCATCCCGTTCGGAGAACTTCGCTACTTCGGCCTGGGTGCGGCCTGGTGCCGACAGCAGGTAGCGGTCATCAGGCAACGGCAGGAAGTTGTTGGCGGGACGCGCGACGATGCGCAGCCCATGTACATGCAGCTGCAGGTCATCGATCACCTGCGGCTGCAGCAGCGAGACCGTGTATGACGCCACCGAATTGCGGAAGCCTGGATGGAATTCCTCGGTGACTGCCGCGCCGCCGAGAACGCCACGACGTTCCAGCACCAGCACCTTCTTTCCGCCGCGCGCCAGATAGGCCGCGCAGACCAGGCCGTTGTGGCCACCACCAACGACGATCGCATCCCAGGTCATCAGCACCTCGGAAAAGGGGACGGAGGGGATTAAGTCGCAATCTGCATCTGAGCACAGGGCATGGGGGGGAACGACTTAATTCCCTCCGTCCCCTTTTTTGATTGCCGCTTCGATGGTGGCGATGTCGATCTTCTTCATCGGCATCATTGCGTTGAAGGCGCGCTTGGCCAGTGCCTTGTCCTGGCTGGTCACCGCTTCGATCAGCATGCGTGGGCTGATCTGCCAGGAGATGCCCCAACGGTCCTTGCACCAGCCACATTGGCTCTCCTGTCCGCCGTTGCCGACGATCGCATTCCACAGGCGGTCGGTCTCGGCCTGGTCCTCGGTCTGGATCTGGAAGGAGAACGCTTCGCTGTGCGTGAACGCGGTGCCGCCGTTGAGGCCGACGCAGGGGATGCCGCAGACGGTGAATTCGACGGTCAGCACGTTGCCTTCCTTGCCGTCCGGGTAGTCGCCCGGGGCGTGATGCACGGCGGTCACCGCGCTGTCGGGCAGGAGGCCGGAGTAGAAGGTGGCGGCCTCGAGCGCGCCGTTGTCGTACCAGACACAGATCGTGTTCTTGTGTGCCATGAGCGGCGCTCCGCAGCGGGTGAAGTACCAGCGATAACACGTCTACCGTTAATCCGGCATCTCCTGACACAGGGCGCGTGCGGGCGAGTCAAATAGGACAGAAGTGACCGCAAGTGACTGAAAGGTAAATGAAATATGAGAAATTTTCACTATTGTGTCGAAATTTGTCTTTCAGGATCAAATGGTTACGTTCGTTCATCTGCCATTGCATATGTTTGATTGATGAAATTAAGATCGGGTTCAGCTGTCGTGAAGCCTTCGCCTCGCTGCAGCGCAATTGCCACAGACGCCTGATCTCACTGAATCAAGGAAACTTCATGACCAGCCGCACCAACGTCGCACGGTTGAAGCGCACCGCCCTCGCAGTCGTTCTGACCTCATTCATCGGCGCCGCTGCTGCGCAGAGCACCACCGGCTCGCTGTTCGGCAACGCCCCCGCCGGCGCCACCATTGTCGTGCAGAGCGACTCCGGCCTGACGCGCTCGGCGACCGTCGACAGCAATGGCCGCTACAACCTCGGCTCGTTGCCGGTAGGCAAGTACACGATTACCCAGCAGCGCGATGGCCAGACCGTCGAGCGCCGCGAGAACGTGTTGCTGAGGGTGGGTGGCGGTACTGAAGTGTCGTTTGGCGGCGGCGCGTCCGGAGCCACCACGCTGGGTACGGTGAACGTAGTCGCTGCCAATGTACCGAAGATCGACGTCAGCAATACGGTGTCCAAGTCGGTGGTCACCTCCGAGCAACTGGATGTATTGCCGCTGGGCCGCAGCGCCGAAGCGATCGCGTTGTTGGCGCCAGGCGTGGTCCAGGGCAGTGGCGCCTTCACCAACGGCTCGCGTTCGGTACTGTCATTCGGCGGCTCCAGCGTCACGGAGAATGCGTACTACCTCAACGGTTTCAATGCGTCCAACCCGCTCAACAACCTGGGCGGCGTCAGCCTGCCGTACGGCTCGATCGACCAGCAGGAAACCTACATGGGTGGCTACAGCGCCAGCTATGGCCGATCCACCGGTGGCGTCATCAACCAGCTCGGCAAGCGCGGCACCAATGAATGGCACTTCGGCGTGCAGACGACCTGGTCGCCGGACTCGCTGGCCGCGTCGGCCGCTACTGTGATGTATCCGAACCGCCAGCTGCCCGACCGCTATTCCTATACGGATGACGCGCTGGCCGGCAAGCTGTACCGCTACCGCAAGGATGATGTGGCGACCCGTACCACCTACAGCGGCTATGCCAGTGGCCCGTTGATCGAAGATCGCTTGTTCATCCACCTGGCTGCGGAGAAGGATCGCGTTGAGGGTGTGTCGACCAACAGTGAGGCTGCCTCGCAGCAGGTCCGCAACCACTACACCATCGATTCGCCGAAGTTCTACGGCAAGATCGACTGGAACATCAACGACAGCAATACGCTGGAATACACCCGTGTGCAGAATACCGACCGTGACGGGGGCTACTACCGTTCGTTCGATTACGACGACCTGAGCGAGGGTGATCGCACCGGAACCTTCCCGAACACCACGAAGGTCAAGGACGACTACGACATCTTCAAGTACACCGGCTACCTGACCAACGATCTGACCCTGAGTGCAGTCTGGGGTCGCAGCAAGCAGAGCAATCTGGAGTCCAATCCGGCCAACTCCCTCAATCCCTATCTGAGCAGCCCGGGTACCCAGGATCCGTCCATCACGGGTGGTCGCCCCATCCGCAATGACCAGCCGGAGCTCTACCAGAAGGCCGACGACGCCGGCAGCAAGACGCGCGGCCTCCGGATCGATCTGCAGTATCGCCTTGGCGATCACGAGCTGACTGCCGGTATCGACAACATGTACTACCAGGGGCACAACGAAGGGCAGTCGATGACCGGTCCTGGTTATGCCTGGATCTATGGCCGTGTGGAGCCGGGCGAGTCGCCCAGCCCGGGCTTCGACATCACCCCGCCGCCCGGTGACGGCTACTTCGTGCAGAAGTACATCTTCTCCACCACCACCAGCATGTCGGTGAAGCAGAAAGCCTATTACGTGGAAGACCGCTGGCAGGTCACCCCGAACTGGCTGCTGACCATCGGTGTGCGCAACGACAAGTTCACCAATTACAACAGTGCGGCCGTCGCCTACGTGGAAAGCGGTGACCAGTGGGCCCCGCGCCTGGGCGCGAGCTGGGATGTGTTCGGCGACTCGTCGCTGAAGGTATTCGCCAACCTGGGCCGCTACTATCTGGCACTGCCCAACAGTGTCGCCATCCGTGGTGCTTCGGCGTCCACCTACACCCGCGAGTACTTCGCGTACAGTGGTATCGATGCCAATGGCGTGCCGACCGGCCTGACCGCACTTGGCCCGGGTCCGGTTTCCTCCAACGACGAGTACGGCCAGACGCCGGACCCGCTGTCGGTGGCGCCGACCGACCTGAAATCGCAGTACCAGGATGAGCTGATCCTGGGCTTCGAGAAGACCCTGGGTGAAAGCTGGAACTCAGGTGCGAAGTTCACCTACCGCCGGTTGCAGTCGGCTATCGATGATACGTGTGCATCCGATCGCATCGTCGACAAGCTCGATGCAATGGGTGTGGATAGCAGTAACATGGAAGTTCCGGGGTGCGTGATCTTCAACCCGGGCAAGACCAATACCATCATGGTCAAGCACGCCGATGGTTCGGGCTACACCCCGGTACGCATGAGTTCCAGTGACTGGGGCTTCGGCAACAAGAAGGCCAAGCGTGACTACGTCGCGATTGACCTGTTCATCGAGCACCCGTTGAGCAACAAGTGGTATGGCCGCCTGGACTACACCTGGTCGCGCAGCTTCGGCAACACCGAAGGCCAGGTGAAATCGGACATCGGCCAGGACGACGTTTCCAAGACCCAGGACTGGGATGCCGGCACGCTGATGGAGTATGCCGGTGGTTACCTGGCCAATGATCGTCGTCACCAGCTGAAGGGCTACGGCGCGTACATGTTCAACGACGAGTGGTCCGCTTCGGCAACGCTGCGCATCATGTCCGGCATGCCCAAGAGCTGCCTCGGCTACTACGGCACCAACGAAAGCGATCCGGAGCGTTATGGCGCGGCCTACCACTATTGTGCTGGCTCGCCGTCGCGCCCGGGTGATGCTGGCCGCCAGCCGTGGACCACGCGCGTGGATCTGGGCGTGATGTACCGTCCGGCGTTTGCCGACCACAAGCTGGCCATCGGCCTGGATGTGTTCAACGTGCTGAACCAGCGCCGTGCGGTGCAGACCGACGCGGTCTATGAGGATGGTCCGTACACGGTCTCCAACACCTACGGCATGGGCACCTACTTCAGTGCACCGCGTTCGGTCCGGATTAGTGCGTCCTATGACTTCTGATCGCAGCTTCTGATCTACCTCTCCATGAGATGTGAATTGGACCCCGGCAATGCCGGGGTCCTTTTTTTCTCCCAGGGCAGCAAGCAAAGAAAAGGGCGCCCTGGGGGCGCCCCTTCCCGCTACTGCTATTGCCTATTGATCAGCGCCAGACCTTGATCTGCTCGGCCTCGCTGCGCTGCATCGGCTGGCCGGCCTTGCAGCTGAAGGTGGCACCGAACGCCGGCAGGTTGGCCAGCGTGCCGTTGCTGCGCCACAGGCCCGGTGCACGGATGTCGGCGGTCAGGCGGCGCACGGCTTCGTTCGGCGACAGCTGCTGTGCCCACAGCGCCGACCAGGCGCGGAAGAAGCCCTGCTGCTGTGCCTGCTTGGCCTTCGGCTCCTGTGCGAGATAAGCCGCCCAGGCCAGCTCCAGGCCGGCGATGTCGGCCAGGTTCTCCTCCTGGGTGAGCGTGCCGTTGACCTTGGCACCCTTCACGCCCGGGAAATCATAGCTGCCGTACTGCGCGGCCACGCGGTTGCCGAGCAGGGTCCAGGCGGTCTTGTCGGCCGGAGTCCACCAGCTGCGCAGTTCACCCTTGGCGTCGACCAGAGCGCCCTTTGCATCGATCGCGCGGGTCAGCTCGTGGCCGACCAGGCCACCGAAGCTGCCGAACTTGTCGGCGGCGTCGGCCTTGGCGTTGAACACCGGGCCCTGCAGGATCGCGGCGGTGACGATCAGGCGGTTCTGTGCCAGGTCGTAGGCCAGCGACGGCTGCTGCGGCAGCACGTCCCAGCGGCGGTCGGCGTTGCCCTTGCCGATGCGCTTCATTTCCTCGCGATGGCGCCAGGTCGAAGCAATCAGCATGTTGCCGCCGAACGAGCCACGGCCCATCGGCTGCACGCTGTAGTCGAGGTCGCGCAGCGGGGTGCCGATCTCGATCTTCAGCGCGGCCAGCTTGGCCTGTGCTTCGGTCTTGGCCTCGGCGCTCATCCAGCTGCTGTTCTTGACCGCTTCGATCTGCACTTCGCGCACCTTGTCGACGATCCACGCCGCCTGGCGACGGTCTTCGGCCGACAGGTAACGCGCGGCGTACTCGCGACCGACCATCGGGCCAGCGGCCACGTTGATCGCATCGAGCACGTCTTCCCAACGCTGCGGCGGCAGGGTCTCGCCACGCAGCACGCGGCCGCGGAATTCGAACTCGGCGTCGCGGTAGGCCTTGGACAGGTACGGCGCCATCGAGTCGCCCACGCGCCAGCGCAGGTAAGCCTTCCACTGGTCCGGCTTGAGCTTGGTGACCATGCCGTCGAGCTGCTTGAACAGGCCCGGGTCGGCCAGCGAGACCAGATCGTCATCCACGCCCTGTGCCTTAAGGAAGGCGTCCAGCTGCAGATTGCGGTAGCGGCTGTTGAGCTCCTTGGTGGAGATCGGCGCGTAGTTGTTGAATGGGTTGTTGATGCCGGCCAGCGACTGCGCATTGCGTGCCAGTTCGGTTTCCAGTGCGATCACCGCCTGCGACTCGGCATCCAGCTTGGCGGCCGGGGTACCGGTCAGCGCCAGGATCTGCTTGACGTAGTTGCGGTAGCGCCCCATCAGGGCCACGGTGTCGGCGTCGGTGCGGGTATAGAACGCCGGATCCGGCAGGCCCATGCCGCCCTGCATGAAGTAGCCGATGTGGCGGTCCAGTGCTTTCAGGTCGACGTCCGGGCCGAAGTTGAAGGCCACCGGGATGCCGACCTGATGCAGTGCCGCGATCGAGGCCGGTACATCCTTGGCCTTCTTGATCGCGTTGATGCGGGTCAGCAGCGGTGCGATCGGGTTGGAGCCGTCTGCTTCCACGGCCGCTTCGTCCAGGCCACTGGCCCAGAAATCACCCAGCAGCTTCTGCACGTTGCCCTGCGGCGACTTCATCGCCGCGTCGAGCAGTTCGCGCTGCTGCTGGCGGCTGCGGTCGACCAGCTGGCCCAGTGCGGTGATGGCGCCGGTCTGTGGCACCGGGTTGGCCTTCAGCCAGCCTGCATTGGTGGCGTCGTAGAAGTCGCTGCACTGGGCGCTGACAGCCGGGGCGCGCGCGGCCTTTTTCTTGGCGGCGAAGGCATCGTGGGTCGGGACCAGGGTCGCCAGGCTGATGCCCAGGGCGATGGCAAGCGGACGGAAATTGGGCATGTGGAACGAATCCGTGATGGATTGAGGGCGCGCGCACTATAGCAAGCCGTGCATCGACGCGGCATGCAGGCGTCACGCCGTGTTCGCGGGGCACCGGCATCAGTAGATCCAGGCCATTCGTGGATGACATGCAATGCGCCGCCAAAAGCAAAGGCCCGGGAATTCCCGGGCCTCTGCAGGTCTACCTTGGCATCAGCCAGGGCTTACCAGATCACCACCTGCTGTTCGCCGGCGCGGACCATCGGCGAACCGGCCTTGCACTGGAACGCAGCGGCGAAGGTCGGCAGGTTCGACGGCGCACCCATGGCGCGGAACTGCGCCGGGGCGTGCGGATCGGTGGCCAGGCGGACCTTGGCGTTTTCCGGGGTGTACTTGGTGCGCCACACGGTGGCCCAGTTGAAGAAGAAGCGCTGGTCGCGGGTGAAGCCGTCGACCTTGGCATCTTCCTTGCCGGCGGTGGCCTTCTGCAGGGCGTCGTAGGCGGTGGCAAGGCCGCCCAGATCGGCGATGTTCTCACCCAGGGTCAGGTGGCCGTTCACCGCCTGGCCGTCGACCTTGTACTGGTCGAACTGCTTGACCAGCTTGCCGGTCAGGCCTTCGAAGTTCTTCTTGTCGGCCGGGGTCCACCAGTCTTCCATGTTGCCGGTCGGCCCGAAGCGCGCACCCTGGTCGTCGTAGCCGTGGGTCATTTCATGGCCGATCACCGCACCGATGCCGCCGTAGTTCAGCGCGTCGTCGGCCTTCGGATCGAAGAACGGCGGCTGCAGGATGGCGGCCGGGAACACGATCTCGTTCTGCAGCGGGTTGTAGTAGGCATTGACCGTCTGCGGGGTCATGCCCCACTCGGTCTTGTCCACCGGCTTGCCGATCTTGGACAGGTTGAACTTGTAGTTGAACTCGCTGGCGGCGCGCACATTGCCCAGGAAGCTGTCGCGCTGGGTCTGCAGGCCCGACCAGTCACGCCACTTGTCCGGGTAGCCGATCTTCGGGGTGAAGGTTTCCCACTTGGCGATGGCCTTGGCCTTGGTTTCCTCGCTCATCCAGCTCAGGCCCTGGATGCGTTCCTTCAGCGAAGCTGCCAGGTTCTTCACCAGTTCTTCCATCTTCGCCTTGGCTTCCGGCGAGAAGGCCACCTTCACGTACAGCTGGCCGAAGGCTTCGCCGGCATCATTTTCGATGGTGCCCAGCACGCGCTTCCAGCGCGGCTTCTGTTCTTTCTGGCCATTGAGGGTCTTGCCGTAGAACTCGTAGTTCTCCTGCACGAACGCGTCGGCCAGGTACGGCGAAGCGCTGTCCACGGTGTGGAAGCGCAGGTAGGCGCGCCACACCGCCGGATCGGCGTCGCCCAGTGCCTTGCTCACTTCTTCATGGAAGGCCGGCATGGCCAGCGAGAACTTCTCCGGCGCAGCCACGCCCTGCGACTTGAAGAACTCGGTCCAGCTGAAGTTCGGGGTCAGCTTGTCGGCGTCTGCCAGGGTGACCGGGTTGTAGAACAGCTCGACGTTGCGCGACAGCTCGACGCGCGACTTGGAGGCCTTGGCCAGGCGGGTTTCGAACTTGACCACTTCTTCGGCCTGCTTGGCGGCGTCGGCCGCGGCGACGCCGGACAGCTCCAGCACCTTGGCGACGTGCGCCTGGTAGGCCTTCAGCTTGTCCGCGTTCTTGGCATCGGTGTAGTAGGTGGTGTCCGGCAGGCCCAGGCCGCCCTGGCTGGCGTAGGCCATGTTCACGGCCGAGTTCTTGAAGTCGGCTTCGGCGCCGAAGCCGAACAGGATGTTGTCACCCTTGGCGGCGCTGGTGCGCAGGTAGTTGGCGATGGCTGCCTTGTCCTGCAGGCCGTCGATCGCGGTCAGGTCGGCCTTCAGCGGCTCGATGCCCTGCGCATTGATCTTGGCTTCGTCCATGCCGGTTGCCCACAGGTCGCCGACGATCTTCTCGATATGGTTCGGGTTCTTGACCTGCGCCACCTGTTCAGCCAGCTGGTGCTGCACGGCGACCGAACGCTCGTCGAGGATGGTGAAGGCGCCCCAGCTGGTGCGGTCGCCCGGGATTTCATTGGCGGCCAGCCACTTGCTGTTGACGTAGTCGCCGAAGGCGCCGCAGGCATCCTTGGTGGTGTCCAGATCGCTCGGCTGGAAGGCGTTGTAGGCCGGCAGCTTGCTTTCGTCCAGCGTGTAGTTGGTGGCTTCGGTGGTGGCCGGCGTGGAGGCGGTGGCGTCCTTGGCCGGGGTTTCGTTCTTGCCGCAGCCGACCAGCGCGGCCGAAACGGCCAGGGTCAGCAGTACGATCTTGGGAGTACGGGTCACTTGAATGGCCTCCAGGCCGAGTGAGTCAGGGAAGGGCCGCGGGGACGGCCGTGGGCCGAACGATACGCCGCCGGCCTGTCCTGCAAGGGTGTCGAAGGTCATGGCCGGGCGCAAGGGCCAGAACGTGCAAGGGCGCCCGGTTGGGCGCCCTTGCATGGACATTGTTCTGGTTACAGACCGCCGCCGCCGCAGCCCTTGCCAAGATAGTCGTCGATCAACCTGAGCTGGTCGCCCATGATCGCGCGGGTCCAGGCCGGCCCATGCGCATAGTCGGCGATGGCGTGGAACTCGACCGGCTGGCCCGAGCCCTTGGCCTTGTTCACGAACCACTCCGATTGCTCGATGGGGACCGTGCGATCGCGGTCACCGTGGTAGACCATCAACGGGATCTTCATTTCACCGGCCTTGTCCAGCGGGTTCAGGCCGTCCACGGTCTTCGACTGCGCTTGGCGGAAGAATGGGTTGGTATAGAAACGTGCCCAGATCTTCTTGATGTCCGAGACGCCGGCACCGGCAATCGCGCACTTGTACAGGCCGTTCGGGCGAACCGAGGCGGCAAACGCGGAGTAGCCACCGTAGGAAAAGCCGAACATGGCAATGTGGCCGGGCTGGGCGATCTTCTGGTCGATCATCCACTTGGCGCCGTCATCCTTGTCGTCCTGCATCTTCTGGCCCCATTCGGCGTCACCGGCCATCCAAAGCTTGCGGCTCCAGTCTGCGGAGCCGCGGAACTGCGGGCGCAGTACGGCCATGCAGCGCGATGCCATCAGCGGTACCCACATCGAACCATCGAAGTCCATGCCATCGCGGGCCCACGGACCGCCATGCGGGTGCACGACCGCCTTCCAGGGACCGGCACCGCACAGTTCGGTGTTGGGGGTGGTCAGGAACGCCGGAATATCCAGCCCATCGCGGGCTTTGTAATAGACCAGCCTGGTATCGCCCAGCGCAGCCGGATCGATCTTCGGATAGGACTTGGCCAGCAGGGTCAGCTTGCCGTTTCGCAGCAGGTGATATTCAGGCGGATTGGCCGGTCCAGAGACGGCCAGCACGAAGGTCTTCAGGTTCTTGCTGTAGTCGACGACGCGCACCGCACGGCCGGTATCGGCCTGGGTGGTCGCGCGCTGACCCGTCGCGGGATCGACCAAGGTGACTTCGCTGGACTGGATGCCCAGGGCCTGGCGTACGCCTTGGTTGAGGCCCTTGAACACCGGATGGGTCCATTCAACTTCGTTCTCGCGAGGGCCACTGTAGGTCACGCCGAGCAGTGCGCCGAACGGCACGCCCTCCACATCCTTGTAGCGGTTCACATGAACTGAACCTGCATTGAAGAATTTGTGCTCGAACAGCACTTCCCTCTGTTTGCGTGCAGTGATGTCGTACTCGTAGATGATGGTCTTGTCGCGGCCGACGTTGCTCTGGATGAAGGCGATGTTCGGGTCATCGGCGAAACCGACGACCTGGGTGATGTCGCGGTCCTTCACATGCGAGCGGAAATGTTCTTCCCACGCGTTGGTGGCCGGGTTGCGGAATTCGGTGGCGACGTAGGCACCGGTACCATCCACGTCCTGGCGCAGGCGTGCGCGCAGTTCGCTGTTCAGATCGGTGAGGTAACCGGCGACGCGTTCTTCAGTCTTCTGGATGCGCTGGGATGTGAAGCTGCGCAGGTTGACTTTGTAGACGTCTCCCGAGTTGCTGCCCGAACCGTTGACCACCAGGATGTGATCCGGGTCGTTGGGCAGCGTGTCCAGGACCGTGGCATTGGACAGTGCCTGCTCCAGTTCTTCATTGCGGCTGGTGGCACGTGGAACGCTGATTGGCTCCTTCCACTGCTTGCCTTCGGTATCGGTGATGAAGAACTTGCTGATGAATGTCTTGTTGACGCGGTCGGTACGCAGGTCGAATGGCTGCCACAGGGTGACCGCCAGCAGTCCGTCTTTGATGAAGCTCACGCTCTGGAACTTCATGCGGCCTGCGCCGATCGTGGTGGGCGCTGCGCTGAGGTTGTCGGTCTTCCAGACCAGGATCACACGATCTTCGCCGCGGGCTTGAAGCCCGGCGATCTGAGTGCCGTCCGGAGACACGGAGAGACTTGATATGTCCGGGAAGGCGGCCAGCTGTTCGATCGTTGGGACCGCCGGCTTGGCATGGAGGTGCAGCGGCGCGGCGACGGCCAGCGCGGCCAGCAGCAGATAGTGCTTCATGCTACGTCTCACTGTATCCGAGCAATGGGAGAGTGGGCGTTGCACCCACCCCATATGCAGCCGCCGCCCGTAAGGGCGGCGGCTGGTGGTGCAGGCTTAGAACTTCTTGCTGAGGTTCACGAAGAACGTACGGCCGAAGTAGTCGTAGCCACTGTACAACGGGGCGTTGCCGATGGTGTTGTAGATGCCGGCACCCGGGCTGATGGTCGGCGGTTCCTTGTCAGCAAAGTTGCGCACGCCGGCGGTGGCCTGCCACTTGTCGGCGGTGTACTGAACCGAGAAGTCCTGGGTGATGTAGTTCGGCACGGCCAGCTTGTACGCCGAGGTTGCGGGATCTTCCTCGTAGTACGCATAGCTGGACATGTTGTCCACCCAGTTCAGGCCATAGCGCACACGCCATTCCTTGAACTTGTACGTCAGGTCCAGCTGGCCGGTGAACTTCGGATTATTGATCCGGCCGTTGGCATCAACCAGCGGATCGTCCTCGAACACCTTGCCGGACTGCTCCAGGAACCGCGAGACCTGCACGTTGGCGCGGAACTCGCCCGGACCGATGTCGCGAACGTAGCGGGTGGTGAAGTCCAGGCCGCGCACCTTGTCGGTGGCCAGGTTGGCATAGCCGTTCTGGACCGTCAGGGTGTTGTTGGGCGAACGGCTGATCAGGCGGCACAGACCATTGTTGGCGGCGAAGTCGCCGGTGGTGCCGTTGTAGCAGGTGCTCAGGATGTAGGTGGCACCCATCTGGGCAACGCCGTTCTCCACTTCGATATCGTAGTAATCGACGGCGAAGGACAGATCACCGAAGCCGCTGCCAAACTCCGGCTGCAACACCAGGCCGACCGTGAACGCGTCAGATGTTTCGGCCTTCAGGTTGGCACCGACCAGGCCACCACCGATGGAGTCCACGCGTACCGAGTTGGTCGCGGTGAAGCTGGTGGGCAGGCCCTGGGAGGCGCAGTTGATATAGCGCGGGCTGGTCGGATTGCGCGACCCGTAGTTATTGCAGGGATCGCTGGAAGCGTTCAGGAAGCCGCTGGTGGCACCCAGGAACTGTTCGAACAGTGCCGGGGCACGGTAGGAGGTGCCGTAGGACGCACGCAGCGACAGCCACTTGACCGGTGTCCACAGGCCACCCAACTTCCAGGTGGTGTCCGAACCGTACGACTGGTAGTCGGTGTATCGGGCCGAGGCGTTGAAGGTCAGTTCCTCGGCAGCGGTGACGCCTGACAGTAGCGGCAGCTCGATTTCACCGTAGGCTTCCCACACCGAATCGCTGCCGCGGGTCGGGTCGGAGCTGGTCAGGTTGTACAGGTTGCGGTTGATCGAGTGGATGCTCGGGGTATCGTCGATCTTGGCCTTGCGGTATTCGACACCGAAGGCGCCCGCGGCGGTACCGCCCGGCAGGTCGAACAGCGGACCATTGACGTTCAGGTTCGCGGTCGATTCCTTGTAGCTGGTGTTGCCAGTGACCGGGGTATAGACGAAGTTCTTCCACTCGTACGGCAGCTTGCCGGCCAGCGTCTGTGCGTTGAGCATCGGTGCAGCAACGCAGCCGTTGGCCGGGTTCACGCACTTGAAGCCACCGGCGCCGTCGGACACCACGTTCAGGCTCTGTGCCAGGCGATCAGTCAGGAACGTGTTGAAGGTGTAGTCCGCGTCGGAGTCGGCGTGGCTGACCATGAAGTCATAGTTCCATTCCGAACCGAGCCTGCCGCGCACGCCGGCAGTGGCACGGAAGAAGTCCACCGACTGCTTGCTGCGGTCGTTGCCGAAGCCGATGAAGGTGCGGGCCGATACGTTCTTGCCATTGGACGTTTCCGTCGGCAGGGCGAAGGCCGGCAGGTTGGACAGGTCGCCGAGCAGCGGATTACCGACCGAGTAGTCATAGGACAGCTGTCGGTAGCCGGTCTGGGTGGAGTCGCGCTTGTTGCCGAGGAACTCGTAGTAGAACTCGGCATCTCCCATCACGCCCAGATCCACGCCACCCTGGAAGAACAGGGTGTGAGTGGTGGCCGGGGACACCAGCGATTCCCTCAGCAGGCCCGGATCGAAGGTGTCGCGGTCGTAGTAGCCGACAGACTCATAACCCGGCAGGCGGCCGGTGGTGACGGCGGGATTCGGACGCCAGCGGTTGAATCCACCAAAGGTGGCAGTTCCCAGAGTATTGATGGTCACGCCGCCGGAATCGAGCGTGAAGCACTTCGACTTGCCGGTGGTCGGATCGATGTAGTCGCCGCTACCGAAGTAGTTGCCCACAGTCATGTCGCGCAGGTTGTCGGTCGGACAGCTGGCCCAGCTGCGATCACCCACGGTCATTTCATTGCGGCGGTAGTGCTCGTATGAGCCGGAGAAGTGCGAACGCTCGCCGGTGCTGCCGAACACGATCGAGTATCGGGTTTCGTCGCCGCCACCGCTTTCGGTGGCGTTGTGCTGGAACTCGGCCTCAACACCGTCGACGTTCTTGCGGGTGATGATGTTGACAACGCCGGCCACAGCGTCCGAACCGTAGATGGACGAAGCACCGTCCTTCAGAATTTCCACGCGGTCGACCATCGCGCTGGGCAGCACGTTCAGGTCGGCCGAGCCGACCGAGCCGCGCGAGCCTGCCGGTGCAACGCGGCGGCCATTGAGCAGGATCAGAGTACGGGTGGCGCCCAGGCCACGCAGCGACAGGGTGTTGGCACCGGGGCCGCCATTGGTGACGTAGCCGCCGAAGGAGTTGTTGATCTGTGCGCTGCCCGCAGTGACGCTGTTGCTCTGCAGCGCGGCGGCGGTCGAGTTGAAGCCCGCCAGGGTGGTTTCCTCACGGGTTACGACCTGCACCGGCGAAACCGAGTTGAACACGTCGCGGCTGATGCGCGAACCGGTGACGGTCACCGTGTCCAGGTTGGTCGCCTTGGACTTCGGTGCTTCCTTCGGCGTGTCTTGTGCCGTCTGCGTCGAGCCTGCGTCCTGGGCGAGCGCCGGAGCGGCTGCGACGAGCAGCACGGCCGAAGCGAGGGCAAAGCTCAGCGGATGCCTGCCGAGCGACTTGCGATTGATCATCTGAAATCCCCTTGAATCCAATGATTGCGTCGTACACCGGGGACATTGCCTTGCGGGCGTCTCCGTGTGCCCCTGACCCGGTGTCGGCAGCGTGCTGCCCCCGGTCTGCACCGGCTTCACAAGCCGGTAACTCGAGATTAACACGACATTAACCGATGCTGTCAAACGTTCATTGAGGAGTCATCAAATTGTTGCGGAAATGCTGTCCGCTTCAGCTTTTGTTGCGTTCTGGAGTTGCATGTCATTGAATTCTAGTGAATTTTTTGTGGTCGCTCCAATGTGTCTGAATGCTGAATTCGGACGAGTAGTCACTTCGGTGACCGCTCCGCCCCAAAAAAAAGGCCCCGCCGAAGCGGGGCCTGGTCCAGACACAAGGTCCGGAAAACGACGGGATCAGAAGTTGTACTTGACCTGGGCCGAGATCTGGCGGCCGTAGACGCTGTAGAAGCCGTCGTTGAACGGGGTCGATTCGTTGCCCGGGTAGTTGTAGCGCTGGCCTTCCGGCAGCTTGTTGAACACGTTGTTGACCATCAGCGACAGGACCAGATCGTCCTGCGCCTGGTAGTTCATGCTCAGGTTGTACGTGGTGTACGAACCCCACTTGCCGGCCTTGGCGCCGGAAGAGTGGACATAGCCGTAGCTGCGGCCGGTGTAGGCCAGGTAGTTCGGGGTGCTGCCGACGTAGTTGGCGTACACAGTGGTGGTGAACTTGGCGATGTTCCATGCCACCGACAGATCGCCGCGAACCTTGGCGAAGTTGTCGTAGTACCACATGTTGTACGGATCGCTCAGCAGGTCGAGCTTGGCGGCACCCGGCATCGGCTGAACTTCACGCTTCAGCATGTTGGTGTAGTTGCCGGAGAACATCAGCGAGCCGAAGCGGCCGATATCCTGCTGGTACTTGGCCGCCACGGTCACCGCTTCCAGGTTCTGGCTGGCAACGTTGAGCTTCGGCGTGTACACGCGGGTCAGGTTGCCGCCGGCATCGCGGGACACCCAGTCGGTCACGTTCCCGCAGCTGGCCGAGGTGTTGTTCGGCAGGCCGTTGCGGCACTGGTACTCGGCCAGCAGCAGCTGATCGCTGCTGAGGGTCTTGACCTCGTTCTTGATCTTCCAGTTGTAGTAGTCGGCCGACAGCGAGAAGTTGCTGACCGGGGCCCACACCACGCCTGCGCTCCACACATCGGCGGTGATCGGCTTCAGGTCCGGGTTGCCGGACTTTTCGCTGTACACCGAGGTGCCCTTGTAGAAGGAGCAGGCCTCGTCACGCAGGCCGTAGCCCAGCTGGCTGCAGCGGTAGTAGTCGTTCTGGCTGGAGGCGTACGAGCCGCTCATGCCCTGGAAGGCATCGGACAGGGTCGGTGCGCGGAAGGCGGTACCGTACTTGCCGCGAAGCAGCAGGCTCTCGATCGGACGGAATTCCAGGCCAATGCTGTAGGTGGCCTTGTCGACGGTCTTGTCGGCGATCTTGAAGGCGTCATAGCGGCCCGACGCGCTGACAGTCAGCTTGTCGTGCAGCGGCATGCGCAGTTCGCTGGTGACCGCATAGTTGCTGCGGTGACCGGCGCCGGCGACGGCAGTGGTGCCCCACACGTTGCCGTCGACGAACGCCTGATCCGGCGAATAGTCCCAGCCTTCGCTGCCACCTTCCAGCACAACGGCCAGGCCGGCGTCACCGCCCGGCAGGCTGAACAGCGAACCGTTGGTCACCTGCACGCGACCCAGGTTCTGCCAGGTCTTGCTGCGGTGGGTGCCGTAGCCGGTGAAGCTGGCAAACTGGTCCGGGGTGATCGGCGAGTAGAAGGCAGCGTAGTTCGGGCTGTAGATGCCGAACTGGGCGGTCGGATCCTTCGGGTCGGTGTGGGTGCCCAGGCGCGGGCCCAGCACGGTCTGGCCGAAGAAGTCTTCGATCTTGTCCTTCCAGCGCACGAAGCGGTTCTGGTCCAGGCGGTACTCGCCGCGGGTGAAGCTGGCGCTGTAATCCCAATCGCCGACCATGCCCTTGCCGCCCAGGGTGACCTGGTAGGCGCGGCTCTCATCGGAGTTCAGGATGTTGTTGTAGTCGCCCGTACCGATTTCTTCCGGCGCGAAGGCGCGCTGCAGGTTCACGACCTTGCCCAGGCCCTGGTCGTAGAAACCGCCCATGACCGACTTGGTGCCCCACCACAGGGCGCTGGAGCCGGAGGTGAACTCGGTCTTTTCCTTGCTGTACAGCACGTCGGCGAACAGCTGGAAGTTGTCGTTCACGTCGAAGGTCATCGACGAGTAGAACTGGCCGCTGTTCTTGCCGTTCTTCAGGGTCTTGTAGCCGGCGCTGTACACCGAGCCGCAGGATTCGCCCGACGGGCGCTGGCCGACCACGGTGGTGCCGTCGTACAGGCCCGCGACATTGGCGCAGCGGGTCGGGTCCATCATCAACAGCTTGTTGTCAGCGTTGGTGATGACGGCGAAGTCGTTCGACGGCACCTGGGCGGTGTAGCCGACCGGGTTGGTCTGCTTGGTGATGTCACGCTGGTAGCCCCAGATCGGGCTGCCGTTTTCGATCTGCACGTTGACCAGCGCGTGGAAGCGGTCGTCAAACGCGTTGAAGCCCTTGGCGGCGCTGAAGCGGATGTTGCTGCCGCCACCTTCGGTGTAGGTGCCACCACGGACGGTCATCGTGCCGCCGTCCATGCGCTCCTTCAGGATGATGTTGACCACGCCGGCGATCGCGTCCGAGCCGTACAGCGAGGACTGGCCGCCCGGCAGCACTTCGATGCGCTCGACGATGTCGATCGGAATGCCGCTGATGTTGTTGAAGGTTTCGCTGCCGTTGTACAGCGCCGGATACGAGAGCATCGGGCGGCCGTTGATCAGGTACTTGGTGTAGCCCGGATTCAGGCCGAACATGCCGGCGGCTTCGGCGCCCTGGGTGAATGAACCCGAGGTCTGGCCGCCCTGCAGGCCGCCGGTGGTCAGCGACGACTGCTGCAGCACTTCAGCAACACTGCTGAAGCCGCGGGTCTGGATGTCTTCGGCGGTGATGGACATCACCGGGGTCTGGGTTTCAACCTGGGTCTGCGGGATCAGCGAACCGGTGACGGTGATCTTGTCCAGGTTGGTCGCCTTGTCCTGGGCCATTGCCGGGGCGGCGGCCATCAGGGCGGAAATCAGGGCGACGGCGAGCGTGTTGCGACGTGCGGTGTTGCTTACGTAGTTCATGTAGTTCCAATAAAGAGCAAATAACAAAAACGGCACTGCGCATGCGCCATCGTGCGCGCTGGAAAGCCAGCCCCGCAGCCCAAAACAGTGCTCTACGAACGTAACATGAACTTAACAATCTGTGCACGAATCTGTAGCAATCCTGAATTTCAGTCAGGTTAGGTCCAGCTTGTATGATGTTGGGTTCTCACTCCTGATCTGCCGGTGCCCGTTGTGAACAGTTCTCCTCGCCGTCCCCATGCCAGCCAGGTCCAGAAGGGATTGACGCCGCATGCCCGCATCCGCAACGTGATCGCGGTCGGCTCGGGCAAGGGGGGGGTTGGCAAGTCGACCACTGCAGTCAATCTTGCAGTGGCCCTGCAGCAGTTGGGCGCGCGCGTCGGCGTGCTCGATGCGGACATCTACGGCCCTAGCGTGCCGGCCATGCTGGGCCTGTCCGGTCGCCCGGAAAGCCCCGACAACAAAAGCATTGAGCCACTGCGCGCATTCGGCGTGGACACCATGTCGATCGGCTACCTGATCGAAGAGGACACGCCGATGATCTGGCGCGGTCCGATGGCCACCTCGGCGATGACCCAGCTGTTCAACGATACCCTGTGGGACGATCTGGACTTCCTGCTGATCGACCTGCCGCCGGGTACCGGTGACATCCAGTTGACCCTGACCCAGAAAATTCCGCTGGCCGGCGCGGTGATCGTCACCACGCCGCAGGACATCGCCACGCTGGATGCGAAGAAGGCACTGAAGATGTTCGAGAAGGTGGAGGTGCCGGTGCTGGGCATCGTCGAGAACATGGCGGTGCATACCTGCAGCAGCTGCGGGCACGTCGAGCACCTGTTCGGCGAGGGTGGCGGCGAGCGCATGGCCGCGCAGTACGGCGTGCCGCTGCTGGGCTCGCTGCCGCTGCAGATCGGCATCCGTGAGCAGGGCGATGCAGGCACCCCGATCACCGTGGCCCAGCCGGATTCGGCGCCGGCGCAGGCCTATCGCCATGCTGCGCAGCGCCTGATCGAGGAAGTGGGCAAGCGCCCGCGCGCCTCGATCCCGATCCTGTCGTCGCTGCTGTAAGCGCTGGGGCAGGGGCCGGCGGCGATGCCCGGGCCCCTGCTAGAATCCTCGCGCCCCCCGTATTCCCCAGGACAGAGCATGAGCATCAAGAGTGACCGTTGGATCCGCCGCATGTCCGAGCAGCACGGCATGATCGAGCCGTTCGAGGCTGGGCAGGTCAAGCAGGCCAACGGCGAACGCATCGTCAGCTACGGCACCTCCAGCTATGGCTATGACGTGCGCTGCTCGCGCGAGTTCAAGGTATTCACCAACATCAACTCGACGATCGTCGACCCAAAGCACTTCGATCCGGGCAGCTTCGTCGACATCGTCGGTGACGAGTGCATCATTCCGCCGAACAGCTTCGCGCTGGCGCGTACCGTCGAGTACTTCCGCATTCCGCGCGACACCCTGGTGGTGTGCCTGGGCAAGAGCACCTACGCGCGCTGCGGCATCATCGTCAACGTGACGCCGCTGGAGCCGGAATGGGAAGGTCACGTGACCCTGGAATTCAGCAACACCACGCCGCTGCCGGCGCGCATCTACGCCAACGAAGGCGTGGCGCAGATGCTGTTCTTCCAGGCCGCAGCCGATGACGTCTGCGAGACGTCGTACCGCGATCGCGGTGGCAAGTACCAGGGCCAGACCGGCGTGACCCTGCCGCGTACCTGACTGCCTGCGTCAACGCGTATCGGTAGCGCCGGGCCATGCCCGGCGTTTCCGTTTGTGGGGCCGCGCGCTGCGCTCGCCGGGCTTGGCCCGGCGCTACCTTACTTGCCGCGACCGAACAGCATCGCGATGCCGACGCCGACCAGCGCCACCGGCCACCAGGTCAGCAGCAGCTTGGACAGGTTCAGGTGGGTCCAGCCCAGGTTGCTGGCGAGCATGAACAGCCCGATCAGGATCAGCAGGACGGCGGCAACGAGGTTGAATCGCATCGGTCGGCAACGGCTCAGGACTGGGCCGGATATCCTAGCCGTTCCTTCCAGTAGGCGACATGCTGGTCCAGCGCGGCCGGCTCGTAGCGGTGCGCCGGGCCGCTGCCCCAGACCGGTCCCGGCCAGGCCGGATCGCCGTCATGGCGGCCGATCACGTGGAAGTGCAGCTGGCGCACGATGTTGCCCAGCGCGCCGATGTTGATCTTCTCCACCCCGTCGGAACCGTGCAGGGCCTTGCAGGCGCGGTTGAGCTCGGTGCGCAGCTTGTCCTGCTGCTCGCCGTCCAGCTCGATCCACTCGGTCACCCCGGCCAGGCGCGGTACCAGCACCAGCCAGGGGAATCGTTCGTCGTTCATCAGCCGCACTTGCGACAACGGTCCTTCCGCCACCAGCACGCTATCGGTGGCCAGGCGTGAATCGAGTTCGAAATCGCTCATCCAAGATGCTCCGAGAAGAAGTCCAGGGTGCGTTGCAGCGCCAGGGTGGCGCTGTCTGGATCATACGCATGTCCGACCTCCCGGTTGAAGGCGTGATCGGCCGGATAGACGTAGGTGGCCATCTGCGGCAGCTTCTGGCGATGGGCCTGGATGGCTTCCGGCGGGATGCTCTTGTCCTGGGCGCCGAAGTGGAAGATCACCGGGGCCTTTGGCGTCTCATCCAGGAACTGGACGTTGCGCGCACCGTAGTAGCTGACCGACGGCAGTCCCAGGCGCAGCGCGGACAGCAGGGCGACACTGCCGCCCCAGCAGTAACCGATCGTGCCGACTTTGCCGTAGGGAGCCAGCCGGGTCGCTGCGGCACGGACCACCTCCAATGCCTTCTCCATGCCCAGTGCGGTCACCCGTTCCAGGCCCTGCTTCACGCCGTCGGCGTCGTAGGGCAGGGCGTCCGGATCGGCATCGGTGCCATCGACCAGGTCGAAGAACGACGGCGCCAGCACCGCATAGCCTTCGGCGGCAAAGCGCTCGGCCACGCCCCGGATGTGCGGGTTGGCGCCGAAGATTTCCTGCACCACCACCAGCCCGCCGCGCGGGGTGCCCTCGGGCAGGGCCTGCCAGGCGCGTACCGGGCCGTGATGCGTATCCAGGGTGATCCACTCGGCCATCGTTTCTACCTCGTTGCGGGGAACAGGGCTGCATTGTCGATGCTGCGCGGGTTAGCGCGGTGTCAGCGGCTGTGCCCGATCAGGCGGCTGGGGGTTCAGAGCGCGGCCGCCAACCCCGGTATACTGGCGCCCTTTCAGGCCCCGGCCCCCAGGTCCCCCTGCCATGCCGGCAGGGGCCCAGGCCCCCAGAGTCCCGCGATTCCATGTCCCAGCTGAACCCCAAAGTCGGCTTCGTCAGCCTTGGCTGCCCGAAGGCCCTTGTCGATTCCGAGCGCATCCTCACCCAGTTGCGGTCCGAGGGATACGACATCGTCCCGTCCTACGATTCGGCCGACGTGGTGGTGGTCAACACCTGTGGCTTCATCGATTCGGCGGTGACCGAGTCGCTGGACGCGATCGGCGAGGCGATGAACCAGAACGGCAAGGTCATCGTCACCGGCTGCCTGGGCAAGCGCCCGGAACAGATCCGCGAGGCCTACCCGAACGTGCTGGCGGTGTCCGGCCCGCAGGACTACCAGAGCGTGATGGAGGCGGTGCACGAAGCGCTGCCGCCCAAGCACGACCCGTTCGTGGATCTGGTGCCTGACTACGGCATCAAGCTGACCCCGCGCCACTACGCCTACCTGAAGATTTCCGAAGGCTGCAATCACAAGTGCAGCTTCTGCATCATTCCATCGATGCGCGGCAAGCTGGTCTCGCGCCCGGTCGATGAGGTGCTGCGTGAAGCCGAGCGCCTGGTGCGAGGCGGCGTGCGTGAGTTGCTGGTGGTGTCGCAGGACACCTCGGCCTATGGCGTGGACGTGAAGTACGCCGAGAAGATGTGGCGCGACAAGGCCTACCAGACCCGTCTGAAGGCATTGTGCGAAGGCCTGTCCGAGCTGGATGCGTGGGTGCGCATGCACTACGTCTACCCGTACCCGCACGTGGACGAGGTGGTACCGCTGATGGCCGAGAACCGCATCCTGCCGTACCTGGACATTCCGTTCCAGCACGCCAGCCCGCGCATCCTGCGCCTGATGAAGCGCCCCGGTGCGGTCGAGAAAACCCTGGAGCGCGTGCAGAACTGGCGCCGTATCGCCCCGGACATCACCGTGCGTTCGACCTTCATCGTTGGCTTCCCCGGCGAGACCGAGGCCGAGTTCGAGGAGCTGCTGTCGTTCCTGGACGAAGCGCAGCTGGACCGCGTCGGCGCGTTCGCCTATTCGCCGGTCGAGGGTGCCACCGCCAACGACCTGCCCGATGCGGTGCCGGAAGAGGTGAAGCAGGAGCGCTTGGCCCGTTTCATGGAGAAGCAGGCGCAGATTTCCGCCGCACGCCTGGAAGCCAAAATTGGCACCGTGCAGCAGTGCCTGGTCGACGCCATCGAAGGCGATATCGCGGTGGCCCGTTCCAAGGCCGATGCCCCGGAGATCGATGGCCTGGTGCACATCCAGAATGCCGACCAGGTGGCGTTGCGCGTCGGTGAGTTCGTCGACGTGGAAATCACCGAGAGTGACGACCACGATCTGTACGGCGATGCGTTGCCGGCTGCAGCCCGCCCGGCACTCGACCTCAAGGTGCTGTGACCTTCGCGCAGGCCGCTGCCACAGCGGGCGGCCTGCGCCGCTTCATGCCGCCGCCGCGTGCGGCGGTCGACGCTACTGTTTTCGAGCACCCGCTGTTTGCCGGGTTGAAGGACTTCCATGACCTGCTGGCTGGCCGCGAGTGGCCTGCCATTGCCGATCTGGATGCGCGGCTGGGGCTGTCGGGACTGCGCCTGGTCGAGCAGGATGCCACGCTGCTGGCCGACGGCCTGCACTACGAAGCCCGCATCGCACAGGGGCGCATCGCCACCCGCGCCGACAACTGGCACGACCTGTTCAATGCGCTGGTGTGGGCACGCCATCGGCAACTCAAACACGCACTCAATGCGCGGCAGTGCCTGCATATCGAGTCCATGCCGCCAGGCCAGCGCAACCGCGCGCAGGCCGCGCTGACCCAGTTCGACGAGACCGGCGTGATCGTGCGTATGCGCGATGAGACATTGCTGGCCGGGTGGGATGCGCATGACTGGCGCGCGTTGTTCGAACCGGCGTACTGGCAAAGCGGTGACATCGCCATCGCTGCGGTATTCGGCCATGCATTGATGGAGCAGGCGCTGCTGCCCGGGCGCCGGCTGGTGGGCAAGTGCGTGGTGGTGCACGGCGATGCCGATGCGGAGTGTGTCGATGCCGTCGCGAGGGCCATCAACGAGGGCGGGGTACTGACGGATCCCTTGCAACTGCGGCCCCTGCCGCTGGCTGGTATTCCGGGCTGGTACGAGGTGCAGGATGCAGCCTTC
The DNA here is from genome assembly GCF_000020665.1 of Stenotrophomonas maltophilia R551-3. Taxonomy (NCBI): domain Bacteria; kingdom Pseudomonadati; phylum Pseudomonadota; class Gammaproteobacteria; order Lysobacterales; family Lysobacteraceae; genus Stenotrophomonas; species Stenotrophomonas maltophilia. Next base: position 3,187,594 of record NC_011071.1, on the reverse strand, counting down.
TACGCAGATACCGGCTACTTCCGCCCGCTGCGTGCCGGCCGCGCGTATCCGCCGCCGTTGGCGCTGTTGCCGTTGTAGAGCCGAGCCCATGCTCGGCTGATGGGCAAACGCAGCCGAGCATGGGCTCGGCTCTACAACGGCAGCGCAGTCGAGCTTGGCTCGACGCTACAGGGGCTCGTATTCCACCCCGATCACCGCAAAGGTGTGCGGCCCGCTCGGCAGCTCCACTGAGAATTCATCATCCAGCCGTTTCTTCAGCAGTGCCCGTGCCAGCGGTGAGTCGATGCTGATCCAGCCCAATCCCGCATCGGTCTCGTCCGGGCCGACGATGCGGTAGCGGCTGGTCTGCCCGCTGTCCACGTTCTCCAGTTCCACCCAGGCACCGAAGAACACCGCCTGCGGATCGGTAGGCGTGGTATCGACCACGCGCAGCGATTCCAGCCGCTTGGTCAGGTAGCGAACGCGGCGGTCGATCTCGCCCAGCTGCTTCTTGCGATAGGTGTACTCGGCGTTTTCCGAACGGTCGCCTTCCGCAGCCGCCGCGGCCAGTGCTTTCACCACTTCGGGGCGCCGCACACGCCATAGCTCATCCAGTTCAGCCTTCAGCCGTGCATGGCCGGAGGCGGTGATCAGTGCGGTGCTCTTTTCTGCAGGGGGACGCCAACGCGACATGTGGTGCGATTTCTTTTCAGGGGAGCGGTGGGGGGGCGTGGGGTCGGATCCCTTTCCGCAGGAAAGGGCTCTGACCCCAGCAGGGGCAGCTAGCGTTTGCCGCCGAAAATGCCACCCAGGATGCCGCGCACGATCTGGTTGCCCAGCTTGGTGCCGACGGTGCGCGTGGTCTGCTTGGCCATGGTCTCGATCATGCCCTGGCGGCGCTTGGTGCCGAAGATCGCGTCCTTGATCGACTGGCCGAAACCACCTTCCTGCGCCTCGTCCTGCTCACGGCTGCGGGCAGCGGGGGCCTCTGCTTTCTCAACCGCCTTCTGCGCACGTTGTGCCAGCAGTTCGGCAGCCGATTCGCGGTTGATCGCCGTGTCGTAACGGGTACCGACCGGGCTGCCGGCACGCACCTGGGCGCGCTCGGCCTCGGTGATCGGCCCCATCCGGCAGCGCGGTGGTGCGATCATCGTCTGCTGTACCGGCATCGGCACGCCCTTGTCCTGCAGCGTGGAAACCAGCGCTTCGCCGGTGCCGAGCTGGCTCAGTACCTTCACCACATCCAGTTTCGGATTGGGCACGAAGGTTTCGGCGGCGGTCTTGACCGCCTTCTGGTCGCGCGGGGTGAACGCGCGCAGTGCATGCTGCACGCGGTTGCCCAGCTGGCCGAGGATGTTGCCCGGCACGTCGTCCGGGAACTGCGAGCAGAAGTACACGCCCACGCCCTTGGAGCGGATCAACCGCACCACCTGCTCGATGCGCTGCACCAGCGAGGCGGGTGCATCGTCGAACAGGAGGTGTGCCTCGTCGAAGATGAAGACCAGCTTCGGCTTGTCCAGGTCGCCCACTTCCGGCAACTGCTCGAACAGCTCCGACAGCAGCCACAGCAGGAAAGTGGAATACAGCTTGGGCTTGAGCACCAGCTGGTCGGCGGCCAGGATGCCGATCACACCGCGGCCGTCGTGATTGACCCGCATGATGTCGGCCAGTTCCAGCGCGGGTTCGCCGAAGAAGTTCTCGCCGCCGTCCTGCGCCAGGCGCAGCACCGAACGCTGGATGGCAGCGATCGACTGTGCGCTGACCAGGCCGTACTCGGTGGAGATGTCCTTGCGTTCCTCGGCAACCAGGCCGAGCAGGGCGCGCAGATCGTCCATGTCCAGCAGCAGCAGGCCACGGTCGTCGGCCAGCTTGAACACGATGTCGAGCACGCCGGCCTGGGTGTCGTTCAACTCGAGGATGCGCGACAGCAGGGTCGGGCCCATTTCGCTGACCGTGGTGCGCACCGGGTGGCCGAGTTTGCCGTACAGGTCCCAGAAAATGGCCGGGCTTGCGGCCGGCGCATAATCGGCCACGCCGATCTCGGCGGCGCGCGCGAGCAGGTTCTCGGCGCCGGTGCCGGGCACGGCCAGGCCGGACACATCGCCCTTCACATCGGCCAGGAACACGGGCACGCCCAGCCGCGAGAAGCCCTCGGCCAGGGTCATCAGGGTCACGGTCTTGCCGGTACCGGTGGCGCCGGCCACCAGGCCGTGACGGTTGCCCAGTTTCGGCAGCAGGGTGACGGCAACATCGTCGGTGATGCCTTTGCCGAGCAGAATCGGATCCATGGTCCAGCCCTTGTGGTGAATAGCCCAATGTTAACCGCCGGCGGTGACGGTCCGAAGGTCCGCTTGCCCGGACCTTGGCGGCGCCGCTACTCTGCCTGCCTGTTTCGCACACAGTGCCATCAATGCCCGTTCCTGTCCTGATTTCCCGCGGTTGGCCGCTGCTGGCCTTGGCCGGCCTGGTTTCCCTGGCACCCGATGCCCATGCACAGCGGGTCTCGGCCCGGGACAAGGTGAAGGTGGATGCGCTGCAGCAGCGCATGACCGCCGCCGAGAAGCGCTACAGCGATGCCCTGCTGCTGGTCGCCAATGCCGACCCCAAGGGCAGCAACGAGGCCGATGCTGCGCTGGAGGACATGGAAGATGTCCTCAACGACTGCGTGAAGCAGAAGGGCTGCCAGATGGGCACCCTGCTGGCCAGCTACAAGCGCCTGCTCAAGCATGATGCCGATGCGGCTGCCAGCGATGACGTGGCCGATGAAGGTGGCGACCGCCTGGAAGCCGACCCCGACCATATCGGCCCGCTCACCGCCGACGTGCCCGAGGCGGCCCGCGCCGCTGCGCTGCTGAACGACAAGCGGCACGCCTTCGACAGCATGGTGGAGTACAACCCGGCGGTACAGGCCGGTATCCGCCGCTGGCTGACCGACATGCGCCCGGCGCTGATGACCACCTACGAGAACTACCAGAACCTGCGCGCGGTGATGTGGCCGGAGTGGGAAAAGCGCGGCCTGCCCGAGGCATTGCTGTTCGGCATCATGGCCAAGGAATCCAATGGTCGCGTACACGCATCTTCGCGTGCCGGTGCCGCCGGCCTGATGCAGTTCATGCCGGCCACTGGCCGCCGCTTCGGCCTGGGCCCGGATGGCACCGGTTTCGACACCCGCTTCGATGCACGCAGTGCTGCAGAAGCCAGTGCCACCTACCTCAACGAGCGCATGCGCGAGCTCAACAACAACGTTGAACTGTCGCTGGCTGGCTACAACGGCGGCGAAGGCCGCGCAGCGCGCGTCTACAAGCAGTACCCGGGGCAGAGCTTCTGGGTGGACAGCGTCTACAACCAGTTTCCCGGCGAAACCAAGGACTACGTGCCGATGGTGATCGCCGCGGCGTGGATCTTCCTGCACCCGCAGCAGTACGGCGTGGAGTTCCCGAAGATCAGCGCGCAGCCGGCCACCATCCGCCTGGCGCGATCCACCACGATCTATGAACTGACCATCTGCCTGGGCAGCCATGGCACCCGCGATGGCTACATGCGCGCGCTGCGCAATCTCAACCCGCGCTATGAAGCTGATGGCTGGATTCCGGCCGGCACGCTGATCAACGCCACTACCCGCATTGCCGGCCTGTACCAGCGCAACTGCGTCAGCGGCCCGCGTGCCGACCTCGCCCGCACCCTGATCACCGCCGATCTGAATGCCGCGATCGTGCGCCCGACCGCTGCCAGCTACACCGGCAGCGTGGCCGTGGGCGGCGTGGTGCCGGTGGCTGATGCGGCCGCATCCACCAGCGTGCCGACCACACCGGTGGCGCCGGTGGCCACGCCACGTCCGGCTGCGCGGCCGAAGCCGGTGCGCAGCCACAAGGTGGGCAAGGGCGAAACCCTCGGCGCCATCGCCGCGAAATTCCAGTGCGATGTGCCGACCCTGGCCCGCGCCAACGGCCTGAAAGCCCCGGCCTACAGCCTGCGCCACGGCCATACGCTGAAGCTGCAGGGCTGCGACAAGTAATCCCCCACGACCCCTGGAACCCGCATGGACCTCGAAGACACCCGCAACCTGTTCGCCAACCTCCGCGAAAACACCGACTGGGACATCAACGGCCCGTTGTTGTGGGGGTATTTCTTCGTCCATTCCAGCGCCGAGCCGCTGCAGGCACTGGCGGATCATCTGCAGGCGCAGGGCTACAGCTTCGTCGAACTGTTCGAGCAGGAGCCGGAAGAGGGCGGTGCGCCGTTCCACGTGCTGCACGTGGAGCGCGTGGAGATCCACGACGAAGCCTCGCTGGACCGCCGCAACCAGGCGTTCGCGGCGCTGGCCGCGGAGAAGGGCGTGGAAGACTACGACGGCATGGACGTCGGCCCCGCCCCGGCCCTGCAGTAGCGCGCGTACGGTAGTGCCGGCCGCTGGCCGGCATTCCGTTGTGGAAAAAGGGGACGGAGGGGATCAAGTCGTTTATGCATAAACGACTTGATCCCCTCCGTCCCCTTTTTGTCAGCGCAGTTTCGCCAGGGCCTGGCCCAGCTGCACCGGGCTTTCGGCACCCAGCTGCGGGGCGAATTCGGCCACGCCCGGCGGCAGCAGCACGATCACGGTCGAACCGTAGTTGAAGCGCGCCATCTCGGCGAAGCGCTCCAGCTGGATGCCCTGGCCGCGGTAATCCTTGCGGGTGATGCGGTCACCGTAGGCCGGAATTTCTTCGCCGCTCCACACGGTTTCCACGCCGGACACCAGCAGCGCACCGACCATCACGCTGACCATCGGGCCGAAGCTGGTGTCGAAATGGCAGACCAGGCGTTCGTTGCGCGCGAACAGGCGCGGCACGCCGTTGACGGCGGCCGGGCCGACGCTGAACAGGCGGCCGGGCACGTGCACGGTTTCGCGCAGGGTGCCGGTCCACGGCATGTGCACGCGATGGTAATCGCGCGGCGACAGGTACACGGTGGCGTACAGGCCGTCGTTGTACGGCTTGGCATCCTCGTCACTGCCAAGCAGTTCGGCGGCGGTGAACGACTGGCCCTTGGCCTGGAAGATGCGGCCTGCCTCGATCCTGCCAAGCTGGCTGATGCGGCCGTCGGCCGGCATCACCAGGCTGCGCGGATCGGCATCGGCCACGCGCGCGCCCGGCTTCAGCGCACGGGTGAAGAACTGGTTGAAGGTCGCATAGCTGCGCGGGTCCGGGTTGGCCGCTTCGTCCAGGTTGACGTTGAACTTGCGGGTGACCGTGTCGATCAGCCAGCGCGACACGCGCGGATCGTCCGAGTACGCCAGCGAACGCGCCATCGAGGACAGCAGGCGGTGGGGCAGGGCGTACGTCAGGGCGGTGGTGAGGCTCATGGGGCGGTTTTCTCGGTCAGCTTCTGCAGGTCGCGGGCAATGGCCGGCGCGTTGAACGGGGGCCGCACCAGGCCGGCAAGGCGGCCCTGCGGGTCGAGCACGGCCAGGCTGGCCGAATGCTCGACGGTGTAATCCTCGGGGTTCTCGTCGAAATGCTTGCCCGGCACCTTCTGGAACACGAAGCCCAGCGAGGTGGCGAAGCGCTCCAGCGAGGGAACGTCGGCGGTGGCGGCCAGGGTGTCCTTGTGGAAGCCGTGCACGTACTCGCCGAGGCGGGTGGCGCTGTCACGGTCCGGGTCGACCGAGATGAACAGCACGCGCGGGCGCAGGCTGTCGGGCAGGGCTTCCCACTGGTTCTGCGCGCCGGCCAGCTCGGCCAGGGTGGTCGGGCAGACGTCGGGGCAGAAGGTGAAGCCCAGGAACACCAGGGTCCAGTGACCCTTCAGTTCGCCCGGGATCAGGCGGGTGCCGTCGGACTGGGCCAGATTGAAGTCGGGCAGTTCGCGCGCCTGCGGGTACAGCGTGATCGCTTCGGTGGCCGGGGCATTGGCCGGCGGCTTCGGCGCGAACACCTGCTGGGCTGCCAGCAGGCCGAGACCCGCCGCCAGGGCGATCAGCAGGATGATGCCGGCGTTGCGATTGAACATGGGAGCCCCCGCGCGAAGTGGGCTCCATCATACCGGCTGTGGCCCGATCGTTTCTGCCGCAACGGATGCCGCCACGGGCGCCAGCCCCTATAATCGGGGGCCACTTTGCCCGCAGTACCGCCATGACCGCTGAAACGGCCGCCGAACTCCACACGATCATCGATCTGATCCGCTACGGCACCAGCCGTTTCAACGCTGCCGGGCTGACCTTCGGCCACAGCTACGACAACGCGCTGGATGAAGCGACCCAGCTGGTGCTGCACAGCCTGCACCTGCCGCACGATCTGGGCCCGGCCTACGGCCAGGCGCGCCTGCTGCAGGAAGAGAAGGTGCGCGTGCTGGAACTGTTCCAGCGCCGTATCGACGAGCGCATGCCGGCCGCCTATCTGACCGGTGAAGCCTGGTTCGCCGGTCTGAGCTTCAAGAGCGACAAGCGCGCCCTGGTGCCGCGCTCGCCGATCGCTGAACTGATCGAGTGCGGCTTCGAGCCGTGGCTGGCCGGCCGCGATGTCAGCCGTGCGCTGGACCTGTGCACCGGTTCGGGCTGTATTGCCATCGCCATGGGTCACTACTACCCGAACTGGGAAGTGGATGGCGTGGACCTCAGCGATGACGCGCTGTCGCTGGCCACCGAGAACAAGGAGCGCCTGCAGGCGCACAACGTCACCCTGCTCAAGTCGGACCTGTTCAACGGCCTGACCGGCCGCCACTACGACCTGATCGTCACCAACCCGCCGTACGTCACCAACGACGAGACCGATGCGCTGCCGCAGGAGTACTCCTACGAGCCGGACATGGGCCTGCGTGCCGGCGACGACGGCCTGGACCTGGTGCTGAAGATCCTGCGCGACGCCCCGCTGCACCTGAGCGAAGACGGCCTGCTGATCTGTGAAGTAGGCGAGTCCGAACAGCATCTGATCAAGCTGCTGCCGGAAGTCGACTTCGCCTGGATCGAGTTCAAGGTCGGCCAGATGGGCATCTTCGCGGTTGAATGCCGCGAGCTGATTGCCCACAGCGCGCGCATCACCGAACTGGCGGCGCAGCGCTCGTGAGCTCCAATTCGTTCGGCAAGCTGTTCACCGTCACCACGTTCGGCGAATCGCACGGGCCGGCCATCGGCTGCGTGATCGATGGCTGCCCGCCGGGGCTGGCGCTGGACGCGGCCGAATTCGCCCACGACCTGCAGCGCCGCGCCACCGGCAAGAGCCGGCACACCTCGGCGCGCCGCGAGGCCGATGAGGTCGAGATCCTGTCCGGCGTGTACGAGGGCCTGACCACTGGCACTCCGATCGCACTGCTGATCCGCAACACCGACCAGCGCAGCAAGGATTACGCCAATATCGGCCAGCAGTTCCGCCCGGGCCATGCCGACTACAGCTACTGGCACAAGTACGGCATCCGTGACCCGCGTGGCGGCGGCCGGTCTTCGGCACGCGAGACCACCATGCGCGTGGCCGCCGGCGTGGTCGCCAAGAAGTGGCTGGCCGAGCGCTTCGGCGTCACCGTGCGCGGCTACCTGTCGCAGCTGGGCGAGATCACCCCGGCCGGTTTCGACTGGTCGGCGGTGAAAGACAACCCGTTCTTCTGGCCGCACGCCGCGCAGGTGCCGGAGCTGGAGGCGTACATGGATGCGTTGCGCAAGTCCGGTGATTCGGTCGGCGCGTGCGTGGACGTGGTCGCCGACAACGTGCCGCCCGGCTGGGGCGAGCCGATCTATGGCAAGCTCGATGGCGACCTGGCCGCTGCGTTGATGAGCATCAACGCGGTCAAGGGCGTGGAGATCGGCGACGGTTTCGCCAGCGCCGTGCAGAAGGGCACCGAACACCGTGACCTGCTGACCCCGCAGGGTTTCGCCAGCAACCACGCCGGCGGCATCCTCGGCGGCATTTCCACCGGCCAGCCGGTGGTCGCCTCGATCGTGCTCAAGCCGACCTCCAGCCTGCGTCTGCCCGGCCCGTCGCTGGATACATCCGGCAACGTGGTTGAGGTGGTCACCACCGGTCGCCACGATCCCTGCGTCGGCATCCGCGCCACGCCCATCGCCGAGGCGATGGTGGCGATGGTGCTGATGGACCAGGCCCTGCGCCACCGTGCGCAGTGCGGCGACGTCGGCACCATCACCCCGCGTATTCCTGGTCAGTTCGATGGCTGACACGCGGCCGACTGTGTGGGTGAGCCAGCCGCTGATCGACGCGGCCATCGCGCCGCTGCGCGATCGCGTGCAGCTGCGCAGCACCGACACCGTCACCGCCTGGTCGCCGGACCAGATCGCCGAACAACTGGCCAGCGCCGACGGCGCGATCATCACCCTCAACGAGCGCATCGGCGCGGCCCAGCTGGCCGATGCCGCGCAGCTGCAGGTGATCGCCAATGTCGGGGTCGGCTACAACAACCTGGACGTCGACGCGCTCAGCGCGGCCGGCATCCTGGCCAGCAACACGCCGGACGTCCTGACCGAAACCACCGCCGATCTCGGCTTCGCACTGCTGATGGCCACCGCGCGCCGCATCACCGAGTCCGAGCGCTGGCTGCGCGAGGGCCAGTGGCAGCAGTGGTCGTTCCAGACCATGCTCGGCGCCGACATCCATGGCAGCACGCTGGGCATCCTGGGCATGGGCCGCATCGGCCAGGGGATCGCCCGCCGCGGTGCGCACGGTTTTGGCATGAAAGTGCTTTACCACAACCGTTCGCGCCTGCCGGCCGACACCGAGGCCGCTGTCGGCGCTTCGTATGTGGATCTGGATACGCTGCTGGCGCAGGCCGATCACCTGATCACGGTGCTGCCGTATTCGCCGTCCTCGCATCACATCATCGATGCAGCTGCACTGGCGAAGATGAAGCCGACGGCCACGCTGGTGAACATCGCCCGCGGCGGCATCGTCGACGAACTGGCACTGGTCGACGCACTGGCCAACGGCCGCCTCGCTGCGGCCGGCCTGGATGTGTACGAAGGCGAGCCGACGGTGCGTCCGGAACTGCTGGCGCTGAGCAACGTGGTGCTGACCCCGCATATCGGCAGTGCCTCGCTGGCCACGCGCACGGCGATGGTACAGCTGGCGGTGGATAATCTGCTTGCCGGGCTTGGCCTGGACGGCGCCCCATCGCGCATGCCAAGCGCGATCAACGCTGACGCGGCAATGGCCGCGCGCGTGACCCTGGGCAAAAAAACCGGGAAACGATAGGGAGCCTCCGTGCGTGCTGCTTGAGGAGGTTCCCCGAACCCAGCTGTCGTGCGTGATTTTCCCCCATCCCTGTTTTCGTGAGAGTTTCCCCCATGAGCAATGCACAGCGCAGTTTTCACGTCGCCGTCGTCGGTGCCACCGGTGCCGTCGGCGAGACCATGTTGTCGATCCTGGCCGAGCGTGATTTCCCGGTCGGCACCCTGAGCGTCCTGGCCTCCGAGCGTTCGGCCGGCGGCGAGATCGAGTTCAATGGCCAGAAGGTCAAGGTCCAGGACCTGGCCACCTTCGATCCGAGCGGCGTCGAGATCGCGCTGTTCTCGGCCGGCGGCAGCGTGTCCAAGGAATACGCTCCGAAGTTCGCCGCCGCCGGTGCGGTGGTGATCGACAACTCCTCGGCCTTCCGCTACGACGATGACGTGCCGCTGGTGGTGTCCGAGGTCAACCCGGAGCAGGTCGCCAACCGTCCGCGCGGCATCATCGCCAACCCGAACTGCTCGACCATGCAGATGCTGGTGGCGTTGGCACCGCTGCACCGCAAGTACGGCATCGAGCGCATCAACGTCTCCACCTACCAGTCGGTGTCCGGCGGTGGCCGTTCGGCCACCGAGGAACTGGGCAAGCAGACCGGCCAGCTGCTGAGCTTCCAGGAAATCGATCCGCAGCGCTTCCCGGTGCAGATCGCCTTCAACCTGATCCCGCACATCGACGACTTCCAGGACAACGGCTTCACCAAGGAAGAGATGAAGCTGATCTGGGAGACCCGCAAGATCCTCGGTGACGACAGCATCCTGGTGAATCCGACTGCAGTGCGTGTGCCAGTGTTCTACGGCCACTCCGAGTCGGTGGCGATCGAGACCCGCGACAAGGTGACCGTCGCCGAAGCGCGCGCGCTGCTGGAGCAGTCGCCGGGCATCGAAGTGGTGGATCGCCATGAGGCTGGCGGCTACCCGACCCCGGTCACGCATGCGTCGGGCACCGACGCGGTGTACGTCGGCCGCATCCGCGAGGACCTGTCGCACCCGCGCGGCCTGAACCTGTGGATCGTGTCGGACAACGTGCGCAAGGGCGCGGCACTGAACGCCGTGCAGCTGGCCGAGCTGGTCGCCGCCGAGCAGCGCTGATCTCCGGTTATGTAGAGTCGAGCCATGCTCGACTGCTTGTCGGTAGTGCCGGCCGCTGGCCGGCATTGCCCTGATCCACCGGCTGAAGGGATTGCCGGCCAGCGGCCGGCACTACCTCAAGGGTCTTTCCGGTGGGTGCGGACCCCGGTCCGCACGCTTTATAGTGTCGCCCATGAATAAACGGGCCAAGGGCGCAAAGCGCCCGCTCAGCTATCTTTCCGCCGCGCTGCTGGCCCTGGCCAGCAGTTCGGCGCTTGCCCTGGGCTTGGGTGACATCCGTGTCCTGTCCAAGCCGGGCCAGCCACTGCTGGCAGAAATTCCGGTGGTCTCGGCCGACCCGTCCGAGCTGGAAAACCTGCGCGTGGCGCTGGCCTCACCGGTCACCTTCGAACGCGTAGGCCTGCAACGGCCGACCGGGCTGGTCAGCGAGCTGCAGTTCGAACTGACCCGCAATGCACAGGGCAGAGCGGTGGTGCGGGTGACCTCGCAGGCACCGGTCGAGACCCCGTCGCTGAGCTTCCTGATCGAGGCCGACTGGGGCCAGGGCCGGCTGGTGCGCGAGTACTCGGCGCTGGTCGATGCACCCCCCAGTGCGCTGGCCGTGGCCGAACCGGAGATCGTTGCTCCTGCAGGCACCCTGTCCAACACCATCACGCGTGACGTGGCGCCTGAGCCTGCGGCAGCCGAAACGGCAAGCGTGCCAGCGCCCGTGCATGCATCCACCGCTGCGCCGGTGCCGGCGCGCCCACGTACAGCGGCCACGCCGGTTTCCGTGCCGTCAGCCGATGGCAGCGTCACCGTGCAGCGTGGACAGACCCTGTCGCAGATCGCCGGTGCGGTTGCCCGTGGCAACCAGATCAGCCGCGACCGCGCGATGATCGCCCTGCTGCGCGCCAATCCCGAAGCCTTCATCCGGGGCAACGTGAACCTGCTCAAGCAGGGCGCGGTGCTGCGCATGCCGGGTAGTGATGCGCTGGCAGCCGTCGATGCCGCCGAGGCCGCTGCGCTGGTGCGCGAGCACGCGGCGCAATGGCGGCAGGCGCGTACCGTGCCGCAACCGGCGGGCACGGTCGCCCCGGTCGCCAAGGTGGACGCGGCCACCGATTCCTCCCCGGCTGCGGCCAACGGGGCACGACTTGAGATCGCTCCGGCGCTGGCGTCCGACGCCGCGCATGCGGGCACAACCACCGGCACCGCTGCCGGCAGTGAGGGTGACATGCTGGGCAACGAACAACTGCGCCAGGCGCGTGAGGACATCGCCACCCGCGATGCCGAGATCGGCGAGCTGAAGCAGCGCGTGGCCGACCTGGAAGCGCTGAAGCAACAGCAGCAGTCGCTGATCGCCATGAAGGACAACGATCTGGCCGCCGCGCAGCAACGCCTCGCGCAGGCCCCGGGCGCCCGCGACGCGGCAACACCGTGGTACTGGCTGGGGCTGCCGGTGTTGCTGCTGGCCGCCGCTGCGACCTGGCTGCTGCGCCGTCGCAAGCCGTCGCCGTTGCCTCCATTGCGTGAAGAAGACGATGCCGCCGGGCTTGCCGCGGCAGTCCCGGCCGGAGCCGCGCTGGATGCCCTGGCCGAGCAGTCTTCATGGTCGTCGGTGGTTGCCGAAGGCGGCCGCCAGGAGCCGGCGATGCCAGCCTGGGCCACCGAAACCGAAACGCAGGACCCGGCGCATGCCGAGCCGACGGCCGATCACGCAGTGCAGGCCGATTGGCAGGCCGGGACGCTGCGCGCCGAGGATGTGGTGGAGCTGCCTGCGGCAGTGACCGAGCAGCCGCGCTGGGACGAGCCGATGTCCGGACGTGACGATGGGCTTGTCGTCGAACAGCACCCTGACGAACCGGTGGTACAGGACGCCGCTGCCGACGTCGGTGTGCCGGACTATGCGCTGCACGCCGAACAACAGCCGCAGTTCCGTGGCGTATTTGACCTGCCGGCGGAGTCGCATGAGGTCGAGGCCGTGGTCGACCCCGTCCACCATGACCGCATCGACAACGCGCACCCTGATGATGTCGGGCCGACGGAGGCTGCGTCCGTCGGCGATGCTGGCTGGTCGCCGCGTGCCGGCCAGGAGCGCCTGGAGCTGGCCATCGCCTATCTTGACCTGGGTGACGCACAGACTGCGCGTACCCTGCTGCTGGAAGTCGCCGAAGGCGGCGACCTGCACAGCCAGGCACAGGCCCGGGAACTGCTGGCCCGCCTGCCGTGACCGAACCTGCCGACAAGGACTGTGCCATGAGCCGCGAGCGCCGCATCGATTACGTTGAATTCGCTTCCAGCGATCCGGCGGCCAGCCGTGCATTCTTCGAGAAAGTGTTTGGCTGGTCATTCGTCGACTACGGCAGCGATTACACCGCCTTCGACGACGGCCGCCTGCAGGGCGGTTTCTTCCGCGGCCAGCCACAGCGGGCCACGGACGGTGGCGCACCGCTGCTGGTGCTGTATGCCGATCAGCTGGCGCCGGTCGAAGCGGCCGTGCGTGATGCCGGCGGCGCGATCGTGCGCCCGGTGTTCTCTTTTCCCGGCGGTAGCCGCTTCCAGTTCGTCGAGCCCGGTGGCAACGAACTGGCGGTCTGGTCCGAGCGCGACCCGGCCTGAGCGTCACCCCCTCCGCAACTTCGAGGTAGCACATGCGTTACGCGCTTGGCGTCGAGTACGACGGCAGCGATTTCAGGGGCTGGCAGAACCTGGGCGAGGGTGGTCCCAGCGTGCAGGCCAGTCTTGAACAGGCCCTGTCGTCGGTGGCGGACACGCCGCTGCAGGTGGTCTGTGCCGGTCGTACCGATGCCGGTGTGCACGGCCAATGCCAGGTCGTGCATTTCGATACCGACGTGGTGCGCGATCCGCGCGCCTGGATGCTGGGCACCACCACCCGTCTGCCGCGTTCGATCGCGGTGCGCTGGTGCGTTCCGGTCGCTGACGATTTCCATGCCCGCTTCTCGGCGCGCGCGCGCCGCTACCGCTACCGACTGCTCAACCGCGAGGTGCGGCCGGCGCTGGAGCGGCAGACCCTGAGCTGGGAGCGGCGTGCGCTGGACGAAACACGCATGCACATCGCCGGGCAGGCCCTGCTCGGCGAGAACGACTTCAATGCATTCCGCTCCGTGCAGTGCCAGGCGCTGCATGCACGGCGTGAACTGCAGTCGCTGCAGGTCAGCCGCCACGGCGAGGTGATCGAGGTCTCAGTACAGGGCAATGCATTCCTTCATCACATGGTCCGCAATATTGTCGGTTCGTTGATCCTGGTGGGCAGCGGCGAGAAACCGGTGGAATGGATCGCTGAACTGCTGGCCGGGCGCGACCGCACCGTAGCCGGTCCCACCGCACCGCCGCAGGGCCTGGTGTTCCTTGGGCCCCTGTACCCCGACAACTGGCATCTGCCCGCCGAGGTCACGCTATGAGCCGCTCCTACTACCGCACGCGCATCAAGTTCTGTGGCATGACCCGGGCTGGCGACGTCCGCCTGGCCGGTGAGCTGGGCGTGGACGCAGTGGGTTTCATCTTTGCCCGTGAAAGCAGTCGCCGGGTCGCTCCGGCCGAAGCGCGCGCGATGCGCCAGGCGATCGCGCCGATGGTCGACGTGGTGGCGCTGTTCCGCAACAACAGCAAGGAAGAGGTGCGTGAGGTGCTGCGCACGGTGCGGCCGACCCTGCTGCAGTTCCATGGCGAGGAAGACGAGAGCTTCTGCCGCAGTTTCAACATGCCGTACCTGAAGGCGATCGCGATGGGGGGGCGGGAAGAGGTCAACGCCCGTACCCTGCAGCTGCGCTACCCCAGTGCGGCTGGCTTCCTGTTCGACAGCCATGCGCCGGGCGGCGGTGGCGGTACCGGCGTGGCCTTCGACTGGAGCCGCGTCCCGACCGGACTGCACCGTCCGTTCCTGCTCGCCGGCGGCCTGAACCCGGAAAACGTCTACGACGCCGTGCTGGCTACCTTGCCATGGGGTGTGGACGTCTCCAGCGGCATCGAGCTGGAACCGGGCATCAAGGACGGTTACAGGATGCGCACCTTCGTCGAGGAAGTGCGCCGCGCGGATTGCACGGTTCTCGAGTGAATGGCGTCACCATTCACGGCGATCTGCACGCAGATTTGAGCCTGCACGCATTCTTCACATAGGATGGACCCAGGCGCGCCAGCCATGAAGGCCGGCGCGGGATCGACGGGGCGTGTACTGTGCGCCCCGAACGGGCGGCCGCCGCCCACAGCCCAGGAAGGCAAGCGATGCAGGAGTTTCTCACCGTCGTGCTCGGTTACCCGACTCTGCCGTACAGCATTCTGCTGATGGTGTCGGTGATGTATTGGGCGGTTGCGGCGTTCGGCCTGGTCGATGACGGTTTCGGCGATCTCGGCGCCGATGGCGCACTCGAGGCCGGGACCGACCTCAGTGGCCTGTCGGCCGTGCTGGCGCGTTGGGGGCTGGGCGGTGTCCCGATCATGGTGGTGGTCACCCTGCTGGGCCTGTTCGGCTGGCTCATCACCTATTTCATCCATCTGTTCGTACTGCTGCCGCTGCCGGACCTGCTGCGCTGGGGCCTGGGTACGCTCGTGGCGATGCTGGCACCGCTGCCTGCGGTACCGCTCACCGCGCTGATCCTGCGCCCGGTCCGTCGCTTCCTGCTGCGCCTGCGGCCGGTGCCGCAGGCATCGCTGCTGGGTCGGATCGGCGTGGTCGCATCGCCGAAGGCGGACGCACGCAGCGGTCATGCCAATGTCGATGATGGCGGCGCCGGGCTGGTGCTGCAGATCCGCAGCGACATCGAACTGCAGCGTGGCGAGCGCATCGTGCTGGTCGAGCACATGGCCGAACAACACTATTACCGGGTGGTCCGCGCTGATGCGATCGCCCTCGATTTCCAGGACAACCTGCTTCCGGGCAACAAGGAGAATCATCAATGACGTTGGCGTCCCTCTTACCGATCCTGGCCGTCGCCGGCGGCCTGCTCGTCCTGCTGCTGGGCGTGGCCGGCCTGTTCAAGGCCTTCTACCGCAAGGTCGACCAGGGCGTGGCCCTGATCGTCAACGACATGAGCTCCACGCCGAAGGTGCACTTCACCGGTGCGCTGATCATCCCGGTGCTGTACCGCGCCGAGCTGATGCGGATCAGCCTGATCACCCTGCAGATCGACCGTCGTGGCAAGGAAGGCCTGATCTGCCGCGACAACATGCGCGCCGATATCGCCGTGGCTTTCTACCTGCGGGTCAACGAGACCCAGGCCGACGTGCTGCGCGTGGCCAAGGCCATCGGTGCCGACCGTGCGTCGGACAAGCATGCCGTCGATGAGCTGTTCAACGCCAAGTTCTCCGAAGCGCTGAAGACGGTTGGCAAGAAGTTCGACTTCACCGAGCTGTTCGAGAAACGCCAGGAGTTCCGCGACGAGATCATCGCGGTGATCGGCAACGATCTGAACGGCTACGTGCTGGAAGACGTGGCGATCGATTACCTGGAGCAGACCCCGAAGTCGTTGCTGGACCAGTTCAACATCCTCGACGCGCAGGGCATCCGCAAGATCACCGAGCTGACCGCCGCACAGAACGTGGTGACCAACGAGCTGGAGCAGAACGAGAAGCTCGCCATCACCAAGAAGAACGTGGAAGCCCGCGAAGCGCTGCTGGCGCTGGAACGCCAGCAGGCCGAAGCCGAGGCGCGCCAGAAGCGCGAGATCGAGACGATCCGCGCGCGCGAGGAGGCCGAGACCGCCAAGGTCCAGGAAGAACAGCGCCAGCTGTCGGAGAATGCACGCATCGAAGCCCAGCAGCTGATCGACATCCGCGACCAGAACCGTCTGCGCGAAGTGGAAGTGGCCGAGCAGAACCGCCAGCGCGCGGTGGCCATCGAGGCCGAGCGTGTGGAGCGTGCGCGCCAGCTGGAGCAGGTCACCACCGACCGCGAAGTGCAGCTGCAGGGCGTGGAGCGCGACAAGGTGGTCGAGCAGGGCAAGATGGATGTGGCCAACATCACCCGCGAACGCATCTCCATCGACAAGACCGTGGCGCAGGAAGAAGAGCGCATCAAGGAAGTGCGCGAGGTCTCCGAGGCCGACCGCCAGAAGCAGGTGCTGATCCTCGAAGCCGAAGCCAAGGCGCAGGAATCACTGGTGCGCGAAGTGAAAGAAGCGCAGGCGCGTGAAACCGCCTCCAAGCACCGCGCGGTGGAACTCACCACGCTGGCCCAGGCCGAGCACGAGGCCGCCGGCAAGCAGGCCGAAGCCAAGCGCCTGCTGGCCGACGCCTATCGTGCCGAACAGGCCGCACCGGGCCTGGCCGAAGCGCAGGTGCGTGAAGCATCGGCGCTGGCCATCGAGAAGGTCGGCATTGCCGAGGCCCGCGTGATCGAAGCCAAGGCCGAAGCCAGCCTGAAGCAGGGCAGCAATGAAGCCCGCGTGCTGGCCGAGACCCTGCAGGCGCAGGCCCAGGGTGAAGAGAAGATGGGCCTGGCCCGTGCCACCGCCACCGAATCGCTGGGCAACGCCGAAGCGGGCGTGGTGCAGAAGAAGCTGCTGGCCGAGGCCGAAGGCCTGGTGCGCAAGTTCGAGGCCATCGCCTCGCTGAGCGACCAGGCGCGCGGCCACGAAGAGTTCCGCATGATGCTGGACAACAGCCTGAAGCAGGCGCTGGCCTCGATCGAAGCAGGCAAGGAAGTGTCGCGCGAGAATGCCAACGTCATCGCCAGTGCGCTGCGCAACGCCGACATCGATCTGGTGGGTGGCGATGGCGGCATGTTCGAGAACCTGGTCAAGGCCGTCTCGCTGGGCAAGTCGATCGAAGGCTTCGCTGGCAAGAGCCCGATCGTGCAGGAACTGATGCAGCGCTACCTGGGCGTGTCCGTGGCCGAACCGGCACCGCGGCAGATCGCCGAGGACGCCGAAGCGGTGCCGACCGTGTCGGCCACCGTGCTCGACAGCGCCCGTTGATGCACCGAGCGATGGCCGGTCTGGCCATCGCCCGCCCGTGCCGGCCGCACATGCGGCCATTCGCCCGTGAGCTGGAAGCCTGCTGATGTCTGAAACCCACCCGTCCGCCGAAACCACCGCGCCGGAGGCCGGCGGCAGCACCGTCGACCAGGCCGTCGCCCAGGGCGGTGCCTATGAAGTCCTGCGCCGCCGCCTGGCCGAACAGGGCCAGCGCCTGCAGACCCTGGCTGAAACACTGAACCGCCAGCGCCTGGCCGAGTTCGGCGACAGCCGCCTGGAAGTGGCCGGGCGCTTCCGCATCCGCAGCGAGAACAACTGTGTCGGCCGCGACATCGTCCAGGTTGGACCGGACCGCCTGCTGTTCGGCTACAACGTGTTCATCGGGCTGAAGACCCAGACCCGCATCGAGGATGTGTTCGGCCTGTACCGCCTGGTGCAGGGCAGTGATGGCTACGACGTCGCCGCGCTGGAGCTGAAGGGCAGCTTCCTCGATCAGCCGGGTTTCGTGCACGACTTCAACGAGCTTTACGCCTACTACAAACATGCACGCCTGCTGCAGCTGATCGTGGTCGGTGACAAGCTGCTGGCTTCGTTCCAGATCGGCGAGCGCAGCAGCGATGTGCGCGTGTTCCGCTGGGCGCTGTCGCGCGATGGAGAACTGACCTATCTGGACGCACGCGGTGAGCGTGACATCGCGCTACCGCCACCATTTGATTTCGAATGGACCAAGGCCACCCGCGATCTTGCGGTCAGTGGCCGCCATTCGCACCTGAACATCCTCGACACCCTGTTCGTCGAGACCACCGGTGGTGACCTTACGATCAAGGTCGAGAACAACACCGAGACCGGGCAGGGCATCTACAGCGAACCGGTGGAAGACAGCACGCAGTCGCTGGATGACGCCCAGTTCGAGTTCGCCCGGGTCGGCTCGCTGGTGCTGTTGAAGGTGCTGCCGTACCGCGAGACGGAGTGGCGCGGCCTGATCTACAACACGCTGACCGGCGACATCGTGCGCAACGATGCAATCGTGCAGGCCTGCGTGCAGCTGCCTGAAGACCATGGCGTGATCTTCCCGGGTGGGTATTACCTGCAGGGCGGCGAGCACAAGGCGTTCGACGCCTCGATGGCCGGCATGCAGTTCAAGCGCAGCATCCGCTCCCCCAATGGCGAAGATGTGCTCTACATCTTCTACGAGCGTGAAGGCGGTCGCTCCGCACTGTTTGTCTACAACACCATCCAGCGCGTGCTGCAGAATCCGGTGTTCGGCCATGGCTACGCCTTCCTGCAGGACGGGCGCATGGTGCTGTTCCATGCAGAAGGCAACGAACCGACCCGCATCCATCCGATGCAGGTCTGGCAAACCCCGTTCAGCAGCGACGAGTTCGCTGCCAGCCGCCCATCCGGCAATACCTTCATGGGCCGCATCGGCAACGCCGAACTGGTGCGCGGCATCTCCAACCTGTTCAACCTCGCGCGCGAGATTGATGGCCAGGATGTGTCGGTACAGCGCTACCAGCGCCTGGTGGCCGATACCCGGCGCCTGTTCGATGCCCACCACTGGCTGGGTGACCAGGCCTGCGATGGTGCCGAGACGCTGCTGCGACAGATCAGCGCCACCGGCGAATCGGTTCTGGACGAATACGAGAAAGTGCAGTCGATCCGCCAGCAGTCGTCGCAGGCGATGGTCGAGGCGGAGGCTGCGCACAAGGCCCTGCTGGGCCGTTTGCAGCCGCAGAACTGGAACGAGGTGCAGGCGTTCGTCGAGGCGCTCAATGCGGTCACCGCACTGCGCGGACGGTTGCTGACCATCCGCGAGCTGCGTTACATCGACACCGTTCGCATCGACGCAATGACGGCCGAGCTGGTGGATGCGCAGGACCATGTGGGTGCCGCCACCGGTGGCTTCCTCGCCGGCGAAGCTGCACTGGCACCGCTGGTCGAGCGCCTGCAGGTCCTGGATGAAGCGGCGCAGCAGGCACAGAGTGCGCGCCAGCTGGATGAGCAGCTGGATGGACTGCGCGGCATGGCCACCGACCTGGACATGCTGTCCGAGCTGATGGCCGGCTTGAAGGTGGACGACGCTACCGCCCGTACCCGCGTGGTCGAGTCGATCTCCGTGCTGTATGGCCGCCTCAACCAGGCCCGCGCGCGTGCTGATCAACGCCGCAGGTCGCTCGGTTCAGCCGAGGCCGTGGCACAGTTCGCCGCGCAGTTCGCGCTGTTCTCGCAGTCGATCACCAGTGCGCTGGCCCTGGCCACGGACCCGGAGCGTGCCGACGAACAGCTGTCGCGCCTGCTGGTACAGCTGGAGGAGCTGGAAAGCCAGTTCGGTGAGCACGAACAGTTCCTCGGCGACATTCTCAGCAAGCGCGAGGAGCTGGTCGAGGCCTTCGATACGCACAAGCAGGCGCTGCTTGATGACCGCCAGCGCAAGGCGCGCTCGGTTCTGGATGCGGCCAACCGCATCCTTGACGGCCTGGCCAAGCGAACGGAGCGCTTCGCCACCGCCGATGAGCTCAATGCCTTCTTTGCCGGCGATCCGTTGATCCTCAAACTGCGTGAACTGGCCGAGCGCCTGCGTGCCCTGCACGATAACGTCAAGGCTGACGATATCGAGGCGCGCCTGAAGGGCGTACGCGACCAGGCCGTGCGCCAGCTGCGTGATCGCAGTGATCTGTACGAAGCCGGTGGCAATGTGGTGCGGCTGGGGCCACGGCATCGATTCAGTGTCAACACCCAGGCACTGGATCTGACCCTGTTGCCGCGCGGTGACACTCTGGCCATTCACCTGACCGGTACCGACTTCCTGGAGACCCTGCACGATCCGGAGCTTGATGCACTGAAGCCGTTCTGGCCGGTGACCCTGGATTCTGAATCGACCACGTTGTATCGCGGCGAGTATCTGGCCGGGTGCCTGTTGCTGGCCGCGCAGGAAGGTTGCGACGGCCTCGATCTGGCCACGCTGCAGCACGAGGTTGCCAACCCCGAACTGCTGGACCAGCGTGTGCGTGGATTTGCCGCGCCGCGCTACCGCGAAGGCTACGAGCGTGGCATCCATGATCACGATGCCGCGCTGATCCTGCGCGCGCTGCTGCCATTGCAGCAGGCCGCGGGCAGCCTGAGACACCCGCCGCAGGTGCGCGCGCTGGCGCTGCTGTTCTGGGCGGCCGAGCAACGCAGTGAGGGCGTGGCGCAGTGGCCGGCGCGCCAGGCCGGTGCCGAAGCGCTGGCACGCCTGTTTGGTTCCGATGAAGGGCGGCAGGCATTGCGGGCAGAGATGGCCGAGGCGATTGTGGCCTACGCGCACTCCCACGCGTTGCCGTTCGATGCCGCTGCTGCCGATGCGTCAGCGGCCTACCTCGGCGAGGAGCTGGCTGGCGGCGATCCGGTGTTCAACAGCAGCCGCCACGCGTTGGCTTTGCTGGAGGGGCTTGCACAGCAGCTGGAGCAGGCCGGGCAACGCGAGGTGGTCGAGCGCGCGCTGCAACGCAGCCAGGATCCATTGGCTACGCGCTGGGCGTTGGCCGGGCAGTGGCTGCGTGCACTGGCGGGTACTCCGGCGTACGCCATGCACGCCGGCTATGTCGATGAGGCGGCGGCACTGCTGCTGGTGCAGCGACAGCTGCGCACCCGCGCCAGCGATGCCGCGTTGCGGGTGGAGGTCAACGGACTTCTCGGCGAGCACGCGCGCATCGGCAATGGCACGCTTGCGTTGTCGCTGGATGATTTCCTGGCACGCCTGCAGCAGCATCTGCGCAAGTTCGTGCCCGCCTTCCATGCCTACCAGGCCGTGCGCCAGGGCATCATCGGCCGCGAGCGTGAGACCCTGCGCCTGTCCGAGTTCAAGGCACGGCCGTTGTCCTCGTTCGTGCGCAACAAGCTGATCAACGATGTCTATCTTGGCGTGATCGGCGACAACCTGGCCAAGCAGATGGGCACGGTCGGCGAGAACAAGCGCAGTGACCTGATGGGCCTGCTGATGATGATCTCGCCGCCGGGCTACGGCAAAACCACGCTGATGGAGTACGTCGCGCATCGCCTCGGCCTGGTTTTCATGAAGATCAATGGCCCGGCGCTAGGCCATGAGGTGCGTTCGCTGGATCCGGAACAGGCCCCTGATGCCACCTCGCGGCAGGAGCTGCAGAAGCTCAACCTGGCGCTGGAGATGGGCAACAACACCATGCTGTATGTCGACGACATCCAGCATACCCATCCAGAGTTCCTGCAGAAATTCATTTCGCTGTGCGATGGCACCCGTCGCATCGAAGGCGTGTGGCGCGGGAAGACACGTACCTACGACATGCGCGGCAAGAAATTCTGCGTGGTGATGGCCGGCAATCCGTACACCGAGTCCGGTGAAGTGTTCAAGATTCCGGACATGCTGGCCAACCGCGCCGACATCTACAACCTTGGCGATGTGCTCGGCGGCATGGAAGCGGCATTTACCCTCAGCTACATCGAGAACAGCCTGACCTCCAACCCGGTGCTGGCACCACTGGCCACGCGGGAGATGTCCGATCTGTACCTGCTGGTCGACCGGGCGATGGGCAAGGACGTCTCCACCAATGGCCTCAGTCACGCCTACAGCAGTGCCGAGATCAACGAGATCACCGCCACCCTGCAGCGCATGCTGCGCGTGCGCGACGTGGTGTACCGGGTCAACCAGCAATACATCGTGAGTGCCGCGCAGGACGACCGCTACCGCACCGAACCACCGTTCCGCCTGCAGGGCAGCTACCGCAACATGAACAAGCTGGCCGAGAAGATCTCGCCGGTGATGAACGAGGACGAGCTGCAGCAGCTGATTTCCGACCACTACCTGGGCGAAGCGCAGCTGCTGACCACCGGTGCCGAAGAGAACCTGCTCAAGCTGGCGGAACTGCGTGATGTACTGAGCGCGGAACAGGCCCAGCGCTGGGCGCAGATCAAGCGCGATTTCCTGCGCAACAAGGCGATGGGCGCGGGCGACGGTGATGTTGGCGGCCGTGTCGTGGCCCAGCTTGCCGACATTGCCAGTGCCCTGCAGCTGCCGCCGCCGGTGCCCGAGGTTGTCGCAGCGCCAGAGCCGGCGCCTTGGCCGGCATTGCTGGCGGCGCTGCAGCAGTTGGCGCAGGCGCAGCAGGCCCGCCAGCCGGTGTTGGCAACGACAGTGCCTGTTGCAACGCCGTTGGCCGAGGACCTGCAGGCCGGGCTGGCCCCGCTGCTGCAGTTGCTGGTTGCCTCGCAGGAACAGCAGGCGCAGGTTTCGCAGACATTGGCGGCGTTTGCCGGCTGGGCGCGGCAGCAGCTGGCATCCGGCGTGGCCACGGCCGACGTGCGCCCGCGTCCGCGCGTGCGGCGTGCTGCCACACCGGAAGAGCGTGCGCTCGATGAAGCCTTGATGCGCCACTTCTATGGTGAGTCATTGCCACCGGAAACCACCGACGGCGATATGCCGCGGCCGCCTCCGCTGCCATGACCGCGTCACGCCCCCTGCCTGCGCCCGTGCTGCCGCCATCGGCGGACATCGCAACGCTGTCGAGCTACGGTGCACCATTGCTGCAGGCGATCGGCGTGCATCACGCCGCCGAGGCACAGACGGCAGGGCAGGGCCTGGTCGATGCGCTGGCGCGTATCGCATTGGCGTTGCAGGCAACCGACCCGCGCGCCCTGCGCCGACGTGAAGGCTGGTGGGGGCGCCTGCTGGGCCGCGACGTTGTCCGCCAGGCCGAAGCGCAGGCGTTGCAGGCGCAGCTGGGCGTGTTGGCGCTGCAGGCCCGGGAACAGGCGCAGGCAGTGCGCGTGCAGGGCGAGCAGCGGCGTGAAGCGATCATCGACGCGGATGCTGCGGCGCTGGCCCTGCAGGCCTGGGGCGAACATGCAGGCGCGCTGCTGCCACAGCTGCCTGTCGGTGCACAGGCGGCATTGGCCTCGCGCATCGACCACCTGCAGCGGTTGGCCGCGCTGCACCGTATCGACGCCGGGCAGTGGCGGTTGCTGCAGGCCCAGGACGAGGCGTTGCTGGAACGGTTCGCACGCATCCACGATGTGCTGCTGCCGGCGTGGCGACAGGCCACGTTGAACCGACAGCTCCAGGCGCAGTCGGCACAGGTGGCGACGGCGGCTGCGCTGCAGGTACAGATCCATGACGAAGTGGCTGCCGCTCAGGCTAGACTGCGCTGAGCCGGCCGCCGCTGCCGCTTTTCCACTGCAAGGACACCGCCCGATGACCCAGGACAGCCAGACCCCCGGAACCCTCGTGCCTGCCACGACGACCGCCGCCGAGATTGACGACAGCACCCTGAAGGCCCTGGGCCTGGTGCGCGACGACCTGCCGCGCATCGCCGAGATCGGCCGCGAACTGGAGGACCTGCGCCCAGGCAACCTGCAGGTGTTCGGGCGCGAGGCGGCTGCCCGGACCACGGCGTTCTCCAGTCAGCTGCTGGATCAGGTGCGCAATCGTGACCTGGATGCCAACGGCGAAAAGCTGGGTGAAGTAGTGCGCATCGCCCGTGAACTGAAACTTGATGGCTTCTCCCAGCGCTCGAAAGTGCCGCTGATCGGTGGCCTGATCGATCGCCTGCGTTCGTCCAAGGGCGAGCTGGTGCAGAAGTTCAGCGATACCAATGCGCAGATCGAGCAGCTGCTCGGCGACGTCGGCGCGCAGCAGGCGCTGATGGGCAAGCGGGTCACTGATTTCGACCGCATGCACGACATCGTCCGCGAAGAACGTCATGCGCTGGGACTGTATGCCGCCGCCGGCAAGCAGCGCCTGGCCCAGCTGCAGTCCGAGCAGTTGCTGGGGCAGGGCAGCGAAGATCCGCAGCAACGTATTCGCCAGAGTGAGATCGATAATGCGATCCGCCTGATCGAGAAGCGCGTGTCCGACCTGCAGCTGATGCAGCACGCGGCCGACCAATCGTTGCCGATGATCCGCCTGATCCAGGCCAACGCACTGCAGCTGATCGAGAAATTCAACACCGTCCGCGACATCACCATCCCCTCGTGGAAGCGCCAGTTCGCGATCCAGTTGTCGCTGGGCGAGCAGAAGAATGCCGCCGAGCTGGCCAACGCCATCGACGATGCGACCAACGAACTGATGCGCCGCAATGCCGACCTGTTGCGCCAGGCCTCGGTGGATACCGCACGCAGCAACCAGCGTGGGGTGATCGACGTGGCCACGCTGCGCCATGTGCATGATCAGCTGATCGCGACAGTGGAAGAAGTACGCAGCATCCATCGTGAGGGGATGCAGCAGCGGCAGCAGGCGGAAGTGGAGCTGTCGCGCCTGCGCGAGGACCTGCAGCAGCGGCTGGCCGCTCCCACCGCACCCTGAAGTGGAAAAAGGGGACGGAGGGGATTAAGTCGTATACGCCACATACGACTTGATTTCCTCCGTCCCCTTTCTCGTTGTCAACGGAGTTGCTGACCCAGCCAGTCGGCCAGCGCATCCACGCGCGCATCGGCCGGGCCATCCGGCCGCGCCAGCACCCAGAAGCCACCGGTGGCGGCAAACCCCCACGGCGCGACCAGCCGGCCCGCCGCCAGATCCTCCGCGACCAACGGCTCGGGCGCGATCGCAGGGCCCAGCCCGGCTACGGCCGCCTCAAGCAGGTAGTACAGGTGCTCGAAGGCGGTGCCCAGCTGCAGTCTGGACGTCTCCAGACCATGCGCCTGCGCCCAGGCTGGCCACGCTTGTGGCCGTGAGCTGGTGTGCAGCAGTGTCTCCTGCAGTAGTGCAGACGGCGGCACGTGGCGCAGGCGCAGTGCCGCAGGATGCGAGGGGGCCACCACCACGCCGACCCGTTCCGGTGCCAGTTCGCGCACCTGCCAACCGCGTGGCCACGGTCCCTGCGCAAGCAGCAGCACCGCATCCAGTGCCGCCTGCGCATCGGTGAAGCTGCCGTCCAGCGCCGACCATTGCAGGCGCACGCCGGGCAGGGCGGCCTGCAGCGTGGGCAGGCGCGGGATCATCCAGCGCGCGAGCACGCTGCCACTGCAACCCAGCACCAGCGCCGGAGAAGCTGCCGGCCGTCGCAGCTCGCGCACGCAATCCTCGATGCCAGTGAAGGCGTCACTGCACGCAGCCTGCAGGCGAGTGCCCGCAGGGGTCAGGCGCAGCCCGCGGCCGGCACGCTGGAACAGCGCCAGGCCGAGATGGTCTTCCAGCAGCTTCAGCTGCCGGCTGACCGCGCCGTGGGTGACATGCAGGTCCTGTGCGGCGCGCCCAACGCCGCCAAGCCGGGCAGTGGCTTCGAACGCACGCAGCGCATTGAGGGGCGGCAGCAGGGAACGGCTCATGTGAGATTTCCTGACGATATGCGCCAGATAATATCCATTTTCCGGTCACGACCCGTGCGCTAGAGTATCCACCTGTCTCGAACCAGCGGTCGCTTCCATGTCTGCCTCCCCCATTGCCGACTACCACGCCTTCCCGGATGCCCAGGGCCACTTCGGCCGCTACGGCGGCAGCTTCGTTGCCGAAACCCTGGTCGGCCCGCTGCAGGAACTGGCCCAGGCCTATGACCAGGCCCGCCAGGACCCGGCATTCCAGGCCGCCTACGACCGCGACCTGGCCCATTACGTGGGCCGGCCGAGCCCGATCTATCACGCCCAGCGCCTGAGCGATCATGTCGGCGGTGCGCAGATCCTGCTCAAGCGCGAGGACCTGAACCACACCGGCGCGCACAAGATCAACAACACCATCGGCCAGGCCCTGCTGGCCGCGCGGATGGGCAAGAAGCGCATCATCGCCGAGACAGGCGCCGGCCAGCATGGCGTGGCCAGTGCCACCGTCGCCGCACGCCTGGGCCTGGAATGCGTGGTGTACATGGGCGCCACCGACATCGAGCGGCAGAAGATCAACGTCTACCGCATGAAGCTGCTGGGCGCGACGGTGGTGCCGGTCACCTCCGGCTCGGCCACCCTGAAGGACGCGCTCAACGAAGCGATGCGCGACTGGGTGACCAACGTGCAGGACACCTTCTACATCATCGGTACGGTGGCCGGCCCGGATCCGTACCCGCGCATGGTGCGTGACTTCAACGCCATCGTCGGCCGCGAAGCGCGTGAGCAGATGCTGGCCGAATACGGTCGCCTGCCCGATGCGATCACCGCCTGCGTTGGCGGCGGCAGCAATGCGATCGGCCTGTTCCATGCCTTCCTCAACGATCGTCAGGTCGAGATCGTCGGTGCCGAAGCCGCCGGTGATGGCATCCATACCGGCCGCCATGCGGCCTCGATTGCTGCCGGTCGCCCGGGCGTACTGCATGGCAACCGCACCTACGTGCTGTGCGATGACGATGGCCAGATCATCGAGACTCATTCGGTGTCGGCCGGCCTGGACTACCCGGGCGTCGGCCCGGAGCACGCGTTCCTGGCCGACAGCGGCCGCGCGCGTTACCTCGGCATCACCGATGAGGAGGCCCTGCAGGCCTTCCATCTGCTGGCGCACACCGAGGGCATCCTGCCGGCGCTGGAATCCAGCCACGCGCTGGCGCAGGCGATGAAGCTGGCGCGTGAGCGACCGCGTGACCAGATCGTGCTGTGCAATCTGTCCGGCCGTGGCGACAAGGACGTGCATACCATCGCCGCGCGCGAAGGCCTGGTGCTGTGAGCGCGCGGCTGCGAAGCAGCGGTGTGCTTCTGCTGGCCTTGGGCCTGGCGGCATGCCAGCCGCCGGAACCGCCGGTGCTGGCACCGGCGGCCAAGGCCACCACGCAACCGGTGCAGCAACCGGCGGCCAATGATGACCTCGACCCGATGGCGCGCACGCCGATCGACGACCCGCCCTCCACGGAAGAGACCAACAGCGATGACGCGCCGGCGGTGGTCTCGGTGGCGCTGGACCATGCCGGCGAGGTGCTGATCGGACAGCACATGACCGATCTGAAGGCATTCGGGCCGTGGACGGCACAAGGGGCGGTCGAGGCCATTGGCGGAAGCTGCGAGTACTACGACGGCAAGGGGCTGCCGCCCGGCGTGTCGATGATGACCGACGAAGATCGTGTGGTCCGCTTCGACCTCGGCCTGGATCCGGAGAGCGGGGCGCCGACCCAGCAGCCGGGCCCGTTCGGCCTGCGTGTCGGCATGACCCGTGCCCAGGCGGTTGCCCGGTTTCCGAAGCCGCCTGTGTCCAGCCCGCATGCCTACGATGGCGAGCAGGGCGAATACCTGACCTGGCAGGACCCGGGCTCGGCCCTTGGCATCCGCGTGGAACTGTTTGAAGGGAGGGTCATCCAGATGTACTGGGGGACCAGCGATGCGATTGAACTGATTGAAGGATGTGCCTGAGATGCCTGTTTCCCGACTCGATGCCTGTTTCCAGCGCCTGCGCGCGCAGCAGCGCAAGGCGCTGATCCCATTCATCACCGCCGGCGATCCCTCGCTGGAGGCGACCGTGCCGGTGATGCATGCACTGGTCGGCGCCGGTGCCGATGTGATTGAGCTGGGCGTGCCGTTCTCCGACCCGATGGCCGACGGCCCAACCATCCAGCGCAGCTCCGAGCGCGCGCTGGCACGCGGTGCTGGCAGCCGTTACGTGCTGCAGGCGGTGGCGCAGTTCCGCGAGCGCGACGCGCAGACCCCGGTGGTACTGATGGGCTACCTGAACCCGGTGGAGATCCATGGCTACGCAGCATTTGCCAGCACCGCCGTGGACGCTGGCGTCGATGGCGTGCTGCTGGTCGACCTGCCGCCGGAAGAAGCCGGTGAGGCGCAGCAGGCCTTCGATGCAGCCGGCCTGGCGCTGGTGCTGCTGGCCTCGCCGACCACCAGCGAGGCACGTGCCGACAAGCTGTTGGCATTGGCGCGTGGTTACCTTTACTACGTCAGCTTCGCCGGCGTCACCGGTGCCTCCGAGCGACTGGACAGCGATGCCGCAAGCGCTCGGCTGCAGGCCCTCCGCGCGCGCGCCACGGTGCCGGTGGTGGCAGGCTTCGGCATCAAGGATGCAGCCAGTGCCGCGGCCATGGCCCGCCAGGCCGATGGCGTGGTGGTCGGCAGCGCGCTGGTCGCTGCCCTGGCTGAGGCGGGCTCGGTAGAACAGGCCGCGCAGCGTGCCGCTGCCTTCCTGGCCCCGCTGCGGCAGGCGCTGGACCAGTAACGGTAGCGCCGGGCCATGCCCGGCGGTGCGGGGCGCAAGGGTATCCGCCGGGCATGGCCCGGCGCTACCCGCACGGCGTTGCCGCGCTAAACGTACGTCCCAGCATGGTTTTTTCCGGCCTTCCGCCGGTCGCACAGGGGGTGCACGGGCAGGGAAAGCGGAGCTAGACTGTCCGCCTTTGCGGCCCTTGGGCCGCCCTGAACGGAAGTGTCCTCCCGCATGAGTTGGCTCAGCAAGTTGATGCCGTCCGGCATCCGCACCGACAACACCCCCAGCAAGAAGCGCAGTGTCCCCGAGGGCCTGTGGGAAAAGTGCAGCAACTGCGGCAGCGCGTTGTACCGGCCGGAACTGGAAGAGAACCTGGAGGTCTGCCCGAAGTGCGGCCACCACATGGCGATCCGTGCACGTGCGCGCCTGGCGGCGTTGTTCGACGCCGACAGCACCACCGAGATCGCTGCGCGCCTGGGCCCGACCGACCTGCTCAAGTTCAAGGACCAGAAGAAGTACAGCGAGCGCATCAAGATCGCGCAGAAGAACACCGGTGAGTACGACGCGCTGATCGCCATGCGCGGCCTGCTCAAGGGCCGTGCGCTGGTGGCCTCGTCGTTCGACTTCGCCTTCATGGGCGGCTCGATGGGTTCGGTGGTGGGTGAGCGTTTCTCGCTGGCTGCCGAAACCGCAGTCGAGATCGGCGCTCCTTATGTGTGCTTCTCGCAGAGTGGCGGGGCGCGTATGCAGGAAGGCCTGTTCTCGCTGATGCAGATGGCCAAGACCTCGGCGGCGCTGGGCAAGCTGCGTGAAGCCGGCCTGCCGTTCATTTCGGTGCTGACCCACCCGACCACCGGTGGCGTGTCGGCATCGTTTGCGATGCTGGGCGATATCAACATCGCCGAGCCGCAGGCACTGATCGGTTTCGCCGGCCCGCGCGTGATCGAACAGACCGTGCGTGAAAAGCTGCCGGAAGGCTTCCAGCGTTCGGAGTTCCTGCTCGAGCACGGCGCCATCGATCAGATCTGCGACCGCCGTGAAATGCGTGACCGTCTCGCCGACCTGCTGGCGATGCTGGGCCGTCAGCCGGCGCCGGAGGTGGCCTGATGGGAGGCCGCAAGTACTTCGGTACTGATGGCATCCGTGGGCGGGTCGGCCAGGGCGTGATCTCGGCCGACTTCGTGTTGCGTCTGGGCAACGCCCTGGGCCGGGTGCTGGTGGCCCAGCGTGGCCAGGATGGGCGCCGGCCGATCGTGATCATCGGCAAGGACACCCGCATTTCCGGCTACATGTTCGAAGCGGCGCTGGAGGCCGGACTGGTCGCTGCCGGCGCCGACGTGCAGTTGCTGGGCCCGATGCCGACCCCGGCCGTGGCCTTCCTGACCCGCACGCTGGGCGTGGATGCCGGCATCGTCATCAGTGCTTCGCACAATCCGCACTACGACAACGGCATCAAGTTCTTCTCCGCCCAGGGCGAGAAGCTCGACGATGCCACCGAACTGGCGCTGGAAGCGGCACTGGATGTGCCGTTCACCACTGCTGAATCGGAGAAGCTGGGCAAGGCCTCGCGCGCACGTGAGGCGGTTGGCCGCTACATCGAATTCTGCAAGGCCAGCGTGCCGCGTGCATTCGACCTGCGTGGCGTGCGCCTGGTCCTGGACTGTGCGCATGGGGCCACCTACCAGATCGCACCGCTGCTGTTCCGTGAGCTGGGTGCGGAAGTGATCGGTATCGGTGCTGAACCCAACGGCGTCAACATCAACGCCGGCGTCGGTTCCACCCACATCGACAACCTGGCAGCCAAGGTCCGCGAGACCCGCGCCGATCTCGGCATCGCCTTCGATGGCGACGGCGACCGCGTGCTGATGGCCGACGACCAGGGCAATCCGGTCGACGGTGATGATCTGCTGTACATCCTGGCGCGTGCGTGGAAGGACGAAGGTCGCCTGCGCGGTCCGGTGGTCGGTACGCTGATGAGCAACTACGGTGTGGAGAAGGCCTTCGCCGATCTGCAGATTCCGTTCCTGCGCAGCAACGTCGGTGACCGCTACGTGCACCAGGTGCTGACCGAAGGTGGTGGCGTGCTCGGCGGTGAAGCGTCGGGGCACCTGCTGTGCCTGGATCGGGCCACCACCGGCGATGGCATCGTCAGTGCCCTGCAGGTGCTGGTAGCGCTGCGCAACAACGGCCAGACCCTGCGCCAGGCGCTGAAGGGGCTGGTGCGGGTGCCGCAGAAGACGGTCAACGTGCGGCTGGGCAATGTCTCGGCCAAGGCCACGGTGCAGGCTGGAAGTGTGCAGTCCGCGCTTGCCGACGCGCAGCATGCGGTGGCCGGTCGTGGTCGTGCGTTCCTGCGTCCGTCCGGTACCGAACCGGTGGTGCGGGTCACGGTCGAGGCCGATGACGCGACACTGATGCAGGAGACGCTCGATCGCCTGTCTGCCGCGGTGCGCGAAGCCGCCGCCTGAGTCTGGTGACGGGGTAACCTGGAACCTCGATAGGAGCCGAAGTGCGCGTATTGGGATCACCCGCGGATGTAGCGTCCAAGCGATCCGGGCAATGCGCGGCCGGTCTCCCGTGACGAGTAGCGGCAATACCCGCGATGAGATCGAGCAGAGCGGGCCCAGGCGTCTCTTTTGACCGGTGGTACCTGCCTGCGTCACGGCGCAGGCAGGCACAGCTGTTCGTTCATCGGGATGTTGTTGGCGCTTGGGCCGGCATTTCTCTCTGCCACTTCCATGTGTCACGACACATATCGGCCAACGTGTGCCGGGCCTTCCAGCCCAGCTCGCGCAGTGCCAGCGAGGCGTCGGCGAAGCTGACGGCGATGTCACCATTGCGTCGCGGAACGATGCGGAACGGAATCCGAATTCCGGTGGTGTGCTCGAAGGCCTGGATCAGCTCCAGCACGCTGTGACCCTGGCCGGTACCGAGGTTGAGTGTGATGCTGCGCCGTTCGTCGCGCAGGAACTGCAGGGCCAGTACATGGGCGTTGGCTACATCCTGGACGTGGATGTAGTCGCGTACACCGGTGCCGTCGTGGGTCGGATAGTCATCACCGAAGACCTGGACTTCCGGCAGCAGCCCGGCGGCAACCTGCGCGATGTAGGGCATCAGGTTGCTCGGCGTGCCGTGCGGCAGCTCGCCGATCAATGCAGTGTCATGGGCGCCGACCGGGTTGAAGTAGCGAAGCGTCGCCACGTGCAGGTCCGGGCCCGTGGCGATCAGGTCGGCAAGCAGCTGCTCCACCACCAGCTTGGTACGCCCATAGGGCGTCATTGCACAGGTTGAAGCGGATTCGGCCACCGGGCAGTGCTCCTGGTTGCCGTACACAGTGGCGGAGGAGCTGAAGACCAGCAACGCCACCCCCGAATCCTGCATTGCACCGAGCAGGGCAATGGTGCCGCTGATGTTGCTGTCGAAGTACTGCAGGGGCACCTTCTGCGATTCGCCCACGGATTTGAGCGCCGCAAAATGCAGCACAGCATCGATCGCATGCTGCCGCATCAGGGTGGCCATACGCGGTCGATCACGGATGTCCGTCTGCACGAACACCGGCGCCGTACCGGTGATCTGTCCGATACGCTCGACGACGCTGGCGTCGCTGTTGCACAGCGAATCCACGATGACCACGCGATGCCCCTGCTGCTGCAGCTCGACGCATGCATGTGAGCCGATGTAGCCAGCGCCGCCGGTCACCAGAATGTTCATTGCCTTCACTGTTCCTTGGAATCCATTCGAGAATCGGGTGCTGATGAACACCGGGATGGAACCGCCGTTTACGGGCCCGGCACCATCTTCTTCTGCCGCGCCTTGAAACTGTTGAAGATCGGTGCAATCAGCGGGTTGTAACTCCAGGCGATGCGCTTGCGCAGCCAGCTGGCCGGGCGGTTGCGGATCGCAAAGCGGTAGATGCGCTCTGGATCTCCACCAACCACGTTGCGGCCAAATGGATGGGTGGTGTGCAGATAGCGGAAGCCCTGTTCGCGCGCCACCTCGATGTAGTCATCGTCGAAGTCGCCATAAGGCCAGCACAGCGTGTCGGAGACCTCGCCGAGCTTCTCGAGCAGCGTTTGCTTGGCCATCGCCAGATCGCCACTGATGCCTTCCCGGCGTTGTGCGCGATCCAGATCATCACGCTTCAGCCAGCGGGTGTGGCTGTGGGTATGGCAGTGGACCTCGAACGTGCCGGCCTCGATCGCGGCGCGTGCTTCGCTCCAGCGCATCATCACTTCGTCGCTGCGGCCCTGCTTGTAGATCAGGTCTTCGCAGGCACGATGCTCCGGCGTAGCCGGCAGCTGGGCGCCTTCGATGCCTGCGTGCGGGCGCGCCGGACCTTCATGCATCCAGCCGGTGACCACGAATACCACCGCATGCATGCCGTACTTCTGCAGGATCGGATGGGCATAGACCCAGTTGTCCAGATAGCCGTCGTCGAACGTGATCACGATCGACTTGCGCGGTACCGGTTTGCCGGCGAGGAAGCCGGCGTACTGGTCCAGCGTCAATGACGTCCAGCCGGTACGTGCAAGCCACGCGATCTGGCTCTCGAAGTTCTCCGGGGATACGGTGATCATGCCAGGTGAGTTGCTGACATGGTGGTGCATCAGCACCGGTACGGTTCGGGCATTAGCCATGACCCAGCTCCTTCAACCATTGCAGGTAATAATTCTCGGTCGCCTCGCCATGACCGGCCGTGCTGAAGCGCGAGGTGGTTCGGATCCAGTCCCAGCCGGCACGGCCCATCTGTCGTCGACGCTCCTGATCCTCCACCAGCAACCGCAACGCGCCGGTGAGGGCCGCTTCATCGCCCAGCCGGGTGAGGATGGCATTGCTGCCTTCCACCAGCATTTCAGGCACGCCGCCAACGCGGTGCGAGACGATTGGCAGTGCTGCCTGCGCGGCTTCCAGGAAAACTGTTCCCGAAGCTTCCTTGTGGGTCGCCAGGGCGAAGATGTCGAAGCCCGCCATCAGTCGATGAGCCTCGCTGCGGAAGCCGAGCAGATGCACCTGCTGCTCCAGGCCGAGTTCGCTGCGCAGGGCCAGCAGCCGGCCCATTACTGGCTCTCCGTCTCCGACCACGGCCAGGTGCAGATCGGGGTTGGCCTTGCACAAAGGCGCAATGGCGCGCAGCAGTTCGGCATGGCCCTTGGGTTCGCGCAGCACGGCCACGCAGCCAATCACGATGTCATGCTCGGCGAAACCGAGTTCAGCACGCACGTGCGCGCGGGTCTCCTGCAGTCTCGTCCAGGGATCGCTCTGCTCGGAGACGTCCCAGCGTGGCGGCGTCGCCATCGGCGGCACGATGCCAATATGCCCGGCAGCGATGCCGCGGTCGACCAGCAACCGCTTGACGAAGTCGCTGACGGTGATGATCCGGTGGGGAAGCCTGGTATACGTCAGCAGCGAGTTGACCGGGCTCATCAGATGGCGCGAGCGCACCACGAGCGGGGTTCCACCCAGGCGTGCACCGGCGGCGGCGATCAGTGCATCGCGGCGGCTGGTGGTATTGACCACGTCGTAGCGCTCGCGGCGCACCAGTCGTGATACCGACCAGATGCCACGCAGCAGTCGGGCCAGTCCACCCATGCGCAGGGTGTGTACGGTGAATCCATCATCACGTGCCAGCTGGGCCAGGCGTGCATCGGGCTGACACAGCAGGGATACCTCATGGCCGCGCGCACGCATCACCTGCATGTGGCGGAAGATGTAGATTTCCTGCCCACCCATGCCCTTGGCGGCTTCGGTATGCAGGATGCGCAGCGGGCGTTTCATGGAAACCATCCTCTGTGGTCAGCGGTTGCGGAAGCGGGTCAGCGCTTCCCATGCGGTACGGACGGCGGTGGCATCCGGGGCCTGCTGCGGCAGCGCGCGGTACTGCAGATCCAGAGCGGTTGCGTTGCCGAACTTGTCGAACACATAGATGGCGTTGCCATGGCGGACAGCGCGTTGCGACCAGCTTTCCACCACCAGTGCACGTTCGCCGCTGGGCTCGGCCAACAGATCCTGGCCGGTGCTGAAGTCGGTCAGCGCGTTCTCGCAGCCCAGCGCGTGGCGCATCAACGTCGGGACCCAGTCCTCATGCGAACTGGTGCGGGATTCGCGCGCGCTGCCCCGGCCCGGCCAGTGCAGCACGAATGGCACCTGCAACTGGTAATCCGAGAAGTTGCCGTTGTGGCCCCAGTAATTCAGTGCGAGGTCGTTGAATTCCTCGGCGTGGTCGCCGGTGACCAGCACGATGGTGTCCTGATCCAGGCCCTGTGCGCGCAGGTCGTCCAGCAACGTGCCCACCAGGCTGTCGGCGTAGTGCACGGCGGTGCGGTAGCGGTTCAGCTCGGGGGTCGGGTCATGCTCGGGGCCGAACTTGAGGAAGTCGATTTCGCCGGCCATTGGCGTGGCCAGAGCCGGGTACCCGGCGGGCATGTGGTACGGCGCGTGGGTGGAATCGAGGAATACGAAGCCGAACCACGGCTTGTGCGCGGCCTGGCTGGTGCGGATGTCCTGCTGCAGCGAGGCGACGATGGCACGGTCGCGTCCCTCCGAACCCAGCTCGGAGGGCCCCTGATGCAGTTGGTTGCGTACGTCGGCGAACGCGGTGCGGTCGAATTCGGGGCTGTACAGCGGCGCGCTGCCATACAGGTGCAGGTCGTAGCCCTGCTGCCCCAGCACCTGGAACAACTGCGAGCCGCGCTGCTCGTCCAGCATGCTCTGCCAGTAACCACCAGGGAGGCCGTACAACAGGCCGAACAGACCGTAACGGGTGGCGTTGCCGGTGCTGAAGTGGCGGTCATACACGCGCGCTGACTGAGCCAGCGCCGAGGTATTCGGCATGACCTCCGCCGTCAGTGCATCGTGGCGCAGGGATTCCAGCACCACCATCAGCACGTTGGGGCGGTGCGGATTCTGGCAGCGCAGCGGCTGTAGCGGATACAGCAACTGGGCATGGCGCGGATCGGGCAGCCCAACCTGCGGTTCGCTGACCACGCCCAGCCTGCGCATGAAGCTCTTGGCCGTGATGGGCTGGGCCCAGGGCAGGTAATTCCACTGGGCGATCACGTCACGGTCGCCACGTGCATCGTAGTAGGCAGTGGCGACCTGGCCGCCGGCCATCAGCAGGACGACCACCGCCCAGGCCTGCAGCACCCGGCGCCGACGCGGCGCCGCTGGCAGCAGCTTCCAGCACGCCCAGGCCAGCAGGCCCTCAGCGGTAAAGATCGCCGACACCAACAGGCCGATCTGCAGCCAGGTCTTCCAGGACAATGCGACTTGGTCCTGCAGTGCTCCCCCGAACACCATGTTCACCACCATGGCATTGAGGTGGAAGCGATACAGCGTGAATACCTTGGCATCGACCAGCAGCAGGCACAGCCACAGGCCCTGCAGCAGCACTGCGCTGATGCTCAACGTGCGTGCACTGCGCGTCCACAGGCCCAGCAGCAGTGGCAGCAGGCCGGCGAGGGCGCCGAAGGCCAGCAGATGGCCGGGCAGGGCGATCGCAAGGTAGGCCAGGCCCTGGCCTCCGCCGGGATTACCGCGTAGCGGCACGTTGCCGAGCGTGATGACTGCCGCCAGGATCGCATTGCCGGTGACGAACAGCGACCACCAGGCCAGCCCACGCCAGCGGCGGGCGGTGTCTACAGGGCGGGTGGTTTTGGCTGGAGCAGTGGGCATCGTGCGGACGTGTTCAGGTGGGCGGGCCGCGCGCGACACCAACGTGACGGAATCGTTAAATACGCGCGGGCCGCGCATTGTATCGGTTTGTTTCCTTGTATCGAGTGTATCGAGTCGCGTTCGCCGGGCGATCTGTCACAATGTTCAGGCGGGGCATGAATGCGCAGGCCCCTCCAGACCCAACGACAAGCCAGGAACCGCTGTGAGCCAGATCCCCACCCTCGACATCACCCGTTTCGACAGCGACCGCGAAGCCTTCGTGGCCGAGCTGGGCGCGGCCTACCGCCAATGGGGATTCGCGGGCATCCGCAACCACGGCATCCCGCAGGCCGACATCGACGCGGCCTACGGTGCCTTCAAGGCCTTCTTCGCCCTGCCGGATGAGGTCAAGCGCAAGTACCACGTGGCCGGCAGCGGCGGCGCCCGCGGCTACACCCCGTTCGGTGTTGAAACCGCCAAGGGTTCCAAGCACTTCGACCTCAAGGAGTTCTGGCACATCGGCCGCGAGATCGCCGACGACTCCAAGTACCGCGACGTGATGGCGCCGAACCTGTGGCCGACCGAGGTCGAGGGCTTCCGTGAGCGTGGCTACGGCCTGTACCAGGCGCTGGATAACCTGGGTTCGCGCGTGCTTTCGGCGCTGGCCCTGCACATCGGCTTGCCGGAGAATTTCTTTGCCGACAAGACCAACTTCGGCAACTCGATCCTGCGTCCGATCCATTACCCGCCGATCACCACCGACGACATCCCGAACGTGCGTGCGGGCGCTCATGGCGACATCAACTTCATCACCCTGCTGGTCGGCGCCAGTGCCGCCGGCCTCGAAGTGCAGTCGCACGATGGTGAGTGGGTGCCGTTCACCTCGGATGCGGACACCATCGTGGTCAACATCGGCGACATGCTGCAGCGCCTGACCAACCATGTGTATCCGTCGACCATTCACCGCGTGGTCAACCCCCCGGGTGAGCTGGCGCGCCAGCCGCGTTACTCGGTGCCGTTCTTCCTGCACCCGAACCCGGACTTCCTGATCGACGTGCTGCCGTCGTGCATCACCCCGGACAATCCGAGCCGGTACCCGGAAGCGATCACCGCCCACGGCTTCCTTGAAGAACGCCTGCGCGAGATCAAGCTGAAGTAATGAAGAAGCCGCCGAAAGGCGGCTTTTTCATTACGGGTAGCGCCGGGCCATGCCCGGCGAGCGCAGCGGAGGGTGTTCGGCAGGGCTGCGCCCTGCACCCGCAGAGGCCAAAGGCCAAAGCCAAAGCCAAAAGCGGCTCTGGGTTTCTGCGTGGGGAGGCGGGGAGGTGTCGGATGGCGGGGGCGCCGTGAACCCGTCCATGGGGGCTTGGCCGCGGCATCCATGCCGCGGACACCCCGCCATCCGACACCTCCCTGCCTTCGACAGATTCCCGGTGACGGTGGGTGCGGGTGGCTCCTGGTAGGTGTCGACCTTGGTCGACACATCTGTCAGATCGAAGTGGGGTAGGGGGGGGGGGGGGGGGGCAACCGGCAGCAACGGGAATGCAGCTTTTGCCTTTGCTCTTGCTCTTCTTTTTTCTTTCCGTGGCGGGCGGAACCGCCGGAATGTGTCAGAGGCCGGGCGGGTGGGGCTGCGCAGGGGCGTGAGCCGCATGGGCCCGAGGCATGCCTCGGGCGGGTTGGGCAGGACGCCCAACCCCGGTCTTGCCGTGTGCGCAGGACAGCGCACACGAGCAAGCGGCGACCGAGCTTACATGGGTGAGGGCGCTTTGCTTGCGAAGCACTGCTTCGCAAGCGCCCGAACGCACAGCCGCCAGCGGCTGGGCCGGGCCCCGGAGGGGGACTTGCAGCGTCCCCTGCGCAGTCCCACCCGCCGGGCCAAGCCCCAAATCCAACCGGGCTCTCCGCGACCAACCCAACCCTCGCCACGAGGGGCTGCGCCGTTGGCTGAAACTCCATGTAACCGCTTACAAAGAAACGAATTTTTGCCGCAGCGGGTATCATGACCGGCTGATTTCACACAGGAGCCACCCGCTCATGCGCCGCAAGATCGTCGCCGGAAACTGGAAGCTGCATGGCAGCCGTCAATTCGCCAATGAACTGCTGGGGCAGGTGGCCGCCGGGCTGCCGCTGGAGGGGGTGGACGTGGTGATCCTGCCGCCGCTGCCGTACCTGGGGGAGCTGGTCGAGGACTTCGGCGACACCGGCCTTGCTTTTGGCGCGCAGGACGTGAGCAGCAACGAGAAGGGGGCCTATACCGGCGAGGTCTGCGCGGCGATGCTGGTCGAGGTCGGTGCCCGCTACGGCCTGGTCGGTCATTCCGAGCGCCGCCAGTACCATCATGAAAGCAGCGAGCTGGTCGCCCGCAAGTTCGCCGCCGCCCAGCATGCCGGCCTGGTGCCGGTGCTGTGCGTGGGCGAGACCCTGGAGCAGCGCGAGGCCGGGCAGACCAATGTGGTCATCGCCAGCCAGCTGGCGCCGGTGCTGGAGCTGGTCGGTGCGGCCGGTTTCGCCAAGGCCGTGGTTGCCTACGAGCCGGTCTGGGCCATCGGTACCGGCCGCACCGCGACCAAGGAGCAGGCACAGCAGGTGCACGCGTTCATTCGTGGCGAAGTCGCGCGTATCGATGCTAGAATTGCTGATTCACTGCCCATTGTTTACGGCGGTAGCGTGAAGCCCGACAATGCCGGGGAACTGTTCGCGCAGCCGGATGTCGATGGTGGGCTGGTCGGTGGCGCCTCCCTGGTGGCCGCGGACTTCCTGGCCATCGCACGGGCGGCGGCCGCGAACTAATCCTAGAAGTATTGTCCGAGGGCGGTTTTCAATGCTGATGTTGATCCTCAATGTCGTCTACGTGCTGGTCGCTGTGGCCATGATCGCGCTGATCCTGATGCAGCGTGGTTCGGGTGCGGCGGCGGGTTCGGGCTTTGGCGCCGGTGCCTCGGGTACGGTGTTCGGTGCGCGCGGCGCTTCGAACTTCCTGTCCAAGTCGACCAAGTGGCTGGCAGTCGTGTTCTTCGGCATCAGCCTCTTCATGGCCTGGTATGCCGGTCACGGCACCCGCCCGGCGGCCGAGCAGGATCTGGGCCTGATGTCCGCCCCGGCGGTGACCGCTCCGGCGGCCCCGGCGGGCGAATTGCCGGCCGTTCCGAAGGCCGATGCGGTCCCGGCCGCCCCGGTTCCGGCCGCAACTGTGCCGGCTCAGGCGGAATCTTCGGTTTCTGGTGAAGAAAAGGCTTCGGAAGGCTCCCAGAAACACTGAAGCCGGTTACAATACGCGGCGCATCGGGAAGATAGTCTGATGTGATCGTTTGCCCAGGTGGCGGAATTGGTAGACGCACTACCTTGAGGTGGTAGCGACTTAGGTCGTAGGGGTTCGAGTCCCCTCTTGGGCACCATTTGTAAGTAAAGCGGGTTCGTCTGGCGCGCAAGGCGCCAGGCAGATTCCCGTCCACTCCCCCATGCCAAAGCGCCTGCAGGCGCAGCGGCAGAGGCAAGAGAGAATCGCTGTGCTGGCCGAATATTTGCCGTCTCTGCTGTTTCTGATCGTTGCCACCGGTATCGGCATTACGCTGATGCTGGTTGGCCGATTCCTCGGTCCCCGCCGCCCCGATCTGGAAAAGCTGTCGCCGTACGAGTGCGGCTTCGAAGCCTTCGAAGACGCGCGCATGAAGTTCGACGTGCGCTACTACCTGATCGCGATCCAGTTCATCGTCTTCGACCTGGAAATCATCTTCATCGTGCCGTGGACCCAGGTCTTCATGGAGCTGGGCGCGCGTTCGCTCATCACCATGGGCCTGTTTGTCGGCATGCTGTTCCTCGGTTTCATTTACGTCTGGAAGAAGGGA
This sequence comes from Stenotrophomonas maltophilia R551-3, assembly GCF_000020665.1. NCBI lineage: Bacteria > Pseudomonadati > Pseudomonadota > Gammaproteobacteria > Lysobacterales > Lysobacteraceae > Stenotrophomonas > Stenotrophomonas maltophilia. The sequence goes on along the minus strand of NC_011071.1, from coordinate 3,147,841 downwards.
GCGCTGGAATGGGAGTGATTCAGACTCTCGATGGCCTCATGAACAATCCGACGCCGGAAGGCCGGGTTGATGACATCCTGCGGCCGGAAGGCGACAACCCGCTGCTGGAAAAGGGCTTCGTCACCACCAGCGTCGACGCACTGCTGAACTGGGCGCGTACCGGCTCGATGTGGCCGATGACCTTCGGCCTGGCCTGCTGTGCGGTCGAGATGATGCATGCCGGTGCCGCGCGCCTGGACCTTGACCGCTACGGCGTGGTGTTCCGCCCGTCGCCGCGTCAGTCCGACGTGATGATCGTGGCCGGTACCCTGGTCAACAAGATGGCCCCGGCGCTGCGCAAGGTCTATGACCAGATGCCGGACCCGAAGTGGGTCATCTCGATGGGCAGCTGCGCCAACGGCGGTGGTTACTACCACTATTCCTATTCTGTGGTGCGCGGCTGTGATCGCGTGGTGCCGGTGGACGTCTATGTCCCAGGCTGCCCGCCGACCGCCGAGGCGCTGGTGTACGGGATCCTGCAGCTGCAGAAGAAGATCTGGCGTACACAGACCATCGCCCGCTGACCCCTTCACCTGACAAGAGCGCGCCAAGCCCCCATGGCAGAGCAAGCATCCTTCATCGACCGACTCTCCGCACGTTTCGCAGGTGCGAAGGTCATCGTGGTCGAACCCCGCGGCGAAGTGACGCTGGAAGTGCCTGCCGCCGAGTGGCACGCCACCGCCCTGGCGCTGCGTGACGAGTTTGGTTTCGAACAGGCCGTGGATCTCTGCGGCGTCGACTATCTCGGTTATGGCTCCGACGAGTGGGACACCGCCGATGTGTCCTCGCAGGGCTTCAGCCGTGGTGTCGAAGGCAAGGCCCAGGGCCGTTTCGCGTGGGGCGAGTTCCCCACCGAGGAAAACGGTGCCGACGGCGCCCGCCCGCAGCACATGCCGACCCAGCGGTTCGCCGTGGTCGCCCAGCTGCGTTCGTACCAGCACAACCTGATGATGCACCTGCGCTGCTTCGCTCCTGACGAAGCGCTGCCGGTGGTGTCCTCGCTGACCGGCATCTGGCCGGGCCTGAACTGGTTCGAGCGCGAAGCGTTCGACCTGTACGGCGTGATCTTCGAAGGCCACCCGGACCTGCGCCGGATCCTGACCGACTACGGTTTCGTCGGTCATCCGTTCCGCAAGGACTTCCCGCTGATCGGCAATGTCGAAGTCCGCTACGACGAAGAAAAGAAGCGCGTGATCTACGAACCGGTCACCTCGGTGGAGCCGCGTGTCGGCGTGCCGCGCGTGATCCGCGACGACGCCCGCCTGCAGACCGCAGAAGGTGAGCGCGCGCAGGAGGCAGTGAAGTGAGCCACGTACACCAGGCCGGCGAAGCATTCGCCAGCAGCCCGGCCGAGAGCCGGCAGGAAATCCGCAACTACACCATGAACTTCGGTCCGCAGCATCCGGCCGCTCACGGTGTGTTGCGCCTGATCCTGGAAATGGACGGCGAAACCATCATGCGCGCCGACCCGCACGTGGGTCTGCTGCACCGTGGTACCGAAAAGCTGGCCGAGTCCAAGCCGTTCAACCAGTCGATTGGCTACATGGATCGCCTGGATTACGTGTCGATGATGTGCAACGAGCACGCCTACGTGCGCTCGATCGAGACCCTGATGGGTATCGAGGCGCCGGAGCGTGCGCAGTACATCCGCACTCTGTTCGATGAAATCACCCGCATCCTCAACCACCTGATGTGGCTGGGTTCCAACGCCCTCGATCTGGGTGCGATGGCGGTGATGCTGTACGCCTTCCGCGAGCGCGAAGAGCTGATGGACTGCTATGAAGCGGTCTCCGGCGCGCGCATGCATGCGGCGTACTACCGTCCGGGCGGTGTCTACCGCGACCTGCCGGACCACATGCCGAAGTACAAGGAATCGCGCTGGCACAAGGGCAAGGCCCTGAAGAACCTCAATGCCGCGCGCGAAGGTTCGCTGCTGGACTTCCTGGAGAACTTCACCAACGAATTCCCGGGTCGTGTCGACGAATACGAGACCCTGCTGACCGATAACCGTATCTGGAAGCAGCGTACCGTCGGCATCGGCGTGGTGACGCCGGAACTGGCCCACCAGTGGGGCATGACCGGCGTGATGCTGCGTGGCTCGGGCATTGCCTGGGACCTGCGCAAGAAGCGTCCGTACGCCAAGTACGATGCCGTCGATTTCGACATCCCGCTGGGCAAGGAAGGCGACTGCTACGACCGTTACCTGGTCCGCATCGCCGAAATGCGCGAGTCCAACCGCATCATCAAGCAGTGCGTGGCGTGGCTGAAGGCCAACCCCGGTCCGGTCATGGTCAAGAACTTCAAGGTCGCTCCGCCCAAGCGCGAGGACATGAAGGACGACATGGAAGCGCTGATCCACCACTTCAAGCTGTTCAGCGAAGGCTATTGCGTGCCTGCCGGTGAAACCTACGCCGCCGTTGAAGCCCCGAAGGGCGAGTTCGGCTGCTACCTGGTTTCCGATGGCGCCAACAAGCCGTTCCGCGTGCACCTTCGCGCGCCGGGCTTCGCCCACCTGTCCTCGATCGATTCGATCGTGCGCGGCCACATGCTGGCCGACGTGGTGGCGATGATCGGTACCTACGATCTGGTGTTCGGCGAGGTTGACCGGTAATGCCGTCCGCCACGCCAACGCCCGCTGCAGGCAGCCGGCGCAAGCCGGCGCCGCAGTTCCTGCACTCCCACGTTATGCATTTCGCTGAGGTCGGCCGATGAAGGCGACAGGTAATTTCGAGGCGGCGCGCGACGTCGACCCGATGGTGGTGCTGAGCGACAAGACGCGCGCTCACATCGATCACTGGCTGTCCAAGTTCCCGCCGGACCGCAAGCGCTCTGCCGTGCTGCAGGGCCTGCACGCGGCCCAGGAGCAGAACGAGGGCTGGTTGACCGACGAGCTGATCGCCGGCGTGGCCAAGTATCTCGACCTGCCGCCGGTGTGGGCCTACGAGGTCGCCAGCTTCTACTCGATGTTCGAGACCGAGAAGGTGGGCCGCAACAACGTGGCCATCTGCACCAACATCAGCTGCTGGCTCAATGGCGCCGAGGACATCGTCCGCCATTGCGAGAAGAAGCTGGGCATCAAGCACGGTGAATCGACCGCGGACGGCCGCGTCTACCTCAAGCGCGAGGAAGAGTGCCTCGCTGGCTGCGGTGGCGCACCGATGATGGTCATCAACGGTCACTACCATGAGCGTCTGACCCTGGAAAAGGTCGACGAGCTGCTGGACGGGCTGGAGTAAGGGCATGGCACATCACCACGAATCCAAGGGTCCGGTCGGCCCCGCGCCGCTGCCGCACCAGGTGGTCTACACCACCCTGCATTACGACACCCCGTGGTCGTACGAAAGCTACCTGAAGACTGGTGGCTATGCCGCCCTGCGCAAGATCCTCGAAGAGAAGATCCCGCCGGAGCAGGTCATCGAGATGGTCAAGGCCTCGGGCCTGCGCGGCCGCGGTGGCGCAGGCTTCCCGACCGGCCTGAAGTGGTCCTTCATGCCCAAGGGCAACATGCAGAAGTACATCCTCTGCAACTCGGATGAATCCGAGCCGGGCACCTGCAAGGACCGCGACATCCTGCGCTACAACCCGCATTCGGTGGTGGAAGGCATGGCGATCGCCTGCTACGCCACCGGTTCGACCGTGGGTTACAACTACCTGCGCGGTGAGTTCCACCACGAGCCGTTCGAGCACTTCGAGCAGGCCCTGGCCGACGCCTATGCAAATGGCTGGCTGGGCAAGAACGTGATGGGCTCGGGCGTGGACATCGACATCTACGGTGCGCTGGGCGCCGGCGCGTACATCTGCGGCGAAGAAACCGCGCTGATGGAATCGCTGGAAGGCAAGAAGGGCCAGCCGCGCTACAAGCCGCCGTTCCCGGCCAACTTCGGCCTGTACGGCAAGCCGTCGACGATCAACAACACCGAAACCTATGGTTCGGTGCCGGCGATCATCCGCAACGGTCCGGAGTGGTTCAAGGGCCTGAGCCTGACCGCCAACGGCGGTCCGAAGTGCTTCTCGGTATCCGGCTGCGTGCAGAACGGCGGCAACTTCGAAGTGCCGCTGGGCACCACGTTCCACGATCTGCTGCAGATGGCCGGTGGCCTGCGTCCGGGCCGCACCCTGAAGGGCGCGATTCCGGGCGGCGTGTCGATGCCGGTGCTGACCGCGGCCGAGCTGAAGGACCTGCCGATGGACTACGACACCATCCGTGCGCTGGGCTCCGGCCTGGGTTCGGGTGCGATCGTGGTGCTTGACGACAGCGTCTGCTGCGTCAAGTTCGCCTGCCGCATCAGCCAGTTCTTCCACAAGGAATCCTGTGGCCAGTGCACCCCGTGCCGTGAAGGTACCGGCTGGATGCACCGCGTGCTGGAGCGCATCGTCGCCGGCAAGGCCACGATGGAAGACCTGCACCAGCTGAAGGCGGTGGCCGGCCAGATCGAAGGCCACACCATCTGTGCGTTCGGTGAAGCGGCTGCATGGCCCATCCAGGGCTTCCTGCGCCAGTTCTGGGACGAATTCGAGTACTACATCGTCAACGGTCATTCGATGGTTGACGGCAAGAAGGTGGAGGCAGCCGCCGCATGAGCGCGCAACCCGTAAACCCGAGCGTGCCACCGGATCACGTGACCATCGAGATCGATGGCAAGTCGCTGGTCGTGCCCAAGGGTTCGATGATCATCCAGGCCGCCGACAAGGCCGGCATTTCGATTCCGCGCTTCTGCTACCACGAGAAGCTGCCGATCGCTGCCAACTGCCGCATGTGCCTGGTGGACGTGGAGAAGTCGCCGAAGCCGGCGCCGGCCTGCGCCACCCCTGTGATGGACGGCATGAAGGTCGCCACCCGCAGCGAGAAGGCACTGAAGTTCCAGCGCTCGGTGATGGAGTTCCTGCTCATCAACCACCCGCTGGACTGCCCGATCTGTGATCAGGGCGGCGAGTGCGAGCTGCAGGACGTGTCGCTGGGCTATGGCCGTTCGGTCAGCCGCTTCAACGAGCGCAAGCGCGTGGTGCCGGACGAGGACATGGGCCCGCTGGTCGCCACCGAGATGACCCGCTGCATCCAGTGCACCCGCTGCGTCCGCTTCACCGCCGACGTTGCCGGTACCTATGAACTGGGTGGCATGTACCGCGGTGAGAACCTGCAGATCGGTACCTTCGACGGCAAGCCGCTGACCACCGAGCTGTCCGGCAACGTCGTCGACGTCTGCCCGGTCGGTGCACTCACCAACAAGGTGTTCCAGTTCCGCGCCCGCCCGTGGGAGCTGACCGCGCGCGAATCGCTGGGCTACCACGACGCCATGGGTTCGAACCTGTTCCTGCACGTGCGTCGCGGCGAAGTGCTGCGCACCGTGCCGCGCGACAACGAAGCCGTGAACGAGTGCTGGCTGTCCGACCGTGACCGCTACTCGCACCAGGGCCTGTACAGCGAAGACCGTGCGGTCAAGCCGCTGCGCAAGGTCAATGGCGAGTGGAAGGAAGTGAGCTGGGCCGAAGGCCTGGCCGCCGCTGCCGAGATTCTCAAGGCCAACCAGGGCGACAACCTGGGCGTGCTGGTGCATCCGTCCACCTCGAACGAGGAAGGCGCGCTGCTGGCCCGCCTGGCCAAGGGCCTGGGCTCGAGCAACATCGACCACCGCATCAACAACCGCGATTTCTCCGACGCTGCAACCGCCGAAGTGTTCGGCCTGCCGCTGGCCGAGATCGAAGGCGCCGACCGCATCGTCGTTCTGGGCAGCAACATCCGCCACGAACTGCCGCTGCTGCACGCCCGCCTGCGCAAGGCGCAGACCACCAACGGCGCGAAGATCCACGTCGTCAACCCGGTGGACTTCGACTTCGCCTTCAGCATCGCCGGCAAGCAGATCGTCGCACCGTCGAAGTTCGTCGACGCGCTGGCCAACGCCGAGCTGCGTTCGGCAGTGCAGGGCGGCAACAACACCGTGCTGATCGTCGGTGGCATCGCCGAAAACCACCCGCAGGCTGCCGCGATCCGCGCCGCCGCGCGTGACTTCGCCGCTGCGACCGGTGCCAAGCTGTGCCGCATCCCGCAGGGTGCCAACGCCGTTGGCCTGACCCGCGCAGGCGTGCTGCCGGCCGGCAAGGACGTCGCCGCAATGCTGGCGCAGCCGCGCCAGGCCTACGTGGTGTACGGCCTGGAGCCGGGTCTGGACTTCGCCGACGCTCCCGCCGCGCGCAAGGCGCTGGTCGGTGCCCAGGTGGTGGCCTTCAGCCAGTTCGCCTGCGTCTCCACCCGCGACGTTGCCGACGTGATCCTGCCGATCGGTGCGCTGCCGGAAATCGACGCCACCCTGACCAACCTCGATGGTCGCGAGCAGTCGGCCCGTGCCGGCGGCAAGCTGCCGGGCGAGGCTCGTGAGGGCTGGCGCGTGCTGCGCGCCCTGGGCGGCGAGCTGGCGGTAGCCGGTTTCGACTTCACCGACCTGGCCGGCCTGCGCGCCAGCCTGGCCCCGGTGTCGGTCACCGTTGCCGCTTCGGCGCAGCCGGTGGTTGCTGGCGAAGGCCTGGAAGTGACTTCGACCGCCGCGATCTACCGCACCGATGCGGTGGTCCGTCGCGCCCCGGCGCTGCAGTCGCATCCGCTCAACAACGCCCTGCGCATCGTGCTGAACGCTGAAGATGCCGCTCGCCTGCAGCTGCAGGAAGGGCAGATGGCCAAGGTCGGCACCGATGCCGGCAAGGCCACCCTGCCGGTGGTGATCGACGCCCGCGTCGCTGCGGGTTCGGTCTGGATTGAATCGGGCCACGGCGCGACCGCGCCGCTGGGTGCCGCTCGCGTAACGGTGGTGGCTGCATGAACGAATTGCTGTTGAACGCGGTCGACCCGCTGCACCAGTGGCTGCTCGGCCTTGGTGACATCGGCGCGCTGATCTGGATCATCCTGAAGATCCTGGTGATCACCGTTCCGGTGATCGTCTCGGTGGCTTTCTACGTGGTCTGGGAACGCAAGCTGATCGGCTGGATGCACGTCCGCCACGGCCCGATGTACGTAGGCATGGGCATCTTCCAGGCCTTCGCCGACGTCTTCAAACTGCTGTTCAAGGAAGTGGTCCAGCCGAGCAGCGCCAACAAGGCGATCTACCTGCTGGCGCCGCTGATCACCCTGGCTCCGGCCTTCGCGGCCTGGTCGGTGGTCCCCTTCGATTCGCAGATCGTGCTGTCCAACGCCAACGCCGGCCTGCTGTACCTGCTGGCGATGACCTCGCTGGGCATCTACGGCATCATCCTGGCCGGTTGGGCATCCAACTCGAAGTATGCGTTCCTGGGTGCGATGCGCGCCTCGGCGCAGATGATCAGCTACGAAATCGCCATGGGCTTCGCTCTGGTCGGCGTGATGATCGCGTCGGGCAGCCTGAACCTGAGCAACATCGTGATGGCGCAGGCCGGCAATTCCGGTTTCTTCGACTGGTTCCTGCTGCCGCTGTTCCCGCTGTTCGTCATCTACTGGGTGTCGGGCGTTGCCGAAACCAACCGCGCGCCGTTCGACGTGGTGGAAGGTGAATCGGAAATCGTCGCCGGTCACATGGTCGAGTACTCGGGCGGTGCGTTCGCGCTGTTCTTCCTGGCCGAATACGCCAACATGATCCTGATCAGCTTCCTGATCTCGATCTTCTTCCTCGGCGGCTGGCTGAGCCCGATCCAGGGCTGGGTCAACCCGGGCGATATCTCGCCGCTGGTCGACTGGATCTGGAAGGGCGGTGCACCGTGGCTGTTCGTCAAGGTGTTCTTCTTCGCCAGTGCCTACATCTGGTTCCGTGCCAGCTTCCCGCGCTTCCGCTATGACCAGATCATGCGCCTGGGCTGGAAGGTCTTCATCCCGCTGGCCATTCTGTGGATCGCGGTTACCGCCGTCATGGTGTTCTTCGGCGTGATTCAAAAGGGCGTCTAAGTGATGAACAGGATTACCCATTACTTCAAGAGCCTGCTGCTGCTCGAACTGCTGGGCGGCCTTTGGCTGACGCTGAAGTACAGCTTCAAGCCCAAGTACACGATGATGTACCCGATGGAGAAGTTCCCGCAGTCGCCGCGCTTCCGTGGACTGCACGCCCTGCGCCGTTACCCCAACGGTGAAGAGCGCTGCATCGCCTGCAAGCTGTGCGAAGCGGTGTGCCCTGCATTGGCCATCACCATCGACTCGGCCAAGCGCGAAGACGGCACCCGCCGTACCACGCGCTATGACATCGATCTGTTCAAGTGCATCTTCTGCGGCTTCTGCGAAGAAAGCTGCCCGGTGGACTCGATCGTCGAAACCCACATCCTCGAGTATCACTTCGAGAATCGTGGCGAAAACATCGTTACCAAGCCGCAGCTGCTGGCCCTGGGCGACCGTCTCGAGTCCGAGATCGCCGAGCGTCGCGCCGCCGATGCCGCTTACCGCTGAGGTCGAGAGATGGATTGGGTAAATATCGCTTTCTGGGTCTTCGCCATCGCGGCAACGGTTTCGGCCGGTGCGGTGATCAGCGTGCGCAATCCGGTGCATGCCGTTCTGTGTCTGGTGCTGACCTTCTTCTCCATCGCCTGCGTGTGGCTGCTGGTCGGTGCCGAGTTCCTCGGCGTGGCACTGGTGCTGGTGTATGTCGGCGCTGTAATGGTGCTGTTCCTGTTCGTGGTGATGATGCTCGACATCGATCCCACCAAGCTGCGTGAGGGTTGGGTGCGCTACCTGCCGGTCGGCCTCATCGTGGCCGTGGCGATGCTGGTGCAGATGCTGATCCTGATCGGCGTGAAGGGCAGGGCGGTCACCCCGTTCCCGGCCGACAACGCCGCCGCGCTGGCCGCCGACAGCTCCAACGTCACCTGGCTGGCGCGTACGCTGTTCACCGAGTACCTGCTGCCGTTCGAGTTCGCTGCAGTCATCCTGACCGTGGCCGTGGTTGCCGCCGTGATGCTGACCCTGCGTCGCCGTACCGGCGTGAAGAGCCAGAACCCGGGTGAGCAGACCATGGTCAAGGCCGACCAGCGCCTGCGCATGGTCAAGATGGGCGCCGAAGCGCCGGTCGTGCACAGCAACAGCAAGCCGGCCACCGGCGAGGAGACCCAGCCGTGATTACCCTTGGCCACATGCTTGCGCTTGGCGCGGTGCTGTTCGCCATCAGCCTGGCCGGCATCTTCCTCAACCGGAAGAACGTCATCGTCCTGTTGATGTCGATCGAGCTGATGCTGTTGTCGGTGAACGTCAATTTCGTCGCGTTCTCGCGTCAGTTGGGCGATCCGTCCGGCCAGCTGTTCGTGTTCTTCATCCTGACCGTCGCCGCCGCGGAAGCCGCCATCGGCCTGGCGATCCTGGTGACCCTGTTCCGTACCCGACGCACGATCAATGTCGGCGAAGTCGATTCGTTGAAGGGCTGATCCACAGATGGAAATCACTCTCTCCAAGAGTCTGTTGATCGCAGTGGTGCTTGCACCGCTGTTCGGCAGCATCATCGCCGGCCTGTTCGGTCGCCAGGTCAAGCGCTTCGGCGCGCAGACCATCACCATCCTCGGCGTCGCGGTGGCCTGCGGCCTGTCGATGTACACGCTCTACCAGCTGCTGTGGGGCGGTGCGCAGCCGTTCAACCAGAACATCTACACGTTCTTCGAAGTCGGCCAGTACTCGGCCCATGTCGGCTTCATGGTCGACAAGCTGACCGCGATGATGATGGTGGTGGTGACCTTCGTGTCGCTGCTGGTCCACATCTACACGATTGGCTACATGCAGGACGATCCGGGCTACCAGCGGTTCTTCAGCTACATCTCGCTGTTCACCTTCTCGATGCTCACCCTGGTGATGAGCAACAACTTCCTGCAGCTGTTCTTCGGCTGGGAAGCGGTGGGCCTGGTGTCGTACCTGCTGATCGGCTTCTGGTTCAAGCGCCCGACCGCGATCTTCGCCAACATGAAGGCGTTCCTGGTCAACCGCGTCGGTGACTTCGGCTTCCTGCTCGGTATCGCCGGCGTGCTGTGGGTGTTCGGCACCCTGGATTACTCGCAGGTGTTCTCGCAGGCCGGCATGCTGGCCGACCCGCGCGCCCAGTTGCAGATCTGGGACGGCACCATGTTCGGCATGCAGCTGCTGAACGAGCCGGTGATCTGGTCGATCGCCACCGTCATCTGCATCTGCCTGTTCATCGGTGCGATGGGCAAGTCGGCCCAGGTTCCGCTGCACGTGTGGCTGCCGGACTCGATGGAAGGCCCGACCCCGATCTCGGCACTGATCCACGCCGCGACGATGGTGACCGCCGGTATCTTCATGGTCACCCGCATGTCGCCGCTGTTCGAGCTGTCGCAGACCGCGTTGAACTTCATCCTGTTCATCGGTGCCACCACGGCCTTCTTCACCGGCCTGATCGGCATCGTGCAGAACGACATCAAGCGTGTCGTCGCGTACTCCACGCTGTCCCAGCTGGGCTACATGACCGTCGCACTGGGTGTGTCGGCCTACTCGGCCGCCGTGTTCCACCTGATGACCCATGCCTTCTTCAAGGCGCTGCTGTTCCTGGGTGCCGGTTCGGTCATCATCGCGATGCACCACGAGCAGGACATGCGCAAGATGGGCGGCCTGCGCAAGTACATGCCGATCACCTTCGTTACCATGTGGATCGGTACCCTGGCGCTGGTCGGTACGCCTTTCTTCTCCGGCTTCTACTCGAAGGACACCATCATCGAGGCGGCCGAGATCCACGCCCACATGCAGAACAGCTGGGTGGCCACCTATGGCTACTGGGCAGTGCTGGGTGGCGTGCTGGTGACCAGCTTCTACAGCTTCCGCCTGCTGTTCCTGACCTTCCATGGCAAGGAACGCTTCCGCGACGCGCACGATGATCACGGCCATGGCCATGACGATCACCACGCCGCCGACACCCACCATGCTGATGCTCACCACGGCGATGCCCATGACGACCACGGCCATGGCCACGGTCCGCATGAGCCGCACGAAACCCCGTGGGTGGTGACCCTGCCGCTGATCCTGCTGGCCATCCCCTCGATCGCCATCGGTTTCTTCAGCATCGGTCCGATGCTGCACGGCACCGACTGGGCCGGCCACCATGCGCATGAAGCGATCAAGGGCCAGGCGCAGACGTTCTTCACCGGTGTCGTGGACTTCTACGATCCGGCCAAGAACACCGTTGCCTTCCTCGGTGAGGAGTTCCATGGCCCGGTCGCGTTCGCCCTGCACGGCATGATGCTGCCGCCGTTCTGGCTGACACTGGCAGGCTTCCTGCTGGCCGCGTTGTTCTACCTGTGGAAGCCGGACCTGTCGGGCAAGGCGCGCAAGACCTTTGCTCCGCTGGTGTCGGTGCTGGAAAACAAGTACGGCTTCGACAAGCTGTGGATCGATGGCTTTGCCGGTGGCGGTGTCAAGCTGGGCAAGGTCTCGCGCTGGATCGACAGCAACATCGTCGACGGCGTGGTCAATCTTTCGGCACGTGTTGTGGACGTTGCAGCCGGCGTGCTGCGTCGTACCCAATCCGGTTTCCTCTATCACTACGCCTTCGCGATGATCATCGGCCTTATTGCCCTTCTGGGCGTGCTGATGCATTACCTGCGTTGATGACCTGTACGGAATAAGAAGACGTGTCGAACTGGCCTCTACTCAGTGTCCTCATCTGGCTGCCGATCATCGGTGGTGCCCTGATCCTTGCGATCCGTGATGCGCAGACCGCCCGCTGGGCGTCCCTGGGCGTCGCCGTGCTGACCTTCGTGGCGAGCCTCTCGCTGCTGAGCGGCTACAACGCGGGTGTCGACGGCATGCAGTTCGTCGAGACCCATGCCTGGATCCCGGCGTACAAGATCGGCTACAACCTGGGCGTGGACGGCATTGCCGTGGCGCTGATCCTGCTGACCACACTGGTCAGCGTGCTTGCCCTGATCGGTGCCTGGAGCGCGATCGACAAGCGCGTCAACCAGTACGTGGCCGCCTTCCTGATTCTGGAAGGTGTCACCGTCGGTATCTTCGCCGCAACGGACGCGATGCTGTTCTACGTGTTCTTCGAAGCGATGCTGATCCCGATGTTCCTGATCATCGGTGTCTGGGGCGGCCCGCGCCGCATCTACGCCGCGCTGAAGTTCTTCCTGTACACCTTCCTTGGCTCGGTGCTGATGCTGGTGGCGCTGATCTACCTGTACATGAAGGGCGGCAGCTTCCAGCTGGCCGACCTGTACGCGCTGCCGCTGTCGGCCAAGGAACAGACCTGGATCTTCTTCGCCTTCCTGATCGCCTTCGCGGTCAAGGTGCCGATGTTCCCGGTCCACACCTGGCTGCCTGACGCCCACGTGGAAGCGCCGACCGCCGGTTCGGTGATCCTGGCTGCCATCGCCCTGAAGATCGGTGGCTACGGCTTCCTGCGCTTCAACCTGCCGATCGTCCCGGACGCGTCGCAGGAATGGGCCTGGCTGGTGATCGCGCTGTCGCTGATCGCGGTGATCTACGTCGGCCTGGTCGCGCTGGTGCAGGACGACATGAAGAAGCTGATCGCCTATTCGTCGATCGCGCACATGGGCTTTGTCACCCTGGGTACCTTCATCGCCCTGTGGCTGGTGCGCGAAGCTGGCAACGCCGATGCGGCCCGTCTGGGCCTACAGGGCGCGATGGTGCAGATGATCTCGCACGGCTTCGTGTCCGGCGCGATGTTCTCCAGCGTCGGCGTGCTGTACGACCGCATGCACAGCCGCCGCATCGCCGATTACGGCGGCGTGGTCAACGTGATGCCCTGGTTTGCCACCTTCGCCATGCTGTTCTTCATGGCCAACGCAGGCCTGCCGGGCACCAGCGGTTTCGTCGGCGAGTTCATGGTCATCCTCGCGGCCTTCCAGCGTAATCCGTGGATCGCGCTGGGCGCGGCCACCACCCTGATCATCGGCGCCGCCTACACCCTGTGGCTGTACAAGCGCATCTTCTTCGGCGAAGTGGCCAACAGCCATGTCGCCGAACTGAAGGACATCAACGGCCGCGAATGGCTGGTGCTGGGCGTGTTCGCCATCGGCGTGCTGGCCCTGGGCATCTACCCCAAGCCGCTGACCGACCTGATGGAGCCCTCGATCGCGAAGCTGGCGATGCAGATCGCATCCAGCAAGCTGCTGTAATTCCAGGATTTGATGATGACCACCTCGCCGCTGCTGCCATTGACCGCCGCTGACCTGCCACCGCTCGCCCCCGAGCTGGTGCTGATCGGCAGCGCCTTCGCCCTGATGATCCTCGACCTGTTCGTCAGCAACCGGAACAAGCTCGTCACCCACCTGTTCTCGCTCGCTGCGCTGGCCGTGGTGCTGTTCATGCTGGCCACCGGCGTGGGCGGGCAGGGGGAGGTCTTCCATGGCATGTTCGTGCGCGATACCGCCGCGGACGTGATGAAGACCGGGATCGTGCTGCTCAGCGGCCTGACCCTGGTCTATGGCTGGCGCTACCTGCGTGACCGCAACCTGTTCCAGGGCGAGATCCCGGTGCTGATCCTGTTCGGCACCGCCGGCATGATGATCCTGGTCTCGGCCGGCAGCCTGCTGATGGTCTACCTGGGCCTGGAACTGCTGGCGCTGTGCTCGTACGCGCTGGTTGCCAGCAACCGTGAGAACGGCCTGGCCTCGGAAGCGGCGATGAAGTACATCGTGCTGGGTTCGCTGGCCTCGGGCCTGCTGCTGTACGGTATGTCGCTGATCTACGGCGCCACCGGCAGCCTGCACCTGGACGTCATCCGCGAGGCCATCCCGCACTCGGAAGAGCGCGTGCTGCTGATCACCGGTGCGGTGTTCATGATTGCCGGCGTCGCCTTCAAGCTGGGTGCCGCGCCGTTCCACATGTGGCTGCCCGACGTCTACCAGGGTGCCCCGGCACCGATCGCGCTGTTCATCAGCTCGGCACCGAAGCTGGCCGCGTTCGGCATGGCCTACCGGCTGCTGGAGATGGGCGTGGGCCCGCTGTCGACCGAGCTGCAGCTGCTGATTGCCGGCCTGGCCGCGGTCTCGCTGGTGATCGGCAACCTGATGGCCATTGCGCAGAGCAACCTCAAGCGCATGCTGGCGTTCTCCACGGTCTCGCACATCGGCTTCCTGCTGATGGGCATCGCCGGTGGCGGTTCGCAGGGCTATGCCGCCGCGCTGTTCTATGCACTGGCGTACGCGATCATGTCGACCGCGGCCTTCGGCGCGATCATCGCGTTGTCGCGTGCCGGCTTCGAAGCCGAGAACATCGAAGACTTCAAGGGTCTGAATGCCCGCAACCCGTGGATGGCCGGCCTGGTGCTGTGCATCATGGCGTCGCTGGCTGGCATTCCGCCGTTCCTGGGCTTCTGGACCAAGCTGGCGGTGCTGGGCGCAGCCATCAATGGTGGCCTGCTGTGGCTGGCCATCCTGGGCGTGCTGTGTGCCGTGGTCGGCTGCTTCTACTACCTGCGCGTCATCAAGGTCATGTACTTCGATGAGCCGGTGGGCGAGGCCATGCCGCGCAGCAACGACCGCGTGCTGGGCCTGGTGCTGGGCGTGAATGCACTGGCGCTGCTGGCGCTGGGCCTGGCCTGGAACCCGATCATGGTCTGGTGCCAGCAGGCATTTGCGCATATTGCATAAAAGTTGACACAAAGCTGCGCGATTCGTGTAATATGCGCAGCCTGAGTTGTCACTGCAGCGGTTCAGCCAGAACATCGTTGCGGTAGCCCTCCTCGAAAGAGTAGGGCAGCAGTTCAAACACTTCCGGTGCGGGGTGGAGCAGTCTGGCAGCTCGTCGGGCTCATAACCCGAAGGTCGCAGGTTCAAATCCTGCCCCCGCTACCAACTTCATATCGGCGCCAACCGGTTTGATGAATGAGGAAAAGCTTGCATGTTTTGAAGCCATGCCTCATAATTCCGCTTCTGATGCGGGGTGGAGCAGTCTGGCAGCTCGTCGGGCTCATAACCCGAAGGTCGCAGGTTCAAATCCTGCCCCCGCTACCAAGTAAAGAATGCGCCTTCGAAGTCCTGCTTCGAAGGCGTTTTTCTTTTGCGCTTCCGCTCGATCCGCCGGGCATGGCCCGGCGCTACCACCGCGCGGCGTGCCGGTAGCGCCGGGCCATGCCCGGCGAGCGAAGCGGCCGGTTTCAGGCGGGTCCAAGCCTTGCACCAGCGCGGTGCAGTCGCTATCATCAGCGGCCTAGCAGTACCCCTGAAGGCGGCCTCCCAGCGGGAGTCCACACCCGGAAGGAGGGCCGCAACCGGCAGGCAATGCAGGTTGCAACCGGAATCCAGTCACCGGAGTCTTTCCGGAAAAGGGGCCCAGCGGGCCCTTTGTCGTTTCCGGGGCGTCATGTTTCCACGCCGGCCAAGGCCGGCACCCAACCAAGAGATCAAGGCAGGCTGTGAGCGACAAGGCAACCGACATCGCGAATCTGCTCGCCCCGACCGTTGTGTCGCTGGGCCTGGAGCTGCTGGGCGTTGAGTATCTGCCGGCCCCCGGCGGTGCGACCCTGCGCCTTTACATCGACGTGCCGCTGGCTGAGCAGCCGGAGCGCATCATCAATGTCGACGACTGCGAGCGGGTCAGCCGCGAAGTGTCGGCACAGATGGACGTCGAAGACCCGATCAGCGGCAACTACACGCTGGAAGTGTCTTCGCCGGGTGTCGATCGTCCGCTGTTCAACCTGGAGCAGTTCGGCCGTCACCTCGGCGAGTCGGCCAAGGTCACGCTGAAGCTGCCGCAGGACAACCGTCGTCGCCTGCAGGGCCGCATCGAGGCGATCGACGAAGCCGCAGGCGCCATCACCTTCATCGTCGACAAGGCCGAAGTGGTCGTGTCGGCGGACAACATCGACAAGGCACGGATCATGCCCGACTGGGTCGCGCTGGGGCTCGCCCCGAGCAAGCCGACCGGTCCGGCACCGAAGCGTCCGAAGCCGAAAACGAATTCTTCTTCCAACGAGCCGGCGGCAAAGAAGCCGCGCGCGGAGTGAGCCAATGAGCAAGGAACTGTTGCTGGTAGTCGACGCAGTCGCCAACGAGAAGGGCGTGCCGCGTGAAGTGATCTTCGATGCCATCGAGGCCGCCCTGGCCTCGGCAGCGAAGAAGCGCTATCCCGACGAGGAAGTGCTGACCCGCGTGGTCATCGACCACAAGGATGGCAGCTACGAAACCTTCCGCCGCTGGGAAGTGGTGGCCGATGACGTGGTCATGGAATCGCCGGACCGTCAGATCCGCCTGATGGATGCCGTCGACGAAGCCGAAGGCGTGGATGTCGGCGACTACATCGAAGAGCAGATCGAAAACCCGGATTTCGGCCGCATCGCCGCCCAGGCTGCCAAGCAGGTGATCGTGCAGCGCGTGCGCGAAGCCGAGCGCCAGCAGGTCGTGGATGCATGGAAGGACCGCGTTGGCGAGCTGATCACCGGTGTGGTCAAGCGCGCCGAGCGCGGCAACATCTATGTCGACCTGGGCGGCAACGCCGAAGGCTTCATTCCGAAGGACAAGGGCATTCCGCGCGACGTGCTGCGCGCGGGTGACCGCGTGCGCGGCTACCTGGCCGAAGTGCGCTCGGAGCCGCGTGGCCCGCAGCTGTTCATCAGCCGCGCCGCCCCGGAATTCATGATCGAGCTGTTCAAGCTGGAAGTGCCGGAAGTCGGCCAGGGCCTGGTGGAAATCAAGGCCTGTGCCCGTGATCCGGGTGACCGCGCCAAGATCGCCGTGCTCGCCCACGACCAGCGCACCGATCCGATCGGCGCCTGCATCGGCATGCGCGGTTCGCGCGTGCAGGCCGTGTCCAACGAGCTCAATGGCGAGCGCGTGGACATCGTGCTGTGGAACGACAACCCGGCCAACTTCGTCATCAATGCGATGGCGCCGGCCGAAGTGCAGTCGATCATCGTCGATGAAGACAAGCATTCGATGGACCTGGCCGTTGCCGAAGACCGCCTGGCCCAGGCGATCGGCAAGGGCGGCCAGAACGTGCGCCTGGCCAGCCGCCTGACCGGCTGGCAGCTCAACGTGATGACCCAGGACCAGGTCACCGCCAAGTCGGAGGCCGAGCAGGCTTCGGCCCGCCAGCTGTTCATGGACAAGCTGGAAGTGGACGAGGAAATCGCCGGCATCCTGGTCAGCGAAGGCTTCGGCACCGTCGAGGAAATCGCATATGTACCGGTCGGCGAACTGCTGGCCGTGGAAGGTTTCGACGAAGACATCGTCGAAGAGCTGCGCGCTCGTGCCCGCGATGCGCTGCTCAATGAGGCCCTGGCAGTCGAGGAAGGCCTTGAAGACGGCCAGCCGGCGCAGGACCTGCTGTCCCTGAAGGGCATGGACGAAGCCACCGCGTATGCGCTGGCCGGCCACGGCGTGCGCACCAGCGAGGAGTTGTCCGACCTGGCCGCCGACGAGGTCATGGACTTCGGCATCGAAGGACTGGATCAGGCGCGCGCCGCTGCGCTGATCCTGGCCGCCCGTGCCGAGGAGATCGCCCGACTGGAACGCGGCGAATGAGCCGGCAATGAACAGGGCCCTGAGCCGCTCAGGGCGTAGAATCCGCGCCACCTCCACATGCGGGGGGGCGCCCACAAGATCATAGGATCCGAATGTCGCAGCAAACCACCATCCGCAAGCTTGCCGAACTGGTCAACACGCCGGTCGAAAAACTGCTGGAACAGCTGGCCGGTGCCGGCATGAAGTTCAGCGGTCCCGACCAGGTCGTGACCAGCTCCGAGAAGGTAAAGCTCCTGGGCTTCCTTCGTCGTTCGCACGGCAAGCCCGAGCAGGCCCCGGAAGAGACCGATCAGTCTGCAAAGAAGATCACGCTCAACCGCCGGAAGCAGCAGGAAGTGACGGTCAATTCCGGTCGTAGCAAGACGACCGTGAATGTCGAGGTGCGCCAGAAGCGTACCTACGTCAAGGATGGTGCTCGCGCCATGACTCCGGACGAAGAGCGCGCCGACATCCTGCGCAAGCTGGAAGAGTCGCGTGCCCGCAACCTTGCCGAACAGCAGGCGCTGGCCGAGAAGGATCGTCTGCGTGACGAGGCCATCGTCCGTGCCCGTGAGGAAGAGGTTGCCGCCAAGGAGCGTGCTGAAGCCGAGAAGAAGGCGGCCGAGGAGGCTGCGGCTGCTGCCAAGGCTGCCGAGGCGCTGGCTGCCAGCAAGCCCAAGGTACGCGCTCCTATCGACGAAACCGCGCCGCGCCCGCCGCGCGCCCCGGCTGCCGCCCCGGCTGCGCCGCGTGGTGCTCCGCCGCCGCCGCCGCGCAGCGACGACCGCAACAACCGCAGCGCGCCGCGCAACGAGCGTGGCCCGGGCGACCGTTTCGCCGGCCAGATGCATCTGTCGGCTGCCGACCGTGCGCGTCGTGGCAACAGCAACAACAGCAACAACCGTGGTCGTCCGGGTGGCCGCAACCAGAGCGGTGGCCGTCGCGACATGTCGCGTGGTGGCAACAACGCTGGTCCGCACGCCTTCGAACGTCCGACCGCGCCGGTGGTGCGTGAAGTGGCGATCGGCGAGACCATCACCGTGGCCGACCTGGCGCAGAAGCTCGCGCTGAAGGGTGGCGAGGTGGTGAAGGCGCTGTTCAAGATGGGCGTGATGGCCACCATCACCCAGTCCATCGACCATGACACCGCCGCGCTGGTCACCGAAGAGCTGGGGCACAAGGCCATCCGTGCCAACGACAACGATGCCGAAGACGCACTGCTCGCCTCCGCTGGCGAGAACCAGGGCGAAGCCGTGCAGCGTCCGCCGGTGGTCACCATCATGGGCCACGTCGACCACGGCAAGACCTCGCTGCTGGATTACATCCGCCGTACCAAGGTCGCCACCGGCGAAGCCGGCGGCATCACCCAGCACATCGGTGCCTACCACGTCGATACGCCGAAGGGCGTCATCAGCTTCCTGGATACCCCGGGCCACGCCGCGTTCACCTCGATGCGTGCCCGCGGTGCCAAGCTGACCGACATCGTGGTGCTGGTGGTTGCAGCCGACGACGGCGTCATGCCGCAGACCAAGGAAGCGATCCAGCACGCCCGTTCGGCGGGTGTGCCGCTGATCGTGGCCATCAACAAGATCGACAAGTCCGGTGCCGACCCGATGCGGGTCAAGAACGAACTGCTCTCCGAGCAGGTCGTGGCCGAAGACTTCGGTGGTGACATCCAGATGGTGGAGATCTCGGCCAAGACCGGCCTGGGCATCGACGACCTGCTGGACGCGGTGTCGGTGCAGGCCGAACTGCTGGAACTGAAGGCCGTCGACGAAGGCCGCGCCAATGGTGTGGTCATCGAATCCTCGCTGGACAAGGGCCGCGGCCCGGTCGCGACGGTGCTGGTGCAGCAGGGCCGCCTGAAGAAGGGCGACTACCTGGTGTGCGGCATCCAGTACGGCCGCGTGCGTGCCCTGTTCGACGAAACCGGCAAGCAGCCGGAGTTCGCCGGGCCGTCCATCCCGGTACAGGTCCTGGGCCTGTCCGGCGTGCCGGAAGCCGGTGACGACTTCGTCGTCGTCGACGACGAGCGCCTGGCCAAGGACGTTGCCCAGCAGCGTGAAACCAAGCGCCGTGAATCGCGCCTGGTCGCCACCGCTGGCAGCCGCATGGAAGACATCATGGCGACCCTGGGCAAGGGCGAGGGCCAGCAGGTCCTCAACCTGGTCATCAAGGCCGACGTGCAGGGTTCGGTGCAGGCACTGAGCCAGGCACTGGTCGCGCTGTCCAACGAAGACATCCGCATCAACGTGATCCACTCCGGCGTGGGCGGCATCACCGAGTCGGACGCCAATTCGGCGGCCGCTTCGAAGGCCACCGTCATCGGCTTCAATGTGCGTGCGGATGCTTCGGCCCGCCGCATCATCGAATCCAACGGCGTGGACCTGCGTTACTTCTCGATCATCTATGACGTGATCGATCAGGTGAAGCAGGTGGCCTCCGGTCTGCTGGGCGTCGAGATCCGCGAAGAGATCATCGGTATCGCCGAGGTCCGTGACGTGTTCCGCAGCTCCAAGCTGGGCGCCGTGGCCGGCAGCATGGTCATCGAGGGCGTGGTCAAGCGCAACAAGCCGATCCGCGTCCTGCGCGACAGCGTGGTGATCTTCGAAGGCGAGCTGGAATCGTTGCGCCGCTTCAAGGAAAACGTCGAGGAAGTCCGCAACGGTACCGAATGCGGTATCGCGGTGAAGGCCTACAACGACGTCAAGCCGGGTGACCAGATCGAGTGCTTCGAGCGTATTGAAGTGCCGCGCACCCTGTAATGCTGTGCAGTGGCCCGACCAACGGTCGGGCCCTACCATGATGTAGAACCCGACCAACGGTCGGGTACCATGTAGTAGCGCCCGACCGTTGGTCGGGCGACCATTGAATCAAGAGTAGCGCCCGACCGTTGGTCGGGCGACAACTGAACCAAGAGTCCCTCGTGCCCAAGACTTTCCACCGAACCGACCGTGTCTCCGCCCAGCTGCGCCGTGAACTCGGCACCCTGGTGCACAACGCCGTGCGTGAGCATGGGTTGCCCTCGGTGAGCGTGTCCGACGTGGAAATCACCCGTGACATGGCCCATGCCAAGGTGTTCGTCACCGCACTGATGCCCGAGCGTTCGGCCGAAGCCGTCGCCGGCCTGAAGGAGCTGGGCTATCGCCTGCGCATGGACCTGGCCCGGGCGATGAAGCTGCGCCACGTGCCGGAGCTGCATTTCCACTACGACGACTCGGTCGATCGCGGTGAGCATATCGACAACATCCTGCGCGACCTGCCCGATACGCTGGCCGCGGAGAAGCGTCGCGAAGGCGACGACGAATAACCGCGCGACGCCGGGCATGCCCGGCGTTGTTGCATTCCGGCAACGTGATGTCTGATGCAGACCGCGCTGCGCGCTCGCCGGGCATGGCCCGGCGCTACCCGTACCTGTCATGACCCGAATTCAGTTCCGCCGCCTGGATGGCATCCTGCTGCTCGACAAGTCCGCCGGCATGAGCTCCAACGCCGCACTGCAGGTGGCCCGCCGCCTGTTCCGTGCCGAGAAGGGCGGCCACACCGGCAGCCTCGATCCGTTGGCCACCGGCCTGTTGCCGCTGTGCTTCGGCGAGGCGACCAAGATCGCCGGCCTGCTGTTGGGCTCGGCCAAGGCTTATGACGCCGAGATCGTGCTCGGCCAGACCACCGACACCGACGATGCTGAGGGCCAGGTGCTGCTGCAGCGCCCGGTGCCGCAGATCAGTGCCGAGGCGCTGCAGGCCGCGCTGGCGCCGCTGACCGGCAGCATCCGCCAGCGTGCCCCGATCTATTCGGCGCTGAAGCAGGGCGGTGAACCGCTGTATATGAAGGCCCGCCGTGGGGATGCCATCGAGGCACCCGAGCGCGAGGTCCAGGTCCATGCCATCGAGGTGCTGGAGCAGCAGCCGGAGCAGTTGCGCCTGCGCGTGACCTGCGGCTCGGGCACCTACATCCGCAGCCTGGCCCGTGACCTCGGTGAAAGCCTGGGCTGCGGTGCCCATATCAGTGCGCTGCGCCGGCTCTGGGTCGAGCCCTTCCACCAGCCGGCCATGGTCACCCTGGACCAGCTGCGGGCGATGGTCGAGGCGGGCGATGAGGCCGGCATGGACGCGCTGCTGCTGCCGCTGGCGGCCGGCCTGGCTGAATACCCACGGGTCGAGCTGGATGCCGACCAGGTCCACCGCTTCTGTGTCGGCCAGCGCCAGCGCGATCCGTCCTGGCCACGCGGGCTGGTTGCCGTGTTTGGTCCGGACGCGGTTGTCCAGGGGCTGGGCCAGGTCGATGACAGCGGGCTGCTGGCGCCGCAGCGTCGTTTCAACCTCTGACCCGGGCAGGCCGGTTCAGCCCCGGACCTTGTCCCGGAGGCCCCTGCCCGTTACAATTTCGCGGCCGTTTTCCGGCAGCCTGCCTTGCGCAGGTTTCATCCTCGTAGTCCACGGCGAGCCTGGCGGTGCGCGAAGCGCGTTCCTGCCGGCCACGCATCACTGAGAAAAAAGAAATGTCGATCGACACCCAGAAGGTCATTGAAGACAACAAGCGCAGCTCGGCTGACACCGGCTCCCCGGAAGTCCAGGTTGCACTGCTGACCGCCCGCATCGAACTGCTGACCGGCCACTTCAAGACCCACAAGAAGGACCACCACAGCCGCCGCGGCCTGCTGCAGATGGTCAACCGCCGTCGCAGCCTGCTCGACTACCTGAAGAAGAAGGACGTCGAGCGTTACAAGGCCCTGATCGAGAAGCTTGGCCTGCGTCGCTAAGCAACGAATCCCCCGCGGCGCAGCGATGCGCCGCGGTTTTGTTTTGTAGCACCGCAATCCCCGATTCAGGCCGGAACGATCCGGTCACCCGCTGGCGGCAAGGGTCGCCGACGGTCCAATTCGCAGACAGCATCCCCAAGGACATCCATCCGTGGCAAAAATCACCAAAACCTTCCAGTACGGCAAGCACACCGTCACGCTTGAGACTGGCGAAATCGCCCGCCAGGCCGGTGGCGCCGTCATCGTCAAGTTCGACGACACCGTGCTGCTGGTCTCCGCCGTTGCCGCCAAGAGCGCGCGTGAGGGCCAGGACTTCTTCCCGCTGACCTGCGACTATCAGGAGAAGTTCTACGCCGGTGGCCGCATCCCGGGTGGCTTCTTCAAGCGCGAAGGCCGCGCGACCGAGAAGGAAACCCTGATCTCGCGCCTGATCGATCGTCCGATCCGTCCGCTGT
Source organism: Stenotrophomonas maltophilia R551-3 (assembly GCF_000020665.1). Taxonomy (NCBI): domain Bacteria; kingdom Pseudomonadati; phylum Pseudomonadota; class Gammaproteobacteria; order Lysobacterales; family Lysobacteraceae; genus Stenotrophomonas; species Stenotrophomonas maltophilia. The sequence continues at coordinate 3,125,182 of NC_011071.1, read as the reverse complement.
TCCCGGAAGACTACAAGAACGAAGTCCAGATCATCGCCACGGTGATGTCGCTGAACCCGGAGATCGACGGTGACATCCCGGCGCTGATCGGTGCTTCGGCCGCGCTGTCGCTGGCCGGTACCCCGTTCAAGGGCCCGATCGCTGCCGCCAAGGTCGGTTACAAGGACGGTGAGTACATCCTCAACCCGACCGTATCCGAGCTGAAGGAATCGCAGCTGGAGCTGGTCGTTGCCGGTACCGCCAACGCCGTGCTGATGGTGGAATCCGAAGCCGCGCTGCTGTCCGAAGACGTGATGCTGGGCGCCGTGACCTTCGGTCACCGCGAAATGCAGAAGGTCATCAACGCCATCAACGAGCTGACCGTCGAAGCCGGCACCAAGCCGTCGACCTGGGAAGCCCCGGCCAAGAACACCGCGCTGATCAGCGCCGTGCAGGAAGCGGTCGGCCCGCGCCTGGGCGAAGCCTTCCAGGTGCGTGACAAGCTGCAGCGCCGTGACGCCATCTCGGCGATCAAGAAGGACGTGGTCGAGTCGCTGGCCGGCCGCGTTGCCGCCGAAGGCTGGAACCCGGCCGAACTGTCGAAGGAATTCGGCGAGCTGGAATACAGCACCATGCGCAACTCGGTGCTGGACACCAAGGTCCGCATCGACGGCCGTGCGCTGGACACCGTCCGCCCGATTGCGGTGAAGACCAGCGTGCTGCCGCGTACCCACGGTTCCTCGCTGTTCACCCGTGGCGAGACCCAGGCCATCGTGACCATCACCCTGGGCACCGCCCGTGATGGCCAGGTCATCGATGCCGTCTCCGGTGAGTACAAGGAAAACTTCCTGTTCCACTACAACTTCCCCCCCTACTCGGTGGGTGAGACCGGCCGCATGATGGGCCCGAAGCGTCGCGAAATCGGTCACGGCCGTCTGGCCAAGCGCGGCGTGCTGGCAGTGATGCCGTCGCTGGAGTCGTTCCCGTACACCATCCGCGTTGTCTCGGAAATCACCGAGTCGAACGGTTCCTCGTCG